>NZ_JACLZI010000056.1 GCF_014280935.1 Aquibacillus kalidii
GACTCCTGTGGGAAAAGCAACAGGTGAAGACCCCACAGGAAGCGGGTTTCTTCCGAGGAGGCTGAGGCGTTGCCCACGGAAAGCAACTGCCCGGAACGGAAATCAACGTTGTACTCATCCTTTTCAAGCTGAACATTACACTATGACGGATTTTCTCTCGACTGCGTCATTCGGGAAGCCGATGCGAAAGAGCCTAATAAAATAATAGAAAAATTAAATATAAGTTTAATTTTTATGCTATAAGATAGTCAGTCCCACAACTAACTTCTCCACTAGATAAAATTTTACTGTTATGTACGAAAAAGACAGTGTAGAATACATTCTACACTGTCTTACTTTTTATTTCTCAATTTTAATGTCATACGTTCTTAACCAGTGGTCCATTTGTGCTAAATGGGCCAGCAACTGTGGTCCTGTCATTAGCTGTCCAAACCACGGAGCGCCTATTTCCTTCCCTTCACTTTCCACTAATTTTCGAATTGCCTCTTTATCAAACAGTTCAAAAAGTCGCGCATTTGGATCTTCTAAAATTTGGTTCATCCATTCAATAACTGCATCCTTATATACTGGGTTATGTGTTTTCGGATACGGACTTTTCTTACGATAAAGGATTTCATCAGGAAGTAGACCTTCTAGCGCTTTACGCAAAATTCCCTTTTCCCTATTTTGGTAAGTTTTCACTTCCCAAGGAATATTCCAAACATATTCAACTAGACGATGGTCACTAAACGGAACACGTGCTTCAAAACTAGCTCCCATACTCATTCTATCTTTACGATCTAACAATGTTGGCATGAACCAATGCATATTTAGGTAAAACATTTGTCTTCTTTGTCTTTCGATTTCGTTATCTCCTTCGAACTCAGGTGTTTCATCAATCGTTTCTTGATACTTTTTGAGCATGTATCCCTGCAAATCAAGTTCATCTTTCCATTCATCGTTTAATAATGATCTTCTCACTTCAGAAGAACGAATCCATGGAAATCCATCACGCTTCAGATCGTCTTCACGATAGAACCAAGGATAACCACCAAAGATTTCATCAGCACATTCCCCTGATAAAGCAACAGTCACTTCTTCTTTCGTTTTTCGGCAGAACCATAATAAAGAAGAATCGACATCTGCCATTCCTGGTAAGTCACGTAGCTCAACTGCCTCTTTCAATAAATCAGCTAACTCCTTGTTATTGATAACAAAGTTGTGGTGCTCTGTATCATTTGCATCGACCATATACCCAATGAAGTCACTATCGCTGGTAGGTTGAAATGAGCTTTTCTCAAAATGCTCATCATTACCTTCATAATCGATGGAGAAAGTTTTTAAATTATCCTTCCCATGACGCTTTAGATAGTTTGATGCAATTGCAGTAATTGCACTAGAATCTACACCACCAGATAAAAATGTTCCAAGTGGTACGTCTGAAATAAGTTGACGTTCCACAGCATCCGTTAATAAATAACGAATCGTATCTGCTGTTTCCTCTACATCATCGGTATGTGCAGTACTAACAACGTTCCAGTAACGTTCGGTGCGGAAACCACTTTTATCAAAAATACCATAGTGCCCAGCTCTTAATTCATTAATCCCCTTAAACACGCCATTTCCCGGTGTACGTGATGGGCCAAGTGCTAAAACTTCACTAAGGCCTTCTTTATCCAATATTGGTTCTATTTCTTCATGAGCTAGTAATGCTTTTAGCTCTGAACCAAACAATAGTCCACCATCTTGTTCCGTATAAAATAACGGTTTTACACCTAAACGGTCTCTAGCAATAAATAAGTACTCATTTTTGGGATCCCAAATTGCAAACGCAAAGATACCATTTAATTTATCTAAACATTTTTCTCCCCATTCAATATAGCTCTTTAATAAAACTTCTGTATCTGAATGGGAATCGAACGTCCATTGCTTATTAAGTAGTTCCTTCCTAATATCTTCCGTATTATATAATTCTCCATTATAGACCAATACATAATTTGCTTTATCCCGAATGCAGTCCATCGGTTGTTTCCCACCATCAGGATCGACAACAATCAGGCGCTGATGACCGAAAGCAACGTCCTTTGAAATCCACTCATTATGCTCATCAGGACCTCGATGTTGAATTGCATTCGCCATTTTTCTTATATTATCAATCTCTGTTGAAAGATCACGGTTAAAATCTACCCAACCTGTAATACCACACATTTATTAATCAACACCCTTTCTTTCTTAAATAAGGCACTTAATAATCATATGATGAATGCGCCCAAAGTGTGAAAGAAGTGCGTATTTTTCTATAATTTAAATAAAAAAACTGAGTCCCCCCATTTTATGGTTGGAACTCAGTTTTTATTAGTTTAGAAAATGTAATCCGTAGGTTAAACGCCCAAAACCTAAAACTAGTGTAATAGCAAAAGCAACTGCAAATTGAATCCAGAAGCTTTTTGTCGGTTTACCCTTACTTACCTTCACTAAAATCATTTCTAATGATGCGATCACCCATAAACCTGCTAAGATTTTAACTATAGCCTCACCTAACATATAGCTCTCTGTGAAATATTGTGTTGATAAACTTCCACCTGAATACAAAATCAATAAATAGTCTAAACGTAGAATCATGTGTAGAATTTTACCTGCTTTTTTCTCTTGTTTGTAAAATGATAATGAAACAAAAAACAAGATTAATCCTAGTACCCAGGCTGTAATATGTAAGTGTGTCATCTCGATCTCCTCCAAAAATTAGTCAAGCATATCATACCATTTTTTTCTTTTCTTTTCACTCTTAATGAAACCTTTATCTTTTTTATAAGATGAAAGAAATATAAAATCATGAATATACCTATGAAGAGAGTTATTAATGAATGGAGGAGCTATATGGTCCATACCAGTCAAGAAATCATCGACAAGACACAGGAATACGGAGCAAAAAACTATCATCCATTACCCATTGTCATTTCAAAAGCGGAGGGTATTTGGGTTGAAGATCCCGAGGGTAATCGTTACTTAGATATGCTTAGTGCCTATTCGGCTGTTAATCAGGGACACCGGCATCCAAAGATTATTGAAGCACTAAAGCAACAAGCTGATCGAGTCACTTTAACTTCACGTGCTTTTCATAATGATCAATTAGGTCCTTGGTTCGAAAAGATATGCAAATTAACTAATAAAGAAATGGCTTTACCTATGAATACTGGTGCAGAGGCGGTTGAAACAGCTATAAAAGCAGCAAGAAGGTGGGGGTATGATGTAAAAGGAATCGCTAATGACAAAGCGGAAATCATTGCATGTATTGGCAATTTCCACGGTAGAACAATGGCAGCTGTCTCTATGTCATCTGAAACAGAGTACAAGCGTGGTTTTGGTCCTATGCTACCTGGAATTAAACTCGTACCTTATGGCGATATCGATGCCTTGGAAGCAGCTATTACAGAAAATACAGTTGGATTTATTACCGAGCCAATTCAAGGAGAAGCTGGTATTGTCATTCCACCAGATGGCTATTTACATAAGGCTGCCCAAATATGTAAGCAACATAGTGTCCTATTTATTGCGGATGAAATCCAAGTAGGTCTAGGTAGAACTGGTAAGCTTTTTGCTTGTCAGTGGGAAGATGTAAATCCTGACATTCTTATACTTGGTAAAGCATTAGGTGGTGGCGTTATACCTATTTCATGTATTGTAGCTAATAAGGCCATTTTAGGTGTTTTCAATCCAGGGTCTCACGGTTCAACGTTTGGTGGTAACCCATTGGCTTGTGCTGTTTCCCTCGCATCCTTACAAGTATTAGAGGAAGAAAACCTTGCTGATCGGTCTTTAGAATTAGGTGAGTATATGAAGAGTCAATTAAACAAGCTCGACAATCCCATTATTAAGGAAATACGGGGCAAAGGGTTATTTATCGGTGTTGAATTAACAGAATCAGCTCGTCCTTATTGCGAGCGGTTAAAAGAAAAAGGTTTGTTATGTAAAGAAACACATGACAATGTCATCCGCTTAGCCCCTCCATTAATTATTAAAAAGGAAGAATTAGATTGGGCCCTAGAACAAATAAAAGAAGTACTCTCTATTTAAGAAAAAGGTGCTGTATCCTGTATACAGCACCTTTTCTACATTCTAGTTGTGACAGGGTACAAAGAAGTAATTCAAGTAGTTCCAAAAGCTGAGGATTTCCTCATGGAAAGCCACACCCTGGAACAGAAATAACGTCTCTACGTACTCAGAGTTTATTAGAATTTGAGTAAAACCTTATGAGCAATTTCAAGTCACACTCTAATTACGTTTTTGCTCTCTTATTACCTAACCTTTGTTTGTACATTAAACATCTCCATACCCATTCTAGCGGTCCATAACGATATCGATTAATCCACCATTTACTTAAAGGCAATTGGATAATAAAAATGACTATCACAATTAATACACTAACGAGTGGACTTACCTTTCCATATAGCTGAAATCCGTAGAATAATAGGAAGCTGATGATCGATTGGAAAATGTAATTCGTTAGGGACATCCTACCAATGTATGTTAGTGGATATAACCATTTTTTTGTCGCTCCCTTTTGAAACAGCAAAGTAATGGTAATTAAATAAAATATCGCAGAGGCTGGCCCTCCAATTCCATCCTGTATCATGGAAAACCATAGAGGATTTTCAAATAAATGCGGTCCTGCCTTCAGTACGATGAATAACAATAACGAAAGCCACCAAATCCTGATAAGAATTGTTTTGTGTTTTTCTACATCGTGCAACCATTTCACCCTAGCAACAACCATTCCTAACAAAAACAATGGCAGTAAGCTCATCGTTAACATGACAAAACTAAATATTCCGTTACTATAGCGCCAGTCTATGTAGTTTTGCGTCCAAACATCTATTAATGAACCATTTCCATATCGTTCAAAAGCGAGATCAATAGCCTCGTAGTCTACCCAATTTAGTTGGTCTCTTACCAAGTATAGGAGCCCTGTGTACAACATGGTTGGTATTACCAAAAGGCATATGCTCCAAACAATAAGTGTTGTCTTCTTCCTGTTGAAAAAGAAGAAAAGAAGAAACCCTATAACTGCATAGGAAATAAGGATATCCCCATGCCAAAGTAGAAATGCATGAAATATTCCAAATAAAAGTAAGACAAATAACCGTCTTAGAATAAAAGGTTTTAAGTTTAATTGCTTTTCTGCTAGATTTTCTACAATAATTTGCATACCAAATCCAAACAAAAAAGAAAACATTGTATAAAAGCTTGCTTGGAAAAAGATATCAATAATATCTTGAACAAATTGGTCTACATTGCTTGTCCAATGACTATCCTCCCCACCATATAAAAAAAATGGTGCATTAAAAGCAGGCACATTCACCATAAAAATCCCAAATATTGCAAATCCCCTTGCAGCATCTATCCAATCTAATCGTTTTTTATTGCTCAATGGTCGTCCTACTCTTCCTTCCATCCACATCCCCCTAATTTGACTATTTCTATGATCATTTTAAACTAATTATTTCGTTTACTCTACCTAATTGTAGAACAGAAAAGAGCTAGACTCATAAACTAAAAGAAAGGAGGGATTCAAGTGCCTGCAGTTGTGGGAGCAATTAAAGTTATATCTATCGGTTCTTCAAGTATTTTTAATGTAGGGGATGTCTATTCCATGAATCCCTATACAGAAGCAAAAACATTTGCTGGTGGTGGTTCCTTTAATACTGGAGATAATATACGGATTAATATTCCACGGTCTAACGTGACGGTTTCCGACTCGGACACTTTTGACCAAAACATCACGGACATTTGAGGTGATCTTACATGTATTTTACGGTTCATCAATCCATTAATATACATTTATTAAAAGTTGGGAGTGTATCTAATTCCTCCGTGCTACAAATTGGAAGTGCTGGTAGCATAGAGGGGGAATCCTCCCTTTACAATACTGGCGGATTCGAATCTTTAGCAGAGGAAGCAGACCCTCCTATAGGGGCTGAGCCACCACTCGTTCCACTAATTCCTCCTAGTTAATCACAGCAATGTATATGTTGCATATTCTATTAACAATTAGGTCATAGTCTAGGAGGTATTCAAATGACATCGAATGCTTGGTACGACTACATCAACCAACTACACACACATATACAACAGCAAGATAAGCGCATTAAAAAATTAGAAAACAGAATAGAACTACTCGAATCGAAGGGGCAAAATAGCCAACAAACAACCATTGAAAAATTAGAATACCATTTTGATCAGTTAAAAATTGAACGGTTAGATGGAACTCTTCATATAGGCTTATCTCCGGAAGATCTAAAGAAAGTTGATGATATGTCTATAAGTCAACCAAATCCAAATTCTTTTCAAAAACAAGCAGATCCAACGAATCAACAACTTGCTTCAGAACTCGACTCCTACTTAATGTCAGAAGGACCTATGATGATTCATCAACTAGCACAGGAATATAGTTACCCTTTAAACGATGCCTATCGGGAAATGATTATACATGATGTTCGAAAACAATTACCTAGTCGAGTTGCCCACTATCAAAAATTAGCCTCAGAGGAAAACGTAACAACAAATGAACGAAATCCTTTTATCAAAGACAAGATTAAGAAGGAAATCGATCATTCTCTAAGGCTATTTTTTACTAATGACCAAGAGAAGGGAGAATAGCAAATGCATTATGAAGTTCATAACTGGGGTTTACATGTTGGAAACATCCAAGTATCGGGCGTAACATCCTCCTCTGTCTTCTTAATAGGGGATAACGAGCAGATGGTGCTTGACTCCTATTTTGATACCCCACCAGAGTCTTATATTGTCGGTTCGTTTGTTCCATTAGGAAGCAGTAGCACCAACAGGTTGGAAGAAATATCAAATGAATAAGCGAACTACTTATGTAAAAAACGTCCGATTAACGACTCTTTCCTACAGCAGCGGATTGGAAATTGGAGATACGCACCAAGCCACCCCCAACTCTAAAGTAATTGCTGTTCAGAAAGAAGGAGGCTTTCATACTGATGAGGGTTATGAGTTTAATCAGTTCCCCATCTTTGATTTAGAAGCAGACAAACCAATATTTATTTCTAATATAAAGCAACAACACCATATGCATAACCCCACTATTCAAGTTGATCATATTGATATAACGGGTGTTTCAACTTCTTCCATTGTTCAGATAGGGAATTTAGACATTGTAAATTCTGAAGCTAGGATCAAACACATTCGAATATTAAAAGAAGCACACAATAAACCAATTTGAAATAAGATAAAGTAAAAACAAAAAAAGGGTGTTTATAAATGCCATCAATGGTCGGTCCAATTAAAATTAATAGTGTCGGCGGAGGCGTAGTAAACTTTGGAGATAGCTTTTATTTATCCCCAAAAAGTGCCTCAAAAACTGCAGCTGGATCAGGAGCATTAAACACTGGTGATTTTATTAATACAAACAACGGAATGAATGCAACAAATGCCATTGATCCCGACGCAGTTGACCAGGTTATAAATGGAAATGGATAATAAGATAATGAGAAGGGCCTCTAATTATAGAGACTTTTCTCATTATTTACATTTTAGGGCATGGAGTTTACTATTATCTCAATGAGAAACGATAAAATAACTAAGAATATCACCACAAGTGTTGAACAAAAGGCAATCATCATCGTATTCAATTCTTCATGGTTGTATCTTTTTCTAGAAAATAAGAATACGAATAGTCCTCCAACAATGGAACCAATCCAGATAATTCTCCCAAACACTGTTTCTAAAGTTTCCCAATCTGCTATCCATAAATAGATAACTCCTAAATGTAAACAGATCAAAACTAAATTAAGACTGATAAGAAATTTCTTTTGCATTATGCTTATCTCCCCATTTACCCTACATACTTGTAATCCCAGCTACAAAGATTGCAAATAAAAAGTTGATTAAAGAAAAACCAAAAACAGGCAAAGTACCATAGTAAGTATTTTTCCACTCTTTAACACCTGCAAAGAAACCTATTAAACTGATACCTATCCATAAAGGTAAAAATAATTGTTCCGCTATACTACTAGGTACAAATTGAATCAAATCTGAAATGTAAACGATCCAATTAATTAATAATAAACAAAGTGCAACCCATGTTAGCTTGCGCACATACCTTAATTTTCGGGATTGATAAAGGATAATAAATGGCCAAATTATTGCTCCTATCATTATGATTAAAACACCCAACAAAAAAATAATACTAAGACCCATTTTCACTCCTCCTTTAAGAAATAATATATTGTTGTAACTGCCTACTTATAGTGTTTTACATATGCAGATTAAAAATGAACAAACTTTATAGAACACTATTACCTAGAAATACTATGTATTAATCCAAAAAAATATCTTGTTGTTAGAAGGAATATACTGTTCCAATCTAGACAGATATTTTTTTACCATAGTGATATCCAATACAGCATACAGGATAGAAAAATCCAGTTAATAAAATACACACTAAAATAAAAGGGATAGTTAAAAACGGTTGAAACCATTCATATGGAATTAACTTAAACACAGTTAGATTCATCAACACGATATTTGGGACAATGCTATAACTAAATGTCTTTTTAAGTAACTTACTTCCTCTAGGACCAAATTCCTTACCAACCTCATAGCCGAGTAATACCCAAAAAATGAGATAAATCATGATAATAAGAAACGGGATGTTAACCAATCTATCCCACATGAATTCAACCCATCTCCAATTCATCTTGTTATAGACAACAGTAAGCATTCCACCACCGATAAACATACAAAAGTTCATCATGACAAATAACCATTGTATTTTTTGCGGGGTGATCCCTAATTCTTTCCACCAAATTGCAGCAATATCTTTTGGAGAACCTAATCGTTCCACTAGTTGGAGCTTAAGATCTGCTATTATTCCCTTCTGTTCCAATTCGGTTATCAATTGCTCCACGTGTATTTGATATTCATCTATTATTTCCTGTTTATTTGGACATTCACCTAAAGCGGTCTCTAACTCCCTTAGAAATGGTTGGGCTTTAGATTTCATGATTCATTTCTCCCAATCAATTTGTTTATCACTTGAACATAGCGATGCCACTCGCTTGTTTTTTCCTTTAAAATTTCTTGTCCTTCGCTTGTTATCCGATAGTATTTACGAGCCGGCCCCTTTTGTTGATTTTGCCAATAGCAATCGATATATGCTTGCTTCTCTAACTTATGTAAAGCAGGATATAGCGTCCCTTCCTTTACTTGAAGGTTGTAGTCACTTCGTTTGTCCATTTCCTTCACTAACTCATAGCCGTACATATTACGCTCTTCTAATAGCTGCAATATCAAAAGAGATGTACTCCCTTTAACAAGTTCACGATTAAACATTATTATCACCTACCTAGAATAAAAAGGTATAGAGTTATCATAAAACAACCGTGTACAAAATTCAAGTAAATATTTACCACTCCTCCTATCTCATAAGGCTAGGATCTTTCAAACAACCAAATGAAAAGGAAGTACCCTTTAACTTGCAGGTACTTCCTTCACCAATCCTTATCACTTTACATCTATCAACAGTGCTTTATCAAGAAAATATAAGTATTTCTCGTTGATAGGTTTTTTCCATATATCTTCTAGTGCCTTGGAATATAACTCTATTTGTACAGTATATCGTTCTTTTAATTTGGCTTTTAACTCTGGAGTTACTTCTTCCGTGATTTGGTCTGTCTTATAATCCAATAGGATGAATCCATCATCTACTGGAATTAAGCAATCTATAACCCCTTGAATTAAAACCTTTTCGTCTGTTTCTTCTTGCCAATTATGATACACTTCATTCGCTTTGAGTGTATAACTAAATGGTACCTCACGGTGAATTACCGGTGATTTAATCATTCTCTCGGCAATATCGGTAGCAAGAAACCGTTCGATAGCGTCTAGGTTAACCACTTCGGCTTCATCCTGCGTCAATATTTCCTTTATTACCATATGTGAAACAAACTCTTCTATTTCACTACTATTCCATTTTTTTGTTAAAGGAAGATGCTGTAGAACCGTATGCATAATTGTTCCGATCTCAGCAGCAGTTAGGCGTTTCTCTTTTTGCATGAACTTTGGTCGCTTTACGATCGGCGCTTTAAACGGTTGTATTAATTCGAGATCACTGTAGTCATCTTTTACTTCACGTTGGCGTTTAATTTCCGTAACAGATTGCTTCGCGCGGAAACTAGATGCGAACTGATGTGGATAATTATAAGCAAGACGGTCTGCAACAAGCTCGTCTAGTTTTCCATCTGTCTGATCAATTGGTTTCCAGTCATTTATCGCCTTTTGCAAACTTTCCTCTTGCTGTGCTTCTATTTCATTTAACTTAGAATATTCGCTACCATGAACAAGCCTTACCTTCCAACTTGAAATGTCTTCGCGAATGTCATCTGGTACTTGAACGCTTATATCGACTGTACGTAAAACATCGTTATGCTTGTGACGGATTAGGGATGGTCCTACCCAATCTAAGTAGGTCTTCGCTTCTAACCTGTAATGTGGAGGTAATACCCAGTCCTTGTGTTCCACAATTTCTTGCCACTTCTCCTGCTTCTTCTCAAAGGATGCAACATTACCAACCATAACAAGCTTTTCTTTTGCCCGCGTTAGTGCTACATATAAAACACGCATTTCCTCAGCCCACAATTCACGTTGCTTTTCTTTTTTTAAGGCATGATATGCTAGTGTTGGGTACATGATACGTTTCTCTGGATCAATGAACTTACTACCGAACCCTAAGTCTTTATGCAACAAATATTTCTGACGGAGATCTTGCTGGTTAAACTGCTTGTCCATTGCTCCAACAATTACTACAGGAAACTCGAGTCCTTTACTTTTGTGTATTGTCATGATTCGGACAACATCTTCCTGTTCCCCTAATGCCCGTGCTGCACCTAAATCGTCACCTTTCTCTTCCATACGCTCGATAAAACGTAGAAAACGGAATAATCCTCGGAACGAAGTAGATTCGTAGGCTCTAGCTCGATCATAAAGGGCTCTTAGATTAGCCTGACGTTGCCTTCCACCAGGAATACCACCAACAAAATCATAATAACCTGTTTCCCGATAGATTTGCCAAACTAGTTCAGATAAAGCTCCCTGTCTAGCTCGAACTCGCCAGTCACTTAGCTGTCTTAAGAATTGTTCTATTTGCTTTTGTTTCCCTCTATCTACGGTATCATTCATAAATGTTAGTAAGGCATCGTAATAAGATGTTCGTTTCTTTGCCAACCTAATTTGCGCAAGGTCTTCTTCATCTAATCCTACAATTGGAGAACGTAATACGGATGCTAACGGAATATCTTGCTTTGGATTATCAATTACTTTTAACAGGCTCAGCATCACTTTAATTTCGATTGCTTCAAAATAACCTGTGGAAAGTTCGGCATATACAGGTATTCCCTGTTGTTTTAGTTCCTCCGTAATCGTTGGTGCCCAGGTCATCGAACGTAACAAAATAACGATATCGCGGTATTGAATATTACGCTGTGATCCAGTACCCTTATCTACTACTTGCATTGGAGATTCGTCACGATTTCCGATCCAACGATTGATCATTTGGCCATATGCTCTAGCTTCAATTTGGGCTTTCTCTAAATCTTGAAATTCTTCCCCTTCAGCCTGATCCGCATCTTTTTCCTCTTGAACTTCTCGGTCAATAATGAGGAGTTCAGCTTCTGTATCGGACAAAGTTAATTCATCATAAATTTTATTGGAATATATTAATTCTGCATCCTGCTCGTAATTCATCTCACCGACCTCTTCATTTAGTAGTTGTCTAAATATATAATTGGTCGCTGATAATACTTGTTCCCTACTTCTAAAATTACGTGCTAAATCGATCCGTTTTGCTGGATGATCGTGGTTCGCAAATTGCTTATATTTGTCCATAAACAATGTAGGCTCAGCATGTCGAAAGCGATAAATACTTTGTTTAACATCCCCAACCATGAACATGTTTCCATTTCCTTCTCGATCAGACATTAGTGAAATAATAGATTCCTGAACAAGATTTGTATCCTGATATTCATCCACTAATAACTCAGAAAAACGCTTTTGGAGATCCGTAGCAACAGCAGATGGCTTAATCTGATCAGGTGATGAATCCTCCGACATTAAAAGCCTCAACGCATAATGCTCTAAATCAGAAAAATCGACTAGTGCTTTTTCTTTTTTAGCTTGTGTAAATCGTTCCTTGAATTCCTTAACAAGCACTGTTAACTGCATAATAGTTGGATATAATCCAGCCATGTCAGACAAATAAGAAGATAGCTTTCTGGAAAACCAATCACCAGCTAAATCATTCCATCTTTTTTTATAACTATTTCTTAAATTTTTTAGTCTTTCTTTCTTAGCTTCGTCACACTCTACTTTTTTACGTGACAATGCCGCAAACTTTGCTTCAGTGAATACGCGTTGCATATCATCCCAAGAAAATTTTAGCATTGCACTTGCTTCATTGATTAAAGCAAAGTCTGACTCTATTGCTTCTGCATAGTGGTATGGACCATCGCTTTCTTTCGTAAGTTCCATAGCAGCGTTCGCTTCAGCATGCATGGCCTGAAGCTGACTAGCTACTTCTCTCTTTAAAATGGAAAGCCATTCAATTGACGTTTCATCTTCATCTTCAGCCACATGATACATTTTTGTCATATTGTCTAGCCAAGCATCTGGCCAGGGGTTTTGTGTTGCAAAGTCATAAAGCGTTAAGATTAGTTCTTCTACATCTAGATCACTTCTATCATTAGAAAAACGATCGACAACTGCAAAAAAGGCGGCTTGTTCCTCTCCTTCTTTTCCATACCATTCCTCGAATAAATCCTCTAACACTTCTTGTCGGATCATATCTCCCTCTACGTCATCTGCAATTCTAAACGCTGGATCAATATCAAGTAAGTAAGCATACTTGCGAACTAATTCCATACAAAAAGAATGTAGGGTTGAAATCGAAGCACGTTGCAACAACGATAACTGTTTCTTTAAATGAGTGGAAGAAGGATTGGCCTCTAATGCTGCTTCCAATGCTTCACCAACCCGATTACGCATTTCCTGTGCTGCTGCATTAGTAAATGTCACTACTAGTAAGGAGTCAATATCAATTGGATTATCCTTATTTAGCAGCTTTTGAATAATACGTTCCACAAGCACTGCTGTTTTACCAGAACCCGCTGCTGCAGCAACTAGAATATCGCTTCCACTTGAATAAATCGCTTGCTCTTGTTCTTTCGTCCATTGTGGCATTTAGCCTTCCTCCCTTCTTTTTATAGCTTCTAATACATCTTCATCTTTCATATCTTGTAGTTTACGATAGTTATTCTCTTCTAAAGTTGGATCAAACTGACACACTGACTTAAAGTCACAATACGTACATGCTGTTTGTTGCTTATGCTGATAAGGATTTAATTGAACCCCACCACTCGTTATATCTACACCAGCAGTTATCATTAAATCCCTTATATAACCTTGAAGCTGTTCAAAGGTTTCCGGTTGTGCGGTGCTAGAACCCTTACGGAAATCCCCATTATTTTTTAAGCCAGCTGGAACAATTGTACTAGAACCACTGTCCAAATTTGTATCCATCATTTTTACGATTTGCTCATTTTCTACTAAAAGACCTTGCATCTTAAACTTCTTAAAAATTTCTTTTTCAATGGATTTGTCATCTAACTTTTTATTTCCTGATATCATTGGATTATGAACATGGAAATAAAGGACACCTGCTGGCGTTGCTTTTGTACCAAGCCATTTCTCTGAATTAGATAAAACAACATCTAAATAAGCCAACATCTGTAAAGCTAACCCATAATATACTTCTACTAAATTCAATCCTTTAGAACTAGATTTATAGTCAATAATTCTTAAATATAGCTCTTCTTGATTGAGCGCACGGTCTACTCTATCGATTCTTCCCCTTAACATTAATTCAAAGCCATTAGGTAGCTCTAGACTAATTGGCGCTAACTGATTACCAGGCCCAAACCCTAATTCTAAACCAACTGGAGAGAATTGACTTTGCCTTGATTGCTCACTTAATACAAAAGTTGCTCTAGCTATAATATCCAATAACTTTTGTTGAATAAATTGATAGCGATTGGAACTATGCAAGATTTGGTGTTGCAAAACTGGTGCTAGACTAGTTACTGCACGATTTGCATATTTTCTAGATTCAGCTTGATAGATTTGTGAAAAGTCTAAGCCCTCCTCCTGAATCCATTCGGTTATTTTCTTTAGTGCCTCATGAAATAACTGGCCAATATCAGGTGCATCTAACTTATAGGTTTGTCTTTCCTCTAATCCTAAGCTGTAACGAGCAAAATGCTGATAAGAACAACGGTGATACATTTCTAATCTAGACACACTAGCCTTAATTTGGGTTGGATAGATTTGTTTAACTGTTTCCTCTGATAATTTTTTAGGCTCATTTTTATAAAATAAACTTTGAAGTATTTTGTTTGTAGTTCCATCCCTTTCAGAATGAGAGATATACCAATTCAACACACTCCACCATACTGGATCAATTGGATAACCTCGGAATTTCCTTGCAAGCTGAGCTGTTAAAGCAGATCTTGTTTTTACAGGTGTTGTAACAAATCGTTCCGCCTCTGTCATTTCCTCTGGATCTTGTAAGAGAATATGGTGCTGACAGGCAGGAAACAAATCCTCGATCCTCTTGATAAGCTGGGAAGCTACCTTTAATTTCCCTTCTTCGTTACTTAATGGATAGCTAATCCAAAGTCTATCGGAAGCTGTTGTAAAGGCAAGATATAGATAAAACCAGTCATCTAATAACCTTCGTTTGCTCCCATCAGCTAATTTCATTCCTTGGATCGCAAGTAATTCCCTTTCTTCTTCTGAGATCATCCCATCAGAACTTGGTTTCATTGGCCAAATTCCCTCGTTAACCCCTAGCAATAATGCACATTTAACTTCACTCATACGCGAACGATCAATGGTACCTGTCACAACATGATCCATACTTGGTGGTACATGGGCAAATTTTAACGATTCAAACCCAGTATCTAAAGTAGCCCTGAATACCTGTAGAGACATTTTTTCATTGCCTGCAATTTCAACCATTTCATCTAAAAGTTGGATGACCGCTTCCCAAACTTGCTCCTGTTCCCTACTTCTTTCAATTCTTCCCTTCTGCTCCAAATCATCTCGTACGCTTTCTAATTGCTCTGAAACTCCCATTGATTCTAGCCATTCAAATATGATTACCGCTTTGTCCTGAATGGTTGCTGCATCTCTTAGTTTTTCATCGAAAGCTTGAATTGCTTTTACTACTTGATTACGGTAACGATTTATCCTCTTTTGCATTTCTTTTTCCTGATCTGTTTGCGACGCTTTATCAAAACCACGGAACCGTTGAAACACCCATTCCTTTTCACTAAACCAACGACTTCTACCACGAATCCCATACTCTAACACATAATTTTCTAACTCATCGATGGCGTCTTCATCTAATGGGAAATATCGATCGCTCGGAGGGATTAGACCAGTTTTCAGCACACGAAAAACAGCATCATAACGCCAATTCCCTTCCACAATATCTAAGACTGACCTTAGTAATTCAATTAAAGGATGATTCATCATCGTTCTTTTTTCATCAATAAAAACTGGAATATCATAATCACTAAATACCGTTTCGATCAAATCGTGATAAACATCTGTTTGTCTAATTAAGAGCGCAATATCCTTAAAGCGATAGTTTTCCTCTCGAACGAGCCTTAATATCTCTTGAGCAGCACCTTCGACTTCTGCCCGTGGATGTACTGCCTCAGCAATTTGGATCGGCACCTTCCCTTCATATTTGGGGGCAGGTCTTACATCAAAATATTTCTCCAAATGGGCAAAATAAGGTTTATCTTTAAATGCGCCTTCTGACTCTTCCATTAAATCTACTTGTGTATTTATTTGGTTCTCTTTAGCAAGCTTCATTAGTGCAACGTAAGTCTCTTTTGTCTGCGCAAATAGATCAAGTTCGGATATATTATCTTGTGCTGGCTTGTCCAAGGTTAACGTCACTGATACGTGTTTTACTTTTTGTAAAAGTGCCTCAACAACCAATAATTCCTGAGGAGTAAATCGGTGGAACCCATCTACATACACTTCTGCTTCACTTAAAAAATCGGCTTCTCCAATTTTATCAGCTAGCTGCTGTAATTGATCTTCACTGTCAATGTAGTTATCTTTTAATGCATTTACTAAATGATCATAAATATAATGAAGATCCTCTAATTTATTACGTAAGGCGATTTCACCTGTGTATTTATGTTGAAATTGATCCATTTCCATCATCTGCAGGGCTACCATTTCTGGTGTAATTCGGTATCGTTTGAATTCCGTAATCATCGACTCTAATTGTTCCATAAAGCCTTGCTTTTCAATTGCCTTCTGAAACATCTTCCAGTCGGTCTTTTTTTCTTCTGCGATTTTTCTTATCATCATTTGGATACCAGTCGAACTCACATATTTCCTAGTTCCCCCACCAGTTTCCTGTAAGACACGCCATCCAAGTCGTGAAAAGCTAAACACTTGAGCACGAATACTTCCATTTACTTCTTCATCACTTAGAAGTGCATACTCCTGTTGAAACGTCATTTGATCCGGAACAATATAGATAATTGGTGGACCTTGAGGATTTGTTTTTAGTTTTTGCTTGATTTCTTCCACACACTTTTCACTTTTCCTAGTTGCTGCTTTTCCTAATATAAATCGAATCCCCACACTAGCCCCTCCTTTATTTTTCTGCACACAAAAGTTGCGTACTTTCATATAGTACAATAGTCTATTTTACTGAGGTGACTCTGTATGTCCAAGTCAACCACAACTGCAATTGTTTTCATTTACTGCTCCGTTTTCATAGCAAGTAGTATCTACGTAATGATCCCATTACACCCACAACTAGCTAGCCTGTTCGATGCGTCTATACAACTTGTATCGCTAACGAGCACACTATTTGTTTTACCTTATTCGTTTGGTTTACTTTTATTTGGAATGCTTGCTGAACGCTTTTCCTTACGTACTCTTTTACTTATCGGTATGGCTTTACTTTCCACCGTGACCGGTCTATTGAGTATCAGCGATTCCATCTATACTTTAATTGTATTACGTATTTTTCAAGGGATATTAGCTGCAAGCTTTGCCCCTATTACATTTGCTTATTGTTTTCAGCATTTCAAAGGCTCATTTCAAGCATTTGTAATCGCAATGGTTAATACTGGATTTTTATTTGCTGGTGTTTTTGGACAAATGATCTCAGCATTTTTTGCGGAAACATTTTCCTATCATGCTGTCTTTATAGCCTTTTGCTGTTTCTATTTAAGCTGCCTAGTTGGCCTATTTTTCACTTTATCATCTACAACTAAATCTAATAGCACTGTATCCTTAAAAATAAAGCAACTGTATCTTACTATTCTATCATGTTTTCGTAATCAATCCTTGAAAAAGCTTTACAGTATAACGTTTTTCCTACTATTTACGATTATGTTATTTTATGGTTCATTGGAAATATATTTGTATAAACAAACGAATGTGTTTCCTATTTCGTTACAATTAATAAGAGTAATCAGTTTGCTTGGCATCTTACCTGCTTTCTTTGTAAGTAGGTTAGTTAAGCAGTATGAAGCGAAAACAATTTTGAGGGTCCAGCTAGGGGTAATGATTATTGGGTTCATTCCAGCTATCCTAAGTATTAATGTCTATACAGTTGTGATTGCTTCGCTTTCTATGATAGCGTCGACCTCTTTAACAATTCCTATGGTCGTACTACTTGTCGGGAAGTACGCACAACAAAATAAGGCAACCGCTGTATCATTCTACTCCTTCGTCCTCTTAATTGGAGCTAGCATAGGCTCTGTTTTAGCAGCCACCCTTTCATTTGAAACGATTCTTATGAGCATTCCAATTTTATTTATTTGTATACTGTTTATTGCTGCAAGACTACCTTCTGGATAACCATTAATCTTAAAAACCCACAAAAAAGACAGATGAGAATTAAATCTCATCTGTCTTTTTTTGTACATTTTTTCTAGGTTTTGGCTTAAAGTAAAGCCCTAATTCTTTTTTCTCTTTTGATAAGGATCGATAGAGCGAGACCATCATGAGTGCCATTATAAACGAGAATGGAAATGCTGCGATAATTAAAGCATTTTGCAATGCTTGAAGTCCTCCACTAAACAGTAAGGTTAAAGCAACTGTTGACTGCGCAATACCCCATGTTAATTTCACACTATTAGACGGGGTTAGAGAACCATAAGTTGTTTGCATTCCTAGTACAAATGTCGCGGAGTCCGCAGATGTAATAAAAAAGGTACTTATTAACACAATAGCTACAATGGATAACACTTGTGAACCAGGAAATTCATTAAAAATAGCAAACAGTACTTCCTCTGTTGCATATTGTGTCAAATCAACATTACCAATACTCTGAATGTCAATTGCTGATGTTCCAAACGTTGTAAACCAAATAAAGCTCACTAATGCTGGTAATAATAAGACGCCAATGATAAACTCTCGAATCGTTCTTCCTCGCGATACACGTGCAATAAAAATCCCAACAAATGGCGACCAAGAAATCCACCATGCCCAATAAAATATTGTCCAGCCATTAATCCAATCACGGTGATCTTGATTCAAGGGAGCAATACGAAAACTCATTTGGGCAAGATTTTGTATATAACCACCAATTGAATCTGTAAACATGTTTAGAATTAAAATGGTCGGGCCAATAAAAAATGTTAATACAAGTAAAGTAATCGCTAATACCATATTTGTATTACTCAAGTACTTTATCCCTTTCCCCAAACCAGACCATGCTGAAATCATAAATAAGACAGTAACTGATGCTATAATAATAAATTGTACAGTTATATTATTAGGAATCTTAAATAAGTAAGATAATCCACCATTAATTTGTGCAGCGCCAAATCCTAGTGTAGTGGCAACGCCTATTACTGTGGCAAAAACAGCTAGAACGTCTACAACGATTCCTAGAGGACCTTCCATACTTTTTCCTAGTACTGGCTTTAATGTTGCTGATATCAAGCCTGGTTCATCTTTCCTAAACTTATAATATGCTAACGCTAAAGCGACAATAGCATATATTCCCCAAGCATGAATACCCCAGTGGAAAAAGGTGTACCTCATTGCTTCTTTCTGCGCTTGGTTTGTTCCAGCATCCGCTAATGGAGGACTCATGAAGTGGGAGAGTGGTTCTGCCGCTCCCCAAAATACAAGGCCTATACCCATTCCAGCACTAAACAGCATCGCAAACCATGTTCCTTTGGAATACTCAGGTTCCTCATCAGCTTTTCCTAATTTGATTGTACCTACAGGACTAAATATAAGAAATACACAAAATATAACGATGATGGTTACTAAAATAAGATAGTACCACCCAAATGTTGATGTAATTATTTTTTGGATATTTGCTGTAATTTCTTCAAAACTATTTGGCGTTGCTGCACCAAAAATTACAGCTACTAGTACAATGGCAAGTGTAATCCAAAATACACTGGATACCTTCTTCATAAACTTCTCCTCTCGATTAATAATTGCAAATAGTATATTACCCAGTTATCTATATTACATAAACCTACATTTTTCAACAACCTTCTTTTCTTATAATTCCTAATTACTTTCTACCTATTCATTTCAAAAGTTTTGTGTAGATCGTCTTGTTCACTCTCATGTTTTATCTAAATCTAATTATTAAACGTTAACCCTAGCTGTGATACAGGCCAATACCTAATATCTACTTTTCCCACTACTTTCTCTTCATCAACAAAACCAAAGTATCGGCTATCTAAGCTTTTCTTTCGATTATCCCCAAGAACAAATAATTTTCCATCTGGGACAGTTAAACTATCTGTAACGTCCTCTAAAGAAAAATCTTCCGTTAGTAGACTACCATCATTTGTTCTGTACGGATCTAAATAATGTTCCTCTACTTTTCTTTCATTAACATATAACGTATCATTTTTATATTCAATGTGATCTCCTGGCTTTCCGATGACCCGTTTCACGTAATCTTCTTCCTTATTTGCATGAAACACAATGACATCAAATCGATCAATATCAGTTAGATCATAGATCATTTTGTTAACCATTAATAAATTCCCATCATACAAAGTTGGTTCCATTGATTTTCCATCCACAATGTAACTAGCAAATAAGTAGGAGCGAAATATCATGGCTAACAATATAGCTATCAATACCGTTCTTAATATGGGCCAAACTTTCATACTCTTCATATTCATTTCCCCCAAAAGGATCGTTATAACTATTTTACCCCTGTGGAAATATTTTAATCCTTATTGGCTTTTAATATATCTTGTCTTTCTGCTTTTTTTTGTAAACGTTTCTCCATGTATTTACCAACTAACCAAAATAGGGCAATTCCAATAGCTACAACAATGGTTTTCATTGGATTTTTAGCAAAAGACATAATACTATCTCCTACGTAAGAAATCGTAAATATCATGACTGTTTTACCGAGCAAGACTGCCAAGGCAAACTGTTGAAAACTAACCTTAGATAAGGCTGCAACAATATTAATGATGGCAGACGGTGAAAATGGAAAACACATTAATAAAAATAATGGCCCAAAACCATGGCGCTCTAACCAGTTCGTAACCCTCATTACTTGTCGATTCTTTCTTAACCACTTAAAAAAACGTTTGTCACCCAATTTTCTTACGATCACAAAAACAGATAAGGCACCCGCACTGGCACCAATCCATGAAAATAAGAAGCCTTCTAGCAATCCATATGCAGCTGCATTTGTCATCACAAATACTACTAAAGGTAAAAATGGTAAAAAAGCTTCTAAGAACGGCAAAACCACTCCAGGAATTGGTCCAAGGCTCTCATAGCCCTGTAATAAATGAACGATTAAATCATCGAAACGATTACTTTCAATTAACTGTTTAATTTTTTCAATATCGATGTTTTCTAATGTTAAGTTTTCTATGCTACTAAATAAATACACGACGTCAAGACCCCTTAATTGTTAATCACCTTTTACTGGTATTAGTTTCCCTCATTTCATTTTAATGTAAACAATGGAAATTTCCTATTGTTACGTTTTTTTAATTTAGTTATTTTTTTCTTTGTATTTCATATACTAACATTATATAATAGAACATACGTTCGTTAAGGAGGGAAAACATGCGCTATCTCAGCGAAAAAGAATTAAATATAGCTTCCCGTTTCCTATTCCTTTCTATGGCTATTCTTGTCATAAAACAAGATCTTCAAAACATCGAGAAAGGAACAATCCTTAAAATTAAGGAGCCATACATCGAACTACTTAATAAAATGGAAGCCGACGCAACGAATGAAAGAAAAAGGTTGCGCAAACAAATGAGGAATTTGCAATTGCAAGTGACACAGCTAAACAAAAACGATGCTTTCTCCTCTTACCTATTTATTTGTAAGGGTCGGGAAGAAAAACGTAACTATTTTAACCCTGCAATCCGAAAAAAAGTAGAATTGATATTGGATGAATTGATGCATAAAGCATACGCCCTAAATAATAAAGTGGTATCTAACTAGAAAAAAAAGACAGTGTCATCTGTCTTTTTCACCTTGCTTACTTAGGCTTAATAGTTGTAACTAAGTCCTCTTGATCCGTAAGATAATACTCGTTTTCAGGTCGTGAAGCTAATAAACGTAACTTTGAAAGTTTATGAAAACTTATCTTTTTATACGGATCTCCATTAATAATAGGTAATTCATTGGTTTGCCGAATGTAATCATCTACCGCTTTTTGAACGTTGTCTAATTCAATAGCTAATGCATAATCTTGTTCATGGAATAAATCATATGTTTCACGAGACATGTAGAAGATTGACTCAGGGATACCTTTCAGTATTGGAGCAAGTAATTGGTAATCAATCGTTAAATCATCATTGATTAACACGCTGAGAGGTACTTCTCGGGGTAACTGCGAGCTATATTCTTGTATAGCAGTCTTTAGTTCATCAAAGGATATATCTTTCGTTGGGTACTGTTGTTGATTTTCCGCTTGCTGAGATTCTTTCCTGTTAAACTTTTTCCACATAATATCCCCTTTCCCTTGTTTACAGTTGATTAAATTTGAGAAAACAACACAGAAACTAGCCAATGAATACGCTTGCTTACCTTAAGTATAACAAATTTCATCCAAATAGGTCACAAATATGGCAAATTTACGTACAAACTAGCCATTTACTATAAGCCGTTATTTTAATTTTGCTACATTATAATTATTAAATGCTCAAAAAAGAGCATAATGAAAGGAAGATTTGTAATGAACGAATCGTTAAAATTAAATTATGAGGTAAACCCCTCCACTTTAGCTATTATCGCTAAAGAACTTGATGGTCGTCATGTAGCTTGGATTATGGAAGATGGAGAAGATGCTGATTATTATGTAAGACAATCTCCTAGAAAAATTATGGATGTAACCTGTCGTTTTTTTGGAAGTAGCCTTAAAGGCAGACAAGATGGCACTAAAGATGTATGTGGTATAAGCCATAAAGCACCTATATCAATCGACTCATCAAGCGGGATGTACTTCTTTCCCACAACATCACCAAACAACGTGAATTGCTCCTGGATTGCGCATTCACATCTAGACCGAATAAACAAACTGCCAGAACATTTTACCGAACTAGTATTTAAAAATGGAAGAACTGTCATTTTAAAAGTTTCGTATGGATCAATGATTAATCAAATTCAACGTACTGCGCAATTCCGCTATTTATTAGACAAACGGATAAAAGATTTATTAAGAAACAGATCCGATTTTGTTGCTGAACCATTTATGTAGCAACCATACAGCAGGAATAGCAGTCAACATTGATGTTCATTATAGATTAGAAAACACCAAATACTTTTGACAAATGCTCTAATTCATGTTTAAAAATGGCAAAAAAAACTCAAAATAATAGCAAATTCATTTGCCAAGGTAACAGGAAGGGAGCTAATAATGGACACTTTAATCAACCTTGTTACAGATAATTCCATAATAGGAATTATTGTCGTGATTATAGCTATTTCTCTAATAGTGGGGGTAATTAAATCTTTATTTAAAATGGCAATAACCGTTGCAGTAATTGGACTTGTTCTAGTTGTTTTCTTTAATTTCAACCCGAAAGAAATTATCAACAGTGGCAAGGATATAGCACATACAGGTTCACAGATTTTTGATGGCAGCCAATACTTAATGAACCTTTCCGAGACGGATTTTATTAAGGAAGAAAATGGAGAAACAATCGTAGAAATAGCGCCGTTAGGAATCAAGTACAATATAGAGAAATTATTAACCCAAATAGGTTCAGAAACAAAAGAAACAAATCCTCTTAAAGAATAAGTAAACTAATGAACAGAAGCGAAGATCATCGGTCAGCGACACAATTTCTTTTAAAATGACAAAAGCCAGGACTAAAAAAAGTACTGGCTTTTCATTAGCCTAACGTAACAAGATTTTCCCATTCCACTTTCAATCGTTGAACCGTCTTTTTAGTATTATCTAATAGTAGTTCTAATTTGTTTAGTGTGCTATCTGTTTCTCGATACATTTTGTCAACTTCTTGATAAGAATTATTAATTTTATCTTGTACAAGCCAATCCGAAATTAAACCATCAAAAAAATAATCCATGAAAGTTAAACCTCCAGAAACAGACAAGTTTGCTTCAAATTTATGACCAATGTCATCCAACTCATAGGAAAACTTTCTTAGCAATCGTTGCGCCCTGTGAACCTGTTCTTTAGCCGAATCAATATGCCCGTGTTTAATAGAAGTAGAGATAACACCTCCACCAAACATATCGAATGTTCCCCAGTTCTTCGCTTTATTTAAGGATTCTGAGGCATCTGCCAAGGCACTTCTAGCATGTTTCCCTGCCTCTAAGGCTTCTTTTATTTCTTTAACATCTGAGTTTAACCCTCCTATTTTATCAATGAGGTTCAATGCTTGATGTCCTTCTTGTTGACCGGAATGGATTAAATAATCCTGCTTATCTAACAATAATTGCTGATACGTCGCTTCTGGATCACCAAGGCTTTTTATTTTCCCTTCAAGCTGCTTTATGTCTAGTTCAAGATCTGCTATGGATTCCTGAGCTTCTTTCCACTTTAGCTGCGCTGCCAATACTTCTTGCTTCTCTTGATCGAGACGCTCATCTTTCTTTCCCGCTAATGCAAGAAATAAGCCTGCGATACTAAAGCCTTCAAGCTTTTCAACATCAATTTTTTCTTCATCTAGCTTCCGTTTATATGTACGTTCTTTGCGTCTAACTCCATTAAGCTCTTTCGTTAATGCTTCCTGCTCTTTCGTCAACTTGGCTAACTCACGCATCTTTTCTTTTTCAGCTACTAATTGTCCATGGAATTGATCCATATAAATCACCTCTCCTTCTATTTACGAATCAAACTGTTCCAATGTTTCACGTTTCTTCATTTCGTTTTGAATTAATTCTATTCTTTCCGATATCGATGGGTGACTGTACCTCATCCACTTCACCCAAATTAACGGGTCAATATCACTTTTGGATTGAATTGCTAGGCGTTTATAACTTTCCATTGCAGGTGTTAAGTTCTCGGTATGCTCAATAGCATATTTATCGGCAGACAATTCCATCTGACGCGACACATACAACGAGATTGGTTGAGACATTGTTAACAAAATAGACAAAATTAATAATAGCTTAGGTATATTCTCTAGCTTAGCCCCCTGACTATCTTTCGTTTGTTGTTTTCCCAATATCCACCGATATAGTTGTGCAGCAAGATAAAATAACACAACACTCAACAACAGATAGCCGCCAACCCCCATATAAACATGATTCATCACATAATGGCCTATTTCATGAGCTAAGATAAATAAAATCTCATCTTGTTCCATTCCCTCTAGCGTTGTATCCCATAATACAATCCGAGCGTTCCCCATAATCCCTGTGACATAAGCATTGAAGGTGGTTACCTTTTCACTCATATTGACTTGCAATAACGTTACATTCTCTAAGCCCATGCGAGACGTTAATTCCTCTATTGACGTACGTAACGTACCTTCCTCCAACGTGGAAAAGTCTTCATATAAAGGATCGATCCATACAGGTTGGATGTACACGATAAATGCCACGATAGGAAGGATCAATAACCAAAGAACGAGCCACCACATTTTTTTATACTTTTTTAATAATATTCTGGTCATCCAGATTCCAAGTGACAATGCTATCCAATAAAGAAATAAGTCTAATCCCATTTCACCAAACCAGTCTAGCAATGGTTGACGACTTGTACCTTCCCTATGGCTAATAACAAACCATAATAAGTTAAAGGGTAGTCTTAACAATCCATAACCTATAATGATTAATAAAGAAAAAATCATCGTTTTACCTAATTCAAATTTGACAAGACGGTTTATCCAACCGATCCAGTTGGATACACGATTTTTATCAATCAAGTAATATAGCAAAAGCCATTCTAAGGGTAGCTTAGAAAAGAAAACAGCATGGGCAAGTGCACCATAGTTAGAATCACTAAATGATTCTAATGGGTAAAAATAGTAAAAATATCCCCAGACAATAATTAAATAAAGACAATAAATACCTATGTACTTTTTCATCTAACCCCTCTTTCCTATAGACAGTGTTAGTTTGACCACTAACGTTTGAGACTAATCAGTGATTAAGGTTATTGTATTCAAAATATTCTACCTTATATGTATAAAAAAGAGTATCCCTCACAAGAGCTTGTAAGGGATACTTATACACTAGTATATCAAATCAATAAAGTCTTCCTTTGTAATTCTACCTAAATAGTGTGCCACATTCACTTCACTTAATGCCTCTTCCATTGCTTGTCTCTCATAACGAGTTCCCTCTAAACGCTGCTCCACTTCACTGACATCACCCACACCGAAAAAGTCCCCATAAATCTTACAGTTAGTGATGATACCTTTTTCAACATACAATCGTACATCTACTAAACCAGCATCGAACTTATGAGATTGCTTCACATTGAAGGAAGGTGATTTCCCATAATTCCAATCCCATTGTTGATATCGCTCTCTTGATAATTGATGAATATTTTCCCAATCTTGATCGGTTAATTTATATTCGGGAACATCGTTAATATCCTCTACATCGAAAATATAACGAAGAATATGTTTTTTGAATTCTTCCATTGTTATTTTTTCTTCCATAAATTCAGATATATTGGTTACACGACTCCGAATTGATTTAATTCCTTTTGACTTAATTTTCTCTGCATTTACTTTCAAAGCAGAGACAACATGTTCTATTTCAGAATCAAACATTAAAGTTCCGTGGCTAAACATACGACCTTTTGTTGTAAATTGAGCATTCCCAGATATTTTTTTTCCATCAGCAACTAAATCATTTCTTCCTTTTAATTCTGCTGGAACACCAAGTTGATTAAGTGCTTCCACCACAGGTTGAGTAAACTTAGCAAAGTTGTGGAAGCTATCTCCATCATCCTTTGTTATAAAACTAAAATTTAAGTTACCCTCATCATGATAAACAGCTCCACCACCAGATAAACGACGAACAACATGGATACCATTATCATCTACATATTTAGTATTAATTTCTTCAATGGTATTTTGGTTTTTACCAATAATAATAGACGGCTCATTTATATAGAATAATAAGTATGTATCGTCTGCACCAAAGTTTTGCAGCACATACTCTTCAATCGCTAAATTAATATGCGGATCTGTAATTCCTTTATTATCAATAAACTTCATTTAAATACGCTCCCTAATAAGATAATCTATGTGAAATTCTTCCTAAGATGATGCCTACTAGTAGTATAAGGGAAAAGGTTTTTGAAGGCAATTTAGATAGTTTAGTACTACTTTTCCCACGTCAACGCTTCTCTTGCAAGTTCAATTTTGCCATTATAATACTTCTCGACCTGTATCTTTAATTCCTTTCTGTCACCAAAATGTGGGAGATGACTTAACCATAGCTCCTTTACATTTGCATTTCTTGCAATAGTAGCACAATCCTTACTATTCATATGACCACCAGCAACACTTCCATCCTGATTCTCATAAAAACTGCATTCTGTAATCAATAGGTCTGCATCTTTTGTAAACGGAATAAAATCTTCTATATAGCTAGAATCAGCTGTATATACCATTGTACTCACACCATCTGAAACACGCATGGCATAACAAGGAACTGGATGAGCTGTTTTTAGAAAATTAATATGAAAAGGGCCAATCTGTAACTCCTTTGTCGGATCATAAGCAATACCTTTTGTACATTGATGCGTTAACTTTTGAAAAGACGCTTTATCTTCCTCATGACCATAAATCGGCAAAATTTGCTTAGAGTCCCTTAAGTAACTTTGAACCAGCCAACTGTACTGTAACACCCCTATATCCGCTATATGATCCTGATGATAATGTGAAATTAGAACAGCATCAATTTCCATTATATCGATGTAATTTTGTAGCCTCGACAACGCTCCGCTTCCACAATCCAATAGACAGGAAAAGCCGTCTTTCTCAAGTAGATAACATGTTGTAGCACTCTCGGCTTCTGGGTATGCTCCCCAATAGCCAATAACTGTAATCTTCATTTAAATACTCCTTCACATTAATTTTGTTATAAAACAAAGTGTTGTTTTTATCTATCTGTTATAATACAATAGAGTTAATAAAAACATGGAGGGGATACTGAATGAAAAGTATCGTTGAATTCTATCGCAATTTGCCTCGAAAAAAATGTTCCAAATGTGGTAAAGATTTTATTGAACAAGCAGAATGCTACAGCAGTCTATGCGAGAAATGTGATCACCCTGCACTGTAAATATTTCTAATAAAAGTATAATCAATTTTCCCTAAGCAGCTTTTGAGAAGCTGCTTTTTTTAAAACTTCAAAACCTTCCTAAACCATCTTCAAAAAAAGAAGCTCATAAGTAAGCTTCTCCTACATGTAACTACTTTAATAGATAAACATCACCGCTAAGCTTTATATCCTTTGGAATCTGCAAGTAATAAATCTCTGCACTCACAAGACCACTTACTCTCAAGTCCATGATATTTTCTTTATCAAATTGGCTAGATGTTAAAGTTTTTCCGAACATCGCTAAGTTTAGATGGATGTATGGTGGCTCTGTAACGCTTAATGTATTGCCATCCAGAATCAATTCGCTACTCGGTAGACTTATACCCTCTAACACCTTCTTTGATACATAACGGATTACCTCAATACGATTATCCTCCGTATCCACTCTTTCTACGTAAATGGGAGTACCACTATATTCTAAGTTATTGGATTTAATTAACATTTCGTTATTCTCATAGGGAAGAAACCACTTTTCTTCTACTTCGAGGGCATTTAATTGATTCAACTCTTCTAAACTCTGTATCTCATACCTATTATCTCTTACTAGTTCAACACCTTCTGTCATATTATCAGTTAAATAAGCTTTTGTATCTTGTGGAATCATATAATAGGCTACGATTCCAACCAATAATATTATGATGTAAACCTTTAAAAAAAGCAGGCCTTTACTTGCAGATAAATTCCTAGATTTAGAGGTTTTCCTAATAACTAGAACAACCGCTAGAACCAAAGCAATAAGTATAAGAAAAGGAAGTAATGTAACGATTAGTGTTGTCATCTTCTTACCTCCAATCGGTTAGATAGAGTGATTGACGCCAAAAACAGTATGATCAATGAAGCTAAGACTTTGAAAACAAATAAGAAAAAAGAGGCTTCTGTCGTGTAAATACCTGATATCCAATTAACAATAGCTGAGTAATCATACCAACTAGCTCCAATAAATAATTCACCAATAAACAAAGCAGGTATTACAAAACCAAATAGCCTATTAATTTGGACTAGAACACCAAGTAAATAACCGAGAGCGCCACATAGAAAGATATACAAAACGGTTGAAGAAAAACCGGTAATGGTTTCTGCTAGGGAATTAGTTGTATAAATGATATAGTCGTAATCATAAACGAGTAGGGCAATTATTTTATTCAAATAAAAAGACATCGAAGCAGTAAAAGCCCCTATAATACCAATAGTCAATAAAAAGAGAATGTTAGACATATTACTGGTGATTCTATTAGTTACAAAATTAAAGTCCTCATAGCGATATGCTTTAGTCGTGATAAGGATAGCTGTAGCAAATGCCCAAAACATGGTAAAAATCAAAACAAGCGCGTGTGAATAAATCGATACCTCAATATCGAATCGCTCACTGCTTCCCCCACCCATATGACTCATACCACCAACAGATAATAAAATAGCGATTAACTGTACCATAACGAGGGATGTATAGCTACCAGCATAAGATTTTAATTTATAGCAATACTGGTTAAAAATAACTTTCCAAAAGTTAACCTTGGTTAAATACATCATCGATTCCTCCTTTTGTTTCAGCTGTTAAATGGACACATAAGTCATCAGGGGAAATGGCTGTAACCTTGATTCCACTATCCCCCAATTTCACAAGTTCTTGCTTGGTGAGATCGTTCTTTATGACAAGGTAAGTATTCTTAACTCCTATATGTTGTTTATAAATTATCTCTTTGGAGTGAATCAGTTCTTCCAGAAGTTCGTTCTCCCCCTCCAATCCAATAGCATAGCTTTTTAGCTCCTCAACAGGTAAATGAAAAATTAAGTTTCCTTTATTTATTAAAATTACTTCCTCTAATATATCGATTAATTCATTTAATAAATGGCTGGACAACACGATAGACCTAGGATGTTCAATATAATCCTTGAGAAGTGCCCGATAGAAATCTTTGCGAACAGCAGAGTCCATACCTGTAGTCGGCTCATCAAATATAGTTAACGCACATCTTGAACAAAGTCCAAAGATCATATTAAACGTACTTTTCATCCCTTTTGAGAGACTCTGGTGGGTTGCTGTTCTGGGTAAAGAGAAATAGTCAATTAATCTCTCTGCTAACGGAAGATCAAATTTATCATAGAAGTTATTTGCTACTATCAATAATTGACTAAGGTTTAAAGATGACGGCAAATTCATGTTATCGTCAATAAATATCATATTTGCTGACACCTTTAAGTTATTATATGGCTTCTCCGAGAAGACTTTTAATTCACCTGATGTCTGCCGATCAAACCCGGAAATAAGCTTTAAAAGTGTCGTTTTCCCTGCACCATTTCGACCAATTAATGCCGTGATTTTTTTCTCTTCAACAGAAATGGAAAATTGATTCAATGCATGCTTCCTACCATAAGTCTTCGTTAACTGACGAGTTTCAATCACATTCACTATTTATCCCCCTTTACGTTGCTATTGGCTTCTATAATCAGTTGTATTAATTCCTTTTCACTCACCTCAAGGTGCCTTGCTTCTGATACTAATTCCTCTACTAACTTATTTAGGGTCTCATTCTTGCGTTTCGACAAAATAATTCCCTTGGCATAACTAGAGACAAATGTACCGAGACCTCTCTTTTTGTAAAGTATTTCTTCATTTATCAACATGGTTATCCCTTTTGCAGCTGTTGCAGGATTTATGGTAAACATATCAGCTAACTGGTATTGGGAATACATTTTTTCATCTACTTTAATATGATCATGTAATATTTCTGTTTCAAGCCATTCTGCAATTTGCACATAAATCGGTTTTATACTATCAGAATCTAGAATCAAAAGCTTCCCCCTCTCAACCATAGTACATTACTGTTGTAATGTACTATATATTAATTACCAATAAAATGCAATAGGCTAAATCCAATAAAACCTAAATCTGAAAAGAAAACCTTAAAAGAAACAAAAAAATCTCCCGGTTTATTTCCGAGAGATTTTCTAACTATTATTTATTTATTAAAACACTTTTATATTTTTTTAATACTACCTCTGCCAACGTATCGATAAATTTAGGCGCTACATTTGGCATTTCAGGACGATAGTATGTTGCTCCTAGTTCATCACAAACCACTTTACATTCATAATCATTATCGTAAAGAACTTCTAAATGATCTGCTACAAAACCAACTGGTGCGTAAACAAAGGAACGAAATCCTTTTTCATTATATAATTCTCTAGTCAAATCTTGAACGTCTGGTCCTAACCATGGATCTGGCGTGTTTCCTTCACTTTGCCAACCTAAAGCGTAATTAGTAATCCCTGTAGCCTCTGAAATCAGCTCTGCAGTTTTTTTCAATTGATCAGGATAAGGATCTCCATTTTGCAATATCTTTTCTGGAAGGCTGTGCGCAGACACAACTAAACAAGCTTTTTCTTTTTCTGCTTCCTCCATTTTTGAAAATTCTCCTATAATGGCATTTGCCCAGTAATCAATAAAGCCTGGTGCATCGTACCAATCTTCCACAGAGAAAATCGACGGTTTGCCGTGCTTATCTGCTTCCCTTTGTGCACGTTCATTATAAGATTTTACACTAAATGTAGAATAGTGAGGTGCAAGCACAATGGAAACAGCCTCTTCAATTCCATCCTCTGCCATTTGATGTACAGCATCCTCAATAAATGGCTCAATATGTTTTAGTCCAAGATATTGTACAAATTCCACTTCATCCTGACCATTATTCAATTTTGCCTCTAGCGCATCCGCTTGTTGCTGTGTAATTTTAGCTAGTGGAGAAATACCACCAATTGCTTGGTAACGGTCTGTTAAATCCTGCAACATTTCAGGAGTTGGTTTTCTTCCATGTCTAATATCAGTATAATATCTTTCAATATCATCTTCCTTATAAGGTGTCCCATAAGCCATTACTAATAAGCCGACTTTTTTCTTTGCCATGATGTAGCACTCCTTCTAATTATTTATTTTTTTGAATATTGATGAACAAACTCAGTCAATTTCTTTAATCTAGCTGGATCAATTTCTGGTGTCACTCCATGCCCTAAATTAAATACATGCCCAGGTTGTCTTTTACCTTCATCAAGGATGGCCTTAGCCCTTTGTTCCGTAACTTCCCAATCAGCCAATAAGAAGGCTGGGTCAAGGTTTCCTTGTAAAGCTTTCGTGACTCCTAGATTCCTAGCTTCTGTAATAGACATTCGCCAATCTAGTCCAATTACATCCACAGGTAAATCATTCCATTCTAAAATTAAATGACTAGCTCCAACACCAAATATAATTAATGGTACGCCTTCTCCCCTTAATTCTGTGAATATTCGATTCATGATAGGTTTAATAAAATAACGGTAATCAGCTACGTTTAAAGCACCTACCCAAGAATCAAATATTTGAATTGCCTTGGCACCAGCTTTCACCTGTGCTTTCACATATGTAATCGTCATATCAGCTAACTTTTCCATAAGTGCAAACCATGTTTTCTGATCACTATACATCATTGCTTTTGTTTTATGATAATTTCTTGACGGGCCACCCTCGATCATATAACTAGCCAATGTAAATGGTGCACCACTAAAACCAATTAGCGGAACCTCTAGTTGTTCTTCTGTTAGCAAACGAATCGTGTCCAATACATAGGGTACATCAGACTCTGGATCAATCTGCCCCAATTTTTCTACATCGCGATAGGACTTAATTGGATCATCGATCACTGGACCAATACCAGATTTAATTTCCACATCCACGCCAATAGCTGGAAGTGGAGACATAATATCCTTATACAGTACAGCAGCATCAACATTATACATTTCAACCGGTAACCGGGTTACATATGCACATAGTTCAGGTTGATGCGTAATCTCAAATAAAGAGTATTTCTTTTTAATTTCACGGTACTCCTTTTGGGATCTTCCAGCCTGTCTCATATACCAAACTGGAGTATAATCCGTCTCTTCGCCTCTAAAAGCCTTTAATATTGTATCATTCATTTTTTTTGCCATTTTTTTCACCCTCATAATTCGTCAATACTACTTTCCATTGGCTACTATTTATAACTCTTAAATATTAATAGATAAGATCCTACTCTATCAGTTAGTATAACCAAGTAAAGTTATACATTACCTATGTTATAAAAAAGCATTCGTTTAATAGTACATAAATACTATAACGATTTAAGCCCCTCCTGTATAGGGATTAACACTAATTGTCACTAAATTGTAATTATTTTAATTAAATAATACTTGTAATCTATTCCCTAAAAGTCTACGGATAAAACCGCTTTATTAGATGGAGTTCCTTCGCGCTTTGTTAAAGGATCATAAGGTGTAACATAATAGGTCTTCTCTTCGAATAAACTAACCCTATCTAACGTGTATTCCCCAGCACCCTCAACCGTTGCGATCAAAGTATCTTCCTCACCATTCTCTTGATATATCTGATATACAATTCTAGCGTCTTCTGCCTCTGTCCAAGTAAGCTTCCCTTTTACAAAAGCAAAACCACCTAATTTAAAATCAGCTGCAAGATCATTAATAGTAGGTAACTGGATTGGTTTAGGTAATTCCTCAACATTATTTGGCTTAGTGAAATTGGAAGTCAGCTGCTGTTGTTGATCAATAGATTTAAGGATGCTTTTGGCAAGGACAGTTGGTGCCTCACTTCCTTTAGTTAAATAATGGGCTTCATCTGACTTATCATACCCCATCCATGTAGCTGTTACATAATTAGGTGTAAATCCCACAAACCACGCATCCTTTACTTCCCCAGTAACTACTGGGTGTTGAGTAGAACCTGTTTTGCCTGCAAGCGCCTTTGTGTACTCCCCTTTACTCGCTGTACCATTATCTACAACAGCTTCTAACATTCGAACCATGTTCCACGCTACCTGACTAGAAAAAACATCTGTAGTCTCGGGCTCTATTTGACCTATTTTTTTACCACTGCGGTCACTAATTTTTTCTATCGTATGTGCAGAGATCCATTCACCGTTATGAATAAAGGTTCGATAGGCCTCTGTTAGTTGGATTGGAGTTAGTCCATCTTTCAGTCCGCCTAGTGCTATGGACAACCCTTTGTCGGGTAATTGAACCTTCATTTTTTCTAAATAGCTTTTACTATATTCAATGCCAATTTCATTTAGCAACCACACAGCTGGAGCGTTTTTCGACTCCCTAATTGCATCATACATCGTAACATCATTTGCATAGATACCGTCAGCGTTTGATGCCTCGTAACCATCGTAGCTCTGTTTTTTATCTTCAAGAAGTGTATATGGCTGATAGTCCGCTTGCATCATAGCAGGTCCATACACAGCTAAAGGCTTCATAGTAGATCCTGGCTGCCTTGCAACCTCGACGCGATTCCAATCTCCAAGAGTATAATCTCTACCTCCTATTAACACTTCCAGATGCCCATTCTCTTGATTCATAAGGACAAACGCGCCTTGAACACCATCCGTCGATCCATAAAAATACTGATTATCCTGAAATTTTTCATAGGCTAGTTTTTGAGCTTGTTCATTAAGATGGACAACTATATTGTATCCTCCTCGCTTTAATGCCTGAGTGGATAACTGATATTTTTCAGCCGCCTCTTTAATGACCATATCAAGATAGTCATCTAACCAAGGCTTCTCCTCATCTTTTGCTATCTTGATACCTAGCGTTTTACCTTGAAGGTCTAGCATTTCTTCTGTACCTATTTCATTTGTTTCATTCATTTGTTGTAAAACTAGGTTACGTCTTTCCATCGCCTTTTCTGGATCGTTTATAGGGGAATAAGAATTAGGAGCTTTAGCTAGAGCAGCTAACATTGCACCCTCTTGAATATTTAAATCCTCTACACGTTTATCAAAATAAAACTGTGCTGCAGTTCCAACCCCGTATATCCCATGTGCAAAATAAATTTCATTTAAATAAAGTTCTAGAATTTTATCTTTACTATAATTCCGTTCTAAATAAATGGAGGCCATCACTTCCTTTGTTTTGCGCATCCACGTTTTATCATTTTGCAAAAACAAATTTTTTGCTAGTTGTTGGGTGATCGTACTTCCCCCTTCAACCTTGCTCATCGCAATGATATCCCGATAAACAGCTCTTGCTACTGAAGGCAATGATATACCTGCATGTTCATAAAAACGTTGATCTTCTATCGCAATAAATGCTTTTTCTACATGATCTGGAATTTGCTTAATCGTTACTAAATCCCTGTTTTCTTCATACAACTTCCCAACCAAAGCCCCATCTTCTGTTATAACTTTTGTGGTCGATGGAAGAATTAGATTTTTTTCATCAAACACAAACCTTCCACCGAAGATAATAAATAAATATCCAATAATAGCAAGCAGCATCATCGAAGCTATTGCAATAACTGGCCATTTAGCCTTTCCTAACCATTTAGGAATTTTGGATATTGATGTAATAAAGTTCAAGATGATTCACCCTCCTGAAGTCCCCTCTTTCGTTCATGCCATATAATTATACTTTAGTTGATTTGGAACTTAAAGTTTTGGAAAGAATAGAGACAATATTAACTTGCTAAACAATACAGTCCGTTGCTACACTGAAGTTATATATTTTAATAGAAAAGAGGGAAACTATGAAGGCATATATGACCAATGGTACGATCGATTTTTTATTAAAAAAGGAGAAAAAACACCCAGATCTTCATTTTCTGTTTATGCAAAATAATAACAAAACAATCGCCTATTATGAAGATACCGAATCAACTGTGTTTGAAACAGCTAGAAATTATGAAGTGATTGTTTCTAAAGGGGACATTAAAAAAGAAGGGTTTGTTGTGATCAACAATATTCCTGTCACGGATGAGGGTAGACCAATTTTTGAGACCCAATTCAAGAACCGCGCTGGTATGATTGATGGATCCCCCGGTTTCCAAGCTTTACGCGTTCTTCGACCACTCCAAGGAAATATCTATATTGTTTTAGTGGAGTGGGCTGATGAGCTAAGTTATGAGACATGGAAAAACTCTGAGTCGTTTGCTAATTCTCATAAAAAGCCTTCTGGTACTAAGGAAAGGCCGCCGTATTCAGCAGGTCCATCGTATGCAGAAAGCTTTCATGTTGTAGAGGAACAAGCGTAATTTGCTTATCTAATATAACTAGTGGTTTTCACTTATATTTAAGGCAGATGTTGCGTGAAATTATTGTGAAGAGTCGTTGACTACTTGACCATGAATAATCAAAAAGATGAGGCAAAAGAAACCTTTTGCCTCATCTTTTTATTAGAATAACGATTTGGGTAATGGCAATCAATATAAAAGCTGTTAATGCAAGAAAAGGAATAGTTATGAAACCAAACCAATTAATATACGCCCCTGAACAGGGAACACCATCTGTACACGTTTCAAACTGACGCATATATGGAATCTTTTGGAGCATGTAATGGTAACTTGAAATAGCAGCTCCTATTATGGAAAGGGGTAAAATATAATAGGCAACTTCTTTATTCTGACGATAATATGCGATACCTAAAATGATAGGAAGAGGATACATAAATATACGCTGAAACCAGCACAATTCACAGGGAATAAACTGTTTCACTTCACTAAAATATAAACTCCCTAAAGTAGCTATAATAGAAATAATCCATGCAAACAGTAGGTTTTTATTTGGCATTTTACTTACTCCTTATTCGCTGCTTCTTCTACTGCTTTTTTTAAGTCATCATACGAACTGCCTTCAAATTTCTTTCCGTTTATGAATAAGGTTGGAGTACTTTGTACATTCAGTTCTTTGACCATATCCATGTCTGTCTTCCATGCCGCATCTGCCGAATCCTTTTCAAATGAATCCATGACTTTCTTAGTTTCTTCGTCTGTAGCAATTTTGCTTAAAGCCTCTTCAAGAAAAGATTGTGTTAATACATCCTTTTTTTCAGACTCCATGTTTCCAGGGTGGTTTTCAAATAAAAGTTCATGAAACTCCCAAAATTTTTCATTTCCTAATTCTTTATAAACTGTCTCCGCAAACTTAGCTGAACGAATTGAATCAGTATTTATAAAAGAGTAGTTAATAAAGTAAAAAGATGCCTTTCCTGTATCAACTAAATCCTTTTTTATCTGTGGGAAAAGGGTGTCATTAAAGTTTTTACAATGAATACACTTATAATCACCAAATTCCACTATCTTAACTGGCGCTGACTCCTCCCCTAAAAAAGGTTGTCCATCATAATCTATCTCATTCGCACTATTTGTGTTGGAAGAAGTATTAGCATTTGAAAGGAATATAATCACTGCTATAACTATCGCCACTATACCGATGATCCAGACAATAATTTTAGATGGTTTATTCGATTTATTTTGTTGCTTTTTCTTTTTCTTTGACAAGTTATCCACCTTCTTTTCTATATTTTTATAGAATTTCAATATACTATTTTGTTTAAATTATATAGAAATTATCTCTTCAAATTGTATGCAACTTTTATACAATGGTCAAGGATGTAGGTTCTCTTTCATAATTGTAATCTAATTAAATAAAAATAGTCTAACTTATTTATCTACTAAACTAAGACTTTGCACAACCTTGTGGCTGTTTAGATGAATAGTTGAGATAAAATCTGCAGTAACTTATAAGAACCTTTGGATGTGTGCTTGAACTCGTTCCGGCAGAATACTCCGCTTTCCGTGGGCACGGCCTCAGCTTCCTCAGAGCAAAGAACACTCTTCCGGGATCTTCGGACACGTGCTGTTCCCACAGGAGTCTCCGTATTCTGCCTACACTTATGATAGATTTCTACCTCTTATAGAACATTAATCGTCCAACTAAAGTGCTTGATTCTAAGGAATGTTACTCCTGTAATTTCTCCACCTTTATTGTTGATTGTAGCGGAGTGCAGTTGACTCCTGTGGGAAAAGCAACAGCTGAAGACCCCACAGGGAGCGTTCTTTGCGACCGAGGAGGCTGAGGCGTTGCCCACGGAAAGCAACTGCCCGGAGCGGAAATCAACGTCTCCACTTATTGGTGATTCTATATAAAAAGTGTACTAGAAAGCCAAGACTTTCTAGTACACTCCCAATTTTTCAGTATTCTAATTACTGCGAAACAACCCATTTTTATGTGCGTAAACTGCTGCCTGTGTTCGGTCATTTACTTGTAGCTTGCTCAAAATATTACTAACATGGGTTTTAACTGTCTTAATCCCAATAAATAGCTTGTCACCAATCTCTTGGTTAGTTAACCCGTCTCCAATACACATTAGTACTTCTAGCTCTCTATCTGTTAATAGTTTGTGCGGTTTACTAACGTTTGAGGAGCGAAAACTTGTCATCATTTTACTCGCCACTTTAGCCTCTATAACATTCTGGCCACTAGCAGCCTTCTTAATTGCTTTTGCTATGTCATCTGCAGAAGAAGTTTTTAGCATATAACTAAATGCCCCAGCCTCAAGAGCTGGAAAAACTTGTTCATCGTCATAATAACTAGTTAAAATAATTACTTTACAGTCTGGTAAAGTTTCCATTATTTTTTTCGTTGCCTCAATACCTGTGCCATTTTCCATAATTAGATCCATTAAAACAACATCAGGTTTCTTTTCAAGAACAACCTTTGCACCTTCATTTCCACTTGAGGCTTGCCCTACAATTTCTAAGTCAGGCTCTGTCATTAAATAGGAAATGACACCCTTTCGAACTATATCATGGTCATCAACAACAACAACTCGAATCATTTACCCACGCTCCTATTTATAATGGAATTCTAATATCTATATGTGTCCCTTCCCCTTGATTGGACCTGACAGCAAAGCTTCCACCAATCTCCTCACTACGTTCTTTCATCGTTTTCAATCCATATGACGTTTTTTTCTTTTGATCCGACTCTAGATCGAATCCTGTTCCATTATCTGCAATATGTACAAACAAGTCGTTATTTCTTTTCACTATCTCCACAGTCACTTCTGACGCATTCGCATGCCTTAACGTATTAGATAATGATTCCTGAATAATTCTAAATAGATGTTCTTCTGTTGTTTCAGATAAACCCTCAATTTCATCGATATGGATATGAAAATCGATTTGGCATTTTTGCTTCAATTCATCTATCAATTTACGAATTCCGATTTCTAAAGGTTCCCCTGACAAGTGGACGGGACGTAAATGAAGTAATAAAGCTCTCATCTCAGTCTGTGCTTTAAGTGCTGTTTCAGAAATTTCTCGTAGCTGTTCTCTTGCCTGCTCTGGATTTCTATCAAATAAGCGTAGAGATGCTTGTGACATCATTGTTAATGCAAACAATTGCTGACTTACAGCATCATGTAAGTCTCGTGCTAACCGTTGCCTTTCCTCAATTGTAGCTGCTTTATGTGCCGTCTTTGCATACTCTGCTTTTTCATCCGCCATTCTTTGTAAGGATTTTACCTGTCCTTGCATTTTTTCCCCTAACTCATTCAACTCAGAGCCAATTCTCGCAATCTCATCATCCGCATTATCATAGACTCTGGATGAATAATTCCCTCTAGCTAATTGGGCAATTAGTACCGATAAATAGTCCATACGCGCTTTCATGTCACCACTAGATTTAAAACCCACATAAACAGAGAATATAAAGGCTAAAACGATGTACAATATAATAAAGACAAAAATACTAACCTTACTTAGCCATCTAGGTTCAAACAGAACTTGTATGGATAACAAGATGGCAAGTAATGTAACACTAGTAAGAAACAGGCCATATAAATGGGATTTAATATAGGTGTATCTAATCGTATTAAGCTGTTTTAACACGCATGCTTTCCCCCTTTTATACTTTGTCTACTCTTATAGAACCCGCTTTTAAGTTTAGGTATATATTTAATTTTCTTGTTGCAGATTGATAATTAGGTGTTACATAGGTTAATTCTCGATTAATTCCATCTGCATTTTCACCAAATACATTAATATCTCCTGCTTTAACATGTGCTTCAAGTGCAAACTCTACATTCTCAGGCATTAGCACCCGAATATCTCCTGCCCATCCTTGGATATGAATTGGAATTTCCTTATCTGGAATAAAAGCCTTTGTAAAGTCAATATGATAATCCCCAACAGCATTCCATATATCCATAGGTTCCACTTTCCAATTCGGACTATTAAATTTGTGATCACCAACAGCAAATTTATGTTTTTTTACCTTCATTTTACCTTTTTCAACACTATCATTGGAATCAAATATGAATTGGAATGCCTTCTTTTTATGACGTCTACTTGAGGATCCAAAAATGCTAAATCCTAAGTAAACAATAAGTAGCGGCCAAAGCTTGAAAATATCCCAAAAAGTAAAATTTAAAAGGTTAAAACGATCTAATAATAACAACGTTCCAAAAATGACTAAGAAAGATCCCGATGACAAACCGCCATTTCCTCTTAGCCCATCAATCATCCATTTAAGGCCTAATATGACAAAAAACGCGGGATAAATATAAAGCCAGGCTTCTGTAAATTCCCAAGTAACAACCCCGACATTAGTAAGTACTAATACAATTCCTAATAAAATAATGATAATAGCAGCTGTGTTTCTAAAGAAGCTATTCTTTTTCATTGTATTCACCCTTTACATATACTTCATATTTAATATTCTAATAAACTAGGTATAATTCCTCTATCATAGAATTCTTTTCTTTTATCTCTTCTAACGATTTAACTATACTTTATCTTACATTCATTTTAAATAAAAAACTGTCGATCTTTAACGACCGACAGAATGGTTTCGCCTCCGCCCTAAGACGGAGATGTATTTTTTAAAAATGAATTTATAAGATGATAGATACCAATCCATATCATTAAAAACATGTAACCAAACATGTAACCAGCAAGGACATCTGTAAGGTAGTGAACTTGGATAACATATCGGCTGAAGCCTATGAGAAGTATCAAAGCAATACCAATTATATTTATCCATAAAACCGCTTTACGTGAAGCAGTATATTTTGTTAGAAAGTAAAGAAATAAGCCATATGCTATTATCGCTACCATTGCATGCCCCGATGGAAAACTATATCCAACCCCTTCTGCCTCTGCAAAAATCCTTGGCCTTTCTCTTTCCACTATCAATTTAATCCAATGATTAACTCTATACCCCAATAAGATTCCTGAAAATATCATAACTGGTGGTAACCATTTTTTTGAGTATCTCCACATAAAAAAGGAAAAGAATATAGTGAATGGCGTTAAGAAGCTCCCAGATCCTAATTCTGTAATCCATCTAAAAATATCAAACGTAACAGAATTTTCTATGCTTGCTACAGCTGGTGCAGACCAAACATCAATAACAGGAGTCTCTCCCTGAATAATACGTATCGTTAATAACCCACTACTTATCAAAGCTATTAAAAAAAAGGAAGAATAGAAATATTTAGTCTTCAATTTCATATTAGATAACACCTCTTTCGGATATATAGCAAGTTTTATCAACTATTCCAACCAATTTATTATATTTGTTATAGATAAATATAATACAAAATTTTACTAATAAACTTCAACCAAATTCAGCAAGAAATAAGACAAAAATAAGCAAAAAGTTTAGATTATTAACAAATGGGAATATAACTAATATAGGTTAAAACATACAGAAAGGATGGTTATGATGGCTAACAATGTAAGACAAATGAAAAATAATGACGAATTACAGGAATTAATTGAAGGGTTAAATGAAGATTTGGCAAATGAATACGCCGCAACAATTATGTACACTTATAACGCTTCTGTGGTGTCTGGATTATACCGCTCCATCCTAAAACCTTTCTTCGAGGATGAGATTAACGATGAAATCGGACACGCATTATACCTATCTAACAAAATTAAAACGTTAGGTGGAACCCCAACAACGACACCAGCAAAAGTAAAACAATTAACAAATGTAAAAGAAATGTTAGAGGAGACAAGAAATGCAGAACAAGATACCATCAACCGTTATGAAAAAAGAAAACAACAAGCAGAGCAACTAGGATTAACAGAGCTTGTTGTTAAACTGGAGGATATGATTGCTGACGAAACGGGTCATAAAGAAGAGGCTGATCGCTTACTAGCAGACTCTACCTTCTTTAACTAAGGCCTTACAGAGTACCTTGTTGATTAACAAGGTACTCTTTTTTTATTCGATGAGCTTATCAAACCCTAACAACGGACTATTTCAAGTTGTTATGATATACTTTAAAGAAAATTCATAGGGGGAGAGTTAAGTTTGAGAGAGCATATTCTAAATGAAGTTGAAGATTATTACGATGAAATGGTAGAGATGCGAAGATATTTACACCAACACCCGGAACTTTCCTTTCAAGAAGATAAAACAGCTAAATTTATTGCTGATCAATACCACAAACTTGATATTCCCTACCGAGAACATGTAGGTGGAAATGGTGTTGTTGCTACCTTAAAAGGTGCTAAACCCGGTAAAACAATAGCATTACGGGCTGACTTCGATGGTCTACCAATTCAAGATGAAAAAGATGTGCCCTATAAATCAACGGTAGATGGTGTTATGCATGCATGTGGTCATGACGGACACACTACAACCTTACTTACGATTGCCAAAATTATGAAAAAACATCAACAGGAACTCCAAGGTACATATGTATTTGTTCATCAGCACGCGGAAGAACTTGCACCTGGGGGCGCAAAGTCTATCGTGGAAACTGGTGTACTGGATGATGTTGATGTCGTATTTGGTACGCATTTATGGACGAATACTCCTTATGGTGTTGTGCAAACCTCACCAAAGGAATTCATGGCTGGAGCCGATAGATTTTCGATTACGATTCAGGGTAAAGGCGGACATGGTGCAATGCCACATCAGACTAGAGATGCTATCGTGATCGGATCACAACTAGTAACTAACTTACAGCAAATTGTTAGCAGAAGGATTGATCCCTTAGCAACTGCTGTGCTAACAATAGGAAGCTTCCAAGCAGGGAATACATTTAACATTATAGCAGATACTGCAACACTGACAGGAACGGTTCGTACGTTTGACCCTGAGTTACAGGATCAAATTATTGTAGAAATGGAAAAAGTGATCAAAGGAACCTGTGTTACTAACGATGCTACCTACGAATTTAATTATGAAAAGGGATATCCTCCAGTTGTTAATCATCCGGATGAAGCTGCATTAATTCTGACAGCTGCCGAACAAATTGAAGGTATAACAAAAGCAGAAGAAGTTGTTCCGAGTATGACAGGTGAAGACTTTTCATATTATCTTTTAAAGAAACCTGGAGCATTCTTTTTTACTGGTGCACAAAAAGACGGCCAGTTCTATCCGCACCATCATCCTAAATTTGACTTTGATGAGCGAGCAATGGTCTTAGCTGCCAAAACATTAATGCAAACTGCCTTTTTATATCAAGAAAAATAATCAAAAAACTGTCAGTGCTAGAATAATTTCTCCCACCGGCAGTTTTTTTATTGAAATTGATTTTTACAGGCTTGTTATACAGTAGAGAGAAACTCTCCAGTAACTTATTAGAACCTTTGGATGTGTGCTTGAACTCGTTCCGGCAGAATACTCCGCTTTCCGTATTCTGCCTACACTTAGACAGACTTCCAATCATGAAATAAAATGATCGTCAAGTATTTTAGTGTAAAACTAATTAAGTTAGAGTTTTTTTCACTATTGTTTTGTTGATTGTAGCGGAGGCAGTTGACTCCTGTGGGAAAAGTAACAGCTGAAGACCACACAGGGAGCGTTCTTTGCGACCGAGGAGGCTGAGGCGTTGGCCACGGAGAGCAACTGCGCGGAGCGGAAATCAACGTCTCCACTTACTGGTGATTCTATGGAAATTTTGTAGTACAGAATCCAAGTTATTTCTTCTTATGGAATCTTTAGTGAAAAGGGAGGAAAACTCGTTTATGAGTTTTCCCTCCCTTTTTTTATATAACACTGCTCACTTCGAATCCAATATCCGAATACGGTACATGTTCATGGCCGCTTCTGCCAATTGATCAAGCAGTTTCCTGTTTGCAATTGCACCTACAACAACACCTAGCCCAGGGATAAGCTGCATCATTTTCACAAAGTCAATAGAATCACGGTATTCCAGTTGAAGGGTCTTCCAATCAATATCTTTGCCATCCACCCGATTACTTTCCCAGTCTAGTAACGTTTGTAGAACTTCTTTTTGATTATCATCACTAGAAAAAGCAAACAAAAATACATGTAATAAGTACATTCGCTCCTCATATTCTTTCACATTATATCCATAAATTTGACCTACATCGAAAAGAAGTTTCATTTTTATACTTAATAAAAGTGGAAAGTCAGCAAGCCCAAGCATGATCCCACCCGCTCCTGTACCTGCCCCTTCAATCATCGCCGTTTGTTTGTATTGGTTTAATCGTTCCTTAATCAACTTCTCTTTTCTTTCCAAACTCCAGTAAGTATCTACATTGACTGGACGAATATATTCTGAGGAATAAAGCGCTAATTCAATCATTTTTTTTATACTTTCAGTTACAATCGTATGAACTTTTTCAGGGATCGTTGTGTTAATTTTGGTCTGAATTTTTTTTGAAGAACGTTTTATTAAAGAAGATTTTTTTCTGGTTGATCTTACATAACGTTCTGCATCATGAAGTACTCTCTGTTCGTAACCTTCAAGCATGAGATGACTCCTTTTATATTAATCGTTTTTTTACATAGCCTTGGGTAAATAAATAACTGAACACCATACCACCCAACCATACGATTGTGAGCCCTAAGAGGTTCCAATTAATTAAAAAAAGAAGACCAAAAATAAATGTTTGCACTATCATTAACCTCATTAACCATGATAGCAAGGCTCTTTGTCTTAATTCTTTAGCTAATGGATAAAGATCTAACCAAGCAATTGTACGGTGATGTTGCCAAAGTGTCATCAGTTGAAATGCACTTAAATATAGGAACAAAAATGCAAATGCCATTTTCACCCAAGTATTTGGTACAGAATAGATAGCCAATCCTCCAATTGCGATTAGTCGCGTGTACATCCCTAAGTAATCGCCACTTCTGATAGAGGTTATACGGTATAAATAATCGAATGAGTTTTCTTTTTTAAATGGGATATTTCTAATTGCAAGGCTAACTAGCCCATGCCTTTTCTTTATTTGTACTTTTAGCTGAGGCACATCCGTAAACATATTTGCAATCCTGTAAAATGTACGCATTCGCATTTGATCTTTCTCTACAAGTAAATCCCATACGATCGTTGCATGCTGCTTAGATAAGTAATAGTTGTACACAAATATACCAAATAATAAGAGTGTGACAATTCCTGCTAAGACTAGCTCTCCTTGTACAAAAAAGTAAAATACTACGATATTCAATAACAAACGTATAAATTGATCGGTCCAACGACTCCGTGGTTCCCTTATTTTAAGCATCCACCAATTCGCTAATAAATTCCATATTTTTAAAATGAATAAAACAAGAATAACAAGTAGGTAACTCTTTCCTGAACGATATGGGTACGAGGCAAAATATAAAGGACCTAAAGCAGCCGCTACTAGCATTAACATATAGAGCTGTATGACAAAACTATAAATGAGCGTATTACGGAAATATGGCCCCATCTTGTTTTCTGCTGGCAATAAGAAAACCAAATCAGGTTCCTTTAACATTGTACGAACAGGACTATAGCTTGCTACTAATCCAAACGCTACTCCAATAATCATAGCTGTCGGAAAATCTTCAGGAATTTCAGCTAACCATCGTTGATAATAATAGGCTAGTGCAGAAACCATGAACATCATTGCTATAACAATATGACCTGTAAATATATATCTTAGATAACGACTAGTCTCTTTTAAATGAGAGGAGAATCGTTCCATAAAGAATTGATGTGCATTAAACATGGCTATCTTCTTCCTTTGTAAGTTGAACATAGAGATCATCTAGTGTGGCCTGAGGCATATTAAAATCGGCACGAAGCTCTTCTAACGTTCCTTTAGCTCGTACTTTACCGTCATGTAAAATCACAAAACGATCACAATACCGTTCTGCAGTTGCCAGTATGTGTGTCGACATTAAAACCCCAGCCCCCTTCTCTTTCATTTCATTCATCCATTGTAAATAGGATTGAATACCTAATGGATCGAGTCCAACAAATGGCTCGTCCACGATGTAGAGAGAAGGCTCTACTAAAAAAGCACACATGATCATTACTTTTTGACGCATTCCTTTGGAAAAATGAATTGGAAACCATTTTAGTTTCTTTTCAAGACGAAATTCTTTCAATAGTGGGTCTAATCTCTTCTTAAATGTTTCTTCCGATAAATTATATGCCATTGCAGTCAAACGTAAATGCTCATATAATGTTAATTCGTCATATAGTAACGGCATCTCTGGAATATAAGCAAACTTGCCTCGATATGCTTCCATTGAATCTTTAATTGTTTTCCCTTCTATCGAAACAGTCCCTTTTTTAGCCTGTAATAAGCCAATTATGTGCTTAATTGTGGTACTTTTACCAGCACCATTTAAACCAATTAAACCGACTATCTCATTTGGATATACGTCAAATGATATTCCATGTAAAACATTTTTATGTGTATATCCACCCTCTAAATTTTCAATATGTAATAAAGGATCCAATTTAATATTCCTCCTAGTTTTTAGATCTGAACTGATTCAAATTTTACCATTTTACCTTCACTTTGCCAAAAATATACTGTGTATAAGGAGTTAATTTCTTGTCCATACTACGGAGGAAGGAGTTAGGATTTACTTTTACTCACAGTCATTAAGTTGGTTAATCCACGAAATGAGGTGTCAGTGAAAGCACAATATCATTAAGCTTTTCCAAAAGAAAGAAATCCTAGTAAATGGGGTGTCTGTGAACGACAACTTGTAGCTAGAACTTTCAAATTGGACAACATTCTTTAAGTCAAATGAGGTGTTGACGAAAGAGCTAATACTTGATAAACCTGAATCATTCCCCTGGTTCTGCATTACAAGTGTAAGATGATCCTAATCCGACTCCTTCAGGCAGCGGGTTGTCCCAAGGAGAGAAACCGTCTCTCTATTGGGATCAACCCGCTTGTTTTTTTATCTAAAAAACATCCTTTACTTTACATAAAAGGAATATTATTTATACAATATAATTATACGAAATAAGGAGTGATAGCATGACAACAAAAACAGATTGTATCTTTTGCAAAATTGCTAATGGTGAAATACCCTCTGCAAAAGTTTATGAGGATGAACATGTATATGCATTTTTGGATATAAGCCAAGTAACGAAAGGCCACACCCTAATAATCCCTAAAATACATGCAAAGGATATTTATGAAACCCCAGAAGACGTCGCGAGTGAGCTTTTTAAGCGTGCACCTAAAGTGGCTAACGCTATCAAAGAAGCTTATAACCCTGTCGGAATAAACATTCTAAACAACAACGGAGAAGAAGCAGGACAATCTGTCTTTCATCTACATATTCATTTAATCCCTCGTTATGGAAAAGGTGATGGGTTTGGTGCAGTCTGGAAGACAAACAATGACCAGTACAATCAAGATGATTTAGCAAAAATTGCAGATGATATTGGTACTAAAGTAAAATAACAAACCAAAGATTCTTTAGCGGGCATATTCTAATAGGATAAAAGCATTGCACTAACAAATTGAAAATATTTTTTTACAAAATTAAAGTTTATCACTACAACAAATGAGAAAATAGTATAATGGAGGCAGAAAGGAGTGTAAGCGATGAATGGCAAGTCATTACTACTTGGTATTTTAGCAGGTGGAGTCGTTAGTGCTGCAGTAACATTACTTAGTACTCCAGTATCGGGCAAGGAACTTCGTAATGATGCAAAAGAAAAAGGTGAAAAAGTAGTTGAGTCAGTAAATAAACTTAAATCTGATGGTTTTAACCTGAAAGAACAAATTGCGCAAACATCAAAAGAAGGTGCTGCTTTAATAAAGGACCTATCTGTAGATGTTAAAGAGTCAATTGAGACATGGAAAAAAACAGTGGAACCCCATCAGAGAAATATTCAAAAGTACTTATCACAAATTGAACAAAGTCTTAAGGAATTAGAAGAGAAGACAAATAACAATCAACAACAATAATAACAAATGAGAACCCTTTATTCATGGACAGGGTTCTTTATTTTTATTCTCAAAATGTTAAGACAAGTATCTTTTTTCTATAATGGAATGTAAAAATACGGTGTGGTTAGTGAATGATTTTTTTCTTCCGTATCCTCGATTTACCCCAAAGTCTTTGGACTCCCTTTAAAAGTAAAAAAACCACGACACGTTAACATGTCATGGTTTTTTTAGATATTATGCTTATTATTCAGCTGACTGTAGATCTTCGATTGAATCCACATCCATATATTTTGGAACAACTAGACCGATTTTAGCACCTTCTAAGTTAGCACCTAAATCTACAACAGCATCTCCGTATTCTGCAAATTGCGCTTCGTGTGTAGCTGGCAACCAAGCTGCTACCATACCATCAGCTTCTCCATCAGCTACAGTTTGCCACATAACAGCATTGTCAAGTGGAGTAACTTTTACATCAAATCCTTTTTGTTTCATAACCTCTGCAACAACATGAGTAGAAGCAACTTCAGAGTCCCATTCAACATATACTAATTCGACTTCTTCACCGTCTACATCTTCAACACCTTCAGTCCATGTAGCAACTTTGTCAGCATTTTCCTCTACCCAAGTTGCAGCAGCTTCTTCAGGTGTAGCGCCATCTTGTATATTTAACATAATACTTTCCATATCAGAAGTTTCCCACGCAAATTGATCTAAAAGTTTGTATGCATTAGGCTTTTCATCTTCTAAACCTTTACGAACCATTGTTTTAATTTCCTCTGCCTCTCCAAATACACCTTTAGGATCTTCTAAATACTTTAGATCATATTTTGCAAATTTCCAGTGCGGAGTCCAACCAGTTACAATAATAGGTTCTTCATTATCAATTGCTTCTCCTAGAGCTGTTGCCATTGCTCCACTTGAAGATGTTACAACTTCCCAACCAGCTAGATTTTCATAATCTTCAATTGCAGTCTCAGCAGAGCTTACAACTCCTGATCCTGGTTCAATACCAGTAATTTCGTAACCCATTTCTTCTCCATAGTTAGTAGCAGCTTCCTCGCCACCCTCTGATCCTGTATTTTCTTCTGTTTCTTCATCAGAACTACCGCAACCTGCAGCAATTAGTGTTAGTGAAAGTCCTGCAGCGATACCTAACTTTTTTAAATTAAGTTCTTTTAGCATAAATAGATACTCCCCTTTTCCTTAATTTTATTTTATATTAACTTTTCAAATGAAAAGTTTCCCACTGGTTTACTTATTAAGATTTTGAGTAAAACGGTCAATTATGATTGCCAAAATAACGATCCCAATACCGGCTACAAACCCTGTACCTACCTGAGCACGTTGAAGAGCTGACAATACCTGTCTTCCTAAACCTGGTGCTCCAATCATAGATGCAATTACAACCATGGAAAGAGATAACATTACTGTTTGGTTGATTCCAGCCATAATTGTTTTCTTCGCCATCGGTAATTCCACTTTAAATAACTTTTGCGAACCAGTACTTCCAAAAGCCTCAGACGCTTCCACTAGTTCTCTAGATACTTGTCTGATACCTAGGTTCGTAAATCTTACCGTTGGTGGTGTAGCAAAGATTAAAGATGCAAAAATACCAGGTACCATTCCAATACTGAAAAACGCAACAGCAGGAATTAAATACACAAATGCAGGCATTGTCTGCATAAAATCTAATATAGGAGTTAAAATTGTTTCAGCAGTTTTACTCTTTGACATTAATATACCGATTGGCACTCCAATAATTACAGACAATAAACTCGATGCTAGTACTAAAGTAAATGTAAACATCAAGTCTTCCCACATTCCTTGGTTATAAACTAGCCATAGGCCAATTATTGAGAATATAGAAAGTCCAAATCTTTTACCACTAATAAAGAATGCAAGAACTGCAACTACTAATATGACTATGACTGCTGGTATAGAAGCGAGTAAATCTGCTCCCCACTCCATAAAGTCTCCGAATTGATTTTTAATAGGGTCAAATAAAAATGCAAACATATCCGTTATAGTATCAGTTAAATCACTAATAAATTCTGCAATAGGTATCTTAGGTGCAAAATCAAGCATTTATGTTCACCTCACCTTCACCAGCTAATGCTGCTAATACAGCACCTCTAACTATTATTCCATACAACTTACCATCCTCTACAACTGCAATTGGGACTGGTGAGTTATGAATCACTTCAAAAATATCATGCATTGGTGTGTCTTTTGAAACTGTCGGTACATCCGTTTTTAAAATCTCTTTAATATCACGTATGTCGTTTTTCCGAGCATCCGACGCATCCTCTGCTGTTATATAACCTTTCAAGTTACGCTTACCGTCAGTCACATAGATACTAGAAAGACCTTCTTCTTTCATACGTTCTAATGCAACTCTTGGTCCATGTTTCTCCATATTAACGGTTTCAGGACGTTTCATTATATGTTCTGCTGTCAACACTTTTGAACGATCCACATCTTCAACAAATTTTTCTACATATTCATTAGCAGGATTAACAAGTATTTCTTCAGGGGTACCAATTTGTACAATAGAACCATCTTTCATTAGTGCTATTCTGTCCCCAATTCTTAACGCCTCGTCTAAATCATGTGTGATGAAGATGATTGTCTTTTTCATTGATTCTTGTAAATCTAATAACTCATCTTGCATATCCTTACGAATAAGTGGATCAAGCGCGGAAAATGCTTCGTCCATTAATAACACTTCTGGATCATTAGCTAGTGCTCTTGCTAATCCAACACGCTGTTGCATCCCACCAGATAGTTGTCCAGGATATTGATGAATATAACTTCCAAGTCCAACCAGTTCCAGGGACTCTTGAGCTTTCTTGCTTCTAGTTTCCTTATCAATCCCTTGAATTTCTAACCCAAACTCGGTGTTCTCCAGAATCGTACGATGTGGAAATAATGCAAACTTCTGAAAAACCATACTCAACTTTTGTCTGCGAACTTGTCTTAGTTTGTTTTTGTCGACTTTAGCTAAATCTTCCCCATCAACAAAAACACTACCTTCAGTTGGCTCAATTAAACGGTTTAATAACCGAACTAATGTTGATTTACCACTCCCTGATAAACCCATTATTACAAATACTTCTCCTTGTTCCACTTCAAATGATGCTCTATTAACACCTACAGTTGCACCAGTCTCTTTTAAAATTTCTTCCTTCGTCTTACCCGTTCCAAGGAGCCGAAGTGCTTCTTTCCAGTTTTTTCCAAAAACCTTCGATAAACCATCTACTTTAATAATCGGCACTACCTTCACCTCTTTACTTCATATGTTTCATACACTTATTTTTATAAACGCGTTATTAAACGGTTCAACTAACCATAAACAAAAACAAAGTGTAACAAGTAACTTTATCTTTTATACTATATCCTTTTCCCAACATATAATTCAAACGGTAAGAACCTTCAATTTCGTTCATATTTTACGTACAGTTTAAACTGTATAAACTTTTAGTTAGTTATCCTTTTATTTACTCCAAAATACTCGATTTTTGTATAATATCAGCTATTTTAATTCTTTTATTAATTAGTGTAATGTATTCTTATAATCGGATTCTGGGGAGGGAATTATGTCAAAAGATCAATTAGAAAATATAAACAACCTACTTATTGTGGAATTCGCGAAAACTGTCGAGATGTTTGCTATTTCTCCATCCGAAGCTAGATTATTTGCCATTCTTTATTTAGAAGGAAAACCGATGACTTTAGATGAAATGAGTGAATCCATAGGGAAAAGTAAGACATCGGTTAGTACGGGGATTCGTACATTGGTAGATTTACATTTAGTTGAAAGAGTATGGAAGAAAGGTGTAAGGAAGGACTTATACAAAGCAGATGAAAATTTATACCGGAAGTTTATGACATCATATATAAATAAATGGATTAATGAGACAACTAGACAAAAGCACTCTTTACAAGAAATCGAAAAATTATTGATGGAAGAAAGTAAGTATTATAAGAAAACCGAAGAAAAAAATAAAGAAATCAACATACTTTCTGAAAGAATAGAAGAGTTGATAACCTTTCACCAAAAGATTGAGAATGCATTTCGAGAAATTAATCCAAAAAAAAATAAAAAGATGGATTAAGTATTAAGTGTTTCTTTCATGTATTTTCAATAACACTTCAACTAGGGAGGGATAACACCCTTCTTTTTTTAGTGCATGTAATGTTTTAATCGGTTCTAACTTCTCGTTTAACATTCCAACGAAGTGCAGTAGTAACCATTCATAATCCAAAAAACCCTCCTCTTTTTGAGATTTATAACTATCATTTAGGTGGTTTAAGAATGCTATTAATTGCTCATACTCCAATTTAGAAAATTCATTTTCTAACAACATTTTTGTAAACGGATATTGCTCCATGTCACTAATTTGTAGTAATAAGTCTATTTTTAGTCTTAGATTTTCTAAATCTCCACTAGAGCCCATTCGAAAGCCCCTCCTGTTACATATCATCTGTATTGACATGCTTATCGTAATTTATTTTAGATACAACTTGCAATCTTAAAGCTTCTTAAACAGCAGCAGCACAATCTATAATTACATTATTATACTCGCTGTGAATTCGAATAATCTTTAATTTTTATTAAAGTTACAAAAACCTATTGATTTTTGGGACAAAAAATACTATATTCGTTGAGGGATATTTTCCTTTATTCATTTAAAAAAATAGACACCTTTATGTAAGGGGGATTCACGATGAATTGTTGGAAAACGATAAACGTAACCAGACAAGTAGGAATTAATCGGATTTATTTATTTTCACTAATTATGTTACTTTTATCTTTTATATTTCTGTACCTACCGTTTTCAATCATTCATCAATCACATGATATAAGAGATCATGGAATGTTCCCATTGATAATTGGCTTAATACTGTTACCACTTGCGCATAAACTCATGCATATTTTACCACTGTTATTAGTAAATAGACGAATTAAATTTAAATGTTCTATGAAAAATAGTTTCATACCGAATATTTCATTATTATCACGAGCCAAAATGTCAAAGAACATGGTATGTTTTGTATTATTAGCACCAACCCTTTTTCTAACTATACCCGGATTAATATCTAGTTATTTATTTGCAGATTATTATGTATACTTTTTAATATTCACTTCCTTCAATATCGGATTATCTTTTACAGATTTCCTTTATACGAAACATTTATTAGAAGCACCTAAAAAATGTATCATCGAGAATGCAGGAGATGGATATGATATATTAGTACAGTAATGGAAATGCACCCTTCAATAGGGTGCATTTGATTTTAGATAGGAATATACTGTTCAAGTTTAGTATTTTTTGTTAAAGTAGTTTCATAGGTATAAGGAGGTCACATTATGGCAATTGTATTTGTGTTGTTTTCACTATTTATCTTGTTTCTGTTTAATACATTAACGCATCGCTTGTGCTTACAAACAGAAATGTCAAAAGAGCGACAACCAAATGTATTTAGGACGATAAATATACTTATTACAATCTTACTTATTTCTTCCTACATTGAGGTTTTATATACGTAACTCGCATAATAGATCTCTTCATTAAAAAAGGATGATAAAGTGCTTCCTGAGCATTTTATCATCCTTTTTTTAAGTAATGTTTTTCACTTAGAGCCAAGCTGCACCAAAAATTATTCGTAAAACAAATAATTTAACAATCAAAGCAAATCCGCCTGAATATGCGAACCCATTTATCACTTCCAAATTGTTTTTTATAATATGCTTTCCTCATTACTCCGTGTGGACTATTTATGTAAAAAGTAAGTAATTTACAGCTTGGACTATTCATTTCCTATCGTTTTATGTTATATTATTTCAAGAGCTTCCAACGGGAGGCAAAAAGTAAAAGAACAAAGATTAGGAGTGTTTATATTAATGAAAAAACTAGCTATTGCAGCAACAATTGCAGCAGGTGTCCTTACACTATCAGCTTGTTCTGAAGAAAAGTCAGAAGTTGTTGTGGAAACCAGTTCTGGAGATGTTACTAAAGAGGATTTCTATAACGAACTGAAAGCAACAAGTGGGAGTCAAGTACTGCAACAATTAGTTCTTGCAACCGTTCTTGAAGATAAATACGATGTTACGGATGAAGAAGTTGATGAACAATTTAACACTTACAAAGAACAATACGGCGAACAATGGGAAGCTATCTTAGAACAAAGTGGATACAAAGATGAAGATGCCTTTCGTGAAGACCTACGTATGAATCTTCTTCAGGAGAAAGCAATGATTGAAGATGTTGAAGTAACCGATGAAGAATTAAAAACTCGTTATGAACACTCTAAAACAAATCTTGTAGCTAGTCATATTCTGGTTGCTGACGAAGAAAAGGCAAAAGAAGTTAAGAAAAAATTAGAAGAAGGCGGAGATTTCGCTAAACTAGCTGAAGAGTATTCTACTGATACAGGGTCTGCGGCTCAAGGTGGAGATCTTGGTACATTCGGAGCTGGGGATATGGTACCTGAATTTGAAAATGCTGCTTATGACTTAGAAGTCGGAGAAGTCAGTGAGCCAGTCAAATCTCAACACGGTTTTCACATCATCAAAGTAACTGATCGTGTGGAAGTAGAAGATGTTAAACCATTTGATGAAGTAAAAGACAAGTTACGTAATGAAATAGCTAAAAGCAAAGTGGATACTACAGTCGCACAAGAAAAAGTTCAAAAATTACTAGATGATGCTAAAATCGACGTTAAGATCGATGAGTTCAAAGACTTGTTTGAACAAAAAGCAGAAACAACAGAAAAATCTGATTCTACTAAGGAATCTGGTTCTACTAAGGAATAATGTTAAAACGGTCTGTTTTCATTTGAAAACAGACCGTTTTTTTACACTCATTATTCTAATTTAGAACAATTGAATACATGAAGTTTACAGATTGAAAGATACTCCCCTAAGTGTCGTTAACTGGAAATAGGCTCCTTCCCATCCTCTTCTTTTCTTTTGCTACGTGCATACTCTATTCGTTCCATATATACTTGTCCTTGTGTTTCAATATACTGCTTTTCAAGTTTTCTTTCGGCTACCATTGCCCTGAACGCCATGTAACCGCTCAAAAAGATAAATAAAATAAACATGTAGACCCACCATGGAATTCCTAAAATCATTTTTGTCGTCCTCCCTTGTCCACTTATGCTAAAAATATATGCTGGACATTTGAGATTATGATTAAGATGGCATACTTTTCATTTTTTGGTCCATTTTTTGAAACATAATCATGTAGGTTAAGGCACTTAGGACTGCAAAAACTCCTAATAGAAGAAAAACAACTGTATAGGATAAATAGCTTGTTAACACTAAGCTTAGAGGTGCGATTAGTTTTCCAACAGTAAATCGTAAACTTGCTGCCGAGAAATACTGTCCCCTCATTTCCTTAGGAGACAACTTCGAAACAAAGCTCTCTTGTATTCCAACAACCATCAATTCCGCTATAGTAAATAAACCCATTGCCACCATAAACATCCAAATATTCTGTGTAAGTCCATATAAGGTAATTCCCAAAGCATACATAATGCTTGATCCAATAAAGACGTATCGTTCTTTAAATTTTGTCATCACACGTGTGATATATACTGTAAAAAGTGCAACCAATAGTCCATTTTCAGCTAAAATGAGTGCAAATGCTGTTTCACCACTTACTGAAAAATGTAATTCGCCTATATTCAATAATGTTTGATTCTCTATGACAGCACTTGTGTACACGGCTATAAGAATATCTAATTGCATAAAAGTTTGCGCAACTAAAACTCCTGCTACAATAAACAATAAGAATGTCTTATCTTTAGCTATAACCCGATAGTCGCTTAACTCATCCCAAACAGCCTTATACCAAGGCTGTTTTTCTACCTTTACTTTCTCCTTAAAGGTAGCAGTCTCCCCTAAGAAGATTTGAAGTATAAATGTAAGAATACCTGTAAGGAGCGCACCTGCTAAAAGCATTTCAAATCGATAACTATTAAAAACAAAACTACCAATAATAGGACCAACAACTACTGCTATATTGATCGAAGTATAAAAAACAGCAAAAACAGCTGCTCGGTGTTTTTCACTTACGACATCAGCAACCATTGCATGCGATGCTGGCCAATATAGTGCACCCCAAACCCCTAATAAAGAGAATGATATAAAGGTTAGCATAGGTGAACTTTCCCACGGTGAATTTGCATATGCAAATAATAAAAAGGTCAAAAATTGTCCAAAGGTTGAAATGACCATCATACGCTTTCTACCAAAGCGATCTGCACAATACCCACCTACTAGACTTGCTATTACTGAAAAAGCTTGTGAAACTATTAGTAATAGTCCAGCCTTGTCTTTCCCAAACGACTTTTCAAAAAAAATAGTCATAAATGGGAAATATGACCAAAACAAAAAATTCATTGTACCTTCACCAAAAAGGCGAATCCTTAGATTTCTATCCCAATCTTTCCATTTCATCTTGTTTGCGCTCCGTTCATGATGTATTCATACATTTCTTTACTCGTCAAAAACTGGTTTGTAAAATGATCGATTATCCATGGCAAATAACCGCTCGGTAAATTCTCCAGGCTTCACTTTATCCAGTGCACGATTTAACATATTCATTTTTGCATCAATCAAATCTATTAAGTGAAGTAACTCTGCTTCCCTAATCATTGGAGGTTTAGGGCTTCCCCATTCCGACTTACCATGGTGACTAAGCACCATATGTTGGAGTATCATGACCTCTTCACTTTCAATTTCTAATTCTTTAGCAGCATGTCCTATTTCTTCAACCATTATCGGGATATGACCGATTAGTTTTCCTTCTAATGTATAAGACGGAGTAGCAACACCTGACAACTCTTTCATTTTCCCAAGGTCATGCAGTATGACACCCGCGTATAGTAAATCCCCGTTAATCTCCGGATATAGACTTTTTAACTCTTTAGCTAAATTGAGCATTGAAACAACATGGTAGGCAAGTCCTGAAACATATTCATGATGGTTTTTGACAGCAGCCGGGTAAAGAAGAAGATCATCCTGGTATTTTTTAATGAAGTATCTTACAATTCGTTGAAGATTAGGATTCTTCATTTCAAATATAATCTCTGTTAATCGGCTCATTAACTCTTCTTTATCAACTGGTGCTTTTTCGATAAAGTCAGATATCTTTACACCATCAGTTGGTTGAACTGGCCGAATCGTTTGTATTTTTAACTGGGGTCTTCCTCTATATTGGTTAACATCACCAGTTACTTTTACTAATTTCTCCGCCTGAAATAAATCCTCATCTTCAACTGAAGCGTCCCAAAGCTTTGCTTCAATGTCACCTGTTATGTCCTTTAGAATTAGGGTTAGAAAAGGTTTACCGTTACTAGCCACTCCCTTAGTAGCTGATTTTATCAACATATAATAATCAAATTGTTCTCCTACACTATAAAATGCTATCCCTTTTTTCAATTCATTCCCTCCCCTTTACTTACGAAAAACCCTTACAAGAGACCTAAAGGGCAGTAAGGGTTTTCCGTTCCTTAAGATTTGTTTAAATCATGCTTTGGTACAAAATTAAAAATTTCACCAGTTTCCACAACTTGAATGAATCTCATTAACCAACTGTAATAATTCTGAGCATATCGTAGACGTTCTATATCTAAATCTATCTTTTCAGTTAGTTTTTCATTATCTGTTTCTTCTTTTATTTCTTCTAATGCATGAATAGCTTCCTCGGCTTCATCAATATTTGATTCAGTATGGTGACGCCACCTGTTTCCAAATAAAGATGTAAATGATTTATACCAGTCATCATCTGCTTTATATAGATCCTTGCGTACACCTTTTTTAAAAGCAGGTTCAACCATTCTCATTTCTGCCAAAGCTCGTACTCCTGTTGACATGCTCGTTTTACTCATCTCTAATGCATCACGCATATCGTCTAATGTCATAGGCCCATCATTAAAATACAAAGCACCATACAGCCTTCCTACCGAGGGTTGTATGCCATATAGATTCATATTTTTAGCAATTACTTGGACAAACTTATCTACAATTTCTTCGTGTTTGGACCACTCATGATTTGATTCGTTTTTTGGCAATGCTACACCCCCCACCGCATAGAACTTATTGGTTAATCTTAGTCTTCTATATTTTTAATATGCTTTTTATTTTATCATTTTCATACCAGTTTTGCTAACCTGTTATACAAACCTGTGTAGTATGATTGTTCCTATCATCAACCATTTGCTTTACAGTTTCATGGCATGTAAATAAAATCACCTGCTGCGTTAACGCTAAATCATCTAATATAGATAACATTGACCTCTGTCGATTGGCATCAAAATGTACAAATGCATCATCGATAAAAAATGGAGATTTATCATGCTGATTCATGACTTCGCTTAACGCAATACGCAAGGAAATGTATAACTGATCTTTCGTTCCTTGAGATAATTCCGTTACCTGAAATCTATTTCCATTACTAGCTTCAACATACAACGCCTTTCCTTCCATTGGAGGATAAACACATGAGTACTTACCACTTGTAAGTCTGTTAAAGTAATGTGTTGTTCTCTTCATTACTTTTGGGAGGTATTTATTTTGATATACCTTTTTAGTTGCTAATAGTTTCTCTTTTGCTGTTTGATATACAGCCCACTGTCTTGCATACTGCCTCAATTCATCTAATTTTAATGCATATCGATGCTGTAACAAGGAATAATCTTCAGATTGCTCCATTGTTTTGATATGGGCTTTTGTATCAGATAATTGCTGTTGTATGTTCTTTCGATAGGTCTCTATCTTTTCTATTTCAGCTAGTTGTTCTGACAATTGTTGTTCTAAAAGGAGTTTATCCCAAATACCATCACGATCAAGAAGCTCCAACTCATTCTTACCTATCATTTCGAATAATTGTTGATAGCTTTTCTTTACTAGCTCCTGTAATTCAATCTGTTTTATCCTAAGTTGTCCTACTTTTAGAAAGCTATCTTCATCTTTTACACTTGCTACAGACCAAAGTTCATTGATTTCTTCCGTATAAGGTAGAAGTTTTGTTTCTACTTTCCGTTTTCTATCCGCCGTTTCTTTAGCCCTTTCTTGTGTCTTTTTCCAGTCTTCCAAGTCCTTTTCTTGCTCTTGCAGTAGAGCATTTACTTGTTCCATTTTAGAAAAAATCGTATCTTCTACAATATCTATCCCCAGTTGAGAAGTTAATTGATCAACTTTTATCCCAAAACTTTTCATTCTCTCATTGTACTCTAACTTTCGTTGTCGATACTCACTTAACCTTTTGTATTTTGAAAGCAGCTGACTTAATAGATGATATAATTTTGGCCAATACTGAATATTTACCTTATCTAAAAATGGATAGTCTTCTAGATGATCCAACACTCTTTGTTTATATCTTTCTTCTTTTTGTACTAAAAAAACACTTCGTTCCTCTAGTTTCAGTAGTTCGACATTTAGTTGACTTAATCTTGTATCAATCTGATTAACTTTCTTTTGAAACTGTTCTTGCTCACTTACTTTCATCTCTAGATGATGCAATTGGTCTCCACTTAGAAGAGAAATATTCTCATTTTGCTGATGTTGAGTATTTACAATGTTTTCGAAGGTTCTAGCGGAATATCCGACTACCCCTCTTTGAGCACTGCCGATCCCGGTTACTGCTATCCCTACTATTAACCACTCAAGTTGCCCTGTAACGACCGTTACAATAAGGAAACCAACAAGTGCTGTTAGACTAAAGAAGAAAAATTGTGTAGATAATCTTTTTCTCTTTTTCCAGTCTTGCGCTAGTTGTTCTATCTTGCTTCTGCTTTGACTGTCTTGCTGATGGGTACTATAGTATCTATTTTGAGAGATCTGTTCTTTTAGCTTGTTCAACTCGTGATGTTCCATTAAACGATTAACAATTGTATTTTTTTCCTGGTTTAGTTCATCTATTTGTATAGTTGAAGCATCTAAGTTAATATTTAGCTTTTCTTTTTCCGCTTGAATTTGTTCTGATTCGTGCTTTAATAACGACCACTCTTCCTCAATATGAAACGGAAAAGTCAATCCTTCTAGTTCGTACATATTTAATCCAATATTTAGTTGGTTAATTTCCTGTTCTAGCTCTTTTTCTAATAGATTCATATCCTGTTTAATAAATAAATAATTATTTTTTTCTTGGTAATCATTAAATTCACCAAATAACTCTCTCATGTCCTCAACTAGTCCGTCTTTAAGCCTTCTTTCCGCCAATTTATTCAGCTCTTGCCGATACCGATTATACGTGTCGTCTAGTACTGCCCATTCACTTTGTAATGGTAACCTTTTTTCCTTTAACCTTTGATACCGTTCTATTCCTTGCTCTGGAAATGGAATATTTTCAGGTAGTTTATCTAGTTCGTTTTTTGCATTTATATATTCAGAAATAACCGAGTAATTCTGAATGCGCTTCTCATTTTTTTCCTTTTGCTTATTAAGCATAGTTAACTTTGATTGAACTGTTAAAAGCTGCTCATCTAAATCATATTTCGCCTGTTTCAAGTTTACGTATTCATTTTCCTTAAGTGCTAACTCCGTAATTTTCCGATTAATATCCTCCGCGTCACCAAGTAACCTATTTATAATTGGCTTCTTTCCTTGTGGTTTAAATAAATCGTTTACTAGATTTTCTAACCTTTTTTCAATCTGATTAATTTTATCAGTACCAGTCATCCCGATTCCCAACAACACATCTCCTAGTTCTTTTTCCTTTATGGCATGTAATCTGTTCAAATCATTGGAATCAAATGAGTATATAGATGAAAAGGTTTGCTCGTTTAGCCCCGCTAGCTGTTCCTTTAGCCAGATTTCTGAGTACTCGGATCCATCTGACTGAAAACAAATTGCCTCCCCATTATGGCGATCATGTATACGCTCGATCGTGAACTGTCCTTTTTCCTCCATCCAAACTGTTAAAGTACCACCAAGTCGACCACCTGTTTTCGGTAAATAAAATTCTCTTTTTTTAGGTGTCATCCCAAATAACATAAACATAATAAATTGCCTTATTGTTGATTTCCCTGACTCATTTTCACCGTAAACGACTGTTAGTGATGCTTTGGAAAAGTCTAATTGATAATCTTGCCATTTCCCAAATCCGTAAATATAGGCGTTTAATAACCTCATTAACTCTCCTCCTTATCTAACAGCCAAGTTACTAATAATTCTTCTGCTTCTTCATTTATTGATTTTCTTTCATCTGATGTAAAAGGCTCCAAAAATTTTCTTGCCTGCCTATGTATGTGTAATGGTTGAAGATACTTTCCGTCCTGTTTATCATCAAAGGCTCGAATGACTTCTCCAATAAAATGTTGACCATTTGCTAACTCATCCTTGTTATAGTTTACTTTTTTTGTTAAGGTGATGGTTTGAACAATAGCCCATAAATGCTTTTGGTCTGTATCATTCACCAAGTCCCTAAGTTCCTCCACAAAAATGGATGGTTCTCCCATCACCAATTCCTCATTGACCGTAATATTAATCATTAAAATACATTTAAGAAAATTAATGCTTGCTTGATGAACAACTTGTTCAAGCAGCTCACCAACTTCTTGGATTTGTCCACACTCACTTGCATCTACTTCTATTGCCTCGAACCTTATATGCTGAAGCGGTATAAATTCAAGCGAACTACTACTTTGGGTTAACTCCACATAATAGCAACCTTTTTCACCGGTTTCTTTTTTTGACCTACCTTGAAGATTACCTGGATAAACGATAGGTGGTTTTTCCTTCAGCTCCTGACGTTTATGAATATGACCAAGTGCCCAATAATCAAAGTTCTTGTCTACTAATTCACTTATTTGAAAAGGTGCATAAACATCATGATCCTTATTACTAGCTATACTTCCATGCAACATACCGATATGAAAGGGGGTATTTGTTTCGCGTTTATACTCTTTAGTTTTATTTGCTAAGACAGCTCGTTCCTGGTAGCTAAATCCATAGATGGTTGCCACCGGTTGTCCTTGCTTATAATGAATGAAATGAGATACCTGTTCACTTTCAAATACATGAATATTTTCTGGAAAATCAAATGAAAATAGTCTTCCATTTACATGGTCATGATTTCCATAAGACAGATAAACATGAATATCTTCTTCCTGTAATTTTTTAAAAGCTTTAACAAGTCGTGTAAGTGACTTAATGCTTTGTGTTTCATTATCAAAAATATCGCCTGTCATTAGAACAAAGTCTACTTCTTTATCAATTGCTACACGGATAAGTTTTTCTAATGATATAAAAGTACTTTCCTTGACTTCTTGGAAAATCGCTTCAGGGACGTAACTTAACCCTTTAAAAGGACTGTCTAAATGTAAATCTGCACTATGAATGAAAGAAACGTGCTCGTACATAGTACACCCCTCTCTATAAACTATTATCTGTTACTATTTTAGCAAATCAAAAAGACGAATGCACGTTCGATTTTTTGATTTTTAATAATACTACTAGTTTAACAACTATTCACGCGCAACGACCATGATAAAATACTTAAATCCTACTTCACAAAATGGAATGTAACATACCACGATGGAAAAACATGTTCTTCTCTCTCCATTCACAGTCATATTACTAGCTATCTAAAATTAGTTTTCAAAACTAATACTATAAGCTAAGAACTCTGTTAGGACGCATAAAAGGGTACCACATAGAGTGGTACCCTTTTATGCATTGAGCAGTATGTAATAGAGTGCTTCTATTTGTTACTGTTGTTGTTCTGGTGTTCCATAAAGCTCTTCTAATGGCTTTGTAATGATTCTGCTAATATCATTAATTAAAACATTTAAACGTTGCTCTTGTTCCATTAATTTAGATATTTCAGCGTGTTGCTGAACTAATTCTACAACACTTTTCGCTTTTTCTACTTCTTCTTCCGTAATTTCTAGCCCTTGCATTTGCTTTTGTTGAAGTTCTAACTGAGTGTCACGGAAGTTTTCAAACATTTTCTTAGCAGTTTCATCCCCCATTACATTATCGTATGCCTGCTTTAATTCAAGAAACTCCTGACTATTCCTAATTGCTTTCTCAAGCTCATATGCACTATCATAAATATTAGCCATTAAATTAATCCTCCTATAAATTCCTTTTAATTTCCTTCCAACCCACTATAACAAACCATTTGTAATTATCCAATTAATACGACAAGGATTCCTTGGATTAACCCAATTATTCCACCTAATAACGCACCTAAATACGTAATTAACTTAAACTCTTTCCTAGAGATATTTAATACTAACTGCTCAACCCTCTGAAGTGGAAACCCACTCACTTCCTTTTCAACAATTTCTTCTAGACCAATATTGTTTAAAATTGGCTCAATTCGATCGGCAAGCACGGTTAGTAGTTTCTCCACTGTGTTCGGTAGGATTTGGTCAACTAATTGAGGTTTGATTGGATTAACTAATTCACTAACAGGCCCATTTAAAATGTCGTCAACAGGTACATTTGTCGCAATAATTTTTCCTATTGTATCCCCTATTACTTCTCGATTAAGTTTATCATCTACCACACTAATCGGTCGATCTAATAGGCGATTCCACTCCGTTTGCACCATCTGATTTATCCAATGCGAGGCTTCCTTAGACCTACTATAATCAACCAATACTGGCTGCACCTTGTCAGCTAATCCTTCTTCTCCAATAAATGATGAGATCATACTACCGAAGAAGCCTTTACCATCTAAATAACTATTAACCAAATTGTTTAGCCTCTGCCTTGCCGCATCACTTGCTAGCGCAGCTGTTAACTGAACTTGAATGTAATCCCCGATTTGGTTTATACCGCTTGTTGCTTTAGCAATCAGCTGTTCGTCAAGGACATCCCTAATCAGTTGGTCCTTGTTCTCTACCATATATTTCTGAACGTAATTACTAGACAACTTTGTTAGTTTATCTCGCAGATGTTTCTCTGTTATGTTTATACCAACCTGATTCAAAAAGTCTTCCAGTCGTATCTCTTTATTCAACTGTTTTTCTAGTTCATTCTGTGCCCATTCTGAAACTTGTTGCCTAAAAGATTCTTGTTTTATTTTTTTTGATATTCCCTCTGCTGTTATCAAATGTTCTACAACCATTTTCCCTAATTGTTTTGCTAGTTCTTCTCTTCGTTTAGGTATTAGCCCAGGTGTAAAGGGAATTTTCCAATTTCCGATAAACTTTGGCTCATAAGGCCGAAATAGCATTTTGATAGCTAATGAATTGGTTACACCACCTATTATTGCGCCTATAATGATCATTACTATAATAGTTAAAAAAACTGTCACTGAAATCTACCTTTCCTTATATTCACTTGTTTGGATAGCTAGTCATTAGTTATAAAGTATTGACATATACATATAAAAAATAGACACTACGTACTTTCAAAAGGAGGGGCAAGCAATTAATACATACACTTTTGATATCAAGTTTTATCCCGGAAACAAAAAAAGAATGATTGTCCCACATCAAGTTTTTCAACAACTTCACAAAGTTAAATATATACAATACGGGCCTAATCAGTCTCCAGTTGAATGTCTCGGACACCATAAAGATACAAAAACCTTATTTATTTCATCTAAACTTAAATCAACCATAAATCTTGCAACACACAAATCATTGACAATCCATATCCATGATAACACATGTAGGATTCCACTTACATTAGGTGTTTTCATTGCGGGATTTGATTCAGAAAATGAATTATTAGGACCACGTACTTCATTATATGAAAAAATGTCCCAAGCAGGAAATAAAATGGGCTTTCAAACAGTATTTTTTGGTCATCAGCATATTTTCTCTAATAGTAAAGAAATTTATGCTTATTACTATAACAAGAACAAGTGGCAACGTAAGTCTCTTCCCATTCCAACTGTTATATACAATCGCATTCCAAACAGGAAGATAGAACACCACCCAAATGTAATCGAGGCAAAAAAGATACTTAATAAACAAGCAACATTATTTAACCAAAACTTTTTTAACAAATGGGAAATTTACGAGCGTTTAATGAAAAATCCTGATTGTTCCTATCTACTACCTAAAACCATTTTGCACCCTTCCTACAAAAAAATTGCTACACTAGTTGAGCAGCATGGACTTTATATTAAACCGATTCACGGTAGCCGAGGTGAGGGTATTGTAAAGTGTAGTAAGCTAGATACAGGAGAACTGGAATGTCACTATTACATTAAGGAAAAACCACAAGTAAATCGTTATATTAATATAGACGCTTTTTTCACTCAACACTTTCCAAATGGCTTAAAGGGTTATGTAGCACAAGAAGAAATTCCTTTGTTGAAAAAGAGAAATAGTGCAATCGATTTTAGAGTTCATGTAAATAAAAATGATCGCAATAATTGGGAAGTAACCATTATCTGTGCAAAATTTGCTGGCAAAGGAAGTCTAACAACGCATGTGCAACGAGGAGGTAGTTTGCACCTAGTTGATGAGCTATTTAGTAAAGAAGAGACAAAACGAATTACGAATAAACTTAGTACTACAGCGGTTGATCTAAGCTATAAGCTGGAACAAGCACTTGAGGAAAACGTTGGAGAAATAGGCTATGACTTCGGAATTGACCAAGAAGGAAAGATATGGCTATTCGAGGCGAATTCTAAGCCTGGATTTAGTATTTATCACCATCCTGGTATCGAAAAATTAGCTAACCATGTATTGAGTTATCCCTTTCAATACGCATTTTATCTACACAATTTACGTAAGAACAAACTTAACTAACTTCAGGTGTATGTCTTTTCTTACTCGTGAAAAGATAAGCCAGAAGGAGGTTTGTTTAATGAACAAAAATCAAAAGTATAAAAACGATCCTTATGAAGATCGTAAAGAGTATGAATTAGATGTCGATCGTATGATTAGTGAAGGAATGGCCGGCGGAACTACTAAGTCTGTTCATGATCGGATGCAGATAGAACAAGCGAGAGAGTTACCAGAAGAGAACGAACCGTTTCCTGAAGAAAGCTAAACAAACACTAGCGCAAAGCATTGCGCTAGTGTTTTGTTTTTTTAGCAATAACCTCTTTACGTTTGATATAATAAAGAAATACATTGTTTACTGTATTTCAGTTGTCACGATTCCTAGATATTATAATAGAAAATTAAAAGAAAGAGGATTATTATTTATGATAGAAAAATTAAAGCAAATATACCCCTCACTAATCGAAATACAATCAGACTCTGATGTAGATACAGATCAGTATGTCTGGTATATCACCTCCACTCATCATATTGTCGGGATTCATAAAAGTGAGTTATCTGACAAGGAGAATAATTTATTAGAGACTTTCCTCTCTCCCTATTATACTAATCAAGCCCCTATTACAAATCGCGAAAAAGAGTGGCTAAATGTCATTTATAATGGCGGTGACCAAACTAAATTCAAAACGGAGGAAATTCTCAACTACAGATTCATTTACTTCTCATTATCTGATGACACGGTTGATCCCATTTCTTTTCGTGAAGCAGTTCACGGATTATTTCCTAGTAAAGTACCAATCCTATGGGAAAATAATCATGAAGGAGTCATCATTCAAGAAAATTGGAAATCAAGTGATGAATCCATATCCTATTTGGAAATTATTGATGTTCTAACTAGTGATTTCTATATGAATGTACATTTATTTGAAGGACCCATATTTTACGACACTAACTCTGCCGCTCATCATTACGAATGGATTAAGAAGTGTTTTCGTACTGTTCTTCCATATAGCAAAGGTAAGTTTTCGAACTATGTCTCTTCATTACCTTATTTATTAATAAACCATTTTGATGAAAGTTATGTAGAGACGTTGATTGACTCAATTCTAAAAGAAACTAAAACGGAAGAAGAACTTTTAAATACTATTCACGTTTTTCTAGAATGTAATTCAAACGCAACATTAGCAGCTAAAAAGCTTTATATGCATCGGAATAGTCTACAATATCGGGTGGATAAGTTTATTGAAAAGACAGGGATAGATGTGAAACAATTTGAAGGAGCAATTGCTGTGTACTTAACTTTAATCTTAAGAAATAAGAGAGCAAAAGAAAAAAGTATGTAAGCGTGCACAAAGAGCGAATGCTTTTTTGTGCACCGTTGCCATTTACCTGTCCTCAAATTTACAGTACACTAAACACATAGATAAAACGCTTTCAATTAAAGGGAGGAAATAATAATGTCAGAGTTAACATTAAAAAATATTGATAAGATTTATGATAAAGGTGGATCTAAAGCAGTTGATAATTTCAACTTAGATATCGCAGATAAAGAATTCATCGTATTTGTTGGTCCATCTGGTTGCGGTAAATCAACAACATTACGTATGATTGCAGGTCTTGAAGAAATTTCTGGAGGAGAATTTTACATTGATGATAAATTAATGAACGAAGTTGCTCCTAAAGACCGTGATATCGCAATGGTATTCCAAAACTATGCACTTTATCCGCACATGAACGTTTACGATAATATGGCATTCGGATTAAAACTTCGTAAATTTTCAAAAGAAGAAATAGAACAACGTGTCAATAACGCTGCTAAAATCCTTGGACTTGAAGCATACTTAGACCGTAAACCAAAAGCTTTATCTGGTGGTCAACGTCAACGTGTTGCTTTAGGACGTGCAATTGTACGTGATGCAAAAGTGTTCCTTATGGATGAGCCGTTATCAAACTTGGATGCAAAATTACGTGTACAAATGCGTGCAGAAATCCAAAAGCTTCATAAGCGTTTACAAACTACTACTATTTACGTTACACACGACCAAACGGAAGCTATGACAATGGCAACTCGTCTTGTTGTTATGAAGGATGGTGTAATCCAACAAGTTGGTGCACCTAAGGAAGTTTATGACAAACCGGATAACGTATTCGTTGGTGGATTCATCGGATCTCCATCTATGAACTTCTTTAATGGTAAATTAGAAGATGGATTCTTCGTTCAAGGCAATTCAAAAATAGCAGTTCCTGAAGGAAAAATGAAAGTACTTCGTGAACAAGGATATGTTGGAAAAGACATCATTCTTGGTGTACGTCCGGAAGATATCCATGATGAACCAGTATTTATTGATGCTAACCAAGGTTCAAAGATTACTGCTACTATTGAAGTTGCAGAGTTAATGGGGTCTGAATCCTACTTATATTCTAAATTTAATGACCAGGATTTCGTTGCTCGTGTTGATTCTCGTAATGATATCCAAGGAGGAGAAAAAGTAGAACTTGCATTTGATATGCACAAATCTCACTTCTTTGATGTAGACAGTGAATCAAGAATTAAATAATACAATTTTTCAGGGATATAACCATTTGGTTATATCCCTTTTTTATTTCACCTAATCATTTCCTTAACTGAAACATTATTTGTTGCCTCACATTCGGGGCAATAGAATAAGTGAACACATGTGTGACTTTCTAACGAATCTGGATCATGATCAATAAGTTTCGTCCCCTCATAGTCCAGATAAGCAATATAGTCACCCATAAAATCAACTAGTCTCCCTTGGTTTTCCATATTTCCCTGGCATGTTGGGCATGGTGGTGAATCGTTTATGAATCCATTACATAACGGACATGTTCTCTCCATTGTAGTCCCCCTAAACTTATTAATTTTCCTAATTATTATTGTGAACCCTTTGCCTTACTAACCATAGAAAAAGTTGGTATTTTTATTTAAAAATATTTAAATTCTTAGAATAAAAGGCATTTTTTAGTAAATGATATTAATGAAATAAAAGATTTTGAATTGTTTTAAAATCAAAAAAATTCATTAAGACAGCTTGGTTATATGTAGGTAAAAGTAAAGACGGTAACGAAAGTTTTTATGTGATTGACATTGAAGCATTAATTTCTTAGACCAAAAAAAGGAGACACCTTGTAGGTGCCTCCTTAGCCATAAAATATTTAATTATCTTGTTTGACCGCCGAATTGTTGTTCTGCAGTTTGTACTAAACGCTTAGTAATTTCTCCACCTACAGAACCGTTAGCGCGAGAAGTTGTGTCTGCTCCAAGGTTTACACCAAACTCTTGTGCAATTTCATACTTCATTTGATCTAGTGCTTGTTCTACTCCTGGTACTAGTAATTGGTTAGAATTGTTGCTGCTTGCCATGATAAAATCGCCTCCTGAAAGTTTTTAAATTATTTTAACGTATAGTTGATTCTTACTTAACTTGACCGCCAAACTGTTGTTCTGCAGTTTGTACTAGTCGCTTAGTGATTTCTCCACCTACAGAACCATTAGCGCGAGAAGTTGTATCTGCTCCAAGATTCACACCGAATTCTTGTGCAATTTCATACTTCATTTGGTCTAGTGCTTGTTCTACACCAGGCACTAACAATTGGTTTGAGTTGTTGCTGCTTGCCATGTGTATCACCTCCTGTATTTTATAGTGTTAACAGGTAACCCCAAATCCTATGCATGATTTTTTTTGGTAATAGTTGGTAAATACCACCTAGGGGTTGGTGAACTAGGGAAACAAATTCACTCATTTTAAAGATGCTTTCACAACTTTAATTATCTAGTTTGACCACCGAATTGTTGTTCTGCAGTTTGTACTAGACGTTTAGTGATTTCTCCACCAACAGATCCGTTAGCACGAGAAGTTGTGTCAGCTCCAAGGTTCACGCCAAATTCTTGTGCAATCTCATACTTCATTTGGTCTAGTGCTTGCTCGACACCAGGAACTAATAATTGATTTGAGTTGTTGCTGCTTGGCATGTTTATCACCTCCTGTACTCACTATTGTGGGCAGGTAAAGCAAATCTTATGATAATTTTTTTCTGGAAAAATCATGAAAAAAGCTCAAAATACCATTATAATAGTATTTTGAGCTTTATAATTTTTTATTATTATTTAGGATATGTCATCTCTTTGGGGTTAATTAGGCTATTAAATTGTTCCTCAGTGAGTAACCCCGAATCCACCGCAGCCTGTTTTAATGTAGTATTTTCTGTAAAGGCCTTTTTGGCAATTTTAGCTGCATTTTCGTAACCTATATGTGGATTCAATGCAGTCACTAGCATAAGCGAATCATTTAGATTCTTCTCTATATTCTCATGGTTTGGCTCTAAACCTACTACACATCGATCGTTGAACGATAGCATACTATCTGCTAGTAACTGTGCAGATTGAATAAAGTTGTAAGCAATCACCGGTTTAAACACGTTTAATTCAAAGTTTCCTTGGCTAGCAGCAAACCCAATGGTTGCATCATTTCCAATTACTTGTGCCGCAACCATCGTCACCGCTTCACTCTGTGTAGGGTTTACTTTACCTGGCATAATTGAACTACCTGGTTCATTAGCAGGAATATTAATCTCTCCAATTCCACACCTAGGTCCGCTGGCTAACCAACGTACATCATTGGCTATTTTCATTAAGTCCGCCGCAAGTGCCTTAAGTGCACCATGTGCGAAAACTAACTCGTCATGACTTGTTAGTGCATGAAACTTATTTGGAGCCGGAATAAATGCTTTTCCAGTAAATTCACTAATTTTTTGACTAACTCTTTCCGAGAATTCAGGATGTGCATTCAAGCCTGTACCTACAGCAGTCCCTCCAATGGCTAGTTCTTGTACATATTCCATACTATTGATTATCATTGATTCTGTTTTTTCCAACATACGATGCCAACCACTTATCTCTTGACCAAGCGTTAACGGTGTAGCATCTTGTAAATGTGTACGCCCAATTTTAACTATATCTTTAAACGCTTCCATTTTTTCTTTTAACGTTAACTTAAGTGTCTGTAATGCTGGCAATACTTGATCCTCTAATTGCAACAATGCTGCCACGTGCATTGCTGTTGGATACGTATCATTCGAGCTTTGAGATTTATTGACGTCATCATTAGGATGCAATGTCAGTTCACTACTTTGCTCCTTCAACCACTTGTTTCCGACAAAAGCGATTACTTCATTAACATTCATATTTGATTGTGTCCCACTACCAGTTTGCCATACTACTAGCGGAAAATGACTATCTAACTTACCTGAAATAATCTCATCAGCTGCATATGTAATGGCCTTTGCTTTCTCTTCTTCAAGTAAACCAAGATCATGATTAACCAATGCTGCACTTCGTTTTAAAATGGCAAATCCATTAATGATTTCTTTGGGCATTGTCTCAGAACCAATAGGAAAGTTTTGTTTACTCCTTTGCGTTTGCGCTCCCCAATATTTATCTGCTTTTACCTTTATTTCCCCTATTGTATCTTTCTCCACACGGTAATCCATTTCCCTATACCTCCCCATTAAATTATACTTCATTAGTATTGTATCAATTTTTATACTTTTAATAAAATTGAAAACTCTTTTATGGTAAATTTTATTAAAAGTCACATATATTGTGTCATTTCTGATGACACTTTACATGTTATAATAAAGTTACTTATTAAGAGAGGAGAGGAAAATCTAGAGATTTCCTCGATAATCTTTATAGCGCAAGTGGGTTAGATCTCTATTCATTAGAGATCTTTTTTTATTGGGATTGACACAAAATAGTACGGATTATGCTGCCATTAAATTGACTGCATCTTTTATAATAGATAAACAAAGGAATATCTTTAAAGGAGGGTGCATAATGCCCAATATTTGGACACACATTTTATTTTGCGAAGAATTAGTAGATGTAACAGAGATGGCTACTGGTTTTAACAGAAAAGACGAAGCATATCTAAATTTAGGTGCACAAGGGCCCGATCCTTTTTTCTACTACAACTTTTGGCCATGGAAAGCAAAAAGCCCCGTTAATGATATTGGTTTAATTTTACATACCGAGCAATGCGGAAAATTTTTAATGAATATGATAAAGGGAGCTAAGAGCGGCAGTAGAGCTATAAAAGCCTATGTAATTGGATTCGTAACACACCATATCCTTGATCGAAATACGCACCCCTTTATCCATTACCATGCCGGATATGAGAAAAATAAGCATCAACAACTAGAAATTATTATTGATACAATTATGATGGAACGATTTAAGAACCTTAAAACCTGGCGTGCTCCAGTTTATAAAGAGATGGATATAAGTCGTAAACTCGATTATGCCCTTATTAACATGCTTTATCAGAATATTAAGAAGGTGTATTCTCCAATAGGAACACCAAAGAACTACATACAAGCATCTTTTCGGGATATGATCCTTGCCCTTAAAGTATTGCACGACCCACATGGATGGAAAAATAGTATATTGCGATCAGCTATTTCATCCTTTTCTCATCAACCGGTAAGTAATAATGGAGTGGATTACTTAAATGATAATGAACAAATTTGGTTTCATCCTGCTACAAATGAAGCGTCCACGAAAAGCTTCCTCACTTTATATGAACAGGCCCGTGCAGAAGGACTTGAAATTTTACCGGAGATCATAAACTATTGGGAGAGGCCGTTTGGAACTGATGTGATCGAAAACGAAAGCAAATTAGAAAAACTCATCGGTAATGTTTCCTATGATACGGGACTGCCATTAGATTTAAATTACAGCAACCAATACGCAAGGCCGATTATTTAAAAAGACGAGACTAACATGGTTAGCCTCGTTTTTTAGTATCCAAAACCAAAATATTCTTCTAGAGTTAGCTGCTGCTTATAAACCTCATTAGCTATTTCTTTCCCTACATATCGTATATGCCATGGCTCATAACTATAACCAGTTATTTCTTCCTTACCTTCTAAATATCGAATGATATAACCGTATTTGTGAGCATTTTCTGCTAACCAACTGCCTTCAGCTGTTTGTTTAAAAGTTTGCTCAAGTGCAAAAGCCATTTCTGCAGAAGTAACATCCATGGCTAATCCTGTCTGATGTTCACTTGTTCCAGGCTTAGCTGAGAACTTATCGGCATTTTCTTGTCCGTTTCTAGCCACATTATTATCATAAATCACTTTTTGCCTATCGTATGACCTATAACCTGAAGCTGCAACTAAATCTAAACCAGCCGCTTCAGAAGCAGCGAATAATTCTTCCAGAGCCGCAGCTGCTTCTTTCCGTAGTTGTTTTCTAGGATCCTCGCCTGTAAAAGAAAAAGGCACATTCGGCACCATTAAATCTGGTGGAACATATCCGTCTGGAAGCTTCCGCTGCTTATTAACAAGAACTTCCTTACTTGTCTCATTGTCTACTATAGTAAGACCTGTTGACTCCTCAATCGTTCCATGTTGATCAACTTCCTTAGCTGGTTCAGTATTGGTCTCATCTTTAAATATATTAGCTTCCTCATCAGAAGGTGGCTCTTCTTTGTTTTGATCTGTTCCATTTGTTTCAACTAACTCTTTATTCGTTACTTCCTTTTGACTTTCTTGTACATCATTAGCTTTTTCTCTATTATTTGTGCAAGCAGATAATGTAATGGTTGTCAAAATTAGTATTGTAGCAGTTATAAACTTGAATTTCTTCATAGTTTGTTTCCCCTTCAGAACTTTTTTACATAACATTATTTAATATAACATATTTGACAGTCTCTTGATTATCGAAAATATTATTTCTAATATATACTAAATTCTTTGCCATTCTCCTTTTAGACATAGTACCTTCTAAAACTCAAAAAATCCTTGTCACTATCGACAAGGATTTTTTATTAAATCAATATTCCCATGTGTACGTTTGAAAGTCCTTACTTAATTTTAAAAATGTTTGTTTGTCCCTTAAATCAATTGATTCGTTAATCTGTTCTTCTAAGCGTGCCTTGTTCCAGTTAAAACATAACTCATCGAGGATAAGTTTTGAAGCTAATTTAATCTCATACGAAATTTCTCTTTTTGCCACAATTCTTGAAACCTTCTGACGACTAAATTCTTTTAACTTATAGTTAACTTTATGCTTTTTCATGGAACACGCCCCCTTGTTCCTTTTTTTTATTATCCTAGATTTTTCAGTTAAATGCAATAACTTTTATTAAATTTCCTTAAATTTTCTGAATATTTATATATCAATACCCTTTATGTATGTAATGTAAACATAAAAAAACCGACCACTCCTAAAATAGGCTGGTCAGTTTCAGTTATTACTGTTTTGAAAATAAAGTTGTACTCGGTTGTTTTTTGTCTGCAGATTGTGGCTTTATCGTCACTAAAGCAAGGATACCTGCTAAAATGGCACACGTCATAAACGTGATTACCAACCATGTTACACCTCTGTTCATTAACATGGCTGCTATTGGTGGGCCAGCTGCAACCCCCATATACCTAGCAGAGCTGTAAATACAAGTTATTGTTCCTCTTACGCTTTTTGAAATACTCTCTGTAATAAGGGAATCGAGACAAGGCAGACCTACTCCTATTCCAATTCCACAAATAAGAAAGACAATTAATAAATAGACAAATTGTTCAGAGAAACGTACTGCCAATACAGATCCAGCTGAAAGAATAATTCCAAAAAATGTTATCCATTTCATTTTTGATAAATTGTCCTTAATAACCTTCCCTGTAATATACGATGCCAAGCATAACGCGGCCAAAGGGCCAGCAAGATAGAGTCCTTTTTGTATTCCTTTAAAGTTATACGTATCCTCCAAGATACTAGACAAATAAAATAAGATTCCAAATAAAACAAACATAAGGATGGCACCTATCGCAAAAACGCCTAGAAGCCATTTTCCATGTTTGTGAAATGTCTCCTTTGTATTTTTCCAAAATACAGGAAAAGGAGGTCCTTTTTTATCGTTCTTCGGTTTCTTAACTAAAAATAATACTAACAACGCAGAAATTAGGCAAAAAACTGGAATAGACAAAAAAGGTAAAAACCAAATAAAACCAGCTAAAATCGAACCCAATATTGGACTTAGAACTTTTCCAAATGTATTGGACGTTTCCACTAACCCTAGTGTTGTACTAACATCTTTTTCTCTTCTAAACATATCCCCTACTAACGGTAAAACGATTGGTGCTGTACCTGAAACCCCAACCCCTTGTAATATTCTTCCAACTAAGACATATATATAAGCATTTTCCATTTTCCATGCCGCATAACCAGATATTAAACCACCTAATCCCGAAATAAGAAGGGATGGTACAATAATGACTTTCCTACCAAATCTGTCAGACAAATACCCTGCAATTGGGATAAGAAATATAGCGACAATCGAATAGACGGTAATAATATAACTTGATTGCAGTTTAGATATTCCCATCTCCTCTTCCATCATAGGAAGAACAGGTATTAACATCGAATTTCCTAACGTCATAATTAGTGGGATGGATGCTAATGATACTATAGCCCATCGTTTTGCATGGATTTCATTATCTTGTTGGTTGTTTTTTGTGTCTTGGCTATGTCCCATAAATCCATTCCTTTCAATAAAGTGCTACCCATAATATTGTCCTATTTAAAAATTTCATTCATGAAGAAAACTACAATTGTATAACAGGCCTCTTTCGTAGGAATTGGTCTTATCTCGGTTTATGATCATTTTTTTATATACTGCTAACTTAATGCTAATTAGCTAATATGCACCTAATTGATAAATTAGATTCCCTTCAAGACCAAGATAGTGCTCTGCATCAAGATGATACTGATTCCTTCCTAAAGTAACGTGTGTACCTTAATGGAGCGGAAAATACCTGGATGCTTTGTATGTAAATGAAGATTTAGAACAACAATAAATATCAATCTCGAACTAAATGTAATGTTGTGCACCACTAAAATTCTTGCCGCACAACAAATCATATTCATTGGCGACTCTTTTTTTCTCTAGACTTATCCCATAGTCTTTTGTTAAGCTATTAATGCTTTTTCAATCAGGATTCGGAGGCAATATAAATGAATCAATATGAAAATATAAAACAAGGTGAAAAAGGCGCTTGGATTAGTATTTTTGCTTATATCTTACTTTCTGCCATTAAACTAATTATCGCCTACATAGGGAGTTCTTCTGCACTTAGAGCAGATGGGCTTAACAATACAACAGACGTAATTGCTTCTATTGCAGTACTGATTGGGCTTAAAATTTCTAGAAAACCACCAGACAACGATCATCACTATGGTCACTTTAGAGCAGAAACAATTGCTTCCTTAATTGCGGCATTTATCATGGTAACTGTTGGTTTACAAGTAATTGTTGGTACTATTCAGTCCATAATAGAGGGTAATTATGAACAACCAAATATGTTAACAGCCTGGACCGCACTTGGAGCATCCGGGGTTATGTTAATTGTTTTCCGATACAACCTAAAGCTTTCAAAGAAAATTAAAAGCACTTCCCTTTATGCTGCAGCTCAAGACAATAAATCAGATGCATTGGTTAGCTTAGGGGCATTTATAGGTATCATTGGTGCACAGTTTGGTATTTACTGGTTAGATCCTATTGCAGGATTAGCTGTTGGGGTCATTATTGTAAAAACAGCTTGGGAAATTTTTAGAGATGCCAGCCACACCTTAACGGATGGTTTTGACGAAGATCAACTTAAAGAAATTAAATCAAGTATTGCTAAACATCCAGAAGTTGAAGAGGTAAAAGATGTAAAAGGTCGACTGCATGGTAGCCAAGCTCTAGTTGAGGTCACGATATTTGTAGATCCTGACCTCACTGTTCAGGAAAGTCATGACATAACAGAAAGAATTGAAACACTACTCGACGAAAAGCATGATGTACCACATGCTCACATCCACATAGAACCGTTTCACGAAGAAAATAATAAAGAATAGTATTTCTAATAACGAAGAACCAAAAGACTACTCTGTGCTAGAGTAGTCTTTTCAATTATTTATTAAATTTCAGCAATAAGTCATCGATATCGTCCCATCCATATGCTGTTTCTTGGTAGGTTCCTTTTCCAATTGTTGTTTCTTCTTTTTCTAGTTGTTTCGCACCATAATCCTTATAAAAACGATTAGAAGGATTCTTTGTTAAAACCCAGACGAGAAGAGACTGATAACCAGACTGCTTCATTGCTGTCGCAAATGATTCAAGCAACATCGATCCTAGTCCTTTTCGCTGATATTCTTCTAGTAAATAGATGGCGTATATTTCACCATCATAACCAAATCGCTTCGTCCTTTCCTTCCCTCCGGAGATAAACCCGACAATTCGTTCTTTGTTATCTACAATAACTAACGCAGGTTGATTTTCATTAGGCATACAGAGGATCGTTTCCCATAAGACTTTCCGATTATCATAGGTGATATTTGACATATCTTGTTCATTTATAAGCTCAGAATACGTTGACTTCCAGCTTTTTACATGAATATCTGCTATTCGCTCTGCATCTTCTAGCTTTGCTTCTCTAACCTTGTACATCGCTATTCCCCCATTTAAGACTTAACTTTAAGGTACTAAATGGTAAGTAAAAATACAGCCAATATCGCACCGATTACGACAAGTATAATATGAATATTAAAAACCGCTAACACAATAGCTATGATTCCTGCTAACACTCCAACATATGGCTTATCGGGTATAACAGACATGATTCCTGGAAAAATAAGAGCACCAAGAGCTGCATAAGGTATTGCCGCCAACCATTTGTTGACCCACTCAGGAAAGTTCACCCTATCCACAATATAGGCAGGAATAAATCGAGGAATCATCGTAACTAATGCCATTCCAATAATGATTACGACTATCATGATGACTCATCCTCCTCTTTAATCAGCACTATACCTACTAATCCACCAATTAGTGTACCAGCAACAATTGCCCATCCTTGATCAAGAAATTGGCTAAATAAATAATTAGTTAACATAGCAATAATGGGAATCAGGACAAGTTTTAACTCTTTCTTAACAGATGGAATGAGCAGTCCAATGAACATCGCATAAAGCGCTACTCCCATACTTTGACTGAGAGCCTCTGGTATTATATCCCCTAAGACTCCGCCGAGGAAGGAACCAGATACCCAAGATGTATAGGCTGTTATCATCATAGCTGCATAGAAATATGCACCGTTTTCCTGTTGAGCTTCTTTTGTATGTATAGATGCCACTGAAAAAGATTCATCTGTTAATCCTAAGGAAAGGGGAACTTTCCATCTTAATTTATAAGCCTTTATCCGATTCATAAAAGACAAACTCATGACAAAATGTCGAAAGTTCAAAACAAATGTTGCAACAATTATTTCAATAGCACCAGTACCAATCGCAATCATTCCTGCTCCCATGAACTGTGCAGCACCAGCATATACGAGCACACTCATTAATGTAAGTTCTGTAAGTGTCATGCCTGCTTGTTTTGCCAGAACCCCATAAGCAAGTGCAATAGGCAAGTAGCCTAACATTATTGGAAATCCTTTGGCAATTCCACGTTGGACCATCATAATCCTTGTGGAGGTATGAGGTTTATCTATTACCTTTGTTGTCATATCCTCTTCTCTACCCTTTCCTTTCACTTAGCACTTACAAAGAAGTTATTTCGTAGTTAAGTATTTTACTAAAGAGTTTTAGACAGACCTTACTTAGGTCTGCCCCAGCTTAACCTTATTCACCCTGATCAGTTAATATTAAAGGACCATCTTTTTTTATAACAATAGTATGTTCATACTGCGCAGAGCGCCCTCCATCAACAGTTCGAGCAGTCCAGTTATTATCATCCATTTTACTTTGCCATGTACCCTCATTTAACATTGGTTCAATTGTAACAACCATACCTTCTTTCAAACGAACCCCTTTACCAGGCTCTCCAAAATGGGGAATATGTGGATCTTCATGTATAGTTGGTCCAATTCCATGTCCTGTAAAATCACGTACAACTGAAAATCCTTCCGCTTCAGCATATTGTTGGATGGCATGACCTATGTCACCAAGTCTATTTCCTGGTACAGCTTTCTCTATCCCTTTGTATAAAGAAGCTTTCGTAACATCTAACAGTTTCTGTGTTTTCTCATCTGCTTTCCCTACCACGTAAGTCCAAGCAGAATCTGCCAACCCACCATTCAAATTAACTACCATATCTATCGTTACAATATCACCATCTACTAATTTCTCATCTCTAGGAAAGCCATGGCAAATTTCATCATTAATGGATGCACATGTAGCATACTCATAGCCGTTATAGCCTTTTTGTTCTGGGGTTGCACCATGTTTAGCTAAATATTCTTCAACGAAGGAATCGATTTCTTTTGTGGTTACACCTGGTTTTATCATCTTTGCTATTTCTCTATGGCAGTTTGCTAGCAATTTGCCCGCTTCCCCCATCATAGCTATTTCTCTTTCACTTTTTCGATTAATCATTAACTAACTTCCTTTCTGTCTATATGTACTAAGTTGTTGTGGTTATCACTTTTTTCATCATATAAAGTTTATCATATTTACCCCTGAAGTATGTTAGATAATACTCAGTTCTTTTCAAAATCAAAAGAATTCTAAAGTAAAACAGAAGTGTCCCCCTCATAGAGGGAACACTTCTCATTAATCCATATTAGTTAGTAATTAATAGCCATATCCGTAGCCTGCTCCGTAGCCATATCCAGCTCCGTAGCCGCCACCTAGCCAAGAAGAACCTACAATGATTAATAGAATAAACAACACAACAATTAACGCAAATCCTGAACCATATCCGCCTTCTACTACAGGTGCACTCATCTTTACATCCTCCTTCTACTAAATTACATCGATTTATTTGGTATTATCAGTTGATAATACGGGATCTACAATACTATAATCAGTTTGTCATCGATCCAAGCCAAGCTTAAACTAATGATTAGCTCCTATTAATAAGCTCCGTATCCGCCCCAAGAAGCACCAACAATAATTAATAGGATAAACAGCACAACGATTAGTGCAAAACCTGCACCATAACCATAACCTGCACTCATCTAATAATCCCTCCTTTAATTGGTTCACTAACATACTATGTAGCGGTTAATTAAACGGAAGGCATTTTTTAAAAAATGGGTGAAAACCTATATAGACTAGCCCATACATAAATTGATTTTATACATAAAAAAAGATAGAGGGTCGATTGAGACCCTCTATCCTTTAAACTTTACTACTTAGTATGCACCATAACCCCAAGATGCACCAATGATAATTAACAAGATGAACAATACTACGATCAACGCAAATCCTTGACCACTACCGAAACCTGCACTCATTAATAATTCCTCCTTTAATTTGTTTCACTAATAGACTATGACGCATTCTCATTTTTGGAATGGTTTTTTTATAAAATGGGTAAAAACCTATTTTATATTGTGTGGTAACTAGAGTAATGACAAAGTATCTAAAGAAGAGAGAGAATCTCTCTTCTTTAAGAAATACGTGCGCTTAATTAGTAAGCGCCATAACCCCAAGATGCACCAATGATAATTAATAGAATAAACAATACTACGATTAACGCAAATCCTTGACCATAACCGTAACCAAAGCTCATGAATTAACCCTCCTTTGTTTATTTCACTACATAGACTATGTGGTTTTAGCTAAATCGGAAGGGTATTTTATAAAAATGGGTGTTTGACTAGATAGACAGCTTTTTTCTAAGACCCTGCAGTGCTTTTAATATTCTTTGATACTCCGCTTCAAGCTCTTCTTTATTATCCTTTGGGTTAGATAAGCTTAATCGACTAAGCAACTCTGTCAGTTTAGTTTCTAGTTTCAAAATTCGTTCACCAATATCAGTCGGTGCTTTTTTTACTTTCAACGATTCCTCATATTCAGAAACAGTTCCATCAAAGGAATCGAGTATTTTGTTTTCCAAAATCCATAGATTGGTTGCAGTTGCTTGAACAAACTTTCGATCATGTGATACAAACAATACAGTTCCTTGATAATCCCTAATTAACCCTTCAACAGCTTTCAGTGCATCAAGATCTAGATGATTAGTTGGCTCATCCAGGACAAGTAAGTTGTAGTCACCGACAAGTAGTTTAGCTATAGCTATCTTAACCCTTTCCCCACCACTTAGAACTCCAATTCGCTTATTTACTGCCTCCCCATGAAGGTGGAGTCTTGCTAAAATAATACGGATTATGTGTTGAGGTAAATAACTATCCTTAGAAACATAAGCATACACCGTCTCATTTTCAGGTAGCTTTTCAAGTGCTTGATCAAAATGTGCTACTTTGATTTGTTCGGCCCTGTCTATTTCTAGATCAGTTAGTAATTGATTTATCAAAGTGGTTTTTCCACTTCCATTTTCGCCAAGAATAGCTGTTTTTGAACCTGTTCTTAGCTTTAGGGAGCTTATATTGTATAGCAGTCTATCCTGTATTTGCATCCTTAAGCGCTTGGCCATCAATATTGTTTTACGGTGAATTGGGGTTAGAGGTCGAAAATCCATTTTTACTTGATCCCATTCAATTGGTTTTTCAACCTTTTCTAACTGTTCCACTTTTCTTTGTATTACTTTTGAAACATTTTGTACCTTCTTTTGTTTTGCTTTTGCGTAATTTTTATGAAGTTGCCATTCTGAGTTCCCCATCCTTGATGGTGGTTTTAACATTCCTTTCGCTTGATTTTGTTTTTGTCTTATCGTTGCTTCCAATCGATTCTTTTCCTTTAAGTAAGTTTCATGTGCTTCATACTGCTGCCTTCTTTGTAACTCTTTTTCAGCCTCATAAAAGCTATAATTACCATTGAATTCTGTTATCTTGGTGTCTTCAAGCTCCCATATTTTGTTACAAACCGCGTCCAATAGGTGGCGGTCATGAGAAACAATTAATATAGAACCTTTATAGTTGGCTAGCTCTTTTTCTAACGCTTTAACTCGTTTCCAATCCAAATTGTTAGTAGGTTCGTCTAATAATAAAACATCTGGTTTATTTTCTAAAACTTTGTTTAGTTTAGTAATTGTCTTTTCCCCACCACTTAAATAATGATCTACACCTTCCTCTGCTCTGTTTAACTGCTCAAAGTGTGCCCAGGATCCCATCCAATTAACCCGAAAGTCTTCACCAAGTGTGTTTGTTAATGCCTTGATGAGTGAAGTCTTTCCTTGTCCGTTTCTTCCAATCAGACCAATTCTATCACCTTGATGAATGGTTATATTAGCAATATCTAAAATAGTTCGATCTCCAATCGAATATTGTATCTCGTTTGCTCTCATGTACAATAACATAAAAAAACCTCCCTGATTTTCCAGAGAGGCATTGGCATTTCAATTTAGATTCCATAATTAAAAAGCATTCATTTCGAACGAAGAGAAATGTAAATGTGCAGACTGATTCCTAATCAAGAACCGGCAAATTATAGGCTTTTAAAAATGGACATACCAACCCTATCTGGAACGAGTAAAATAAATATTTAAGACTCGTAAAAAAAATAGGATTAATACTTCATTAGCCTACAATTCATTCCCTTCCAACTTTAATTAAGATTATTATAACCTGAAAAGGATAATTATGACAAGTAATCCTTTACATTATATTGTTTTCCATTTTCAATAGTTGTAGGATTAATGAGAACATTTACTAGCACACGCGCAACGTCGTCTGTAGATCGTAGACTATTATCCTCTTTGTACTGTTTAAATGTCTCAATATCCTTAAAAGCCTGTTTATCTGCTGAACGAATATCTGCTTGCATTTCTGTATCCATAATTCCTGGATTATATAAAATCACTTTATGATCAGTATTTAATTCCTCCTGCTCTAACGCAACCGTTTCTGTAAAACGATTCAGTCCCGCCTTTGTACTACAATAAGCACTCCATCCATAAACAGAACGATTAGCAGCACCTGAAGTAACATTGGCTACGATAGCACGTGTAGTTATCCCTTTTACAGCTTGTAGCAACATATTAGTTGCTAACAACGGCGCTAAAAGGTTTAATTGAACATGATTTGTTAAATCTGCCGATGCCATACTACCTGCCCGTTCAATCGGCTCAACCATCGCCGCATTATTTACTAAATATATCAATTCTGGCTTTTCGTTTATTATACTTGTCATTACATCCATTAAGGGGGTTTCCATTGCACTATGATCAGCTAAATCTATAACAGCGTGCGTATAGGAACCTAAACCATTGTAATTCTCAAGCATCTCACTTTCACGTCTTGAAATCCCTATGACGTGTATCCCCTCGTCCATTAGTAAACGGGCAACCGACTCTCCCAGCCCTTTTGACGTTCCTGTAACAATGGCATATTTCAAAGCATTATCCTCCTTTTATAGGCATGTATGTATTCCTTTATAAATTTCTACTATATCAGCCTTTTTCATTCTAACTAACCCACTTGAGGAAGGTGCCACGTATTCAACAGCCTTTGAAACAGAATGTTCCTGTTTTCCCCATGATAGCTTTTGTTTCTTGCTATATTGCTGATAGACACCTTTCCCAACAAAACAAACTACTTTTGGTTGATACTTTTCAATTTTTTTTAGTAGTTCAATTCTCCCTTCTTGATACTCCTCCCTCGTAATTTCAGCAGCTTCTTTCGTAGGTCTAGCTACTATATTCGTTAATCCGTAACCTAATTTGAGTAAATCACTATCCTCTTCTGGTTGTAACTTTTTAGGCGTTAGACCAGATTCATGTAAGATTGACCAAAATCTGTTGTTCGGGTTTGCGAAATGATGGCCTGTCTCAGAAGAACGAATACTGGGATTAAATCCCACAAATAATATATTAAGTCCCTTTGCCAAATGATCCTGAATAGGTTTCATATTTTCTCCCCTCTATATATATTTTTTATAAGTTTAACATTTTGCCTTAGCAAAACAAAAGACGAAGGTGTTAACCAATTTCGATGCACACTCAATGATTAGTCATTCTTGTTATACTAGGTAACTTTAATTTCCCATACAAAAAAACACCTCAAATTGAGGTGTTCCCTACTTTTTATTCACTTGATTCCGTGATATTAAAGAACATCTTGTCATCAGGTTTCTTTTGATCTTCTGTTCTACGTTTTTTTGTTTGCTTATCCTTCCCCATTACACCATCAGATTCATAACTTTTATTATAGGGAATTTTCTCTTCTTTCAAAAGTAACGCCTCCTTTTGGCTTAGTATCTTACAAATTGTTTATCTATATTCTACTAATGATTACTTTATCGTGTAACGACTATAGCTTGGCTTCCCATTTGCTTCCACGCATCTTCAAAGTTTTCTCTTTTTACTTCACGATTTTTCGTTCCATATGGATCATTCAAGGATACAGTACCCTTATCATATCCAGTTAGTACAACACTATGAACACTAAACGTAATGTCAACCTCTCCAGTAGGCGTTTGCCAAGTTTGAATATCACTAACAGGTGCATACGCAGTATTGATGATCACCCAAACTGGCAGACCTTGATCCAAGTAGTAGTACAGTTCTTCCAAATTGCTACCTGTTAAATTAAGCGCTCGCTCACCTACATGATCTTTAGCCACATCATAAACAGGTCCATGATTTACACCTAGACCTGGCCCATCAACAATATCACCTACAAAACCTTCATTTGGATTGCCTTTTAAACCGCTAGCATAAGTCATTGGAACATAACGAAGCTCATTGGCTAATTCATTTTTTGTAACATCAAGTCCGTGAAATTGTAACAACATTGCAAGACTAGTTATCTCACATCCATTATATAACCTTGGTGATGCCATTTGATTGATTAACGGAACATCAAGCGGAAATTGTGCTTTTCTGTATATAGTAATGGTTTTAACTCCCTCTCTTTTATCTGTCTCAACAAGATAATCTGTATTATCTTGTATAAATGATAAAGGTATGAATAAGTTCTGTTTCAGTTCTAATACAATGTAGTTTCTTTCCGTTTTGGTGTCTTTTGTTTTGTTCAACAGATCATCCATACTGAATAATTCACTAGGTCGATGAATAGATAAATAAAATGCCTGTTCTTCATGAAAAACAGTAACCATATCAATTAACGGATTGATCATAATATTTCCTTTGACGATATTAGAAAGGTTACTTAATGGGATATAATATTGTTCCTTATAAAGTATAATCTCTTCTTCTAATTTGTTAAATTCAATATATAGCTCTATATCATTTTGCATTAAACTTTGCTCATAATCCATTTGGTAAGTTGTTTCTTCTTCCATAGTGTTAGCAACAGCAATTGCTTCTGTATCTTGCTGACTGTCACCAACATATTTACTCATGAAGACCAGTATTACTACAAAAAATAATATAAGTTTTTTTATCCATTTTCTGCTTACACCCAAATACTCACTCCTATATTTTTGGATTCAAACGACTTCCTTTTGTTAAAAAAAACTGCCTTATATTATAGCTTCATTATTTATTATTGTGTATGAATAACTATTACATATTTATGACAAAAAAAAACGAATAAGCAGGACTAATATGCTTATTCGTAGATATTCACTAAGGTTTTAATACTATTTTGATACAATTATCATCTTTTTTGTTAAACATTTCATACCCTCTTGGTGCATCATCAAGTGGCATTTCATGTGTAATAATCTTCGTAGGATCGATTTCTCCATTGACAATTTTATTATAAATTGGCTCCATGAACGATCTAGCATGCGCTTGTCCAGTTTTAATATTTATGTTTCTTGAGAAAAAGGGTCCTAAAGGAAACATGTTATATAAACCACCATAAACACCGGTTATTTGATAGGTTCCACATTTCCGAACAGCCTTTGTAGCAATTTGAATCGGTCCAAGTGTTCCTCCTTGTAGTTTCAACTTTTGCTCTACAAACTCTAGAGGTGATTTTTTCCCATCCATTCCGACACAATCTATTACTACATCTGCGCCACCCTTAGTCTCTTCTTTTAAAACTTCTCCCATGTCCTCATACTTAGTAAAATCATATACTTCAGTTTTATTCTGTTGTTTTGAAAAAGCTAATCTATTTTCGATGTAATCAACGGCTATAACACGTTTTGCCCCTTCTTTCCAAGCAAATTCTTGTGCCATCAAACCTATAGGACCACAACCAAGTACAATTACGGTATCGCCTTTTTTTACGCCAGCATTCTTAACACTCCAATACGCAGTAGGTAGTACATCCGATAAAAATAGTAAAGCATTATCTTCTAACTCACAGCTTTCTGGTATTTTGAATGGCGTATAATTTCCAAACGGAACCTTTAAATATTCAGCTTGACCCCCAGGGTGGTTTCCAAACTTTTCAGAGTACCCGAAATATCCACCTGAATCATAGTGAGGATTTGCATTATCACACTGACTCTCATGATTCTCGTTACAATACTGACATTGACCACAAGCTACAGTAAAAGGGATTACTACTCTATCTCCCTTTTTTACTTTCGTAACATTAGGCCCTACTTCTTCTACAATACCCATTGGTTCGTGGCCAATGCTATACCCTATGGGTAAAGGGAAATTCCCTTGATATAGGTGTAAATCGGAACCACAAATAGCAGTAGAGGTTATTCGAACAATTACATCTTCCTTATCTTCAACCTTAGGATATTCTTTTTTGGTAACAGCAATAGAATATTTCCCTTGATATGTGACTGCTTTCATCTTCACTTCCGTCCCTTCTACTGAATAAATTCCTCTTTATAGTGCCTTTATTATCCTTCCTTTATGTATCTATAGGGTTATTTTCCATATTACTTTTACATAACAGAGAGTAATTTTATAAGAGCTTTTAAGATGGACGATGTGAACAGGACAGAGGAGATTTTACAAACAAAAAAAACAGTTTTCCGTTGTTAAAACGAGAAAACTGTTTTGTAAACAAGAAAACCCCTTTAATAGGGGTTTTTGGTCTAAGAGATACGATTATTTAATTAAATTCCATAACCGTTAAATGTTTGCTTGCTCGTACATTTTTACAGTTTGGCATGCTGTATGGCATTTTCAAATGCAGCAACAATATCATCTGCATCTTCTATACCAACAGATATTCTAACTAGTCCTTCTGTAATACCTAGTTCTTGTTGTGTTTCCTTAGGCAAAGCACGATGAGAAGTAGTTAATGGATAAGATACTGATGTCTCTACACCAGCTAATGTTGGAACTATTTTAACCCATGATAAGGATTGGAAAAACTTCTCTACATTACATGAACCGGTGATATCAATCGAAACAATTGCACCATTACCTTTTGACGAAAAATCTTTAGGATAATAAACTTTAGCAACGGCATCATTTTTACGTAATGCATCTGCAAGAATTTGAGCATTCTTAGTATGTCGTTCCATTCTGACACTTAATGTTTTAATACCGCGACATGCCAACCATGCATCAAAAGGACTCAAGTTAGTCCCTATGTTAACAACCTTTGTTTTCGCTTTTGTGATTAGTTCTTCATTACCAACCAGTACCCCAGCAGTCACATCACTGTGACCACCTAGATACTTTGTAGCACTATGTACAACTAAGTCCACTCCTAATGTATATGGTTGGCACAAATATGGCGTAGCAAATGTATTATCGATCATGGATTTTATACCATGCTTATTTGCTATTCTTACTACTTCTTTAATATTTTCGACTCGTAGCAACGGATTAGTAACTGACTCAGAATAAATAAGCTTGGTATTGTCTTTAATATAACGCTCGATTTCTTGTTCAAAATCAACAAAAGAAACTTCTATACCAAAGTCACTCAACTCATTTGCTAATAATTGATAGGTACCTCCATATAAGTCAGTAGATGCTAATATATGATCGCCTGCTTTAACCACAGCCAAAATACCAACTAAAATAGCAGATAATCCAGATGAAGTCGCCACACCCTGAGGAGCTTCTTCTAATTGAGCAACAGCACTACCTAGTTCGTCTGAATTTGGATTACCGACCCTTGTATATAAATATTCTTTATTTCCTGTATAGAAACTTTCTAAGTCTTCTAAGTCTTTAAACTTAAAAGCAGAGGTCTGATAAATAGGTGTTACCTTACTATCTATTTTATTAGTATTATTTAACGATAGCTGTACTGATTTTGTATCAAAATTTTGCCCCATATTATATCTCTCTCCTTTGTTATCTTATTACTACTTTAACTTACAATGGATAAAAAGCCAATAAAATTAAAGATCAATTTTATTACTTTATTTATTATAAAGAAAACTAACAAGAAATATATATTCAACTTATCTTTGTTAATTTTTCCTATGGCATAAGAAACGATAATTTACCATTAAAAACGCCTACACAACAATAATAAGTATTTTAGTAAAAGTGAGCATGTATGATTATTTTCATAGCATAAATGGGAGATAATTACATTAAAGATCATTCAAGATTTTTACCCATAGAGCTTCAACTAAATAACTCCCTTATTAAAAAGAGGGGTATGGAAAATAAGATTCAATAATTGTAGCTTTGACGGTAGCATATCTATATTTTAATATAATCTAAAACAAAAAAACTTCTAGGAATTAATCTTAGAAGGTTTTTTGTTTTGCTTGGCGACATCCTACTCTCTCAGGTGCAAAGCCCCAACTACCATCGGTGTTGGAGAGCTTAAATACTGTGTTCGGCATGGGAACAGGTGTGATCTCTCCGCTATTGCCACCAAACCATATTAAGTTGAAGGTTGTACCTTCCAACGTAGATAAGAATGAGACATAAACAACAACCGTAAGCATTCTATCTACAGCTCCTAAAAGCTAGCGTATAGTTAATCCATCATTTCATACTCAAAGATCAAGTACTACATGCTGTCTTATCTATCCGTACACTTTTGAACAGTCGCTTTCGCTTTTAATTTTAGTTAAGTCCTCGATCGATTAGTATTCGTCAACTACACATGTCACCATGCTTCCACCTCGAACCTATCAACCTCTGGCTTTTCTTGGCAGTATGAAATCAGGAACTTCGGTACTATAGTTTCCTCCCATCACAGCTTGTGATTGCCAGACGGATTTGCCTATCTGACTCATTCACTGCTTAGGCGCGCATATCCAGCAGCGCGCTTTCCTTATCCTACATTGTTCAAACGGTCACGAGGTGGTACAGGAATGTAGGTACACGGTTTCAGGATCTCTTTCACTCCCCCTTCCGGTGATGAGGGATTTCTACATATACCATGATCTTCCCCTTTATCCTATCTAATGGTAGCCATTAATCATCTTTACCTTGATTCATAGAAAGGTTTCTATCTTCTATTCATTAAACTAATTATTTATATCCATACTATTTATCCTAAATTGATATTTTTCCAAATCTACTATATCATCTTTTACTGTAATGCCCTCATTTTCTAAAAAATACTTTTGTGACTGAAGTCCTTCTCCAGACAGACTTATTTCTCCTAGTCTATTTATTACTCTATACCAAGGTAGTGAATATTTCTCGCTCATAGAATGCAATATTCTAGCCACTTGCCTTGCTGCTCTCGGGTTCCCAGCAAGTGTTGCAACTTGTCCATAAGTCATTACTTTACCAAACGGAATTGCCTTTACCACACTTAGAACATTCTCTGTAAATATCTCCATAAATACTCTCCCTTTCTCCTTCTCCTATCGTATAATTAATTCCTTCAGATACACATTCAATATTCACAAAATACCTCGGCTAAAAAACAAGTAAAGAATTGCACAATTAAATATTGTTTTCAACTGGAGGATTGATTAGATACTTGATTTTAAATATGTTCTTATTCATATAGATATTGACTCTCTTTCTTTATTTTGTTCATCCTTTGATTAATCTTACTGAGCGCTCTTTCTGTTACATTTAAGTTAGTACCCTCTATATATACATACCTTGTAAATACCCTCTTTAATTATGCGCTTTTTGACCAACAATCAAGAAAAAAGAGTAACCCTATATGGATTACTCTTTACCCTCTTTTATTTTTTCCTCAACCAAGCCACACTCATAGTACCATATCCGGTATGGACACCAGCAACAGGAACAAGTGTCTGAATTTTAACTTTCATCTCTTGATGAATCTTTTCTAGTTCATCTTTCCACTTATTAGCCTGTTCAAGTACACCCGCATGTAAAATACACATTTCTTTTAATTGATGCTTTTCTACCGCGTCACTAATTAAGTCAAATACTTTTCGTTTCGCTCTCTTTTTAATTCTCACTTTATCATGAACAACAACTTTCCCATTATCAAAACCAAGAATAAGATTAATGTGAAGGAGAGTCGCAAATACAGATTGAGTAGTGCTTACTCTTCCACTTTTCCTTAATTGATCCAGACTTTCTGGCAAAAGATACATCTCAGCTAAATCTGGATAAGTTCTCATTTCCATAACAATTTCTTCGTAGCTCTTGCCTTGGTTCTCAAGTTCAAGTCCATTTTCAATCATTTTCCCCAGGGCATAGTCGCCGATTTTTGAATCAATGACTTGTACTGGAAAACCAGTCATCTCTGATGCACTAATTGAGCTTTGATACGTTCCGGTCAACTGGCTTGATGCGTGGACAGCTATTCCGTAATCGTATTCTTCTTTAAGTTTTTCATATAAAGTAATAAAATCTCCATAAGATGGCTGACTTGTCTTTGCGCCATCTCCATGCTCTTTCAGTAATTCATAAAATTGTTCCTTCGAGATATCCACGTCTTCTTTATAAGATTTACCATTAACAATAACGTTTAGTGGTAAGACATGAATATTATGCTTTTCAATAAAGTCCTTTGAAAATCCACAAGTACTATCTGTAATCCATGCGATTCTTTTCATGATAATCCCCATTCTACACTTTGTTATCTTTAGACGAACAATATAATTAAGTCATTATTGACTATTTTACTGTATTATACATCATGTGTAAAATTTTCTACCATTATCCGAATCTATAGTAAACGAGTATAAAGGTAGCCAACACAAAAATAAAGTTTAGAAAGACAAACACCATTTGATCAAGCCTTGTCTTATGAATTCTAATTGGTGGATGATAGAACGAAACACCTTCAATGATAAAAATGATTAAAACAATATGGATCATGGCGTGTCCGATTATTTCCGTCATTCCAAATATGGTTGTAGTTAAAATGAAAATAATTGTAACAACTACGGCCAAAATTCTATTCAAAATACCAACTACTAATAAATAACCTACAACAAATTCTACAAACGCTGCCATGACGATGAACAAAGCAGGTTCGAAACCGAATGTTGGGACGTGATGACTCTCTACAATATTTATTGTCATTCCAGGGTATACCCATTTCTCTACAGCAACCCAGCATAAACTTAATCCTGTTCCTAAGTATAAGAAAGGGAATCCCCAATCCTCTAACTTGGTGCTGCCAACTAGAAGTACTCCAATAATGGCAATGTAAAACCCATAGTCAAGCATGTAAAACCAACCTGTGTCAATCCACTCGTACACAAATAAACCTAACATTAATAACGCCGCAATCTTGGTAGAAATATGATGTGGTACGAGTAAAAACGCTATTATTACCCACATCATGATTGCTTCCCACATATAATTAATAGCAAAGTCAGGAGCAAACATCGTTCCCGATAACACTTGAATAATAAATGCAAACGCAGTTCCGTATTTTAAAATATATCGAGAATACTTTCGAAGTCGATCCAGACCATTATCCACTTTTTTAGCGATAGGTATATCTAATAATTTATGCATCACTTGGGATAAAATTGCTAATAACAAAGCTATTAGCAAGGCGAAAGTAATGAAGAATGGTGACAAAATTTCTTCAATTGACACCTTTTCCGGTGGTACTTCTGCAAACCATTTAACATGCCCATAAACTATCATAGGAGTAAAAAGAATAATCCAAAACATAAATAAAGATAATTTCTTACTCAAAACTTTTCTCTCCTTTTGTTCAAGATATTAATTTTCTGTGTTATTATCCACAGAATATCGTCAATTATGATAATTTATTTAAGTCAATCTTTCTTTCCATCATTTTATTTACCCGTCCAACTTTTATTAGAAACATTAAAAGCCCCTTCTCACACTGTGAAAGAGACTTTTAACAATCGTTATAAAGATAAGCATTAACCATAGAAATACTCCTTAAATTTTATGATTACTTTATTTAGGTCTGCGTTGATTTATAAACTCCTGAATATCTATTTCATTATACATCCATTTTACTCCTAACTTTGCTTTGCAATGTATCTTACTTCTTCTTTCTTTCTGCTCTAAGTATAGCTACTTCCAATCTTTACCTTAACCGGTTTAGGAATGAAAAAGAGTACGACCACGGTCTGATTCTAAATCAGCCTTTTTTTTATATGAATGGAACATTAAATATTAGGTACTCTAATATCGAAAGGAGCAGTGAACAATGGAACTATACAATTTAGTGCTAAGAATCGTACTGTCCTTTGGTGTTCTGTTGGCTTTAACCAGAATTATGGGAAGAAAGGAGTTATCACAGTTAACTTTCTTTAATTTTGTATCAGGAATTTCTATTGGTTCCATCGGTGCAATGTTAACTGTCAATAGTACCCTTTCTATAAGGAACGGGGTTATTGCTTTAGTGGGTTGGAGTTTGCTAACAATTGTAATGGGTTATCTTGACATTAAATCTAAAACAGCAAGAAAAGCTATTGTTGGACAACCTATGATCCTAATTAAAAATGGAGAAATTATGGAAAGTGAAATGAGAAAAGCCCGTTTGGATATTGATGCCCTTAACTCAATGCTAAGACAAAAAAACGTATTTTCACTTAAAGATGTTCAGTACGGGATTTTAGAAACAGATGGAAAATTGTCTGTGATGAAAAAAGACTACAAACAAAATGCTACACGTGCGGATATTGGGGCCCAAACAGCCTCCCCCTCCAATCAGTTCGATATCTCTACAAAAGTAATTTCGGACGGTAATATAGAAACTAAAAATTTAAAAAAACTGAATTTAGACGAGAACTGGTTAAATGAAAAGCTATCTGAAGCAGGTATTGATGACGCATCAGATGTTTTTTATGCAGAAGTCCAAAAAGATGGCAGCTTATATATCGATAGCAAAGATGATGTGGTGCATTAAAAAAGAAGTGATGAGACTACTTCCTCATCACTTCTTCTATCAACTTCTTCCAATCACTAGCTGACAACGTGGCCTCTGCCCCACCCTGTGCAAAACTGTCATTGCCTCCACCTTTACCGTTAACTAGTTCAAGTGCATTTTTTAAAAGTGTCTTCATACTTGCCTCCACTTTATTTCCTCTAGCACACACAATCTGAAATTTATTTTCATTTTTAGTAATTAGTACGATAATTGAAGTATTAACTTTAGCAACTACTTGCCTTGCCAAATATTGAACATCTTTCATTTCTTTATTTTCCAACAACTTGATTATAACCTGGTTATCGATCTCCTTCATTTCCCGAACATAACTGTCCGCCTCCAAAGATAAAACATTTTCATTTGCCTCTTTTAGTTTCTTTTTCGTTTCTAAATATTGCTGATTCAATTTTACTACCGATTCTGAAAGTTTAGGTTCAGGAGCGTTTAATAATTGAGTTAATTGGATAGTAATTTGATGTTTTGTCTCTAATTGTTGTAAAACCCGATTCCCACAAACAAACCTAACTCTCACTTGCCCTTTTTGCTTTTCCCAATCCAAGACTTTTAACGAAGCTACTTGCCCCGTTGAGCTCGGATGTGTGCCGCCACAACCATTATAGTCAAAGTCCGGAATAATCACCAAACGAATATTCTCCTTCACAGTTAGCTTCTTTCGGAGTTGATATTGTTCTAACTCCTGTTCTGATACCCATCTAGTTTCAATAGGCCTGTTTTCTAGGATAATGTCGTTTACTTTTTTCTCAATCAATTGTGCCTCAGCCTTCGTTAAGCTTTCTATATCAAGGTCAATTGTGCAGGTATCCTGTCCTAAATGAAAGCTAACTGTTTTATAGCTTAACAATTCTTCAAAGGCTGCTGATAATAGATGTTGTCCTGCATGCTGCTGCATGTGGTCAAATCGTCTATTCCAATCAATTTCTCCTGTAATCCTATCTTTTTCTGGTAGGTAATTTTCTATATAATGACGCAACTGTCCTCCAACCTCTTCGACATTTACTATATGAACATCACCAAGTATTCCTAAGTCATTAGGTTGCCCACCACCAGTTGGATAAAAAGCGGTCTGATCTAAGACGACATAATATCCAAATTCATCTTCGTTTTGTTCCACGATTTCCGCTTCAAAACTTTGTTGATAGGGATCCTGATAAAATAATTTAACCGTCACATTCCCACTCCTATTACCCTTATAAATTGGACATGCATTTTGTTTCATTTTATTAGAATTAGATAGAAATATCCATTATGAGATTGTTTTTAATGAAACATGGTGCGAAAATATAGTCTAGCAATAGCAAGTATGACTTTGGAGGGATTTTTTAATGCGTAGGTCCAGACCTCAACTTATTCTTGATATAGGTGGAGTCCTTGCCCCAAATTTAGATGAATTTTGGATAGAAATAGCCGAACAAGCGAAAACACCACACTCGGAAATCCGTTCTCATTATAAGCAAGAAATTAGCGATTCTTTATGGACGGGGAAAATAACAGAAACAGAGTTCTGGAGTTGGTTTAGAAAATATCCTACTATTAACATTGATCAAGCTAGAGAGTTTCTTATGTCTATTTTAAAGCCACTCCCAGCAGTTAAATATATACCAATTTGGAGTTCCTCTGTGGATATTCATATTCTTAGTAATCACAGAATTGAATGGATCAGGCCGTTACTAGAACCTGTTGAGTCCTACTTAACTAGTGTTACTATCTCTAGTCAGATAGGCTTTTATAAACCGAATCCAGCTATATTCAAGGAAATTACAAAACAGATAGATTCCCATAATAATATTTTGTTTGTAGACGATTCGAAAAGCAATTTAACTATCGGAACAGACCTAGGTTGGGATACCTTACTAGCAGATAAGGATGGTAAATGGATAGAAACCGTCCAGAATTATATCTTATCTATTGATAGCAAAAAAAATAGGCCCACCATTTAATGGTAAGCCTATTTATGTTTAGTGAGCAGCGTGGCCTGTTGTTAGTATCCAGATAGATCCCACAACAATAACTACTGCTAAAAATACACTATAAGTGATATTAATAATATTAATGACACCTGATTTTCCTTCTGTAATGTGCATAAACATAAATAATTGGATGGCAGCTTGTAAGATAGCTAGTGTACCAATTATAAACATGACTGTTGATTTAGAGAAATCAGTGTATTGAACCATCAATACTGCGAAAATAGTTAATGCAATTGAAAGGAAAAAGCCGATAACGTGATTCCACGGAAACCCTTTATGACCTTTAGACATGCTACATCATTCCTTTCAAATAAACAAATGTAAAGATAAAGATCCAAACTACATCCAGGAAGTGCCAATACAGACTAGCAACAAATACTTTACGTGCTGTTACAGGAGTAATTCCTCTCTTCATCATTTGGATAATTAATAGGGTTACCCATCCAATCCCTAACGAAACGTGAAGTCCGTGAGTTCCTAATAGGGTGAAGAAACCAGAAAGGAAACCACTTGTTTGGATGGTAGCTCCTTCATGTACATAATGAATAAATTCAGAAATCTCCATGTACACAAATCCTAATCCAAGCAACAACGTTACGATTAACCAGACAATCGTATCACGCTTATTACCATTACGCATCTCGTGAATAGCTAACCCACAAGTAAAACTACTAGTTAATAGTAGGAATGTTTCAATTAATACTTCTTTCAACATAAACAACTCTTCGCCTGTTGGACCTCCAGCAGTGTTATGTTCTAATACAAAATACGAAGCAAACAAAGTGGAGAAAAGCACGATCTCTGCGCCTAAGAAAATCCAAAAGCCGAGAATAGTCATTTGGTTTTGTTGACCTTGATATTCTAACGGTGTAGTTGATTGTGAACTCATTTTAGATCACCTCTCCACTTACGTTCTGTCTCTTCTACTTCCTCAACGGAAACATGATAACCATGATCATAATCGAAGGAATTTAGAATAAGACCAATTACAATCAATACAGCTGAAATAGCAGCTGGGATAAACCACTCAAATACTAGGAAGAACCCTACAATACCGAAAGCGACAGCCATAAATAATGGTGTCCATGAATTACTCGGCATGTGAATTTCCTCGATTTCATTTTTCTTCAATCCCGTAATGCCGGCTTTTTTATTTTCCCAGAATTCATCTAACTGAGATACCTCTGGTACTTTTGCAAAATTATAATGTGGTGGTGGTGATGCTGTTGCCCATTCTAATGTTCGAGCATCCCACGGATCATTTCCTACATCACGTGATGCATAACGGAAACTCCAATAAATGTTATAACATAATGCTGCGAAACCTGCTGCTAGTATTAAGGCACCAATTGCTGATAACCCTAGTAATGGTCCCCATCCAGTGCTAGCAGAATACGTGAACATACGACGTGACATACCATCTAATCCAACAAAGAACATTGGCATGAATGTTACGTTGAAACCAATAACGAATAACCAGAAATGCCAGTATCCAATTTTCTCATTTAATTTAAACCCAAACATTTTTGGCCACCAGTAGTAAAGTCCAGCAAACACCGCAAAAACAACACCCGGAATCAATACGTAGTGGAAGTGTGCCACTAAGAACATAGTATTGTGATACTGGTAATCAGCTGCTGCCATCGCTAACATAACACCTGTTACCCCACCAATGGTGAAACAAGGTATGAATGCTAGAGACCAAAGCATCGCATTGGTGAATTTAATTCGACCTTTACGCATTGTAAATAACCAGTTGAATATTTTAACACCTGTCGGGATAGCAATCGCCATTGTTGTAATCGAGAATACAGAGTTAACAGCACCACTATTACCCATTGTGTAGAAATGGTGAACCCATACAAGCATACTTAAGAATGCAATCCCCACGATTGAAGCCACCATTGATTTATATCCGTAAAGGTTCTTACGCGAGAATGTAGAGATAACTTCCGAGAACATACCAAATGCTGGTAAAACCACGATATAAACTTCAGGGTGTCCCCAAAGCCAGAATAGATTTAACCATAGCATCGGGTCCCCACCAGCTGCTACCGTAAAGAAATGAGTTCCAAATAAACGGTCAAGCGTCATAAACGCTAAAGCAACGGTTAAAATCGGGAAAGCTGCAACGATAATAACGTTTGTTACTAATGCCGTCCAAGTAAACATTGGCATTTTCATCAAAGTCATACCAGGAGCTCTCATCTTTAAGATTGTTACTATAAAGTTAACGCCCGTCGCTAGTGTACCTATACCAGCAATTTGCAAAGCAATTGCATAATAGTTGTTTCCTACACCAGGGGTAAATTCTTTACCTGCAAGTGGGAAATACGCTGTCCATCCAGCATCCGGTGAACCACCAATTACGAAGGAGATGTTGAATAACATTGCCCCTACAAAAAACACCCAAAAACTAAGTGCATTCAACTTTGGAAAAGCAACATCACGCGCGCCAATTTGTAATGGAATAACAACGTTCATAATCCCAATTAACATCGGCATCGCCATAAATAAAATCATAATAACACCATGTGTGGTAAATACTTCATCATAGTGTTGTGCATCTAAAAATTCTAATTCCGGTCTTGATGTTTGAGCTTTCATCATTAGCCCATCGACACCACCGCGGAAAAACATCACTACACCTGCAAGAATATACATAATACCTATTTTTTTATGGTCTACTGTTGTGAACCATTCTTTCCATAGCCACTTCCATCTTTTCAGGTAAGTAACTAGAACGACTAATCCAACCATTGTTAATGCAATCGCAATTTGCGAAGCTAGGATTAATGGGTCACCAGTAACAAAAAATTGATCCCAAGTCATATTACTCACCACCCATTTCATGATTCATATTTTCATGATCTTCATGATTTTCTTCACTATTATCATCTTGCTCTTGTTCATCTACTGGATTACTCTCTTCTTCAGAGTCACCATGATGGATTCTATATTCTTCTGGATTAATATAATCAGAAGAACCACCGTGTGCATGATTTATCCATTGTAAATGTGTACCATTAAAAGTTTCTGTACCGATAATCGTTGGTGATAAAATTTCTTTATAATGGTCTTCTGTTAAGTCGCCTGCTGTCTTTTTAACTTCCTCTATCCATTCATTAAAGTCTTCTTCAGTCTGAGCATTTACGTCAAACTGCATAGCAGCATAACCTCGGCCATTAAAGCTTGTATTTCTACCTATATACGTTCCAGGTTTATCTGCAACGAGGTACAATTTTGTTTCCATATTAGCCATTGTATATTTTTGGCCTCCAAGAGCAGGTACCCAAAACGACTGCATGGTCCCAGCAGAAGTCATCTTAAAGAGAATTGGTCTATCTTCAGGAATGTTTAGGTAGTTAACTGTTTCAATATCTTGTTCTGGATAACTGAAAATCCATTTCCAATCCGCAGACGTTACATGAACGACTAGCGGTTCTAGGTGGTCATATCCTTCTGGTATATCTTCCACCTCATAAATTGTCTTTACAGTCGGTATTGTTAAAGCAATGACAATCACTACAGGAATAACGAACCAAGTAATCTCCAATAGGTGACTCCCTTTTTCAACAGGTGGTTCATAATCCATATTGTCTTTTCTTTCACGATATTTCCAAACAATTGTTCCAAATAGAACAAAAACGACTAAGACGATTATGGCCATGAAAATAATCGAGAAAATAATTAATTCTGATAAATTCTTAGCAATCGGGCCTTGCGGATCGAAAACGACCATATCCGATTCACATCCCGAAAGCACAAAAGCTACTGTGAAAAACATAATGGCATACATAGTTTTACGAATGTATTTCACTCGAATTGCTCCTTTCTATCAAGGGTATACTCTTACTTGAACGATTGAGTATACGGAAGAAAAAGTTATTATACTTAAAAGTTGTTTAAGTTTAGAAACAGCCTTTTAGCTATTATCATTTTCACATGTAAATTTGATGAAATTATGAAGAATCGAAATAAGTCACAAAATGTTCATATACTTCCAGGAAAGCTGTGATTTAAATTACAGTATTTTTTATTACCATCTGTTGTCATGGGCTATTATTTTACTATTAGATTATTTTTCTTTAATATCGACTTAGAGACACTTGTTACTATAAACGAATTGAGAGTGAGAGAAAATGAATAAACCTATCGTTCTTATTGTTGACGACGAACCGCAAATGCGACTGCTGTTAAAGGTTCACTTGCAAGAATCGTTTCAAATATTAGAAGCATCTGACGGAATAGAAGCTATAAACCGAGTTAAGAGTGAGCAAGTTGACGTGATTTTATTAGATATAATGATGCCCAATTTAGACGGTAAAGAGGTATGTAAAAGAATTAGATCCTTCAACAAAGAAATACCAATTATATTGTTAACCGCTTTAAACGAATCGAAAGATAAGGTTGAGGGTCTAACTTTAGGAGCGGATGACTATGTAGTAAAGCCCTTTGATCCTGAAGAATTGGAAGCGAGAATTCAGGTTCAATTAAGGCGATTACCTAAATCAGATACAACGGGAATAAATTTTGATGGATTAGTGATTGACGGTAATTCACGAGAGGTATCTGTAAATGGATCTCCACTTAAACTTACTCCTAAAGAATTCGATCTCCTTTATTTAATAGCCTCAAACTCTAATTGGGTCTATACACGTGAACAATTACTTGATAAAGTGTGGGGGATAAATGATGTAGTGGATATTCGAACAGTCGATTCACATGTTCGGTACGTAAGAGATAAATTAAAGAAGGCTGGGTTGGCGAAACAACCAATCAAAACGATTTGGGGAGTCGGATATAAATTTTCAAGTGGTGACACAGAATGAAGCTAAACAGTGTCGTGATTAAGTTAGGTGCTACCATTCTTTTTTTACAGCTTATCATTCTTATTCCTTTAGGCTATATCATAGTCCAGATTATTCTTAATTTTTCTTACAATGACGTAGAAAACCAGTTAATCGACCTATCTCAAAAATACGCTGAGAACATTCAATCCATTTCCGATGAAGAGACATTTAGAAATATTAATAATATTGCAGATATTACAGATATGGAAGCAGTTGTTACAGATATAGATGGAAAGATTCGAATGAATACCGAGTGGGATAACTTGTTGGAACATCCCGTTTTGAATCAAAAAGAACTAAAACAATTAAACAAAAAAGAAACAATTGTGAATGAATATATTAATAAGGAAGCTAAATATTTAAAAGTTGGTCAGCCCATTATCCATAATGGAAAAGTTATCGGCAGCATCTTTCTGTTTTCTCCCCTGCATATAATAAACGAGTCGATCCAAAACATTATTAAGTTAGTTGTCTTAGCTAGTTTAGGTGCGGTTATATTAGCGATTGGCTTTACCTTTTTTATATCAAAAAAATTGGCAGCCCCGCTTTTACAAATGGAGCATGCTACAAAAAGAATAGCTAACAAGCAGGATTTTAGCACCAGGGTTACTTATAAAGGAAATGACGAGATTGGTTCACTTGCGAATGCCATAAATAACATGTCTAGTACACTAGAGCGTTATCAAACGAATCGAAATGAGTTTTTTTCAAATATCACACATGAATTAAAGACGCCATTAACATACATAAAAGGCTATACACAAGCGATCAGAAAAAATCTGTACCAATCGGATAATGAAAAAAATGACTATCTTAAAATTATTGAAAATGAAGCAAATCAGATTAACACACTAATGGATGACCTGATGGACTTGTCAAAAATTGAAGAAGGGAAACTTCCATTCCATATGGAAGATCTCGAATTAAATGAATTAATTGAAACTATTATCACAAAAGTACAGTTCAAAGCAAATCAAAAGAATATCGATGTTCACTTTTCTCCTTCTACTAGTGTTGCTTTACTCTATGCCGATGGTAATCGAATGGAGCAAATCTTTAACAACTTACTAGAGAATGCAATCCGGTACACAGAAAAAGGATCGATAAAGGTAAACCTTATTAATGAAACAAACGGAATAACTGTAAAAATTGCTGATACAGGAATCGGTATTGCGAAATCAGATTTGCCTTACTTATTTGATCGTTTTTACCGCGTAGACAAATCACGATCTCGTTCAAACGGAGGAACTGGACTAGGGCTGTCAATTGTCAAAAAACTAGTTGAAACGCACAACGGTACGATTGAATTCCAGAGTGAAAAAGATCAAGGAACAACCGTCATTTTATATTTCCCTAATGATTCACATGAGTAAGGAGAAAGGATTGGTATCATGAATTTTAAAGATAGTGTCGTGATTGTTACAGGAGCAGGTAATGGAATTGGAAGAGGTGTAGCCCTTGGGTATGCCAATGAAGGGGCAAAAGTTGTTGTTGCTGACATTGATAGAGAAGCGGCTGAGGCTACTCTTAATTTGATAAATTCTACATATGGTGATGGTCTGTTTATCGAGACTGATGTTCGAGACCCGAAGCAGATAACTCATCTAATGGATGAGACCATCAGAATCTACGGCAAAATCAATATTTTAATTAATAATGCAGGCGTGTCGCGTTTTAAATCTGTTTATGAGCTTAGTGTAGAAGAGTGGGATGATGTACTGAACATCAATCTTCGCGGAAACTTTTTGTGTGCTAGAGAAGCTGCTAAATATATTCGCAGAAATGATAGCGGAGGCGCAATTGTAAATATAGCATCAACTCGTGCATTTATGTCCGAAAAAGATTCGGAAGCATATGCAGCGACAAAGGGTGGAATATACGCATTAACCCATGCACTAGCAATGTCCCTTCAAGATGATCATATACTAGTCAATTCGATAAGTCCGGGTTGGATTGAAACAGGTGACTATTCATCACTGAGAAATATTGATCATAAACAACACCCCTCAAAAAGAGTGGGCAAACCAGAGGATGTTGCACGTGCCTGCCTGTTCTTAACCAACCCAATGAATGATTTTATTACTGGCGAAAATTTAATCGTTGATGGTGGTATGACTAGAAAAATGATATATGAACACTAATATGGAAAAGAGCACAAACTATTTTAAGTTTTGTGCTCCTTCTTTTTAACTTAATTCATAATGTAGATATTCGGATAAATGACCACCCATTTTAGTATATAACGCTTGGGCAATATGATTATCCTTATCCGTTTCCCACACCATCGAAGCAAATTGATTCTCTCTCGTAAAGGTAAGGCATTTCTGAAACAGTTTTTCACCAATTTTTTGTCCTCTGGCAGATTGCTTAACAAATAAATCATTAAGTATGATCTGTTTTTGAACACGCAATGTACTAAAAGTATAATAAAGAGTTGCGAAACCTAACAATTGGCCGTCTTTAGTTGATGCAACAAATTGGGTTCCAATACTATCTGTAGTTTTTTGTAAATCATGAATGAGTTTATTCAATTCATTGGGGTCTGGTTGCTTTTGTTTATAAAAATGTACAATGTAATCAATCATTAATTCTTGAAGTTGGTCTATATCTTGTTCATTTGCTTGCCTAATTGTTATTTGCATATCTGATTTCCCCCGACTATATATTTGAATGAAATCTAATCATAAGGCGTTTAAGAAAAGCGTCTATATTTTATATTTTATTACAAATTTATCGTAGTAAAAGAATTAGTTTGTTAAATCTTTATATACAAATTCTCTTACTTTTTTAAAGCCTTGCTTTTTATAAAATGATTTAGCTATTTCATTATCAGCCCAATAATCTAGTTCTATTTTAAATATACCATTATTTCTTGCGAACATGTAAATATTTTCCATTAGTTTGGAACCATATCCTTTACTTTGCGCTTTCTTAACTATACTGATTTGATGAATATATAACGACCTATAACTATGACCAAACTCACTATCTGGATAATCAAAGATTTCAGCCCATACATAACCTAGTGCTTGGTTACTATCTTCTAACAACAGAAAAATACTGTTTGGATTATGAACAGCGCGTTGGAAAAAACCGACTATCTCGTTATATTTATATTTCTTAAAAAAATTTGGGTATAATTGTGCATGTAGGTCATGGACCTCTTTGTTTAAGAGTGCGATCTTATGATAATCTTTTGTTGAAATAATCCTCATTTTTATCCCCCTAAATACTTGTTATTTTAATGTACACAAGATTAGGGGAAAACGTGAGGCTTATAGAAAGGGTTGAATTGGATGTTTAAAATCGTTGTTATAGCAGACACACACATGCCTAGAATGGCTAAAACTATTCCAAAAAAACTACTATCTGATTTAGAGGCTGCTAACTTAGTCATTCATGTAGGTGATGTGCAAACAGTAGAAGTGTTAAAAGCTTTTGAGAAGTTTGCTCCACTAGTTGGTGTCTATGGAAATGTAGATGACTCTGACATTCAATCACGATTCCCCAATTCCTTATTATTAGAATTAGACAATCTTACCATTGGTATAACACATGGGCACGGGAAATCAAGGACTACTGAAAAAAGGGCAATAGAAAAATTTCAGTTCGAGGATGTTGACATCATTATCTTTGGACATTCTCACATCCCTATCCTTAAGCAATATGAAGACATTTTGTTATTCAATCCCGGTTCACCAACAGACAAACGAAGAGAGAAGCAATTTTCCTATGGCATAATTGAAATTTCAGAATACGTAAACATCAAACATATTTTTTATGATGATAAATCTTAATGAGACTACCAGTAGGAGTCAATCCTCCTGATAGTCCGTATAAGACTCCTTCTTTTACCTTTTAAAACCACCCTCAGAGTGAATAACCTGACCTGTTATCCACTTTGCGTCATCACTTGCTAGGAAACTTATAAGTCTCGCTACATCCCCAGGCTCGCCTAGTCTCTCAAGCGGAAAACTACCTTTAAGCACTTCTTCGTCCTCTTCCGTTACCCAACCAGTTTGGGTGGGTCCAGGATTGACAGCATTCACCGTTATCCCCTTATACGCGACCTCTGCAGACAGTGTCTTAGTAAATGCCTCTACAGCTCCTTTAGTAGTAGCATAAGCTAGTTCACCAGGCATTGCTCCCAGTGATTGGCCAGATGTCAGATTAATAATCCTCCCCCCACTAGCTGAAGAGAAGTGACGGGCAAATTCCACGCTTAACAATGTTGTTGCTCGAATATTCACAGCGTAATGATTGTCCATATCAGTCACTTGCAAGTCCATGAAACTATTACTTGTGGAGAATGCAGCGTTATTTACTAATATCTTTGGCTCACCTAACTTTATCCTTACCGTTTTCATTAATGGTTCAATATTTTCTGGATTTGATAAGTCAATTTCTGCTTTATAACAAGTTACCCCTAGGCTCTCAATCTCTTTTTTTAGTATTTCTGGTTCATCTTGCTGCACACCCCAAGGCATTGATTGATCATAATCTGACCAGTAAGTAAAGTAAATATCTGCCCCTTCCTTAGCAAGCTGCTTACAAATGGCTGCACCAATCCCCTTAAGTCTACCAGCTCCTGTAACGAGTGCTATCCTATTATGTAATTTGCCTTGTTCCATTACCATTCGCCTCCCTCATTTATATAATTACTTTTAAAATAACATTATTTAGTGAAAAGGTTGAGTACTTTATCCACACCCTACGTATAAAAAAATAGATTTGCGTTAAAATTAGAAATTAGTTTATTAATTTTTGAAGGAGAGATGCTTTATTGAATTACAGTTAATAGAGGTATATTTACCAAAGCAATCATTATCTACCTTCTTAGATAACTTAACACAATTTACTTATATCTCTCACTGGCACACAACAGAGTCAGAAACCGAAGAACTTGTGCGAATACTGGTAAGAAAAAAACATACCGAAGAGATCTTAAATTTCCTAGAAGTTGATGCCAAAAGTAGTAATGATCTTCATGCACTCCTTTATAATATACATACATATATTCCAAGAATTGATGATGATAAAGAGGAGGAAGATAAGAATAATAAATCGGAACTAATGCGTGCCAGTAGACAAGAACTATACAGTGTTGTACATTCCTCAAGTGAAATTACATATAGCTTTATATGGTTCTTATTATTATCATCTTTAGTTGCTACAGCTGGTATAGTGAAAGATAGTGCGGCAATTGTAATAGGCGCCATGGTAATAGCCCCATTAATCGGTCCATTTACTTCCTTAGCATTTGCGGCTACATTAGGTGATTATAAGCTTATGCGGCAATCTGTCATTACTTCAATATTTGGCTTATCTGTCCCTTTAGCTATGTCAGCCTTGTTCGGTCTATTATTTGATTTACCTATGGCAAGTGATGAATTTGTTGCCCGTACAAAAATTGAAATCATGGACATTGTCGTTGCATTGGCTGCAGGTGCTGCAGGTGCACTCTCTTTCATTAAAAGAGTTTCAGAGGCATTAGTTGGGGTAATGGTATCAGTTGCGTTATTACCACCTACAGTCGTATTGGGAATGATGCTTGGCGCTGGGGAATGGTCATTATCCTTCACACCACTGCTCCTGTTACTAGTAAATATTAACTCAATTATTTTATCGGCCATATTAATCTTTTGGTCAAGTGGTATTAAACCCGTAAACTGGAGAGAAATCCAAATGGCCAATACCTCGAGAAAATACGCCATTCTATTTATTGGTATTGTAATTTGTGTATTAGCATTGATCATTTTTTTAATTACATTTTAACAAAAAGAAACCGTAAGCAGTGAGCTTCGGTTTCTTATACAGTGTCAACTGTTTCTACTGAAATATAATTTTTTTCTATATAGTCGATAAATCCTTCGACAAAATAAGGATCAAACTGTGTTCCTGCACATGCGCGAAGTTCAACTATAGCTTCTTGGAAAGTCTTTGTTTTCTGATAAGGTCTTTCTGTAGTCATAGCATCAAAAGAATCAATAATACAAAGTATTCTTGCTAACTTTGGTATTTCCTCCCCTTTTAGCCCATGGGGATAACCCTTACCATCATAGCGTTCATGATGAAGCTCTACTAAAGGAGAAATATCCTTATTTTTATCGTGTAACTCAACAATCTGCTTACCCCAAGTTACATGGTTTTTAACCAATTCCCATTCTTCTTTTGTTAACTTTCCTTTTTTGCTAATTATTTCTCTTGGAACTTCTAACTTACCAATATCATGAATTAAGGCACCTAGCATTAGTACCTTACGCTCATAGTCCTTCAAATCCAATAATTTACTGAATTCTACTGCATATTTAAATACTCGTTTACTATGTCGATACGTATAAATATCTCGAGCAAGGAAAATTTTGAGCTGTTGCTCCATTTCCTCCATAGGTTCCTCTATACTAATAGCTTCTATTTCTTTCCCATACACATGCGTATTATTTTTCCCTTGCGCTTTGGCATAATACATAGCCTGATCGGCATGACTTAGGAATTCAGAAGAACTTTGTATCTCCGAATTCCACTCAATTACCCCAGCTGAAAAAGATAAACAACCGTATGGAAGGATCTCAACCCCTTCATAATACGTATCATTTATTTTTTTTCGAAGGCTATCTATAAAATGGGCTGCATCTAATTCATTCGTTCGCTTCATTAAGATAACAAATTCTTCCCCGCCATATCGTGCAACAATATGCTGATTTGCAACACATTCTCTTTCTAATTGTTGTCCAAAAAAGGTTAATAAATTATCACCTTTTAAATGGCCATTTGTATCGTTATATTTTTTAAAGTCATCTATATCAAGCATCGCAAGGCTAAGTGGCTCTTTGCTTTGCTTTATTTCCAAAATTGTTTTAGCTAATTCTTCTTTAAAATATCCGTGGTTATTTAAACCAGTCAAATGGTCTTTGTTCGCTTTATCTGCAACCTTTTGATAAAGCTCAAAATGTTGTTTAAATGTAAATGATAAGAGTAAAGCAATACATACAAACAAAAATAGCCCCATAAATGGTGCCATATTTACTAAAAAACTTAAAACTATAGATAATAATAAAGTGCACAAATAACTTTCAAATGCACCAATTAGAACGCCTTTTAAGGCATCAATTAATCCTGTCTTTTTCATTAAGTAAATAAAGATAGCCATAAGAAACAAATTTATTAAAAAGTAAATACCAAGAGAAAATACATACCCTAATACGTTCTCAATACGAACTTCCCCAATTGTTCCACCTACAGATAAATAAGCGAAATGAGCCATCCCAATCATAATCGCATACAGAGAAAAATTAAAAGGGGAAATCCACCAAAAGTCTTCACGAAAGTAAATAAAGTGGATAATACTACTAAGTAGCAATACAACTAATGTAAAATCTAGCCCGAACACAAACAAAGTTGCTAAATAAATAGCAGAATCCATAGATAAGAAATTCCCCTCAGGAGGAAGTTGAATTCTGTAGTGATCTACAACCAAAGTAGAAGCAACAAGTGCATAAATGAGTACCCAATCTGATAAACTAAATTCAAAATCAACCATCATAAAGAACAGGATAGTTCCTATCAGTATTATTAATGCAGCATATATATGTTTATTTTCCAACACTCTATATTTCATTTTTTAAGTCACTTCCAAAATTAAATTAAAGGAGAGAAATAACTTCTCCCCCCTTTAGTTTCCAATTCCAGGCCCAGCTTTGAAGCCTGATGTAAGACTAGAAACCAATGAATATATAATAAAAGCATTAATTAGTAAACCTGTAAGTTTGATTCCTAGTAAACTTTTTTTATTGTTTTTCTTCATACTATCTCACCTCCTTCAAGTTTATTTACTTTAGAAGGTGGATCATTTAACTTCTTTTTCGATTCCATCATTTTATCTTGAATGAAAATAAAAATACCTATATTCATTATTACATCACCAATACTAATTACTTGGCTTTTTGGATATGGTGATGTAATTGGAATGATATCTCCTAAAAAACCTAGATTAGTAGAATCAGTTAACAATTGATGTTTCGCGTATAGTCCATTATTAATTGCATCTATATACGAAGGATCTAAAACCAAAGCAGCTTCTGCGGAAACTGGCATTCTTCCTCCATTAAATAGCATAACAACAAAGTTCAATAGAACTCCTAAAAATAGAACTGAAATTCCTTTTCGATCCCGGTTCATCCATAAAAATATTAAACCTATGACATAAACTATCACAAATATATAATTACTCGCTTGACCAATTATGTCAATATTATTTTGTAAATAAAAGATAGTAAATTGTAGGACTAACAAGACAGGAAAAATCCAACCCCACCTAAACAGTTTTTCATCAAGTAACCACTTAAGGTTACCTTTTCGAAGAAAGCCAATAATAACTGACCATACAATTCCATCGACTACCATAATTGATTTCCCCATCCAATTAGTTAATATTTGATATAAATTCATCAAAGTTGTCTATCATTCTACATAGAATATAGTAGAATTTTCTGGAAAAATCAAATCTACCATAATGTTCCCAATACGTAATAATTAGGGAAATAGGTCTATAAATTTAAACTATTCATATGAAATACTGATCTTTTTTAAACACATTTTACATAATACCATACTTTTTCTAAGACTTCTTTACAAAAATAGTTGCTTATTAGGAATATATAACCAATTTTTAAAAAATATCACATTTTTTTATCTTTTGTTCTTTTTTGTCAATTGAGATACTCTACAAATCCTTTTAGAGATACCACATTTTGTATTAGTACCCTTACTTATAAGATAGATCAGCACTTAAGAACCAAAAAAATCCTAAAATTTTAGGATTTTAATTAACTGTTGGTAATATAATTTCAAACGTAGTGCCTTTACCCTCTTCACTATGAATCTTTACTGTTCCACCATGACTTTTTATTATATTGAAGGATATGATTAAACCAAGTCCCGTGCCGTCTTTTTTAGTTGTATAGAAAGGTTCACCGATCTTATGAAGTTGCTCTTTTGGAATTCCTGGACCCTCATCGGTTATCATCAAAATGACATTATTAGAGACTTTTGCTGCCTTAATTGTAATTCTGCCACCATTCATTACTTCAATTGCATTTTTAACCATATTAATAATAACTTGTTTAACCTTTGTATCATCACAAACAATGTTTAAATCTTGAGACATAAACATTTTCTCTATAAGGATACTTTTCATTACTGCTTGTGATTCCAATAGCACAACAACTTCATTAACAATGTTTACTAGGTTATGTACCTCTCTTTGTTCAGAGTGAGGCTTTGCAAGAAGCAATAACTCACTCGTAATTTGTTGGATTCGGTTGAGTTCATTTTCTATCACTTTATAATATTTCGTATTATGATTATCATCCTTTAAGAGTTGGAAGAAACCTTTAATGGTTGTTAACGGATTCCTTATTTCATGACAAATTCCTGCAGCAAATTGACCTGCAAACGATAATTGTTCCGAGCGCATCATAAAATTATCCGCTTCTTTTTCTAAGTTAATTTGATTAGAGATGGAAGGTGAGTCACTTTCATCATGATTATATAAGTATGAGGGTATAAGAAAAGAATCAGTCATAAAATATGGATGAGAGTTTAACATCTCTATTACTAAAGATGCTGAAATTAAATTACCATCATATGCGCATACGGTGTAAATTTGAAGATTTCTGATGAACTTATCCGCCTTCTGTTCATAAGACAACACTTGCGAAACCTCTTGGATTCTAACATTACCCCAAACTCGGAGGACTTTCCCTTTTTCTAAATAAGGATCCGCCAAACTAGCTAATTCTTCCAAGGACTTTTCCATAGGAAATCCACTTCTATAAAATAAATCCGATTCAACAAAAGATATATTTTGAATTTCTGTCTCGCTTACTGATTTATCCTTTAGTTTGTCGATTATTTGATCTATGTACACTTTATGATCGACATAAATGACACCTTCATTATTTATAAGCCCTTCGAAAATAAAATTAGTCGCATTTTCTATGTACTTTTCACGGTCATTATAGATATATAAAATATGACCTCCTGTAGACAGACTGTTGTGATGTACATTTGATTCCTCAATTTTCTCATTTAGCATGACAATATTTTCCTCTCTCACCATACTTACATTAAAATTCGCCTTTTGGTTAATTATAACAATAGGTAAAGATTATGAAAAGTTAATATTATCGCCGCTTGAATTTTATTTTCATTCATATTTTTAAGTACGATATGCTTTTAAAAATAATTATCTATATAGGGTTGATCATTTCACTTATAATTTCTTTGCTACTACATTTTCAATATTAAGATTGGGAATGTTAACATATTATTCGCTTTATTACACATACTTTTCATACACTATATTTTGTTTCTCGAGGAATGATTTAATTGCACGTATTCATCTCTATCCTAGTTATTTCTGCTGTATGGCTTAAAGGGGACTGGAAACACTGGGAAAAGTACCATTCGGTAATGTTATATTTTGCAATAGGAAATCTTACATATAATTTTTTAACGGCCAACCATTTTCTTTGGAGGATAGACCCGGATTTCCTGTTTAACCATACACTTACCGAGATGATTTATACCTTTATTATTTTTCCAGGCTGTGCGTTGTTATTTATCGGTAATTTCCCTAAGGGCCGTAGCAAAGTAGTAAAACATTATGCATTTTGGTTAATTGTTTTCATTGTTGGGGAATACCTATTAACTTTAACAGACCATATCAAATACCAATATGGTTGGCACTTAGGGTGGTCTGCATTGTTTGATTGTATTATGTTTCCTATGATGAAACTGTTTTATCATAGACCTTTATTGGCTTATATAATTTCAATCCCATTAGCGATTTTTTTCATTTGGTATTTCGATGTTCCTGTACATCTTCCAGTAGAAGACCGGTAGTCGTGTATAATTTTTTATGATTTAAAAATAATAAACAAGATCGAATATGATGGGAGGGTTCATGCGTGAAAAAGAAAACGTACCAACCAAAAGACACAGGTAAACTAACGAATTTCCATTACGGCACCGATAAAGATGAAAGACAAGAAGATGCACTGACACAAAATGGGACAGTCAATATGAAAAAGAAAAAATAAACAAACGTAAAACGTCGGTTATCGGCTTAAGAATTATACTCGATATAAGAAATCACTTGTTTATGTCTGAATAGACTTTGTATTTCTATGTGCGACCTTTGTGATAAGGAAAAACGGCAAATTACCCATTATAGTTGACGTTTACACTGGATGTTATGCAATATCAGCCAATAAAATAATAAAGGAGTAGGCATAAGCCTACTCCTTTATTATTTAACCTACTCTACTTACGTTTGTAGCTTGAGGTCCACGTTGACCTTCTTCGATATCAAATGTTACTTCTTGACCTTCTTCAAGCGATTTATATCCTTCACCTTGGATTGCACTAAAGTGTACAAATACGTCTTCTCCGCCCTCACGCTCAATGAAGCCAAAGCCTTTTTCATTATTAAACCATTTTACTTTTCCATGTTCCAATTTTGTGCCTCCTAAAACTTTACAATTTAAAAGAATTGTAATTTATTATACTCATCTATTATGACCTATTACTTTTCAAAATATACTTAATTTGTGAATTATTATTGTTATTATTGCATAGGATTATCATATTCGTTTTCTAAAATATTTATTTCATCACCAACTGCCATTAAACCTGGCACTTCGACTAGACATACAATTCCCCTTCTTTTAAAGCCTGCTTTCACAAATTTAGCTGTTAAATTCGGTTGATCAAAGTGTACTTGAATTTGTTCGCCAGGTAATGTACAAGGTTTGTTCTCGCCCATGCATAACAAGCCTGCACCACTTGGTAGTATCATTCTTGAACCAATCGGAAGGTTAGTCAAATTTGGAAAGCCACTGACCATTACATTAGCTCCTAACCATTCCGGATCAATATAATCTACTCCAAGGCAATCTGCCATCTCCATACATTCTTCTACAGAAGTTATTGTTAATTGTCTTCGATTAAAGATAGTTGTTCCCCTGGGATACATTGGCTGACGAGAATCTGCTAAGCTCGTTATTCCAAAATGACGGTCCCCTTCTATTCCACCTAATGTAATGTGTGTTCGTGGGATCCGCCTACTTACAAAAGTATCTGGATTATCAGCAATTAATATAGCCTCTATATTAGCATTATATTTTTTCATTTTAACTCCTTTTTAACAGTACTTAATAATGGAATAGTATACCAGATTAACAATGGTAAATATGCTTTATCGGAAGACCTTTTTTGACAAAAAATATCTCAAGAATTAAAGAAAAGAAGAGTAGGAAATGTTTCTACTCTTCTTAGTTGTCAGCCTGTTAAAATGTCTTCTTTAGGGTAACGTATATTCGATTTAGTTGGATGTGAGAAAGAAAAAGCCAAGGTTAATGGTCCGACTTTCCCTATCATCATAATAGAAATAATGACTATTTTTCCTATCATGGTTAAGTGACTCGTTACACCTGTCGATAAACCAACTGTACTAAAGGCCGATACAGTTTCAAATACTAGTTCAATAAAGGGTGCATCTTCCGTAATATTTAATATGAAAATTGCCAAGAAAATATACGATAGCCCTATTATCGTTATCGCTAATGAACGTACAATCGTGGAAAACGTAATAGCTCTTCTAAAAATAACGATCTCCTCATTTTCTTTTAAAAAAGAAAAGACAGCAAAAATTAATGCAAAGAATGTAGTTAACTTTATCCCACCGCCAGTAGAAGCACTTCCAGCCCCAATGAACATTAATAATATAATGAAAAATAGAGTGGATTCCTCTAAACTGGCTATATCAAGTGTGTTGAAACCTGCTGTTCTTGGTGCTACCGCTTGAAAATAAGAAGCCTGTAGTTTATCAAAGCTTGATAGGTTACTTATCGTATTTTGGTTATTATATTCCAATATGAAGACGGTGATTGTTGCTAACACATTAATAACGAAAGTGCCAAGTATCATCAGTTTAGTATGGACACTTAGGTCACGGAACTCCTTTTTCTTCCACATATCGAAAATTACCGTGAATCCTAAACCACCTACGATAAATAATAACGTAATTACGATATTTACGACAGGATCGCCAACATAGTCCATCAGGTTATTTTGCCAAATTGAAAAACCAGCATTATTAAATGCAGAGATAGAGTGAAATATACTTGCATAAATTCCCTCTCCCCACCCAAACACTGGTACCCACCGAAACGATAAAAGAGCAGCCGCAATAGTCTCTAGTATGACAGAAAACAAAAACAGCCTTTTTGCCAATGAAACAATTCCACCAACGGAGGTCTGGTTGAGAGCTTGTGATACTAATAACCTTTCCTTAAATCCTATCTTTCTTCCAAGGATTAGGAATATGAATACTGCAAATGTCATTATACCTAAGCCACCAATTTGGATGAGAGCTAAAATTACAATTTGTCCAAATAAGGTGAACACTGTGCCCGTATCAAACACGATTAGCCCCGTTACTGTCATGGCGGAAGTTGCTGTAAATAATGAATCCATCCAACCAATTGTGGTCGTTGTCGAAATGGGTAATTTTAGTAATACCGTTCCAATAAAGATAAATACTACAAAAATGCTTAATAAAAACTGGGGAGGACTAAGATTCACAACTTTTTTTGTCCATTTCATTGGTTACACCTTCTACTCCATATAATAGGGATATTACATCTTTACGCCCGTTAGTGTTTGATTTAGTGTGAGTTTTTATGATGTAATAATTCACTATTTTATCACAATGCTTGAAAAGGGAAAGGTGAATTTTTTATTTTTTGTACAAAAAAAGGACTGATCACTCATAGTTGCGATCAGTCATCTTATTATATATTTTGTAGTTTATTAAGCATATCTTTTGCTCGGATTGAATTATTGTTTCGTAACTTCTCAATTAACATTTCTTTCACATTTTCATCGCATTTCTCTAAAATCAAAAAAGCTTTCATCTCATTTGAGGTCATGATCTTCCGATACAATTTGGAAATAGACTTCCCACTATCAACCATACTATAGAAGATTGTTCTCCCCTTTCAATAATTCTACGTACATTATATAGTTTTCTGAATAATTTGTAAATTGGTAATTGTATTTAAAACGACAATTAAGATTCCCATTTGATAAGATAAAAATTTAACTTTATTACCTTATTGGGAGGAATTCACTTTTACTTAGTATTATTTGTTAAGCTAAATATTTTCTTAATTTTTTTGCTTTCTTGGTACTGCGTTGAATCTAATAATAATTACCTTTCCCAATATAACTTTCTCCAATTCTATATCCTAATTCCCAATTCGTGTATCTAGATCTATATCTACATCCACAATTGCTTTTTTATCATAAATACTTTTTCATAACTCTATTCCCTTCGTAGGTAAATAAGCAATGTCTTTCCTCTACCATCGTTTCCATATGGACCGTTCTTCCCCAAAGTTGATGAATATATGGTAATGTTTTTTCAAGATAAGTAAGATCAAGTTCTATTCCCTCATAATGATGTTTTAAATATAATTCACCATTATGGAAATAATCCCCATTTTGTACCGTAATGTAAGGAAATCCTCCGTTAAATCGCATTGTTATTAACTGATCGCGTACATGTTCCCAATTCTTGTCCGTCACTTTATACTCGTTCCCCAGCTTTTCGAATAAATATAGATCCTCGCGATCCACAAAGTCTTTTGTTAAGTAATTTCTTAGGAATGAGATGTCTGATTCTATTTCACGAACTTCAAATATTTTTTCCCGTCCAGAACCCGGTTTAACACCAAACTGAATCATTTCTTCAGTTGGATTATTATATCTATCTTCTATATCTTCAAACATTTTAACTCCTAAGTAATATGGGTTAATTTGTGTCTTTGAAGGTTGAACAACTCCTGCATTTAAGCTCGCAAATTCTACTACTTCATCACTAGTTAAGTCCATTTCCCTAAGGATTCTCTGATGCCAGTAGGACGCCCAACCTTCATTCATAATCTTCGTTTCCAGCTGTGGCCAGAAATAGAGCATCTCTGCACGCATCATTGTTAAAATATCTCGCTGCCAGTCCTCAAGATTTTTGCTATGCTCTTCAATAAACAATAAAAGGTCCTTTTCTGGTTTTGGAGGGAATGATTTCTTTTTCCTTTTTGGGGCCGCATTTATTTGTTTCTTAGGCCCATCTAGCTGCCATAAGTCATCATATTGAGTGGGTTTTGGAGTAGGTTCATCCTCAACTTCAAAATCGTCTGAAATTTCCCATTCCAATTGGGGTTTTAATAAAGTAGGATCAATATGTTCTTGAATAGCTAAGACAGCATCTAGAAACGTTTCTACTTCTTGAATTCCATATTCTTTTTCATATGCTGCAATCCGATCAGCTGTTGCTGACATACTTTCAACCATATCTCGTTTCGTGTTTTGAAAACGGGCATTATTTTTAAAAAAGTCACAATGGGCAAGCACATGGGCTACAATTAGCTTATTTTGGATTAGACTATTTGAATTCAGCAGAAAAGCATAACAAGGATTAGAGTTAATTACTAACTCATAGATTTTACTAAGTCCAAGATCATACTGTAATTTCATTTTATGAAACTGCTTCCCAAAGCTCCAATGAGAAAAACGAGATGGCATACCATAGGCACCAAAAGTATAGATAATTTCAGGTGGGCATATTTCATATCTCATCGGATAAAAATCAAGCCCAAATCCCTCAGCAATTTCAGTGATCTCAGTAATTGCTCTTTCCAAATTCTTTTGATCTGCTTGTTTCAAAGACGATCTCCCCTTTTGATGTATTAAAACAGTATATGCTCGTGATAATCCATTGATGAAAAACAGCTGTGTATAAGCTCCAAATACCCGACTTCTATTAGCTAATGATGCTTTTTAACTTTATATCAAGATTTCTCTATAATACTAGTTAACATTGTGACTTAAGAATTTCTCATTCTGAAATGTAGAGACATGAGTATAAATAAAAGGGGGATATCCCCTAAATGAGATATCCCCCTTAATTTACTAAGCATTTTTTCTTCGCTGGCCGATAAATACCGATCCACCTAATAGGATTAATATCAATCCTAATATAATCCAATTAAAAATGGAAGTTGCTGTATCTGGTAATTCATATTTATCATTTGATGGAGCAACTAAGTTTTCAACTTCCTCTTCATTCTCAACCTCTACTACAGAATAAATACTTAAGTGGTCAGTAGAAACGGTTACGACTCCGTTTGCATAAGTTGCCCCCGGTACGATTTCCCATTTCTCAGTATTTTCATTAAAGTAAACAGCTTTCAAATTATCTGGATTATTAACCGTTTTTGGATCTACTTTGAATTCTAGTTGAAGTGGTTCATCGAATTGATGAAGTGTAGCATTCCCCACTTTAATTGTAAAATCATAGATACCACTTACAAACCGCTTATCTGTTGAATCTTTTAGACGTTTTACTTCAACATCCGCACCATCTGGAAGTTGAGATACCGGGATACTAATGCTAGTATCTAATCCTCTTGAAGATAAAACAACCCTTTCAATCCCTTTATCTTTCAATAGTTCGATGTTTTCTTTTGTTAATGTAAAGATTGTATTTGTAACTTTCTTATCATCAACCTCAATGACAATTGATTCTGTATCCTCTTTAACTTTTTCAATCACTTTATTATCAACAGTTGCTTTACCATTTTTCACTTTCGATTTAACAACCACAGGATTTTGTTCCTTCTTCGGTTGCTCTGGTTTAGACGTCGTTGGTGTTGTCGGTGTCTTTTCATCATTTCCATTGTTTGGATTTGTTGTCGGTGTCTCTCCTCCACCTTCTCCTGGTTGCTCTGGTTCTGGTTGGACAATAGGATCAAGCGCTAAGATTAATGTCCCACCGCTGCTATTAGTAGGGATTTCAACCGTTACTTCTTGATCTGAACTAACTTGATATTGTACTCCACTATATTGATCTATAACAATTGTATTAGCAGGATAATCTACTTTAAATGTTGCTTTTTGTATTGAATCTTTTGTATTTAAGCCAACATAGACGCTTTCCCCATCATATTCTCTCGAAAATACTGTATAGCCTACTTCGTTACTACCTGCAACTTTGCTACGTGTACCTTTAGAAAATACTATTGAATAGTCTGCGCGAATATTCAATAGTTTTGTATAGTGATTGTGTAATGCCATTGCTTCGGTATCTTGATTTCCATACAATTCCCAAGGCATATCTGCACGATTTTGACCAAAGTTCAAGATAGTTTCTCCATCTTTTTCCCAGTCTGACTTTCCAGATCTACCAAGCTCTTCACCATAGTAAATTACCGGTTGACCTTTTGCTGTAATCTGAAGGGCTGCAGCAACCTTTAATTTAGCTACATCTCCTCCAACATATTCGGTCAAGAAACCATTTTGGTCGTGACTGCTTAGGAATTGTCCTAGTGTCGCAGTATTATCTAGTTTACCGTTTCTTTCTTGAAGGTATGTTTCAACACCGTCGATATCACCGTCAACGAATGCTTTCGCTTTTTCTTTAAAATCAAAGTCTAATAGCGAGTCCATTTGTCCGGTGCCTAAATAACCACCATCATTATTGACACTAGCACCCCAATATTCACCGATCATTTTAAACTTAGGGTCAATTTCTGTTAATCCATTTTTTAGGGCTTGCCAGGTTGCATCGTCAACATGTTTTACTGTGTCAATACGGAAGAAATCAATCGTATCACCGCGATCAGTTCTCGCCCTATTCAACCATGCAGTTTGCCACTCCACTAATTGTTGACGTACTTCAGGATCCTCTGTTTTAAAATCAGGAAGTCCATCTAGTTCGCCTCTTATTTCATGTCCTTCTATATTATCTTTTTCAGTACGTAGCATACCATCAAAGTTTGCTAATTCCTCTTTTGTTGGAAGGTTTTCAGCATCAGCATTCCAAGTTTCTTCAAACTCGCCATTCATACCGTAACCTGCATGGTTTACAACTACGTCAAGCATGATTTTAATACCCTTATCGTGCGCCTTTTCAATTAACTCTTTAAACTTATTAATGTCCCCTAGATGGGCATCTAATTTTTCAAAGTCTTCAGCCCAATAGCCATGATAGCCATATTGTTTTGGAGCAAGACCTTCCGTTGTATCAAAATCTATCCCTTTGTTAAAGTCAATATTATCAACGACTGGTGTAATCCAAATTGTATTAATACCAAGGTCATCAATGTAGTCCAATTTATTAATAATACCTTGGAAATCACCACCATGAAAAGCTTCTGGGTGGTTAGGATCATACTCAGATAGATCGCCATCTTCTCCACCGTTATTTGATAAATCACCATCTGAAAATCTGTCCGTTAACATAAAATAAATTCTGGCTTCATCCCAATCAAAGCTAAGCTCATCCCCTACAGTTTGCTTAGGAATCACTGTAATCTTGACAGTTTTCTTATGATTATTACCATATTCATCTATTACTGTTACGACTATTTCCTTTTCCCCTGCGGTTACTGTGTCACTGGCGCTAATGCTTACTGCTCCTACTGATTGATCAATCACTATTTTATCTTTTCCACCTAAAGCAGTTAAGTTAGCAGAAATTTCTTTAATAGCTACTTCTTCTTCAGTAGAGCTTGAAACTCTTAGTACAGCAGATTGACCTGCACTAATCTCATTTTGCGAAACAGATGCATCAATCGTTATATCAGGTCGATTGTAAGTAATCACTGACTTACCATCTTTTGTATTATATGGATCCGTCACTTCACTTGTCTTGCCGTCTTTCGTAACCAAGAATGTATACGCTTGTATACCTTCTTCAAGTTCTGACAACGTGTAAGAGAAGTATTCATTAGCTTGGCTATATTCCATTTCGTATTCTTTACCATCTACTTTTACTTTCACAGACTCAATTGTATCCATCTCATCTGTTTTGAATAGCTCTTCATCACGATAGTAAAACGTAACTTCTCCATTTTGTAAAACAGGACCTTCTACATGTGGTACTTGCGTAAATCCTGCAACTCCAGTAACAACGGTTACCTTTGTAATAATAGCATCTGGATCTATTTGTACATTATGGTCATCACTATCTGGCGGAATTTTAGCTGTATCCCAGTTTGTTCCTTTTCGTATTAAGAAACCAATCGATTCCGTTTCTGGAGCGATTTCTATGTTGGCTGTAGCTGTATCTCCGTCAAATGATTCAAAGTTTATTTGATCGTTTTTCACGCCTGTGTTCCATGCCCACAGGTTCCATTCACCAAAGTCACCAGTGAAGTCACCATCTGGTCTAACATATTTCACACGTACATAACGCTTCACATTTTCTTTTACTACCATATCGAAAGTTGCGATTGCATCACCTGATTTGGCCGTTATTGTTACAGAACCTGGTTTAACACCAGTAACTTGTCCTGAATTATTAACTGTTGCTATAGAAGAATCACTTGAAAACCAAGTTACCTTTGAACCTAGTAATACTTGATTGTATTGGTCTTTTACAAGCATCGTTAACTGAGTGGAATAGGTTTCAAAAACAGATTCATTTCCGGAAATAAAGATAGTATTTGGTACTAGTTGATCAACTGTAACTTTTATGTCAGTCTCAATCGAGCTAGACTTAACAGTTATCGTTGCATCTCCTTTTGAAACACCCGTAACTCTTCCGTTACTCACTACTGCAACTTCAGGATTAGAAGATGTCCAAGTCAACGTTTCCCCAAGCATAACGCGACCTTTTTGGTCTTTCACATAAGCTGTAACACCCTTTTCTTCTCCTGGGTTAATAGCAAATGAGTCTGTGTTAACCTCGATAGAATTTGCCTCTGGAGTATAAGCAGATTCTGATTGGTCATAAAGAACCATCATAGATAATCCCTCTACGTTAACCGTGCCGCCATCTACTGTTCTAATTACTTCAGTACCAGCAGCTTGATCATCCACAACTACGTTCCATTGTCCTGCTGTCGGAAGTGTAATGTCCTTAGCGCTTTCGTTTGCGTTATAGATTACAACAATATTTTTCCATGTATCGTTATTTGCATTATCTTTTAACTGATAAGCAACAACATTTTCTTCTTGCTTCCATACCTCTAAACGTTCATTAACTTCAGTAGCAGAATCCATTTTAAAGGCAGCATGCTCTTTTCTCAATTCTATTAAACCTTTGTAGTAATCAAATACTGATTGATAGTTAGCTTTTAGATTCCATCGAATTTTGTTAATACTATCAGGACTTTTATAGCTGTTATGTTCACCATATTTACTTCGAAGTATTTCTTCACCAGCATGTAGGAAAGGAATACCTTGTGAAGTTAAAACAATACCATTAGCAAGAATACTACGTTTTACATATTCATTATCTAATGGGTTATCCTCTGTGATAACCTCGTGTGGATCATAAGTTTCCTCTCCATGACCACTATCCTCACCAGCAACTCTCATAATCTTATCCCATAAATTCAAGTTATCATGTGCAGTTACATAGTTAATACTTTCTGCTGGTCGATTGGTGAACTGGTCTATAGCACCTTTTACTCCTGCAACAATATCTGCTTCTTTATCGGCAGAACCCGTTGCAAATCCTGTACTTGTACCATCACTATCACCTTTAATCGCACCACGAAGGTTATCATTAAAAACTGCATATCCTTGATCTTTTTGTGAACCTTTAACATGTTGCATGGATGATGGAAGTGCCGATGATCCACCAGTCCACGGTTCTCCATAAATTAATACATTTGGGTCTACTTCGTTTCTAAGTTCTTTAGTCAACTCCTGCATTGTTTGCTTGTCAATCAGCCCCATTAAGTCAAAACGGAAACCATCGACACCATACTCAGTAGCCCAATAATTTACAGAGTCTTTAATATATTTACGTACCATTGGTCTTTCAGATGCTACTTCATTTCCTGTTCCAGAACCGTTAGTTAATACGCCAGCATCATCTGAGCGGTAATAATAATTTGGTACTATTTTGTTAAAAGAAGCACTTCCAGGTAATTGTGTGCTTTCATTTTCATACGTATGGTTATAAACTACGTCGGCAATTACTCTGATTCCATTGTCATGTAATGCTTGTACCATTTGCTTATATTCTTTAATTCTACTTGTTGGATCCGTAGGGTCAGTTGAATAAGAACCTTCAGGAACATTAAAGTTAACTGGATCATATCCCCAATTATACTTAGCATCTGTCGACTCTGGATCTTCCACAGTTAGTTCATTAACTGATCCAAAGTCATAAGTTGGTAATAAATGAACATAATTTACACCAAGTTCTTTTAAGGAATCAACACCAGTTTTCACACCACTAGGTCCTGTTGTTCCTTGTTCAGTAAAGGCTAAATACTTCCCTTTGTTTGTCATACCAGAATTTTCATCAATAGAGAAATCACGTACATGTAACTCGTAAATAATTGCATCTGATGGTGAAACTACTGTAGGTTTGTCCATTGGATCAAAACCGGCTGGATCTGTACTATCTAGATCAACAATTGCTGATCTTTGGCCATTTGCTGAGGTTGAGCGTGCGTATGGATCTACTGCATAGTTTACATCGCCATTAGCAAACTCTACTTTATACATGTAATACTTATTTTTTAAATCTCCATCAGCTGTCAAAGACCATACACCATTATCTGCTCTACTCATAACGGTTTCTTCTCCACCAGTGTGGTCTGTTACAAACGCACCCTCATAACTACTAGCCTCGTCATATAATGCAAGACTTACTTTAGTTGCAGTTGGTGCCCATAGCTTGAATGTAGATTTAGTTGGAGAATACGTATAACCTAAATCTTCACCACTGTAGAAAAATTTGTCGTCATTTAAAACATTTCGCATTACAATAGTTTTTGCTTCCGTATCATTAGCCGAAACTTCATATATTTTTCTAATATCTACTGATTCATCATCAGCTAACGTTAATCGGTAACTTTTGTCTCCAATGCTTGTTACATTAAAATCTAATGCTGTACCGGTCTCTTTTTCAATTACCGAAAGTTCTACATCTTCCGGAACTGCTTTATTAGTTGTTACTAGAATTTCAGATAAAGAATCCATTAGTGCTGACTCAATCGTAACTGGTTCTGATGATTTTATTCTAAAGCTTGAATTCCCATTTTTTTCATTTGGATTCAAGGGGTCTATAATATCCTGACCATTCCAAGCTCTTTCATTACGTAAAAACTTATATTCATATTCACCTGGTTCTAAACCCGATACAGTAGCAGAAAACACACCATCTTTCAGTGTCATTTCAACTGCTTTGGCTGTATCCCAACCATTTAAGCTACCGATAACATAGACAGACTCTTCCTCATCTTTTGATTGCTTATAGTTAAAGGTAACGCTTCCATCTCCGTTAATAATAGGACTTTGCAAACGTTCAACAGTAAATACAGAATTATCACCGCTTGAATTTGGGTTTGCAGGATCTTTTATAGATTCATCCCATGATCTTTTATTTTGAACAAATTTATACTCGTAGCTACCGTTCGCTAAATCCGAAATTGTCGTTGAATATATACCATTTTTTAGTTCCATTTCAACTGCCGTGTCTATGTTCCAATTATTAAAACTACCGACCACATAAACAGCTGTTTCACCTTGACTATCATAATTAAAGGTAACATTTCCATTTTGATCGACAATAGGACTAGTTATGGATACCTCTTCATCAGAAGTACCTGGAATAGTTAAAATAGAGTTTCCGTTTTCTTGATTCTCATTAAGCGTATCTACACTTGATTCCTCCCAAGATAAATCATTCAGCATGAATTTATACTGATAATCACCCGGAGCTAAATCAGGAACTGTTGTTGTGAAAATCCCATCCTTTAGTTCCATTTCTATCGCTTGATTTACATCCCAATCAGGGACAAAGTCACCATTTAGGTAAACAGCTGACTCTCCCTTACTAACGTAATTAAACGTTACGCTTCCATCCTCATTAATTACCGGACTGCCTACTGTATCTTCTTCGGCATGAACAATGCCTGTTGGAATTGCAGCAGAAAGCATTTGGAAGACTAAACTTATAATCATAAGTAATGAAAGCATTTTAGCATATGACCGTTTCAAATAAACTGCCTCCTTTATGTAATAATAGTTTAATCAGTGCAATCGTTTGCATTTAGTGGTAAATAAAAAAACAATTTAATAGTTATTTCATTCACAATATAAATCTATAAAATTATCAACAAGGTGCAAACGATTTCACTAATCTATCTATTAAGATATCATTATGTAACCTATTTTTCAAGCCATTTTTGTAAGCGCTTCTAAATTAACTATTTGAAATTGTTTTTCTAGACAGGCAACAAGACCTATAGAAAACATACCTTAACCATGAACGGAAATATAAGGGGAGAGATATCAGATGCATCATGAAAAAAAAATTAATGTTGGAAACTATGAAATGAATACACGTTTTTTTAATCCCGGGAATTGTAGCGAAGTAGTCGTCCTTATTCATGGAATACCAACAAACTCTCATCTATGGGATCGTGTCATTCCCTATTTAGAGAAGAATTATGCTGTCCTTGCCATTGATTTAGTCGGGTATGGCAAATCAGATCGCGGACCATATTATGATTTAACTTTACCAAAACAAGCTGAGTATATCGTTCATGCATTGGATCAATTTAATATACCTGCAGCACATTTTGCTGGCCATGATCTTGGTGGAGGTATTGTTCAAATCCTTGCTGTGACACAACCCAATCGAGTGAAAAGCATTGCCATTGTTGATGGAGTCTGTTTTTCCAATTGGCCACTTCCAAAAGTGGTTTCTATGCTATATCCTGTAGCAGATGAGTTCATTCCAAATCCATTATTTATCGAACGGATGCTTCGAGAAGGTGTTTATTTTCCGAATATGCTAACACCTGAATTAATCAATGTGTTTAAAGAACCCTTTGATTCACCAAATGGACCTGCAGAATTACAACAGGCTGCACTTGCTTTAGATCATCGTCAAACAGAAAATTTAGTTCCTTACTTACCACATATTAAATGCCCAGCAACGTTCCTTTGGGGACAGCACGATCGTTATCTTGTACCTTATTGGGGCAAACTGTTACACGAAACCGTTCCTCATTCCACTTTTAAGCTAATTCCAGATGCTAGCCATTATTCTATGATTGATCAACCGAGTATAGTAGCAGAGGAATTACTAAAGCATTTGGCATACGTACAATAATAATTTTCTGATTAATAAAAAGGATGTCCCATACTTTGCGGGACATCTTTTTATTAATCATTAGTCAATTCAACTAATTCATCTACAGACTTAGTTACATGAGTTAACGCGTTACTTACTTCTTCTAAACTATTCCAGAAAGTCTCTATTTCTTTTTCAACCGTATCGCTTTGACTTTTACTTTCATTCATTTGTTTTACAATTTCATCAAAGGACATGTTTATTTGTTTCATATGATTCGTACCCTCTGTTACGGAGGTTCTTACCTCTTCAATATAGGTAGATACTGTGTTAATCTGCGTGTTCGTTTTATCAATCAAACCAGAGACATTTGATACGGAACTCTTTGTTTCTTCGGCTAGCTTTCTAACTTCGTCTGCCACTACGGCAAACCCCTTACCATGTTCACCTGCTCTTGCCGCTTCGATTGCAGCATTTAAAGCAAGTAAATTTGTTTGTTCAGCAATCCCAGTAACTATACTAACAATCCCGCCAATTTGGTTGGAGATATCTTTTAGTCCTTCTGTTTGCTCCTTAATTTCGTGCATTCTTTCGTCAATATCATTCATCTTTGCCTGTTGGTCCTCTAAATCTCGTTTACCACGAATGGACGTTTCTTCAACATCCACTGATGTTTTTGTACCCTCTTTAGATGTATGGAGGATACCGTCTAACTTAGATACTAATTCTTGTATGGACGCTGTTGTTTGTTGAAAGACAGCTGCTAATTCTTCAGAAGTATCCCCAATCTTTTCATGTAACTGATTCTTCTCTTGTTCCTGCTTTTTAGTTACTTGATCAACTTCTGCTTGGAAAGCATCTAAAACTAATTGCTGTTCAATGTTTAAAATCTTTGTTGTGGCATTAACCGCTTCTCTAAATTCTTTCTTGCTAGCAAATCTTTCATCAAATATATCCATTAAGGACATTAACAAATCCTGAAAAGCACACATATACCATTTCGGAAGAAGACCTATTCTAAAATGAATATGAGCAATTTGCTTTCGCTTTGCTATAAAAGTATCATCAACGATACCGTCAAACATCTCTTGAATATGAATCGTTAACGTCTTCTTTAACCTTTCAACAGAGCTATTTGTTTGTATAATCTCCATAAGAGAGCCCTCGTGTTCTAGGTTTTTATAAAATTGATTGACAATACTGTCGATATTCTCTGATACATACGGCTTTACTGACTTTAGTGTAACTAAGTCTGTTTCTGTAAGATTGATCATTGCTAATTGTTGATTAATGTCATGATTGTCTTCAATACTTATAATATGACTTTTACTTTGATTGAGAACTGTATGTGGTTGCTTTTCTATTTTCTTTCTCTTTGTAATAAACTTCATTTTAGTAACCCCCAAGTTGTATTAAGAAAAACCCTCATTATAGGTAGTATCGGATGGACCTATTTTTTATAAAGTAATTTATACGCATTGGGGGTATTTTTCTAAATAAAAAAAGAAGTCCTCTACTGATTTGTTAGAGAATTAATTACCTACTTTTTACAAGTAAGTCAACTGCTTCTCTAACGAATTCCTCAGAGTCTTCTCCCTTTTCTTCTGCCTCACGAACGCATTCCACCAAGTTTGTACTAACGATTAGCCCCATTGTCCGGTCAATTGCAGTTCGAACTGCAGACATCTGTGTGATAACATCTTTACACTCGGATCCCATTATCCATCATTTTCAGGATCCCTCTTGACCCTAATCTCATTTGATCTGTATATTCTAAATTAAATATCTCCTCTAAAATAACTAATCCTTACAAATACAATTTGTCAGCGTATAACCAACAACTTTAAATCCTTTATTATGCAAAAAACGAATACCTAAATTTTTTTCCATATGATCAGAAGCGATAACATGAATCTCCTTACCCGGGATTTCATGATGGTATCTCTTCAAATATGCAATCGGCATCACTATAGAATCATCAACCATTTGTTTTGCGGCTATATTGTAGTCACGAATGTCTAACTTAACCTTCTTTTGTTCTGAGTGGCTATTGGCATCTATACACGGAATCCCCTTAACAGGAACATATCTTGAATACAAAAAATATAAGCACAAACTAATGACAAAAACAGAAAATAGAATGAGCAATCCTTTTCCCCCACATCTATATATTCAATGTTGATTAAATACATGTTATGTCTTTAAAGGTATTAATGTCAACTAATTACCCCATCGCTTATTCTATGCTTTAAGTATTGATTGATTAACAATAAAAGTATGCTCTTATTCAAGAGCATACTTTAGATCAAACAATAACTGCAATTACTCTACATTTCTCCCAGTTGCGCCAACATTTCTATTCGAGTTTCCACGTTGGTTTGCCTTTGGATCTGGATTAACTCCTTTTTCTCCATTCCCGGGATACAGACTCTTATGCCCTTTTTGTGCTTTCATGAATTGATCAAAATCTGGATTTACCATTATCCATCCCTCCTCTCTATTAGGTTACCCAATCGAGGATTCCTTACCACATTTGTAACAAAAAAGCCTATGTAGCTTTCGCAGCTACATAGGCTTTCATTTAATTACTTACTTCTTCCCAATAATAAACTAATGTTTCCATCCCTTTGTCAAAGCTATCCAATGGGAAACTTTCATTAGGTGAGTGCAACCTGTCTTCTGGTGTTCCGAATCCAAGTAAAACAATCGGCATCTTAAACAAAGAATCAAACCACTCTACGACGGGAATCGATCCACCCATTCGTACATAAACCGCTTCTTTTCCGAATCCCTTTTCTAAGCTTTTCGCTGCTTTCTCAATTAGCGGGTGATTTGGATCAACTTTATACGCTTTTGCCGATAATGGTTCCCGTGTGATAGTAAGCTTCACTCCAGATGGGACATGTTTTTCAAGATGTTTAACTAGCAGATCCTGAATATGATTAGGATCTTGCCCAGGAACAAGGCGACATGTTAACTTAGCAGTTGCAGAAGAAGGAATAATTGTCTTTGTTCCTTCTCCTTGATATCCACCAAACATTCCGTTTATTTCTAATGTTGGACGTGCCATCGTATGTTCTTTTGCTGTGTAACCTTTTTCAGAAACTGTTTCGGATACACCAGTAGATAGTTGATAATCCTCTCCAGGTACTTCCTTTATTAACTGTCTCTCTTTCTCTTCCAGGTCATCCACATCATCATAGAATCCAGGGACTTTGACTACTTCGTCTTCTCCTTTAAGAGAGGCAAGTAAGTGTGCCATTGCCATTACAGGATTACGAACAGCACCCCCGTAAATTCCCGAGTGTAAATCACTAGAAGGTCCAGTCAAAGTAAATTCCAATCCTGTAAATCCTTTTAGCCCATAACAAATAGTTGGTTGTCCCTTTTCGACCATACCAGAATCAGAAATAACTACAAAGTCTGCTTCAAACTGCTCCTTCTTATTTTGAAGCAAGTCATACAGATTTTCACTTCCAATTTCCTCTTCCCCTTCAATACAAACCTTAACATTGATCGGGAGTTTACCAACTGTTTTCATATAAGCTTCAAACACAGCTAGATGCATAAATACTTGTCCTTTATCATCACTAGCGCCACGAGCAAATAACCTTCCATCTCTAACTTCTGGTTTAAAAGGCTCACTTTCCCATAGCTCTAATGGATCTGCTGGTTGAACATCATAATGCCCATAAAATAAAGCAGTTGGAGCATTGTCCCCTGCACCTTTCCATTCAGCTGTAACTAAAGGGTGTCTCTTAGTCTCTTGCACTTCTACAGATTCAAATCCTATCTCTTTCAAATAATCTGCGACAAAACGAGCAGCATTAGCTACATCACCCTTATGTGCACTATCCGTACTAACACTTGGAATTGACAAGAACTCATTTAATTTATGTAAATTATTTTCTCTATTCTCTTTTAAATATTGGAGAATTTTCTCAGTCAATTTTTTCACTTCCCTTTCTTCTTTTTCCTTATTTTAGCACAGGTCAATCCTTCTTTACTATTGTCTACTAAATGAATTAAATCTAATAATCCGCAAAATGCTTTTTTCTGTAAAAAAACAGTGTTCATAAAAAGAACACTGCCTTGTGACAATCCTATTCAGCAAACACTATATGCCATTCGTCTTTACCCTCTAGCATGCGAGCAGCAATATCTTTTGCCCCTTGTAGGCTATGATTAGCGGCCCAACCACATTGAACTTCATTACAAGCTGGAACTTCATCAGCTTCTAATACATCCTTGAGTGTTTTTTCTAGAGCCACAGCAATATCATCAAAACTATCATTATTGAGTATTGCAAGGTAAAACCCAGTTTGACATCCCATTGGTCCAATATCTAATACATTGTCAATGTGATTGCGGATGTTTTCTGCCATTAAATGTTCAATCGAATGTAGGCCAGGCATGTCCATATGATCCCTATTAGGCTGACAGAAACGGATGTCATATTTATACACCTTGTCTCCACTATGGCCAGTAGTAACACCTACTAATCGTATATAAGGTGCTTTTACTTTTGTATGATCCAAATTAAAGCTTTCCACATTCATTTTTTTAACCAAAAAATCATCTCCCTTATATTACGGATAAATATTAGTTCATTTACTTAGATATCCGTTACCTGTTAAACTAAGTATCTTACTTCAAATCACCATTGTTCGATATCATTGTATCACATTGTGTACATATATTTGATGATAAAACATCTTAATATAAAGGAAATGCTAGTATAGTTAAGTAAAGGGTCTTGATCATAATTATTCAAGACCCTTCCTTCTTTAGATTGAGAGTTGTTCAAGGTTTTCCAACCGTACGTTCTTTTTATGCTTAATTATAAAGTAAGCTAACGTTATTAGGAGGCTACTCACTAAGAAAATGGACAAGATACTTAAATCATGCCACATAACATTATAGTTTCCGATTGAAATAATCTCCCTAAATCCTTCTAACGTATAAGACATTGGTAATAAGGAATGTATTGGCTGAAGTGGTTGAGGAATTAACTGAACAGGGAAAGTCCCACCACTTGTAGTTAATTGTCCAATAAGAATCAAAATAGCCAAGAAACGTCCTGGATTCCCCATTGTAGTAACTAACATTTGAATAATCGCAACAAACGTTAGACTTGTTGCAACAGCAAAGACATAGAACATTCCAATGCTATTCACCTGTAAATCCAACCCGAAAAGGATAAAGCTTGCTACAATTAGCGCTTGTAGAATACCAGCTACGGCCAACACACCAAATTTCGCCATAAACCAACCAATGCCCGAAGATGGCAAAGCTGCAGGTTTGTTAATATCGTAAATAATCGTTAACAATAAGGCACCTACGAATAATCCTAATGAAAGAAAGTAAGGTGTTAGTCCTGTACCATAGTTAGGCACACTATGATATTCCTGTTCCTTTACTTCAACTGGACTGGCCATCATATCTTCCGTTTTCGAATTAGGCTGAAACTGATTGGCTTCCTCGCTAGCTGTGCTTAGTGTATTTTTGAATTCATTTGTTCCATCATGTAAATCAACCGTTCCATTCGATAATTCAACTGCACCTGTACTTAAGTTCTTTGAACCATCTGCCAACTGACTTGAAGAACTAGTTAAGGTGTCTGTTTTTGCATGCAATTGATTCGTGCCATCTGCTAATTTTTGAGCACCACTACTAGCATCTGATAAGTTACTTGCAAAGGTTTCTATTCCCACTTTTAATTTTGTTTGTCCCTTTATTAGCTCAGTGGTACCAGCGTATAGTTTCTGATTCCCCTCATACATCTCATTTGTTGCTTGATAAAGTGCTGTTTGACCTTCTGCCAGTTTACCTATATTCGTAGGCAAATCCTTCGCTTTACTAGCTAATTGTTCTGTTGAGCTTGCAAGTACCAACGTCTGTTCAGAAAGTTTTTTAGACCCATTTGCTAACGCCGCTATCTGCGCTCTAATTTGCTTTTGCTGTTCTTCAGATAATGATGCTATAACTGGCTCTAATGATTTCTGTAATTGGTTCATTCCTTCATTTAAAGTTTCTGCACCAGACTGAGTTGCAGAAGTACCCTGACTCAATTTTGAGAGTTTTCCTGATAAAGAATCAGCTCCTGTTTGCAATTCCTCTGTCTTTGTCATTAGTTCAGAAAAGTTGGCCTGGAAATCTTTAATTCCGTCTCCGCCCTCTTTAATTCCATTTTTAATCGATGTAATCCCATCTATTGAATCCGATGCACCTGATTTAATTTCATTAAAGCCAGAATCTAATTTTGTTAAACCACTGCTTAGCTCCTGAGTTTTTGTTGTCAGCTCAGAAATACCATTTGCCATTTTATTAGTCGACTGACTGAACTGTACTTGTTTAGAGGCGAACTGAGCCAAATTTGTTTTTAGTTCTTTTGCACCTTTATTTAATTCTTTTGCACCTTTATTTAATTCAGATGCTTTATTGTTAGCCTCAGTGAATCCTTCTTGCATGTCTTGGAACTTTTTAAACATCGTATCAGCATAAGTCTTACTAATTTCATTCGACAAATCAGACTTCATTTTTTCTGTAGCACTATCGCCTATTTTACCTGCAATATAATTCATACCTTCATTAGAAATATACGTAAGCTCTAATTTCTTAGGTTCTTTATCTAGTAAAGTGGAAGCATGTTCAGAAAAGTTTGCTGGAATTTTGAATACCAAGTAGTAAGTTTGATTGTCTAATCCTGCATACGCTTCTTCTTCCGTCACCAACTTGTAATCGAAATTTCCTTTCTTTTGCAATTCTTCAACAAAGTCTTTCCCAATTTCTAAGTTCTCCCCATCGAGCTTAGCACCTGTATCCTGATTAACGATAGCTACAGGTAGTTGTTCCACAGTACCATAAGGATCCCAATTGGCCCATAAAAACATTCCCCCATATATGAGCGGCACAAACAGAAGAACAAAAAACGGAATCAAAACCTTACGATTTGTTGCAATCCCCTTCCATTCAGCCAACCATAAACGAAACCCATTCATGCTGTCATCTCCCCTTTTCTGGTGCCTGTCACCACCCGGTTTTTGTCGAATGGTGCAGGGCTTCAGTAATGCATGACCACATTAGACATTTGGTCAATTGTCATCATAATAAAACCCGGTTAGACCGAGTTGAATTTTCCTATTTTAACATTTGCTTAATGCCAATCCTTTAAATATATATTCATCAAAGTAGCTAAGTATTTGTTCTTTTTCTAAAGGTTGGTGATTTTCCTCCCAATCAAATATAAAGGAGATGTATATCTTTAGAAGTACAAATGCTGTTACTTCTGGATCACACTTACGAATAAATCCTTTTTTAATTGCTGCAGTTAATTTTTCCTTGATATATTCAATAATCGCTTGTTCCATTTCATTGATGGCTTGTTTAGCTTCTTTCGTACCCATTTCCTTTGCCTCTTGAAATAATTTAGCGGTCAATTGGTGATCCTTCCTATAAGTAAGTAAGACAAATAGAGAATTGTGTAAATTTAACTTGAAATGCTCATTATCGTCTATCACTGCTTCTGCCTTCGACTTCATGTCTCGGAGTAACTCTAAAATGATTTGTTGGAATAGCTCTTCTTTATTTGTGAAAAATGTATAAATCGTACCCTTTCCAACATTGGCTATTTTGGCTACTTGATCCATGGTTGTTGCTTTATACCCAAACATGCCAAAAGAATCTCTTGCAGCATTCATTATACTCTGTCTTTTATCCATTTAATCACCACCAACTGACTGTATCGGTATTTTGGTCATTTTTGTATTATAAATGCTTCTTTTGTTTTTTTCAACTATTCTTTATAAAATAATTACCTTATATACCAAACAAAGAACAAAAGCGCAGAGCGCCGGTAAGCGACGTACGGACTGGGACTGAGGTTACTCGTCCCACCGAAAACATTTGGACTGAGCCGTAGGAGATAAAGGCAACACGGTGAACGAAGTGACTTCGGAAATTCGACTAAGCGTCGAATTGTTATCGTACGAAGGTGAGGGAAGTCTCGCTAGTCGCTGGCGCTCGGAGCTGGACGAGACTAATCTTGCGTTATCCGCATTTAGCAGATTTTATAATTTCCTAAACTACAAGCAAAAAGTGAGGGTATTGTACCCTCACTTTATTTAGCCTCTATTTGGAAAAATTCGTTCAATCATTTGACCCATTTGATCAAAGAACCCTTCTACTGGTTCCCCATTCTCAGCGTCATTAACATAATTATTTGTCAAATCAACAAAATCTGGATTTGTGGAAACATACACGTTCTCGATACCAGGATCCACACTCTTTACTGCTCTTGATACTGAATCTTTAACTTCATTACTAATCTCATCCGTATTATTTGTCAATTGAGTAGCGACATAAGCATTATTTTCAGTCGTTAAAACATAAGCTCTATCAACTTGTTTCACTTGTTCCGTAATCCGATCTGCTGCACGATCAGCGATTTCAAAACGGTTTTCATCCTGTTTGTTGTCCGCAATATTTCTGTTTTTGTTTTGGTTATTCTTACCGATATTTAAATCAATGTTCCCTGGGGCGTTCTGAACGTTACGAGTTCCAGGCAATTCATTTCTATTATCGTTATCAACATCATTGCCTCGTTGATACGTACCATCGTAGGTCCCTCGATTTGCCCCATAATCATTTGTATTATATTGTGGATTTAGGTCTCCACGATTGGTTGGATAATCAGTTGTACTATTAAACCTTGTTTGTTGTACTCCGTCATTCATGTCACCTTGACCAATATTCTGATCATTTTGTGCCCCACAAGCTGCTAAAGTAAAGGTTGCTGCTATTGTTAACCCCATGCCTTTCCAATTCATCTATGACTCCTCCTTTATAAAGAGTTGCCTTTAGTATGTTTTATCTGACACATCTTATTCCATTATAAAGCACCCAAACAATGTATTTAAAAAGGATTTTTTTTCAACTATTTTTAACGAATAACTTTAGTACTGATTCCGAACACTGTTTAAATACGGGGCATATAAATATTGAATACGAAAAAAGTAGAACTCGTTAAGATTTGGAAACATGTCCATAAACGATTACTACTTAGCATTCAAAAATGACAAATACTAAATAAAACTTGATCCATTTGCTTAAGCAAAGGCTAGTTTAACTTATACTATTAATCCATAGTATAAAATACCCTTTGATAAAAGAAAGGGGAGTGTATTATGTATATCCCGGATTATGATAAAGCTTTGTATTTTACACTATGGGGCCAATGGGATGATCTACTCGTCCTTATGGTCAGAACAAATGATGATTTATTATCTAAAAAAATTGAAATCTTTCTCCATGCTTTCCATTACAAAAGAAGTGAACAAGAAGTAATGGATAGTCATGAACAACTACTCCATTATATAGACCATGCTATGGGTCACATCCCTGCTGCTGCTATGATGGAGGTATAAGGAAAGGGACCAGTTCATTCAGAACTGGTCCCTTTGTATTTTATTGCGTTTCTATGTCTTTATATTTTATTTCAAACAAGTCTCTACGACGGTCTCTTAGTTGTCTAACTGTACCTGATTTTCTTTGTCTACGGAGGATCTCTAGATCTACATCCCCTACAACAACCGTTTCAATATTTGGGTGACACTCACCAATGATACCATCTCGAGCAAATTCAAAATCAGATGGTGTAAAAATACCAGACTGTGCATACTGAATATCCATATTGTCAACCTGTGTCAAGTTACCTACTGTACCAGCAATTACTGTATAGACTTGATTTTCAACAGCACGTGCTTGCGCGCAGTATCTTACACGGAGATAGCCTTGACGATCATCCGTACAAAACGGAACAAAGATAATATTCGCCCCTTGATCAACAGCATAACGAGCAAGTTCAGGAAATTGGATATCGTAACAGATTTGGATAGCTATTTTCCCACAATCCGTATCAAACACTTTTACTGTATCTCCAGGTTGTATCCCCCACCATTTGCGTTCATTCGGTGTGACATGTATTTTATATTGTTTTTCAATTGTACCATCTCTTCTAAATAAGTAGGCAATGTTATACACATGATCATCTTCCTCCACAAAATGGGAGCCCCCAACGATATTCACATTATATTTAACTGCGAGATTGGTGAACAACTCAATATAATCCTCAGTATATTCTGCTAACCTTCTAATTGATTTGGATGGTACCTTTTCCTCAAGAAACGACATCAACTGCGTCGTAATTATTTCTGGAAACACTGCAAAATCAGAATCAAAGTCATAAGCAACATCTACATAATATTCAACTTGTTTAGCAAATTCTTCAAATGATTCTATGCTTTTCATCATATACTGGATAACAGTTATCCTTACCGGATAGGCTGTCTTGAAATGGCGCTTAGTTTTAGCATGATATTCAATATTATTCCATTCCATCAATGTCGCATATTGCGCTGACTGTTTATCATCAGGTAAGTAACCGGGGTTTATTCGCATAACCGTAAAACCATTCATTACTTGGAAAGTTAATACAGGATCATAAATATTTTTGCTCATTACTTCCTCAACATATTCCCGAGGTGACATCTCTTCCTCATATTTATGATAATTAGGAATTCTTCCTCCGATAATTATACTTTTCAAATTCATCTCTCTTGCTAATTCTTTACGAGCTTCATACAGCCTTTTGCCAATCTTCATCCCCCGATAATTCGGATCAACCATCACTTCGATTCCATATAGGTTATAACCCTCTTGATTATGATTGGTTATATATCCGCCGTCGGTTATATCATCCCATGTATGTTTATCATCATATTCATCGAAATTAATGATTAAACTAGAACAACTTCCAATAATCTTCCCGTCATATTCCACACAAAATTGACCTTCTGGAAAAACATCTAAATGACTCTCTAAGTGCTCTTTTTTCCATGGCTCCATATTAGGAAAACAAATTTTCTGCATCTCTAATATCTGAGTAAAATCGTCTTTTGTTATGTTACGTACCTCTAGCTTCTTCTCAAAACTTGATAAATCCAATTTATCGGACATATATTCATCTGTCCCTTCCTATCGTTTTGCATTTATGATTAGTTTTTCTACTAGTTGCTGGGACTTCAATGCTTCTAAGCCATCCACATCTGGTATTGTATCGTTTAGGACACTATCAATAAAATGTTGCACACAATCCTCAAAACCTCTAGTCTTTAATATAGATTCCCAGGATCCTGGGGTTTCAATCCCTTTTTTTTGCTTATTTTCTACTTCTAGAGAATTCATATTCACAACCCTTATCAGGCTTCCTTCTGTGATTATCTCTAATCTTTCCAAGTCGGTACCAGCATGCCTGTGCATTGCAGTGGAGAAAATTTGTTGTTTTTGTTGAAAGCTATGTCTTGCATAGATTAATTGATCCTCTATATTAATATTAGTAAAACTCCCAATAATCTGCAATTCATCTGCAGCTAACCATCTTATTGTGTCAATTAAATGCAAATAATCATCTAGCATAACAATAGAAAAGGGTTGTGGTCCAATTGCAGTAGGTCGGTGTTTTTCGATTTGAACCGAATCAAATTCGCTGGCCATTTCTTTTGCTTGTTTGTACATCGGCGCAAATCTACGGTTAAAGCCAACCATAAGTTTTCTTCCATGCTTCTCAGATAGATGAACTAATCTTTCTGAATCCTCTACATTTGTAGCAAGCGGTTTATCAACATAAACATCAACTCCATGCGACAGTAAGTAAGCAACTACTTCGTAATGGGAAGCTGTAGAGCTATGAACAAACGCAGCATCACAAGATTGACTAGCATGTCTTAAGCTAGTCAATCTATTTAACCTATATGCAGATGAGACAGCTTTGCTTTTCGCTTCATTCGGCGTAAAAACACCAACTAGTTCCCAATTATTTTCCCTCGATAATATAGGTAGATATGCCTTCTGTGCAATATTACCTAGTCCAATCATCGCGACTTTTAATTTCCTCTCCATTCTTATGACTCCTCATAACTGACCTAAAACAAGTGTAACATTTTTATGTATAGAGGTCGCATCCCTAAGAACTGTAGCCCTATTCGATTGCTATGAAGTGAGTATCAGATTCTATCTGGACATAAACAGTAGTTATTAATTTATATATCAAAAGGACTAGAAGCAAGTCTTCTAGTCCTTTCTACTATCTTAAATATATATTTCCATATGCTACTCATAGGTTATACGAGGTGTTTAAGTTGATTATTTATAAAATAATTGTATAAGTTCTTCTTCATTACTGTCTAAGCTATTGCCTTTAGCCTCTTCAAAGGTGCTAGCTTGGTAGCCTCTTTCTATTTCATTAGCCATTACCTGGTTAACTGATACTTGTTGCTCATGAGCTAAATTTCTAATGTCCACTGGTACCTTATAAATCACCAAATTATATAACTTATTATTTTGGAAGTAGTCATCTAATTCAGAAGTAATATCATCTTTTTCTTGTTTATTGTTTATATAGCTAACTCCGATTAAAACGGACTCCCTCTCCTTTAACATGGAAAGCTCAGCAGTTTTATCCAGTATTGCTGCTGTACCATTCGAGACAAAGCTTCCTTTTATATCACTTAGATTGTCCAATAAAGTTTCGGCTTCCTCGTTTAAAGCAACAATTGATTTAATATTCATATCTTCATTTAAAACTAATTCAAGACTCGGTTGTATATCAATACTAACAAAGGCATAAGTATCTTCACTAGAATTCCAAATATAAAAAGGGAGGATACACGTTAGAAGTAAAAGCAAAATAGCTGGAAGTATAAATTTTGAACTAGTTAGAAAACGATATATAATAAACCACTTTGGGTTCTTATTCTCGTAGTAGGTTTGGGCTCCTATATCAAGTTCTAATGGAATAGCTTTGTGAAATTGACCATTTTCATCCATTACAATGGTATAATTTCGTCGTTTCTCCATTATAATCCCTTTTTTCACAAATCTATCCCCCTCAAGTATTCTTTTAAATATACGTAATCTTCATTTAAGATAATAAAGATCGCTAGTATAAATTTCCGATTTCTTTCCAATGTCTTCTTACTAACATCTACTAAATTAACTAAAGACTTAATCGGCACTTTCTTCTTTGTTAATACATATTCTTTTAATTTAACATCATTAAATAATATTTTAGCAACGTTAATAGCCGATTCCCTAGCATCCTTATGCTTCGGAGAAACACGCGTTAAATCATCAAAAGATAGTTTGAATTCTTTCAATTTCATACTGAATTCCTTTATTTCTTCCCGTCTATGTGACTGGTCAAGCTCATATTCATACTTGGCTTTGGCAGCACTTACCTCTAAAGGGTTTTCTATTTGATCCCTTTGTAATAATTCATCTAATGAGGTAGCTTTTATTTTATTTTTTTCTTTTCGAATATAGTCAATAATCTTACGCTTTATCACAAGTCTAGCAAATGTTAAGAATGTGCTCCCTTTTCCTGGCATATAAGCATACATCGCTTCATTAAATGCCATAAGTCCAATACTAAACTCATCATCTTTCGTTCTACTTATATATCGCTTACAGACCTCAGATACACATTTAGCAATAAACGGCTGATAGATTTTCAGCAAGTAATTTTCAATTTCACTGTCACCATGTTTCACTAACTCAACTTGTTCTTCAATTGTAAGTAATACGCTACTAGCTTGGGATTCAATCACTCCTCTTCACCACCAGCACTATAAGTTTCGTTAGCATCTCTATTAATTTGACGGTTAGATTTATGTACTTTCTCATTATTTATCATTTAAAACGCTCCAATTTAGCTCTAGTATGGATAATCATACAGGAACATTTTGTTACTATCTATCATCTTTTGGTTACATTTTCATTAAGTTCAATAACAAAACACACTACAAAATACCCATTTATTAAAGAAATTGAAAACTATCTGTAAATTTAGAAAGTTACTTAGATTATTGTATGAATATAAAAAATAATGCTATTTTATACCATTTAAAAGCCTATGGAAACAAATCCATAGGCTTAATCTTTTGCCCTATCATGATAATAATCTATTGGTACTGCCAGGCCAATTCTGCCATGTTTTTCGTGGTTCAACGTAGCAAAAATGACAGCAATCACTTCTCCATCACTATTTATAACCGGGCTTCCGCTATTTCCACGGTAAACTGGTGCATCTAACATGAGCACTTCTTGGTCCCAATCTTTTAACTGCGTGTAGCCTAATACGTTTCCTTCATTGGCAATCCCATTAAATTTAAGAGGATTCCCAATGAAATTGATGTGCTCTTTTTCAGAAAAAGTAGTTTCTGTCGCTAGAGGCAAAAATGGTAATTTTTCCCCCTCCACTTTCAGTAAAGCGAGATCAACTTCTGGGTAAGTCTCAACTATTTTCGCGTCAAATAAGCCTTCTTCCGGAAAAGCTGCTAACGCATCCCGGGTATCATCAATGACATGATAATTTGTAATAATGTAGCCGTCGCTAGAAATTGAAAAACCAGTTCCTTTGCCCGTTTCGGTTTCAATAACCACTATCGATTCCTGGTATTCGTCTATCGCTGGGTCTGCTACCAATCGTGCTGATGTAACTAAAAATTCTAGAGCAGGAATGGAAAAGGTTTTTGGCAATATAGCAATGACATTTATAAACATTGCAATAGCTATTAACCAAAACGCCCATTTAGGAAACGGACGTTTTGGCTTCTTTTCCTCTTTCGATTTTGCAAGTGCTTTTTGTCTTTCCATTTCAATTAACTCGAATAACTCTTCATCATCGAATTCTTCATATAAATCCTCATCAATAACATCTCGATGAAATTCATCTGATTTATTCATTGCCCACCTACCTCGTTACAAAAACTTATCTAGCGGGTGTTTCTGCGTAAAGCTTATCATATTTTTTGCTAGATCTAAGATTTACCAAGCCTAACACTCCATATACTAGCCACTACTTGTCGATGCGTCGAATTCTATGATAGGTAATATATCAAAATGTGCGTAAAGTGACTAACCAAAACTCTTATTAACTAACTGACTGTACCTTTTTTCCTTGTTGCATTTGGTACATATTGTAATAAATGCCTTGTTGTTCTAGTAATTCCTGATGATTTCCCTTTTCTTTTATTATACCATGGTCCAATACAAAAATCTGGTCAGCCTTTTGAATCGTCGATAGTCGGTGGGCAATAACTAAGGTAGTCCGACCCTTTTTTAAGACTTCGAGAGCTTGTTGGATAATTGTTTCGGTCTCTGTGTCAATATTTGCTGTAGCTTCATCAAGAATTAAGATTGCTGGATCAAAGGCAAGTGCCCTTGCAAACGAAATTAGCTGACGTTCACCCATAGATAACGTACTTCCGCCCTCTTTTACTGGCTCATCATAGCCATTCGGCAATTTCTCGATAAATTGATCTGCTCCCACAGACTTTAATGCGTCAATCGCCATTTCCCGGGAAATATCTTGGTCATTCATGGTGACATTCGACAAAACCGTTCCACTGAATAGAAAGGGGTCTTGTAGAACAATGCCCATATGACTCCTAACTTGTTGTCTCGACAAATCATTAATATCTTTACCATCGATCCTAATCGACCCTTTTTGCGGATCGTAAAATCGAAACAATAAATTCATGATCGAACTTTTACCTGAACCTGTGTGACCGACAAATGCCGCAGTTTTTCCAGGTTGAATATCCATGTTTATATCTTTTAACACATATTCATCCTGATTATAAGCGAATGACACAGAATCAAATTGGACATGCCCTTTGTATCTATCAATATTTCTTTGATCAACCTTTTCTCCTTCATGGTCCATTAATTCAAAAACTCGGCTCGAAGCTACTCGTGCTTGCTCTAGTAAAGGAAGTTGGTTCACAATATCATTAACTGGGCCAAATAATCTATTTAGATAGTCGACAAATGCGTATAATACCCCTGCCGTCACAATTCCTTCTACCCCCATTGAAGCTGAACCGAAGTACCATATAAATGCCACGAACGCTAAATTTCGAAGTACCGTTACTAGGTTATGGGAAGTTAAAGCACTTAATTTTACAAGTTTTCGTTGATAAACGAAATGCCGATCATTTAGCGCTTCAAATTCATTACTTATCTGCTTCTCTTTTTGAAATGCTTGAATAATAGACATTCCTCTTATTGACTCATTTATATTCCCATTTATTTCACTGAGAGTCGAACGAACTACTTTGTTGTACTTTGTTCCATAATGTTTATATAATTTCATCCAACCATAAATGATTGGTAACAATAGTAAACAAATGGCTGCTAGTTTTGCATCTAGAAGCGTTAATGCCACAAAAATTCCCGTCATATAAAACGCACTTGTTACAAACACAGATAATACTCTTTCGTAAAGGTCACGAATTGCTTCTGTATCATTGGTGATCCTTGCAACAATTTTACCTGCTGGTTGTTCTACATAATAATTAATTGGTACTTCTTGCGTGTGATTAAATACATCATTTCGCATTTTTTGCACAATACGATTAGAGGATTGTTGTAACAGATAAGTTTTTCCAAACTGAAACAATGCGGCAACTAATAACAAGGCTACATACAGAATTAGTAAGTACAAGATTGGCTTCTGTTCTGGTTTAAAGAAATGATATAATTCAGCCAATGACATTTTTTCAACTTGTACTGTTTGACTATTTTCTGCTGTTTCAACGATCAGCATATTATCTTCTAATTTCATTTTCCCGTTAAGCGGAATCTCTTGATTTGTCCAATAATACCCTCTATTAATTTGCACAATTGTGGCGGTACCTAATGTTTCTTGATTCGAATCAATCCTGTCTTGTCTCTTATAGAAGTTATTTTCATAAGAAACCGCAGTTCCATCGTTATTATCTTCTACTTGATACCAATGATTTTCCACACCTGTAATGTGTTCATCAATAATTATCTTCGCTATAAATGGACCAGCTAACTCTAATGCAACAGCTACTACTAAACATGTTAAGCCTAATAAAATCGTCTTTTTAAAAGATAGTGCATAATCGAGAAGCCTTTTTTCTGTCGATCGTTTCATTAGGAGATCGCCTCCTGTTCCTCAAGCTGTTGTAACTTATATTGCGTACTATACCAATTACCTGTAGCAAGAAGTTCTTCATGCGTACCTTTTTCGGAGATCTTTCCATCTTCTAAAACAATGATAATATCAGCATGTTGTACTGCCGATAATCGATGGGCAGCAATAAAGGTTGTTTTCCCTTGTCGATCTTGTTTCAAATGACTGATAATCATCGATTCCGTTTTTCCATCTACTGCCGAAAGCGCATCGTCTAGCAGTAAAATTTCAGGATCTTTGATAAATGCACGTGCTAAAGCCACACGTTGCTTTTGCCCCCCTGATAAAGTCACACCACTTTCGCCTACTTTTGTATCTAACCCTTTAGATAAGTTTTTAATGTCCTGAATAAAGTGAGCTTTTTCCATTACACCGTAGATTTCGGTATCAGAGGCATTCTTTTTTCCAAACTGGATGTTTTCTCGAATCGTTTTGGAAAACATTACTTGGTCCTGTGGTACGTAACCAATCCATGATCTTGTTTTGCATAGTGGAATGGAATCAATAGGCACACCAGAGATGGTTAATGCACCTTTATTACCTGGGTATTCTCTTAGTAATTGGCGAAGTAGAGTTGTCTTTCCAGCTCCAGTTTTCCCTACAATTCCTACAGTTTGACCTCTCTGTACATTTAAATAAATGTCAGTTAAGCTATTTTGTTTCGCTTCTGGATAGGAGAAACTTAGATGGTCAAATGTAATCTGATTAGGTAACACAACATCCACTGGTTTATCCGCATCTTTGACGTCCATTGGATAATCTAACGTATCGTTAACACGATCTAAGGATGCATTACCCCTTTGCATAACATTGATTAATTCCCCTACAGCAAACATTGGCCATATTAACATCCCTAAATAGACGTTAAATGACACTAGTTCCCCTAATGTAATTAAGTTATCAAACACCAATAACGCTCCATAACCAAGGCCAATCGTATACGATAAACCGACTAGAATTTTCATCGTTGGTTCAAATAAAGCATCGATTTTAGCTACTTCGATGTTCTTTTGGTACACATTTTCTGTCATACGTTGAAACCTATCCACATCATGCTTTTCTTGAACAAATGCACGGATTACCCGAACACCACGTATGGATTCTAATACGTCATTGTTCATGTCACTAAATGCAGCCTGTGCCTTCATAAATCGTTCATGGATTGCACTTCCATATTTGTGCATGACCACTGCCATGATAGGCAGTGGTATAAGGGAAACAAGTGTTAATTTCCAACTAATGGTAATGCCCATCACAGCAATGATCATTAACATAAAGATACTAGAATCGACTAAAGTTAAAATTCCGAACCCAGTAGTCATTGAAATTGCTTTTAAATCATTTGTTGCTTTAGCCATTAAGTCACCTGTACGATATTTCCCATAAAAGGTCGGACTCATCTTTAGGAAATGATTCATTAGCCGTGAACGCATTAAACGTTCCATAATGGCTGCACCACCAAAAAGATTATAGTCCCACAAAAATGAGATAGTGTAACTTGCTACAATCAATACCCCATAGATCATGATTATCTCTACAATCCGATCAAAAGTTAAGGAATTAAATTGAATCTCATCAATTGCCATTCCAATTAACTTTGGAGGTAAGATATCGATAAAACTTGCAATAATTAATGCGATTATCGCAAACGTATATCTTTTCCAATACGTTTTAAAAAACCAGTCTAATTTTTTAAATATACTAAACATATAATCACCCGCTCCTTATAAACTTACTATCCACTATCTTTCCAATCATCATTTGTAATCCTTTTTACAGCTTGCCTAATCATATTCATTCTCCTTCCAAATTTTAGGTAATACACTTATTGACCATGTCTAGAAACGATAAATACCATCTGATCGATTAATGGACTATTTTTCTTAAACGTTACGACAAATACAAATCGATAACGGGGTATAAAATCAGAAATAAACCAATCAATCTTCCTAACTAACGAAAACATCCTCTCACCTACTCTTGTAATAAATTTACTAACTATCCGCCATCTTTCCTTTCATCCACCGCAATTTGTTTTGATAATCTTTTAGACATTTTCCATCTCTCCTTCAATTTGATTTTATATATATATAACTGGTAAACCAGTTTATATCGCCATTTACAATTTTTTCCTAAAGAAGACAAAAAAAAGCATACGCCCCTCGACGAATGCTTTTCTACATAGAAAAAGGTCACGGACTAATCGGCGTGACCTTTGGAATCAAAATATTGTGTGAAACACGTTCAAGATAAGAAATGCTAAAAAAAAGCGATAATCTTCCCTATCTTAATTGTGCTTATTAAACAACTTCCTGAAGGTCACATAATTATTTACTTTAGCTGCGAACTGTAACGATTGTAATACATGAATCTTTTTCATTTTCGTGACCTCCTCTCGTTTATTTGCGTTTTAATTATATTACTAAAAAAAGGCATAGTCAACGTAATTTTCACATTTTTGTAAATTTTGCCTATTTACAATTTTTCAGATTCAATGTTGCCATATAAATTGCAACAAATTGTTATTTGATTTATATTGAAAAATAAGAAAATTTGGTTAAGAACTACCCTAAAAAGGGTATTGTTACATAACCACTAATAGAATACATAAAAGAATGGAGTAGAGATTATTATGTTGTTAGATGACATCCTGACTTATAACGAAGAATTTGTTAGTAAAAAAGAATACGTGCCATATGAGACTGATAACCTACCGAATAAACGTGCTGTTATTTTCACTTGTATGGATACCCGTTTAATCGAACTATTACCAAAGGCATTAAATTTTAAAAACGGCGATGTGAAAATGGTTAAGAATGCCGGAGCTATTTTAACTGATCCCTATGATAGTGTCATGAAAAGTATTCTCGTTGCTGTACACGCATTACAAGCTGATGAGGTTTTTGTCATTGCCCATCACCGTTGTGGTATGAACCATTTAGATACTGACGGATTACTATCTACAATGCAAGAAAATGGAATTGATACAAAATCTATTCAATCTGTTGATAAAGATTTAAATCAATGGTTGCAAGGCTTTGATGATGTTGGAAATTCCGTAGAAAAATCCGTCGATATCATTAAAAACCATCCATTATTGCCAAACAATATTCCCGTACACGGTCTAGTCATTGATCCCGCTACCGGTGAGTTAGATCTAGTAACAAGAGGATACTAAAGAACTTAGAAAAGCAACCATCTTCTATATGAAAGGTGGTTGCTTTTCTATATACCCTATCAATACATTCACTTTTAATTTTAGATAAAACCGTAGCTCCCCCCTCTTTATGAATTGGTGCAAGTCCCAGGCATGTTAGAGCCCTCCTAATAATTAAGTCTATAAAAAATTTTTGTTGGAATAATCATTAAAATCACTAATATGCTCATTTTTTACATAATTTACTGTTATCTTCCCATAATAAAGTTGACCAATTGTGTATGGGAGGGCCATATGAGAAAACGACCATTCAGCAAAGATAAAGATATAAAATCTTTCCCAACAACTATTGAACAATTTAAGAGTATCCTTGAAAAGTACCTACAGAATAGTACAGATATATCCTTCACTCAATATGAGGTACAGGGCCAAAAAATAGCAGTCTTTTTCATTGATTATATGGTAGATAAAAACCTATTAGACGATAAACTTCTTGGTACATTGTTAGCTAGCAAAACCGATTGGGATGCTTCTTCTATACTTAATGAGGTACCTTTAGATGGAGGAAAACAACACATTAACCTAATCGAGCTTGCAACTACACTTCTCTCCGGATCAGTTGGTGTATATGTGGAGAATGAAGATCAAGCAGTATCTTTTTCTATTTCAAAACTAGAAAAAAGGCCTTTAGGTAAAGCAGAAACAGAATCCCTTGTATTAGGACCACAAGTATCCTTTACGGAGTCACTATCAACTAATCTAAACGTTATAAGGTGGCGCCTTGGGACACATGATTTAGTAACTGAGAAATTTATTATTGGGGAAAGAGGGCAATCTGAAGTTCGACTTGTCTATTTAAAATCCCTTGCGAACGACACAGATGTCCAAACAATGAGACAACGCTTAAAAGACCTGGTAGTCGATGAGGTGGAAGATGCATCTGTTTTATCACAATACATAGAAGATAATAATAGTTCCTTATTTCCACAATATTATTTAACAGAGTTACCAGACCGGCTCTGTTATGCGGTTAGTAAAGGGCGACTTGGTGTTTTGGTCGACAAAAGCCCTACAAGTATTATTGCACCGTCTACCTTTTTTAGTTTTTTTGAATCGACTGAAGATATTTATATGCGATGGAATATCGGTTCGTTCTTACGTATGCTCCGCTTCGTCGCCATGTTTATATCCTTTGTTGTGACACCTACTTACGTTGCCTGTGTGACGTTTCATTATGAAGTAATTCCAACTCCACTCTTAGCTTCACTAGGTTCATCTAGGGCACAAGTTCCCTTTCCACCTATTATAGAAGCAATGCTCTTGGAATTACTAATAGAGTTATTAAGAGAGTCTGGTGCACGTCTCCCGACAAAAGTCGGTCAGACGATCGGTATCGTGGGTGGTATTGTTCTTGGGCAAGCTGCCGTGGAAGCGGGATTAACGAGTAATGTATTAATTATTGTAGTAGCAAGTAGTTCCTTGGCATCTTTTACTGCACCTAGTTATTTAATGGGGTCTGCTATACGGGTTATTCGTTTTCCTTTAATCTTAATCGCAGGCCTAATTGGTCTTATTGGTGTGACATTAGGGTTAATCTTTTTTTTCATTCATTTGATTAGAATGACGTCTCTTGGTCGACCATATTTATTACCGGCTTATCCAGTCAATTGGAAAGACATGGATGATTCCTTTTTTCGTCTTCCTTTTTCACTTAACAACACTAGGTCAACATCATTTCGTCCTAAGGATATGAACCGATATCCAAAAAAGAAGGCAAAAAAGAAAAAAGATATAGATGAATAGGAGGTTAGGTCGATGGAAGTAAACAACGTTGTGAAACCTAACCTGCAGATACGGGCTTTCTATCTATTTTTTATAATTGTCAATATTCAAACAGGACTAGGTATCCTGGGGGCTCCACGACACATATTTCAAGAAGCTAAGCAAGACGGATGGATGTCTGTTTTAATTTGTGGGGTTCTCATGCACCTAGTTGTTTTTGCCATGTTATTTATTTTAAAAAAATATGAAAGTGCTGATTTGTTAGGGATACAAGTCGATATATTTGGAACATGGATTGGCAAGTTATTAGGAACACTTTACCTTGTTTATATTTTTGCAACACTTTTAAGTTCTTTAATCAATTATATCCAGATTGTACAAGTATTTATTTATCCGCAAATGCCTTCTTGGATGTTAGGCTCCCTATTAGTTATTCTGATTGTTTACACCGTATCAGGAGGAGTAAGGACTGCTGTAGGTATTGCCTTTGTTTTTTTCTTTTTGTCATTTTGGTTGTTTTTTTTCTTATATAAAACTGTTGGGTACATGGAATTAACGTCATTCAGACCTATACTAGAGGCTTCTCCAAGGGATTTATTACTCGGTTCTTATCAAGCTGGTTACTCTTTTATCGGGATTGAAATTCTCTTCTTTCTTTATCCATTTATAGAAGATAAAAAGAAAGTAGCCCTCCCAGCACATCTTGGAGTAGCAATGACTACTTTTTTGGTGCTTGTAGTCATGATCATTTCGATTGGTTACTTCAGTCCAACAGCACTCGAGCATATGCTTTGGCCTGTTCTTACCTTATTTAAAGTGGTCGAGTATCCCATTATCGAAAGATTTGACTTGATTGTTGTCACGCAATGGGCAATGGTTATTTTTCCAAACTTTATTCTATTCAGTTGGATAATCACGTATGGAATGAAACGTCTTTATGGGTTTACGCAACGTAAAACACTACTAGTTGTTGCGTCCCTATTATTGATTGGAATCACCTTTATTAAGAAACAATTACTCATATCTACCTTACTTGGTAGCGTTTCAAGTGCGGGCTTTTGGATTGCATTTATTTACCCGTTACTATTACTCCCCCTAGTATTGATTAAGAAGAAATTTTTTTCTAAGAAAGGGAATTCTGAATGAAAAAGGGCATTTTCAATCTACTATGTTGTACTCTTCTGATCGGGTGTGTTCCCACATATCATATCGAAGAACTTGGTGTCATTAGCGCACTCGGAATTGATTTAGTGGATGATGGAAAACTAGAGACAACATTCAACTACTTTAAGTTTGATCCAGAAAAAACTAGTCAATCAACGATAACATCAACAACCGCAAGAACGTTAAAAGGCACACAAGACCGTGGAAATTTAGAGTCCAATTTAAAACTTGTAGGCGGACAGTTACGGTTAATCATTTTTGGAAAAGAAATGGCTGAAGATGGTTTAATACGTGTTATCGATAATTTTTCAAGGGACGCTAAGTTATCAGACACGATGTACTTTTCAACAACAGATGCAACCGCAAAAGAAATTATCACTGCAGCGGATAAAAATAAAGATCTGGATGCGGAAAACTATCTGTTTGAGTTAATTGATAACAATATCAAAAGGGAAATTATTATGCGGTCATCGTTTCGTGACTTTATGCACGAATTCAATATGCCTGGAATAGATCCTGTTCTGCCTCTTATAGAATTGGAAAAAGATAAACCAATTATTAAAGACGTAGCTTTATTTCAAGATGATAAATATGTTGAAAAAGCAACACAACAAGAAGGGTTTTTCATCAAATTGCTTACAAGCAGGTTCAAGTCCGGTCAATTGGAACTTGCTATTCCAAAAGAACCATTTCAAGATTATATTAATAAGCATGCCAAAACTGACGATCAAGAGCAGATTACCGTGACACTAAGTGAAGTTAGAAGTAATAATAAGATTAAGTTAGTATCTGCTCAGGAGCTGTCCTTTAAGGTTGATATTGATATTGAAACCAGATTATTAGAAGTATCAGAAAAAGTTGCGATCAGTAATGAAGCAATTGCAAAGAGGTTTGAGAAAGAGATTGAGAAAAAGATAAATAGTAAATTAAATAATTTAACATCTAAGTTAAAGGAATTACAAGTAGATCCAATCGGTTTTGGTCAAGTTTACAATTCAACTGTTAGAGGGAAGAATTTGTCCGATGGTGAATGGAGAGACAAAATACCTGATATTCAAGTGGATTTTAATGTGACAGTTGCTATACTTCGACATGGATTAACTCAATAAACGCGGTTGTTTAGAGGAAGAATAATCAGCTACACTAAACGCTGGTCAACTTCTTCTAAACCTTCTTGCATCGAGAGTAATTGGTTATGCTTTAGAATCATTTGAATAAATGTTCGTTTACTCACTAATAATAAGATTAGTAAATTACCATTGAAGGGGTAGACTATTGTGGACGTATTTTCCGATATAATCAATACACAGAAGGAACTGAGATGGTTAAGGTGGGAGTATTGGGTAAATGAGGTATTCCTTACTTGGCAATGGCTATTTCTTATTTTCAGTGTATGTTTCACTATATTTATTTTCGTGAAGCTTGTAGATCGTACAAAACTAACGAAGGTTTTATTAGTAGGAACGTCTAGCCTTATGATTGTTACATTCTTAGATGTACTTGGTGCAGAGCTTGTTTTATGGGATTATCCGACAATGGTTGTTCCTTGGGGAAGTAGACTTATCTGTGTAGATATTATAATTTCGATTATATTTATGCTTATCTATCAATTTTTTCCTAACTGGAAAAAGTATGTGATAGCATCCTTAATCGTATCGGCAATTTTTTCATTTATATTAGAAAAAGTCGCTATCTGGATGGAGATCTATCATCCATTCGCATGGAAATCAATTTATTCTTTTCCTATTTATTGTTTACTCCTGATCACAATTAAATGGGTGGTGGACAGAGTTTACTCACTCGAAAATACTAAATAAATTACGCTACTACTTTCATTTTTATCGCTACTGTCCCCCACTTTACCTCTTCCTCTTTTGAATAGATTTCATAAGTTCCCTTGAGCATGTCTTCCATGGTCCAACCTTTACACCCTATTAAGTCAAATGGTAGATCACGATACATCTCTTCAAAAGTATCGTATTTTTGCAATTCTAGCACTTCAACCATTAAACAAGCCTTTGAGTCAGGATAGATTTGAAATGTAATGGTATCTCCAACTTTAATCTCTCTTCTCTTTCCGTCATTTAACCTAACTTCATATATTTTGTTTCCATTAATTACTTGCTGATAATATTCCTCATAAAGTCCCATTTGATGATCCATCTTGATTCATTCCCTTTTCGTCTTTTTTTCTAGAATAGTTTTAGAATACTGTAAATAAGAATAATAAGCGAATGTTTAACTAACTCTCCTTCGATTGATTTTCATACTTGCTTTTCTATTTAGTTGGTGATATTTTATAATAGTTCACCTATTGAACTATTCACTAGTCAAACTATTTGGTTGGGGTGTGATTATGAACAAAGAAAACTTAAATTTACTAGTAGATACGTACACAACAGCAATGAACGAGGTCAATCGTCGTATCAATGTGATTATGAACGAAAAGGTTCATCAGGAATTGACATCAGACCAATTTGGAACCCTTCGATTTTTACAAATGAAACAACCCTGTACGAGTTCTGATATTGCTCATGAATTCTCAATTGGAAAAAGTGCCGTAACCGCACAGATCAATCGACTTGTTGAGCGAAATTTAATTAATAGGACACGTGATGAACAGGATAGGCGGATCATTTACTTAACTTTAACCGAAGATGGGAAGAAGCTAATCAATGCTGGAACCAAAAAACTTTATGACGTACTGGGTGACATATTGTCTGAGTTCAAGGATGAAGAGATTTCCTGCTTTATTGAATCACTTGAAAAGCTTGCACGTATTATTCCTAGAAAATAAATAATTACAAAAACAGAAAAGTGTTAAGGGGGATATAAATTAATGAAGAGAGTCATACAATTTCGCTGGCCGATCTTTGTTTTATGGATCGTAGTAGCTGTCGGCTTACTATTATTTTCACCGAACCTACAAGAACTCGTTCGAGAAAAAGGCCAGATAGGGGTACCTGAAGGTTATTCTTCATCGGAAGCATCTAAATTGCTTGAACAAATGTCTGAGGACAATGATGAGAATACGATTAGCGGTGTAATGGTTTTTCATGAAAATGAGAAACTAACAGACACGCAGAAAGAAGAAGTTGCTAAAGCAATCGGTACATTAGAAGATCAACAAGAAAAACTAGAAGTATCGAACATACTTAATTTTACAGAAGATGAACGAATTGAAGAACAAGTTGTGTCAGAAGACGGAACTACTATTCTCGTACCGATGGATGTATCCATTGAGAATCGAACAATTGAGGAATCGAAAGAAGCGATCTATAATGCTGTAGAAGACGTCGAGGTTGAACACCATTTGACTGGTGAAGCCTACATTTCACATGATATTGTAATCAATTCGGAAGAAGGATTGAAAAAAACAGAGTACATTACTGTGGGATTTATCCTATTAATTTTATTTGTTGTCTTTAGATCCTTAATCGCACCATTTATCCCACTAGTGACGGTTGGGATTAGTTACTTGGCAGCACAAGGGATCGTATCGATTCTTGCAGATACAGTTAATTTTCCGTTATCAACCTTCACCCAGATCTTCATGGTCGCGGTCATGTTTGGTATCGGAACCGATTATTGTATCCTACTGATTAGTCGCTTTAAAGAAGAGTTAGCAAATTATGAGACGACTACAGAAGCAGTTATTGCTACCTATAAATCTGCTGGTAAAACAATTTTCTTTGCTGGATTAGCTGTATTAATTGGCTTTTCCACTATTGGATTATCGACCTTCTCCTTATATCAATCAGCAGTAGCAGTTGCTGTCGGTGTTGCGGTAGTATTAATTGCATTACCGACATTGGTACCGTTCTTCCTAGTCGTTCTAGGTAAGAAACTGTTCTGGCCATTTGATAAAAATGTCGAGCACAGTGAAAGCAAGCTGTGGAAATCTGTTGGATTGTTTGCATGGGCAAGACCATTAGTTGCTCTTATCATCGTACTAGCAATTGTCGTGCCTAGCTTAATCTCTTTTGATAACCAAAAATCATATAATTCTCTAGAAGAGATTGGTGATGATTACGGTTCAGTTAAAGCCTTTAACTGGTTAGCAGATAGTGTTGGACCTGGGGAAGCAATGCCAACAACTGTTGTATTTGAAACGCAGAAAAAAGTAGATAGCGCAGAACAATTCCAAGACATTGAATCAATCAGTGCTGCGTTAGAAAAAATTGATGGTGTAAAATCCGTAAGAAGTGCAACACGCCCTACCGGAGAAGTTATTGAGGACTTTACGATTAACAAGCAAACGGGACAACTTGGTAACGGTATTGGCCAAAGTGTCGATGGTATTAATGAAATCGAAAGTGGATTGAGTGAAGCTTCAGAGCAACTAAAAGACTCTGTACCACAATTAACGGAAGCAGAAAATGGCGTTACACAATTAATGGATGGTACACAACAAGCCAATAATGGAATTGGCGAAATGAAAAGTGCCTTAAGCCAGATTGAAGATGGTGTCGTCTCTAGTGCAGATGGAGTAGGACAAATTAAACAAAATCTGCAAAAATTAAAAACAGAATTACAAAAGAATCTAAGTACTGCTGTTAATGGTTACAATGAAATAGAAACTAATTTAACATCCGTTACGCAAGGGTATCAAGCTATTAATAATTTGTTGGCAGGGAACAAAGATCAGGAAATTACTGGGGTACAACAATATTTAGAAATGGCCCAACAACAGGATCCTACACTAGCTGAGAATCAAGCGTTCCAAGCTGCGTTAGGACAATTAAAAGTTGTAATAAATGGTAACGAACAACTTCCAGGATTAGCTAAATTAAATGGTAGCTTGCAAGCTATTACATCTGGTTTAGGCGAAGCAAACAAAGGAATTAGCCTCGCAGTAAGTGACAAAGGTGAGTTGATGAAAGGATTAGACCAACTTATTAACGCACTTGGTGAGTTGGAAAAAGGTTTAAATCAAGCTGCTAATGGTCAACAACAGGTTGTTAACGGCATTCCAAGTCTACAAAGTGGATTAACGCAGATTTACGGAGGCCAAGAAGAACTGAAAACTGCCTTTAGTGATATGCAAGATCAAATGACTCAGCTTACAGACGGATTAGACCAAAGTACAGACGGATTAACGCAAATATCTGATGGTTTATCAGAAGTGCAAAACTATCTAGGGGATTTTTCTAGTGAAGAAGAATCAACTGCTACTGTTCACATTCCGGAAGAAGCATTGGAAAATGAAGCATTTATGGAAGGAATAGCTCCATATTTGTCAGAGAACAAACAAATTGTGAAGTTTGAAGTCATTCTTTCAGAAAGCCCATATGCAACACAATCACTAGAAACGGTTGATAAAATTAATGATTCTGTTGATGGGGCTGTAAAAGGAACGTCGTTTGAAAATGCTAAATTTGCAATTGGTGGTATTAGTAGTACAAATAATGATTTACAGGAGATCTCCGATGCTGATTACTCTCGAACAGTTGTCTTAATGTTAGCTGGAATCTTTGTTATCTTAGTAATCCTGCTACGTTCTATTATTATGCCACTCTATTTAATTGGATCGTTAGTATTAACTTACTTTACAGCAATGGGTATTTCAGAATTTATTTTCGTAAATATCCTAGATTATGAAGGGATTAGTTGGGCTGTTAGCTTCTTTGCCTTTGTTATTCTCGTCGCGTTGGGAATTGACTATAGTATTTTCTTGATGGACCGTTTTAATGAAAATTCTAATATGTCCATTAAAGATGCATTGATCCATGCTATGAAGAATATGGGAACAGTTATTATCTCTGCTGCTGTCATTCTTGGGGGTACGTTCGCTGCAATGATGCCTTCTGGTGTTATGTCCTTACTCCAAATAGCAACAGTAGTCTTAACAGGTTTGTTCCTATATGGATTAATCATGCTACCTCTATTTGTACCAATTATGGTCAAACTATTTGGCAAAGCTAACTGGTGGCCGTTTATTAGAAAACAAGACTAGCAAGTAAAAACTGCTTGAGGATTTATACCTCAAGCAGTTTTTGTGTTTATTTAGAAGTATTGATCATTCGCAATGGAGATAAAATCACTAGCAACTTATAAGAACCTTTTGATGTGTGCTTGAACTCGTTCCGGCAGAATACTCCGCTTTCCGTGGGCACGGCCTCAAGCCTTCCCGTGACGCAAAGAATGCTCTTCCGGGATCTTCGGACTCGTGCTGCTCCCACAGGACAAGGAAGGCTTCGACAGCATTGACATCGCACGAAGAAAATTGGGTTGTATTTTCGAGGAGTCTCCGTATTCTGCCTACACTATGATATATTTCTAACTCTTTAGAACATTAACGACTAACCGTCCAACTAAAGAGCTTAATTCTAAGGACTGTTACTCCAATAATTTTTCCACCTTTGTTGTTGATTGGAGCGGAGGGCAGTTGACTCCTGTGGGAAAAGCAACAGGTGAAGACCCCACAGGATGCACCTGCGTCTACTAGAAACGCTTCGCAGCACGCTTCCTCGGTGCAAGGGCGCAAAGAAGCGGATTCAAGTAGTTCCCTGGCTTAGGCGTTGCCCACGGAAAGCAACTGCCCAGAGCGGAAATCAACGTCTTCACTTACTAGAGACTTTATAGATTATACGACGAAGAAGCAATATAGTATTAAAGTTATCTGGTAAGGTCTTTTCCTTTAAGCAACCGTTCCCCAAAGGGATTGAATGATCCCAACAAATAAAACAAATAGTACTCCAACAATAATAAAAACTATTGGTAACCATTTGGAATTTTCAACTTTGGCACATACAAGTATTTGAGAAATCAAAGCTACTAATGAAATAAAATAGAAAACATAGATAAACGGATAAAACTGAGTCAGTGGGCCAAGAAATAGACTAAAAGCTATTAGTTGGACGAGAAAAGAAAGGATAGACGTTGACATCCACCTTTCAGTACCTTTTGCTGTAGTTATTCCCAAAATAGAAATTATAACGGATATCACTAATAGAAATACAAGTAACCATTCAAATAGATAGAATAATGCCTCATTATTCACAGCAAACCAATACCCCAGAAAACACAGTGGGATGATCGCAATCAAGGTTGCCAAATTCCATTTCATATATTTATTTCCCATATCCTTCTCCCCAATTCAATATATCTAAACATTAAAATCGAGTATAAACCACACTCGACTATTTTCACCTTTTTCTTAGTTCTTTGCTATATCCTTAATAATCTTCACTACTTTTTCCTTTGCTTCAAAGCTTTCATAATGCCGCATATTTTTAAGGAAATTTCCTTTTCCCTCTTTTAATTCTAACAACTCTTTTACAAGACGATCTTCGGTTAGATCCTCTTCCTCAACCATCTTCGCATAACCCTGCTTCACAAAGGAATTAGCATTTAATATTTGATCGCCTCTACTTGCGTTACGGGATAAAGGAATTAATAGCATTGGTTTTTTTAGGGCAAGAAATTCATATATAGCGTTAGATCCAGCTCGTGATAATACGAAGTCAGTCGCTGCAAATAGGTCACTCAATTCTTCATTTACATACTCAAACTGGGCGTATCCTTCTGCCTCGACTTCACGGTCAACGTTCCCCTTACCACAAATATGTATAATCTGAAACTCGTTAAGTAACCTATCAAGTTGATCACGAACAGCTTGATTAATTTTTCTTGCTCCTCCACTGCCTCCCATTATTAGGAGAACGGGCTTATCAGAATGAAGATTGGCAAATTGCAAACCCTTTTGCCTACTCCCTTGGAACAACTCATTTCTCACAACTGCCCCAATCCATTCTGCTTTCTCTTCAGGCAAAAATTGCATCGTTTCAGGAAAGGTTGCTAATATTTTTTGTGCGAATGGCATTGCCAATTTATTGGCAAGACCTGGTGTGTAATCAGATTCATGTATGACTGCCGGTATTTTTCTTAATCGTGATGCCACTAAAACAGGAACCGAGACAAACCCACCCTTTGAAAAAATAACAGTCGGCTTTTTCTTCCCTAGGATTCTGAAAGCTTGTAATGTCCCGTTCAACACTTTAAATGGATCTTTAAAATTTTCTATAGAAAAGTATCTTCTTAATTTTCCAGTTGAAATCGGATGGTAATTTACCCCATCTAATCGTCCGATCAATTCTCGTTCAATTCCATTTTTGGAACCAATGTAGTCTATCTCCCAGCCTTCTTTTTGGAAAGTAGGAATAATAGCAAGATTAACAATTACGTGTCCTGCACTTCCCCCACCTGTAAACAATATACGTTTCTCGCTCATGTTGGACGCCCTTTCTAAGTGTTAAAGATTCTAAAACATGTCTTCCATACCTTATTTGTGCTATAATCCTCTCTATCCTAATCCAAATCTATCTAAAAAGGAAGAACATCATGTATGAAACTAGCACATTGAAACAAAAGATTAAATTATTTATTTATATACTTATTCCTATTCTAATAACACAACTCAGTATGTATGCCATGAATTTCTTTGATACGGTCATGTCAGGGAAAACTGGTGCTGTTGAATTAGCAGGAGTTGCCATAGGCTCTAGTCTCTGGGTCCCCATCTCAACTGGTATTAACGGAATCCTAATGGCAATTTCACCCATTGTCGCACAGATGATTGGTGCGAAAGACGAGAAGAATATCACTGAAACCGTTAGGCAAGGGATATCTTTGGCGATTGGTTTAGGAATAGTCGTATCCATTATTGGCTTCCTTCTCATTGACCCAATTGTTCAATCCATGGATTTAGAAGCACATGTAGCTTACGTTGCTAAATATTACTTATTAGCGATAGGAATTGGTATTATACCCTTATTTATCTTTAACCTACTACGTTGTTACATTGACGCTTTAGGTCAAACAAGAATATCCATGTTTATTATCTTACTATCTTTACCACTAAATTTCATGTTTAATTATATTTTTATTTTTGGGAAACTTGGTCTCCCTGCATATGGTGGGATCGGTGCTGGGATTGCTTCAGCATTAACTTACTGGATTTGCTGTGTGATATCCATATGGATCGTACACCGAATCAAACCTTTTGCTAACCATAATATATTTAAAACGTGGTCTCGCCCTTCGCTTCTTGCTTGGTGGGAACAGTTAAAGGTTGGTGTACCTATAGGTTTTTCTATTTTTTTCGAGGTTAGTATTTTCTCAGCGGTAACTTTGTTCATGAGTTCCTATAATACGTACACAATAGCAGCACACCAAGCTGCAATTAACTTTGCTTCCTTTTTATACATGGTCCCACTAAGTATAGCAACGGCTCTTACAATTGCCGTTGGCTATGAAGTTGGTGCAAAACGGATTAAAGATGCAAGAACTTATTCGTATATGGGAATTACGTCTGGTATTATCATCGCCTTTGTAGCGGGATTAATTTTGTATATATTTGATGACCCTGTTGCTAAACTCTATAACACGAATCCAGCGGTTGTTGAGTTAACAAAGAATTTCTTATACTATGCAATCTTTTTTCAATTTGCTGATGCATTTGGCGCTCCTTTACAAGGTGCCCTTCGTGGTTATAAAGATGTAAATATCACCTTTTGGATGTCACTGGTATCTTACTGGTTGATTGGTCTGCCGAGTGGATGGCTATTAGCTAATTATACGAACCTAAACGCTTATGGCTATTGGCTTGGTCTCATAATCGGGTTGAGTGCAGGTGCGATCACTTTATTTGGAAGAATACAGTTTTTACAAAGAAAATTATTGAAAAAGTATGCAGCTGAGAATGGATAAGGACGACAGATGTCTTTTTTAAGGTAGTATAAGCCTGATTGGCGCATTCACCTAATTAAAACGAAGATGGGGTAGCCCTAAAGCTTGGGCCACCCCGTCTTTATTTTTGCAAATTCAATACAATTAATCTTTCCTCAGTCATTTCATCAATTGAGTATTTGGGACCTTCTTTACCATTCCCGCTATCCTTAACCCCACCATAAGGCATAAGATCGACTCTGTATTGGGAAGCATCGTTGATCATTAAGCCACCAACTTCGACTTTTCGTGCTGCATAAAAGGCTGTATCAATATTGTTTGTAAAAATACCTCCTTGCAGGCCAAATGCTGACTCATTCACTTCTTCGATACAGGTATCTAGATCATCGAAAGCCATAATGCTAACAACAGGTGCGAAAATCTCCTCACAGACTACACGCAGATCTTTAGTTACATTGGTTAGCACTGTCGGCTGTAAGATTGCACCTTGTCTATTCCCACCTTCGATTACTTTTGCTCCATTATCGGTTGCTTCTTTAATCCACTGTTCCGCTCTTTCTGCTTCTTTTTCTGAAATCATCGGTCCTACATCCGTGTTGATATCATTTGGATCACCAACCTGTAACGACCGGACTTCCTCTAGGAACTTGAGTTCAAATTGGTCTAGTAAGGAATCGTGCACATAAATACGCTGAACGGATATACATACCTGGCCTGCATAAGCAAAGCTTTTTTGAGCGATCGTTCTTGCCGCCAAATCAATGTCTGCTTGTTCATCTACAATAACAGGTGAATTATTACCTAACTCAAGAATGGAACGCTTTAACCCAGTATTCTGTTTTAAGTGTAACCCTACTTCAGCACTTCCAGTGAACGTGTACAAATTAATTCGTTTGTCCTTCATCAGTTGATCACCAACTGTGGATCCAGGTCCTACTACAACATTAAATAATCCTTTAGGCAATCCCGCTTCTTCAAACAACACAGCCAACTTAAGAGCTGAAATAGGAGTTGAACTTGCTGGTTTAAGTACGACAGCGTTCCCTGCAGCGATAGCCGGTGCTACCTTATGAGATACTAGATTAAGAGGAAAATTAAAGGGACTTATCGCCCCAACTACACCTACTGGCACCTTTATCGTAAAGGCCATTCGATTTTCAGATCCCGGTGCAGCTTCCACTGGAATACCTTCGCCGCGAATACGCTTCGCTTCCTCTGCAGCCAATTCAAATGTCTGGGCCGATCGCTCGATCTCATTGATAGCTTGCTTAAGTGGTTTGCCAGCTTCTATTGTAATAACCTTGGCTAGCTCTTGTTTCCTATCTATCATCAATTCAGAAACCTTCTTTAAAATTTCGAATCGTTGATAAGGTGATATTTTACTATTCTTATAGGCTTTTTCAGCACTAGAAATTGCCTGCTCGACTTCCTGTTCTCCAGCTTTTGCAACAGTCGCATATACGTCTTGTGAATATTTATCTAAAACTTGAATGCTTTCACTTGTAGAAATCCACTCTCCACCTATGTATAACTTATATTCGTTCGTCATAAACATCCTCCTAGCGGTGTTTTAAATACTATTCCACACAGATTATATCTTTAAACCCTCATCGATTATGCAAAGAAGGTTCATCTTGGTATCGACAAAATTCGGGTGGTGACAGGCACCATCTAGAATGATTGGGCTACTTTGATTAGGTCTGATTTGGTGACGGATGCAGCTTGTTGGTTTGTATTGGTACTACTTGGGCGAAATGTCATCTGGTACGTAATTCCGCTTTTTATCCATGTCAATGTTTTGGCGAAGGAGTTGTCCATATATTTGCCTTCAATATTTTCAGAGATATTCACTTTTTCTGGATCGACTGTTTGTTGTTTCCGGATACCATCATAGAATTGAATAGATAAAAGATCATTATTCCTTGTATAAAAACTTATATCTAACGCCTCCATGTTTGAATCTTCCACAACATACTTATCTGATACTAATATTTCTACTTTCATTGGAATAAATCCAGGAAGCTCTGGTTGAAAAGAGAGTTCCTGAACAACAGATTTCACTTCCGATTTCTCATAAGGATAGAAACCCTCTGGGATCGTCTGTTTCTTCTCGTCCTGACAGGCAGATAAAACACCTAATGCGAGAAGAGAAATAATGATTAAACATAGCTTCTTTTTCATTCTAGCTCCCTCTCTTCTCCGTTTTTTAATATAATCTTCTGTACGTATATAGACGTTTGGAACGTTATTTTAGTTGCACCTTTTGACAAATTTTTACCAATTTCGGGTGGTTGTGTAAATATTTTAACATTCAAAATCTACTTTATATTAATATTCATCGTTTAGCCTGATGCATCCCACTTTACCCGTTACGACTTATCGACGAATCCTTTTGATTACAAACAACGCAAAAAAGCACTCACCATCGGGAGTGCCTTTTTAGAAATTAGTGTCAATTTGTCATGTACTGAATAATATAAGGTGAGATATATCTCTTATTATCCAATTCCTAACAAACTACCTAGTTGGCCAACTAGTTCAATTGCAACTTATTGTAATTGTTCGATAGCATAAAGAAGTTTGTGTAGGTAATAAGTTTAAGTGAATCATTATGATTTAAGTTAACTTATAAGCGGAACTGTTTTAAATACTTTGCTTTGTTAGAGAACTCGAAATGATTATCTGATATAGCTGCTTTCTTAATCAAGGTAGACAAGATAGGTAATAATCGCTTTAATCTCCTTTTCTCACTACTAGTTAAGTCCAACACAACATCATATTCATACAAATTAGCTACTTCTTTTTTATATACAATATGTCCATTATAGTTAAAATGGTGCCCCATTATATCGATGCTTAAGCGATAAATAAAATCATCACGGATAGGTAAGTTAATGGCAGATTGTAAATTTAAATTTGTATTAGATATTTCATTGATTAGAATGGGAGTAAATCCTAATTTAACCTTCTTCCCATTAATAGTAACTAAAGTCATACTTGATTTTAATGGGTGCTCAAATGACACCTTATTGGATTCCTTCTTCTTGTCCATTACAGCAGGGTTGATTGGAATTGATTTAGGAATCAGTACTCTCCGTTCTAGCAATAATTGGAAATCTGACTCAGGTACAGGTTTACTAAATATATATCCCTGCACTTCACTACAATTAAGCTTAGCTATAATATCTAATTGTTCGCTAGTTTCCACACCCTCCACAACTACATTCTTTTCTAGATCGTACGCCAGCTGAACAAGTGTTTTTAGGATAGCTCGACTATTTGAGTTTGAAACAATGCTATCAACAAATGCCTTATCGATTTTAATTGCGTCTACCGGATAGTCTTTTAAGTAGCTTAAAGAAGAATAACCTGTCCCAAAGTCATCCAGAGCAATTTTCACACCTAAACTTTGGAGGAATTCTAGATCAGAGTTAATTTCTTCTTCTCCATGAATTAAAGAACGTTCTGTAATTTCAAGTTCTATTAATTCAGGATTTACTTTAGTCGTCGTTAACGTATTCCTTATAAAATCAACCCAGTCATTTCGTAAGAATCTCTGAGCAGATATATTAATAGAGATAGGAACTACAGATAGACCTTTCTGTTCCCAGCGCTTTAAAAACATGCACACTTCCTCTAAAACCCAATCACCTATTTGTAAGATAAATCCACTCTCTTCTGCTAGCGGAATGAACTCCTTAGGGGATATAATTCCCCATTCTGGATGTCTCCATCTTACTAACGCCTCTGCTCTAGTGATTTCCCCTGTCTGCTTATTTACAATCGGTTGAAATTCTAAAAACAGTTCTCTCATTTCAATAGATTTCCGTAAATCTCTTTCGATCATAAATTGCTTATATGTTTCGATATTTAAGGACTGGAAAAAAACTTCATACGTGTTTTTCCCATTTATTTTGGCACGCTTCAGTGCTGCACCAGCATTTTTTCTCAATGAATTACCATCTAAGTCATCATCTAACATAGTACTACTAATCCCGATGCTCGTTGTCAAGAACAGCTCATAACCATTTACGATAAAGGGCTCCTTTAATAAATCCAATAGGAACTCAGCTAATTCAATTGATTTGTTTTTATCTTCATACCCCCACAATAGGATAAGAAATTCATCCCCACCTATTCTTGTAAAAAGAGTATGATTATTATCTAATTTCCGTTTCACCCTGTCGGCAAACTTAATTAGTAATTGATCTCCTACTTCAAAACCAAGTGTATTATTAATTAATTTAAAACGATCTAGGTTTAGATCGAGAAGCCCAACTGGAACATTCTTAGTTTTGTCTGATTTAACAAGTTGACTTAACTTCTCATCAAACATTCGTTTATTTGGCAATTGTGTTAAATAATCATGATATGCCAAATATTTAATCTCTTTTTCAGAATTTTTATAACTGGTTATATTGGTAATAATCCCGTCTAACCTAATTAAATTCCCATGTTCATCTAGGCTGGGTATAGATTGATCCTGAATCCAAATGACATCCCCATTTTTGTGGATGATTCTGTATTCTTGGTGTAATGTTTTTCCCACCCTTAGGACAGTTTGCCGCTCGAAAAGGGACGCTCGGTCATCTGGATGTACAACCGAATACCACGTTTCACGACTGCTAAAATAACTTGGAGGAAGCCCTGTTAAAATTTCCACCCCTTTAGATACGAGGGTAAACACATCTTTTTTGAAGCTAAAGGACCAAATTCCCGCTTCTAAGTTATCTAATAATTTTGCTTGCATTGCTTCATTTTTCGCAAGCTTTAGCTGACCAATTTTTTGATCGGTGATATCCTGAATTGTCCCGATAACACGGACAGGTTGTTGATTTTCATTAAAAATAACTTTTGCCTCTTCTTTTACGAACACGGTCTTGTTGTTAGTTAATAAGAAACGATATTCCACTTTCATTCCCTTATTTTCAAGAATGGCTTGATTCAACACGTCCCTATACCGCTCTCTATCATCTGGATGTACGAAGTGTACTATTTTAGTAGCTGATGGTGAAAAATTATCACTTTCTATTTCTAATAGCTCGTAAAGTTGCTGAGACCAATAAACTTCATCTTTTATAACGTCATAATCCCAGCTCCCTATTCTAGCCAAATCCTGTGCTAACTCTAAGCTACTACTAATTTTAGCTAATTCTTTTTCATTATCCCGAAAAGCTGTTATATCTCTAGCTATTCCTTGTATACAGTTTATTTGCTCATCTTCACCGAAAATAGGGATGTACGTTACATCAACGTCTAATACGTCTCCGTTTTTATGATAAATACGAGCTTGGTAATTTTGTGCGATGCCTTTCATTGCCTCTGTTAAGAAATATTGACGTTTGTTCTTATACTCAGGAAGGAAATAGGAATCAAAATAGCGAGTTATTTCCTTTTCGTTATACCCAAATACACGTATTACTGCTTCATTGTATTTTATTACTTTACCGTCCAAATCTACTTGGAAAACTGGTGTTGGATAATTCTTATACAACTTATTGTCGCCTTTTAAAGAAGAAAAGCTATTATTGTCTTTGTTCTGTATGTTTGGTTGCTTTCTTTTGAACAGGCTCATCTGCAAAATCCCTTTTTTTATTTCTATTGTAATATAATTATGAAAAGTAAAACAATGACAAAAATATGGGTTTTCTTTTAAAGTAGATAAGTCCGACTGTGTTAAGAGTTTAGTGAAAGTCACATTTACTATATACGCCAACGTGAATGTTTTCACACGTACTAATTAGCTATGATTTTTATTTAGCTTACATAAAAAGGCAGCTATAATACCATAGCTGCTCCTGTCACCTGTTCATTTATATTTAAGCATATACCTCTTCTTCACTATTACTGAAAAAATGCTTCATTGCATAAAATACATCTGTTTTATTTCTTAATACATGATATTTTAATTTTTCATCTTCTATTTGTTTAAATACTTGCATTAAAGTCGAATGACGATTGTATTGATTCACTTCACCATAACCAAACATACTAGAATATTCCACTAATTGTTCTACTAATGAAACACATCGTCTGTTATCAGAAGTTAGATTATCACCATCTGAAAAGTGAAATGGATAAATATTATACCTGGACGGTGAGTATTTATTCTCAATTAACTCTATTGCCTTGCGGTATGCGGAGGAACAAATCGTACCTCCACTTTCTCCTTTAGTAAAAAAGGATTCTTCATCAACTACTTTTGCTTCGGTATGATGGGCGATAAATTCTATTTCTACTGTCTCATATTTTTGTCTTAGGAATCTTGTCATCCAGAAAAAGAAGCTTCTTGCCATATATTTTTCAAACTGTCCCATGCTTCCACTAGTATCCATCATCGCCAACACGACTGCTTTCGATTCAGGCTTTTCAATATCGTCCCATGTTTTAAAGCGTAGATCGTCAGGGTAAATGGGATTAAACTGAGGTTTTCCCTCCATCGCATTCCGTTTGAACGCTTCAAGCATTGTCCGCTTCTTATCAATGTTACCTTGGAGGCCCTGTTTTCGTATGTCTCTAAATTCATAATCCAGCGTGACAATGTTATCTTTTTCCTTTTCTTGTAAATTAGGTAATTCTAAGTGTTCAAAAAAAGTCTCTTCCAATTCTTCGAATGAGACTTCTGCTTCATAATAATCTTCACCAGGATCTTTCCCTGCTCCAGGACCTTTACCAGCACCTTTTTGTGGGGTACCGTCTTTAGCAATAACATCTCCTACGTTGCTATCACCACTGCCTTGGCCTGCATGTTTATTTTTTTCTTGGCTGTATCGGATTTTGTATTCATCAAGTGAGCGAATTGGAATGCGAACTACATCTTTCCCTCGGGACATGACAATATTCTCTTCACTTACTAGATCGGGGAGTTTTTTCTTGAGGACTTCTTGCACTTTATCTTGGTGGCGTTTCTGGTCATCATACCCTTTTCTATGGAGGGACCAATCTTCTTCTGCAATCATGAAGCTTTTGGAATCAGTGCCTTTTGACTCAGCCATCTATTCCCCTCCTTTTCAAGTATTATTTCATTGTATGCAGCAACAAGCGGTTTGATTAAACTTTTTTGAAAAAACAGAAAGAACGGACAAACTCATTTTCTAATTACTAGGACAAAAAGTTAGATTAAATAGGTGACATAAAACTAATATTTTTTTACTAGGTAAACGAAATGTACCATGCAGCGGAAATTCCCTTTCAGAAGTATTGTCTTCCACCTCTTGAATCGCACATTTCCAAAGCATTGGTTAGCACCCATCTAATCCGTACGGACGTGGTTTATTTAACATGAAAGCACCATGATGGCTTATATCTTTTTTAAACTTACCTATTCGTTCAAATTTATGTTATACTCTAGCCTCACTAGCGCTAGTACCGAATCTCCTTTTTATCGCTACTCTAGTAAAGGCAATACCGAAGAAAACGAAGCATAAATAAAGGACACCCATGCTTATTCCGCCTATTACCTCTCCAACGATAATACCTAGTGCTCCGAACATTTTTCCAATTTGGAATACGAAGCCATTGAAAGCCATATATGCTCCCCGACGTGAGTCATCTACAATATCAGCTAATAGTGATTGTCTAGTCGGAACATACATTAACTCTCCAACAGATAATATGAACACTGCAATAAATAGAGCGATCGTATTATTTGTCACCGCCATTAAAGCAAACCCTATTCCAAATAAAATGAAGCCGATATACATTATTGGCTGTTCCTTTTTGCCCTTAATCCATTTCGAAATTAAAGCAGTAAATAAGACAATCATTAGTGTATTCTCAACAGTTAGTAGGCTGATCAATTTTACACCATCCATTGTAAAATTCACTTTTTCAAAGAATGATATCGTTTTTGTAACATAATCCTGTTCTAATCTTACAGCTAGATAGTTATTGCGTTGAAATTCTAAAGATAGTATGGCAATTCCACCAATAGTAAACAGTAGGAAGGGCATGTCTTTCATCACTGATTGGTAGCTTTTTAACAGAGGAACCAACCCATAGTCTTTCCTACTAATCCCTTGTTTCACTTGATACGTCTCTTGAATTAGTGTAGCTGTCATCCAAAGTGTCAAGACACTCATTGCTATTAATCCCAAAATCAACTCGAAAAAGTGGGTTTTAAAAAACCACCCTCCGACGATAAGACCTAGCATTAGCGACATATTTACTGCCCAGTAATTAATGGAATACATAAACCCTCTTGTCTCTTTTGTACTAACATCAATTAACATTGCTTCAGCAGCTGGATTAACAAAGCCAGAAGCAATGCTGATTATGAGCATCATCATAAATGTTACAATGGCTGATGTTCCAAGTGGTGAATTCGCTAAACCCATTCCGATAAAAGCAATTAATTTCATCACTTCTCCAATCACCATGAGACGCTTCCTACCCATTAAATCTGCTAAAAATCCTCCATAAAGACCTGCAAGAAACTGAACGATCACATTAACTAGTAATAAAACCCCAGCTGCAGTCGCATTTATTTGATACGTGAAATAAATCGCCATATACGGGAAGATCATTGAACCGATTACCCGACTTAAAAAAGATGTGTAAATACGTATTCTTATATTTGGATGTAATTGTTTAAACACGTCCATTCCCCCTCTAGATATTCATTTTGCCTTTTTCAAAAGGGGAAAAAAAGGGTATAATCATCTTAATTATGTCCCCTTTTAGGAGGTAAAGTATTGAAGGACTTATCCTATTTCATACTAAGATCCTTTTATTATGCAGAGGAAAAAAGCCAGACCGTATTCGTAAAAATTGAAGATATTGAGAAGATATGGTTTTGCTCGAAGAAAAATGTAACCCGTAAATTAAAGCAATTAGAGGCGCAAGAAAAACTCACCTATATTCCTGGTCGTGGACGAGGCAATAAATCTAGCTTGTTATTTTCTCACCCTTTTCAAAAAGAAGTGGAGTTATTTACAAGCAACTGTATTCGTGACAACCAACTAGATGATTTAGTCCAACTTCTACAACTTCCGATTCCAAAACCATGGATAGCTGCAGTTTCCAATGAAGTACGAGAATTATTCGGTATGCAGGAAACAGATGAAAACAAAGATGTACTGCGGTCGATCATCTCTCGCGATATGACGACACTTGATCCGGTTAACTGTTCCGTCACTTTTGAAAGCCATTTGATCAGACAAATCGGAGACACACTCGTAATCTATAATTCAGAAACAGACGAGATTGAGCCACATCTGGCGCATCATTGGAAAGTAAATGAAGACTATACAGTGTGGAAGTTCTATTTGCATAAAGGGGTACGCTTCCATCATCAAAGTTTGCTTACTAGCGAGGATGTGAAATATACATTCGAGCGATTCCACCCGAACACAGCCTATTACTGGCTAGTAGAAGACATTGAAAAAATAGACTGTCTGACTCCTTATACTATTCAAATTAAATTGACTAAGCCGAACCCATTCTTTTTAAGGTACGTAAGCACATGTAATCTAGTAATCTTACCTCAGGATATCCCGTTTGATGAGTTTCAATGGATTGGAACTGGACCCTTTCATTTAAAACGAAGAGATAAACAACGGATCGTCATAGAGGCACATGATCATTACTTTTTAGCAAGACCGTTTTTGGATAGAATTGAATTCTGGAAGATACCAATGGAAACCGCTAAGACTGTTTCCTATACGATTAATTCTAATGAAACACTTAAGACTGGCATCCTAAAAAAAGATGTAGAAGTTGGTTTCCGTTTTCTAGCGTTTAATTTTAACCGAAATTCAGTTGTACATGACAAGCTATTTCGAGAAGCAGTATTTCATATCTTAAATGTTCAGAAGTTATGCAAGGAGTTAGGACGAGATCCAGTTAAAGATGCTTCCAGTTTTTTTCCTTGGAATTCTATAGCTCCCCATAAAGACTTAAACAAAGTAACTAATCTACTTAAACAATCGAATTACAATGGGGAAACCTTATCCTTATACTGTCTTAACTTTCCGGGTGCAATCGAGGAAGCAACCTGGTTTAAACAAGAGGCAAGTAAGTTTGGTATGACGTTTGAACTCCAGACTTTTTCATTAGAAGAGTTTTATACAAATAAACTTGAAAAGGGTGCTGACCTTTTATTTATGGGAGAGGTATCTGCTATTGATTATCACCTTTCATTTTTAGGGGCTTTTTACAACAAAATGTTGATCTTTCGACGATTCCTTGGAAAAGATAACTTGCTTGCCATCGAACAACTTCTAGAGAATTTTAAACAGATTCCTTTAAAAAATAAACGAGATGAGATAATAGAACAAGTTGAAGCGATAATTAAAGAAAATAATTTATTTATTTTTATGCACCACCCTATTAAAAATCGAGTCTTTCATCCAATGATTCAGGATATTCAGCTTGAATCTTTTGGCCAGGTTGATTTTCGCAAGCTTTGGATTAAGTAAAATCGTATCCACTCTCGCTCTATTTTGAAAAAATATATGCCGAGTCTATTATTTACTATTTCATAGAAATTAAAAAAAGCGTTGCACGGATTATATCTGCGCAACGCTTTGTAGCTAACTTTTAACCTTCCAATAGTAGGCTATATGGATCTTCTAATAACTGTTTGATTCTTACTAAAAATTGTACTGCTTCTTTTCCATCTACGATTCTATGATCATAGGATAGAGCAATATACATCATTGGACGGACTTCGATTGAATCATCTGGCATGACTACCGGACGTTTTTGGATGGAGTGCATTCCTAGAATACCAACTTGCGGCGCATTGATGATCGGTGTGGATAACAACGATCCGAAAATGCCTCCGTTTGTGATCGTAAATGTTCCACCTTGCAAGTCACTAATTTGTAACTCTTTATCACGAGCCTTCTTACCTAATCGCGATACTTCTGATTCTACCCCTGCAAAATCTAAACGATCTGCATCTCTTACAACCGGAACAACGAGCCCATCATCTGTTGAAACAGCGATACCAATATCATAGAATTTCTTAAGTACGATTTCATTATCTTGAATTTCTGCATTAATAAGCGGAAATTCCTTCAACGCACCTACAACCGCTTTTGTAAAGAATGACATAAACCCAAGCTTCACACCATGCTTTTTCAAAAACTTGTCTTTGCGTTCGCTTCGAAGCTTCATAACCGAAGTCATATCAACCTCATTAAAAGTAGTCAGCATTGCCGCGTTATGTTGGGCATCTACTAATCTATTTGCAATTGTTTGACGACGACGTGACATTTTCACGCGCTCTACCGGCTTATCAAATTCTGTTTTCTCTGAAGACTTTGCTTCTTGCTTCGCTTTTTTCGGTTCTTCTGTCGTGTTAGATGCCTTAGATGCATGCGCCTCTATATCCTCAGGACGAATACGACCTAGTGGATCTCTTGGCATAACTTGATTTAAATCAATCCCAAGCTCACGAGCACGTTTCCTAGCAGCGGGGGATGCTACAATTTGGTTACTCTTACCTGCTGTTTTTGGCGCTTCAGCTACTGGCTTAGACTCTTCTGCCTTTGTTTCTTGTTTAGATTCAGTTGTTGATTCAGATTGGGATGGCTCACTGCTTGTTTCGGCAGATGTGCTAACTTCCCCATTTTCATCCACATTTGCGACTACATCTCCAACTTCCACGTCATCGCCAGCTTCTTTAAGAAGCTTAGCGACAACACCAGTATAATCAGAGTTTACTTCCACATTTACTTTATCTGTTTCTAATTCTAGAATAGGGTCACCTTTTTCTACACGCTCCCCTTCCTTTACAAGCCATTGGGCAATGGTGCCTTCTGTAATAGATTCTGCTAATTCTGGGACTTTAATTTCCTTCACTTGGAATCTCCTCCTTTAGACAGCTCTAGGGCTTCTTGAACAATGCGGCTTTGTTCTGCTTTGTGAATATTAGGTTCACCTACAGCCGGGGACGATCTTTCACATCTACCTACATATTTTAATTCTTTTTCCCCATTAGTTAATTTATATAACGGTTCCTTTACAAAATTCCAACTTCCCATATTTCGTGGTTCTTCTTGGACCCAAACTACTTCTTCTAGATTCGGGCATCCTTTGATAACCTCTTCAATTTGCTTAAGTGGGAACGGATATACTTGTTCAACCCTTACGACATGAATGTCATCATAACGCTTATCGGATTGACTCATTGCTTCCTCAATATCAACCATCACTTTTCCACTTCCAATGACTAAACGCTTAGCCTTTTTAGTCGTCTTTGGTAGACCTGGTTGTGGAATTAGTGGTTGGAATTTACCTTCAATAAATGCTTCCGCTGCAGAGGCAACACGTTGATTTCTAAGCAAGCTCTTTGGAGTCATCACTATTAGTGGACGAGCTGACTCACTATCGACTAATGCTGCTTGACGACGTAGCAAATGGAAATATTGCGCACTAGTTGTCACATTAGCAATAATCCAGTTATTTTCAGCTGCTAGATTTAAAAATCTTTCTAATCTAGCACTAGAGTGTTCTGGACCTTGCCCTTCAAAACCATGCGGAAGTAGAATAACCATATTGGATTTTTCTCCCCACTTCGCACGACCTGCGGCAATAAATTGGTCAAAAATAACTTGACCAGCATTCGCAAAGTCACCGAACTGGGCTTCCCAAAGCACTAATGTTTTTGGCGCTTTTACACTATAGCCGTATTCAAATCCTAAGACAGCCGCTTCAGATAACGGACTATTGTGAATATCAAATGATGCTTTCGCCTCTTCTAAGCCATGCATCGGGCAATACGTATCACCTGTTTCTACATCATGTAGGACAAGGTGACGGTGTGCAAACGTACCACGTTCCGAGTCTTGACCAGTGATTCTAATCGGAATACCATCTTTTAAAATAGAAGCATAAGCCAAGGTTTCTGCTGTAGCCCAGTCTGCCTTGTTTCCATTTTCAAAAGCTTCCCCACGTTTCTTTAAGATTCTTTCTAGCTTTTTAAAGCTGTTAAAGCCTTCTGGACGATTAAGTAATCCTTTGTTCAATGCCTTTAATTGATCTAAAGGAACAGCTGTTTCAATATCACTTAATCCATTACGTAATGCCTGTGGCACTGGCTTAGGTTCCGTCTTAACAGCATTATTTTCAATCATATTATCGTAAATATCTTGTAATTTTTTCTGTACAGCCTCTTTCATTACCTCTAGAGTGGTATCATCTATAATTCCGCTATCTTTTAATCGATTTGCATAAATAGATGTGATAGTCGGATGCGAATCAATATCCCCATACAATTGCGGTTGAGTTGCCCTTGGTTCGTCCATCTCGTTATGACCATACCTACGATAGCCAACAAGGTCAATTAAAATATCCTTGTGGAACTTCTGACGGTATTCATAAGCAAGCATGACCGCAGAAACACATGCTTCAGGATCATCTGCATTGACATGAATAATTGGAATCTCAAACCCTTTGGCTAAGTCACTAGCATACCTAGTTGATCTACCTTGATCTTGACCAGTAGTGAAACCTACCAAATTATTAGCAATCAGGTGAATCGTTCCGCCTGTACTATAGCCAGGAAGAGCACTCATATTTAAAGTTTCAGCCACTACACCTTCTCCAATAAATGCGGCATCCCCATGAATCAGTAGACTAATTGCTTTATCCTGCCTCTGTTCTGGATATCCAGCTCTAAATCGGTAATCTTGTGCAGCTCTTGTGAATCCCTCGACTACAGGATTTACAAATTCTAAGTGAGACGGATTATGTGCCAGTGTGATACGAGTTGGCGAAGGCTTCTCTTCACCAACTTGCCTCTCTGCACCAAAGTGATACTTTACATCACCAGTCCATCCATACGTAATAGCTCTTGAGCCGGCAGAAGGGATTAATTCCTTATCTGCAGAATGATGAAATTCTGAAAATATTTTATCGAATGGCTTTCCTAGAATATGTGTTAACACGCTCAATCTTCCACGGTGTGCCATCCCCATTAGAATTTCTTCGGTTTCATCATAGAATGAGTTTTGAACAATGCGATCAAGCATTGGTACCATCACTTCTAATCCTTCAATCGAGAAACGTTTTTGAGCGACGAAGGTTTTAGCAAGGAAATTTTCAAAACCTTCTACATCTGTCAATTTTTCAAGTAATTGCTTCTTTTCTTCTTCGTTGAATTTAATTTGATAGGATCCTGTTTCGATTTTCTCACGAAGCCATGTTCTTTCATTATCATTATTTACATGATCATACTCGAAAGAAATGGTTCCAACATATCGATTACGGAGCAATTCGACAATGTCTAAAGCAGTCTTCATATTGCGTGGTAAATTGTCTGAAATCCAGCTAGCCGGAATCGCTTCCAAATCTTCATTCGTTAAACCATATTTCTCAGGATCTATCATCTGTGTCTTTCTACCTTTTAACAGGCCGACAGGATAAATTTCTGCTTCCAAATGACCATAACGACGAATAGCCTCCACAAGTTTCATTGCCGAGGTTAGTTTCTTAATATCGATATTTACATTGTTAAAAGACGGAGCAGTCCCTTTATCTCCTGTGTTATCTAGCCATTCTGGAGCACCGTGCTCGTCAAACATATCTTTAATAGACTTGTCGACTGCTTCCGGGTTCTCCAAATATCTTTCATATTGCTCTTCCAAATACCCCATGTTTGGACCATGAAAATTGTTCCAGAATCTTTCGCTAGATTCTTTCTGTGTCACGTCTTATACCCCCATTAGAAGTTCACTTTCTCCTACTATTAGTTTATAAATTACCCATCCATGTAAATTATAAATTTTTACTACATTCTTACAACAACTAATATACCCTATTTTGACTAGCTGTACAATAAAATAACAACGATAATTCAAATGATTATGGTTATTTTTAATTTTCTGTTCAATTACCTTCATACCTAATTTGCATATCGCTTACAATGGATGTCTAATAAGTTAACTAAAATGTTCACGCATAGTAGTGTGAATTAGTAAATCATATTACTATATGCCCCTTTAGGCAGAGTCTCAAACCCGTTCGTTTTTATTAGTTATTGTTCAACAATTTATCACTAATCTTGCCATTACCATACAAAGATAAACATTGCTAAAATAGCTAACAAAAAGGTGACGATATAAATAATAGTTAAGATCGGAACATTTGATTTTAATGACTTCGTTTCATACTCCCTTGATCTTTGTAATTCGTCCTCAGGAGAACCGCCTTCTTGCTCATATTGTTTCTGTCTTTTACTTTCTTGTAAGCCCACTAAAACTGTTCCAACTAATGCCCCTATACAGATAATACTTAATAACACAATTAGTTCTATACTCAACGTAATCCCTACCTTTTTATAGTTTACTTAACATAGTATAGCATGCCCGATGTTCCACCCTCCATATAACTGTAGGATTTCAAAAAGTATATTGGTTATTAAAGAATAATCTTATTCCTACCCAGACAAGCTAATAATTGGAGGTGACAGCAATGGCAAAATCTAAAAGAGCTACAGAGTCTTCCATAAAAAAAGCAGAAGAAGCAATTGGCTTAGATCAAGATGAACAAGCAATGAATGGCGAATATGGCATGGTTGAAACAATAGAAGAAGATCGTGCTAATGACAGAGATGGGAACAACCGTTAATTATCGATAGTTCCCACATAGAAAAAGTCAAAATAGTGATCCCGTTTTTACGAGATCACTATCTGATTTATCTATTTAATAAACTTCCCACATATTTTAATAACTCATTTGCTGATGAAGAGTTATAGCCATATTCATCTATCAACGTCGCAACAACTTCGTTCATTTTTTTCAATTGTTGCTCGTCAGGCGTTTTCGAGGACGTCGTAATCTTAACTACATCCTTTAAATCTGCGAATAATTTTTTCTGTATCGCTTCACGTAATCGCTCATGTGATTGATAATCAAATTTCTTACCTTTACGAGCGTAAGCAGAAATACGGATTAAAATTTCTTCCCGGAATGCTTTCTTCGCATTCTCAGAAATACCGATTTGTTCCTCAATTGAGCGCATTAGTTTTTCATCAGGATGTAGTTCTTCACCTGTCAATGGATCATGAAGCTTTGATTTGTTACAGTAAGCTTCCACATTATCTAAATAGTTATCCATCAATGTCTTGGCTGATTCTTCGTATGAATAAACGAATGCCTTCTGAACTTCCTTCTTCGCTATCTCATCATACTCTTTCCTAGCGACAGAAATATAATTCATGTATTCTTCCTTTTCTTCCTTTGATATCGAAGGATGATCATCTAATCCATCCTTTAACGACCGGAGAACATCAAGTGCATTAATGGATGTCATTTCTTTTTTTATAATAGTGGAGGAAATACGATTAATCACATAGCGTGGATCAATGCCACTCATCCCTTCATCATTAAACTCTCTCTGTAGCTCAGTAACGTCTGCATCACTATATCCTTCAACATTTTGTCCATCATATAAATACATTTTCTTCAGAACACTTAAATTCCCTTTTGTAGATTCTTTTAAACGTGTAAGAATCGTAAACATGGCAGCCACTCGTAACGTATGAGGTGCGATGTGGACATTTTTAATATCACTTTCCCCTATCATTTTTGCATAGATTCGTTCTTCATCACTCACCTTTAGATTATATGGGACAGGCATAACAATCATCCTAGAGTGAAGGGCTTCGTTCTTCTTATTGGATATAAATGAACGATATTCCGCTTCATTCGTGTGGGCAACAATCAATTCATCAGCAGAAATCAAAGCAAACCTTCCTGCTTTGAAATTCCCTTCTTGCGTTAAGGACAATAAGTGCCATAAAAACTTTTCATCACACTTTAACATTTCTTGAAATTCCATCATTCCCCGATTGGCTTTATTAAGCTCGCCATCGAATCGGTATGCACGCGGATCGGACTCAGACCCATATTCTGCAATTGTGGAGAAATCGATCGATCCAGTTAAGTCCGCAATATCCTGTGATTTCGGATCGGACGGACTGAAGGTACCTATTCCTGTACGCTTATCTTCTGAGAAAAATACTCGTTCTACCATGACATCTTCAATACGTCCTTCATATTCGGTTTCAAGTCTCATTACGTTTAAGGGGGATAAGTTGCCTTCTATTTTAATGCCATATTCTTCTTCAAAGTCCTGGCGTAAGTGATGTGGGATCAAGTGGAGAGGGTCTTCGTGCATGGGACAACCTTTAATACCAAATACTGCACCTTCATCGGTTAACGTATATTCTTCCAAACCTCTTTTTAACATGGATACTAGTGTGGACTTCCCGCCACTGACAGGTCCCATAAGCAATAAAATTCTTTTTCTAACATCCAATCGTCTTGCTGCAGGATGGAAGTATTCCTCCACTAATTTTTCCAAAGGTTCTTCTAACCCATATAGTTGATCTTCAAAAAATTTATAATGCTTTCTACCTTCTACTTCTTCAACACCCTTATGTTTAATCATGTTATAAACTCTTGAATGAGCAGATTGCGCCAAATATGGCCGTTCTTTTAATAGTTCTAAATAGTCAGCAAGTGTTCCTTCCCACTTTAGCTTTTCTTGATCCTCTCGATAATTCTGGACCTTTTTTAAAATATCCATTAGGATGACCTCCCAAAATGTGGTGTAACAGAAGCTAGATAATACAATCTATGATAAACAGAGGAAGAAAATGAATGGTTAAACGTATTTTTACTTGTTCCCCTAAACTTTCAAACGCTTGTAATCCTTGAAAACACAGGGTTTTGTACGCGCTCAATAAAAATTTGAATTATCTGAAATTTAAAGGTGTATTGGTCAACCTAACTTACTTCTTCACATCAAGAAGTTTTTTCGTTATAATGGACGTACTATTATACATACTAAATATTAAAGTATCGATACATCAACTGATCTTGAAGGAGGATATTCAAACATGGGGGTAGCGTTAGTTATTGGGGTATCACTAACATTTATCGTAGCAATCTTTGCTTCTGGTTATGAAACGAAATAAATCGAATGAAAAACGAGTATGGGGTATCCATACTCGTTTTTTTTATGGTTAATGCAAACCTGGAAATCCTTGTTGTTTTAAAACATCATAAATTAGAATTGCTGCCGTATTCGATAAATTTAAGGAACGTACTTTATCCGTCATATGAATTCTCAGACACTTATCTTCTTTCCCAACTAGTAACTCTTTAGGAATTCCATTTGTCTCTCTTCCGAATACGAAGAACAAATCTTGTTCACTGTCACTGAAGTCATAATCCGTATAATATTTCGTTCCAAAATTCTCGATGTAATAAAAATCACCTTCAGGATTTCTATCATACAACTCATCAATGGAGTCATAATAACGAATATCAACATTATGCCAATAATCTAGACCAGCTCTTCTCAACATTTTATCATCAGTAGAAAAACCAAGTGGTCTGATCAAATGAAGAACAGTATTCGTAGCTAAACAAGTTCTCGCAATATTTCCTGTGTTAGCTGGGATTTCTGGTTCGAACAAAACAACATGTATGGCCACTATTTTCACCTCTAGCTACTTTAATTAACCTGATTATTATAGCATAACTTGGTTGTAATTATGAAATACGAAAGTAGGTAGGATTCGTTCTGAGGCGTGACACATTATATAAAAGTGAGGCAAGATGCACGAATAGTGCCCTTGCCCTCCTATCAAGCATTACTCCCCTATTCTAAAGAACTTGTATTGAATATTATCCGTATAAGCGGTTGAGTCTTCATAGGACCAATAACGATGCCTGCTGTTCGTCGTATGCGCATTAACTAATGGCATTCCGTTTGTATCCTTAGCCACTACAATCGTTGTGTGGTCAAAGCGGCCGTCCCCCTCAAAGTCATAACAAATAACATCGCCCGGAAGTAATTCAGATGGATCTTCCAATTCTTGCCCCTTTAACCCTTGATTTGACCCGCTTAAATACCACCGGAATGAATGAGCTACAGCCCAACTATAGCTCCAATTATTATTTTGGAACCACCAACCATTGCTTCGGTCAGGTGCTCCTCTCATTGGCGCTCCTCCAGCATGTAAGCACTGTGAAATATAATTTGTACAGTCCACATCAAACTTTCTGTAGTCAGGGTTGTAATCATTCCACCAACGTTCGGCATATTGAACTGCTGCACGTCGATCGTATTCAAATCGTGCGGAGCGGACATCTTCTTTCTCTACCGTATTAATTTTGGGTGGATCTTCATTATCGCCTTGTACTTCTAATTCCTTATCTTCCACTAATGTCCCCTTATAAAATAATGCTTCATGGGTCCTTTCCTCTTCCTCATGATAAAAAAGATCCCCTTCTTTTATAAAAAAGGTTACCTTTAATTGATAACTCACTTTTGTTTCCTTATCAACTGTTTCATAGCTTCGATACACCTTACCAGTACCTGTAATACGCGGAACTTTATTTCCCCGTTTTTCATGTAGATTTTTTTTATTGCTTATCCAGTTCGGTAGATTTTCTTCTCTAAGAGAATCCAATTGATCAAACCAATATTTTTGAAGTTGTTCAGTATGATTCATAACAGTTCACCTCTCTTCCAAACATATGACAATGTTTGGAAGGGCATGATAATAAATGAAAAATGTTCAGAACTTCTTGACAAAAAAAGCATCAGTCAATCTATAGACTGACTGGTGCTTTCTCATGTATTAACAGCTGTTTCTTTTTTTCAAGACCACCATAGTAGCCAACCAAAGATCCGCCAGCACCAATAACACGGTGACAGGGAACAATAATGGCTAAAGGATTTTTATTGATAGCTCCACCAACAGCTCGCACAGCCTTTGGTTTGCCAATATATTCTGCTATTTGCTTATAGGTTTTTGTCGTACCAAAAGGTATCCCCTTCTCCATTGCATCCCATACTTTTTTCTGAAATTCAGTCCCATAAAACAGACACGGCACAGTAAACGTATCTCTTATGCCCTCAAAATATTCGATAAGCTGTTGTTTGACACCATGCAAAGAACTTTGATCTTCCGTAATCAGCTGACCATTGTAATAGCGCTGCGACCAAACCTGATGTTTTTCAGTTAATTCAATTACGGATCCAAAGTCCACTCTTATTACCCCACAACTGTTTTTCAAAATCGTCAATGGTCCAATAGGTGTGCCTACTTCTTCATAAAAAAGCCTAACGTCCCTCTCCATCATCATCCTACTCTCTTCAAAAAGGATTTATTCCATTATACTATAGGCTTGTATTAGTAGCTGATTGGAATTTCAATCCTTTATCCATTTCTAAAACAACCTCTTCGTCTGTTTCTTTCCCTTTGGCTGCTTCAATGGCTTGGTATGCTTCGGGAGTGCCAATTTTACCAAGTGCCCATGCTGCTGTCCCTCTAATTACAGGGCGTGGATCCTTGTTCATCAGATCGATAAGTGGTCCTACTGCCGACTCTTCTTTGTAATGTGCTAGCGCCAGAATAGCGTTTCTTTGAATTGGTTTCTTCCCTCTCCATGACCCCGACATTACTCCAAACGATTCCTTAAATTCTCGATTGGACATCGTAAGAAGCGGTAATAATCTTGGCTTCACTAATTCAGGATCAGGCTCCAGTTCCTCATGCAAATGGAAGTCAACACCTTTATTCTTAGGACAAACTACTTGGCAAGTATCGAACCCATATAATTGATTACCAAGCTTGTCTCGATATTCATCTGGCAAAAATCCTTTTGTTTGCGTAACAAAAGCAATACATTTCTGAGCATTTAAACGACCACCTTCAACCAAAGCACCAGTTGGACAATTATCAATACATTTCGTACATTCTCCACATCCATCATCGACCGGTTGATCTGGAGAAAATGGAATGTTCGTAATCATTTCACCTAAATATACATAGGAGCCAAACTCTGGTGTAATAATCGCGCAGTTTTTACCACTAAAACCGATACCAGCCCTTTCTGCTACAGCACGGTCGGATAACTCACCTGTATCCACCATCGGCTTACACTCAAAGCCTTCTAGCTTTTCGTTTAAAAAAGACGCTAGCTTGTCTAATTTTTCGCGAAGGACATGGTGGTAGTCTATTCCCCATGAAGCACGGCAAAACATACCGCGACGATCCCCTTTCACACTCTTTGGAGCATTTTTTAAGCGTGATGGATAAGCAATGGCAATGGCTATAATGGATTCTGCTCCAGGCATTAAACGGGTAGGCTCTGTTCGTTCCTCAATCGAGCCTTTTTCAAAGCCTGATTGGAAACCAGACTGCTCTTGCAGTTTTAACCGAGATTTGAGTTCTGCAAATTCATCAACTGACGCAAATCCAATTTTATCAATACCTATCTGCTTGCTATATTCAATTACTTCTTGTTTTAACTCCTTGTATCCCATTCCATTCCCTCCTTTCCTATTTTCACTATCATGGCTTGTGAGTTAAATCTTTCTGTTATTATAGACTTTTCTTATAACTATTGTTGCTTGACTCACAATGTCCATAGACTCTGCAGTAAGTGTAATATCACAATGAATGATATCGATTAGTGCACATATTCTAAAGCAGCACCATTTTTCGCAACGATTCCTTTCGATTAGCGCACATATTACAAAGCTGCACTTGTTTTTCGCAACGATTCCTCTCGATTAGTGCACATATTCTGAAGAAGCTCTTTTTATCGCAACGATCCCTTGCGATGAGTGCACATATTCTGAAACAGGCACCATTTATCGCAACGATTCCTCTCGATTAGTTAATTCAACACCTTTACCTTTGCTGTACGGATCCTGTTAAGTGCTGCAGCAATTTCAAATCTACGTGGACGAGCCAAATCACCGGGATGCTGATCAGCAAATGGTGCAAAGGAGCCAAGCCCCTGTTTATTTATCTGTGTTTCAATTTTGTCTAACAAATCGGACAGAGATATGTTTTCTTTCAACCAGTTTTTCTTGTCCATATGCCTAATTACCTCTGCAATTAGCCTTGTTTGAGATGGATCTACTAGTTGTTCAACATAAGCTAAATAAATCTCTGTTCTCCCCATCAGTATAGTAGTCAAACTCTTCGCTTGAACCTTTTCTTTCTTGCCACGATTTGTCTGTAGACTACCGTCTAAAAATTGACGAGCAGATACGTGACCAAATGTCTCGTCTTGGTCAGATTCTCTATTTGTTGGATACTTACTGAGAATTTCCTTTGCCTTCTCCGTAGCGTTATATGGTAAATATTGATCCATCATAATAACTTGATCGGCAACATCGAAATAGTCTCCAGACCCACCCATAACAAGAATCGTCGATACACCTAATTGGTGATTCATTTGGGCTACTTTATCAATAAACGGTGTAATCGGTTCTTTTTCGACTAGCTGTTGCATACGCCTATCTCTAATCATAAAGTTCGTGGCGCTTGTATCTTCATCGATTAGTAGCGTTGTTGCCCCTGCTTCTAATGATTCTACTACGTTTGCAGCTTGTGAGGTACTTCCACTCGCGTTAGTAGTTGAAAAACATTCCGTGTCTTGTTTATGTGGTAAGTCATTAATAAAGGAAGTAATATTGACAGCGCTAACCTGTCTTCCATCTTCTGCCCTAACCTTGACTGCATTTGGATCTGTTAGAACATACTCCCGTCCATCTCCATGTATATGATGATACACCCCACGCTCAATCGCATTCAACAGGGTACTTTTTCCATGGTAACCTCCACCTACAATTAGCGTAATTCCTTGTTTAATCCCCATTCCTGTCAACGGCTCATCCCGATGAGGTATGTTTACTGTAACTCTGTTCTCTTCGGGACTTTGAAAAGGAATGGCATCGTGCATTGGTCGATTGCTAATTCCACTTTGTCTAGGCAAAATAGAACCATCAGCAATAAATGCAACCAAATTATTTTCTTTCATATGAGCACGAATCGCTTGGTGTTGTTCTGCCAATTGAACAGCTTCTATAATTGTTTCATCTGTTATTGTAAATATCGAATTTTCTAAGATTGCTGGAATCGCCTCTATAAACAGCTTCTCCGCTTCTTTGCCATTAATTCTTCTTCCATTAGCAGGCAGACCGATCGATAAACAAATCGTCACGTGATTTGGATCAACCGAAACAGCAGTACGCTCCAGTATTTCTTGACCAGGAGCGTCTATTGCAATTAATCCACTTTTCCCAGAACCTTTACTAGTAACAACATTAGTTGCAATTGCCTTGGCAACAGACCTTGCTATTACGTCTTCTGTATATAATTTTCTATGAAATTTATCTTTCCACTCCCTGTTCATTTTCCGGTAAGCATTAGGAATTACAATTCTTATTTTGGAAGGGGCTGCAAACGGATCCCCCTGTACATAATCAATAATTACTTCAAATCGATGAAAAGAATAGCTACCTTGGATAGACTTGTAGGCTTTATAACTTTTACCATCAATTTGTCGTAAGATGTTTTGTAGTTTATTCATCCTATCACCCCTCTATAAAACTGCTTCTTATAGAATACCTTCTTATTAAATCTAGTTTCAAGTGATGGACACATTATAATGTATTCTCAAAATTTTCCGAATATAAAAAACGCAATGCTTCGTTGTCAATTCAACGAAACACTGCGTTGCTCACATATGTATGGAGCGGGTGAAGGGAATCGAACCCTCGACATCAGCTTGGAAGGCTGAGGTTTTACCACTAAACTACACCCGCATGATTTAATTTTTTTCTTATGTATATTGTCGAATTTTTGTTAGAATGTCTCTCAATCAACCGATGTTTTATATTATAGCAAGCCTATTTAACCATTGCAAGGGGCAAATGAGATTTTTTGTCGTTTTTTATTTCACATCTCTTATTTTACTTTCTAAAATTAGCAGAATAGTAGTTGGCTAGATGGTACTTTCTTATTTTTATATATTATAACTAAACATTTCCAACAAAATAACTCCAGAATAAATCCATGAACTATATTCTTATCAGCAATTAATACCGAATCTTATTGGTCTATTACTGTCATAATGGGAATAAAAAGTCATAATAATTAAACAAAAAATAGAATATGCAAATGACACATGATATGGGCTGTTCCCATTAAATTTCATAAATCAGAATAAAGCGGATAAATTTTCAATTTTCCCTTCGAATCTTTTTCTATATTCTAACCTGTCAAAATAAATCATAATGTAAAAAAAGACAACCCACCTGTTAGGTGAATCGTCCTAGTGCAATTCGAGGAACTTCTGCATATCCTCACTTAAATAAACCCAGCCTTTCCATCCAATATGAATCGTGTCGCGCATAAAATACGGATCATGTTCATGTTCGGAATAATCGGCGTAAGTAAAGCCACTATCATGAATTTGCTTCTTTATACGGGTGTAGTAGTCTTGCCGTCCTTTTTTTGGGAATCCTGTGTAGTCATAATATGCTCCATTCACAGGGATAATGACAAACAGCGCTTCAGCATCAGCTTGCTTGAGAATATCAAGCATCAGCTGAAAATCATCATACTCAAGCGATTCCGCATAGGAATGTCCTTTGTTCTTCCCTTCCATTCCCTTAATATAGTCCTTCTTATGCTTATACACTTTGTCATCAATATAGAATTTAGAATGTTGTGTCCGTTTTTCGCCATACGTATTAGCTTGTGCCCGCAGTTCTTTCCATGTCTTGTCCTTCACTGCATCCGACTGGTGCCGATTAGTTGAGTTATCCTTCAAAAGTGTGAAATACAGATCTTTTTTCTTGAGTATAGATATATAAGCCTTTGCAGGAACTGATAAATTATTAAACATAACCTTTTTGTCATTCAGATAAGCATCGTAAAGCCGATAAAGTATCGTGTCATTCTTGACCGCATCATAAGTCATTAGGCGTTGCATCAATTTTCGTTTCACCTGTTCGTCCACTTCCTTATTGAAAGGAAGCTGGTACGCTTGTAAGGAGGAATAGTTGGGTGCAAAATGCTGCTCGTCTGTTCCATTCTTTACAAACCATTGTGGCGATACGATGATGACCATCTGCTTGTTCTTCAATTGATCTACATGCGTTGCAAAGTTCAAATCATGAATAATAGAGGTCATTCCGCCTTTTCCTATTAAATAAGGTGTATAGGCAGCAGCATTCGTTTCGAAATAATTCGATGGGTGGAATGGATCCCAGCGCGATAATTCCGAAGAACCATAAATTGGAATATACTTCGAATGTTTGAGCATTTCGTTTTGTAAATATGTTCCTTGAAACATATTTGACTCCAGGCTGATAGCCGATTCCTCCAAACGATCCGCTGGAACTAACTTAGCCAGCCATGATGAGGGAACGAATACGACCCCGGCAAACAGGACCAATGCAAGAATGATTGGTCCAAACAGATATTTCTTCTTCATTATTTCAACTCATTCAGACGATCAACGATAGCATTTGGTGTATTCCATGTATCTCGATCGAACTCCGTAATCGGTACATTAATATCAAGTTGCTCCTCAAACTGAACAAGTAATTCTACTGTCGCAAACGAATCAATCAGTCCAGCGTCGAATATATCCAATTCATGCTCTTCTTTTACAACATCATCTTCACAAACTTCTGCAATAATTTGTAGTACTTTCTCTTTGAAATCCATATTTATATTCCCCTTCTATTGAAATAGTCTGCCGGAAAATAGATAAAAACCGAAACAGACGACATGAAAAGTGATCACGATAGACACAATTGTCATCGTTCTTCCTGTTGGCCAACGTTTATGTTTTTTATTCCAGCTCTCGAAAAAATTAAATCCGGCCATCATCAAGGCATGATATGCTCCATAAATAATGTACTGAATCGCTAATCCATGCCATACTCCCATTAGTAGGAACAGCAGGATATAACCTAGATTTGAAACCATCATTTTGTTCTGTACCCATTTTTTCTTCTTCATCAGAAAAACGAAGCGCATGAACACATAATCACGGAACCAGAACGACAGTGACATGTGCCATCGGTTCCAGAAATCCTTGATGTTACGGCTGATGAATGGCTTATTAAAGTTTTCCGGTGATCGGATTCCCATCATATAACTGACTCCGACTGCAAACGCCGTATAGCCGGCAAAGTCGAAGAATAGATATAAGCTATAGCTGTACATGTAAAACAGATGATAGGTGAACTTGCCATCCGCTATATGATCAAGATTCATAATGAAGTACGAATTGATGGTATAGCCAATAATAAATTTATACAAAAAACCAAGAAATATTTTGTTGATCCCTTTATAAAGCAGTTCCTTATACTCCTCCGGTGTCCAATGCTTTTCTTCATCCCTCTGGAATCGGCGGAAGCGATCAATCGGACCCGATGAAATTGTCGGGTAAAACAGCATAAAATTTACAAGCTGATAAATCGAGATCTGCTCCTTAATCAAACCATCTCTTGTTTCAATAATGATTTGAACAGCTCGGAATGTCAGATAGGAAATTCCCAGAAAGCTTGCCCAGTTATCCACTGCCAAAGTCGGTAAAACCTTCGATAAAATCAAAGGTAGAATCGACAGAAAACTTATTACATAGAATACGAGACTGCTATTCTTCGTCTGCCGATAAGTAATATAGCCTTTGACCAGTAGAACCTGGAGGATGGTAAAGGCTACTAACGAGAAGAAGCCTGCGTTCCCTTCTGAAAATATAATAGCCAGTATAGCAATGGAGACGAACACATTGTAATACCGCAGGCGCTTGCCCAATATCCCAAGAATCATCGTCGGCAGCAACAAGATACCAAGAATTATAAAGAAAAGGAAAGAGCTATACGGGGTCATGCGAATACCTCTTCCTTCATTTTCTTACGGTCTGCTTTCCCATTCATCGTCATTGGAATAGCAGTGTAATACGTGAACTTACGGGGGATCATATATGCTGGCAAGCGCAAAGCAAGATCCTTTCGAATAGCAGCCGTCAGCTTATATTCCTTATCAAAGTCATGATCCGCTGGTACAACTGCCGCAATCAAATATTCAATCTCCTCGTTTCGTGTATGAGGGATAATAATGGCAGACTTAATATATTCAGACTGATTAAGATGGAACTCAATCTCTTCCAGCTCCATCCGGTAACCATGTAGCTTGATTTGATAATCCAATCTGCCTTGGCAGTACACCAACCCGTCTTGAATATAGCCAGCATCTCCGGTACGATAGGCGTTCATTCCGTTTATAATGCCGAATGCACTTTCTGTCAGCAGTGGCTCACACAGATAGCCTTTTGACACACTTGGCCCTACAAGGATAAGCTCCCCTTTTTCACCTTCAGGCAACGGATTATCCAATTCGTCCACTACGAGAATACGCATATCGGATTTTGGATAGCCAACAGGCAGTACCTTCTCGTGAGCAAGCAATTCGTCCGTAACTTCTATTGACGTCACCGCAACTGTTGCTTCTGTAGGCCCATAGGTATTAAAAATCCTTGCTCTTGGGAAACGTTCTTTCAGCTCTCTGGCCACTGCTAGCGGTAGTACTTCACCACAAAAAAGGAATAATTCAAGCTCAGGAAGCATCTTTTGATTAAAGTCCGGATTTGGAAAACACATTTGCACGAAGGATGGCGTCGATGTCCATATTTGCAGTGCAGACCGGCTCAAATTATCAAACAAAAGCTTCGGCTTATTGCTCACTTCCTTTTCCAATGCATGAATGGAACCCCCACTCTGCAGCGCTGGATAAAAGTCCATCACAGACAAATCGAATGAAAAAGGCGCCTGATTCAAGAACACCTTTCCTTGATCTAACGGAAAATCCCTTGTCATCCAATCGGTAAAGGATTCGAGATTTGCTGCGGTTATTTGAACGCCTTTGGGATTTCCAGTACTGCCGGATGTATAAATAATATAAAAGACTTCATCAGGCTTGACCCAGTATTCATCACCAATCAGCTCTTCTTGTTCCAACTGCAGTGCCGGTATGTGTAAAACAGTGACATTATCAACATCCAGTATGCTATCTGTTGTATTAATTACCAATCCTGCACCGGATTTTTCAATGATAAGACGAACCCGTTCCAGTGGTATAGATGTATCTACCGGTATATAAGGGTGGCCAGCCTGTACACAGGCAAGGAACGATACCGGCATATCGATTCCCATATGACCATACACAACAACTGGCGTCTGCCGCCCGAGCTGCGTGGCATGTATGAAGCTTGCCAGCCTGCTCGACCTGTCCCAAAGCAATCCATAGTTCAGCACCTGGTCCTCTGTACGAAATGCTGTCTGTTCCGGGTTTCTTGCTGCATGCTGTGCAATATGTGTTAAAAGTTTCATTTTTTCATCTTCTCCATTTAGAAATCATTATAAATATAATTGCCTGTATTGGCTGTGTGAAATCCGTACATCAAGAACAAAGTGACAAGAATTGCCAGATAAAAACAAGTATGCAAAGCAAAACGGACACCTGTTTGCGTATACAGCTGCTTAAGCTTATTCATTTTCCATCTTCCTTTTATTCAAATTTATAACCCGTTCCAATAACAGTCCGGATATGATGTGATTCGTAGTTTAATTTAGCTCTTAGCTTCTTAATATGGGTATCAACAACCCGACTATCACCATCAAAGTCCAACCCCCATACATGATTCAAAATTGTTTCGCGTGAAAGTACATTATTTTTATGCTGAAGTAGGAACACCAATAATTCAAATTCTTTTGGTGACAATTCGACTTGCTGGCCCTCAAGCTGAAGCTGATGGGACTTCGTATTAACAATTGCTTCACCAAAACTGATCATATGACCAGTCGGAAGGTAATGTTCTGTTGCCCGTTTCATTAAGGAATTTGCATGGGCCACTAGTACTTTTGGACTGAACGGCTTGGTAACATAATCATCGGCTCCGAGTTCAAATCCATGAATTTTATCATTGTCACTAGATTTCGCTGTCAGTAGGATAATTGGTACACCAGATCTCATTCGAACCTCCTTGGTGACAGCAAATCCATCCATTTGCGGCATCATGATATCGAGAATGACTAAATCCGGATAAATAGCATTAAACCAGTCAACTGCACTGCTCCCATTATCCGTTTCGTACACCTCCCAGCCGTCCTTTTTGAAATAGTCGGCTACAATTTCTCGGATTCTCACTTCATCCTCGACAAGCAATACTTTCTTCCCCATCGTGAATCTTCCTTCCAATCAATAAATATATATTAACAAGGTTATATGTCTTTCATGTGTCCTTATAAGCAATTTATCCATTACCTAAAACGAACATAGAAACGCACACCGTCAGGGATGTTCTCCGCTCCGTAACGGAATGCATGCAAATCTAGAATTTGCTGGACAATTGCCAACCCTAATCCTGTACCTCCCGTCATCCGGCTTCGAGAAGATTCGGTCCGATAGAAACGTTTCCAGATCTTATCTAGCTGATCTTCTGGTATTTGCTTGCCTTTGTTTTCAATTATGAACACACTGTCGCCATTTTCTTGATCCAATTCGATTCGAATCGCAATGACAGAATCGGGCTCACTATGCCGGACCGCATTAATAAGGAGATTTTGCATTACTCGTTCCATCCACTCATAATCTGCTAAAATAGGCTGTTCATTTTTCGGCATGATTTCAATTATGACATTTTTCTCTTTTGCTATACAGAATAGCTTGTCTGCTAAATCCTCAATCATTTCACCGAGCAGAAAAGATGTTTTTCTTAATTTGATAACACCGTTCTCCAACTTAGCCAAATCTAGCATATCTTTGATCAGCACTTCCATCTTGTCTGACTCCTCGATGATCACTTCTACATAGTGATCTTGCTTATCTGGACTGACACCATCTCGCAGCCCCTCAGCAAAGCTTTTAACAATGCTGAGCGGTGTCTTCAATTCATGTGATGCATGCTCAAAAAACTCGCGCTGTTCCTTTTCCATTAGCTCGCGCTTTTCCATATCCCGCTTAAGCTTTCCATTAGCTTGCTTCAAGTCATTTAATGCAGCATCCAGATTTCGGGCCATAACAAGCATATTATTTGAGAGGCTCCCCAGCTCATCCTTTTGCTTAATTGGCTTCGCCGATGAGAAGTCAAGATGCACCATTTTTTTTGCCATTTCATTTAGCTTAATCAGAGGTCTGCTAACAAAACGGGAGTAGAATAACGACAGTAAAAGGATTAGAATAAAGCCCGCGACACCAATATATACATAAAATATTCGGAGTGCTTCATTGGTGTCTTTGATTTCCTGAAGAGATGTGACAGAGAACATTAATTGCATTTCTCCGTCTTTCTTAAATGGCTCAATTAGTACTAAATTTTGTTTTCCACTCCATGACTCCACCCAGTCCAGCTGCAGACTTTCCCCTTTGGAAAGCTGCTTTATCTGCTCCTCCTCAAGGGGGAACCATTCTAGCAGCCCATCATAGAGAAGTCCTAGTCCTCTATTCATCATTCCAGCCTTAGGCAGCGAAATACTTTTAACTCTCCCTTTAATTTTCACTTCATTCTCAACTAACTCTTCACCAACACTAGACGCATCCTTTGTAACAACAGATGGATAAATGACCGAAGGAACCCTAGCATCTAATTCTCCTTGCACAATCAATGTATCTCCCTTTATGATGTTCAATGCTCGCACCTGTTTTCCATAATCTGTTATGAATATGGAAAGTGATACTTCCACAACTTTTCCATCTCCTGTATCCAGCATGATGTTAAAGGGATCCTGTACCAATTGAAAACCATCTGCGTCTACAATCGTCAACGGACTTTTAGTCTCCCTCATATAAGAGAGTGTCTGTTTTATCAATTCCGCTTCGCTCCAGGAATGTTTCTCATAATCTTCTGCTAATTGACGTATGTGCTCTGCTGCTTCTTTAGTTTTATGGTACTGATAAAAACGATCAAAGAATAATAGCTGAAATATCATAATCATGGCATAAAACACTAAAAAGAATAAAGCTGTAACAGCAAACAATTTAACGGTGATACCACGTTTTCTCATTTCATACTCCTTCATTTAATACTGCAGTGTATTAATCTTAATCTATGAGTATGTTCTTTGTGTGTCCACATACAACCTCCCTATAGTACACCTTTTTTTCAAGTTACGGAACCTATTTTTGTACCTTGGCATATCACAGCAAAAGAGGGTTTCACTACAAGGTAATCAGTATATGAATTACACAAAAGACAATGTGCCCATATTTTAGTAATAAATCCCCATAATTTTGCAAAGCAAAAGAGGGTTTCACTACAAGGTAATCAGTATATGAATTACACAAAAGACAATGTGCCCATATTTTAGTAATAAATCCCCATAATTTTGCAAAGCAAAAAAGGCTACCGACTGGCAGCCTTTTTTCGTTACGATACGACTTACTCTAACGACAATGACAATGAGGTAGGAAACATATATCAAATAGAATGGTGTTGGGGACGCATGAAGAACGGCACTTGCAGATAATATTTACAGATGGGCTATATACTCATGGAACAGGGTAAAGATGATACACGGAACAATACTGAAAGTAACAACGTCCGCAAGAGAATCTAGTATCATACCGAAAAATATTAGGAGTAATGAACTCCTGTAAAATCCCCAAATAGTTAGACCTATAGAAACAAATAAACAAAACTTGTTCAAAGTGTTATTCCATTTGGAATATGTTTTGTGATACTCATGTTTCCCCACACATTTTACAAATTGACAGTTTTGTATTACAGTTCCAGATATCGAAGTTCCACAAGTACTCTGAGAAACAGTCTTAGAGTGTGCTCGAGCCGATAGGAGGAAAAAGTATTGTCTCAGAAGATTTCAAGATAATTATCTTGAGATATATCAGGGGGTTCAAGACTTTTGACATAGATGGCAGGAAATTTGTAAGGATTGAAGCCTCTTAATAGAGAGCCTAAACATTATATACAAGGAGGAAAATATGTGAAACTATATGAGAACTTACTTACCCAATCTGGTTTTATCCATAAAGATGACCTACACTACCCGTTTGATGAAAGAGGGCTACAATTTGGGGATGGCGTTTATGAAGTTATTCGTATTTATCAGGGGAACTATTATCTTTTGACAGAGCATGTAGAACGTCTGATTCGTTCTGCCAAAGCTATTAAACTAACACTGCCCTATAGCGAAGATCAACTTTACAAACAGTTAAACGAGCTTCTAATTAAAAACAAGGTGACTAGCGATGCCAAAGTTTATTTACAAGTCACACGTGGTTCAGCACCACGTGATCACGTCTTCCCAGGGGTATCAGCAAATTTCTACGCTTATGTACAGGATTTACCTAGACCTACTACTAGATTACAAGAAGGTGTAGGTGTCATCACACAGGAAGATGTGCGTTGGCACAATTGTTATATTAAAAGCCTGAATTTACTACCTAATGTATTGGCAAAACAAGAAGCGAAGGAAAATGGTTGTTTTGAAGCGATTTTACATAGAGATCAAACCGTTACCGAATGCAGTTCGTCCAATGCATATATAGTAAAAGACGGCAAAATATTTACACACCCTGAGACAAACAACATTTTACATGGGTGTGTACGATCTAGGGTAAAAAAATTAGCCAAACAAAATGGAATCCTACTTGAGGAAACCCCTTTTACGCTTGAACAACTAAACGATGCTGATGAAGTATTTTTATCTAGCAGTACCGCCGAGGTAATGCCGATTGTAGCAATTAACCAATCTCTTGTTAACAATGGTAAGCCGGGAAAGATCACAAGACTGCTTCAAACTGCTTATGAGCAAGATGCACGTATAAAGAAGACTATTTTTTAGATTAACAAACAACGGAAGCTATCCCATGCTACACGAAACATTAAGCTAGATTTCCCCCTTAATCTTACTAAATTTAAAATAAAGTGGTGTTAGTTATGAGGAAAATTATGATTATCGGAAGTGGTGGTGCAGGTAAATCAACCTTAGCCAAAGAATTAGGTGCACTATTACATATCCCCGTTCATCACCTAGATGCCTACTACTGGCAGCCAGGATGGAATCCAATTTCCAGAGAAGATAATATAAGAATTCAGCAGACAATTTTCAAAAGCGAAAGTTGGATTATAGATGGAAACTACGGGTCGACCATGGATGACCGCATGAAGGCATGTGATACTATCATTTTTTTGAATTATTCTACTATTCGATGCTTGTATGGAATAACGAGAAGACGAATACAGTATCGAGGAAAAACACGTCCCGACATGGGAGAAGGCTGTCCAGAGAAACTAGATTTACAATTTATACATTGGGTGGCTAATTATAAAAGAAAAAATACCCCAGCAATTAAAACAAAGCTAGGCCTACTGAAGGATAAAAATATTATTGAGTTAAAGTCTCCAAAACAGACTAGGCGTTTTGTTAAAAATATAAGATTAAAGTAGAAAATTATGCGCAAAGCCTAAATCAATCCGATTTAGGCTTTTGTACATATTTCTATTATGCTCTTTTCATAACTATGTAGATTTTGCACAATTTCCATAGAATGCGAAGTAACTTATTAGGTGCCGCTACGGAAAGCAACTGCCCGGAGCGGATATCAACGTTGCACTCATTCTTTACAACCGATTTACACTATGACGCATTTTCTCTTAACTACGCAATAGAAAAAACCAAGTTAACGTAAAGAGCCTTCTATTAAGACTGCATAAAACCAATCTTCTCCAAGGCTTGTTTTAGGTTAGCCAATGTGTGTACTTCTTTAAATTCGATACCAAGCGTTACCATTGTCTGCGCAATTTCTGGTCTTATTCCAGTAATGATAGAATCGACCCCTAATAGCTTTAACGCATGAACAATTTGAAATAAGTTATGCGCTACAATAGTATCAACTATAGGTACACCAGAAACATCTATCACAAGGTTTTCAAGCTTTAATTTCGTACTCTGTTGCAAGGCTGTTTCCATAATAAGTTGAGAACGATAGGTATCTATCTCTCCGATTAATGGAAGGATGGCTGCCTTTTCTCCAAGCGGAACCACTGGCACAGAAAGCTCCTTTAAGGTAACATTGGTCGCTTCCATCATTTTTTGATTGTAATCAGCGTAAATATGGCTCAATACAAAGCTGATTTCATCTATCACAGGATTGATGATTTTGCTTACATCTAACATCGTTACTGCAGAGAAATTATTTTTCGCTAGTTCATCCGTAAAACAATCCCAAATAACCGTTCTATAAATCGCTAAAACTCTTATTGTTTGATCAAGCTGAGCGCCATTTTCGATAGCTAAGCTTCCTACCTTATTTGCCCAAACTCTAACCTTCCCGATTATCTCGTCATGACTGGTTAATAAGGACATACCCAAAAACTCAATTAGCTCTGTCCGCCACTCTTTATATACTTTTCCAGGTAACCTGGAGTTTTTTAGGGTTTGTCCATATTCTTTATCTTCCATGGAATATGTTTGCTCAACTAAAGCCTCTTTCTCGCTCATTATTCTTTCCCCAATAAACTTTAGTTCCTCTTTCATCTGATGTGCTCCTTCTGTGGAAATAAATCATTAATTGTACTTATATTCTATAGGTTAATACTATTCGTTACAAAATAGAAAATTCCTCTTATATTTTGTCTAATGACCATTTATTGTTGTTTACACATAGTACATCCCCTACCTAAATATGATTAAAGAGGAGCTTGAAAAAGATTGTAAGGAGTGGAATGTATGGGTATGATTTCTGGTAAGGAATATAAGCAGCGTTTGGATAAACAACAAGCTGAGATATGGATTGACGGGGAAAAAGTCTGCGGAGATATATCAAAACATCCAGCATTTAAAGGCACTGTTGCTAGTCAGGCACTTCTTTACGACCAGCAACATCAAGAGGAATTATTAAATACTATGTCCTTTATATCTTCAGATGGAAGTAGGATTGGAACCTCCTTTTTACAGCCTAAAACGAAAGAGGATCTAACGAAACGCCGCCAGATGATTCAGACTTGGGCTAAGACAACAGCTGGCTTACTTGGAAGAAGTCCTGATTATATGAATACAGTACTAATGACCTTTGCAGCCTCCGCATCATTACTAGAGGGAAAAGAAAATTGTTTTCCGAAACACCTGACAAACTTTTATGAAACGGCTAGAGAAAAAGATCTGTCATTTACGCATACGTTTATCAATCCACAAGTAAACCGCTCTATTCTATATTTTGAGGACTCCGATAAACCAATTGCCGCAAAAGTTATAGAAGAAAATGAAAATGGAATAGTTGTCCATGGTGCACGTTTACTAGCAACACAAGGTGGCATGACGGATGAAATACTGGTCTTTTCTCCAGGTGGGATTACAGACGAGGCAAATGCGTTTGCTTTTTCTATTCCTAGTAATACAGATGGGTTAAAGTTTATTTGTAGGGAATCGTTTGTTCAGGGGGAATCTACTTATAACTACCCATTGAGTACTCGTTTTGAAGAAATGGACTCTATTGTTGTATTTGATCATGTATTAGTGCCTTGGGATCGGGTGTTCTTTTATAACAATCTTGAAGTGGCCAATAGCTTCAAAAATGAAAGTGCATTTCTACCGTTTACACTACACCAAGTTGTTTCTAGACAGGTGGTAAAGGCAAAATTTATTCTAGGAGTAGCTGAATCCATTGTAAACACTATTAACATTTCCGAATATGAACATGTTCGAACGAAGGTTACGGAAATAATTACTGCGGTTGAAACAATGGAAGCTTTGTTACTAAAGTCCGAGTATAATGCAGAGTTAGATGAGTTTGGACTGATGCGTCCAGAACTTTCACCCTTACAAGTGGCTAATAGTCAATTTCCATCTATTTACCCTAGAATAACAGAAATCATCCAATTGCTTGGTTCAAGTGGCATGGTTTCCATCCCTACTGAATCTAGCTTCCATTCAGACATTAGGAAAGACTTAGACCAGTATTTACAAAGTGCTACAAAGAACGCCTATGACAGAGTAAAGTTATTTAGATTAGGTTGGGATCTAACAATGAGCCCATTTGGAACAAGGCAGACACAATATGAACGATTCTTCTTCGGAAGTCCGGAAAGACTTTTGACTGAGGTATATGGCGGATATAATACGAAGCCCTTTGTGGATTGGGTAGAGGAATTTTTAAGTTGATTTTTGTAATGGCGAGCATCAAAACAGATATGTTTGATGCTACTTTTTTCACTTAGAGTTTAACATTCCCATTGTACATGTCCCTACGGTTGGTAGTAATGGTTTAGGTAGTCAAGCTACCTAAACCGCATTCTTTATTTCATTGTTTGCCCTCGTGCCCAATCGGATATCCGTATTCAGTCAAAATTTGAATTAACTTTTTCTTCTTGACCTTTAAATGTCGAATACTTATTGTAAAGCCAGTTCCTACAAATTTTTCATTTAAGTTTTGCATAGATTGTACTGCTTTAGATTTTGCTAAGTATTGTTCTTTATTTGCTAGTTCAAAATAAACAAACCAATCATCTGCATTCATCGATAAGATATCTTCTTTTGGGATAAATCCTAATTTAGGGATAGTGCCAGTCTTATCCGTGAGCCCTTCCTTAGAGATAATTAATTTTTGATCGGAAAACAATTGTTTTAGAAAAATAAAACAACCAAGACCAAAGAAAACCACTGGTAACAATCCTAGCCACTTACCTTCAATCAACATCAAGATGCCGAATAAAACAAAAATCAAAGAGATTAATAGATAAAAGAAAACTGAAATTCTTTTAACACCAATTACCACTTCATTATTCATTTAGTACACCCCTTAAGACTTTGAAAATACACTCCATTTTACCATTATTTACATTTTATATGAATAAAAGTAAAAAGATTACACCATACCAGGTAAGGAATACAAAAAAGCCTAAATCATAGAACGATTTAGGCTACTCCATTATTCTGTTCCAAAAGAATCTATCCTCTAGCTGCTTTTCTTTCTAATAGGCTTTTATGTTCTAACCTCTCTTGGTAGATCAAATTAGCCATTTCGTAAAAGGCATGAATGTGACCCGTATAGTACATCTTTAATGCTGCCGTTTTTGCTTCTTTTTCCTTCTGTTTATACTTTTCTAAAAGTTTTCTTTCTTGATCTGTCATCATCTTCACTTTTTCTACTGGAAAAGCAATTTGTTCTCTCATTTTATCACCTAATCTATTAATCTTTCCTCAAGTATTTCCTTTCTATTCTTATTTTATACCCAAGCATTTAAGCTTTCTCCTATGTATTGGACAATATTTCCCTTCGCAGTCATTCAAAGGATTTATTAACAATAAGCCCTTTTATTCCACTTCATGGATTCCTATACTATACAATTTGGTTCTCTTCTCCATACGATACAACAATAAAACTATTGTAAAGGAGAAGGTTACATGCCTTGTTTCCCTGGTTATCGATATTGTGGTCCTCGTTGTAGTGGACCAGGTGCTCCAGTCAACGCCCTCGATGCTGTTTGTGCCCAACATGATGCTTGTTATCGCAAATATGGCAAGCGAATGTGTGATGATATTTTTTTAAGACAAGTGACACCTTTCTTATCAAATCCCCGAAAAATGGGTAGAGATGCAGCTATTATGTACCGACTTATTAAAATGAAAAGAATGATGTAAAAAGACTAATCCCTTAGCCGATTCAGTTAAGGGATTAGTCTTTTATAGTCAAAAAATCATTTTTTGAAATAGGTATTCCACCTCATTTCTCGAAATTCTTACTTTTATGATTGACATCTTTTACTCCGTCTATATAATTTGCATTAGGTAAACTTTTGTTGTTTAAACAAAAATATTTTTAATTACACACAAATTTCTGGAACTCTACATAGCTATAATTAGCCAATATATTTTTTTATCTAAATTTTGCCTTAAGGAAACTTTTATAGCTTAGACAAAAAAAGGAGTGGATAGTATGCAATCCGCAATATCAATTAGCGATTTACATGTTTCTTATCATGGAAATGAGGCAGTAAAAGGAATTAACCTAGCTATCGAGCCTGGTAAGCTAGTCGGAATTATCGGCCCAAACGGAGCGGGTAAATCGACTTTTCTTAAAGCTATGTTGGATTTAATACCTCGGGATAAAGGGGATGTGAAAATTTTAGGGCAATCGATCAAGGTTGTGCGTAAGAAAATTGCTTATGTTCCACAACGAAGTGTTATTGATTGGGATTTTCCAATTACCGTATTAGATACTGTACTACTAGGGACGTATCCACACATTAAGCTATTTCATCGCCCTGCTAAACAAGAAAAAGATTGGGCTTATCAATGTTTAGAAAGGGTTGGGATGCAACATTTCAGCAAAAGACAAATTGGGGAGTTATCAGGCGGCCAGCAACAGCGAGTATTCCTTGCTAGAGCACTTGCTCAAGAAGCTGAGTTATTTTTTCTTGACGAGCCTTTTGTTGGTGTTGATGTTTCAAGTGAAGAAACAATCATTAAGCTTTTAAAAGAACAATGTAGAACAGGAAAAACAGTTGTAGTCGTCCACCATGATTTAAGTAAAGCAAATGATTATTTTAATGAATTGGTTTTATTAAACAAAGAATTAATCAGCTTTGGAACAGTGGATGAAGTCTTTCAGCCAGATGTGATTGCAAGAGCCTATCATGGACAATTTGCTTTTATGAAAGAGATTGGAGTGTCTATCTAATGGAATTTATTGAGGCGGTTATGCACTATGGTTTTTTACAGAAAGCTTTATTAACCTCTATTATGGTTGGGATCATTTGTGGTGTTATTGGTTGTTTTATCATTTTAAGAGGAATGGCGCTAATGGGGGACGCTATTTCTCATGCTGTCCTTCCTGGTGTGGCGATTTCCTATATGCTGGGCATTAACTTTTTCTTTGGTGCAGTTTTCACTGGTCTAGTAGTTGCCGTTGCGATTGGTTTCGTTACGCAAAACAGCCGGATTAAGCATGATACGTCGATCGGGATTATGTTCACAGCTGCATTTGCTGCAGGAATCATTATTATTACCATGCTGAAAAGTAGCACGGATTTATATCATATTCTATTTGGAAATGTATTAGCAGTCAGGCCCTCGGATATGTGGATTACCCTTGGCATTGGGCTTGTCGTACTGTTAGCCGTTTACTTGTTTTATAAGGAGCTATTAGTTACTTCCTTTGACCCAACCATGGCAGCTGCATACGGTTTACCCATTCGTTTCATTCATTACTTTCTTATGGCTTTGTTGACAATGGTAACGGTCGCCTCCTTACAAACGGTAGGGATTGTACTTGTTGTAGCGATGTTAATCACACCAGCAGCCGCTGCTTACCTATTAACAGAGCGCTTATCAATCATGATTTTTCTCGCTTCTGGAATTGGTGTTCTCTCAAGCATTATTGGTCTTTATTGTAGTTTTACCTACAACTTAGCATCAGGAGCAACGATCGTTCTTGCAGCTACTGCTATTTTTATCCTAGTATTTTTGTTTGCACCTAAGCATGGTCTAATATGGAAGCGAATAAAAGCAAACAAAAAGAAAGCCTCATTGGCTTAATATAGATCGACTACTTTTCAATTAGGGAGGATTTGGAAATGGTGAAAAAAAATGTGATTTTAACGTTAATTTTGTTATTCGGTATATTTTTGCTTGCAGCTTGTAGCCAAGAAAAAGAAAGTGGTAGTTCTATATCAAATGGAGACAAAGTACAAGTAGTGACCACCTACTCGATTGTTTATGATATTGTCCAAAATGTTGGTGGGGATTTAGTTGAGATTCATAGTCTAGCACCGATCGGTTCAAACCCACATGAGTATGACCCACTACCTGAGGATGTTCAAAAAACAACCGATGCAGATGTCGTATTCTACAATGGGTTAAATTTAGAAGCAGGTAATGCTTGGTTTGATAAGTTGATGGAAACAGCCGGAAAAGATGGAGATGATGCGCCTGTCTTTCGAATGAGTGAAGGTGTCGAACCAATGTATTTAACGACGGAGGGAAAGGAAGGCGAAGAGGATCCCCATGCTTGGTTGAGCATTAAAAATGGTATTAAATATGCTGAGAATGCTAGAGATGGTTTAATAAAGATTGATCCTGAGAATGAAGAAATCTACAGAAAAAACGCGGAAGAGTACATTTCAAAGTTGGAGACGCTACACGCTAGTGCTATCGAACAATTTAATGAATTACCAGCAGAGGAAAGGATTCTAGTAACAAGCGAAGGCGCCTTTAAGTACTTTAGTGAAGCCTACGGATTTAGGGCAGAATACATTTGGGAAATTAACCAGGAGAATCAAGGGACACCTGATCAAATTACTAGAATTGTCGACATTATTAAGGAAGAAGGCATTAAAGGTCTATTCTTAGAAACAAGTATCGACCCTCGAAGTATGGAAGCGGTAGCCGATGAAACAGGTGTCACCATTATGGGGAAAGTCTTTACCGACTCCTTAGGTGCACCAGGCGAAGATGGCGATACCTATATCAACATGATGAAATGGAACATTAACACAATCAAAGACGGCTTAACTAAATAAACTAAATTCGACAAATTCCGGGTGGTGACAGGCACCTCCCGGAATTTTTTTGTTGACAGTTACCATTATCTTCTTTATGATATTGAATAATTTTGCAAAATTATATTTTTGATTCGTTAATTGGCGAATCAAAAGAATCAGGTGATGAAATTGAATAATGAATGGTTATTTACCCATGTGCACATGGTCTATTCCCCATTCCGTGAAATGATTACAAGCTTACATGTTCTAGCGGCACCATGTCACCACCTAGCCCGAAAGCAGTGGGCAGAAGAAACATTAGATGCATTTAGTAACGAAATGAAGGAAGCTTTATTCTATTTTTCAGATGTGACGAGTCAGTGGTTTAACTTCTTAGATTTAATTGATTATCTTAACATCCAAGAGAAGCATGTCGAGGAAGCGATCGAACAATTGACTCAAGTGGATGATCGATTATTCACTCGGTTCATGCTTGGTGCTTATGATGAACGAGATCCTCACACAAGGACCGAGCACGAACAACTAGTGATCGAGAAACCTTCCTATATTAAAAGACAATTGATCGATTTCTTGTACGATTACCACATGAAGTTCTTTGCAAGAGAGTTATTCCGAATTGAACCTTGGCTTATTAAAGCCGTACATGAGCTAAAGGAAAAATTTAATGAAGAACCGATTAATGCGCTTGACACCGTTCATCCTCGATTCGAGGTGAACAGATCTGGTCTTGCCTTTTATAAAGCCGAAACGTATCGCTTTCCATGGGATCAGATTACATCCCTTGCCGTCTACCCATCCACATTTATAGCTCCACACTTACTTGTTGGTTTGGAGACGTCAGATATAACGGTATATTTACACGTTAGCTCTCCTCATCAGTCCGAGGAGATCGATCAAGTTCCAACTGATCTACTTGAATTGATGAAAGCTTTAGCTGAGCCGACTCGCCTTCGTATGGTGCGTAAGCTTTTATATCACAGCTACTGTACACAGCAATTGGTCGATGAATTTCAATTAGCAAAGGCAACAATCTCTAAACACTTGAAAATACTAGAGCAATCCAAGATTATTTCAAGCAACAGACAAGGTCACTATGTTTTCTATCAAACAGATCTAGATCGATTAACAATGCTACGTGTTGATCTGGATCAGTTCTTCGATCAACCATTGTTAAAAAAGGAGGAATAAACAAGATGTGGTTAACATTCCGTGCCACCTTTATCCGTAACCTAATTACAATGAAACGGGCCTATCCTTGGTCCTTTTTCATCGGACATATTTTAAACGGGGTCTATTTAACGCTTTTTGCTTACTTAACTTATCACTACGTATTTGACGGTTCTCTAGATAGTAGATTTCAGCAATATGCTGATACCGGAAATTATTTATCCTATGTCATTTCAGGTGCATTACTTTACACGTTCTCCGTCTCGCTTTTGATGATTGTCAGTCGTGCCATTATCTCTGAGTTACGGGAAGGAACACTTGAAGCGCTTTTACTAACGCCATCTTCAAGAAAGGGATACTTTCTCGGGTATTTAAGCCAAGGATTTATGCGTCTTAGTCTAGAGTTTGTGATTGTCTTAATCATCGGTGGTTTCTTTGGTTTAACTTTTTCCAATGTCAATATCATAGGGACTCTCGTTGTGTTACTAGTCTTCATTGTTAGTCTTTTTGCACAAGCCCTTGTACTAGGTGGATTTATGCTTTATTTCCGAGATACATACTTAACCCAAAACACACTATTTATGGTAATGGGTCTAGTCTGTAGTGTTACCTTCCCAATTGAATATTTGCCAAACCAGATCCACTGGATTGGTCAAATTATGCCGCTCACGCACGGAACAGATGCATTTCGTCAAGTATTTATTGAAGGTGCCTCTTTATCCACTGTCGGCACAAGCCTAATCTGGTTACTTGGTTTAATCGCAATCTATTTTCCAATCGGAACGATCATGATGCAAAAAATGGAACGTCACGTATTAGAAAAACACTTTGGTTAGGAGATGAATAGATCTTGTTAGAAGCAAAAGCAATTACGAAGACTTATACAGTGAAACAAAAGCAAGGTTGGTTTAAAAGGGAAAAACAGCAGGTTCATGCGGTAAAAGGCATCGATCTAACGATTGAACCAGGTGAAATCGTTGGACTTCTAGGCTTAAACGGGGCAGGAAAAACAACAACAATTAAAATGTTGTCCACCCTACTATCTCCCTCTTCTGGTACGATCACGATTGATGGGCATGATGCTGTGCAAGATGCAAGATACTTGAAGCAAATGGTCAATATGATTGCTGGTGGCGAAAGGATGCTTTACTTTCGTTTAACTGGGAAAGAGAATCTAGCATTTTTCGGAAGACTTTATGGGTTAAATGGAAAAGAGTTAACAGCTCGGGTCAACGCACTTATTAAGCTGGTAGAGTTAGAGGATGCACAGGATTTGCCGGTTGAACGTTATTCAAAAGGGATGAAACAGCGTCTTCAAATTGCCCGAGGGCTACTAAATCAGCCTCACTACCTGTTTTTGGATGAACCAACGCTTGGATTAGATGCTCCTATCGCTAAGCAGCTCCGCTCGATTGTGAAGGATCTTGCAATGGAACAGAATAAAGGTGTGCTTTTAACAAGCCACTACTTGGAAGAAGTAGAAGAACTATGTGATCGGGTTTATATCATTGATAAAGGTACTGTCATGATGCATGATACGCCGGCTAATATAATTAACACCGTCGTTCTTGATTACCGAGTCATTGTGACGACCGCACATCTTAATGAAACTTTTAAACACGATATTATAAAAACGGCATCAACGAAGCAACTTAGTATCGAATTTTATGATACGGGGGATGGTACAGTTTGGGAGGTCACCGCAAGCTTCGATCCAACCCAGGTTTTCCTCGACATCATCATGACGCACCATCAACCCATTTTTAAATTGGAGATGAAAATGCCGAAACTAGAGGATGCGATTTTACAATTGGCAAAGGAGCGGTCTGCATGAACTGGATTAATGGAATGTGGGCTGAAATGGTGAAAAGTCACCAACATAATTTCCATAGTAAAATGATTTATTTATCGTTATTTTTTTGGCCCGTGTTACTATTCATTACTTCTTACTTTGCTTTAAAACCATTTGACCTTGGAAGCACATCACCGATTGCGGAATTTTTCGATCCAGATGACTTGATGTTGTTTCTATTAACTGGTTACCTTGGCTATATATTTTTTTGGAGTTTAGTACAGTCGGCCTGGCAAACTTCTTACGAAAGGCAGACTGGAACGTTGGAGTTAATATTCTTAACTCCAGTTTCCCGTCTAGCATTCGTCTACGGGCGTGCGGCAGGTAATCTATTTGAAGCGGTTTGGCTATTTTCTGTATTTACGGTCCTGATGCTCGTTATTGTTGGAGGAATGCAAAGCATCGTCTGGTCAGCTCTGCCACTAGCCTTTGTCATTTTGATTGTTTCTGCGGTCATTTGGGGCGGTTTCCTAAATGTTGTATTTCTTTTTTCTCGTGACGCGTCATTTCTATTTACCATTCTAGAGGAGCCGATGGAATTTTTTGCAGGAATCCGGTTACCAGTAGCCGCCTTTCCTGTATGGGGGAAAGTAATTGCCTATATCTTCCCTCTCACGTTTGTTCTAGAAATGATTCGTGGATTAGTAGTAGAAGGCAAAAGCTTTACTGAATTACTCTCACCGTTCGCCTGGTTAGTTGGCATTCTTAGCCTTTTATTTTTGTTAACGATTATCTTATTAAATAAAGCTGAGAAAAATGCAAAAGAAACCGGGAATATGGTTTTGTTTTAAAATATAGTATGATAGTTCTCTTGGAATAGATTTTAAACATGAAATCTTCTATTCTCAAGGGGGCTATTCATTTTGGGATACATTGTCCGTGTTGAGTCAGGGTAAATATTTTTAACCATACCGTTGAAGACACAATTTTATTTGTTCACGACTGACCAGCCACCCATTATTTGAATATCAGTTCAACGTTTTGCCAAGCATGTTTCCATGATATTATAGGATTCGGTAAGTCTAATAAACCTTGGCATGGCTATAATTACAATTGACTGGCAGACGATATAGCTGCTTACACACACTTCCTCCAGAAAACCATCCACTTTCTTAAAAAAGTGTATTGGTTCAATTGCCTTCACTATCTTTAAATAACGTGCTAAACCTTTTGATCTTTTACTTTTTTTCAAAATAGATAAATATATTTGTTATCCATTTTGATAATAGCATGACAGTTAAATAGCCTATAAATAAATGAAAATAATTAGCTCCATTATTCAGTTGAAATAGCCCCATCGCAACTAAAATTGGTTTAAAGATAAATGCTAAAAACAAGCTTAAACCCGTCCCATAAAGATAGTAATGCTTATTACTATTTATTATCCATTGATAAAGAAACATGTAGAGAACTGGGATTAAGGATACATCCAGAGCAAAATTTACAGCCCTTATTGGGATAATGTGATACGGATATGTCCAATAATTTAAATTCACACCAAAAGAATCAATATAGGAAAACCAGACATGGACATTATATCCATAAAATCCTAATAACATGGCTCTAGATCTATCGATTTTTAAAAATAGAATAACTAATGGAAAAATTAATAGAGTTAAGTTAAACCAGAATTGCCACGTATCAAATGAGGAGTATTGCTTCCAATACTCTATATAACCTTTTGTTACTTCCTCTTGAAGCTTATCGAGAGTTTTCAACAAATTTTGTTGGGATGACTGCATATGGATTCTTTCTCCTATCCTATGATGAGTTCCCTTTATTTTTAATTATTTTTAGAATTTTATACCAAAATTTCTTATTGAAATTTGTTAAGGTAAGATCTACAGAAAATCCTAACGAGATCCTTTCACCTTTTAAAAGGCAAAGTTAGTCACTCCTCCATCAATAAATAGGTTTTGACCAGTAATATAACTGGCATCATCTGAGCAAAACATGATAACTGGGGCAACAAGTTCCTCCAACTGCCCTAGTCTTTTCATTGGCGTTCGATTTTCTAGGACAGAGCGAAATTCATCATTATCCAAAGCCTGCGCATTAAGAGATGTTTTAAAAAACCAAGGACTTATTGCATTCACAGTTACACCTTTGGTTGCCCATTCGTTTGCAAGTTGTTTCGTTAATTGAACAACACCTGCCTTGCTTGGACCATATGGTGTTCCAGATGACAATGACAGCGCAGAGGCAACAGAGGCTATATTAACAATCCGACCGAAATTTCTTTCCACCATATACTTGCCAACAGCCTGCGACATGAGAAATACGGACTTAAAGTTCACGTTCATCACCTTGTCCCAATTTTCTTCAGAAAGATTTAGGGCTGTTTCTCTTACACTTGCACCTGCATTATTTATAAGGATATCAATATGTCCGAAATGTTCCATGGCTTTTTTTACCGTGTCGTTAACAGAACGACTTTCGGTAACATCCCCTACAATGGCTAATGCCTTCCGACCCGTTTCATTTGAAATGCCATTTGCTGCATTCTCTATTTCTTCTTTTGTTCGCGACACTAACACTACATCTGCACCAGCATTTGCCAATCCCTGGGCAATGGTTTTACCAATCCCTCTACCCGCTCCTGTAATAAAAGCTACTTTTCCTGTTAGATCAAACATAATATATCCTCCTGCTTTCTGTTTATCGACTTCGTTTATACTTTGATTCCCAAACCGTATACTCGTCACACTTACCTGTATTAGGATGTACCTTCCCTGATTTTTAAACCGATAAACTAGAAAAAAGAGTCCTCTATCAAGGAGTGATTCTAACTATTATTTGTTTAATTGGAATCTGGATGTTCTTCCGATCTGTTTCAAAATACGAGCTACGGCTGTAGGGAATTCATTTATTATAACGTTTAAAAAAGAATCGTTTGACCTAACATAGATAAGAAATGCATAATAGAAATACTATTAAATTTTGGAACATGTTTTATAATGTACAAAAACAGGAGGATATATGAGGCACGATTTTGATTTAAACGCTAAGTTAAAAACGTTTAGCAGCTTTGAAGAAGCATCTGAAAGCATCTTACATACAGTAGGAAATTTTATAGATATTAATACACTCTTTATAGCCAAAAATGATAAAACAACTAATAAAATTGTCAAAGTATTAAATAAGGATAAAGTGCTAGTAGAGAAAGGCAGTTCCTTACCGTTTGAAGAATCCATTTGTAAGTTAAGTGTTGATTTTGGCCCAGAAGTTCTCTACATTCCCAACTTGAGTGAACACGAATTAACCCTTTCACTAGAAGGTGCCAAGGGATTTGAAAATGGGTGTTTCATTGGTATCCCCATTTATTATGAAGACGGGGAAAATTACGGTACGATATGTGGACTTGATTCAAAATCTGTTCCTTTTACAGAAAATCATTTTGAACTTTTTAAAACAATGGCGTCTTTTCTTGCTTATGCCCTCGAATTGGAACAAGCAAAACTTGAGATTGATAATTTATCGGCACCTCTTGTCTCCATATCACCAGGAGTTGCCGCGCTACCTATTATTGGATCGATAAATGAACATCGTGTCGACAAAATCACTTCTTATGCATTATTTAAGTGTCAGGAACTGGCCCTTGACTATTTAATTATCGATCTATCTGGAATAATTAAAATAGATACATTCGTTAGCGCCACTTTGTTGAGAATAGTCAAATTGTTAAAGTTAGTTGGGGTAACACCTATATTGACAGGTGTACGACCAGATATGGCTTTAAAAGCACGTGAAGTTCACGTAGATCTTAAGAACGTAATTTTCGAAGCTAATCTGGGAAGAGCACTTACAAGAATTGGCTTTAATTTTAATCAATCATAATTCTTTTTATAGTAGAGTATTCATCGTCTAGTCGGTTATCTGACCCGTAAAATTTATTTATTTGCTGTAATGATGAGAATCTCTTGTTAAGTAAAAAAATAGCTAAAAAACTGCAAGGGAATAATACTCCCTTGCAGTTTTTTTATTGTTGTGTTCCTGTTTGATTTTGTGGTCTTTGCCCCATTTGTGGGAATTCCACACCTAAGTCTTCCAGCTGTTGTTGAGCTTCTTCTTGTGTGATTGTGCCTTCTCTTTGCTGTTGCATGATTGCTTCTACTTTTTCCCTAGTTTCATCATCGAGGTTGTCAAACATACCTCCTCGCATGCCACCACCATCTTCAGGTCGAGTTAGCGTACCATCACCTTGTGGTTGGTTACCACCGAATCCTCCACGACCACCTCCAGCTTGCGCTTCTGTTATGCCACTTTCATTTAACCACGTAACAGATTCAGTAATCGTAAATTCTACCACTTTTGTTCCGTCTTGATATTCCCCATCTGTATATAACCCATCTACTGCATCACCAGTAGATTTACCTCCTGAATATAGGACATAGGTTTCATCCATTATTAAATCAGGAGAACCAACTAAGACTGATTGGAATGTCTTTTCAGGAGCAAATGTTGCGATAGTATTTCCTTCACTATCCTCCACATGAACAATCGTTCCAGCAGCTTGTGTTTCAGGGAAAGTCATCAAAATAGAATTCTGTGTTGAAGCTTCTGACGCAGCCTGCACCATGCCCGAACTACCTGCTGCTAGTAACAAGCCACCGCTCATTTCAAACGTTCCACCATAATCTAGCGTTCCATTCATGCTTTCTGTAGGTCCACTGACAAGCACCGTCCCCCCTGTCATTACAAACGAACCATTAGAATCTAAGCCATCTCCACTAGCATTGACAACAACATATCCTCCATTAATCGTCAACACGTTATCTTCTGAAGCCTGCATGTCCATTCCAGATCCATCATTACCTCCACCTACATTAATACCATCGTCGCTAGAAGTAATATCTATTTTTCCTTCTGCAATGGTAATTACTTTACCTTCGATCCCTTCATAGCTTTTTGTAATGACAATGTTTCCGCCTGACGTTGTAACGGAATTATCAGCATGGACTCCATCATCTCCTGTAGTCACCTTGAATTCTCCGCCTGAAATGCTAATGGAATCGTTACTGTGAACGCCATCATCAGAAGCATTGATATCAAAAGTTCCTCCTGTCACATTCAGTGCAGAAACAGCTTTTATTCCTTTCATACTTATTTCATCTGTAGCTGTGTCAGCTGATGTAGTTTCATTCATACCCCAACCCATTCTTCCTACATTCGTTTCGATTGTTTCTGGACTACCACCACCTGATACAATCGTGTACGTTCCGTTTGTTACCCAAAGTGTTGCTTCAGATTGAACACCATCACTTCCCGAGGTAATGTTAAATGTTCCGTCTTCGAGTACGATGTTTCCTTTTGAAGCCTTCTCATCGTTTGTTGACTTAATTCCGTCTCCTTCCGCTTCAATGGTAAAAATACCATCTTTAACGGCTACTAGATCACGACCCATTAATCCATCATCTGCAGCATTAATTATCAGGTTTCCGCCTGTTACTTTTAATTCATCTTTACTAGCTATACCATTATTATAATTACCATTGACTGTTAGTTTACCTGTTCCGTTTATCGTTAAGTCAGCCTTACTGAAAATAGCTGCGTTTGGTTCATCTGTTTCAGAGTCCGGAAAAACGTATTCCTTTCCATCCGTCACAACATTTTCTGTTCCTTCTACAAGGGAAATCGTCGTTTTTTCAGCATTGATAACATTTATCGCTGCTGAATCAGATGAAGTTATTTCTACCCCATTCAGTACTAGACGGACTGTATTTTTATCTTCTGCATCGACAGCAATTTGTCCATTAAAATTTCCACTAAGTACAAATGTTCCACCAGTTTTAATCGTCAATAAATTATCATCTTGAATAACCGGGGCATCTGATTCAAAAGCTGCATTACTTCCATCCAGTTCAATGTAGACAGGAGATTCCGTTTCATAGTCCGTATAATAATCATCCTCTACATACGTGACAATCTCACTAATGGACGTACTTGCCTCTTCACTAGAAACCGAGACTGCTTCGACCTTAGATTGTTCTGTTGAATCGCTTGTACCAGTATCATTATTACTACAAGCAAACAGAAGGCTTGTACAAATTACTGTTGCTGCAACTTTAAATGTGTTTTTATTTTTTCTTTTCATCATCTATATCTCCTTCTATTGTTAATTGTTTTTACTATGTAATCATTATTAAACATCAACCTTAACAAAACCTTAAATCTAAAGAGTCAATACTCTTGTTTGAGCATTGACTCGGTTAGCTATCGTTTCATGTTATGTGGTATCTGGCTATTATTAGAAAAGGCGGCAACCGGATTCGAACCGGTGAATAAAGGTTTTGCAGACCTCTGCCTTACCACTTGGCTATGCCGCCATATCATTTATCTTATTAATGGTGGAGGGAGAAGGATTTGAACCTTCGAACCCAAACGGGAACGGATTTACAGTCCGCTGCGTTTGACCACTTCGCTATCCCTCCAAATTTTTTCTGTTACATTACTACCTTATGTAGGAAGGGACTAAAATGTGAATGGTTTTTATAAAAAAGAGCCTATTCATTTGAATAGACTCCTTTTTGTAGTTAATTATGGCTGAACACTGTCCTGCTGAATATTCAAATTAGTGAGTGCTCTTTCCATTTCGTGCTGTGTTTGTTCTACGCGCAATTGTGCTTCTGTTAGTGGCTCTGTAGACGTGCCGCTGCCATTTATCGCACGACCACGTGCATGTTGGATTTTATCTTGTACCTCACGCAATTGCTGTTGAACCTGTTTAATCTCCTCAATATCCGCGTTATTTTTCGCATGACGAGCGGTTTCTTCTAATTTATGTGAAATCTCATATAGCTCCTTGATCTCGTGGTCATTCTGAATAGGCATTTAGATTCCTCCCTAAAATTTCTCTATAATAGAATTTGCATTATTACTTGTATCTACTCTTTACTTGTTGATTAAATTGTTGGTAATTATTTTGAATATGGTTAGGAGGATATGTTTGGAATTAAAAAGGATATCTCGTAGTAGCGCAGTAGAGGTGTGATATATTTTCGGGAGGATAAATGCAATACGGAAATTGGTGGGATATATCAAAAAAGTGGGCAGATACATGTTGGGATGCCCACTTTTTAGCAGTAATCGGGACAAGGGACCTGTCCCTCCGTCCCACTCGTTCCAACAAAATGTGGGAACTTTTCTCCTATCATAATCGTAGTTTAACTTAGGTAAAGGAAAGCGTCTTATTAATAAGTAACTTTTTTGTAAGAGGGTGGGATTAATAAATGGGGAAATGGCGCGAAAAGAGGAAAGCAAGAAAGCAAAGAAGAAAGAATCACCATGAAGGGTATTCTCTTTTAGACGGAATTTTAGACATACTATTTTGGATACCAGAAATCCTATTGGTACCTTTTCGAATCTTGTATTGGCTGTTTAGAGGGATAGGGAAATGGATTGAAAACATCTTTGATATTGTTTGAGCAGCATGGAACATTTTGTAATTATTATGGGGAGGATAATTAATATGAATACAAAAGAAAAAGGGTTGTTTATTGGGATAGGTGTGCTTGTTGGAATCGGAATTGGGGTTATGGCATTTAAAAATTTTAAAATTGTTAATGTTGGTAATATCAACGAGTTAACCATCGTCCATAAAAATGATGGCGATGTACATAGGGCTAACACCAAAGCTGAAGAGGCAAGTCTTTAGTACTGTCCTGGTTATATTGCATGGTGGCACATATTTGGTCAATTGTGGCACATACTTTGTTGTTTGTGGCACATAACCTGTAGATTTTGGCACATATAAGATGATTTTCGGCACATAAAACCTGTGTTCTGGCACATAACCTGCAGAAAATGCACCTACTCTATTAGCAGAACACGATAATGGGACGAGGGACCTGACCCTCTGTCCCGTTATTCGAATCTGATTCTTGTCATGCCTACAACTAGGAAGACTGCCGTAAAGGCTAATAGTATCCCGACTGGCACGATCACGTCTATTAATGTGCCACCTCTTACCGCTAATTCAGCAAACCCTTCTAATCCCCAGTATTGCGGGACAAACTTCGCAATCTGTTTCATAATATCTGGAACAACTTCTAGCGGCCAATATACACCGCCTAACATACATGTGGAGACAATAATTAGATTTCCAAATACAGCTTGTTGATCTGTCGTTTTAACTAACCCTGCAACAAATAATCCCAGTCCAATCGTACATAGAAGGATACTGGAGACGAGAATGATGTTTGCTAGTAAATCCCCCCAATACACACCGAATGCAAATCGAGAAATAAGCATTAAAATACCAAATTGGATCCAGCCAATTAGAAAAAAGGAAAGCAGGTAGCCTAGCAATAATTCCATCCTCGAGGTTGGTGTAGACATTAAACGGTACCATACACCAGTTTGTCTAGCTTCTAAAATGACACCCGTAGACAGTAGCATTGTAATCATGACGAACATAATTGTAAAACCAGCAGAGCGAGCGGTTATGTTGTCCATCGATTCTAGCTCCTTGCTTTTCGTTACATCCACCGTTTCAATAGCTGATTCGGACGATGCTAGCTTACTTATGATATCCTCCTGAACAACTTGCCGATCGTTTCCCGTCCTTTCACTATAAGTACTTGAAGCTGTAGTTCCAACCATTAGCTTAAGCATACTTTCATTAATCAATTCTTCAATCATGGATGCTCCAGTAAAGGATGGGGAATGAACAAAAGTAATTCCAGGTGTTTCATTTGCCATTAATTTCTCCTCTAATCCAGCTTCAATCCGAATATAGCCTGTAACCTTTTGATCTTTAAACAGTTCCATTGCTTGTGCTGAATTTTCCATACTGACTTTCATGATATTTTGATTTTTTAACTCTCCAATTAGTGCATCTGACAAGTTGGTATGATCATTGTCTACGACTATTATGTTTGGTCTAGCCTCCGATCCACCCGTAAACAATCCACCAAATAGGAAGGTGAACAATACAGGCATACCAAACATCAGTAAATAAGACTGTGGTTTCTGAAAAATTCTTTTTAATTCAAATAAAGCCACTGCTATAGCTCTTCTCATTGCTTCCCCTCCTTTATTTAATCCTTAGTCTTAACGAACCAATAAACAGAGCACCCAAACCAATTAAACTAAGAACCAATAGTGGTAATGATAAAGCGCTCCATGTAGTTCCACTCATTATTTCTGTTAGACTTTCCAATGCCCACTTATTTGGTGCAATGTTAGCAATTCGTTGAAGACTTTCCGGGAATACAGCAAGTGGCACCATCGAACCTCCAAGTGCAGCAAGGATTTGCACGCCAATCCCTCCAACAGAATCTGTTGTTTTCTCATCATCGATGAACCCAGCTATAATCATTGCTAATCCAGAGACGGCTATGGAGTACGCAAAACCAACAGCGACTGTTTGTAGTAGATTACTCCCCCAACTAACATCAAATAGATAGTGGGTCGCTATCATGAAGACTAAAAATTGAAGAAAGGAGAAATAAAATGTTCCTAAAAATTTACCGATTATGATGGTAGAACGTCTGATAGGACTGCTCATTAGGCGAGCTAACGTTTCTGTTTTACGTTCCTGGATAATGGATGTAGCACCAACTGTTGTATTAAATAGTAAAAACATGACTCCCATTGCTGCTGCATAATATTGCATACCGGATATCGGTTCCTCTCCATCCTGTTCAGTTTCAACAAAATTAACATCAGAGGCAACCACTTCTGACAGCTGATTCGCTAAATCCGTCGTTATAGAAGGAAGGTCACTAACTAGAGCTGAGACAGGCACTTCTGTTGCTAATTCTTGTGCCACTACTGTTGTCGCAAAATACACAGAACTAACCCGATCCACAAAGGATGTAACGACTGATTCAATAATCGAAGACTGTAACTCTTTTTCAGGATCAGTAAAGATTGTAACATTCTTTACCTCCCCTTTCGTCAATCCTTCTCCCCATTCAGATGGAATTAACATGCCTACGTCTATCTGTTGTCGTTCAACTGCATCCCGTAAGCTAGCTTCATCTGCATACTTTTTCAAGGTTATATACGCTTTCATATCTTTTCCCTGTAAGACTTGATCTAGGAATTCCTCTGTTAAGTTATCATCGGAGCTGTTCCAAACACCTAAGGTTGTACTCGGAAGCGATCCACTTTCCCCAAACATCCCACTAAGTGCTGAACCCAGGATTGCCGTTAAAATAATTGGCATTAGTAGCATCATGATAAAACCTTTTCGATCGCGTAAACGAATGTTTAGATCCTTGAAGGCTATCGTAAGAAATCTCATGTCACTCGTCCCCCTAATCCCTTAGTGAGCGTCCAGTTAATTGTAAAAACAATGTTTCTAAGTTAGGCTCCTTGATATCGACGGAGACAATTTTCATCCCCTGATGAACTGCAGTAGATACTATTTCGCCCAACCTATCATGAGGATTTTTTACAAAGACCTCTAGTTGGTTCGTTTCATCCGTATGTAAAATTTGACTAACATTTTCAAGCTGCTTAATTGCATCTATTGCTTCGTCCGATTTATTTTCCACTATTAATTGGATAACGGAGCCACCAGCAAGTCGATTACATAACTCGGCTTGTGAACCTAGAGCAATCACTTCTCCATCGTCAATAATCCCAACCCGATTACATAAATATTCTACTTCCTCCATGTAATGGCTCGTGTATATAATCGTCATGCCCTTTTCATTCAACCTTTTTACGGTTTCCAGTATATGATTTCTCGATTGTGGATCAATCCCAACTGTTGGTTCATCCATAATCAATAGTTCAGGTTCGTGCATTAATGCTGCACCAATATTGATTCTTCTTTTCATGCCACCGGAGAACGTTTCAATTCGATCTTTTGCTCGATCCTTCAATCCGACAAACTCAAGTACCTCTTCTGCACGCTTCTTTGCCACCGAACCAGTTAGTCCATACATCTTCCCCCAAAAAAGGAGATTATCCTTCGCTGACATCGTTGGATAAAGGGCTATTTCTTGTGGGACAACCCCTATCTTTTGCTTAATTAGCATCGGGGATTTTTTTACAGAATGATTACTAACTAACACTTCCCCATGATCATAAGGAATCAAGCCACAAATCATCGAGATCGTAGTGGACTTGCCCGCACCATTTGGACCAAGCAAACCAAAGGACTCGCCTTTTTCAATTGTAAAAGAGACGTTCTTCACAACAGCCTTTTTGCCATAGCTTTTCTTTAAATCCTTCACCTCTAGCATTTTTTCACTCCTTTAAAACTCATTGGTAAGTTTATTATACCGCTTAAATTAGTCATTCCTATCTATCTACAGGTAGAAATTAAAAAATAATATACATTGAAAACAGCTATATTCCATAAGCGTCATATGCCAAAAGTAATGGTTAAAAAAAGGAGAAGGAAGCAATCTGAGTGAGAGGTTATCGAGTTAATCATGGGTAAGGTTCTTTAAGCGTTTAAATACTAAAAAAGAGCCACTGCACATATGCAGTAACTCTTTCAACACATGCTATTATTTTATTAGGCTAAGTTCCATTTATTGTGTTACAGAACTTTTATTTAATCCTATTAACTTTCAACTTGCATATCCTCTCTACAAAGCATATAGCTTTAAGTGTTGAACCAATCTTATTCTTACTTTTTATTTATTATACGATCAGCAATATATGCTGCATCTTCTCCTACTCCTAAAAGTAAGGCAGAACCACGTTTATGCTGCCACGGTAACCCTACAAAATAGAGTCCTTCGACAGTCGTCGTTCCTCTTTCATGAATCAGGTTGTTTTCTGTGTCAAAAATTTCACCAATGAGAATCCATGGAAAATATAAGTGGAACCCTGTTGCCCAAATTACATTCTTAACTTCTAGTTTATCCTGATTATAGAAGGTAAAAGAATGCCTCTCGCAATTAATCGTTCTTGGATGGACAACAATCTTTTTCCTTCGTATTAGTTTCTTTAATTTGAAGCCAAAAATAGGGTCGCCACCTGAACGAAGCCTTTTCCCAAGCCATGAATCGCTAGTAGCTTTTAATATTCCTAGCTTCTGAAACCACCAAAAAATACTTTTTCCTCCTATCACCAATGGAAGGTACCTTAATTTATAACTTACAGACAGATGAACCTCCCTTGTCGCTGCTAGTTCTACTGCGATTTGAGCACCTGAATTACCACCGCCTACAACGAGTACATTTCCAGGTTGGAGTTGATCCACATTTCGATATTGAGAGGAGTGCATTTGACGAATTTCCGCGGATAGATTCTTTGCATTAGAAGGTATAGTTGGTTCTTGAAAAGGACCAGTGGCTACGATAACTTGTTTCGCTGTTAAAAGTCCCTTACTAGTTTGTATCGTAAAATACTCACCATGTTTCGCTAATTCTTCTACATTGGTTTCCAGTTGAATTGGCAATTGAAATGATAGGGCATAGTCTGCTAGATAGTTCGCTATTTCATCCTTAGTTGGAAAACCGTGTTTTTCCCCTTGCAACGCTAATCCTGGTAAACTACTAAATTCTCTAGAAGTAAATAATGATAGAGAATCGTATCGTTCTCGCCACGTATTTCCGATTTCCTTTTCACGTCCAATTATTAAAAAATTTACTCCACGTTTATGGAGCTGATATCCCACCGCTAATCCAGCTTGTCCTACTCCAATTACTAGTACATCCAACATTTTCTACACGCCCTTGCTATACCATTTTATACGAATAATACTTAATAGATTATATGCTTTATCTTTTTATATTCCATCGAGCTTGGGACGGATTTTACTACTAGATTATGCCCCAACAATGGTTTATAAATAAAAAATAAGGTTAGAGCTTGAAGTGACATTTGCACTGTATGCTCTAACCTTACACTAATTCCTTTTCCCGGTTGGGACACTGGACCTGTCCCTATGTCCCTTTGTTTCTGATAGAACTTTATCTAACTTTTCTTCCACTATTTTTAATCTATTATTTCTTTTACGGAAACTGATAACTAGAACAATTATTGTGGCCGGTATTGCTAATAAAAGAGCAAGCGATATGATAAGAAAAATGAAATCTCCAGTTCTTACTCCTACTATTGATGCCAATACAAACAAAGTAATTCCTCCTTTGATAAGCTATTAGAATTTCATTTTACATTTACTATAGTATTTCCTTTTATTAACCATCGATCACTTTTAAATACGTATTAAATTCAAACCAGTAGACGATTTGAATCGTAAAACAGTTCCCTATTACAATTAGACATCGCAGCATTTTTCATATCACTAACCAAATATTAACATAAATATCCAGAAAAATATTAGTTAAATTTTGTGAATTAAACAAATTAAGCAGCCCAACTATTAGCTGGGCTGCTTTATATAAAAAAATAGATTTTGTATAACTAGTTTCCTAAATACAGCATTATTTCGGTATATAGGCTAAATCTTTATTTTCTGGTACATTTATGACATGGGTATCTACATAAGCAAGGATTCCTTCTTTGCCGTATTCACGTCCAATACCAGACTGTTTTACCCCACCAAATGGATATCTAACATCAAGTCCTTGTACAGCAGCAGTATTGATCATCGTTGTACCTGCCTGTATACGCTTAGCAATCTTTAAGGCATGCCCTTCCTCTCCCCATACAGAGCTTGTTAGACCGTAAATACTGTCGTTAGCAAGTTCGAGTGCATGTTGATCATCATCAAAAGGAATAATTGGAACAGTCGGACCAAACTGTTCTTCAGAAACAATTGGATCATCTTGACTGGCACCTAATACTACTGTAGGCTGCATGAAGTATCCTTTTTCGAACAAGTCTTGGTCAAGTATCTTACCTAGCTCAACTACTTCTGCCCCTTTACTTTTAGCCTCATCTAGTAAACCCTGCACATATCGCACTTGATTTTCGTTATTAACAGGGCCAACTGTCACGTTCTTGTCAAAAGGATCTCCAACCCTTAACCATTTGTTTGCTGCTTCTATATATTTTTCAACAAACTGATCATAGATAGATCTATCTACATAAATTCTTTTTGCAATCATACAGATTTGTCCTGCTGTAAGAAAATTAGAGATGACTAGTCGCCTCATCGCTTGCTCATCATTTACGTCAAAGTCACTTAAGACTACAGCAGCATCATTGCCACCTAGCTCTAATGTCATATTTTTAATCGTATCTGCCGCAGATCTCATAATGTGCTTGGCCGTTTGTGTACCACCCGTAAATGCAATTTTAGCTACTTTCGGATTGGATGTTAACTCTACACCAACCTCCGATTCCCCATGAACAAGATTTAACACTCCCGGTGGGAATTCGTCAGCAATAATTTCCGCAACTTTACTAACAGCTAAAGGTGCTAGTGGACTTGGTTTTAACACCATTGTATTGCCTGCTAACAGAGCAGGTGCTATTTTAATAGTCGAAAGCGATATAGGATAATTCCAAGGTGAGATGGCGGAAACTACACCGATCGGATCTTTTGCAACAATCGTCTTCCCGTTATCATGCTCCTCGATATTGTCTTTTAATACTTCCTTTACATTATCGCAAGCATACTCCATCCACATTAAAGAAACAGCTATTTCACCTTTTGAATCATACAACGGCTTTCCGTGCTCTCGGGATAATAGCTCAGCAACTTCAGGTGTAGCATATTTGATTTTTTCAATTGCTTTCCTCATCCGATCTACTCGATCATCAATTGATGATTCTCTCCATGTCAGGAATGTATCCTGTGCCTCGTCAATTGCCCTTTTTGTATCTTCCACCGTATTTACTGGAGCATACCCAACACTCTCATCTGGGTTGGCAGGGTTTTCTCGTGGTTCTTGTTTCTCTGTTTTATACTTTTCTCCATTTATAATCGCATCTATTATAATTGGATCGTTAGACATAGAGTATAATCTTTCCCTTCTGTTTATTTTTCTATATGCGCAAATAGATAGTTTAATAGATATAATTTTCACTGTATATAAAAACTATACCCTTTGATCAATATCTAAAACAAAAAAGGGTCAGACCCGCTAGAGTATATTACCTCATCAAAGGTTCTGACCCAATTTAATAAACTTCTTTTTCAAATGTTTCCCCCTAGGCTATCGTAGGAATCCGGAGCTAGACATCTTTAATTTTATACTTTTTATCTCCTATAAAAATGGCAGGCCCTCCATAAAACGGTGGGCCTGCCTCATTATTAGATTAATTTCACAAGCTGTTTACCTATATTCTTTCCTTTAAATAAGTCTAAAAAAGCATCTGGTATTGCTTCAAATCCTTCTTTAATCGTTTCTCGGTAGGAGAGTTTTCCTTCTTGCAACCATTGACCAAGCTGCCGCGCTCCTTCTGGGAATCTTTCTGCATAATTTCCCACTGTAAAACCTTGCATAAGGGCACTTTTTTTAATAAGTAAAGATTGCACTCTTGGTCCGAGATCGATTTCTTCCAGGTTATAAGAGGAGATCGCACCACAAACCGGAACACGTGCAAAAGTATTCAATTGGCTCATTACCGCATCCGATATTTCGCCACCAACATTATCAAAATAAACATCAACACCGTTAGGACAAGCTTGTTTTAAATCAACTGCGATGTCATCGGTAGTTTTATAATTGATAACCTCATCAAAATGTAGTTCATCTTTTAAATAGCTGATCTTTTCTTCAGATCCCGCTATTCCGACTACTCTTGCTCCTTGAATTTTCGCAATCTGACCAACAACAGAACCAACCGCACCTGCTGCTCCAGAGATAACAACCGTTTCCCCAGCTTTTGGTTTTCCGATATCGAGTAAGCCGAAGTACGCTGTTAAACCAGTCATTCCTAAAATACCTAAATAGGTAGTAACTGGTGCAAGGCTCGTATCAATAGTCCGGACCTCATTTTCAGTTGCCAAATAATATTCTTGCCAACCGAACATTCCCATCACCATGTCACCTATTTTAAATTTATCTGATTTAGACTCGATTACCTCTCCAATCGAACCTCCCTGAATTACTTCTCCTACCTTAAATGGCTCCACATAGGATTCCGCATCAATCATTCGTCCACGCATGTAGGGATCAACGGAAACATAATGTGTACGAATTAACACTTGCCCATCTTTAGGCTCTTCCACTTTAGACTCCAAAAATTTAAACGTATCCTCGTCAGGAACACCCGCAGGTCTCTCCGCCAAGATAATTTGTCTATTTTTCACAAAAACCACACTCCTTTTTGGGACATAGGGACAGGTCCCTTGTCCCATAATTATATAGCTACTACTAGACTAATCCAAATTAAACAGCTTATAAACTTAAGTTGCTTTTAGAAGATATATTTCTGTTTTGGGAGGATATATCGTTATATTTGGAAGATATCAAACAAGTGGGTGGATAAGCAGAAGAGTTGGGACGATGAATATCTTCTAAGTTAGATTCATAACACTTCTCCGCTGAACAATTTCTCTAAAATTAGAAAAGCGCTTGCAAAATAGATTAATTCATATCAATATACTTGTATACAAGTACACTTGAATGAAAAGGAAATGGCTAACTGACAGAATCGCTAAATTATCAATACCCCGAAAATGGCTTTGCGAAGGCCTCTACTGGTGAACGTATAGTTTGTAAGTTGCGAATGAGATTAAGTCTAAAGATAGAGCATTGATGAGCAAATCGCTACATGAAACCTTTGATGATGTTCAAGGTACAGTGGATGATTTGTGGAACTCTCAACAGTTGCTAAACAAGGAGGAAGAACAAAGTGACTAAATACATGTTAGGTGTAGACATAGGAACGACAAGTACGAAAGCAGTTTTATTTAGTGAGATAGGCGAAGTAATTCAACAGGAAAACATTGGCTATCCCCTTTACACACCGGATATTGCTACCGCTGAACAGGATCCAGAAGAAATTTTTCAAGCTGTATTGCAAGCGATTACTAATATTATGAAGCACCAGCCCAACAAAAAAATTGAGTTCGTTTCCTTTAGTAGCGCGATGCATAGTTTGATCGCAATGGATGAAAAGGACGAAGCCATTACCCCCTGCATCACCTGGGCAGATAACCGAAGTGAAGCATGGACTCGTAAAATAAAAGAACAATGGAACGGACATCAAATTTATCGGAGAACTGGTACCCCGATTCACCCGATGTCTCCATTAAGCAAAATAACATGGTTAACGAACAAGCGTCCTGATATTGCTAGTAAAACGAAAAAATACATCGGTATAAAAGAATACATTTTCAAAAAATTCTTCGACGTGTATGCGGTTGATTATTCCTTAGCTTCAGCAATGGGGATGATGAATCTTGAAAATTTAGATTGGGACACAGAAGCATTACAAGTAGCTGGAATATCTAGTAATCAATTATCTGAGCTTGTCCCTACAACAAAAATATTTAACAATCTTCAAATTGAGATCGCTAAACAGACAGGACTTGATCCACAGACACCTTTTGTAATTGGCGCTAGTGATGGCGTCCTCTCCAATTTAGGCGTAAACGCAATTAGAAAAGGTGAAATCGCTGTTACGATTGGAACAAGTGGTGCGATACGAACGATTATTGATAAACCACATACAGACGAAAAAGGAAGAACATTTTGCTACGCGCTTACTGAAAATCAATGGGTTATCGGTGGTCCTGTAAACAACGGTGGAATGGTCTTGCGTTGGATAAGGGATGAATTTGCCTCATCAGAAGTGGAAACAGCGAAAAGATTAGGGATCGATCCGTACGAAGTTTTAACCAAAATAGCAGAACAAGTCAGACCAGGATCAGATGGGGTATTGTTCCACCCCTATTTAGCCGGGGAACGTGCGCCATTATGGAATCCAGATGTACGCGGTTCCTTCTTCGGTCTAACGATGTCACACAAAAAAGAACATATGATTCGAGCAGCCCTAGAAGGCGTCATTTATAACCTATATACGGTGTTTATCGCTTTAACAGAGTCGATGGATCAACCTGTTACAAGGATACTTGCTACAGGAGGTTTTGCCAGATCTGATGTTTGGCGTCAAATGATGTCCGATATTTTTGAATCAGAAGTAGTGGTTCCTGAAAGCTACGAAAGCTCCTGTCTTGGCGCTTGCATATTAGGCTTATATGCCACTGGAAAAATTGATTCTTTTGACGTTGTTTCGGAAATGGTTGGAAACACATTTAAACATGTTCCAGAAGAAACAGCTGCGAAAGAATATCGAAAATTATTACCGATCTTTATACATCTATCACATGCATTGGAAGATGATTATAAACGAATTGCAGACTATCAAAGAAGTATTGCAAATAAAAACATCTAGGAGGAATTATTATGCCATTAGTTATTGTCGGTACTGGAATATTCTAGTGCTAACTTCCTACATGCGCAACGAGATTATTTCGGTGCACATACGTATGAACGTAACGATCAAGAAGGCGTTTTTCATACAAACTGGTAATTGCTTCTCCAGGATTGTACAGTTTCCTTCCTAATTTAAGAGTTAAGAAAAACAGGCTTGAGATCTGTTCTCAAGCCTGTTTTTCCTATAGATATGGTGGCAAAACACTAATAGATTCGAGAAAAAATTCTGTTAGAAAGTATCGTCTGTCCCAAGTAGAACCTCTGTCCTTTTACAAAGAAATTTCTCCATTCCTTGACTATTTATAGGAGGGCTAAACAAGTAGCCTTGAAGTTCAACTGTGCCTAGCTCCTCTAATTTAGCTTTTTCGTCTTCCGTTTCGACCCCTTCCGCAACGACATTAAGATCTAGTCCTTGTGCGATATCTAAGATCGAGTTGACTAACAATGCTTTCTTCTCATCGAAGTTTATTCCCTCAATAAATAGTCTATCAATCTTCACTTCATCAATTGGTAGCTCCAATAAATGGTTTAACGAAGAATAGCCTTTCCCAAAGTCATCGATGGAAATAAGGACCCCTAGACTTTTTAATTTTTGAATAACAACCGAGACATGCTCTGGATCTTTTATAAACACACTCTCTGTTATCTCAAGCTTAAGATAATTAGGATCCATCCCAGTTTCCTTTAATACCCTTTCTACCAAGGTTACGAGCAAATCTTGCTGAAAATGCTTAGCGGAAATATTAACAGCGATTGGGACTTTTAATAGGCCTTGATCATGCCACGCTTTATTTTGTTTACAAGCTTGTTTAAGTGACCACTCATCAATTTGTAAAATTAACCCGATGTCCTCTGCAACCGGGATAAACGTTCCTGGTGAGACGAAGCCTAACTTAGGATGATGCCATCGAATTAATGCTTCCATACTTGTTACTTTACATGATTTCATCTTCGGTTGATAATATAGCTCAAAACCGCATCCCTTATCGACCACTTGTCGAAGTGCATTTTCGACAATCAATTGCTCCTGAAATTTATTTCTCATTGATTCATTGAAGAACTGAGCGACATTGCCGCCCTTCTCTTTTGATATGTACATGGCAATATCTGCACATTTTACGAGTGTGTCTAAATCTTTGCCATCCCGCGGATACATGCTGACACCGACGCTTGACGTAATAAAAAGCGTTTGTTCCTCTACTACAAATGGATTCGCAAATTCTTGGATAATTTTATCCAAAGATGCCGATACATCCGTCTCATTCGTGACTGTCTCGACAATAACAAATTCATCCCCACCTAATCTAAATATCTCTCTCTTTTGTGCCACCTTTAAATTACTAAGTTTGTCAGCTGTTACCTGCAGTAAAGCATCGCCTGCATCATGACCTAATGTATCATTTATTTGCTTAAATTGGTTTAAATCAATAAATATAACTGCAAAACACTTAGTTGTCTTCATTTTAATCATATTTCTAACATAATTTTGGAAATGAAGTCTGTTTGGAAGCTGTGTCAACGCATCATAAAATGCAAGATGATGTAGCTTGTCTTCTGATTTTTTCAGCTTATTTGTCTGTTCAGTCAATATTTTATTCATTTTATTACTATCACGGAATAGTTCTTTAATCTTATCTGCCATAACCATGAGGTTCTGTGTCAAAATCCTCAGTTCTGATACATAGCTCTGCGGCCAGTGTACGTTTTCCAAATTATGAAGTTTTTGTGGCAGACCCGTAGTTGCGATTGTTAATTGACGTAAATTATTCATAAAGATGCGACTTACCGTTGCTACAAGTACAATCATAAATAATGCAAAAATAAGTGAATTTTTTAATTGACCTAAAAAGCTACCATAGATTAACTCCTGATAGTGCATAATAGGAAATTGAAAAACGATATTCATAGATACAGTGTCTAGCTTCGTCTCATAAAGATATAGACCTTCACTCCATCTATTTATTGATGTACCTTGTTCATTAGGGATTGCCTCCAATATGTCGCTTGAAAACCTATTAATTTGATAATTATCCTGCCAACTATACCGCTCATCTAATGGAATTTCAGCTGTGCTCGATGCTATCACATATTCCACCTTGTTAGTAAGATAAAAATCAAACTCTTCCGGCACACTTTGTTTTACAAGTTCTTGGATTTCCTGTCTTTGTTTTCCGTTGATACTAAGTGCTTTTTTTATATCTGCAGAATCCCATAAAGATAGTTTCTCTTCGATTTGATTGATATTTATCTCTGCCAGCTTTACAAGGTGGGAAGAAATAAAATTATTAGCTTGATTAGTGTTTACACTTAAGAAAAACGGAACAAGGATAGAAATAACCGTTATGTGCGATAGAAATTGATGAATAGAAACATTATTTCTATTTAACTTTTTTCTTTTAAACAGTTTATAGAAAGGGAAATAGGCTAATAACATATCAGCAATTAACACGTTACATAAACCGTTTATCATATCTTTACATATTTGAAAATATAAGACATTGCCTGATAAGTAGGTAGAATGAAGTAAGAAGGTAGCGATCAAACCAGCTGTTACCCAATATAAGGCATCCACAAAAAACATCTTTGCACTTCTACCCCGGAAAAAAAACGCTCCTACGAACAATAATTCCATTAGTAAAATGGTCTGAGAGGAAATATTAATAAAATCATGAGGGATAAATAGGAAGGTTACTATACCAATTACCATTGCTAAAGAAAGGCCAAACAACCGTAGAATAAGGAATAGAAAAATGCTTGCAAAACTAAATGAAACACCATACATTAGCTGAATAGGAAATATAATGGATAGTACCGTACATGCCGTTAAAGCAACAAAAAGATACAGTTCTTTATGAATACGTGGAACCAGCTTGGTGAACCTTGTCATATTTTACCATCCTATTCTAAACCATCTAACCATCTATCATATAGTAGGAAAAGTTTATTATTAAACTGTATTATTCCTATCTTGTCAATATATGTATAATAGTAGCATATATGTAAGAATTTGAGTATCCTTTTATTATACGAAAAAGTTTAAAATATACAGTTTGATTGGTAAAAAAACACCCCCATACCAACTACATGATGGTATGGGGGTTCTCGCATTTATGATTTTTAAATTAATTTCAACGATTCAGCAATTGGAGTATCACCTGCAACTACTTGAAACTCCTTGCCAATTGTTGACTCATTTTCTAAGCTACCAAGAATCACGCTCGCAATATCTTCACGTGGAACCTCTCCTCGCTCCACCTTTACAGCTGCATTTATTTTACCAGTTCCTTCTTCATTTACTAATGCACCAGGATGGATAATCGTATAATCCAAATCAGTTCCTTTTAACCATTCGTCTGCATAATGTTTCGCTGCAACATACGGTGCAAATCCGGCTGGAGCGGCTTGGATTGCTTCGCGTGTAGTGTCAAAGGAACTAATCATAATAAACCGTTTAACACCAGCAACCTTAGCTGCTTCTATTGTTTTAACTGCACCATCTAAATCAACCATAATCGTTTTATCTTTACCTGTGTGCCCACCTGAACCAGCAGTAAATACAATCGCATCTACACCCTCAGCTGCTTTGGCAATATCCTCAAATTCCCCTTCTAGATCGGCGACTACCGTTTCTGCACCTAAGTCTTTAAAAAAGGGAGCTTGTTCTTCGTTACGAATCATTGCCTTCGCTTCATGGTTATAATCTTGGATGAAAGTAATCAAATGTTTCCCAATTTGTCCATTTGCTCCTACAACTAGAATTTTAATGGTTATCATCCTTTCTCATTTTTAACATCTTATTGAAAATAAGATTATACATTTATCGTAAATGTATTATGACCCTGATGTCCATTAAAGCGATTGAGCAAGTTACGAATTGTACTAGCCAAACAACGAACTCATTTCACCCTATGGTTTAGACTGGACCTTTTCCAAGAGGTATAAATAAAGCCAAATGATAAATGGGAATTCGATTATCATTTGGCCAAAAGTAATCCCTGTTTTTTTATAATAAAACTAATAGTTTGTTAATTACTTGTATAAACAATCTTCTTTATCGTTTCTACAGAAAGATAGTATTCATCTGAAATCTCTTCTATTTTCCTTCCATTTTGAAACTGTTTGACAATCTGTCTGTTTCTGGAGTCGATTTGTTGACGTGCACCTGAACATGATCCCCATTTCCGGCGGGAAGTTCCTTTTTTAGGAATATAGAGCACTTCACCATCTATATATTTCTGAATTTCAGCTATCAATTTTTCTGGTAACACTGTAGATGCTTTTGTATAACTCATATTAGCCAGCTCCTTATTTAGGTTGTTCTTTAACAAGGGCAAAGCCAATGGTTAGAAAAGCTCTAAAAGGGCGATTTCTATCATCACCCCATGCAAAGTATCGCCTTTCTAATCTAAGGCTTTGCATAGGGAAATTTGAATATTTGACAAGTTTACATTGCTTGTCATATTCATTCACCTCTCTTCTCTCTATCATTTATTAACTACTATTATTAATTATACTTTGATAAAGGATAAATTTTCAAAGCTTTATCTATCAAGTCATTTTTTTATAGTCTCGTATTCTTACTCTTAAAGGTGTCTTATTAACGAAAAACATTAGATGGAACATTAAAAACATTCCACAATATAACTATATAAAACCCAGCAAATATCCATGCTAATACCGGTTTTCTAAAATGAACATATAAAATAGAAAACATAACTAAATTGAATAAAATAGACCACCATAAGTTCCAACCGTTATGATATTGAATCAAGTCAAATTTTAAATCTATTATTTCATTAACAGCATAAAGAACTACCCATGAAAGCATATATAGTAATTGTTTCTGTTTATTCTTAACAGGGAAGTTAGATAAATAAATAAGAATAGTGGACGGATACTTAACTAACATAACAGAGAAGGCAACATGCGTATGCGTTATTCCTATACTCTCATCTACTTCTGGGGGTGAATATCTCCACATCGGGTAAATGTCTGACAGCAAATATAAATATAAGAGATCTCCAATTACGAAAAACAGAAATGTGGAATAATACTTTCTCCAATTTTTCCAGTCTCCCCATTTCCACAATGCAGCTATCCATATAAAAGCATAGATTGAATTAACCATTCATTTATAACTCCTTCTCCATTACAACTATTCAAAGTGTCTCCTAATTAATTGGAAATTAACCAACTATATACAAGAAAACCTCAAAAGTTGTGTAGTGTCTCTGCCTTAGCCCACTGCGAGTTATGTTTTACTACTTCCTGTTAGATAAAACAAGCCTTACACATTAAAAGATACTCCATTAATGTGTAAGGCTTTCGATTTTGTAAAACTCATCCCTGCATGTTTACTAAATATTGCTATCTTTGAATTCCAGCAATTTAGTCCAACCAGTGTTGAGGAAACCTCAAATGTCCTGGTAGCTTTGTATTCCGATCACCCTTAGCTGCATTCACTTGAGCTTGCGTAAGGTAAATACTTCCGGTTAACCTAGCACCACCTAAATTCGTGTCTCTCATATCTACACCAATAAAGTCGCAATTTCTAAGGTCAGCGTTTCTAAGATCAGCTGCAATAAGAATTGCACCTCTTAAGTTACTTCCTCTAAGATTAGCATCTCTTAAGTTTGCACCGATCAAGTTGCTCATTCTATCTATTTTCATCGCTTTTGTCTGACTATGTTTTTTTCCATTTGCACGCACTATTTCACTAACTTTGGAAAGTAGTTCAGATACATATGCTCGATGACTAGAAACATCTAGTCTTACTATCGAATTTGGACTCATTTCTGTGAGTTGTTCAGTCTCCACTAGTACTTGCTTTAGTTCCTTATGTAAAAGGCGCACTTCTTCTATACTAAGTGCTTCTTTTATATAATATAGCATTTCATGAAGCTGTTGCATGATAGGAAAAACGCGAAACATTTCCTCAGCTAATTCTGAATTATCTCGCCAACTATTTCCACTATACGTCATTTGGGAGACTTTTTGACCCGCTCCAAAGCATTCATATACCGTACAACCTTTGAACCCTTTATTTCTAAGATTAGTATGAATACTGCAACGATAATCCGTTTGTAAGTTTCTGCATGCCGTGCCCCCGTCCTTATTAAAAGCAAAATCAGAAGACCTAGCATAAGGCAAAGCAACACAACATAATCCAAAACAGTTTTCACAATCAGCCTGAAAATCCTGCTTGTTCTGACTGTGATTCTCTAATTCTACCGACACTGTTACACTTCCTCTTTTATATTCCTAGTTAACTGAAACTATTAGTACATCTATTATAATATCAATTTAATAAATACTATAGTTAGAAACGCGGGAAAAAAGATCAGCTATATTCATTCGACGAGAATGAATATAGCGAAACCGACAAAGCGTAACGCAGGATCGGTATCTTGTCCATTCCTGTTAGTGTTAGCAAGTGGGACAAAGGACCTGTCCCAACTTGCTAAAATTAAGCTTTGTTAGAAACCTTTAGTAACTTGATTAAAATCCATCTCACCAATATTCCAACTAGAATATAATAAATAAAAGAGTAAATATATTTCCATTTTATATATAGTACTAATTCTGCCCAATGTGCAAATGGTTCTCCAATGAAAGCAAAAATTAATGCCATACCAATTAAAGCGATGATAAATGATTTCCACCTATCAAAATATTGATAGATCAGCATAAAGGCGACGGCAACCATTCCAGCATCAAATGCAATCGCCCTATGGCCAAAAGGCGAAAGTTCAATAGGATAGACCCAAAAACCAAGCTCCTTCCCTATAGAATCCATGTATATCGTAATAAAGGTAATGATCATTCCAAATAATAAAATCTCTATCATTCTTTTTCGGTCTACTAACAATATCCAAATAATGATGGAAATGAAAAGAAAGAAGCATAAAAGCCACCAGTTCCAAGTAAATAAAGAATAGTCTAACCAACGTTCTTCGTTTAAATGCTTTGTTTGTTCACGCAGTTGCTCGATTCTTTTAAGCATCTCATAATTTTTCTTCATACTGTATAAACATCCCTTTTTCAATTGGAATACAAGGTCTCAGTTACAGTAGTCCTTCTAACACCTCTCTTGAATCTTCGAGGATTACATAGTTCCCTTCACTTTAGCAACTCCTAAAGCGTAGTGACTCCAGAGAATGTTCTCAACTAACTCAGCTTGAGTATCCTTACAATCAACAATTAAAATAACCTCCGAATGTTTACCTTTCAGAAGTCTTTTATTTTTCTTGATTATCTTCTCAGTAAAAAGGCGAATAATAAATCCGATGGAAAACCCTACGAATGCACCAATCAATCCCCAATATATTGGTCCCCACTCTAATTCAAAGCCAACGCTCGCCCCAATCACTGAAAAGGCTGTTGCTAGTGCTAAACCTACATCTATAAAAGTGGTCCCATCCGACCTATGAATCGTATCAAAAACCTTACGTTCCTCCGTGCGGTTATCTAGTGGTACCGCGTAAATACTATCTTTTTTTATCCCCTTTTTCTCTAGCATTGTGATTGCAATTTCCAAAAACGCATTGTTCTCAAATGTGGAGAATAGTTGCATAATAGTCACTTCACTTTTCGTCCTTTTAAGACTTTGAATTTAGAGTCTTGATATTGCTCTGTTAAATATTTTCGTTGTTCTTTTTCAAATAGTTTATTATTTTCAACTGTTGCCGTAAAGGAATCATAGACTGCAAATCCATACAAAGACGGGAAAAATAACAGCCATTCAGGATTTAAGACTTCCGTGGATTTTTCTATATTTCCCCAAAACAAAAACGTTACCGCTTCAAGGGCATGAGATTGATAAAAGAAGACAACAGCCCAGATCAAAACAAAAGCTGCCGTTAAAATTCGATGGATATATAATTGACCCAGACCTGGCATAAACAACGACCACACAAAGGATAAAACAGGATTCCTTTTATCTAAATAATTTATTTCTAACGGGGAAATAACAAATGAATTAAACTGATGATTCTCTCTTTCTGCTAAAATATACACTTTGTTCAAATCTACTGTGGTCCGGTAACTATCCCAGATAGCAAAAATATAAACAGGAATATAAATTAAAAGCCACCTAGTGTCGAGTGATGCCCTTGCAAGGTCTATTTTGCCTTGAAATGAATAGATCATAGCAAGATTAAGACTCGATTGCACATTAACAATTACTTCCCATATAAATAACAAATATCCTCTTATGTATTTGGATAATAATAAGTGACCAAATCCAGGGAATGCTGCACTCCACCAAGCGACAATACATGGATTTCTTAAATGAATTTGGGTTGTACCTAATGTGCTCACGTGCGCATTATAACGTCTTGCTGTATTGTTATTTTCATAGTTGTTCATTGAAGGTCACCTATAGACTTTTTTTCTTAGGATCCCACATTTTGCTTATTTTATTCAATAATGCTCCAATGAAGGTTATTTGTTTCTTATCATCGCTAACACCTGATAGCCGTCTGATGGTGTACCTCCGTACGCTCCCATCCAATTTGGATATTTCATTGGGATAAATGTGACCGCAAACTGCACGAGGAAAAACGTCATGATACTTTGTAAAAGACTATGGCCAAAGGAAGACTGATTCAGCACCAAAAGCATGGCTAATCCTGAAAGAAAGGAAGCGAATGGTCCACCAAGCAAAAAGATCATTCGCTTCCATAACTTTATCTCTTCTTCCTCCTTAGAATAGGAACAAAAACCAACAAACCCCCACCTGAAGTGGAGGCGCAATCTACCAATTCTGATATTCTCCTTATTAGAATCATCCCAGTAACCACTTCCGATATGTATTTTGACTATTTCCTTTTTCGTACAAAGTAGTAACGCTAATGCATGTCCCATCTCATGGATTAATGTACAGCTAGGTATAATGACCAAATAAAATATAATACCGTATAATAGAGAAATGATGACACCCCCTTCACCTAAAAACATATCTATTTATATTCTACTTAAATTTTCCAATTCCTCCCTTTAATTTCCATAAAGATCTCGGATACTGTAAATTTGATCGCAAAAAACCTACTTAAGATTATTGCCTTAAGTAGGTTCCGGGTAATAATACTATTCGTCTTCATCCCAATTCCACAATTCGACTTCACCTAACTGCTCTCCTTGAACAAAATCAGCATCTTGTAGTTTTAATAACTCTTTAACTGGACCAGTGACAACGGCTCCATATACGGTAAATCCATTCTCATTTATAAAGTTATATTTTTCCTGTAAATTCTCAAAGCTTTGGAATTTCTCATAATAGCTGTCTGATTTATTTAAGAGCTCCTTCATATTTTTTAACATTAATCCCTGGCTTTCCATTACAGAATCCTCATCCAACCAATAAATCTGAAGAGACCGATTAAATCTTTCGTCGTGGTCAACTCCACCTGTTAATCCAATGACTCCTGAGACCATGATCATATTGGAATCACCACTATATCCACTTGGCTCATACTTTTTAAATTCCCCTGTGTACAATGGCATCCAAAGAATATTAATATCATACTCTGATAAATACTCGATTAACTCGGTTGATTTCATAAAACTAGTAGTAGAAAAAGCTAGTTCTCCTACCGTTCCTTGTGGAAGCATGTCCAGTGTATCCCACACATTGTCTGAAGTATTAGCATCTAATTTTTTCCCGAACGTGGGTCTTCAGGAAGTGAGAAGGATAATTCACTTAATTGTTGTTGTCCTGGATGGGAATAGTTAATACTAGAAAAACTCGAGAATAATCGTTTATTAATTTGCGCTTCGCCAATTACAACATCCTCATGTCCTACCTTTTTAATAAGATTATAAGATAATTTCTTCGTACCAAACATCGTCAATTCTTCTTCCTTGATTGTAAAATCACTACGTAAATGGGACAGAGGGTCAGGTCCCTTGTCCCATTTCTCAAAAGTATTGTGGGACGAGGGACCCGATCCTCTGTCCCACCTAGATATCATCTTGGCGTTTTTTTCGTAGAAAGTAAATATAAATTACGGGGACAAGGCCACATGCCAATAGGATTCCACCCATCAATACCCCATCTAAGACGTTATACCCGTCGGTAATGGAAACAAGAAGTCCAATGACAATAGATATAGCACCAACAACACTTAGAGAAATAACAAGTCCTCTTTTAGGAGACTTACTCTCCTCCTCATGATCCACACTAATGTTCATGGATAAATAAGCCGTAACGATACCTGTTATCATGAAAACCATCCATAACGGATTATCTCTCATGCCATCGAAACCTTTGGTTATCAAGTCATAAGCTAATATCCCGATAATACCGATTGTTTGAATAATGAAGGCAATACGGATGTTTTTCAAATTCTGTAAAACTAAGCGTTCATCTTTAATCTTTTTCACTCTCATCACTCCCTTTTTCAATCCAAAAAATTTCATCTAAGGTTTTATTAACGGTATAACATATATCGAGACACAGCTTTAGTGTAGGATTGTATTTTCCTTTTTCAATTAAACTAATCGTTTGGCGTGTGACACCTATTTTTTCTGCTAATTGTTGCTGGGTTAAGTTAACTTGGACCCGTGCGATCTTTACGTTATTTTTCACCGAATGTGTCCCCCTCAATAACATTGTAACATATACATTACATTTTTCAATATATATTTTACTTTTAACGAAACCACTTTTTATTGAAACACAAATAAGGCATCCCTACCTACCGTAGAAATGCCTTCTTAATATTGTAAGCTATTCATTTTATGATCGTTTGGAAAATATGACAAAGGAAAGAAAGACTGTCATCATAGTCAAAGCTGCTAAAATACTAACGACCTGATATCCAGTTAACGTTACGACATTAAACTGAAATAACCCCATGAATACAAGCATATAGCCCAGAATGAAAAAGTAGCTAATAAACATACCTTTTTCTCTTATTCGCTTTGAACGTTCATCGTTTTCCTTGAATTGTGGATAAAGATAAGCGTTACAAAACGCCATCACACTAACCCCTAATAATATAACGTCATTTCCATTTGGAAAAACACCCTCCGAGATAGAAGCAATACTGTAAATAATACTGAATGCTAGAAAGAGAACACCAAATATAATAAATGGTAGTTGCCCTGATTTTTTGCGCATGGTTTTAACCTCCCATAGTTTATCCATTTAAAATTCCTACTGTAATAACTGCTGAAACAGCTATAACCAACAATATTATTCCGAATTTAAGCTGTCCTTTTTTCGTTAGTTGATTGTTTTCATCCTTATCATTTCGAATAAATAAATGTGTTATCAGTGTCATAAGTATCAATCCACCAACAATATATAAATCTCGCATATTATAATCACCTCAAAGTTTAAATTCGTTTGGCTACAATTATCCAAATCATCCATATAGTAATGGCGGTTAAACCGATTAAAATTCCTAAGACTTCTTCTGCAGTTACTATAAAAAGATTGGTTTGTAACCCAATCATAAGCAGTAATATATACCCAATGATAGCGAACAGCGAGAAGTTCATCGTCTTTTGTTTTATATATTGCATTCGCTCATCCTTCTGAACCAATTGAGGCTGAAGATAGCCAATAGCAAAACTCATAAATGCTAAACCACCCCAAGATAATATTTCGGAAATCGAAAACGTGTCTGTCATAACAAATAAGATCAATCGTACAACGAAAATGAAAAATAAAAGAATACCAATAAAATAGAAACTCTTTCGTGATGCCATTTATATCCTCCCAACTCTTGAAAAAAATTATTTATAGTCATCCTCTTCCAAAATAAAAATGTCTTCCACACTTGTTTGAAAAATTTCTGCAATAATCATCGCTAAAGGTAGAGATGGATTATATCTGCCCTTTTCAATAGAAATGATAGTTTGCCTGGATACTCCTAATTTTTCTGCCAACTTATCTTGAGATAGGCCATTTTTTTTCCTATGTTCACTTAACTTATTTTTCAAAGTAATCACCACCTCTATTCATACACAGGATAATGTAAAGCAAACTTTACGTCAAGTTTACTTTACATTAAGGCAACTTTACATTTTTTAATAAACTTGGACCTTTAATTAATCTAAGCGTTTCTTAAAATATCCAATTATTAACTAGAGCACCTATTAGCAAAGATGTAGTGTTCCTCTTATATTAGTGACGAGAACCTTTCCTCTTGTCCCGGTGCAAAAATTAGAAATAAATCATCATGTTTTAACAATATTTAGGCATACTAGGAAAAGTTTATTTTTTCACTTAGAAGGAGGAAGGACAATGATACATTTAAAGTCCATGAGCATCACCCTTATTTTATCTTTCTCTTTATTATTAACCGGATGTGGTAGTAACGGAGATGAAGCGAGGGATAGCGGTAATGTAGACGAAGGTACAACTAATATAGGCAAAGAATTAGATTATACGATTACAGGGATTGAACCTGGTGCAGGTACGACTGAGCTTGCAAGAAACACGTTAGAGGAATATGAAAACTTAGAAGGCTGGGAGCTACAAGAAGGTTCAACTGCAGGTATGCTGACTGCCTTAGGTGAAGCGATTGATAACGAAGAACCTATTATTATAACGGGTTGGACCCCACACTGGATATTCGCTTCTTATAATTTGAAGTACTTAGATGATCCTAGAGGTACCTTTGGTGGAGAAGAAAATATAAACACAATAGCAAGAACGGGCTTAGAAGATGACATGCCTAATGCTTATAAAATTCTTGATCGTTTTCAATGGGAAGTAGAAGATATGGAAGCTGTAATGTTAGAGGCTCAAGACACTACTTTTGAGGAAGCAGCCAACAAATGGATAGAAGAAAATCAGGACAAAGTAGAGAAATGGACGGAAGGAATAGAGAAAGTAGACGGACAAGAAATTGAACTTGTATCAACCCCATGGGATACAGAACGTTCTTCCGGTGCAGTGATAGAAGCAGTACTAAAAAAACAAGGGTTTGATGTAAAAATAACACCAGTTGACCCTGCCGTTATGTTTCAAGCTGTAGCAGACGGAGAAGCTGATGCATCTCTAGCTCCTTGGTTACCTTTAACTCACGGTTCTTTCTACGAAAAGCATAAAGAAAATATTGTTGATTTAGGTGAAAACCTAACAGGAGCAAAAATTGGTATGGTTGTTCCTCAATACATGAACATCGATTCCATTGAAGATTTACAGCCTAAAGAATAGCCTATGGAAGTGTCAGATTACTCTATAAAGTAATCTGACTTTTTTTATTACTTTCTAATGAAAGGCATCCAGATCCTTAGTAGGAATACCTCTCTAACTACCATTAGTTAAATATAATGATACACTTTTCTATTAAGGGTTAAGAAAACAGAACAGATAATCAAAGCAAGAATTTCAGATAGAGGAACAGCCATCCAAATTCCATTCTCTCCTATAACTGGTGGTAAAATTAGCAAGAATACTATTACAAAAACAAATGTCCTTAATAAAGAAATAAAACCTGAAACCTTCCCATTAGAGAAAGCCGTAAACATGACAGAAGTGAATATATTAAACCCAATCAAAAGAAAAGTAATACTAAATATTCGAAATCCATCCATCGCAATCATCTCTACCTGACTACCTTTAGAGGACATAAAGTGGATAAAATATGGTCCAATAATTATAGAAATACCATATACAATTACGGAACCAAAAAAGATGATCCATAGACTATGTTTAAAAACACTTTTCAACTGATTGATATTTTTACTACCGTAATTATAACTAAAAATAGGGGCAACACCTGTTGCATAACCTGTAAAAATTGATTCAATTAAGTACATGACATATAAGATTACAGTAACAGCAGCTACTCCTGCTACTCCGAAATATTGAATCATGAGAATATTATAGGCAAAAGTTACAACAGAAAAGGAAAGATTATTGACCATTTCAGACGAGCCATTTACAAAACTAGTAATTAAAACAGCTATATCTATTTTCGGCTTCACAAGACAAAGTTCATTTTCATTTCTTTTCAAAAAATAGATCGTACCAAATATAGCAGGCAACCCAATACCTATCGCGGTAGCAACAGCCGCACCGGTAATCCCCATCTGTAAGATGATAATAAAGACGTAATCCAAGACAATGTTCGCTACCCCACCTACAATTGTTATCATCAACCCTACATTTGCTTTTCCCACTGTTACAAAGAAACTTTGAAAAAACATTTGCAAGACCATTAACGGACTAACTAGTAAAATAATACGAGCATAATCGAAAGTAAGTTGGAATAGCTCGCCATTTGCATTCGCACCTAATACTTCAAGTAGTGGATTTAAAAAAATACTACCAACAAGCATAATCAATACTCCGATGACCGATCCGGATAGCGCTATAAAGGAAAAGTTCTCTTTTGCCTCTCGCTCTTTATTTTCGCCCATTTTCTTTGCAACAATTGCACTCCCTCCGGTACCAAGCATCAAAGCAATAGCTGTAATTAAGCCATAGACTGGCAAGAAAATGTTAACTGCTGATAAAGCTGTTGCACTTACAAAGTTAGCGAGAAATATCCCATCAATCATTGTGTAGAATGCCATAAATACCATCATGACGATTGTTGGTGTTGCATAGGCAATTAATGAGACAAGCGAATACTTCTTCTCCATTACTTTTGACATTTCCATACTAAATTCATCTCCTAATTCGAACAATACTGATATACTAAAGTATGGAGTAACACTATAGTCAAGAGGAGCTTAAATTTTTATGAACATAAATCCACATATCCATTTAACTACTGGACAATTTGCCAAACTAATGGGAATCAGCAAAGATACTTTATTTTATTACGATAAAATCGGTATTTTTTCCCCAGATATAATCGCTTCTAATGGATATAGATATTACTCGATTTACCAAGCAGACGTCTTTTATGTGATTACAACACTTAAAGAGTTAGATATGCCTTTAAAGGAAATTCGAGACTACCTTGCCAAAAGATCACCTGAACAACTAATCCTTTTGCTCGAAAAAGAAGCAGAAGCTCTTTCAACAAAAATAAATAACCTTAAGAAAATGGAAAAAGTGATTAGGGAGAAAATTGTAGTAACAAAGGATGCTATTGAATCTAATACAACGAAGATTATTGTGGAAAATAGAGAAAAGGAACTATTCGTAGTTACAAATTCGAAGCCTTTAACAGATGACAAAAATGTTTATGACTCGATCTATCATCATTATGATTACTTAAAAGCAAAACATATTGTCGCATCTGGCTCAGGAGGATGGATGATTAGTGTAAAGAATATCCTAGACGAGGAAATCACCAAGTATGACTATCTTTACTCAAGAGTGACAGAGTCTTATCACGCCAATTACCGATCAAATAAAGGAAAGTACTTGGTTGCTTATCATAATGAAGACTACTCAAAAATTGAACAAACCTATACTAGATTGGTAAACTATGCAAAAAATAATGAAATGAAATTAAAAGGATATTTTTATGAGGATATATTGTTAGACGAGTTGTCTGTTAAAGGATTTGAGAAATATTTAATCAAACTTTCTGTGGAAATAGAAGGAACCTTTCTTAAATAGAAAGGGGCATTTATACAAAAGTATCAGGAATGGTAGCAAAGCAGCTCACTCCTGATGCTTCTATTTGTTCGCAACGTAGAATCGAAACAAGTAAAGGCGGATAAACCCTTACGCTTGAGCCATAATAGGATGCTTGATCTTGTCCGGAAAATGATAGCTACCTAATTCTTTCACAAATAGTATGTCATCTCCGTTATGAATCTCACTTTGGGTAGGTAGTCCTTCATAATCAGGGGTATAGTGGAAAACAACTTTTTCCGTATTGCCATTTGATATTTTCGAGAGGACTATATCTACACGAACATATTTTTTACTAACTACATCAAATATATTTAGCGTCGTACCTTTTTGTGTAAAAATAACAATGGCCTCTTCTTCCTCTATATAGTATATATGATCGTTAAATACATAGAGACAATAAAACATCAACAACCCCTGTGTATTTTCCGTACTAAATGAACTAGAAACTGGTAGTCTGTCAGCTGCCATTTGAAAGATAAAGTTAAGGTCATTCTTGTTTGTTACATCTAGCTGTCGAATGCTAGTTGTTTCCGACTTGTTCATTGAATATTCCATGAAGAATTGATACTCATTCACCGGTTGAAAGCCGAATTTAGGATAAAAATCTAGTACATTTTGATTAGCAAACAAGTAGACAAAGTCGCAAGTTTTCTCGTACTTTTCCAGGACCCTGTTCATTAACTTGGAGGAAAGGCCCTGATTCCTATAAGTAGGATGAGTCATAACTGTTCCGATCTGGATAGCCGTCTTTGTCTCACCATCAATGATAAAGTCTATTAAATTAACGGAGACGTTAGCCACTACCATTCCACCTTTCACATAGGAAAAGGGGATATACCGGTTATTCCAATAGCCTTTTTGGTACCAGTTTTCAAAATTAATTCCAAACGTTAATGTTGCTAGTTCATTAAAGCTTTCTCTTAATTGTGCATTTTCTTTGTAATCTTTTATAAAGTAAAGTTCACTCATATTTCACCTCCAAAATAAGATTTTTTTCATAGAAATATATAGCTCTTTAAGCGTTAATAAAAAATCCCTAAAAAAAAGAACCCACAAAGGATTCGCCATATAGCTTTCATTTATTGCTAGTCAATTACAAGCATATTATTTTCATCAAACTCCCAATCTTCTCCGTATGCCACTTCCCAATAGTAGCCATCAAGATCTGTGAAGTAACCCCCATAGCCTCCCCAATCGGTCTTCTTTGCCTCTTTTTGTATAGTTGCTCCAGCTGTTCTGGCCTTCTTTAACACATCATCAACCTCTTCCATTGACTTGGCATTATAGGATAACGTAATGCCCGCAAATCCACTAGCAAGGACAGGAGGATTATCTTGATTCACATCTTTCGCTAGTTCCTCTATGGGATACAGCGCTATTCTTGTACCTTGATTTCGGAAGAAGATAATAAAAGGATTTGTCTCCGTCCCTCTAACGGAGGTGTCGAATCCAAGTTCCTTAAAAAATTGATGTGACTTCACTATATCCTTTGTACCTAATGTTATTAGATTTAACCGATTCATTTTATCATTTCCTTTCATGTATAAGATCTAGTCTTCATTTCTTTTCTGTATCAATCCAAAGCCTAGTCCAACAGGATCAACTAAATAAGCTAGATAAAAAGAATCGAACTCCATTTTGTCTCGTACAATCAAGGCACCATTGTTTACAGCTTTCTCCATCGCATCATCAATGGAATCTACTTCGATTTGAATTCGGGTACCATGGGGATGATCATTTGGTCCCTTTCCTATTCCTCCATTAATTCCGGTGTCGTCACTCGTTGTTGCAACAGCCCAATAGTCCCATTGAGGCTCGGCTATCTCCCAACCAAATACACTAGAATAGAATTCAATAGCTTTTTGCGGATCTTGACTACTTAACTCAAATCCAACTACCTTGCCCATATCGACTCCTACTTTCTTATCTTTTATAAAGTGAATGGAAGTAGGAGTCAAAGCTATTAATAACATCACAAACGCATAAACCACTGACCCCATACTCATTAATCCTTACCTTACCCAAATCATGTCCTAAACCATCAAACTATCAAAGATTCCCCCAAATAGAATGATACCCATACCAGTGACAAAGTGAACTTGTCTATCATTGACTTTCACTTGCTCTAAAACAGTAAAGATAATGCAGATTAACCCAATAAAAACGGCACTACTAATCAAAGATGTTGTATTCATAAGAAACAAATTAGGAAACTTTTGAGCGAACCCTGATAAAACTCCTATTACACCCAACAGTAGCGGAATTCTTAATTTCCAGTACATTTCATCGCCAGCTTTCTGTGTTTAATTTTTTGTTTGACTTCCTACCATTTAGATCTGCTACTTACTTGATTACCAAAGTAAAAAAACAGTTACACATTATCTATATTTTAGCATATTTATCCAATTTTTTATTAAAAATAAAACCGAACTTGATTAAAAGTTCGCTACATTTCACTCAACATATATCTATTTCTTCATTTTATCCTGTTTTGCTTTACTATTCCTACTATAATTGGCAAAAATACACTCAAAATGGCAATTGGTAAAAACCAACCGAAGCCATTAATCCAGCCCAAAGCAATAGAGACAGATTCTATTAAAATTATCGCAAAGATGATTAGACAGATATTTTTAATTTGGTTTATAAGTTTTCTACTTAATAAGTAAAATTCTTTTGCATTCGATTGATTTAGCCGCTTTGGATAATTGTGAGTTTCGGGGAACTTTTCAAAGAATGTCATTAAAAGCATAATCAATATCCCGATTACAGGTAAAATCACAAGTTCATATTTTCCTCCCCAACGGTCAACCTCTCCAAAAGCATTATAGTGTGTAGGGACTTTTTCTGGAAGTCTACTCCAAATGGTCACTAAGAATACGATTGAGCCGAGGAAGCATGAATAGCCAACGACATCCAAGAATGTTTCACTTTTTGTTTTTGGAATTTTTATTTTTGGTCTCATCCATGTATTTGACATCCTTTTAGACTCCTTCGTTTCAAAAAGGTATTAGAACTAATACCTTTTACTACGAGTGTATAGCTAATAGGTTTCATTTTCATTCATTATACTTTTATCCATCCACTCTATAGTTAATCATTCATTTCCTTTGTAGGGGTAAACTCTCACTTGAAACTAAATTGTGTATAAAATCATATTCTCCTCCTGTGAAGCTTCACAATAAAAATTACTATCCATATGAATAGTAATCGCAAAGAAATTGTATGTAAAAACAAGTTTCAGGAGTGCACAGCTTCCCTTTTAATGACTTTTTCAACTACGTATTGATAATAATAAATAACGATTGCTATTATTACAGTCATAAACCAATACATGATCGGACTCATCTTTTTAAATTTAAAAAAGCCCATCTTCTTCCACATTCCAGCAAACGGGAAAGCATTGATCAAATCTAATACAATATTAGTAATCAAGTATAGGGGAAATGAGCCAAATGTGAGCTTGAAGACCCAAAGTGTTGTGACAAAATGAGCCCCAAGAATATAAGAAAAATCTATTGGTACTTTAGGAAAAATAGTATTCTTATTTTTCCACCATCCCTTGCTGTTGGCAATAATACTAAGTATGATCATGATTAAGATAGCAATATTTGCAACAGGGAAAAATCGGACGAATGACTTCTTACCTAACAATGGAACAGATAACCAAGGAAGAATCAACATACCTAAACCAGCCATCTTTTTTTTACTCATAAACTTCTCCAATCGATAGTTTGTGTGAGTTTATTATTTTCCTATTCCATTCTTTTTATGTATTTCCCTAAGTGGAAAGCCAATATCGGCCGTTACTTTTTCTTATATTTCCTTGAAACAAAATATTCTGTAACAGGGAGTGTAGTAAATGTTAAGCCCACCACTATAAGTAAAGGGTAGTTTCTTATATCAGTCAGGTTCGACACACCTTCTGAAATAAATAAAATAAGACCTGACACGACCATCAAAACAAAGTATCCTATTTTCGCACTCTGAGCTTGTATATGCCTATCTAGTTCATCCTTCTTCCCTCCACCTTCATGATCACCCCAAGTTATCCAATTAAAAAAATAGGATAGAGAAAGACAACCAAAAAAGATAGCACTTCCGTCTATCGTTTCAAACCTTATCCATTTATACAAGCCATATCCAATTACAACCATAAAGACCACAAAAGCAATAATTGCTACGATTTTGTCTAGTTTTTTCATTGGTAATCCTCCTGTTTTAATGAACTACATCTAACTTTAAAAGGTAACCATATAGAGATCATAACACTTAGAAAAGTCATTAATATTAGGCCAACTGCAATGGCCACAGGAAATGATAGAAATTTGTGTTGGACTAATTTTTTTGTTATCAAACCCAATAACAGTAAAGGTATCATAACGTATAACGATATCTATGCGAAATTATGTTGTGTTCTGTTCCACATCTAGAGCACTTCAAATTATAAAAACCAAACCATAGCGCTCTAAAAATCTTCTTCCACTCAAACGGTTCAAAACAAGTATGACACTTAGGTAAACGCATAATGCCTCCCTCGTAGTATCGCAAATTATCAATCAAGTATAAAAATACCTGCCACAATAGCCATCCACAGCGATTCTTGAAATGTACTTTCATAAATATCTACTTTATATTTTTGTAAATGAAATAGGTTTCTAATAAATGGAGTAACCAATGTTCCTTCTACCACTTTTCTATTAACAGAGTCTTGAATACGAAAAGATTTATTTGCCATTTTGAACTGAACAGTAAAAATTTCGTTATCTATTTTAATGGTATATTCTTGAAACACTATTTCTTTCTTATATATAGGTTTCTCACATACATTTGCTATATGGTCACCTTCAGGGGTTACTATTTCAAAAATAAATCTCACTAGGCTCTTTGACTTCTTAAGAATTGCAATGTAAATTAATTCTTGTCCCTGGTAAAAGTAATATCTTGGTTTCAGTCTAATTTTTGGTACAACCTTTAAATTTTTAGACTCATCTTCGTTTTTAATTTGCTGCTTCAGGAAACCTAATGTTGGGTATTTATAATAAAAGCTACTTTTAATAATCATCACTTCTAGTAGCCCTCCTATTAACCTTTAGTCTCTAAAAAGTCTATTTTTTATACAAATTCAACCCTAATCGAAACAGCAAAAATAAGATAGCTATCGTTATTATTGTACCGATTGATCCCCAGTAAATTTTTTCACCACGTAACAAATTTACTACGATTATCCCGAAAATTACGCCTGCGATTCCAGAAAGAGACCTTTTCAACGATTGATTCAAGTAATCCCAACTCCTATCTTCCCGATAATTTCTACCCCTTACCTAATTGGGAAAGGGTTCCTTCTGACATAACATATGTGCCATTCCCATGATATCTATAGTTGTTGAACAAATACTAATTAGCTTTTTCTATTTGTTCCACTTTTGCTGAGCGCAAATGAGACCATTTATAATCAACGTTGTAGTGCTCACCTACTTCAATTAACTTCCAAACGTTGCTACTTACAGGTAAGTTGATTTCTTCGATGTTGACAAAGTATTGACCATTTTCACTTTGATATTTTTCTAACACTTCAGCATTTGTAAGTTTCTCTTTGTGTACAAACGTCCAAAACCCAAAAAGAATAGTTACAAACAATACAACGATTGTGATCGATAAGTACCTGACAATCTTTTTCAGTTTTAAATTAGTATTGGGAACTATCACCGAAGATTCTTGTTTAAGTACACTCATTGTTTACTCCTTTATTCAGTATTTAATTTCTATGACGACATATTCTCTTTGCAGTCAAAGTCAGTTATCCTGTCTTGTAAGCCCGTATGAAAAATACAAGTACATCTGTATGTAATAGCACTTTCATCCTCTTTCCGTATATAATTTCTACTTTTATTTTAACATTATTTTCCTTATAATTGTTTACCTTACTACAACCCCTATTTGAAAAATGAATAGACTACACAATTTCAAAACAATAGAGCTCACTAACCTATTTATTACTGTATCTTTTATATTTTTCGAAATCGGGTAAAATTGACACTTTCTTTACCCTGATCAAATAGTATATACTGAGAACATATTAAATAAGGAGGAGTAACTTCCAATATATGAGTACGAAAAATAGGAGCATCTCCAAACTCTATAGAAAAATAGTTACATCCAACGAGGTTAAGGCATATCTTATTTTTGAAAATTGCGATGAGCCTACGAAGGAAATACTTAAGAAAAAGCTATCTGAAGCGAATTCGTACCAAGCTCAGAATTTATTGAAGAAAGTTCAAAATATATAAAGACAGTCCAATTGGGCTGTCTCTTCTTTTAATAGTGTATGATCTTTGTAGTAACTAAGCTCGTCGTTATTCCCACCATAAAAATAGTTATCAGTGAAAGGACAATAGCCTCTTTTGAAATGAATAATCCTCCAAGTAGTACAATAACAAAATCTATAGTAAAAATTAATATCCCAACATTTAGTTTAAAGGCATTCGCTATAATCTGTGCTAACAGATCTGTTCCACCAGTGCTTGTTTTAAATAGAAGCATGATACCAATACCTAGCCCTACAAACACTCCTCCAAATATGGCACTAAACAAAGGTTGCGGTTCAGCCCAAAACCTTACTGTTCGTAAAGAAGGTTGTAAAATATCAATCATCAACGAAGAAATACAAAGGCCGTATAAGCTGTTATAAAAATATAACCTGTCTTTAAACCATGCTAAAAGAAAAACTGGCAGACTACATAAAATAATCGTTAACCCTACCTGGTAATCAAATAAATAATGGATAACTAATCCAATACCAATTACCCCACCATCTAACACTTCATAAGGCGTAAGAAAAACATTTATTCCAAACGATAGCAGCATACTTCCACCTATCGTCGCACTAGCTTTTTTCAAAATAGACACAAGAAACCAACTCCATTTAAGGGACATGCTAAATTATATGTCTGCATGAATAGAATAAGAAGATGGGATATCATATTAAACCGACACTATAAAAATCGCCATTCTTATAGAATGGCGATTAGTGTTCACCTGAAAGAATACAATCATATCCTAATCAGATTTTCTTGTTATTTTAACCTTATTGATTCTCTTTTCCTCTACTTCCTCAACAGTAAGATAGTAGTCGTTAAATTCAACCGTTTTTAGGTGCTCCTCTTCCTCTTCTTTTGGAATATATCCTAATTGTCCAATAATATATCCACCTAACGTATCATAATCTTCAGAGGACACCGGTTCATCAATTATCTTACTAACCTCGTGTAAACCTAAAGTACCATTTACAATAAAGGTATTTTCATTAATTCGCTCATACTCAAACTCTTCTTCATCATGCTCATCAAAAATATTACCAACAATCTCTTCTAGTAAGTCTTCTAGCGTGACGATTCCGGCTGTCCCTCCAAATTCATCCAGTACTACCGCTAAATGAACTTTGTACTTCTGCAAGTCTTTAAACAGATCGTCGGCCATTCTAGAATCAGGGACGAAAAAAGGCTCTCTTAGAATACTTTTTATGTTCAAGCTATCATGGATGCCATTTTCCAAATAGTGAAACAGGTCTTTTACATTAAGGATTCCGATAATGTTGTCGATATTCCCATCATAAACAGGATACCTCGTATATTTTTCTTCATTAACAAATTGAACTACCTCTTTTAAGCTGTATTCAATTGGAATAGCCGTTACATGAGTTCTGTGAATCATGATATTCGAAATAACTGTGTTGTCAAATTGAAAAATATTATTAATCATCTGCTTTTCACGATCTTGAATGGCTCCTCTTTCTTCGCCAACATCAACCATCATACGGATCTCTTCTTCGGTCACTTGATCATCACTTTGATTTGGATCCACTCCAAATAAACGAACCAATCCGTTTGTGGATAGCGTTAAAAGTTTAACGAAAGGGGAAGTGATCACAGCTAATATCGTTAACGGTCTTACGACAAACTTTGATATTGATTCTGCTTTAGTCATTGCAATTCTTTTCGGTACTAACTCACCTATGACTAATGTAAAGTATGACAAAATTAAAGTAATTAAGATTGTGGAAAATGTCTCTAGTAATTCTTCCGAAAGGGGTACTCCAATGTCAGATAACAATGTTGCCAACTGACCAGCAAAACTACCTGCTGCAAAGGCACTTGCAAGAAATCCGGCCAGTGTTATCCCTACCTGAATAGTAGCCAGAAATTTACTTGGTTCAGATAATAAGCTTTGTAAAAGAATTGCCTTCTTATCGCCTGCCTCTGCCGCCATTTTTACTTTATTATCATTTAAAGAGATCAGAGCCATTTCAGACGCAGCGAAAAAGGCATTTAATAATATTAATAACACTAAAATAATAACTTCTATGGGCAATTTTACTCCTCCGTATAAACATAAATTATTAGTATTATTCTACACGTATTACAGCAGAATTATCAACTTTTAAAGTAAGTTTCACGGAAAGGAAATCATTCATTCGTTGCATTTCGAACACTAATCGGTAACATAACGGCTTCTGTTTTCCATATCCTCAGGAGGCATTTCTCATCTATACACCCATACAAATACAAGATGCCTTTTATCTACTTCATGTTGAGATTCTGCTAAAGCTGAACAACCTTCTCCTTGAATCAGACTAACTGTTTAACCACTGCATGAACTGTCAGTATATGATACTACGTTATAACTACCCTATGGAGTCGGAGAAAGTCTTCTTGTCTATCTTTTAAAACGATATTTCCTCATTTAAGCTTCACACTATAAAACCGCATTGCCCTTGGTACACCCTTTATTTCAAAAACACCAGTTAGGATTAAATGCATCAGGCGGTACTCCCAAAATAAATCGCCCAAATATTGATTGGAGTGTCCAATTACTTCTCCTATTAGTCGTGCTGACTTCATAAAATCCTTTTTCTCTTGTTCGCTATGTAGTTTCTCAGCTGCCTGTATAATATAACCATCGTAATAGGACTCTTGCACACTGTGTATCGCTTGATTTTCCCAAATCCTTAGAACCTCTTTGTTTGAAGCTAACTGTTGCCACTCTTCCTCCAACTGTTTACGTTTCTCTGAAGATAATGGTGGAACTTTCCTATTTTCTTCATAAATGTTAATCAATCTTTCATGATCCATTTCTCCCATATGTAACGTAATTATTTCCGTACCACGTTCTGTCTTATAAGGTGTTGTTGTATTCACGATAAAAATATCATTTGCTTTTTCTTTTAATAAAAATAATGCAAATCGCAAAGCTGTTTGCTCATGAGCACTGTCACCAACCCATATTGTAACAGGCCTATTTTCTGGAATAGTTGTGACCATGGAAACCGCACGATTAAAATCATCTATATAATGCAGCATGTATTTCTCATCTAGATTTAGATGGTTTATTAACCATTCATACCTGTTACGAAGTCCTTCCTTTTCATGTAGCTTCCAAACGGGACCAACCGAAAATAGATCGGAGAAAGCGATCATTTTTTCTTTATCCTGCATTCCCGTATCTGACATAGCCATTCTCAAGCTACCAGCAGGCGAGTCACCAAACACAATATGATAGCCCTCATAGCTTTTGCTATTTTCCAATTCGGCTTGCTTCTTTTTATAATTCAAAAAGTCGTGATACGTCTTTTTCATATCTTTTACCAACTGCATCTCCGTATATTGATCCGTATCTTCAGCTAAATCTATCCGGAAAAGCATTAGATATAAAAATGATTTAACTTCTTCATCAGTCGAACTTTCCACGAGTTTCTTTAATTCATCCACCAATAGATACCCTCCTACAAAATAATTTTATCCAGTTAATTTTAACATAAAATTCCATATATCATTGAAAAATACCCTTTTAAAAACAAGGAATAAGATTACCTAAATAGCTCAAACTATTCAAAAAGGAGAATAATCATGCGACATGTAAAAGCATTAACTATAAAGTTTATAGCTACATTTGCACTTTTGTATCTCATTCTCGGAGTCTTAGGTGATTTATCTTTTACTGCGGTATTTTCGATCACTGTTGTTTTAGGCGTAGTTTCTTATTTAATAGGAGACTTACTCCTACTACCTAAAACAAATAACATCATTGCAACTGTAGCAGATCTGGGATTAGCATTTGTTCTTATTTATTGGATGTCTGATGCAATGACTCCCGTTACGGATACATTCGGTATTTCCGTTATTGCTGCTTTAGCAGTTGCGCTTTGTGAAGAGCTCTTCCATCGTTACTTAGCAAACAACCTACTCCCTAAAAAGAATACTCCGTTAAGAAACTTGAAATACCTAACGGAGACTTCAGAGGAATTAGCTGAACCTACCATTAATCGAATTGATACAGATAAACTCTAAGAGATAGACCATCAAACCGTTTATGCGTTTGATGGCCTTTCCATGTTGCTTATGTTTAAGGTATATGATGATATTGCACTTCATCGTGCCGTTCTAAATACCAGTTATGAAAGGAAGTAGCAAACTCTACTGGTACATCCTCAATCCCCTCCACATGAATAGGTGAGGACCTATTTACTGTAGATAGCGAAGCAACATGAAACTTCTTTTGTACGAAAGATTGGGAGATAGACATTTCAATAACCTTTTGACGCTTCGTGATGAACAACCTACTAGTTAATCCCCCACGTCGCCATTGTAACTGATCATTGGTCACTAAATATTGTGTGTGCACATAATCAAGAATGCGATTGATGTAAATCCATACGAATAAAATAACGGAAATGATCCACCATGCTGACTCTAAACCAAATACCCTCGGTTTAAAATAAAATAACGCGCCGGTAGCTAGCAACCAAAACCAGCTTGGTCTTAGTAGCTTAATCCATAGAGATTTTCGCGGTAATCTTTTCATACCCGATTCCACGTGATACCCTGGCAACAATTGCTGAATAAGTTCATGAGCTTGGTTCATAGGCAAAAAAGGATAGAGGGAATTGACATCTACTGCACTCTGTTCTGAATTAGGATTCACCGAGCTAACCAGTTTTACTTCGGCCAAACCTACAATTCGCTTTAAGAAGGATTGAGTAATTTCTAATCCTTGAACCTTTTGCTTCTCAATCGAAAAATAGCTTTCATTTAACACACCCCTGTTAATAAAAATATGTGTGTTATTAGAAGATATTTCATATTTACCGTACCGAATCATCGTTCTCGTAACACCTATTGCCACTGCGATGGCAACCCCAACTACAACAAGGAGTAAGATCAGCCACTTGCTAGCTAAAAATTGATCGAGTAGTCCATCCAATTCCTTTTCTTCGGGTAAAAAGGATTGTATTTCATCGAACAAACCACCTAGTAACGGAATAAATGCAAGGTAACTAAATGAAAGAAAGCTCGCTTTCCATAAGTCACGTTTAGTTGGAGTAAAGTGAACAACCTTACTCTCGTTGTCCTGCTTTATTTTTGGATCTGGGTTTTCTACATCTGACTCCGAACCGTCTAACTCTGTCCCTTCTTGGTTCTCTTTTAAATTCGTTTCATCAGGCTCAGTTGTCTGTACTTCTACTAATTTCAGTAAAAAATCTGCGTGTTTTTTCGATACAACTTCGAATGTGATCGCATCATCCACTCCGTCCATTGCTGTTTCAAAAGTAATCGACGTTAAGCGAAAAACTTTGTGGAAGATAGTTGTTTGTCTCGTCACATTTTGAATTTTTGAAAAAGGGATTGAGCTCGTATTTTTCGTGAATATCCCTTCTTTTAAGTAGAAGGTTCGCTCTTCCCATTCATAGGTTTCATAAAACCAACTCCAAACAATATAAATAAGGCGCCACACAACAATAACAAGAAACGCATACCTACCATATTCAAACAACCAGAAATCAGAGTCCCTTTTAATCACAAAAAGCAGCAATGCAATTATCAAATTATTTTTTACAAACTGGTAAATACGATAAAGAATGGTTAACGGATGGTATCGCATCATTCATCGACTTCCTTTAATTTTGCATATTCAGCAAGTGTATCCTTCAGCTGAATGGCAACCTGTTCATCTAGCGCAGGGATAGCGTGTGAGGACCCCATTGTTTCCACCTTAATCTCGCGCAATTGATAGATTCGTAGTATCGGCCCTTGCCTAGTCGAGATAGACTGTACTTTTGCAATTGGAACGGTAACCCATTCCTTTTTCAAAATACCATAGCTTAACTGGATATACTCCTCATCTACCTGGTAACGCCAGCTTTCGTATAAATACTTAGGCTTGATTAAGGACCAAACCGCATCCAAAACCGTATAAGCAGTTAAAGCAATGAGAATCCAACCAATCCAAACAGGCCATGCAAAATGGAAATCTAGCCAAAATAATACCGCTAATACAATAAAGCCAATCACAATACCAATCACTTCAGAGATTAGCCAGGCTTTCTGCGCCCTAGGTGACAATTTATTTTCTAATACAGAATCATTCATGAACAACATCCTTTGCTTAGGAGAAATTGAGGAGCATTAAGTATTAATACTAGTTCCTCTAAGATACGTTATACCCCTTTCTAATGTTTCATTGGATTTATAATTAGTAGAGAGGTTAGCCTATTTTTTGTTAATCCCAGCTAAATCCTAATAGTCATTTCTTATCGTCCTTCTTCCAGTTATAAGGTGTTTTAGACCAGTTATAGAACACCAAAAGCAAGAACATGATAAAGCTGACGCCAATATTATCTATCCAATCAACTTCTTGTTTATCAATTAATTGCCAAGTCATTAATCCTATAAAATAAAAGTAGGAAAACGGATACTATTTTTAATCATTATCCACCACCAGTCTATTTCTATAGAGTCAAATACATAACCGTCCATTTCTTAGAGGACGAATAATCCGTAGATTTGAAATGGCAATCAAAGTTATCTTATTAATTTCTTTAATTCTTCTAATTCTGCCAGTGCACCTGATGCAGAATAATATTTCATTTTATTTTCTACTATTGCTTTTTCTTCTTCCAAACTTAATTCCTCAACTGTTTTCGTTACATCCTTTAACGATTGGAGTGTTTCTGATTTAAGTACGATTAGTTCTTCTATACGGGTATTAATATATTCATTCAAATCCATCATTGATGTCCTCCCTCTTTTTAGACTGGTTTAATCGAATGATCCACCTGTATTTATAAACAGCAGTAGATTCGGTATCAGCTTTGTATTTTATTGTTCCAGTAATGAAAAATCAGATAAAAAGATTGACCGTTTTAGAGAATCATTATTGAAAAAAATCCACAGCATAAAAACGACAAATTTGATAGATGTAAAGGAAAGAAAGGATAAGTAGGATGGAATTTAAAAACAATTGTTTGCTTGCTCCCGTGTTTTTTTCATATCTGTGGAGGAGCCAGTACCACATTACAAGGAACACGACAGGAGTTCCAAGAAACATCCAAGATGGCGCATATTCAGGACTTGGAAAGGGAAACAAAGTGGATAGAAAGATGCTATAAACAATTAAAGTTCCTGTAATAAACAAACTAATAAATTCAAGAGTATGTGTCGGGTGAATCAGCTGCACCTTATTCGAAGATGATTTCATACTCATAAAACGCCATGTATAATCACTAAGCCACAACACACTAAAAATAAAAGGAATTAATAATACAACTACGTTTAACTTGCCAACAAATCCAGCCCCTAATAAAACGACAAAGGAAAAGAAGGAGAGGATTATAAGAGCCATGAAATAACCGATATGCAAAAGTATTTTTTTCAAAACACCCACTTCCTTTCCTGTCCACTATAGGAGAAACCACTACATCCTCCCTCTAGATTTCTACAGACTAATTAGTTAATTCCTCTTTTGAGACTACTTTCCATCCATGTGTTTTCAGTCTCTCTATATAGGTATTCATCTCGATTTCTTGTTTTTCTAACACAAGTGGATGCAAGGAAACAAAACATTCACTCGATGCATAATTGATTGTAACCTTCACTACTTCATATCCATTGTGGAACCCCGGATGAAATCCTGGATCTTCTATGATATCTCCTTTTATAGGGCGAATATTCGATTCAAATGTTTTCATCAATACTTCTCCAGCATTGTTTTCTTCTTTACTGGAAGATATAAAAATTAATAAGTTTATTTTCATCGCTATCTCCTACTTTCTGATTTTATAGTGCTAATTTGAATATGAACCACCTTGTAAAGAAAATCTATTATCCCCTCTTAGCTGCCACCCTTCAAAATAATTCATTTATTATGCCAGCCATACACAGCACTATCCTATCCATATTTTGTTTTTTGGGAATGAGACGACTCCGCAGTTAGTAAAAGAACAAACACTTTCCTAGCAGTAATCTAGAATCAACGTTTTCCTTCATACCATTCCAAAGCTTTCCCTTCTATTTCTTTAACAAGCTGATCCTTGCCATTAATATAAGCTTCCATATCATAGGGGAATTGTTGTGCTAACTTTTCTTTTAACTCACTATACTGTTTCTGGACATCTGAATGGTTATGTATGTAGTCTCGGAAAGCAAGATGCCTTATTACTTCGTGACTTCCTGCTTGATATATATGGACATGATGGGAGCGATTATCTCCCCCTTTTTGAAAATACCTTCGTCCAGGAAGGCCGTTCTCGCCTTTTGGTTCATACCCGATTTCCCCCATAGACTTGTCGTATTTATCAACATAGTTAATGTCTTTGACGACAGGCATGATATCTATAACTGGTTTAGCTTTCAGTCCTGGAACAGCTGTGCTGCCAATATGATGTATCGCTACGATTTCGTTTTCAAAAATCTGATACAGTTTCTCTGCCTCTTCCGAAAATAATTGAGACCACTTTTCACTATAGGAACTTACTTCAACCTTTCTCAAATCAATCTTCCTTTTTGTTTAGCAATTTTGTTATTTTGTATTAGCATTATCCCCCAATAAACTAGTAAGTATAGGAAACCTAAAACTACGTAGATCGACCAAATGGCACCTTGCTGAAACTGAATTATCATGTGCTCCCATTCATTTACATTCCTAGCTCTCCCTATACTATTTAAGATACCAATTATAGGAGTACTTATCGAAAAAAGAATGGCAATGATTGATAAATTCCGCCTTTTCTTTTTCATTATGTATGTTATTGCTAAAGCTATTGTTGCGAACAGAAATAAATAATATACGAACCAAACCCAACTAGGTAATGACTCCCAATGCATCTTATCACCTCAACTACTTTCTTTTAACAAGTATTCTATTAATTTTTACTTTACGTTATAATCATCATGTTAAGTACACCATTAAGTATAACATCAGGCTACACAATTGAATTTTAATTTTTTTGACTATTGATTGTAATAGTTATGGAAGAAGGCTTCTTTTCCTGTAGATAACTGTGACTTTACTATTCATACGGATTTATTCATGAGAAAGTTTCTTTTATTTAGTATTTTGAAGTCATGGTGATAATGATGACGCATTCTATATATGATTCGGCTTATATCTTACTCGATTGACGCATTCTATCCCCATATTGACGGATTCCCTACCCCGATTGACGCATTCAGTGACTAGATTGACGCATATGGAGGATGAGTATTTATCATCAATCAAAAAGGTGGGAAATTTTAAGTCTGCATTGATGGTGAATATTTTAATGAAATAATTGTAGATGTTAACCAAGAATGATAACTATAGAAAATAGCTATCCAGCATATCTTATCCATAAAAAAAAGTGGGGATTATATTGAAGACAGTGGCAAAATATTTGCAGCTTACCTATATCGCGTGTTTAGTTGGAGTGTCTGTCCTTCTCATACTTGGTATTGCTGTGGATATATTTCCTTTTAACAGAAGAATCTCAGCTATTGATTTTCGCTTGATTGCGATGGTGCTTGCACTTCTTTCATTACTATTAGCTATTATATCTAGGCTTCTTTTAAGATTTAGTAAAAGGGATTAATTAGTCCTCCCAATCTATCAAGTTACGTAGATTGGGAGGACTTCGTTTTGCAATGACGAATTTAATAATGAAACTGACGGATTCCCTCACTCGAATGATGCATTTAAGACTAATTCGCCCGATTTATCCGGTAGTTTGGCGCATTCCTCCAACGGATTGACGCATTCGTATCAAGTTTTCTTAATATCTAAACACCTAACTTATTTCCTACCAGTTATCTTAATCAAACTCATCTGACTTTGGTTTAAAAACCGAATAGGCGCCATACTCGTACCTAATCCGCTGTCAAGATAAAGATATTGATCTTTGCCGATATCAAAAGTTCCTTTATCTAATTTAGGAAATAGTCCCTGATCCGGTGCAATTATTGCTCCAATCCATGGCAACCGGACTTGCCCACCATGTGTATGCCCACTTAAAATTAAATCAGCTGGGATATTAGTATATTTTTCTACGACATTAGGAGAATGGGATAACAGAATAGTATATCCTTCCTTTCCCACGCTATCAAAGGCCTTGTCCATATCTTCATGTTCCGTTGAGACATCATCTACACCTACTACATTAAGTGTTATGTCATTTACATGAATCTGTGTGTTTTCGTTGTTTAATAGCGTTACATTTCGTTCCGCAAGACCACTTAAAAGCTCCTCTTTGCTCGGATTATCCCACTCATGGTTTCCAGATACAAAATAGATATGCTCATTTATGTTGATTAATCGATCAATCAAGGAAAAGACAGCTTTCAAACTATTAGTTCTTCTATCAATTAGATCCCCTGTTATCACAATAATATCTGCATCCGATTCCTCGACCGTTTTCACTAATTTTTTATTGTCATCACCAAAAACTTTACTATGTAGATCACTGATTTGTAGTACTGTCAGTTCCGCATTCTCCGGTAGCTTATCACTTGTAAACAGAACTCTATTCACTTTGAAAACATTTGTATCGTAATATGCTTTTGTCCCTATAGAAATAATGACAATTAACAATACGATGACGATTATCCATTTTTTCATTCCACACCCCCAAGCCTAGATTTGTGTCTATATCATTGTAAGTCTAGCTACAAACATAATAGATTTCACTTACCGATTTGGTCAACAATTTAAAAAGTAGTAACAGGTAATAATCGCTAAGCTGAATGATTTCCAGTTAAATTTAACGCTGAGACGATATTTCACTCGGCTACAAAGTATCTGCACTAACCCTGAGCTACCTTTGCGATATTTCGGCACTATCGCTAAATATCTTCACTAATGCAGAGGAAGCGTTACGATATTTCACTTACTGCAGAGTCTATCGAGTTTATGACAACAGGATCAATAGCTACGAGAAGAGCCTTATGTAAATATCATGTTAAAAAATTGTACAAAGTCTTGGCAAGTTAGTCTTCTATCGTTTATGCTTAATTTACATAAGTTAGTAGAAAAAACAAGTCATTACTATAGATAAAAGAGGTGATAGGATGCAATTTTACGAACAGTTACCAGATGATTTCTTAGTACTGTTTTATCATGAGATTATCAAAACGATCAGAGCAGGTAGAAGCAATGAATCAACCCTACATGAATTAAGACTAATTACTTCCGTCATGAAAAATAGAGGTATTTCCTTCGAGAAACCGGCCATTTCTGCTTAACAACACCTGAGGTATGTAGTAATTAAATACAAGGAATTACTGCTCACTCGCTAATCTATAAAGTTTTTGCAGCATCTATATTAGTGGGTGTTTCATCCTGGCCTCTCAATGCAAATGATAGGTCCAAAGGTGAAAGAGCTGTTGTTATTTACAGTTGTATAGATCCCATCGATATTCACAATACTAATCATCCTATCAAAAGAGCACCCTTCTTCAGACGAGCCGACATTGTATCATTCTCTCAATCTACTTTAAATACCTTATCAATCTGCTCTCTATCATAATCCAATATCCATTCATTAAATTCCTGATAAATACCCCGAATTGTATCGACTGAGGTAGCTATTAAATCACAGCCCCTATCATCATAAATATGAAAAATAGTATTCTTACTCCTATTTATAAAGTAAACCCGGTGAGAGATACTTGGGGTTAATCCCATATCCTGATTACATATCGCTTTGATCAAATGAGGAGAAGCAATATCAGATGTGTTGCATTTTAATGTAAATCGATGTGTTTGAAAAACTCCGTCCTCATTATCTTCTGGATAAACAAAAGGAATGGTATGATGCTGAAGTTTAAATAAAACGTTTTTATCCCCTATGTATTTAGAAAAGATGTTTAATTTATGTCTAAACGTTGCCCCATCTGCAAAATCGTACACATCGACAACCATATAAAGATCGTCGTCTGAAGCATGGATTGCTTGAAATAACGTATTGGCTCTTTTATTAACACCATTTAAATATGGACTATTTTCATAGGCATATTCCACATCATAGCCCACACCTAATTTAAAACGAATGCCAATGGGCCAATCGTAAAAAAGAGCAGCCCTTAGCTCTAAACCCGGAAAATTTTCTTGCATGTATTTAGTGACGTTCACCCTTAAACCTCCTATCTTCATCTGTTACAGCTAATTAGTTGTTAACCTTAAAGCTTATAATGGTCATTCTCATGTTCCCGCTCTCGTTCTTGTCTAAGTTTTTCTCTACTACTTTCTACACTACTAATTTTTCTAAAAGTCAAAACAGAAGCGATAACGACTATGATGTATCTAAATAAACGTAACCCACTGTCCTGCTGGATAATTCTCTCCATCCTTTTCCTCCTTCAAAACCTATTGTAATATATTCTTTATAAAGCTGAACCACACCATGGACAGAAACCAATTTCAATATGCGATGAACCTCCGTCATGAATGATCAAGCCGTAATCCTTCTTTTTTTCATTATAGATAATCAGTTTATCCGGACAGTCAAAGGGATCTTCATGAATGTCACATGTGAAATTTGCATGATAATCCATATCCTCACAACAATGTTTTTGCATCATATGCCTCTCCTCATTATTTGTTATTTAAAAGACAACCTTATATATAGCCTCTTTTCCATATGCATAAAGATAGGAGCCACGCATGAATACAGGGCCAATAATTCGTTTGCCATTTTCATCTATTAGTTGAACCTTCTCCTTTGGAACGATTGTCCTATTCCTTATCTGAAATCGTTTAATAGTATAGATATCTGTTTGAGCAATTAAACCTTTTTGATCAAATACAAATTGATCTACCGTGTCACCTTCTATGCGATAGCGAGCAGATTCTTTTCTTTCATTAAGATATACAAGAAAAGATTCATCATAGAAATAGAAATATACTTCCTTAGTACTAACCACATTCAATGCATAGCAATCAATGATTCCATACTGACTCGCACCCCATAACTTGTCCCCACCTATCGTATAAGCTATTAGCCCATCACTTCCCATCGGGTATTCCCATTCAGACGTTCCAAATATCCCTTCATCAAAGTAACTCACCCAAATAGTATCCTTATCATCAATTTGTACATGCTCGATGCCGTCTCCAAGGGTAAACGCTTCTATTAACTGCCCATTTGGATTATATCTCCTAGCATTTCGTTCTATATCGTTACCATCTTTTGAACAACGAACTTGTACAATAAGTATTGTACCATCTGAAAACATATCCACTTCGGTAGGTACTAGCGGAACATTTTTTAACCTAACAGATTTTATCATATTTTCTTTGATTATTCGTATTGTCCAATTGTGTTTCATAGCTGGACGTTCGTTGAATTCTAGTTCAAGTATGTCACTTTCAATTAATAATAACGTACCATCTCGTGTAACCTTTCCACCTATGAAATTTAGATCTGATGAATAATCCATGCATTTATCCAAGATTAATTTTTCGATGTTCCTCATCCCTATCTACTTGTATAATACTTCCATATTTACTGTAGATTTTACCATAGTCATGTAGAAATAGGTATGTATGATCAAGTTTTAACCCTTACCTTGCTTTGAAATTAATGCAAATATAAAAGGTATGACAGAGGCCGAAACTCCTGTCATACCTTTAGAACTCTTAACGGATTAATTAATATGCGCCAAATCCACCTACGTAAGAAGTTCCTATAATAATTAAAAGAATAAACAGTACAACGATTAACGCAAAACTGTTGTTATAACCGAATTCTGCACCCATTTATTTAGCCTCCTTTGTAAATGCTATACTAATAACCTATGCAGCTACAGTTAACATGTAAGGGCGAATGACCTAGATTGGGTAAATAATAATTTATTCTCTTAGATCAAAAAATATACACTTGGCTATTCAATAGGGGGGAAGGATTGGGTTTATAGGTCGAATTGTTACTGTATTCGAAATGAGCCAACTGTTGTAAGCTTTAAATTTATTTTGTAATCTTTTCAATTAATTGAAACTATTTCGTACTGCTTTCGTATAAATAGTAGAAGGATAAACTTATAGGAGGAACTAAAATGGAATACAGTCTAATAAGTATATCTTTTATTTTAGTATTTATAGTAATTTCTTTATTGGTTAAGGTAGATAAATTTGAAGGTCGGGTAAAGAATATGCAATACACATTAGACCAAATTGCTAAACAATTGGAAGTACCCGAAAATCCAATTAATGATGAATTACGTGAACTAATAAAAGATGGCAAAGAAATAAAAGCAGTTAAAAAAGCGAGAGAAACGTTAGGTCTTTCATTGATGGAAGGAAAAGAATATATTGATAGGTTAAAACTCAGTGATGAATAATGCCTAATTAACTTATAAAATCGAGAACGGGATATATTGAATAGGTTTTATGGACCACCCCCCGTAAAATAAGGAAGACGCTTAGAAATTACTTCTAAGCGTCTTCCTTATTTACGTTAACATCAACTAATAGGGATACCTTCTACAAATAGCTTGTAGATCAAATGTAAAATAATTACCCGCGATTTAACCAAATGAGTAAAAAGATAATTCCTATAATAAGCCATATGGAAATCCCTATAACACTTCTTCTTTTGCGATTTTCAATAAAACGTGAGGCTAGAAAATCAGTTAAACCACCAATACACAAAAGAACAATTATAATGATCCAATCATTCAATTTGTTCACCCCTTCCTATTCAAAAGTAATTGATGAAGGAGGTTAGTCAATATCTTCTATCTGCTCCCCTTCTTCATCTATTTGGAAACTACCTCCGCCAAAACTCCACCCATTGCTTTCAATAAACTCCAGAAATGCATCCATGAACTGATTATGTCCTAAATCTCCATTATTGTTTGTGTAAATAACACCGTCTAAGTTTACTCCGGTTGGTCTTTTCACTTATTTTCCTCCAATTAGTTAAAATTGAACCTGTTACTAGAATAAGGCTTCTATTCCAAAATACGCCATTAATGGTTTCTTTCTCCCCGAATTATGCCACTTATGGTATTCTTCAAAAACTTGTTTGATATTATGGTTTGCCTGGACCTGAACCAAATATTTAACGGCAAGAAAACTCCGCCAATAATCAAACATAATACTCGTTAAGTTTCCTTCATAACTGGCATTTCCAAAATCATCTAACGAATGCGTTCCATATTTAGCTTTAAACATTTCTACCATTTCTAACTCGATATTAGTAATCTCATTAAATTCCTTTTCACTTAAAAAATATTTTCTCGAAAGGTAATCGCACATACCTTCCTCAAACCAAATACTATCTTCCCTGTCATCATCGAATTCATCAATGAACAAGTCTGAATGATGGGTTAATTCATGTCCAACTATAGTCAACAATTGGTTCTCCGATAAATTTTCATAAAAACTTTCTATCTTTTGGTTTTTCTTTCCTTCTAGTTGTTCCACAAACAATTTTCTCCAACCAGATAAATCAGGCGAGATATAAATGCTATCCTTATTCGTAAAGGCTGGTATCGGTAAATTGGAGAAAACAGTTGTTGCCAATTCTTCGGATGTCCAAATGATGGAATTAGGTAGATCCTTTAATGCATAGTCCTTTTCCAATTCTGCTTGGTACCCTTTAAGTTTTTCATTAAATCTCCCAATTATGTCTTGATATTTTTCATAGTCCTCTTTTGTTTCAAAAGCAAATATCTGTTTCACTATACAACCTCCATGCTGAATACTACCTCTTTTTAGACTTTGGCAAGAAGTATGAACTACCACCCATAACCAACCCACCAAAGATTCCAAGTATCATCCCAATTATAGTCCAATGAGTAGATAGATATATTCCTAACATGATTAGGACCCAGCCAACCAAAAACAATAGGTTTACTTTTTTCATTTTTCTTCCTCCTTCAATGATGATCCATTTCAAAATCTTCCTTTCTTTTTTTAGCCCACATTACAATTACTCTTACTAAAATCATTGAATTGTTATAGTTAATCCTAATTTTACCATGTATTCCATTATGTACAATTACTATTAACATTCTCATGATAGGTATGGACCATATTCATTTTGGAAAAAGTAATGATAATATTTTTTATTAGGACACTTACAAACCTATAGAGTTCCTATCATGTTTTCACCTGTTCATGTATAGTGAGGGAAGAACGTACAATAGACGTATAATAGATCGGCAAGTAAAATGAGGGGGAAATACGATGAGAAAGATTATTTTGACGACCGAGAGCGGCGCAGATTTACCAAAGGATTTAGCAGCCAAACATGGTGTACAAGTAGTACCCATGCATGTTGTAATGGACGGAAAAGATTATCTGGATGGTTCACTACCTGTCCAGGAGATTTATAATTTTTATGAAAGAACTAGAAAAATCCCCTCTACTACATCAACTAATTCACATGAATACTATGAGTTATTCAAGCGGATAAGAGAACAATATCCTGACAGCATTATTGTCCATATTGGTTATACATCAAAAGCTTCCTCTTCCTTCCAAAATGCGGTGATCGCATCCGAAGATTTTGGCGATCTATTTCTTATCGATGCGTTAAACGTAACAGGTGGACTAGCCGCGGTTGTGATGTATGCGGTCAACTTATTAGAGCAGCAACCCGATATCTCACCTACTGATTTAGTAGAGAAAATAGAAGCAATTGTTCCTAAATCAAGACTTGCTTTCGTTCCGGGTAGCTTAGAGTTTTTAAAAGCAGGAGGACGAGTTAGTAACATGGCCTATCTTGGTGGAGCATTGTTACGAATCAAACCTCGAATAGAATTAAAAGATGGCCACCTAGTATCCACTAAAAAGTATCGTGGGAAAATGGATAAAGTGACAGAGAAGCTATTTCGAGATTATCTGAATGACTACGACATCGATCGAGAACAACTATATTTCCAATACTCGATTGGACTAGACGAGGATATCAAACGACGAATGGATGAACTCGCAAAGGCTAATGGCTTTAAAAACGTGACATGGATTGAAGTCGGTTCAATGATCTCGACTCACGCTGGGCCTGGTGGGTTTGGAATTGCAGGGTTGGAGGGGAATAACTGAGGCTTATTTAAATAATATCTTAGGAATATAAAAAACTTTTGTACTTTTTTCAAAAAAACTCCTGTGCTTTCCCAATGGATTTGCACAGGTAAAGCCTTTTTAGATAAAAAGTAAAGCTTACAATAAATGGTTGGCAACATCCCTAGCTATCACTTTTATTTTTTAAAAAATAAACATCCTTCTCCAACCTATTTACCTTGTCCGTTATAAATCCAACTTCATTCATTCTTGATTCATTTGTTAATTCAAACTGATTTCCAATACCATCTAATTTACCCTCTATACAATCGAATCGATCATGCATATCCGTACTTAAATTATCTAGTTGCCCTTTCATTTCTACTTTAAATTCCCACACTGCATTTTTTTGATAATCCATATCTTTTTTCATTGTGTTGTTGAACTCTTTTTGGTTTTCCATATCTTTTTTCATTGTGTTGTTGAACTCTTTTTGGTTTTCCATATCTTTTTTTAATGTGTTAATGGACTCTTTCTGATATTCCATATCTTTTTTTAATGTGTTAATGGACTCTTTCTGATATTCCATATCTTTTTTTAATGTGTTGATGGACTCTTTCTGATATTCCATATCATTTTTTAATGTGTTGATGGACTCTTTCTGATGTTCCATATCACTTTTTAATGTGCTGATGGACTCTTTCTGGTGTTCAAGCTCTATTCCAATTGCCCCGAATCGACGATCCATCTCCGATTTAAGATCTATTTTTACATCTTTTACTTCTGTGATAATTTCATTAAGTAGATTAAGAATTTGCTGTTCCATTATTTTCACCTACCAATAGTATTCATACCAATACTCTATTTTCATGCTAACCTAGTTCAGTTTCATTGTTTACTATACCTCTTATTTTTATAATACTCTAACACTGCAAGCAAATCGATAAAAAGTCAGTAGTTCTCATAATTTGACAGGAATCTTGCGACTAATTCTATTCATTTAATTAAGGACGATTCATCTCACCTACTCTTTATAAAGATTCTAGTATTTGGACTTTTTGAATGTACTGATGTTAACTTTAAGCAGTCAACTTTTCGGTGTGAATTTATGAAGTATTGTAGTAGCAAAAAGATTTGGGGTAACAGAAACCAATAGAAGGCTGGCTGATAAATATAAAATAGATGTTTTTCACCTTTAAGTCAATACGTATTCAAAGGAGGGAGTGTAAAATAAACTGTGTAAGTTAAGAGAGCGTACGACTCTTACTTACCAGTTTATTTTTTTTTATTATAAAATAGAAATATATGATATTGGAGGTAATTTTATCATGGCAAAATCTAAGCGAGATCCAAAGTCCGTAGAATTAGCTAATAGAATTATAGAAC
>NZ_JACLZI010000057.1 GCF_014280935.1 Aquibacillus kalidii
ACACCTGTTCCCATGCCGAACACAGTAGTTAAGCTCTTCAGCGCCCATGGTAGTTGGGGCTTTGCCCCTGCGAGAGTAGGACGCCGCTAGGCAACTTAAATACCCAAGAAGTATTATTACTTCTTGGGTATTTGTGTTTTCTTAAATAATTATTTCCATTATAATTAGTGAAAAGTTATAAAAAGGTTTTACCTGAACGTATCTTTTGGTTTGATTTTTACGTTTATATAGATGAAAGGTTAATACAGAGGAGGATAAACATGCGGCCGCTTGTTAAGCAAACCCCTACTGATTTAGAAGAACAGTTCAATAGTCTAATTAACCCACACATCATTGCCCTAAAAAAATATTGTCTATCTTTAGGTAAAACAAAGTGGGATGGAGAAGACCTTATGCAAGAGACATTATCGAAGGCATATGTAAGTTGGTTAAGCAAATCAAATGAAATCACAAAAACTTATTTATTTCGAATTGCTTCTAACACGTGGATTGACATCCACCGAAAAAGGAAATTGATAGAGGACGTAAAAGCTGACCTTTCTTATGTGGCTGACAATGGGAAGACAGACTTCTCAGAAAGAACGTCATTAGCAATGGAAATGTTACTACACGAATTGACTCCAAAACAAAGGATAGTAACAATACTATTAGATGGATTCGGTTTATCATCAAAAGAGTGTGCAGAGTTGATCAAGGAAAGTGAAGGCTCAGTTAAAGCATCCTTACACAGGGCAAGGAAAAAATTAAAATCTATAGACAGTGTAATAACAGATGATTACAAAACCGAAGATCATATGATAGTAATGTATCTAAATGCATTACAAAATGGAAGCCCAAAATTTCTCGTGAAGTTATATAAACAAGAGGTTATTTCAGTAAATATGTTAAATAAAAAACAAAAATCAAATAGAAAGGTAAATTCTAATTCTACTATGGTTGGATTCAATGATTTCTATTTAGTAGTAGTACTTCAACATGCTAATGGGAATGTATTATTTGTTCCATTTTTGTTATTAGAATTATTCACTCTATATGAGCTTTTTGTTAATAAGTATGAAGATAAGCAATTAATGGCTGCATAAAAAGGAGGAAAAGAAATGTTAAATATTATTCCTTATGTAGTGGAACATACAAATCGAGGGGAACGCTCCTATGATATTTATTCTCGATTATTAAAAGATAGAATTATTATGCTTGGATCAGAAATTGACGATTCAGTTGCAAATTCAATTGTTTCGCAATTATTATTTCTAGCTGCAGAGGATTCAGAAAAAGATATAAATCTGTATATTAATTCCCCTGGTGGGTCTATAACAGCTGGTATGGCTATTTACGATACAATGCAATTTATAAAACCGAATGTATCAACAATTTGTATTGGAATGGCAGCTTCAATGGGAGCATTTTTGTTATTAGCTGGTGAAAAAGGAAAAAGATTTGCATTACCAAATGCGGAGGTTATGCTCCATCAACCCTTAGGAGGAGCAAGAGGCCAAGCAACTGACATTAAAATACATGCAGATCATATTATTAGTACTAGAAAGAGAATAAACAAAATAATATCCGATCAGACAGGCCAACCCATAGATAAAGTGAATAAGGATACAGATAGAGATTATTTTCTTTCAGCTATTGAGGCGAGAGAGTATGGTCTTATTGATAAGGTGATGGAGAGGAATTGATATAGATGATCTTTTATTTTCACTTTTCCAAGACATCGAAAACAGTTCTCTTGTTTGCTAGACTAGGAAAATACAGAACGGGGATATTAATATCACAAACGGAACAATATTTAAATATGAAAAGAAATGGGATGTGTTTAAAAAACGCATCCCATTTCTATTAAAACGATAGGTCACTGATAAAGGCCTATTAGAATTAAATGGTTAAGCATATAAAGCTAAATTTCTATCTATTTTAGTAAGTAAATATAAAAAGTCAATAAGTTGACAATATTAGTGAGGAAAGATAAGTTAGAAGAGTGTTTTTTGACATATAGGGGTATAAGATAAGTCTGTATTTTGACTGAATTATTAATGGAGGAGATTATATGAAAGAAATACTGGCAAAAGATCTAGAAGAGAAGTTAGAATCTGGTGAATCTTTAAACATAATAGATGTTCGTGAAGATGAAGAAGTAGCTCAGGGTATTATCCCAGGTGCAAAACATATTCCTCTAGGTCATGTACCAGAACGCTTAGATGAAATCGATAAGTCTAAACATTATTATATGGTTTGTCGTTCGGGCGGTCGAAGTGGAAGAGCATGTGAATTTCTTGTAGAAAAAGGCTATGATGTTACTAACATGCTAGGTGGAATGTTAGATTGGGAAGGAAAAGTAGAAAAGTGAGCAAGAAATAGTCAAAAAAACCATGGCCATCGGTTGATAGGATGCCATGGTTTTTTAAATTCAAAGTATTCCTAATCATGATTAGGAAATATTCCATTCCAGAAAAAGGTGTTAATATTTTCTGCGGTTTCCTGTACAGTTGGAAACAAAGGTTCATTATTCGCATTTCTATAATTACCGACTCTTAACAAAGCTATATAACTATGTGAAGCAAAAGTTGGATTAACGTGCGGAATTTCTCCTACTTCCATGGCATTACTAAAGGCCTTTTCGATAGTATCATACATTTTTCTTTCTGCTTGTTGAACTTGTTTAATCTGCTCTTCGGATAAAGAACTTTTTGTTTCCCTCATAAATCCATCAAGGTCAAGATCCACAGTTGCTTTAAGGTGTGCAACAGTAACGTTTAAAAGTCTGGTTCTTAAGGGCTGTTTCTCTGATAACATATCAAGCATTTGCTCTCTAATTCTAAACATTAACTGAACCATTGTTTCTGTAAATAGTAACGCTTTACTTTCATAATAGTAATATACCGTTGCTTTAGTAACACCACATTTTTTTGCAACCTCATCGATTGAAACGTCCTGATAGCCGTGTGATAAAAAAAGTTCAGTTGCAGCTTGGAGAATTATTTGATTAGTTGGTTGTTTTAAATCACTAGTACGTGGTCTGCCTAGTGAACGGTTTTTTTTGGAATTCAAACTTTGTCTCTCCTTGTTCTTTCATTCATCTGTAAGTATATCATAGATGAAATCTATACAAAAAAAATAAAATATTGATAATTAACTAACCAGTATATATAATTAAATTCATGAGTGGAATTAATTCCAATTTAAAAGTTGAAGGGGAAATGAAAATGAATCATTTTTTACATAAGTTCGGGAGAGGAGTTGCTAGTAACAAAAGTAGGTGGGTTACAATAACGATTTGGATTCTCCTTGTTTTGTTACTATCTATGATATGGCCACAGGTAAATGATGAGGAGGTTGGTGGAAACAACTTATTACCAGATGATTCGATGTCTGTTGAGGCTTCGAAAATGTCGAAAGCGTACTTTCCTAATGATTCGGGGAACAATTTATTGATAGTTTGGTACCGTGAAGGAGGACTTAACGAAACGGACTTTCAAACTGTTCAGTCTTTATATAAAGAATTAGAAAAAACGCCTTTAAATCAACAAGAACAAATTCCAGAATTCGCTAGTATTCCAGTAGAGGTATTCATGCAAGCTGCTTCTGAAGATGGCACAACTTTAACTACACCTTTAGTCTTTAATAAAGAAGCATCAACAGATGAGCTAGAACCAGAAATAGAAAAATTAAAAGAAAAAATCATTGAAATGAATGGGACTAATCCATTTGTGAGGGATATTAAGGAAGACGGTTTTCATGTTCGTTTTACTGGACCAGTTGGCATTCAACTAGATACTACTGAGTTATTTAGTCAGGCTGATGTTACATTATTAATTGCAACCGTATTACTTGTGTTAATTTTACTAGTTGTTCTATACCGCTCTCCTATATTAGCAATTGTCCCGCTAATAGGTGTCGGTGTTGCCTATGGATTAATTAGTCCGGTGCTTGGTTTTATGGCTCGGCAGGAGTGGATCGTTGTAGATGCACAGACGATCTCTATTATGACTGTATTATTATTTGGAGCAGGAACTGATTATTGCTTGTTTCTGATTTCGAGATACAGAGAAGAACTGAAGTTAGAGGCCAATAAATATAAAGCACTTCAACTAGCTATAGCAGGTTCAGGTGGTGCCATTATGATGAGTGCCCTAACCACAGTCTTGGGATTATTGACTTTATCTTTTGCGAGGTACGGATCATATGATCGATTTGCTGTTCCATTTAGCTTAGCAATTCTAATTATGGGTATTGCAGTATTAACATTATTACCTGCGATCCTTGCAATACTTGGTAGAACAGCCTTCTTTCCTTTTGTACCAAGAACGGAACAAATGACTAAAGAGTTAATGAAAAAGAAAGGTAAGCAAGTTCGAACCCCTAAAGAAAGGAGTAAATTTAGTAGAGTGGCAGGTAAATTAGTTACCGAAAGCCCATGGAAAATCATTATAATTTGTTTTGTATTTCTTGGTGGATTAGCGCTTTTTGTACCTAAAATAGATTATACCTATGGTGTATTTGATTCTTTTCCAGAAGATATGCCTTCAAGAGAAGGGTTTACTATTCTATCTGACCATTATCCTGGAGGGGAGTTGGCACCTACAAATGTCATTTTAGATACAGAAGGGCTGGACATTGACTTAGAAGAAAAATTAGTAGAATTAGATGGGATAGCATCTGTTAGTGAACCTATAAAGAGTGAGAGCCAGTCTAATCTTTGGCAATTCACATTATCTCTTTCAGTCGACCCGTATTCTAATCAGGCAGTAAAGAAAATAGAGGATATAAAGGAGCTTTCTGTAGAGGTCCTAAAGGATGCAGGTATTAAAAACGCAAGTGAAAAGGTTTGGATCGGCGGGGAGACTGCTACTCTATATGACACAGAAAAGACAACAAGTCGTGATCAAAGCATTATCATTCCTGCTGTACTGCTTATCATTGCAGCTTTGTTACTGGTGTACTTACGATCTGTTGTTGCGATGATCTACCTTCTAGTAACAGTTGTATTATCTTATTTCTCAGCCTTAGGGCTTGGTTGGCTCGTAATACATTATGGAATAGGTTCCTCAGCCATGCAAGGATTAATCCCATTGTATTCCTTTGTCTTTTTAGTAGCGTTGGGTGGAGATTATAACATCTTTATGATTTCAAGCATTTGGAAGAAGCGAGGTCATATGCCATTGAAAAAGGCAATCTCAGAGGGAGTAGGGGAAACTAGTAGTGTCATTAGTTCTGCAGGTTTAATACTAGCAGGTACATTTTCAGTGTTGGCCGTATTACCTCTCCAAGTTCTTGTGCAATTTGGGACAGTAACAGCAATAGGTGTACTATTAGATACTTTTATTGTAAGACCTTTACTTGTACCAGCTATAACAACAGTACTAGGAAAATATGCTTTTTGGCCAGGCAAGCTATGGAAGCAAGATAATAAAGAAAAGCAACGAAGCTAATAATAAAGGAACTGATTAAAGACTGACTCATGGAATATTTATTGAATTCTGGGGTCAGTCTTTTTATGAATATTTTTCGGGCTTTATGAAGAAAGAATTATAATCTGTTTATTTGAGATAAAATCTGCAGTAACCTATAAGAATCTTTGGGTCTGTGCTTGAACTCGTTCCGGCAGAATACTCTGCTTTTCGTTGGCACGGCCTCAAGCCTTCCCGTGACGCAAAGAACACTCTTCCGGGATCTTCGGACTCGTGCTGTTCCCACAGGACAAGGAAGGCTACGGAAGCGATACATCGCACGAAGAAAATCGAACTTTATTTTCGAGGAGTCTCCGTATTCTGCCTACACTTAAACAGACTTCCAATGAATGAAATAAAAAGATCTTCGAATATTTTAGTAACAACTAATTAAGTTAGGTTTATACACTATTTAATTTTGTTGATTGTAGCGGAGGGCAGTTGACTCCTGTGGGAAAAGCAACAGCTGAAGACCCCACGTGATGCACCTGTGTCTACTAGTAACGCTTCGCAGCATGCTTCCTCGGTGCAAGGGCGCAAAGAAGCTAATTCAAGTAGTTCCCTGGCGGAGGCGTTGCCCACGGAAAGCAACTGCCCGGAGCGGAAATCAACGTCTCAACTTACTGCAGATTCTATAGCAAATATGTATAAACTATTAATAGTTATAATAAGGGCTTCATAAAAGATATGGAATGGGGGCATACTAGTTTTACTATTTATTGTAGGGGGATTTAAATTGAGCCAAAATAATGTATCTGTTTTTGCACTTGGTGGTTTACATGAGGTTGGTAAGAACATGTATGCTATCGAAACTGTAAACAGTATTGTCGTTATTGACTGTGGAAATAAGTTTCCTGATGAGAGTTTATTAGGAATAGATCTAATAATTCCTGATATTACGTATTTAGAAGAGAATAAAGAAAAGGTAAAAGCACTTATTGTTACACATGGTCATGAGGACCATATCGGTGGAATTCCTTATTTCCTAAAAAAATTAAATGTTCCAGTATATGCTACTCGATTTACGTTAGGGTTAATTGAATTGAAATTAAGAGAGCATAAGATTATCCGTGAAACGGAATTGAATGAAATAAATTCAGAATCGCACGTTAAATTACCTGATATGAGTATCGAATTTTTTAAAGTGAATCATAGTATCCCAGATTGTTTAGGTATCGTTTTCCATACAAAAGAAGGGAATATCGTACATACTGGCGATTTTAAGTTTGATCTAACACCAGCAAATGATGAACGTTCTGATATCCACCGAATGGCTGATATTGGAAAACAGGGTGTACTTTTACTTTTATCTGAAAGTACAAATGCAGAACGACCGGGTTTAACACCATCTGAACAAATGGTGGGAGAACACATGGTTGAAGCGTTTAGGAAAGCGAAAAGAAAAGTTGTTGTTTCCACATTTGCGTCTAATATTAACCGTGTTCAACAAGTGATAGAGGCAGCAATAAAAACAGATAGAAAACTTGCGTTATTGGGAAGAAGTATGATTAATGTCGTGGACGTTGCGATGGAAAGAGGGTACCTAGATGTACCTGAAGGAATGCTTATAGAAGCAGACCAAATTAATCAATTGGATCCAGAAAAAGTGGCCGTTCTATGTACGGGAAGTCAAGGCGAACCGATGGCTGCACTTTCACGTCTATCTTCTGGTAACTTTCGTGGAGTTGAAATAATTGCAGAAGATACAGTTATTATGGCTGCTGGACCGATTCCTGGAAATGAACGAAATGTAACTAAGATTGTAGACAACCTTTTTGCGTTAGGGGCTAAGGTGATTTACGGATCTGGAAGCGCAACTGGAATGCATGTATCTGGACATGGTTATCAGGAAGATTTAAAACTAATGTTAACCTTAATGAAACCAAAGTTTTTTGTGCCAATTCATGGAGAATATCGGATGTTACATTTGCATAGAATGTTAGCAGAATCTGTAGGTATAGAGGAAGGGCATTCATTTATTTTGAACAATGGTGATGTCGTTGATATTAATGCTGCAATAGCCCGTCATACTAGAAAGGTACAAACAGGTAACACGTATATCGATGGAATAGGTGTAGGAGATGTAGGAGATATCGTATTACGAGATAGAAAGCAATTGTCAGAAGACGGGATGTTAGTGACTGTGTTAACTATGAGTAAGTCGGATAAAAAATTAATTTCTAATCCTGATACAATAACAAGAGGTTTCGTCTATGTTAGAGATAATGAAGAATTACTTAAGCATGTGAATCGTATTATCTCTAGGGCAGTGAGCGATATTGGTGGTAAAAATAGAGGGCAGTGGAACGCTATAAAACAGGAAATTAAAAAATCAGTAGGGCAATATGTGTTTAAACATACTAAACGTAAACCTATGGTGCTACCAATTATCATTGAAGTATAATTCAGAAAAACGCACCCCAACTCTGGGGTGTGTTTTTTTAAAATAAACTAAGTCTTTTTCCTTAAATTAAATATTGTTATCTCCGGCGGACAGTTTATTCTGATAGGAAAATTACTAAAACCAATTCCCGGATTAACATAGAGATTATTTCCAGATTTTCCTAAGTCATCAATCCAACCAGTAAAATGAACTTTCTCTTCGTTTAAAAACGTATTATAGAACCATTTTGACAACAGAGGAATCCTTACTTGACTTCCATGTGTATGTCCTGCAATGGCTAGTGGGGCAGTATTGGATTTTAGGTTTGTATATGTCTCAGGGTTATGCATCATAACAATACGAGCAGCTGATTTAGAAATCCCTTTGAATACTTTTGTTGGTTCTGCGCTATTTGGCCATGTCGGACCAATTCCAACTAAATAAAGCGGTTTTTTAGTTTTTTCTGTTACCGAAGATAATACTGAAAAGTCATTATTTAAGACATCAATACCCATTTTATTTAGTTCTTTAGATAATTGGAAAGCGTATTTTTCGTTAGGAACTTCGCTTTCTTTGTCCATTGCAAAATCATGATTCCCAAGTACTGTGTAGAGAGGTATTTTGGAATTAACTAGAGGTTTTAGAATTTCTTTTATCTCGCTAATTTCATTTTCTTGATTATCAATCGGGTGATAAACAAAGTCCCCCAATAAAAGAACTGCTTTTGGTTTTATTTGGACTAAGCGTTTGACAACCCGTTCAACTGTATTCGTATTGTCAAGCCACATACCAATTTGAAAATCGCCAACTACAGCCACTCTTTCTCCATCCCACGTGTCGGGTAAATTAGGGATCAAGGCTTTTTCTTCTTCAATATTAATAAAATATGGTTCGGTTAATCCCCACGTGAGTAGTAAAACAAGTAATATACCGGAAAAGATTGATGTATTCTTAATAATTTGTTTTATATTCATCTCCTCCATTTCGACTAAATAACAAGGGGATTCGGTTGAGTATTTATATTTTAAAGATTTTCAAGTTGTATTACTAAAAAGCTTACGTATGATATGGAAAGGTCTAATATGGTAGTTAATTTGCCACTCGATCCATTCTAGGGCTAATATACACAGTAACATCCACGTAGCGCCAGCTAAAAAGCCCGCGATTACATCACTTGGATAATGTGCACCGAGATAAATTCGACTAAATCCAATCAGAAATATAAGTGATCCAGAAACAATAGAAAAACACCATTTAAAGTGGAGACTGCGTCTACTCCTAAAAATTAAATAGATCACAAATCCATAGAAAATAAAAGAGCCCATCGAGTGTCCACTTGGGAAACTGAACCCTATTGCATCGATCTCAGGGTTGATTGAAGGTCTTCCTCGATCGTAAAATTCCTTCAAAATTTTCGTGATCAGTGCACCTCCAGCGTTAGCCGCCACAAAAGCAGCAATGCCCCATTTATCCTTACCTCTGAACCATAATAAGATAATGACTAAAATAGACATGGAAGTTAAGAACCAAACAGAGCCAAGTTCGGTAACGATAATCATTATTTGGTCTAAATTATCTGTTTCAATTGTCTTTAAAAAATTAATGATTGAGGAATCAAATGATTTAATCTCAGTTTCAAGTAACTCTTCACCAATCTCTATAAACAAATAAGTAAACATACTAATAATCCCAAGTCCGATAACAACCAGTAAAGTAGGAAATCCTGTTTTTTTAAGCTGTTGACCGTTCAATTTTTAACACATCCTTTCTTTGTGGAAAGGGTTTATCGATACTTGTTTAAACTTCTGCGATTAATAAGGTTGATAACTATGTTTTGCTAAAATGAAATCGTCTTGTATTTAATGATTTTTCCCAAAATGCAATTTGCTATACTTCGGTTAAATACAAGGAAAGAGGAAAGAAGGGGAGAAATGAAGTTAAAAATACCTCCAACTTAAGGGGAGGAGGCATAAAGGTTAGTTTTTATTCCTATTTAGTCGCCAGTATTAACCATGATAGAGGCTACTTGTTTTAAACGGTCATAGAAAAATTCACCCGCTGGATTATTAATCAATCCTACTTCTTCAAAAGCCTGTCCCATGCAATTTAACCAACATTCAGCTCGTTTAGGTGTGATTTCAAATGGAATGTGGCGTTGTTTCATCATTGGTGGACCAAACTCCTGACTGTAGAGAGAGGGACCACCTAGGAATTGTGTTAGAAACAGTTTTTGCTTACGTTTTATTTCACTCATATCACCCTCGAATAAGGGACTTAAATCAGGATCTGCATATACTTTCGGGTAGAAGGCTTCTACAAGTTGATTTAGTTTAGTTTCACCGATTTCCTCATATAGTGTTTGTAATCGCTTTTCAGACAATATGTTCACCTCGTATAGTTGAAATATTTTTAAGTGAGATATTATATTTCTCTAAAATGGAATGATACTACGTTATTTTCAACACCTAAGGACAGGTCATACTCTTCTAAGAACCATGAATCTCTTTTATTAAAGTAGAAGATTATACGGTTTGCTATATCTCGAATATCGACTTCTCCTTCCTTTCCTTTTGAAACACCTAAATAAAAACTTGGGTGCACGGTTGGAATTCCCCCGTATAGCTTTATATAAAAACGGACATAATCACCTGGATTTAAGTCTAACTCTTTTTGATACCATTTAGCTGCTTCTGTACTTACTGAAAATCCCATTTAAGACCTCCTCAAATAGTGCTCATGATGAGCTTAGTAGTCTATCAATTGGTATTGTAAATATTAATATATATCTATTATAGGATAAGTAAAGTAATTATCATGTAAGATAAATCACACCTATTAAGGTGTAAAGAGCAATTTCACTAATTTTTGATCACAATTTGCGCAAGTGTATTATTTTGAAAAACAAATAACCTAATTTCTTTTAGAAATTAGGTTTCAATAGTAATAGGTTCAAATGGAATGCTGTATTTATTTTGTTACTGGTTCTAATCTTGTTAGCTTGTTTGCAATTGCATCTGTAAATTCAACAGTTGTTTTGGGGAGGAAAGATCTCAAGATATTATTAGCCATCGGGCCAAGCATACCTTTAGCGGTAATATCAAGGTTTCCTGTCATTTTTGTTGTGGTTTCGGACAAAACTTCCGCCTCAAAGAAACCTTTTCCAACGAAGTTTTCATTTAATCCTTTAAGGTTAAACATGACTTTGTTGGGCTTTTGCCATTCTGTAATATCGATTTGCAAACTTACTGTTTTCTTCACAACACCTACATCACCTTTAAATTTCCATGTAGACTGATTTTCACTAAGTATCGTATGTTCGACATAACCAGGTACTAATGGTGCCCACTTATTCATATCACTTACAAAATCCCAAATCGTATCTACAGAAGCATTGACCTCAACCTGGTGACTTCCACTTGGCATTTAGATAATCCCCCTTTAAGAATTAAACCCATCTATCAAATTCTATACGAAATCAGCTTGTATTATTACATTAAGATTACAAAACTCAATAAAGATCAGATTATGCTAAATTATGACAAAAATCGGGTGGTGACAGGCACCTTGAAAAGAATCCAAATAAAAAAAGGCAGTCCCACATCTTATAGGGAATACCTTTTTTTACTCGTAATTAACCTCGTCTTCCGCCTCTACCACCGCGTTTAGACTCAGTATTTCTGTTTAAACTAGCTAAATTCTCTTCACTTGATTTTAAGAACTTCGCCATTTTATCTTCAAAGCTTTCTTTAGCTTTAAAATTGCTTTTACCTCGGAAGTCTTTTGAGTTTCTATCGTTTTTTCCTTGATGTGAGGGGCGGCGCGAATAAGAAGAACCTTGACCTTGTGGTTTATCAACAGCTTTCTTGATGGATAGGGCAATCTTTCCTTCTTTTTCATTTAGTACTTTTACTTCAATTTCATCGCCTACAGAAAGGTGGTCGTTGACGTCTTTAACATAGCTATCTGCAACTTCACTAATATGAACTAGACCTGTTGCACCACCTGGTAATTCTACAAATGCTCCAAAATTAGTGATTCCTGTAACTTTACCTTGTACCTTACTACCTACTTCGATTGACAAAAAATTTCCTCCTTAGTGATGTTGAAAAGCAACTGATTATAACAAATAAAAGTTATGATTGCAAACGGTAACCGTTTCATCTATTATAACATGTTTATGCCATTTTCGTTTATTTTAATGTGAATGTTTTTCGATTTTTATTAACTTTTTATTGACTATTTCTGTAATTAAGTGTTTTTTTGCATAGGTGTCTATTTATTGAATGGAGAAATTTAAGTAAGAATTAGTGACTCATGCTGTTAATAATAATTTGCCTTCTATAGTATATTAAGATTTCCAGTAAATAGTGAAATATTACAGTACAATATGACATCTTTACTAAAGAGGGTATAGTCAAATTGTTTAATACTCTTAAATTGAAGGTTTTAAATGATAAAGAATTGATGTTTTGTTTTATATTTCTATATATATAGATAGTATGAATCTACCTTCGTAAGAATACTTATTCCATAAATGCTTTTAGATTCACCATAGATATATAGATACATGAGTAAGAAAAATATTATAGTAGGGTTAGTTTAGAGTTTTTGAACCTATATTTATATTTGGTTGCATTTCCTTTCCTTATTATAATTATTTTAGTTTAACTAAATTTTTGGAGAATATGTTTGAGTATCACAAATAAGTCTGAATTATATTCTTGTATAAAAGTGTAAAAATTACATATCTTATGAGTGTTAATTTGTTATGCGTTAGGTGTAGTTAAAACAAGGAGGTTTTAGGTGATGGATCCAAAGCGTGCACAAGAAATTACTTCTTCTATTAATATGGTTGATGTGAGATACAATGGAAGTAAAGTTTACATTGAACATGTGGATCAGGATGTTGGGAAAGCAACTATACATCCGATAAATGATCCAGAAAAAAAACAGAGTGTATCTGTTAATGATTTAACAGAAGGTTAATTGGTGTAAATCTCATCTAACTAGGTGAGATTTTTTAATAGGTTTCTTAAAACAATCTTACGCTTACATTTTATAGGAAATACTACTATGATAGACATTTATAAACTCGCACTTTTCTGGCGGTGATTTGACTATGGAACAATTTGGAGTAATTCTATCTATTGTTCCTAATTGGTATCCATGATATACTATAAATCCCTCATCACCAGGGAAACGTTATTTAAAAGAATCTGATAAATTTGTTGACTTACAGATTGATAATGTGTTATATTAATTTGGTCGCTTTAAAAAACGCGGCATTGATATTAAAAAAGTTATTGACTTCATCAAAATAACTTGATATAATATAAAGGTTGTCGCTTCTAGTCGAACGATAACGATTGATCTTTGAAAACTGAACAA
>NZ_JACLZI010000058.1 GCF_014280935.1 Aquibacillus kalidii
TTGCGGGTATTGCGCCTGTTTACTTTGGGTCCGGTGGGAAAGGTAAGGAACAAAAAAGCAAACAGGGAAATCGGGCGCTACACGCTTTATTTTACAACCTCGCAGTCCAACAAGTGCAAGTGGCAAAAGGAAGCAAACTGCCACGGAACCCAGTGTTCCATGCTTACTACCAAAGAAAGCTTAAGGAAGGCAAAACAAAGGGTCAAGCATTGGTTTGCATAATGAGAAGGCTTGTGAACATTGTTTACGGCATGATGAAGCATAAAACAGCCTACAAATTACCGATAGTGCAAGAAAAAGAAGTAGTTTAATAGGGTGGTAAAATGGCTGACTTTTTTATTTTTAGCTTTTAAGATTACAACATAGGGTACGGGTAATCTTAATAGAAAAGAGGCATTTAACAATGCGAAGGATTTAGCAGGTGTACCTAGGTCCCAACAACCTACACGTCAATGGCAAGTCGGAGATAATATCAATAAAAAGGGTGGCGACTATAAAAATTACGAGTACAGTTCAAACCCAACTCATCATGGGCGTTACTATGAATACGATACCCCTCAAGGAAAAAGGGTTATTGTAGAGCATATAAATGATGGAAGACTGCACACACATGCAGGAAAACCAAAAGACGGTGCTAATCCATTTGAGTATTCTTTTAAGAAAGAAAGATACTCTAATATTTATGGTCCGAATGGAGACCATCACATTTATTACAATAGATAAAGAGGTAATTGTGATGTCATATCAAAATGAAAAGATACTAAAGAAAATAGCATTGATGAATGCTAAAAAAACTTTAAATCAATTATCATATATAGAGCTTATTGATTTTGAAGATTATGATTCACAGTGGTTGAAATTATTTGAATTTCCATTGAAACAATTCCGTAGGATAGATTCTGAACCAACATATTCTAAACCTATTGGAGATACTATTGGTTTTATATCTTGGTTTGAAAGTTCTTTGGATTTTCTAAAGGAAAATAAAGAATGGGTTATTCTGGTACCAAATTGTCAATTTCCCGTATGGGCTAATGTTAGAGTGTTCGATATTACAAAAGCAATTGAAGAGCTTTGGGAAACATCAGAAAATCGTGATATAATATTAGCTGATAAGTCTACGGGAAGTATTGCTCAAATTTTTGTAGAAGAAAAAAATTATGAGATTCATGTTGGAAAATGTGATATAACAAACATAGACAAGAAAAATAATTAACTTTTTTATTACTACCTTGATTGGCTAAATGCCTTTCAAGGTTTTTTTACTTTGCTTTAGATTAAATCAGCTGATATTGAGTGAGAGAAAAAGAAAATGACCTGTATGAGAATCGAGAGCTCATGATGGTTGTACCGTCATGGAGTATCGTTTTAATACTAGGAGAAACGAACAAGAACGAGAAATGGGCGAGATGACATTTTTACATGGCAAGGGTGCTATAACATGGAATAGCTAACAAACTAACGAGAATGACAAAGCTCGTGGCGATAACAATGGGTAACGTGTAAGACTGTTTATAATACTGCTTATATTACCGCTTTGGCTTATAAATTTTGGGTTGTATTTTTACTAGAAACGGTCGTATAATACTCGCTATTTGTCAAAAAGCGTTACGAAAATTAAAATTTATGTAACGGGAGGGTGAAAAGTTGAATGTTGTTGGGTATATACGGGTTTCGACTCAAGGGCAAGCGAAAGATGGGTACAGCTTGAAATATCAAGAAGAGGAAATTAAAGCATATTGTAAAGAACAAGGCTGGAACTTGATCCATATTTTTAGAGGTGAAGGAATAAGTGGCGCTAAACTAAATGAAGAAGCATTAGAAATAGACAGGGTGGGCTTACAGGAGATGTTGGCTCACCTTTCGTCTTCACAAATACAGTATGTGGTGGTACTAAACACAAGCCGATTATGGAGGTCAGATATTGTAAAAGTGCTGATACAACGAGAGTTGAAGAAATATGGCTGTGATATTAAAAGCATTGAACAACCTTTTTACAGTATTCACAAGAAAGACCCCAATGACTTTTTGGTAAATGGCTTAATGGAGTTATTAGACCAATACCAACGGCTTGAAATAGCACTCAAGCTAACGAAAGAAAGAAATAAAAAGGCAAAGGGAGGTGGGTATGCAGGAGGACGGGTAGCATTTGGCTATACGAAACAAAAGGATGAGAAGGAATTAAAGATACATAACGGTCAAGCGGAAGCTGTTAAACGGTTATTTGAGCTAAAACAGCTACATAAGAAATGGTCACTATCTAGATTATCAGAAGCATTGAATGATGAAGGCTATCAAACAACACAAGGTAAGGCATTTACGAAAGTACAAGTGAAGCGAATATTAGACCGAGAAAGCTTTTATCAAGGGGTTTATACATACGGACAAATACAAGCAAATGGCAAACATGAGGCAATAATTTAATAAGCCACTTAAAAAAGGTTGATATTTTCTTTTATATTCCTATGAGAGCATGAAAATGGATAGGCTTTCGTACCAATGCGCACCAGTTGGTGAACGCTCGAACTAAGGTTGCCGGCATTTTCATTCCATAATTGACAACTGAATAGGAGGGTGAACGATGCATGAAAAGCAGAAACATTTGTATGTGGGAGTCGACTTACATAAACAGCATCATGTGGCAGTGATTATTAATTGTTGGCAGGAGAAGCTTGATGAAATAAAGGTTGAAAATAAACCGTCAGCTTTCTCAACTTTTTTATTGGCTCTTGATAAACTTATAGATGATGGATTAGCGCCTGTATTTGGTTTAGAAGATGTTTAAGGCTATGGGCGATCGTTAGCACAGTTTTTAACTGACCATGGACAAGTTGTAAAAGAAGTAAACCCAGCACTTTCATTTGCTGAACGAAAAAGCCATATGACCACGCAAAAAAGTGACAGTTGGGATGCAGAATGTGTTGCACGCATTTTGTTGAATCAACTGAACCAATTGCCTGACGCGAAACCGCATGATTTATATTGGTCGATACAACAATTAGTTACAAGAAGAAATGCTTTGGTGAAGGCACAAGGTGCTTTAAAGAACCAACTACACATTCAATTGAGCCACCATTATCCAAGTTATAAAAAGTTTTTCTCAGAGGTGGATGGGAAAACAGCATTAGCATTTTGGGAACGATCCCCTTCACCATCTTGCTTAGAGGGTGTGAGTGTAAAACAATTGACCACCTTTTTATTAGAAGTAAGCAATAATACATGTTCAGTGAAAAAAGCGAATGAAATATTGAAGCTAGTGAAAGAAGATGAAAACACAACAAAAGAACATCAAGAAACACGAAACTTTTTGGTAGAAAGCATTGTACGCCACATTTTATTTGGAAAGCAGGAAATAGGCAAGGTGG
>NZ_JACLZI010000059.1:0-70000 GCF_014280935.1 Aquibacillus kalidii
AGCAGGCTTCCTCGGTGCAAGGGAGCAAGATGGTTACTCAAGTAGCCCCCTCGCTCCCTGTGGGGTCTCACCGTCTTCGCTGTTCCCGCAGGACACGGGATGCTACGGAAGCGATACATCGCACGAAGAAAATCGGGTTTTATTTTCGAGGAGTCTCCGTATATTTCCTCCACTAGCATAACATTCCTAAAAAGAGAGATCGTTTTAATTAATTCATTTCAAGTATTAAACCAAACATGGCTAGATAACACAAATCTAGCGTAGGCAGAATACGGAGACTTCTGTGGGAACAGCACGCGTCCGAAGACCCCGGAAGAAGCGTTCTTTGCTGATGAGGAGGCTGAGGCCGTGCCCACGAAAAGGGGAGTATTCTGCCGAAGCGAGTGATCGCACCCATTATAGGTTAATAGAGAATTACTTACTGCAGATTCTATAGATAATATGACATAAGCAACAAACAATACTTCCCAAAAAAGAGCGAATAAAAAAGAACCTTAACCAACTTCTATCAGTAATCGGTTAAAGTCCTTTTTCCATAAAATTAGTTAATCACCCCAAACCTCATGCTTGGCTAGATTTCAAATGCTGTAAAATTTCTTTTGAAACGAGTAAAGGATTGTCCAGCATAGAATAATGACTACACTCAGGTAACACTTTGAAAGTAGAGTTTGGTACTGTTTCTTGTAATCGCAGCCCCCAGTATGCTGGAAGATAACGATCATATTCCCCATACAGAAAAGTTGCAGGCATATTTAGCTTAGCTAAATCAGGTACAATATCCTCTGTTTGGTGATGATTCAATGCCAGTGACGCTTCTTTTAGTTCATTAGGTCCGTTTGGATGACTAAATGGTAGCGTAAATGCTTGTATTAATTCAGGTGTAAATAATTCTTGATGATATAACCCTTCCCTTATCATTCTTTCGATAAAAAATATAGACGGTTCGAATTCAGATGCTGTAGGATAACGTAGGGCGACTACTTTTGGTAATGGCCAGTTACTAAACGTAACCCCATCAATAACCATAAAACTAGTAATTCGAGTTGGAAAATTAACAGCCAGAAGCTGTGCTACTCCTCCACCTAAATCATGTCCGGCTACATGTACTTCCCCTACATTTAACGCATCTAAAAGTGAGATCACATGCTCCGCTTGCTTTGGAAGTGTCAGCTCCTCATGTGACGCTCTGTCGGAATGACCAAAGCCTAGCATATCCGGCGCGATAACGGTATAGTGTTGTGCTAGTTGTGGAATCACGTGTATCCATAAAAAAGAATTAGTTGGTATCCCATGTAATAACACAATAGTTTCTTCACCAGAACCTGCTGTTCGATAAGATAATTTATAATTTCCTACTTGAACTTCCTTTTGTAAAATTTCCAATATCTTCACTCCTTCTAGGTTATAACAGTCTAATTTTCCCCCAATCCTTGCTTCTTATCCCACTTGGGTCAATATTGTACCGTTCCGTAGCAAATGAAAAAAAGATGGTGTGCATCATGCACACCACCCTAACAAATAGGTGAAACCAGTTTAGTTTTCTAAACTGTACTCCCCAAATGTATTTTTTAAAATTTTATACGATTGCTTTAAACGCTCATGATACACCGGTTCCTGCCAGGTATCCCACCCGTACTCAAACCATTCATCCTCACCAGAAGGAAGCTTCTGAATCACACCATTCTCTTTATTCGTCATGACGACCTTAGCCGACAAATGATCAATTGTTTCACTACTAGCTAGACCTTCTTCAGACCAAATATTACCCATGATCTGTTTTTGACTTGGATCTTTTACATTAATTAATAACCATGGTAAACGAAGTTCAAGTACCCCATCCTTCATGTAGAAATCTGCTAGTGAATTAAATTCCTCTGACTCTGGATTGCCATTTCCATAGTGTAGCTCACCTGTTTCATAAGCTGAAAATGGAATAGTTTGCGTACCTTCCGCTTTATTAATTTCTAATGCTTTATTCAAGGTTAATCGAATTGGATGATAAACCCCATTGTTTTTTTCATCTGCATAATCCTTCGTTTGGATCATACTTAACTTTTCACCATAGTGATAATAGAACGTATCATAATAACTATCCACTAAAACACTAGAATTCTTTTTTCCATTTAGGTTAACTAGAAAATCAATACCCTTTTCAGTTAGCCCCGATACCCCTGGAATAGTCGATTGACCTTGATTTTGAATCGTGTTTAATAAAATCGAAGTTTGCATATTGTCTGGGTTCCACTTAGATTCGTCATAATCAATTCGAACATACAGTGCTTTCTCATCACTAGCCAGAAAGACTTTCTCTATCGGACTATCTTCTGCTGTAACTTGATTCAAGGGTACCTTATCATTTGCCTCCCAATCGGCAGTATCTCCATCAACTCTGAATGTTTTTCCTTTCTTACCTGGATCAAAGCTTAGCAAACCAAAATGCTGCTCATTCGTTTGAATGTTGTCCCAAAATGGTCTGCGGTCAGGGTTATCATAGTCCATAGTATTCCAAGTCCGTTTAAACCACTCATCCTGCCAGGAGAAAACAAGGCCACCTGCAAGGTCTTCTTCCACAATATCTTCAAAAAGCTGACTTAATTGTTGTCCCTGCTCTTGTTCCGAATGATTCCCCTGATCAAATCCATAGACGTTCTCATGTGTTAGTCCTCTTGACGCTGGAATGCCAAACTCCGCCACAAGTAATGGCATATCATGATTCTGCTTCATATCGTGAATATAACCTGCATAGTTGTTCTTTTCCCCACGATGGTCAACATATTCCACATATTCTTCTTCATAGTTTAGAAAATCCGGGTAGTAAGGGTAAATGTGATAGGAGGCAAATTGTCCAGGATAAAATGACTCCTTTGCCTTAATTACGTTTGGATTCACACTTACCATATCCTCGTCTTCATCCGGTTCTGCCGGATGTGTGAGTAAGTCTGTTGTCACCCAGTTTGTAAAGCTCATCAGTCTCTGCCACTCATATGTTTTTGCTTCATAAGTAGCGGTATAATCCATCATTTCAGCAAGCCATGATTCAAATGGCGAGCCATTTTCAGTCATAAAATATTTGCCATCAAATCCTGTTATACCCTTATTTTTCTCATTCGTACCAACAACAGCACCTGGATCCCACTCGATGCCAAGCATCCAACCAAGCACATACGGCGAAATGTCATGCACATACGCTCCACTCGCATGCCCCGCCCTTTCTTCAATATCAGCATTTCCATGGATAATATCAACAGTCTTTTTGATCTCCGCTTGGAAATCTTCCATCACCTCAGGATCATAGGCATTTTGTTTATCTACAAACACCTCTTCCTTTACCCAAACACCATGGAATAGATAAATTGGGGTTTCATTGTTCAGATTATATTCATACAGGGCTTGGTAAAATGCTGGTGGATGTATCGTATAAACACGGATCGCGTTTGCATTCATATTCCCTATTTGTTCAAACCATCTTGCATACTCTGCCCTAGTGATGCTCGTCTCACCTGGAAATGAACCTGGCTTCGCGATCCCCATATTAACACCTTTAATCAGGAGATCTTCCCATTCCCCATTTTCATAAACCTGGATATATTGTTCCCCAGTCTTCCCGGTGTATTGAATATCGTCTTCTGTTTTCACTTCTATATCAACATGCTTCTTATTATCTATAGGCTTTTCCATGTTAGTTAAAATTTCCTTCATAATTGGTACATAGGCTTCCCAGAAAAAAGTATCCGTTCTCCCTTCTTTTTCAAAAGCAAACAACTTGTGTACCCAAGGAATACCTGATATCTGATGGACACCAGGTACCTTTTCCTGATCGGCGAAATCTCCTGCGAAATAGTAGCTTCGATAGGATGAATTTTCATGGTGAACCATTGCTGGAAAAGTTAGTGGGATCCCATTTTCAGCTACTATCTTCTCTCCCTCTTCAGATAGGTTCAGTTTAAAGGAAGCTTGTATTTCTTCTGGGTTGTAGGCATCTACAACATCAAACCAATAGTTGTAAGCAATTTCTCTTTTAACATCATACTGTTCTAAGGCTACATCTGTAACATGAAAGGTAACTGGTTTGGATGGAAGGTTTTCCCCTGGAAGAACGATTACTTCATCTGCCTCATTTACGAAAACTAATCCACTGCCTTTCAGATCAAAGTCCTTCTGGTACTGTTCTTCATAATTTTGTTTGAGCCAGCCAGGAACCTCGTTACTCTGTAGGTCAACAAAGTAACGGCCCATCCACCCTGTCCACTGTACATTTAATAAATCATAAAACCCTTCTCTAACATCCTGCTTGGTTGGTGAGCCAAATGTATTAAATTCTGCTATAAGTGTTTGATTGTTTTCGATTAGTGAAGCACGTAATTTGTTCACCTCGTCCGCTGTCATCCCACCATATAACAATTCGGACCGGTTTCCCGCTACGCTCTTTTCAACATACTCGTCCTGATAGACACCATATCCATCTGCCATATAGAGAACATCGTAGCTAGATAAATCTTCTGGAAGCTCTCTAATTGAGAATTCAGGAGGATTGCTTGATGGAACAAATCCAACATAATCCTCTTTCAAGTCATAGGCTGATCCATCCGTTTGCTTTAGTTTTAAATGGTTTAACAACCATACTAATCCTTTATGTTCTCGGTATGTTTGATCTGGAACGGTTTTATCGAAAATTAATACATTTAATTCTTCCTTTCCTTTTAATTGCCAAGACCATACTGGTGAGGTAAATAGGAATATAAGAAGAAAAATACCGATAATAAATCCACGCTTTTTAATCATTTGATACACCTTTTCTAACCATTTCTCCCCAACCCTTTTTACCAAAAATCATTTCGATCATACCCTCCACGCGCCAAAGTACAGTCATAGGTCGAAACCAAAGTGTTTCTGTCAGAGAAATGAAAAATAATAAGACAAAATGACGTACTTTTTTATACCTTTCCATACTCCACTCCTCTAATAAAACAGCAGCCATCGAGTAAATAGAGCCATATATTAAGGACAGGAGGAAAAAGATAATCGCATATTCCATATAGATGCTATCCGCTATTATCGAAACGATAAGCAGTATATAACCAATCAATTCAATCAGAGGTCCAAGAAATTCAATAAAGAAGAAGTACGGCATCGAGATTAAGCCAATTGATCCGTATTTAGGATTAAACATAAGCTTTCTATGTTTCCATAAACTATCAAATAAGCCACGATGCCATCTTTTTCGTTGTCGCCTTAAAAACTTAATGGATTCTGGTGCCTCTGTCCAACAGACCGGATCTGGTACATAGACAATCCTTTTGTTGAGCTTCTTTTCCTTTATTAGTCGATGAAGCCTGACGACAAGCTCCATGTCTTCTCCTACAGTATGAGCGTAGCCTCCCGCTTCAATTACCCATTTTTTCGAAAACACGCCAAATGCTCCAGAAACAATTAGCAATAGGTTGTTATGACTTAGTCCAACACGTCCTGTTAAAAAAGCACGTAAATATTCAATAACCTGCATGATAACTAATGGTTTCTTGGATAATCCTGTATCGATAATTTCCCCATTTTCAATGACACAACCGTTTGCTATCCGCACACTTCCACCTGAAGCAATCACTTCATCATCCGACTCAATAATTGGTTTCAAAACCTTCAAAAATGCATTCCGCTCAATAATAGAATCGCCATCAAGTGAACAGAAGTAGGAATACCTTGAGCAATTAATCCCGGCATTAAGCGCATCCGCTTTACCACCATTCTCTTTATCAATTACGAGTAAATTAGGATAAATGGAAGATTGGTATACGCCTTTTACCTGTTTCGTGTCTAGTTGTTTGCGAATGACCCGACTTATTTTCTTACAGTTAAATTTAGATAGTAATTTCTCAAGGGTGTCATCCTTTGAACCATCATTAATAATAATTACTTCATACTCTGGGTACTCAATGCTTAAAAGGGAACGAACACTACTATATATACCAACCGATTCGTTGTAAGCTGGTACGAGAATGGATACTGGTTTTGTATATTCAGAGGTTAGTAATTCCTCGTAAGGCTCATAATCATCGAGTTGGTAGCTTTTTCGAATTTGAAAAAGGGAAAGAATTAACATACCGCCGTAAACGACAATAATGACAAGCATATAGACTAAAATGAACCAACTACCGACTACTAGCACATTGGACCAGTTAATCATTCGTTCTCCCCTTCTCAAGCCACTCCGTTGCCATGTCCTTAGCAAACAGATCCTCGGATTCTTCTGTAATTTTTTTTAATACCTCAGCACCGTCTTTGTAATTGAAAATTGCTTTTGCAGCTTCATTCCGAACAGCATATTCCTGATCAGAGAGTAAAGGGACTAACCTTACTTTGAACAGCTCTAAACGGTGAACACCGACTAATTTAGTAGTCATCATCCGCAGCTGCCAATAATTTGAGTCAAACAGCTTGTCTATTAGGCTTGTATCTATCGGAACGCCTATATTGATGATTGCCTTAAGCGACCTAATTGTTAATTCCATTTCCTGACCTTTGGCATTGATAAGGTTATGCAGAAAAGAATGATGCCTGATAAACTGCTTTCTGCCAATCACCTCAACAACAATTAATTTCAACCGATCCGACAGCTCATCGAAAACATCTATTAGCTTATCGAACTCTTCTTCATCCATCTTAGATAAGATATCTATTAGTGCAAAATCTGATAAATCCTCCGCTTTGTTTATAATATAGTCAACAACCTTTTCATCATGAAATAAGGCAAATAACTTCAATAACTGCGATCTTTCTACGACAGTTACCTTTTTATTCTGATAAAGAGTATGTAGTTGACTGCTTAAATGATCCATCTCAAATTCCTCGATTACATACAAAGCGTTCATTCTCAGACTCCATCGCTTCTTCGTTAATTCTTTTACAATAAAATCAGTTAAATACACCTCTGCAAATTGTTTCATTCTGGCTTTAACATCTTCACTAGCAAGCACATTAGAATACTCCTGCATTAATTCCGTCCATGCTACAAATCGTTCGTCCCCATTACCAAATTCAAAGGATGTTCCCGTGCCGTTTTGTAAGAAATGAAACATGTCTAAACGGTACTCATCCTTGTACAAATCAATCTGTTTTCTTGATTGATTCTTGGCAATCTTATTTGTCAAAAGGTACAAAAATAAGCATAGTAAAGTAAATAACATCACTACTAAAACAACCAGAAGCGATAAAAGACTAATTTCAACCATTATGATTTCATCCTCTTAATCAGGTGACCAATTCTAGTTTCTAACTCTAACAACTTGAAAGGCTTAGTAAGATAATCATCAGCACCAAGCGTTAAAGCGAGAGCAATATCCTGATCACTCTTTCTAGAAGTTAGCATGATGACAGTAAAGTTGTGTTGGTTGTCTGATTCTCTAATTTTTTGAAGGACCTCAATTCCATCCATTCTCGGCATCATGCCGTCTAAGACAATGAGGTAACGCTCATTCGTCTTTGTACGCCATTCTGATTCGTAAAAGTCCATTCCATTAGTAAACGATTGGATATCAACCGTTAACCCTTCTGTCACTTTACTTTTACTAATCAACTCCTCAAGCATTGTTCGTATGATGGGATCATCATCAACAATGCCGACATGGAGGACTTTTTGTGGTCGAGATATATGTTTATGCGGAACAACTATCACCTGGTTTCTTCCACTGTTTTTCGCCTCCATAAGCGCACCCTCGGCCATGCCAATGTTTGTTAATAAGCTCAATTCATCAGCCTCAACCTCTTTTATTCCTGCTGAAAAAGTACAATTGAATTCTTCAAGCTCTTCTACATCTGTAAAAGAAATATCAGCAAATTTTTTCAGCAATCTCTCCAACACTACTTTTGCTTCGTCCGCATTTGTCTCTGGAAGAAGGACAATAAACTCTTCCCCACCATAGCGAATAATCGTATCATTTGGTCTGAGTTTGTTTTTCATATGTTCAGCAAACGTCACCAAAACCTTGTCCCCAATTACATGGCCATAAGCATCATTAATTTTTCTGAAATGATCCAGATCAATTATCGCAATGGATAGTCTCTCTTGATCACGATTAAAATTACTGACTAATTGATCATAGATATGCGGCAAATGATTGGCATTATATACTCTCGTTAATTCATCTATCCGTATTAACTCTTCAATCACTTTTTTTCTTTCTAACTGCCTCGCAATCCTTACAGTGAGCTCATCTATTTCCAACGGCTTTTGAATAAAATCGTCTGCACCAAATTGATAGCTTTTCAACCGTGTTTCCTTTGATCCATCCATGCTAATCATAATCGTAGGTGTTACCTGTTTTTTCATCCTATCCTTCAGTTGTAGTAACACATCTAAACCATTAGTACCTTTCATATTAATATCTATGATCACACACTGTGGATTTAAATCATAATACGATTGAATGGCACGCTTAGGTTCTGCAACGGCAATTACAATCCACCCATATTTCTCAAGCTCTTCTTTTAGGAACATTAGCAAACTCACATCATCATCTATTAATAAAATGAGGTCATTATCCTTGGTGAATTTCTTTTTCCCAACTTCTAGTTGATCTTCTATATCGACGTTAACCTCTTGTTGGTAAAAGACGGTAATTAAGGGGAATAGAAACTCTTTCACTTCCTCTTGCGATCGCTGTTTATTATTTTCTTTATCTAATTGTTCCATTAACGTTTTCGCGATCTCGCCAGCTTGATTAAACCCAATCGTTAAGGCAGTACCTGCAATCGAATGTAAAAAACGATATAAATCTTCGTGTTCGATCTTATCTTGTTTATTCAACCATTCGTCTAATTTTTTTCTTACATTCTTCACTAACGTCTGGACATATTTGTTCATTGGCTTCTCCTATTTTTTTAACTTTATATATATTTTACTATCGAAACTACCGTTTGTATGTAGTTACCGATTCAATTTTCGCCAAAAAACGACATTTGTCTCAAGAAAAGAACTTTTAAGATTAATTATCACTTTACCACCAAATACAAATAATTAAACCGCAATTAAGACACAGAGCTAAGTTCTATTGTTCCCCATATTAATTTTCTCCAATCCCCGTTTAGCCAAGTTAAATAGGATCGCAAAAACTCGAATCCCATTAAATAGGATTCGAGTTCAATTGAAAAATTATTTTCGTAATAGTTGTTACTATTACGGCGTGGATTTTAACAGGTGAAGTGAGTCGTGTGCCTATTATACATCCAATTGTTCTTTTAACACATAGTCTGTATCTTTCGTTTCTTCCTCCGCTTGCTCCTGGTTCTTCACTCTTTGCTCCAAGCTAGGAATAATTTTATTAATAATGAGGAACCCAATAAGCCCTGTAACTAATAAAAGCATACTCATCACTTCTTTAGAAAGATAAGCCCCTAATGTAACAGAAAGGGAAGCGAGAATCATCGAGCCCTGATAGGTGAATGCATTTACCGCCATGTAACTACTTCTTTTATCATCTGGTGGAAGTGCAGCCATGTAGCTCTGAGAAACTGGAACTCTCATTAACTCTCCTAAAGTTGCGATAACCATTGCGATAACTAGAATCCAAATAGAATCAAAGTAGCTTATTGAAGTGTAACCAATCGTAAATAGCACAATAGAAATTAAATAAACATTCTTATCTTTATACTTTTGGATCAACCTTGTTATCAATGCGGCGAATAGTACAACAAGAACCGTATTCTCTGTTCTCAAAATCCCTGACATTTGCAGTCCATTGATTGACCAATGAAAAATGTCCTGAGCTGGCATTTGTTCATGAAGCCTTACAGCAATATAGTTAGACAATTGAAATTCTAATGACTGGATGAATAGCCCTGCAATAACAAACAAGATAAATACCTTATCTGTAGCTACTGTTTTATAACTTTTGAAAATATCTGTAAACACTTGAAGTTTACTAGTACTTTTGAGTTCTTTAGACGTTTGCTTTGGAACATAACTTTCCTCTATAAAGAAAACTAATACGAAAACCATGATAATTGACATGATCGTCATCCCAATAAATAAATGAAACAAGAAGTCCTCAAATAGGAAAGCTCCAACAGCTCCACCTAATGCAATGGATAGGTTAGCAGACCAATACATAATCGCATACATCAGCTTTCTTTCAGCTGGTTTACTAACATCGATAAGCATCGCATCTGTGGCAGGCCCTTCGATTCCCCAACAAATACTTCCGACTACAAACATCACAAATGTTAAAATCGGGGATTCAAACCATGGAGAGTTGGCCAGCGTCATAACGATTAGTGACACAGCTCGTAACACTTCCGCTATGACCATCAACTTCTTCCGACCCATAATGTCTGATAAATAACCACCGTAAAATCCGACTAAAGAACCGATCACGATATTCACAATCAATAGAATACCCGTTAACTTTGCTCCGAAGTGTACGGCAAAATAAATTGCCATAAACGGAAAGATCATACTTCCAATAATTTCACTAAAAAATCCAAATATTATTCTTAATTTTATGTTTGGATGAAAATCTCTAAATCTCACTTTCTCTTCCCCCACTCTTTTTATCTAGGGCAAAAACAATTGTTATATCTACCTTACTAGCTAATATAACCTTCACAAATGTTACCCGTCCGATATGTCTCAATGAATATAATCATATAGCTTTATAGTCTAAATTGCTTCAGGCAGTGGGTTGAATAGATCTCAGACCTGAGATGGAGATTTAAAGCCGCCATTCTAAATAAATGAAGATATTCATGAAGTGTGATAATCTTGAAATATCTTACAAAGGGAGTGAGGATAATGGGAGAAACAGTTAAAAAAATAATATTAAACGATGGGATAGAGATACCAGCTTTCGGATTGGGTACATACAAAATGAAGGGTGAAGAAGGCGTTAATGCAATTCAAGCTGCTATTGATACTAATGGGTACAGACTTATTGATTCAGCCTACAATTACGAAAACGAAGGAACTGTTGGTGAAGCTATAAGACGTAGCTCTGTTCCAAGGGAAGAATTATTTATTACCTCAAAATTACCTGGACGCTATCAAACCGTCGACAAAGCAATTCCTACTGTGCAAGAATCCTTATATCGTGCCAATCTAGATTATTATGACTTATATTTAATCCATTGGCCTAACCCGATACAAGACAACTATGTTGAAGCATGGCAAGCGTTAATTGATGCTAAAAAACAAGGACTAATTCGTTCTATCGGAGTATGTAACTTTTTACCAGAACACCTTGAACGATTAGAAAAAGAGACTGGCGTTAAACCAACTATAAATCAAATCGAGCTTCACCCATATTTTAACCAAGCAACCCAAAGAAAGTGGCATGAAGAGAATAATATACAGACCCAATCTTGGACTCCGATTGGTCGGGGAACAGATATGTTGCAACACACTACGATCCAACAAATTGCTGATAAACATAATAAAACAACAGCACAAATAGTTTTAAGGTGGCATTATCAACTTGGCACCATCGCAATCCCGAAATCTTCCACTCCAACAAGACAGCATGAAAACATATCTATTTTTGACTTTACTTTAGAGCAGACCGACATGGACCAGATAAATAAGTTAACGCGTCCAGATGGTAGAGTTAATAATCAAGATCCTGCTGTATATGAGGAATTTTAAGAATAAGATCATGGGATAAATTGAACTCTGGAAAGAATAATTTATCCCTTTTTTCTAACTTACTTTATAAAAATATTATTCAGCTTAAAATATTTTAAATTTAGTTTCTAGACATGAACGAGGATGGATTTAATGCTTCACTTTCTATAACAATAGCGGTTAAACCATTATCAGTTTTTGTTTCATGCCATTCCCCTTTGTTCCAAAATACAGCATCACCGGATTGTACTTTTACATAGTTTTCCTGTTGACCTCGAACATAACCTTCTCCATTCATAATCAACAGTAGTTGCGGAATTACTGCTTGATGGTATCCAATTATTCCTCGCTCTTCTAAGTACATACATCCAATATGTGCTGACTTGTTCGTCTGCATAATACGAGCCATTGTAAAGTTAGAATTGAATTTTGAAACCGGTACTCCACTATCTTTATCAAATCTATAAATCTCCATAAAAGCCCCCCTAGATAATCTAGTAATTTATTATTCGTCGTATATCGCCATTATCCTCTTTCATCTAAAAAAAGATGTCCTCTCCCAAAAGCTGAAAGAAGACATCTTTTTCAAATTACTATTAATTTTTAAACAAAACACTTAAAAATTGTTTCACATCTTCTTTGTCACTAACTTTACCAAACACACACAATACTTTATCCTGTAAACTACTAAATTGCTCTAAATTAGGAATGTCTGACGTACTTATCCCATAAATGATGTTTGATTTCCCATAAAAGAGTGATTGCTTCTTTATTTCTAACTCATCCAACGATAGAAATTGGTCTAATGGCGCAAATGCTTCTTGTGCCAACAGTTCTTTAAACACGTTTTCATCTAACATTAACAAATCAATATCACCAGAAGCTGCTCTTACTAGTAATTTCTGTGACTCCTCAAAAGAAATATTCGCAAAAGAACCTTCCGCATTAATCATATCCACGATAATATTAAAATCATTAAAATTGTTATTTAAGTTATCCGCTAAAGTAAATTCATCGATCGTTGACGGTTCTTCATTGATGACAGTAATTTGAAAACTTTCTTCATTACCCATAATAGAAGTAACCAACGATACAATCATTACGATTCCAACAATTGTTCCAATAATAGGAAATTTATAATATTCCCATATATGTTCTACTTTTTGTTTAAAAGTCATATTTTGAAGTTGTTCTCTTAGCTTTGGCACACTGTTCACCTCGTGTTTAATGTCTGCTCTATCAAATGGGGCTACGATAGTTTTTCTATCTATCGTCTATTTTACATCAAATCGAGGGTAAAAAAGTAAAAATCATGAAAATCCTGTTTTAATCTTTAAAATTAAAATATTCTTTTGCATTATAATAGGAAATGTCCGCTACGATTTTACCGAGTAGATTATAGTCTTCAGGTACTTCACCATTTTCTACCCATTTCCCAATGAAAGAGCATACTAGTCTACGAAAATATTCATGCCTTGGATAGGACAAAAAACTCCTGGAATCTGTCAGCATACCAATAAACTGACTAAACACACCAATGCTTGCTAGTGCCTCCATTTGGTTCAACATACCTGGTTTGGAATCATTGAACCACCAAGCAGTACCAAACTGAACTTTCCCAGGAATACCCCCACCCTGAAAACTACCAATTATACTTGCAATAGTGCTATTATCAGTTGGGTTCAACGAATAAAGAATCGTTTTTGGTAATGCCTTATCTTTTGCCATGGAATTTAGTAAGCTCACTAGCGGTTTAGCGATAACTTGATCATTAATGGAATCATACCCCGTGTCTGGACCTAACTCTTCAAACATTATCTCGTTATTGTTACGGGATGCATTAATATGGTACTGCATCACCCAGTCGTACCCAGCATATAGCTTACCTAAAAACGTCAATGTAAATGTTTTAAATTTCTTTTCTTCCTCTATGGAAACTTTATTACCAGCAAAAGCCTTTTTAAATACTCCCTCTACTTCCTCTTTACTCGCCTCTGCATACATCATCGTGTCTATGGCGTGGTCGGAGATTCTTCCACCACAGGAATGGAAAAACTCAACACGGGACTGTAACGCTGTGAGAAAATCATCGTATGAACTAATATATATGTTGGATACATCTTGGAGTTTTTTGATCCATTCTTGGAATCCATCGCGGTTAATTTCAAGCCCTTTATCCGGCCGGAAGCCTGGTAATACTTTTACTCTAAAGTTGTTCTCCTCAACCAGTTTCACATGATACTCTAAGTTATCAGTCGGATCATCGGTTGTCACAACAACCTCTACATTTGATTTTTCTATTAAATTTCGTGCACGGTATTGACCACTTACTAGTTTCCTATTTACTTTTTCCCAAATGGAAGGGGCTGTTTCCTCATTTAATACTTCATAGATGTCAAAATAACGCTGCAATTCTAAGTGGGTCCAACTATAGAGTGGATTACCGATTAGCATCGGTACAGTTCTAGCCCATGCTAGAAATTTATCATAGTCACTAGCATCACCTGTAATATATTCTTCTCCAATCCCCATTGTCCTCATCGCACGCCATTTGTAGTGATCACCATACAGCCATATTTCGGTTATATTTTTATATTCTTTATTTTCATAGATTTCTTTAGGAATTAAATGACAGTGGTAATCGATGATTGGTAAATCTTTTGCATAGTTCATGTACAATTTCTTTGCCACATCGTTATCCAGCAAAAAATTCTCATCCATAAATTTTTTCATCATTACCCAACTTTCCTATTAAAATAGTAAAGCGTTAGAAGTCCAAAAATAAATGCGTCTATCTCAATGCAGAATGCGTCCCTTTCCCGATCGAATGCGTCTACTTCCCAAGCAAATGCGTCTTACCGGAAACAATATCCGTCAGTTTACCATTAAATTGCGTCTACCCGAACCCTCCTAGCAGAATGCGTCACTTCCCCGATCGAATGCGTCTACTTTCCAAGCAAATGCGTCTTACCCGAGTCTAGTATCCGCCCATCTACCAATCAAATGCGCCAACTCAAATAACATATGCGTCAAAACCCCAATTCCAACCTCACACCCCTAATAAATCTAAATGTTTTCCGATATGTTTCACTAATGAAGCACGATAAGTTTCCTCATGTTCCACTAACGTTTTATAAAATTCATCTTTAAATAAGTACTCACCATTTTCATCCTTCGCTGTTAACAAAATGCCATACGTAATATGGATTAACTGGCGAGCAGCATCCTCGTCCATATAATTAGATAGTTGCTCATCAGGGGTATTATCTAGGGGAGTTATACTAGCAAAGTCAGCAGTGATGTGATAGTACCGCAGTGCTTCTTCAAGATGTTCAGTTGCATATTTGTGCATGTTTCTATAAAGGTCAGGATTAGTTTCCGCAATGACACGAACAGCCTCTAACCAATTCGTACCAGCTGTTTTCACATGTAAAACTCCTTTTGTGTACTTCCCTATAATCGGAAACACACTGAACTTGTCACTACCTGAATGTATGCTTAACTTGTAACCAAAAGATTCTGCAATTCGTGCATGTTCACTGAGCTCTTTCTCAAACTGTTCCAGATCTCCAATATAGTCGATCCCTTTTTGAAACTCGCCACAGAATCGAGGAGCTAAGCTAGTAACCGACACTCCACGTCTTTTTAATTCATTCGCAACAAAGTAATGGGCCTCTGGTGATGTAACCGTTTCTGTTTCATCAATTGAAATTTCAAAGTCAACTGCTTTTTCAGCATTAGCAATATATGTGTTATAGACGTGCTCCATATACTGAAGCGCCTCGCGATATAGTAATGTATTTTTCATTAACGTATGTTCGTTGTAAACAATCGCCAGGTCGTTAACACGAAACACTTGCTCTAAATAATAGGACTTATAGTATTCCTTTATCTCAGTAGGAAGTTGTTCAAACGCTACGCGGATCTCTTCGTTTGTAGCAGCTTCCATATCATTTCTAATCTTATCTGAACAGTCTAATGTTAAGAAAGAAATACCTAAAGATAGCGCATACCTTATGTCTTTTTCTTTTTTAATATGATCACCATCTGCCCCATAACCGTCCTTATATCCTTCTTGAAATACAGCAAAAGCAGTGGCGTCTAAAATATCTGTCATCGTTCGATTTGTTAACGTTAGCTCGCGGATGCTTTGTTGTGCTAAAATTGGCTTCACGTTCCGACTTCGGACGGTTTCAATATGTCCTGGTGATGCAAGCCCGAGTCGATCCCCCAACCCAATTGTGGCAACATCTGTTCCAAAAGCTTGCGGAACGGTGTAGTCAAAATACCGATTCAAGACTAGCCGATTTTCATGGTTTAATGGACATATTTTTCCAAAACCAGAAACCGTCTCCCCAAAAAGTTCATTAAATAAGTTACCTCCACCTATCGCTAGAAGTACCTTCCTACCTTCCGCTTTAACTATGACTAGTTTCGTATTATCAAATATTGTTAGAGACTTTTCATAAACCTTTACGTTACTATCAGATTCCACTTCTATTCCCTGTTGTAACGCACTCCACACCGGTTTCAAGATTTCCAATCATTTCAACCCCTTTATATCTTAGATATAGCCTTATTTCACTAATCAATAGTCTATAACTCTTTCAGATACTTTGGATAAATGGAGTAAGCCTTTTCATATCGTTTCGTTCGGGTTAATTATGCGTTTGCGTCTTTTTATATAGGAAATGCGTGTTTCTTCTTGAGATATGCTTCAAACAGCCTTACTTATGCATCGCTCCACAGGTGAAATGCGTTTAACAGCATCGGTTATGCGTCACCTGAATTTCTCACTTTTAATCAATTGGATAAGCCATCGTCGACATTAACGCTAACTCAGGTTGGGTTGAATCTAACCGGCTATACTGTACAATTATCGGAATGCTACTGTCTACCTCAATCGCGTACGGGACCCCGACAGGTATAGACTCCCCGTTCTTTTGTAGGCTACTAGTACGAATATGATTAGTCCGCTTTCCTTCAACTGTAACTGCAATTGCTTCAATTGGCGCACGATCCTCAAAATAAATGGTTACCGACAGCTCTGCAGCTTCTGAATTGCAATTTAGAACACAAATAGATTCATGACTCGTTAAATTACCTGAACTTTCTGGTGGAATGTAACCATCTGGAATGATCCAATGTGTTTTTCCTTTTCCCATACGAAATCCTCCCTTAATAGTGATACTGTTTGACGATAGACATAATTGCTTCTGTTCTATTCGTAATCCAACTCGGCGCATGATCAATTGCCTGTTGCAACGAACATGGACCAGGAACAATCGAGAATGCTGCCATCAAACCTAATTGTTTGATGTGCTCCAGTTCCATATTCACTCCCCCACACAACGCAATCGTAGGTACCCTATACTTGTTAGATATCTGTGTAATCCCTGCAATCACTTTTCCTGATAAGGTTTGCTCATCTAATTTTCCTTCACCTGTAATAACTAAATCTGCGCCATTTATTACGGAGTCAATTCCTGTTGCCTCTATAATCACATTGATACCAGATTGGACAGTTGCATGTAAAAAGGCAATTAGTCCTGCCCCCATTCCTCCTGCTGCTCCGCCACCTGCTATGTTTTTAATATCTAGTCCTTTTTGCTTTGTTACCACCTCAGCAAACTGGGTAAGTGCTCGATCTAGCTTTTTAACCATTTCAGGTGTTGCTCCTTTTTGTGGACCGAATACTGCTGAAGCACCCTTTGGACCACAGAGCACATTCGTAACATCTGACGCAATGGTAAACGTTGAATCCAATAGGCGCTTATCTAGACTGTTTTCATCAATAGTAGCCAACTCATTTAAACCTAGTACACCCTCAGGTATGGGATCACCTTGTTTTGTAAGAAATCGGACACCTAAGGCTTGAAGCATCCCGATCCCTGCGTCATTTGTTGCACTTCCACCGAGCCCGATAATAAATTTACGAAATCCTGCATCTAGAGCATGTTTAATTAACTCTCCGGTTCCATAACTTGTTGCCATTAAAGGGTTTCTTTCTTCATTGGTTAACAGCGCATATCCAGATGCTTGTGCCATTTCAATAAAAGCCGTTTCTTGATCACCCAGTATCCCGTAATCCGCAATGATCGTCCTACCGAGTGGATCCGTTACATGAGCGTGCATCAGATTTCCGTTAGTTGCCTGAATAATGCTGTATAAAGTTCCCTCTCCACCATCCGCTAGTGGAAAACTAGCAATATTTACTTCAGGTAACACGTGGCGAATCCCTTCTGCAACAGAGTGACACACATGTTCTGCTGAGATAGAACCCTTGAACGAATCTGGAGCGATTACAATTTTCATTCTGTTCCCCCCCTAACCCTATTAAAAGCCTTTCTTTCTTAACCACTGCTCGCAAAGTTCTGTCCACTGTTTTACTTCCATGTTATCTTCTGCAAGACCTAACCCATGCCTACCATTTTCAAATAGATGACATGCATAAGGAACCCGATTGATACTTAGTGAACTCGCAAACTGTAAACTATTTTCCACTGGTACTGCCTCGTCATCTGCTGTATGCCAAATAAAGGTTGGTGGGGTATTCGGAATAACCTGCTTTTCCATTGATAGGTGTTCCACCAACGATTCGTCCGGGTCTTCACCTAGTAAAGCCTGTTTACTCCCCTTATGTGTAAAGAGCCCCATCGTAATGACTGGATAACATAGGATCGTTAAATCTGGCTTGCTACTACACTGATCAATTGAATCCTTTATTTCAAAAGCTTCTGCGCTGTTATGAATACTTGCAGTTGCAGCTAAATGCCCTCCAGCAGAAAAACCTAGAATACCTACCCGATCTGGATCAATATTCCACTCTGTTGCATGATGTCTAACTAATCGGATCGCCCGCAGTGCATCATGCAGTGCGGCAGGATATTGATGTGGATATACTCTGTAATGTAAAACAACTGCAGAAATACCAATTTCATTCAACCATTTTGCTACTGGCTCTCCTTCATGATCTGCTCGATTCATGTACGCCCCACCCGGACAAACGATGACTATAGGAGATGGGGATTCCCCATCTAGTAAATACGGGGTTAGACTAGGAATATTTTCATTTACTGATTCTAATTGTTTGCTTGGTTCATAGAGGGAAATATACATCCCCTCACCTCCAGTTCTTAAAAACTTCATTGATTCTCATGTAAAGTTGGTACTTTTAATAAATCAGCTATCTTAATTGGTTGATTTGATTTGCTAGATCGCCAGACACCTTCTCCAACCGCAATCGAATACGCACCAGCTTCAGCACCAGCTAAGATTTCATATTGCCTTGTTGGATCGATCCCGAGAAACAGGTCCTCCTGTATTACTGGATCACCGCCACCGTGACCCCCTTCTCCCTTTACAACATGAATCGTTTCCTTCGAACCAAATAGTGGAAAGTAATCAATCGTTTGTTCTGGAATCGGAAATGGAACACGACTCGGCTCATGGTACTCAGCCGTCTCAATTCTTCCTTTTGTTCCATTAATAGCTAATCGGTACCCTTCATACGGCAAGGAAAAATTAATCGAATAGCTAAGAAATGCGCCTTTGTCATATTTCACCGTTGCCACATACGTATCTTCAATTTCAATCTCGTGGTCAAAAATACAGGCATCTGGTCGATATCCAGTATAATCAGGCTCGTTTGATTGACTTATACTAGACTGAATGTGATCATCCTTCACTGATTGAGAGTTTCGTCGATTAGACCAACGTGTATAATAATCACAATTTAACTGTTCTGCACAAGTACCACAAAAACGATTATCTTGCGGACTAGGATTAAGCTCCCCATCTTTACCATAATAATTAAGGGCTCCATAGGCAAACACTTCTACTGGAAGCTGATCTATCCACCAATTTACTAAGTCAAAATGGTGCGTAGACTTATGAACAGAAAGGCCACCTGAATGCTCTCGCTTTCGATTCCAACGTTTAAAATAACTAGCACCATGATACGTATCAATGTACCAATTTAAATCAACCGATGTAATACGGCCAATTTTTCCAGCAATAATCATTTCCTTAATTTTTCTATGGTATGGATTGTAACGGTAATTAAACGTTACGGTAACAGTCCCCTTACTTTTCGTTTCTGCTTCCATTACTTTCACAGCATCATCTGCATTTGTAACCATTGGCTTTTCCGTTATAATATTTAAATCAAGAGCTAATCCTCTTAAAATATAGTCAATATGCGTATCATCTCTACTCGCAACAATAACTGTATTTGGATTCGTTTCCGAAATCATTTGTTCAAATTGATCTGGCTGATAGACAGGGACGTCTTGAAGCTCCGGATAGGTTTCCTTACATAATTCAAGTCTTCTGTCATCTACATCAAGTAGCCCAACAATTCGATTCTCTGCATCAAAGTCATGTATGACCGGTTCGATAAACATTCCTAACGCCCGGTTGCTAATGCCACAAACAACAATTCTTCTCAACTTAAAATCCCCCTCAAATTAATACGAGTTACAGTACTATAACACAGTAAAAATACCGCAATAGAAATACAGATTTCCTACTTCTATTGCGATATTCCCTACATTCTGTTACTTCCATCTTTTATTTATATTTACGTTTGATTCTGTAAATAAGTATGTTGTTTTTCGCTGACTTTTGTAAACGCTCGGTGCGCAGGCATCATAATGACAACAGCAAGTAAACTAATACTAAAAAATATTGCTAAACCTTGGAATGTCCATAAAATAAAAATGATTCCACCAGAACCAATAACCATTGTTAACGTAGGAAGTGGATTCATGATCATGATAAAGAAAGCATTTTTGATAACTTGGAATGTCTTCATCTCATAATAGACAAATGTCGGAAATGCATAGAAGGCAGTTAAAATAAATAGAAATGTGATTAATAGAAACGGAATCGCCAGTAACCCAACATAACGACCCGGTGATACAGTAATAAAAACAAAGTCCAGATATAAGATATACCCAAGAACTGTTAATACATAGCCTAGTAGATTGCTTTTCACAAACTCTTGCTTATACGCTTGCCAAAATGATGGAAAAACAGCTACATCCGTTTTTCCTGTGATCCAATTACGAGCAACGGAAAAGGTTGCAGCAGTTGCTGGGAATAATCCAAATATGACTAAGCCAAGCAGTGAAAAAACGATCCATAGTACATTAAGATAAGCGAGCCTAGTAATCCAATCTAACCATTTATTAATCACTACCATTCTTGACATCCTTTCTCTACATGATCACCAATTTTTAAAACGTAAAGGAGAAACAGTGCCATTCAAAGCCTCTGCGCCTAAATAGTCTTTGAACATCTGACGCAGAAGAATTGAAGAGACACCAAGAATTAGACATGGCTACGTTTCGTTGTTTATCCTTTCAAACCACTCGTACTAATTCCTTCCACAACGTAACGTTGGAAAATAAAGAAGATAACAAACACAGGAATTAAAGTAACAATAGACATGGCAAACATTGCACCCCAGTTTGAAACAGTTTCATTACTTAAGAACATATTTAAAGCCATCGATACTGTATATTTCTCTGGACTATTTAAATAAAGTACAGGTCCAAGTAAGTTATCCCATGTCCAATAGAACGTGAATATAGCTGTCGTTGCAAGTGCTGGTGTAATTAATGGCAAGATAATTCTACGATAGATTCCAAATGTACTGCACCCATCAATGGTGGCTGCCTCATCTAATTCACGTGGAATGGTTCGAATAAATTGGACGAGTAAGAAGATAAAAAATGGGTGTCCAAAGAACGCTGGAACAACAAGTGGTTTTAGAGAATTCAACCATTCTAGTTTTGCAAAGATAATATACTGAGGAATCATAACCACTTCATAAGGCAGCATTAATGTTGCGATCATAATCGCAAACCAAAAGCCACGTCCAATGAATTTCAACCTAGCGAAACCGAAGGCAATTAACGAACAAGAAATAAGGTGACCGATTAGCATAAAAGCCACGAATATAACTGTATTTTTAATAAAAACACCAAAGGAATATCCACCAAATCCTTTCCAACCCTGCGGATAATTCTCAAATGTGAACGGCATTGGTATTAAGGATTCTGCTGTAATAAAAATTTCATTACTAACTTTGAATGAACTCATTAACAGCCAGATAACAGGATAAAGCAATAGGATAGCAAAGCCGCCGACTAGCACATGATATAGAATATATCTAACTTTAGATTTACCCATCGATTATCTTCCTCCTTCCGACTCATAGTGAACCCAAAATCTTGATGATGCGAAAATGACAGATGTTAGGATCGCAATAATTATCAACATGATCCAAGCCATTGCTGACGCATAACCCATGTTGAAATATTCAAAACCTTGTTTGAAGAGGTATAGCGAATAAAGTAGTGTCCCATCTAACGGACCACCCGTACCCTTTGAAATAATGAATGCTGGTACAAATGTCATAAATGCTGCAATGGTTTGCATAATTGCATTAAATAGAATAACTGGACTTAGCATTGGAACGGTAATTTTCACAAACTTTTGCCAAAAATTTGCCCCATCCACACTCGCTGCCTCGTAATAGGTTTTTGGAATTGACTTTAAACCAGCTAGGAAAATTAACATGGATGAACCAAACTGCCAGATTGATAGGAATATCAACATCCAAAGTGCTGCTGTCGGGTTACCGAACCATCTTACTGCATCAGCACCTAGACCCATTAATGCGATATTGATAATTCCATCGTCTCCAAAAATATTACGCCACATGATCGCAACCGCTACACTACCACCAATTAAAGATGGTAAATAATACATCGTACGATACAGACCTACAGCTCTGGATGCCGTGTTTAATAACATCGCTACTAACAGTGCGAAGCCCAATCGTAATGGAACCCCACCAAATACATAGATGAATGTGATTTTCAATGAATGTAGATACCTAGGATCATCAGAGAACATCTTTTGAAAGTTGTCTAACCCGATCCATTCTGGAGAAGAAAACAAATCATATTTGGTAAAGGAAAAATATAAGGAAGCAATAATCGGAATAATCGTAAAGGACAAGAATCCGATTACAAATGGACCAATAAAAAAATAACCTGTTAGATTTCTTCGCACCCGGGATTTTAATTTCGGCTTTTTTATAGGCTGTTTTGGTGCAAGTTCGTTATGACTTAGCTGTGTGCTCAACAAACTCATCTCCTCTCTATCAATCTAATACAGACAGTATTAAGCGTAATGGATGCCCCAGGCAGGTATTAGGTACCCTAATCCAACATGAGACATCCATCTATTTTTTGATTCATTTCTTAATTAGTTACCAAGGATACTTTCCGCTTGGCTTCTAAATGATTTGGCAGCATCTTCAGGAGAAACCTCACCATAAGAAATCTGTTCTGCTATCGTATCAAATAGTTCAATCACTTCACCCGCACCAGCTGGGTCTGGGGCACCCATTGGAGAACTATTTTGCTCAGCCCATTCAACGTACTCAAATACTTGTGCTTGTGCTTCCGAAATTACTGGTTTTAATGCTTCTTTTACTTCAGATGATCCTGGAACACCACGGTCACCTTTAATTAATTTGTTCGCTTCTACGTCATTAATAAAGAAATCGATGAATTCTGCTGCCGCTTCTTTATGTTCAGAGTTTTCAGCAACTGAGAAGAACATACTAGGTTTTAAGAACAAGCCATCAGAGGAATTCGGGCCTGGCATAGGTGCCATTTCTAATGGGTTACTAGCTATTTCGTCCAATCCAACGAATTGGTTTGACCATTGCCAAATACCGATGGCTTCCTCTGTTACGACTGGATTATCCTCTACACCTGTACGTTGTGCCAAATAATCTGGAGTAGGCGTTGCTTTCTTTTCAACTTGGTCCTGTACCATCGTAAAGAAATCAACGAATAACTGATCATCATCATAACCTAAACCACTGCCATCTTCTGCATAAAGTCTGCTACCTTTTGTACGTAAATAATAGTTGAAAAATACATCTGCTTTATAACCAGTATCAAAAAACAGTCCGCTTTCTACAGCTTTATCAGACATTTCTTTATAATCATCCCATGTCCAATCTTCTGGTATAGAATCAATGCCAGCTTTCTTTAAAGTAGCTGGATCGTAGTGAAAGCCTAATGCGTTAACCCCTAAGTTAAAGCCATATATTCCATCTCCTACTGAACCACCATCAACGACGGAATCAGCAATGTTACTTACATCAATTTGTTTACCTATATACTTGTTCAAATCAGCTAATTGATTATTTTCTGCATACTGTGTTAAATAAGATAGATCCATTTGAATAATATCAGGTAACTCATTCGCTGCTGCTTGCGGTGCTAGCTTTTGCCAATAATCATCCCAACTTGCATATTCTGCCTCGATCTTAACGTTCGGATGTTTTTCCATGTACATGTCAATCACTTCATTCGTGTAGTCGTGTCTAGGTTGGGAACCCCACCAGGCAATTCTTAGAGTTACTTCTTCTTCACCACCACTATCACTTTCTCCCCCTGATCCATCCTGTTCAGCATTTTTGTCGTCGGAGTCACTTCCTCCGTCTCCTGCAGTGTCTTCCCCACTACATGCGGCTAGTACCAAAACAAAAATGATACCGAATAGCAAATACATGACCTTTTTCACTTTCTCAACCTCCCCTATTAGTTGAAACCGTTTACATTTATTAGTTTACCAAATGAACCATAATTTTGAATATAAAGAAAACAGATATAAATGTTTAATTAATAGTGATTTACAAGTGGTCTCAAAAAAAGAAAACTCTACCACAAAAAGTAGAGATTCATGCTGTTGCTTATTCTATATCCAACGCCTTTTCTTGGGCTATTAAACATAGCTCAGCCGCTTTAAATGCATGTTCCTGAGTCATGGCATTTTCGGTTCGTTCGATACAATCTAAGATGAGTTCCCCAAAAAAGGGAAACCCTACTTTTCCATGCAAAGAAAAGTGCTTTTCTCCCTCATGATTGACCAAATATAAGTGATCTTCTGTAGCTTCCCTGGCTACATCGATATATTTACGTAATTCAATATATCCGTCTGTTCCTAGGATAAACGTTCTACCATCTCCCCAAGTACGCAATCCATCCGGCGTAAACCAGTCGACTCGAAAATAGCAATTTGCGCCATTATCTCCGATTAGTGTTGCATCGCCGTAATCTTCTATTTCAGGGTAATCTTTGTTATGATAGTTTGCCACTTTACTAGACACAACTTTTGCATCCTTACACCCTGCAAAATATAGAAATTGTTCAATCTGATGGCTACCAATATCACAAAGGATACCACCATAACTAGCTTTTTTAAAAAACCATTCTGGGCGGGACCCTATTGACAATCGGTGAGGACCGAAACCAGTCACCTGCACGACTCTACCTATTGTTCCCTCTTTAATTAATTTTCCAGCAAAAACTGCACTTTCTACGTGAAGACGCTCACTGTAATAAACCATATACTTCTTCCCAGTTTCTTCTACTTTCCGTTTAGCTATTTCTAACTGTTCAAGGGATGTAACTGGTGCTTTATCTGTAAAGTAATCTTTTCCACTTTCCATTACCCTAACACCCAATTCGCATCGCTCTGAAGGAATTGCTGCTGCTGCAACTAATTGAACCTCTGTATCTGTTAATATGTCTGTTTCGTTCGTAGCAATCTCTACCGCAGGAAAAACGTTCTTAAATTCCATTACCTTGTTCTGGTCCTTATCATATACCCACTTAAGTGTTGCGCCAGCTTCGATGAGTCCCTTACACATCCCGTATATATGCCCATGTTCAAGTCCAATTGCTGCAAATATAAATTCATTATCTTCTACAACCTTTTTAGGAAAAACAACTGGATCATAGTTCAATTCTTCTTCGCCCATCATAAAATACCTCCCTATTACCTACCTCCATATTTCATTTGAGGCATTCCTCTTAAAAAAGCTGTTTTCTTAGGTCTTGTGTTTTTCGCAATATCTATAAAATACGAAGTAACTGGTGCCGCTACGGAAATTCACTACGCTTTCCGTGGGCTCGCGCTGAGCCTCCTCGGTCGCAAAGAACGCTCCCTGTGGGGTCTCAACGTCTTCGCTTTCCCACGGAAAGCAACTGCCCGGAGCGGAAATCAACGTTGCACTCCTCCTTTTTAGCTGAACATTTCACTATGACGTATTTTCTCTCAACTACGCAAAAAAACATAAGCCTGTATTAAGATATTTTTAAAGAATTACGAACAAATAAAGGGTGCACAAACACCCTTTATTTGTAATCTATTTATACATGTTCAACATAGCTAGTTTTAATTTCTTTAAGAACGTCATCCCCTGGTCGGTCCCAGATTGCTTGATTAATAATCTCAACTTCAATCGGACCAGTATAACCTGCTGCTTCCGCGGCTTCACGGATACGGCGGATTTCGATCACTCCGTCCCCCATCATCCCTCGCCCTTTAAACATATCTGGCATCGGAACGACCCAGTCGGATACGTGGAATCCTAGAATTCTACCACTTGCTTGTTTGATTTGCTCATATAATTCAGGGTCCCACCAAACATGGAATACATCTACCACAACCCCTACTTCTGTTGGTGCATAATTTTGAGCCATTTGGTTCGCCTGTCCCAATGTTACGATGACAGATCGGTCAGCCGCATACATCGGATGTAATGGTTCAATCCCTAGCTTAACACCATGGGATTTGGCAAATGGGACGAGCTTTTCAATCCCCTCCTCAACCCACTTTCTAGCCGTAGCAATGTCCCTATCCGGTGCTGGTCCACAGACAAGCACTAAAGTGTCTGTACCTAGTTCTGCCGCCTCTTCTACTGCTCGCTTATTGTCATCTAGTCGCTTTTCTCTCTCCGATGCTGTTGCAGCAGGAAACATTCCACCACGACATATGCTCGATACCTTTAGTCCAGAATCTTGAACGATCCGCTTACTTTCTGCTAGCCCTATTTCTTGAATTTTATGACGCCAAATCGAAATCCAAGGAATTTCAGCACGAACGCAACCTTCTACTGCTTCCTGTAAGCTCCATAGATCTGTTGTTATTTGATTCAAACTAAGTCTACTTAACGATGGTTCGATTCCCATTTTCTATCCCCCTTAACTGATACCTGCTTGTTTAAGAACATGCCTCATTCTTTCCGTTGCAAGTTCTGGATTTCTAATTAGTCCTGCTTCATCTGCCATCACAAATAAATCGGCTAAATGTGTTATGGAGCGCGCGCTTTCCGATCCCCCGATCATCCGGAAATGATCTTGATGCCCATTTAAGTAGGCCATAAATACAACACCTGTTTTATAGGAAAACGTCGGCTTTTGGAAAATATGCCTCGACAACGGTACGGTTTTTTCCAAAAGGGTATCGTAACGAGCCATGTCCCCTTCATCTAATGCATGCATGGCAGCAGCTGCTGCAGGTGCTATTGCATCAAAAATACCGAGTAGCGCATGACTATATCCTTGCTCATCACCTTTAATTAATTGTGGGTAATTAAAATCATCCCCAGTGTACATTTTAACGCTCTCAGGTAATAGTCGGCGCATCTTAATTTCTTTATTTTCATCAAGTAACGAAATTTTAATCCCGTCTACCTTCGCTTCATTTTCCTGAATAATCCTTAGACAAACGTCCATCGCCTTATCGATATCTTTATAACCCCAATAGCCTGATAACGCTGGATCAAACATATCCCCTAGCCAGTGCAGGATAACAGGTTGTGATACATTATCTAAGATTTTTCGATACACACGCACATAATCATCTGGCCCTGTAGCACAAGCTGCTAACGCACGGCTAGCCATTAAAATAATTTTTCCGCCTTCCCCTTCTACAAAAGCACATTGCTCTTCATAAGCCGCTTCAACATCTTCTAATGTAACATTTGGGCCAGGAACTAACTGGTCCGTACCAACACCACTAGCAATATTACCGCCGACAGACTTTGCTTCTTTAGTAGATCGGCTAATTAATTCCTTGGCACGTTCCCAATTTAAACCCATCCCACGTTGTGCCGTATCCATCGCCTCTGCAACTGAAAGACCGAGTGACCATAAATAGTGACGATATTTCATCGTTTGCTCCCAATCAATCTGCCCGTTTGACAACGGGTCAGTATCTGCCAAAGGATCACATACAACGTGTGCTGCTGAATAGGCAATTCGCTTTTCAAACGGTTTACCAGCTGGTATATCAAACTTAATAGCCGTTTGCTTTGGTTGGTACGTATATAATGTTCGGTTTTTCCCAGGAAGTATTAAACTGTTAACCATTTTCATATATCCTCCTTACGCCTTTAATTCCGGAACATCTAACCAACGACGTTCTGCCCATGACTTAAGGCCAAGCTCAGACAACTGCGTCCCTTTTGCACCTTCTAATAAATCCCATGGAAATGGATCATTTGCAAATACGTGCTTTAAGAATAATTCCCATTGTACCTTAAAGCCGTTGTCAAACTCTTGATTGCCAGGTACATCTTCCCACTGCGCTTCAAAATCAAATGGATTTTCTATATCAGGATTCCAAGTAGGCTTCGGTGTATTAACGCGATGTTGTGACTTACAATCACGTAGACCCGCTACTGCACTTCCCTCCGTACCATCTACTTGAATCGTTAACAAATCATCCCGGTTAACACGAACTGTCCATGATGAGTTAGCTTGAACGATTACATCACCATCTAGCTCAAATGTTGCATATGCTGCGTCATCTGCCGTACAAGTGTACTTTTCTCCATTTTCACCAATTCTTTCTGGGATGTGGGTCGCACCTATACAAGAAACTGCACGAACTGGACCAAATAAATTGTCAATCACATAACGCCAGTGCGCAAACATATCAACAATAATCCCACCACCATCTTCTTTACGATAATTCCATGATGGACGCTGCGCTTCTTGCCAGTCCCCTTCGAATACCCAATAACCAAATTCCATACGGACTGATAAAATCTTGCCAAAAAATCCAGAATCAATCAGACGTTTCAATTTAAGTAAGCCTGGCAGGAATAACTTATCCTGTACAACCCCGTTTTTCACTCCTGCTTCTTTAGCGAGTTTAGCTAATTGCAATGATTCTTCAAGGCTTGTCGCTGTTGGCTTTTCACAGTAAATATGCTTTCCTGCTGCAATTGCTTTTCTTATCCCCTCAGCACGCCTTACCGTTGTTTGGGAATCGAAGTAAATGATATTATGGTTATCCTCAAGTGCCGATTCTAAATCTGTACTCCATCTTTCAATTCCATGCGTTTCTGCTAACGCTTTCAATTTATTCTCGTTACGTCCTACTAAAATAGGATCCGGCATCAGTGTATCCCCATTCGGTAGCTGAACGCCCCCTTGCTTCCTAATCGCAACTATCGAACGAATTAAATGCTGATTCGTCCCCATCCTACCTGTAACACCGTTCATAATAATACCTAGTTTATGTTCTGCCATTTGATTATTCCCCTTTCTAATCGTTACCTCCATAATAAGGGCATAAAAAAAATCCGTCTTACTATTCTAAGAACGGATTTCTCACTATCGGAAATGAATTTATATTAAGTTTTTTATTGTTTTTTCATAACCCTTTATAAAATATATCAGAATAAATATCCCTTCTCCAATTCACCTTAGGGACAATGGCCACTTGAGAAACCTCCAAGAAATAGTAAAGTTTTCTAGGAAACAATAGCATCATTCTTTTTGCTTTTCTAACAACTATCGTTTCTTGTGTCACAATTTCTATAAAATACGAAGTAACTTATTAGGTGCCGCTACGGAAATTCACTACGCTTTCCGTGGGCTCGCGCTGAGCCTCCTCGGTCGCAAAGAACGCTCCCTGTGGGGTCTCAACGTCTTCGCTTTCCCACAGGAGTCTACGTGAATTTCCTCCGCTCTCTGTTTATGGAGTGTTTGCAATTAAGAAAATAAAATCCAGCTCCTATTAGTAAGTGATTGGAGTGGAGGGCAGTTGACTCCTGTGGAAAAAGCAACAGGTGAAGACCCCACAGGAATCGGTTTTCTTCCGAGGAGGCTGAGGCGTTGCCCACGGAAAGCAACTGCCCGGAGCGGAAATCAACGTTGCACTCATCCTTTTCAGCCAAATATTTACAGTGTGTCGCATTTTATCTCAACTGCGTCTTTCCGAAAGCGATAAAATAAAAAAAGACATGTGTTTAAATTAGTTAGCATCTATTTCATCTCAATATTCAATCAACGGATTTGGAATTAATAGATGGAACAAATTAGTGCTCACTTCGATAAGCCTTGCGATATTTATTTGGTGAGACATCGGTGGAGTTTTTAAACGTTCGGTAAAAGGTGGATAGCGATTCGAATCCAACTTCAAAGCAGATCGAAGCAATATCATTATCAGTTTCAATCAACATTTTCTTAGCCAAACCTATCCGCACCTCTGTTAAATATTGAATTGGTGTAACGTGATATCTTTCTTTATAAATATTGTTCATATGCCGGGTGCTAATCCCTAATTTACTTGATAATGCCTCTGCACTTATCATTTCATAATAATGCGTATCAATATATTTCCTTAACCGCTCTGCCCGAAGTACGTTGGCATCAAATGATTCCGGTTGCTCCTGAGATCTCGCTAATTTTAACAATAACTCTGATAGAAATATTTTCATAGCCACAAAATTAATGGAGTCACCATAACTTTGCTCATATAACATTTTTCTAAGTAATTGTCGCACATTACTACTATCAAAAGGATTTAACTCTATGAATCTTGTTTCTGGAAAGAAGCAGTGCAATAATTCATCTTGAATTGATGTTTCCAAAATTGATTCTTCAAAAGCTAGTACCAACACCGTTAATTTTGTTTCTGAGACAATGGAATGCTCTGTAAGGGGAGTGATAACTGCTACATAATCTTGTTTAAATGGATAACTTTTACCATTTAATCTAATCTTACCTTCTCCTTCAAGCGCGTACAAAATCTGATGGACAGTGTGATGATGCTCCTCAATAATGCCACCATCGCCATGTCTACTTTCATAAAGGTTTATGCCATATTTCTCTAGTCCAAGCATTTGCCTACTCATCAACTCTCCCCTTCTCCCTCTTCACATCGAAAAATTACATAAAACAGTCTGTTTATTTACTTTAACTTTTTATGAACTATGGTATATTGCATATATTACCATAAACATAGTGAAAACGCGTTCAAGGAGGAGAATCAGATGCAACAAGTATCTATCGTCTTAGTAGGCATGAGCGGTTATGGAAACGTTTACTTGAAGGAAATACTTGACCAGAAAAACGATACTAGTCACTTGATAGGTGTAGTAGATATTTATCCAGAGCGTTCCGATTTTTACGAGGAAATCATCCAACAGGGGATCCCAATCTATACTAGTTTAGAAGCATTTTATGAGAAAGCATCAGCAGATTTGGCTATTATCGCAACTCCTATTCAACTGCATGCTAAACAATCCTGTTACTGCATGGACCATGGTAGTCATGTCCTTTGCGAAAAGCCAATGACTGGTAACCCCTCTGATATAGATACCATGATCCAAACAAGAGATCTGTCTGATAGATTTTTAGCGATTGGCTTTAATTGGTCGTTTACAGAATCTATCCAAGCATTAAAGAAGGATATTTTAAATGATGTTTTCGGAAAACCGCTACGAATGAAAAGCATCGCATTATGGCCTAGAAACCAAGATTACTTTAATCGTTCGCCATGGGCAGGGAAAAAATATAGCCCATCTGGCGACATGATTTTTGATAGTGTAGCCAATAACGCAACAGCACACTTTATACACAATATGTTTTATTTACTTGGTTCCGCAATAGAATCCAGCGCGCATATTCGTGATCTATCTGCTGAGCTATATCGAACTAATGCAATCGAAACATTTGATACGTGTGCATTACATTTCCAAACGGACGAAAATGTAGATATTTATTATTACGCCACACATACTGTAAAAGAAACGGTTGAGCCTCAGTTTCACTTTGAATTTGAAAAGGCGACCATCACGTATGATTCTAATGATGGAAATGGCACGATCACTGCTACGTTCACCGATGGATCAGTAAAAACTTATCAAGATCCTCAGCAGGACCATTTAGCAAAACTACGAGTTTGTATAAATGCGATAAAGGAGCAGCACAAACATATCTTATGTGGTCCGGAAGCTGCTGCCACCCACGTTCAAAGTATTCAAGCCATACACCAGTCGATTCACGATGTCCCTAGTTTCCCTTGGTCTAAGATTAAATTTGATGAGGATCAGAAGTTGTATTGGATTGATGGCTTAAAGGAAGATCTTTTAAAATGCTATACAAATTGGTCGTTACCAGGTGATTTGGAAATGTCTTGGAGTAAAAAGTAATATTTTTGAGTTGAGATATCACATACAAAAGGCAGCCGTTCTTAGCGGCTGCCTTTTTAGTATCTTATTCAGTTACTCTACGCTTCCGTACAATCAGTAAGGCAATTCCCAATGCTACAACGATTAAACCGATCAGCATCCAATTAAACATAGTTGTTGCTGTGCTAGGAAGCTCCCCATCGCCTGCAACATCCGCATTAGAACCGGAATTGGGCGCTGGATCGTTACCTGAATCAGAGTCTGTATCAGTGTTAGAACCGGAGTCTGTATCTGCTCCATCCTCTTCACCTGTAGCTGTTTCTTCAACAAACACACCATAAGTTGAGAAGTGTGGCACTTCTAATGAAACGGTTTGATTTGTTTCGTCTACATCGCCACCTTTTTGCTCCCACTTACCAGATTCTTCGTTAAAATAGTAGATTGCTAATTTTTCTGCATCAGCATTATCTTTATAACCTAATACAAGTGTGTAGGCATCGGTTGGCGGTGTAGAATCTTCTGGAAATTTAAATGTAACAGTTAATATATCCCCAGATTGTTCAAGTCCATCATGCTCAATAGATTCTTCACTCACGACAATCACCTTTGTACCATTGGGTAAATCGTCCGGCATGGTAATCTTAGCTTTCGTACCATCAATGCCATACGTTTTTCCAGCTTCAACCTCTGCTGGTTTACCAAGCACAATTTTTCCATTTCCACTTGGATCCTCACCTGTTTCTCCATTCTTTAAACTTTTAGCAAGTTCTATTAGAATGGCAGCCTGATCTGTTGTAAGAGATTTTTCGATACTTGCGTTCACTTGGTTAATATACGCATCTAGCTGGTTATTAGCTGCTTTTGTATTTCCTTTTTCTGCTGATTGTTTTGCAGCATCTAATTTTGCTGTAAGACCATTAGCATCGTCTGAATTAAATTGCTTTGTCAACTCTGCTAAACTAGTAAAGTCAACCGTAACAGTATAGTCTAATGATTTTGTCGTATTGTTACCTGCTAGATCTGTATATTCTTTATTTACCGAGTGAGTTCCGACACCAAGCTCATATGCAGGTTTATCGACAACATTACAGTTAGAACTATCCATACCAGAAAGCTCATCGGTAACCTCACAAGTAATCGTTACCATATCAGCAACAGTATAGGTTTTCCCTGTATCAACTGAAAATGTAACAGTCGGCGCAGTCTTATCAATTTTGATAACAACGGATTTCGCTTCCTCTACATTCCCTGCTTCATCGACACTCCAATAATTAATCGTATGTTCGCCTTCCTTATCAAGCGTAATGCTGTTGCCAGTTTGCTCTTTCCCGTTATTAACGACATAATGCGTTGCGTCGACGCTTGATCCGGCATCTGTTGTGGTAAAATTAACAGTTACATCTTCGTTATACCAATCATTTGTTGCTGTCTGCTCAATTTCAGCTGATGTTTCTGGTGCAGATGTATCTTTATTTACTGTTTCTACGACATCAATTCGTGGTGTACTTGGTGTTGACATACCTGACCCAATATAAAAGCTTGGATGTGGTGGTTGATTATACCCAACATTTTGCCAAGCAATTGCTGCACGGTATTGTGGGTCATGCATAAGTGTAAAGATCTTTTCATCAGTTGGATCAGTCGTCATATACACACGTAAAGCACTACTATCTTCTAAGCGCCAAACCGCTTCTTCACGCCAGTCACCAAATAGATCTGCTTGCAGAGCTGGTGTTCCTTTTGTACCGTTATTAGAAAGCGTACCATCTGCTCGAAGGATTACTTCCGTTTGATTATTTTCATAGTCCCAGTTTTCAATCGTACCGACACCAGTACTTGACGCCTCGTCCCAATCATGGTTAAGTAGCTCTCGCTGTAAGTCGCCGTCCCACCAGATTGCAAAATTAGAACTTGGGATTGAACCTGCAATTTTCTCACCAGTGGCGCTGTGCAAACCTCCAGTAGTACTGTTCCACGCACCATCTACTGCCCACGCTTCCGCACCTTTATGATTTGGATCCACATCTGCCGCAAGTCCACGACCCGTATCTAGACCTGTTTCCACACCCCAAATCACTTCACCTGTTTCCGCATCCCGCATATCATAGCCATACGGTGAATCAGTGTGCTCTTGAACAGAATAGATTTCTAATCCTTTACGATCTGGAATGAAGTCACTAACATGCAAAGCATCACCATGTCCAAGTCCTGAATTGTATAAACCTGTACCGTCATCATCGATCGTTACTTGACCATAGATGATCTCGTCTTTCTGGTCATGGTCGACATCCGCTACACTAAGAGAATGATAGCCTTGTCCTACCCAATCGGAGTAACCTTCATCATTCGTATCAAATTTCCATTGTTTTTCGAGTTTGCCATCCACAAAGTTATAAGTCACGACAACCATTCTAGTATAATAACCACGTGCCATTACTAGACTTGGTGTTTCTCCATTTAGATAGGCAACACCCGCTAAAAATCGATCGACACGATTTCCGTAAGTATCCCCCCATGATCCAACATCACCACGTGGTGGATCGTATTCAACCGTGTCTATTTCCGCTCCTGTTTCTCCATTAAATATCGTTAAAAACTCATCACCTTGAAGCACATATCCACTCGTATAACGATGATCAGCATCAGCTCTACCAATAGTATTGCCTTTACCATCAATCGTGCCATCCGCTGTTTTCATCGCGACCTCAGCTTTACCATCTCCATCGAAGTCATAGACAATAAATTGTGTATAGTGTGCACCTGCACGAATGTTTACTCCTAAGTCAATTCTCCACAACTGCGTCCCGTCCATCTCATAGGCATCCACATAAACATTTCCTGTATAGCCTGATTGCGAGCTATCCTTCGAGTTAGTTGGATCCCATTTTACGATTAATTCGTATTCCCCGTCACCATCCACATCCCCGACACTCGCATCATTTGCTCGGTATTCATATGGATCTCCAACTGGTGTTTCCCCACCTTCTGGCTTGTTCAGTGGGATATCAAGATAATTATTTTCAAATACAGCTGTTTCACTACGTGTTCCTTGCTCTTGCCCATTGATTAATGGTTGGATTTCATATACAGAATCATTTTTTCCATCCTTATCAACGAAATTAGTTCGCTCTGTAATTGGATCACTAGTTATTTTTTCGCCGTCACGATACAAATTAAACCCGATGTTAGCTGGATCAGTACCTAGCATACGCCAACTTACGAACACACCCTCCTCTGTCTTTACTGCAACAGGATCACGAGTTATATCTTCCATTTGTTTTAGTAATACTGTATCTGCCGGTGTTTCTAAGACATCTGATTGTTCCGAAATTCCACCTGCATTTACCGCTGCAACTTTATAAAAATATGGAATTGTCGTAAGTACAGTATTATCTGTATAGCTTGTCTCACGTGTTTGTCCAATAAGTGTATAGGTTCCATCTTCTTTTTCAGATCTATATACATTGTAGGAAACGGCTGTATCAACAGCATCCCAGCTTAGAGTAATATCGTTTTTATTTACGTCACCTAATGTTAAATTTTCTGGTGCATCTGGTAGCGGTTGAGAGTCGTCAATCATTTTAACCTCTAGCGGCAAAGATGGTACCGTTTCTGTTCCAATATTGTCTATTGTAGAAACCGTGTACTCATACTCCAACCCAACCTCAACAGTTGTATCCGTATAGCTTGTCTCAGTAGTAGTATCAATTAATTCAACTTGATCTGAACCTTTCGTCTTACGATAGACATTATACTTTGCAGCTCCTTCTGCCCCTTGCCAGGATAGGCTTGCAGAAGCATTGTCTTGATCAAACGATTGGTCATCAAGTTTCAACGCGGATGGTGCTAACAAAATTGGCGTTAATTCTAATCCATTCGCGATTCCTGTTGAGCCACCGAAATGAACATTCATTTGCCCATCTGTTATACCCACTTCAGGGATTACCTTACTAGTAGAGCCTTGGCGTGGTGCATTTACACTGCCATAATCTTTATCTTCAATCTTAACTTCTGTTCTCGCACTTCCAAGAAAGTCTGCAACGTACACTTTCACAGCGTATAAGCCGTTCGGCACATCCACATTAAAATCCCAGCCAACGGAGAAATAACCAATCCAGTCACGCTGTAACAGGTCATCACCACCACGGTCACGCCAGATTACACCATCATTACTTGCCAGACCATAACCGCGTTCTTTTGTATAAACGGTTGTAGGATTAACTTCTGTATAGCCTTCCAGTATTGGCGTACCCTCCGGACCAAAGTCGTACTTATACGTTGCCTCCTTTGTATTAATTTGAACAGGATCTGATTGTTCAGATTCCCCTTTACCATTAACTGCTGTAATCACAACATCGTACGTATTACCTTCTTCCATGCCAGTAATGTTAAGCTGTGGAATAGTAGACGTACTAATCATTTCATATTCCGTTTCACTTGTAAGCTTACGATATATTCGATAAATATCTGCATTTTCTACCGCTTCCCAAGTTAATACTGCTCCAGCGTTACTAACACCTGAAACGGTTACGCCATTGGGTTTAGCTGGAACTGCTTCTGGTGCCTCAATGTCTGCTACATAACTCGCAAGTGAAGTGTCTAATTCCTTGATGCCACCAGATAGCAATCTAGCAATTTGAATTGCACCATATTCCTGAAAATGAGTATCGTCTGCTCTTCCGTCCGGATATGCTTCATAAACCCCTGCATCTAAATGCATAAATACAGAAAGTGTACCCTGTGGTCCAATTTCATTAAAATAAGCACGACTGCTTGCACTTAAATCAACCAATAACACATCTAGTTCCTCAGATACTTCCTTCATCCCTTGCACGTATCCAGGAAAACTTTCGTTAAAAATACCTGTGTCCGGATTATAGTCACGTCTATTCACAGGAGTCACTAGAATCGGGATTCCTCCGCGCTGACGGACGCCAGTGACATAGGTCTCTAAGTAAACTTTGTAATCTTCCACACTTGTATAGCGCTCTGGTACACTCTTTGTCGCATCGTTGTGACCAAATTGAATGAGTAAATAATCGTTCGGTTTGATTTCTCGCAGGATATTGTCCAAACGCCCTTCTGAATAAAATGTTCGCGAACTCCTACCACCGATTGCTTGATTATCTACGGTTACTTCATCCTTAAAATAGCGCTCTAACATTTGCCCCCACCCTGCCTGCGGCTTCCAGTATGGATCATATGTTTGAGCAGTTGAGTCACTCGCCACAAAAACAGTTGGATGCTCAGCTTCTGTTCGCGATGGTAATGGTGTAATCGAAATAGCTATCATTTTTGCATTATCTCCTGAAAGTTCAATCGATAACTGGCCATCAATAACTGCTATTTCAAAATCGCGAGTCGTTGTTTCACCAGAATTTAATGTTACATCTTGAACCTTCTGTATCTGCTCTGCCAACACACCTACATTAGAAGCTTCTTGTTTGTCACCTAGAATGACATCGACAGCATAATCCCCCGCAGGTAAATCTACCTGGAATGCTGTTTCCGAATAAGATACAAAATCCTTATCTAAAGCACTTCCACTATCTCGCACTGTTGCTGACACTTTACTTATATCAGCAAATCCATAACCCCGTTCTTCACTATACCCAGTTTGATCAGAAACCTTTGTATAACCGGATTCAACTGCACTGTCTTCTGTGCCAAAGTCAAATTTCATTCCAGCAGGTTCCTCTTCTGCAAGGACTGGTATAGCTGTAAATGGGATACTTGTCACGACTAACAAAAGACTAAGCAAAATAGTGACGCACCGCTTGACTGGTAAAAACCCTTTTGACATCTCTTAAAACCTCCCAAAATTAGTTGTTCTAATAGATTATCAGGGTTATTCCTCAGCATCCCCCCGTGATACTGAAGAAAAATATTCCTTTCCTCCTTCCTCCCTTCATCTATTAAAGCGCTTTCATTAATAGATGTTAGCATAGATTTATTTCTGACATACTACGAAAAACAGACATATATAAGTATAAAACAGAGGTATATTCGACATGAATTCCTATTAATTATTCAAATTCTATCAGTATTTGTTTAGCTATCTCGAATGAAGAGAGAGAATGAAAGAACTTGTCACATCCATTTTGTAAACTATAGGAGTTAATTATTTATATCTTTAGTATTTCATATGCTGATTCAATCCGTTTTCAAAATTGACTATTCCATCCCCATTATGCGTCTTTCTATTAATCAAATGCGTCTACTTAGTGGGATTATGCGGCTTCCTTGAACAAAAAAATGCACCTGTTGACTAACCAAATGCGTCACCATAGAGAATAAATTCGTCCACGAAAGCTAAATAATAGTGGAATAGCATGTTTAACGGTAAGAAACGTCCCAGTCACATTAATATCTATCGTTTTCTTCCAGTCTTCCACGTCCATCGCCTCGATAGAATTAAGTACGCCAACGATCCCTGCTGCATTAGCAAAAACAATGTCAAGACGCCCCCATTACTGATCAACCGCATCGTAAGCCGCTTCAACATCAGCATGATTTGCTATATCACAAGGTATTCCCATTGCATTTTTGACTATTTTCTCAACCTGTCTAACCGCTTCCTGATCTAGGTCATGAATGCGACTTTTGCACCCTTTTTAGCTAGACGAATCGTAGCTGCATGTCCCATTCCAGAGCCACCACCGGTAACAAATGCTACCTTTTGTTCTCCCATATACGTCCCCACTTTCCTTTATCAGTTAAAATCTATTTATATTATAAACAACGTTCCTTTATCTATTCGAAATGGCTAGTTTAAGCGTTTGATTAAGTATTTAATGCAAAAAAATAGGCCCCCATCCATATGGAAACCTTGTATTCTTTCTTACCGTTTTAACCTGATTTAATTAGATCAGATGGTGTACATCCAGTAATCCGCTTAAAGATCTGACTGAAATACTGGGCATTATCACCAAATCCCAATCGCTCTGCTAATTCAAAAACTTTTATATCGTCTTCTTTTTCAATAATGTTGACTGCCTTCTCAATTCTTGTTTTAGTTACATAAGAAGAGAATCTTTCCCCCACTTCTTTTTTAAAAAGCTTTCCTAAATAATCAGCATTCATAAATAACTTTTCACTAGCGATCCATTGCAGAGATAAATATTGGTTTTCTAAATTTCGTTCTATTTCTTCCATCATTCTAATCACAACAGCCGAATATTTAGACCCTTTTTCCCGTTCATTAATTTGAATAATGTATAAGCAAACTTCTACAAAAAACTTTTTAAATTCTTGAAGTGTCTTCATATCTTCTAATCTAGAAATTTCTGTTAAATAATCCTCCTGATAATTACGGACACTTTTTTTTGCGATAGCCAGGTATAACTGAATGAAATAGGACTTTACTAAACTAGGCTTTATCCTCAAGTGTTCAATTTCCTTAAAAAAGTCATTCAATTCAACTTTCAATTCCTCATAGTGTGAAGACTTGATCAGCAAAATGATTCGGTTCCTATCATATTGGTACAAGACCTTATCATTATTATTCAGTTCTAATTGATTAGTTGGTGAGATAACACTTCCTGTCCCTAGATAAAAGAGCTGTTCTACTTGCTTCAAAATAGAATAATACATCTCATTCATGCTGGAGATATCTCCAATACGACTTACTATTATTGCTACACCCTTTTTATCCGGATCCTTAAACTTGCTTTGAACTTGATTGAGTAACATAGTAAGCCTATCTTCTGAAATGTCGTTATTCAATAATACAATCAGGTCATTTCCAATTCCCGTATAAGTGACAAATAAGCTTTCGCCTAGAACTTCTACTATCAATTCTTTTAATAGGGCTATTCTTTGAAATTCATAGGGACTCTCTAGATGACAAAGTAGTAATCTGACATTTCTTGTGTCTCCCAGACTAGCCTGCAATAAAGTCTGAAATTGTTCTACTTTAGAAAGGGGCGCAACTCCATTTGTTAGTAGTTCCTTAAACATCACTTCTTGCTCTTGATAACTAAATTCATCAGCTTTTTTTTCTATTTCTTGCATATAAATAGACTTCTGCTTTTGTTCATCTAGTTCTTGAACAAGTTCCATCAATGCTTGTTTTATTGACGTTTCATTAGAAGGTTTTAATAAATAATGTTTCACACCAAATCGCATCGCTTTTTGCGCATACTCAAACTCACTGTACCCTGATAAATAGATCCATTTAATTGTTGGATAATTTTCTTGTACTTTTTCTATTAGTTGAATCCCATCTAAGCCTGGCATCGTTATATCACTAATGACGATGTCCGGTTCATTTTCCTCAATAAACTTCATGGCCTCTAGTCCATTCATTGCCGTACCAGCCAATACAACCCCCTGGTTCTCCCAATCAATTATGGTGGAAATTCCATCCAGAATCATTCGTTCATCATCAACTAATAGCACCCTGTACATATTCTCCCTCACTTTCATAAGGCAATGTAATGTGTACCTTCGTTCCCACATTGACTTTACTCTCAATTTCTATTCCATAATGACTCCCTAACAAAAGGTTAATTCGATCATTGATATTGTTTATGCCAATACCAGTACCTTGTGGCTCAAAATCCCCTTTAAATATTTTTGATATGAATGCTTCATCCATTCCTGGTCCATTATCTTCCACTGTAATTTGAATGTTATCCCCAAGCTGTTTGGCTGTTATAGAAATCTTGCATGTACCGATCATTTTTTGTAAACCATAACGAATCGAATTTTCTACTAATGGTTGAATGATAAACTTGGGTACAATGCATGTTAAAAAAGAGGACGGAATATCTGTATGAAACTCTAATCTTTCTTCAAAGCGATAAGATTGAATGGTTATATAACTTTTTACAACAGAGAGTTCTTTTTCTAATGTTATTAACGAGTCTCTCATGCTAATAGAAGCATGTAATATAAATCCAAGTGATTCTGCCATACTTGATATTTTATGATGACCTTCTACTTTAGCTGACCAATTAATAGATTCTAAGGTGTTGTATAAGAAATGAGGATTAACTTGTGCTTGAAGTGTCTTAAATTCAGAATCTTTAATAACGAGTTGTTTTTTATAATTTTCCGCAATTAGTTGATTAATTTGATTCATCATCTTTTTGAAGTTATTATGCATTTGCCCCGTCTCATCAAGTGGCATGGCAATCTCATCATCTTCATCATCTAATTGAAGATTACCCGTTTGTACCTTTTCCATTTTTTTATTTAACCCTTCAATAGGTCTAATTATACCGTTAACAAACCTGATGCCTAAAAACATTAAAATAATAAATAGTAAAATATAAACGATCATAACGGCTACTTGCACGGTTGTAATGGCATGAAACATACTGTTATAGGGTGTCACAATCATATAGGTCCATTTTGTATGCTTGGCTGGACTGTACGTAATAAAATATCTTTCGTCTTTATCTTTGATGATGTTATATCCTTTTTCACCTTTCATACTAGCTGAATAGACAGGAGATAATTGCTCTTCAATAGGAAACACTTGACGGTTATGTTCATCGAAAATAGCTAGCTGCGCGTTTTTCTCGTTCAACGTGTTGGAAAAATCATTCACAATCTCAGGTACATTCATTCGGACAGCAACCATACCAAGTGGCTCTAATGATAAGTCAAAATAATAACGAACCTGTCTTGCCACGACAAAAGCCGAATCAGACTCATCCGGAAAAACCCATTTAAGCCCACCTTGCCTCGCTGCAGTTTCTTCTTTTATGTCCAGTAATCGATCTTCACGCAACATATCGATATCATTACCTGATGCATACTCCTTATCATTCAAATCATACACCTGTATGGATTCCACATAACTTTTTAAGGCGCCAATATCCAGTAATCTCTTCCTCAGCTCCATTCCAATTACATATTCTTGAAAGAAGTTGCTCTCGCTGTTTGCTAGCTGTACTAGATAGTTTTGTACATAAAAATCTGTTGCTACCTGATAGGATAATTGCTCCATCTTTTTAAGCTCATTCTCAATCGAATTAGATGACACTCGTAAGGATTGGGCGGTTTGCCGAAATATCTCCTTGTTGTAAACATGGAACGCATGTTGCAAAATTGCTAAACCACCAATACTAAAAGCTAACAAAATAAAGGAAATTAATAAAAACATTTTGTGCTTAAGACGCAGATTAGAATAAACGGTCTTTATCCTTTTGAACAAATGCATCCCCCCTCTATATAGAAGTTATGAACAAATGTAATCACTCTCGGATGGTGTTTAATAGTTGGAAGTTTGTTAGGGCTTCTTAGAGGTAACTGTTAGTGGAAAAAATAATTGTGACAGCGTTTCCATTAGTTTAAATTATAAGTATGGAAATCTTTTCCGTCAATGCTATTCATGAAAGTAATTAATTTATGATTTCTAAGAATTTATTTTCTATATAATTAAATAAATAGGGAAAGATATAACTGACAGCATTAATGATTTGAACATTTATTATCTGTTTTTTTCACAATACTACTGAATCTACCTTATACGTATATATTTTATTTTCAAAAACAAATCATATAACGGACTAAGAATCAATAACTTTAAATAAGTGTATTTATAGACAATATAGGTGTTTTCATCTATAAATATGCAACTTAACACAATATACATACGAACGTTTTTATGAAAAACTCTTATCAATTGACACACGTACGTATGAGTGTTACTATTTCTCACTATAGGAAACGGTCTCTAGGTAAATTATAGAAATCGTTCTGCGGAAGAGATTGATAGTGATAGTTTAAGAGGTAAGCCTGGCCTTACTATCAAGGAACCATGGCTGCTGATTAATAAATGGGCAATCTTTTTCAAAATATTTTTAAGGGAGAGTGTATAGATATGGCAGAAGAAATATTGAATCCAATTGTGTTACAACGGGCGGATCCCTTCGTCTATAAGCATACAGATGGGTATTACTACTTTACAGGATCCTATCCTCTTTATGATCGCATTGTACTAAGGAGAGCAAAAAAGCTCAATGATCTCCACGATGCAGAGGAAGTTGCTATTTGGTGGAAACATGATAGCGGTCCTTTGAGTGAATTGATTTGGGCTCCAGAAATTCATCGAGTGGATGGAAAGTGGTATATCTATTTTGCTGCAGCACCTGATACAAACATCGATGATAATACGTTTAATCACAGAATGTACGTTCTTGAAAACGCATCCGATAATCCGATGGAAGGAACTTGGGTTGAAAAGGGTGAATTCAAGACAGAAATGTCAACGTTCTCACTAGATGCTACAACCTTTAATCATAAAGGAGTACAATATTACGTTTGGGCGCAGCAGGATTTAGAAATTAAGGGACACTCCAACTTGTACATTGCAAAAATGAAAAATCCATGGTCACTCGCATCGAAACCAGTTATGCTGACCAAGCCTGAACTATCATGGGAAATAAAGGGATTCTGGGTTAATGAAGGACCAGCTGTTTTAGTTAAAAACGGAAAAGTATTCATCACTTATTCAGGTAGTGCTACTGGTGTTGATTACTGCATGGGACTTTTAACGGCCGATGCTGAAAGCGATTTATTAAATCCCGACTCATGGACTAAGAGTCAAGAACCAGTTTTCCAAAGCTGCCCAGAAAACGGACAGTATGGCCCAGGACATAACAGTTTCACAGAGTCTGAAGATGGTAACGATACCATCCTTATCTATCATGCACGAAACTATACAGAATTGGTTGGCGATCCACTTTATGAGCCAAATCGCCAAGCACGTGCACAAAAGATTGAATGGGACGATCAAGGGAACCCTGTTTTTGGTAAGCCAGTACCAGATAAAAGATGGACACCAAAAACACCAGAGGTTTTAAAGTAATTTTTTAAAATGTTAGGGGAAATCTATTTTGAATAATTTAAAACAACTTAAGTTTTGGAACTTTGGAGGAATCTATTACTTTTACTTTATGATTTGGGCATTAATATTTGCCTTTTTGCCATTTTGGTTAGATAAAACTGCAAATTTAGATACAAGTGTTTCCGGGCTAGTCTTTTCTGCGATGGCTGTTACAGCACTTATTTTAGAACCAATATATGGTATAGTACAAGATAAACTAGGATTGAAAAAATACCTATTTGGTTTTGTTGTATTATGTCTATTATTTATTGGCCCATTTGTCCAGTTTGCTTTTATACCATTGCTTAAAATGAACGCAATCTTTGGTGCCGTGGTTGGTGGCGCATTCCTAAGCCTTTGTTTAAACGGTGGTGTTGGAGTTGTGGAAGCATACATGGAACGCTCTACACGTGCTAGCAATTATGAATATGGTCACGTTCGATTATTCGGTTCACTAGCCGGTGGTACTGCTGCATTTGTTGGCGGAATTATGTTCGTTCGTAATCCTTATAGTATATTCTGGGCTTGTACAGTTTCCGCAATTATTCTTGGGGTGCTCTTATGGGCGCTTCGTGTTAAAAAAGAATATGTCGACGAACCAAGCACTTCTGGCAAGACTGAGGAAGAATCTCCTGTTACAAAAGAGAATATTTTTAAAGTATTTAGAAACAGAAGCTTCTGGGGATTCTGTCTGATTATGATTGGTATTGCGACCATGTTTGATGTTTTTGACCAACAATTCCCTAATTACTTTGCTAGCTTTTTCAATGATACTTCTAGAGGAGAGCTAGTGTTTAGTCGTATAGCCTCTGTCCAAGTATTTTTAGAAGCTGGTTTTATGGTATTAGCACCGTGGTTCATTAACAAAATTGGTGCTAAGAATGGTTTAATCATAGCCGGTATCGTTCTGTTTATTCGTGTTCTAGGATCTGCCTTTTTAACAGAAATCTGGATGCTCGCATTCTGGAGATTACTAGCAGCAATCGAAATGCCTCTAATGCTAGTTGCGATTATGAAATATATTACAGGTGTGTTTGATGTTCGTCTTTCCGCAACTGTATACATGCTTGGATTTAACTTTGCAAAGCAAGTTGGTATCACGATCTTCTCATCCGTAATGGGTTTTCTATATGGTGCAGTAGGATTCCAAAATTCGTATGTGATACTATCCTTTATTATTGTCGCCTTCGTACTAGTTGGCGCACTAATCATGCGAAGCGAAAAACACTACGTAACAGACCTAGCTCAAAAAACAGCGTAATGAAGGTGCCTGTCACCACCCGATATTTGTCGAATGATTTGTTGTTAAAGGGTCTGCCTCGGCAGACCCTTTTTGTTTTGGCTCTACTTTAGTATATTATTTTCTTTTAGATACTCTTTTGCCACACTGTATGCTGTTTTTTCCTCTACAGCTACTTCATAATTCATCTGTCTCATTTGATCATCTGTGATCTTTCCTGCTAACTGATTTAAAATCTCCTCTAGCTCAGGGTATTTCTCTAGTGTTTTTACCTTTAGTAAGGGTGCTCCTTGATACGGAGGGAATAGTTCCTTATTATCATGTAACACTTTCAAATTATACCTTCTTAACTCACTATCAGTAGAGTAAGCATCAATTAAATTAACATCTCCTTGTTCAATGGCCGCATACCGTAATTGAGGTTCCATTGTTATCAGGTTAGGGAACGTTAAGTTATAATGCTCTTGAATTCCTAAATAACCGTCCTCTCGATCAGTAAATTCCAAAGTAAAACCAGCTTTCACTTGATCTTCCACTGCTTGTAAATCAGAAATATTTTCTAGATTATATTCTTCCGCGAAGCTATTCGGTACTGCCAAGGCATACGTATTATTATATTTCATAGGCTTCAACATTTTTAAATCAAATTTCTCTATTAATCCATCATGAGCCATTTGGTAAACTTCTTGTTTGTTGTTACTAGAAGCTGTTTCCTTTAAAAATTGAGAAATTGCCGTTCCTGTAAATTCAGGATATATATCAATATCACCAGACTGCAGCGCATTAAATAGAAAGGAAGTTTTTCCAAGTGATGGTTCTAACTCAACCTGTATGTCAGTCTCTTCTTCGATTAAAATTTTGTACATATTTATTAAAATCTCTGGTTCTGTTCCCAGCTTTCCACCAATAACAAGTGTTTCATCATCACCCTTCATCATGTTTGGAACTACGATTAACATGACAGAAATTAGCCCAATAACAAAAATAGTAATAATAGATTGTTTGTAACTAAGCTTTTCCATTTTCCTTAATAATACATCAAAGATAATAGCTAGAAGTGCCGCCGGTATTGCACCCAACACAATTAATGCCGTATTATTTCGGTCAATTCCGAGTAATATAATATCACCTAACCCACCTGCGCCTATTAGGGAGGCAAGTGTGGCAGTTCCAACAATAAGCACCATAGCTGTTCTGATACCAGCCATAATCACCGGCATCGCTAACGGTATCTCTATTTTTATAAGTCTTTGCTTGGTATTCATCCCCATCGCCGTTGAAGCTTCAATTAGAGAGGAATCCACCTCTTTTATCCCTGTATATGTATTACGTAGAATAGGAAGTAACGCGTAAATAACCAAAGCAATAATAGCTGGGACCTTCCCAATTCCAAATAAAGGAATAAACAAACCTAGAAGTGCTAAGGAAGGAATCGTTTGGAATACAGCAGACATTCCAATTATACCTTCTGCTATTCTCTCTTTCTTCGTTAAAAAGATACCAAGAGGAATAGAGATAATCACAGCTAATAACAAAGCGATAAATGAAATTTGAATATGTTCAAACAGTGATTGAAACAATTGATCTTGCCTACTTTGAAAAGCTTGATATATATTAGACACTTTTTACCCCACCTTTTGCAATATTCTGCGAAAAATAGTGGATAATCATCTGACGGTTTACCTTGCCATAAATTTTGCCGTCAGCAAACACACTTATTTCATCTTCTTTTGACAACATTTCTAGCACTTCTTCTAATGTCGCTGATATATCGATTGCAGCTATAGGTACTGGATCCCCATCCAGCAATGACTCCGTGTATTGCTTCAAATCGAAATCTGAACCAAGTTTCTTGGATGATCCTACAAATTCCTGAACAAAATCATTTTTTGGTGCGTTAATAAGCTCGTCAGGTGCACCTAACTGAACAACTTCTCCGTTTCGCATCAAACAAATTCTATCAGCCAACTTCATTGCTTCCTGCATATCGTGTGTAACAAACACGATTGTTTTGTTTATTCGCTTCTGTAAGGATATAATGTCATCCTGTAATTTCTCACGGCTAATCGGATCTAACGCACTAAAGGGCTCGTCCATTAGGATAATGTCCGGATCTGCTGCTAATGCCCTAACAACCCCTATTCGTTGCTGTTCTCCGCCTGAAAGTTCACTAGGTGTACGATCACGGTAGATGGAAGGGTCTAACCCAACCATATCCAATAGCTCAGTAACTCGATCACTTATCTTATCTTTGTTCCACCGCTTCATTTCAGGGACAATGGCTATATTTTCCTCAATTGTCATATGAGGAAAAAGCGCAATCTGCTGTAATACATACCCAATATTCCACCTTAGCTCATGAATGTTATACTCACTTATTCTTTTATCATCAATAGAAATAGTACCATTTGAAAGTGGAATTAAACGATTCATCATTTTCAATGTAGTAGTCTTTCCGCAACCACTTGGTCCGATCAAAACAAAGAATTCACCCTTTTCCACATTAAAACTAATAGAATCAACAGCAGTCGTGCCATCTGCAAATATTTTCGTCACATTCTCGAATGTAATCATCATAATCTCCTTTGCCTCTGGGAATTTATCGTTAACCCATTCCCCTATACCATACCTCAAATAGTACATAAAGAAACATAATAGGGTGCCTGTCACCACCCGTTTTTTGTCGAATTAACACAAATATGCCGTTCTCCAAGTGTGTGAAAAACGGTAATTAATAATCATGTACGAATAATTTAAAAAATTATAAAATCATAAACACTATAATTAACGAAAATAATGGAGATTTGGCTTTAGATTTCTATCGCTCCTCCATTAATCCGTTTATACCCTCTTTGCTTGCCTAATTCTTCTACAAGCGCTAACGCAGCTTTATCCTTCGCTTTTGCTTCTATCATGATATCAGCAGACTGCCCGTAATCTTTCAATGCCTTTATAAATGGAAACGCAAAATCAAACGCAACATAATCAGCGTGTGCCCGCTTTAATTTCTCTGACTTTGGAGAGGACAAGTGAAACTTCGGTAGCCTCCCAGTCCCTTCCCATGTAGCAAAAATTCTAGGCAGTAATTCCTCAAAATTCTCATCACCAGGATTTGCCCAATGATGGTGATAATCGAACACACAAGGAACACCATGCTTCTCACAAACTTGAAGAGTTTCTTCTGCTGTGTACGTTTTATCATCATTCTCTAACGTAGTTTGACCACGAATCTGTTCATCAAGCTTGATAAAGTTCTGATTAAATCTATTTAGTGCCTCTTCCTTATTCCCATAAGCCCCTCCAACATGAATGTTCATAGAAGCATCCTTATGTAATCCCATTGCTTCCAACATTTGATAATGATAAGTCATGTCTGTTATAGCATTTGCTGTGACATGTTCCTGTGGACTAGTGAACAGCGTAAATTGATTTGGATGAAAGCTAACACGCAACTTATGTCCTTGAACTAAAGCTCCAATCTCTTTGAACAGTTTGTTAAAAGGTGTAACAAACTCCCACGCCACCTCTGGATGTGTAGCAAGTGGGACAATCGATGAGGACATTCGATATACATCAATGCCATGTGCAATATTGTAATGAAGGATACGAATGGTACTTTTTAAATTTTGTTCTGTGAGTTGGTACAGCTTTTCCTTTCTACTATCCTGATCTAATTTTTTCCAATTCGTGTATGTCAATGTTCTCGATGGCGAAGCTTCCCACAAAGAAAGTGCCGTTGAGACGTAACCGAATCTGAGTATCATAGTTTGACTCCCACCTACCTTTTCCTAATGAAAATAGTGTTTGTGAAAGAGGGCCTATTCATTCAACAAAGAAAAAAGTAGTGCCAGGTACCACTTCGGCTCCTGACACTACATAACAAAATAAGAATCTTTTATGATTGTTCCTCTGCTATAACTTTTTCCAACGCTTGTATAAAAACATCTGTTGGTTGTGCGCCATTTAGCGCGTATTTCTTATTAATGAGGAAGAATGGAACACCAGTAATACCGTACTGAATAGCTTGCTGTTGATCAGCACGTACTTCTTCCGCCATTTCATCACTAGCTAGCATTTTCTCTACTTCTTCTCGTTCCAATCCAACTTCTACTGCAAGCTCTGTTAATGTTTGATGATCACCAATATGCTTCGATTCCGTGAAATAAGCATATAGTATTCTTTCTGTCATTTCTATCATCAAACCATGTTTTTTAGCTAACATAGTCAGGCGATGAGCGTCGAAAGTATTGGTTAAGATAAGCGTGTCTAGATTATAATCCAAGCCTGTTTCCTTCGCCATTTGAACCATGCGTTGATTATTTTCTTTCGCTTGCTCTATGCTCATGCCATATTTTTTAGCTAGAGCCTCATCCATTTTTACGTTGACATCTCGTTCCATCGTTGGATCCAACTCGAAGCATCTATATGTTACCTCAATTGGGTAGTCAATCTTCTGAATAGCGTCCTCCAGACGCTTTTTGCCAATATAGCAAAACGGTCAAGCAAAGTCAGTCCACATTTCGATATGCATTACTATCCCTCCAATAAGTTTATATCCATTTTAGTATATTAAATAGAATTGATTTTTACCCTTAGGAAGACTTAATCAACTATTTTCAGCCATTATATCAAGGAAAATACAATGCCCATATAGAATTATTAATAGTATCTTTTATTAAAATAGATATTTTAAGGAGAGTGTAAGTTATGAAAAAAGCTTTAGTATTAGGTGGTACTAAGTTTTTCGGAACTTTTTTGGTACAATCCTTACTAGACAAGGGGTTCGAGGTAACTGTAGCAACAAGAGGGCTAACAAAAGACTCATTAGGGGATTCAGTGAAACGTGTCATTTGCGATCGTTCCGTCGAGCAAAGCCTAATAAACTGTTTTGAAAATACACAGTGGGACATCGTTTTTGATCAAATTTGTTATTCTTCTGAGGATGCACGGATTGCCATCAAAGCTTTTGAAGGAAAAACGGATCGCTATATAGTTACTTCCTCTCAATCCGTGTACGTGGAGACGAAAACAGAACCTTTGGTAGAAGAAGATTATAATCCCTATCGGAAAAGGATTGTTTATGCTAGCCGTGAGGACCTTTCCTATGAGGAGGGAAAGCAGCAAACAGAGGCCGTCCTATTCCAACAAGCTCCATTCCCTGTAACGGCAGTTCGGATTCCAATTGTACTAGGGGAGAAGGATTATACGGAAAGATTATTAACCTATATTAAAAAAGTAAAATATAACGAAGATATTTTTCTAACAAATCCTCAATCCGCTGAATTAAATTTTATTTCCGAACAAGAGGCTGGACACTTTCTAGCCTGGATGGGAACAGCTGACTTTACCGGACCAATCAATGCTTGCTCCATTGGATCAATTACATTACAGGACCTAATGGATTTAATAGAAGATGCCACTAATCAAAAAGTAAATTATACAAGTGAGCCTTCCTACTCCCCTTATAATGTAGAAGAACCTTGGACAATGAGCGCATCTAAGGCAACTAAGCTTGGCTATTCCTTCTCTAATCTAATGGACTGGTTACCCGACCTTATTCGGAAATTAGAAAAGAAAGTATAACTTGCTTTAATTTAAAATCAAAAAGTTAGACGATCATAAGCCTTTTAAAAAAGGGGATGACCGTCTAGCAATTATAGACATTCTGTTTTATTTCTTATTTTCCGCTAAAAAGGCTTCGATTTCCTCAACGGTGCGTGGAAGGTCTGGTGTTAAATTCTCATTACCCGATTCTGTTACTAACACATCATCTTCAATCCGAACACCAATACCTTCTTCCGGAATATAAAGGCCAGGCTCAATCGTAATAACCATACCATGTTCTAAGTCTCTGTCCCATATTGCACCCACGTCATGCGTATCAAGCCCGAGTGAGTGACTTACGCCATGGAAGTAATACTTTGAAATTTCTTCTGCTTCCTCAATTAAGCCAATCTTGATACATTCATCTGCAAGGAATTTACGAGTTTCTTCTTGTAGTTGTCTGTATGGAACGCCTGGTTTAACCATGTCGCTAACTTTATGAAGCGCACTAAGTACAATATTGTATATTGTTTTTTGACGCTCTGTAAACTTACCATTTACAGGAAAAGTAAAGGAAATATCACCACTATAATAATTCCATTGTGCCCCAAGATCAAGAAGGACAAGCTCTCCATCATTAACAACATCATCATTATCTTCATAATGTAGCACCGTTGCATTTTTCCCACTAGCTGTAATCGTATGGAAAGCATGATGTTTAACACCATTTGATTTCAGCACAAAATCGAAATAAGCTTCCAACTCATATTCCTTCATTCCAGGTTTTGCATGACGCATCAGATGCTTAATTCCTTCAGATGTAATGCGACCTGCCTCTTTTATTTCATCCACCTCTTCTTGTGTTTTGATAAGTCGTAAATCACAGATGGTGTGATAAGCATTATGTATCTGAAGCGACGGAAAGCGCTTTGTAAGTTCCCTTGCAAAGCTCGCAGCAGGTCTCTCTGGCGCATCCCATGCTCTTTTTTCCAAATCAAAATACACATGTTGATAAGACCTATTGAGAAGTTGCATTTGGATAAAGGATGTTAATTCATCGAGATAGTGAATTGTTTCAATACCAGAAGCAGATGTCGCTTGTTCTTTGGACATGCTTTCGCCAATCCATTTCGCCATAACTGGATCAGGCTTCTCGACAAACAGATGCTCTGTCACCTTCCCATTGTATTTCGTAAAAACTAAAATGATCTTAGGCTCATCAATCCCAGTTAAATAATAAAAGTTTCGATTCGGTACAAAAGGATGAAGCTGATCTGCAGAAGACTGTGGTGCTTCACCTGCAAAAAATAGAGCAAGTGACTTGTCTTCTAACGTATCTAAAAACCGCTTGCGATTGTTCTTGAAGAAAGATGTATCCATTAATTTTCCCCACTTTCTATGATTCTATATAAACTATATCACTTTTTTGAATCAGACCAAATAAAATAGATTATGTTAAATTACTGATTTGTTTGTTCGAATAATGATCCACCTAGACATAATTTAAAGTGGGAAAATTGATTTACACTATAACAATAGATAGCTATTCTCTTACTTAATTTTATTTAAGAGTAATAAAACAAGAGACCTCTAGTTATGAGATCTCTTGTTTAACTTTTTAATGAACCTTATTTTACTTTAAAATAGTTCTTTCTCTTAACCAAGTAAAAAATCCCACCAGCTAGAAGTAACATCAATCCTATAATCATCATGTTAAAGGTGTTTGTAGCTGTAGTTGGAAGTTCATGCTCCGAATTACCAGAGTTATTTTCAGTTTTTCCATCTGAGCTTTCTCCGGTATTATTTCCCGAGTTTCCTGGAGTTCCTGATCCTTCTCCTGAATTATCTCCCGGGTTTTCTGGAGTTTCCCCTGAATTGTCTCCTGGGGTTTCTGGAGTTTCTCCTGGATCTTCCTCATTATTTTCACTTATATCTAAAATTCTGCCTTCCACTTCTGTTGGAATAGAATCTAAGCTTACTAGGTATTCTCTAAAATTTTCCCAATCTGATAGACCTAAGTCTGTTACACGCCCTTCTTCATATGCTTTTGCGAAGACATCATAGCCGTCTCCACCTTTCGCTGTGAATGCATTTGTTGCAATTGTGTACATTTCTTCGTCTTGAACTTCAACGTATTTACCATCTTGATCTAGATATTCGATCGATATAACACGTTCCCCTACTGGTTTCGTTGAATCAAATTTCACCCTACCACCAGCCACGTGTAGGAACCCACCATTTTCTCCCGGATATTTACTGAAGCTTGTTTCAAAAGCTTGTTTTAACTCAGCACCAGTTAAATCCATTGTTGCTAAAGTATTACCAAATGGAAGAACAGTAATTACCTCACCAACTGTAATTGGGCCAGCATCAATTGCCGCTCGGATACCTCCACCATTTTGGAATGCCATCACAACATTTTCACCAGTGAAGGCTCTTGCTTTCTCAAGCATTCCATCTGTGATCAAGTTACCTAGAATCGTTTCATTTTTACGTACACTTGGGTTCGCATCATCTCCATTTGTACGTGGATTTTTCAATTCTTCTTCAAGTTCTACCCCAATTTCTTCTTGCGCCACTTGATCTACTTTCTCCTTATATGGAGCAAGGACCTTTATTGCTTCTGGATCTGCTTCCTGATCGCCGATCTCAATTAATTTACCAGTTTGCGTTAGAACTATGCCATTATTATCGAATTCTACATCTAGTACACCCAAGTTGCTATTACCACTACCCGTTTGCACGATAACGGTTGGCGTTTCGTCTTCTGCCACTACTGTAGGTTCTGCTAACGCTGTATGGCTATGTCCACCAACGATAATATCTATACCTTCTACTTGCTTGGCAAGAGTTAAATCATTATCGACTGCTGCATTATCATCATATCCGATATGTGTTAAAGCAATAATCTTATTAACACCTTGTGCTTCGAAAGCTTCAACAGCCTTTTCAGCTTCTTGAAGATAGTTTTCAAAAGCAATTGAACCTGGGCTAGAGATATCGACTGTTTCTTCCGTGGTTAAACCGAAGATACCTACTTTTTCACCTTTTACTTCTTTAATGATCCCATTGTAAATTTGTCCATCTTCAGCATTCGCTTTAATTAAGTCATTAAATACCCCAGCGAATTGCTGATCTTTTGAAAAATCAACGTTTGCACTAACAAATGGGAACTCCGCACCTTCGATAAAATCTACTAACTTCTTATGTCCTTCACCCGAAGAACCTAAATCAAATTCATGGTTACCAAATGTCATTGCATCAAAATCCATTAAATTCATCATAGATAGATCAGCTGCACCTTGGAATTCATTAAAATATAATGTTCCAGTAAATTCATCCCCTGCATGCAGCAGAAGTGCTTCCGGATCTTTTGTTCTTTCCTCTTTTACTGCCGTTACTGTCTTAGGCATATCGTCTAAAGATCCGTGTACATCATTTGTATGAAGAACCGTTAAATCAAAGTTATCCGTTTCAGTAGTTAAATCAAGTTGGGCTAATACAGGATCATGGTCACTTGCACGGCCATGCTCTTCCATAAAGGCTGAATTAATATGAACAATATCCACTTCAGCTTCTGCAGCTAGATTATTCGTTACTAACACGTGGTCCAACACTTGAGAATTACCTTGATAGTTATAAGTAAATCTTTCAGCATTAGGTACCGTTTCAATTAAACTAGTAAGGATATCACCTTTTAATGTTTGAAGGGGTTTTGAAAATTCAAAGTCATTCAAATCTCCCATTACCACTACATTTGCTTGCGGATTTTCATTTTGTACGTCTTGGATAAATCCATTCACAACATTAGCAATATCCAAACGTTGAGCTTCACTTCCAAGAACTGGTGGTTGATTTTTCCCAAAGATTGGTTGATCTCCACCTTTAGAGTTGAAATGATTGTTGATGACAATAACATCCTCACCATTAAACTCAAACTGAGCTGCAAGTGGTTTACGACTACTATCAAATGCACCATTAGTTGGGTCAATTCTTCCAGGGTTCAAAGTTAAAGATCCATTTTCATAACCAACTGCTTCTGTTGCACTACCTTTATCCCCCTCAGCCAGGGTAACTCGTTCAGGGTTGTACAGGAATCCTACACGGATGTTTCCGCCAGGCTGTCCACCATCGGCTTTATTTTCTGGAGCAATGTCTGTCCATTGATAAGTAGGACCACCATTAGCTTCAATTGCTTGAATAAGAGCTTCATAGCTTTGAGAAGCATCTACTGTACCGCTATCAGTAGGTCCATCATTATCTTGTACTTCCACTAACCCAAGAATATCGGGAGAGTGTAAGCTAGTAACGATAGATTCAGAGATCTTTTCTGTCTTTTCTGTTTCACCAGCATGATAGTTTTCCATATTGTAGGTAGCAATCGTTAACTCATCGTTTTCTTTTACTATATCTGTTACTTCTTGGTTATATTCGCTTTCGATAAGTTGAGGAAGTGCGTCAACGTCCGTTAAAATTTTAAAATTTTGATAAGTGTATGTGACGACACCATTAATTGTTCCGTCAAACCGATCACCTATTTTTGCAACAAAATCATAGTCATTAAATAATAGGTGTAATCTTTCTGGGTTTGCATTATCTGCTTGTAGTGGAACTCCACCAGGTGTAGTGTATGTCTTTCCTTGTACTCTTTCTGCAATGACAGGAACTTCACCATATTTCTGTGGTCCAACTGCAATTGGATCATTGACCGCAACATGCATTCCTTCGATACTTTCAAAGAAGTCGATGCCATCTTCTTCTGGATCAAATGTTCCAAATTGGTCATTATCCACTATTTGAGTTGGTGGGGTGATGTCTTCGCCGATAACAAGGGGAGCAGGAACAGGTTGTCCGCTAGCAATCACTTCAACGGAACTAGAATCTGCATTAATTTCTGTAGTAGCTAAATCTGTTTCTAACTTATCATCATACCCTGCGATAACCCACTCTTTAACTAGTCCGCTTACACTAACTTGATCGCCAACGTTTACACCGTGGTTATTTTTATAAACGAGAATACCTTCAGATGTATTTGGGTTGTTATCAGGACTTGGGTCTTGCATGTAAAAGTTATTAGCATCTTCTACAAACGTAACAATACCTCCCACATTTTTTACATTCTGTCCATCATACGGAGATTCGTGGGTAGCACCTTGAATTTCGTTAATTTTTAGCCCTTCTATCCCTTCGATTGGCTCATTATCTGGGATGGGGCCATCAAAACTATATTCCGAAACATTTTTAAGGCCTGGGATTGTAAAGTAAGCTTCTAGACTACCTTTGAGGTAAACTTCTTTTCCTAGTAAATCTGGATTGTCCTGTAAGTTTAGGGCGTCTCTTACCGATCCTTTCGGTAGTTGAACTGGAAGTAGTTTAGACGGATCTGTTTCACTTGCACTATCTGCAATCGCAAGGTTTGTACTTGTCTCAAATGGTGCATTATGTGTAAAGCTTGTTTTTGACTCAGTAGTACCAACAATATACCCCTTTACTACAGCGGTGCCAGTATTATTGTTGATTGCTTGCTCAACTGATATGTAACCTTCTTCTGCTGCATTTACAACTTGTGAAACTGGTGTTATATATCCTACTAGTAATGAGAATATAGCTGTAAGAATAAACCATTTTTTCTTGAATAATTTCAAAAAAATTCCTCCTCTAGAATTTTCTAGGTTTCTTTGGTCTCTTTAGTTTGGTAATTCACCTTGATATAAACAAGCAAATACTGTTTTTAAATAACGGCTTCTACGTTACTTAGTCCCCAAAACGAGGATTGTGAATTAATGCTCCTTCACCCCCATCACTTATTTTAAGTTTGTTAAATTTTATATCTTTTGGAATAAAATTCACTCTATTATCATACTATTCTTTCTATTGCATTTCTTTAAATATTGTAAAATAATACATTTTTTTACAAACTTTTTACATTCTGTTAAATTTAGGAGAAAAAATACATGTTTTTTCTAAATGAACTGTCCTTTGAAATAAAGTTCTCGCCTCCTTGGGGGTCAATAATTGCATACCATTATTAAATCGTTTATGATTAAATCGTAAGCGATTTAAATGAAACTAGGAGGAATCATGATGACAACTGTTTATGACTTTACCGTTAAAAAGCCAAATGGATCTGAGCAATCTCTTAAGGATTTTGAAGGCAAGCCGCTACTAATTGTGAATACTGCTAGTAAATGTGGGTTAAAAGATCAGTTTAAGGAACTCCAGGAAATCTATGATAAACATAAGGATGATGATCTTATGATTTTGGGATTCCCATGCGGTCAATTTAACAACCAGGAATTTGATAATATAGAGGAAACGACAGAGTTCTGTCAATTAAATTATGGTGTAACCTTTCCTATGTTTGGCAAGATTGATGTAAATGGGAAAAATGAAGATCCCTTATTTAGTTATTTAAAGTCAGAAAAAGGTGGCGTCCTATCAAAAGAGATAAAATGGAACTTCACAAAATTTTTAATTGATCGAGATGGAAACGTAGTGGAACGTTATGCACCAACAACAAAACCAAGTAAAATAGAAAAAGATATTATGAAACAACTATAAATTCAAAGGGGATGAGTTCTTTGAAGGATTTTTTAACACTAGATAATCAACTTTGTTTTGCCATTTATGAGGCTAGTAGTCAATTTACTAAACTATATGCAAAAGTGCTTCATCCCTTTGGTATTACGTATCCCCAATACTTAGTTTTATTGGCACTTTGGGAAAAAGACGGACTTACGGTCAAAGAGTTAGGCGAGCGATTAAATCTGGGTACTGGAACATTAACACCCATGATCAAAAGAATGGAAGCAAATGGATGGGTTAAAAAGGAGCGTAACACTATAGATGAACGGAAAGTTTGCGTTTTCTTACTGCCAAAAGCTTTTGAAGGAAAAGATGCCATCAATCAATCTATCGCAACTGAAGTAAATTCATGCAATATCGAATTAGCCGAATATGAGCAAATAATGAGTCAACTAAATATTCTTCGTGATAAATTGGTGAATCGAAATAGAAGATAGTTTTGTAGGAACACATAGGTTAACAACTTCCTAAAGTGCAATCCCCAACCCTCAGATCAACTAGCCATAGGATGGGGATGACACTTTAAGGATTAGCAAGCATAGACACTGATATCTTTGACCATTAGTGACACCTTCGCTTTCACATATTCCTCGTTTGTTTCCCCCTTGTTCCTATAAAAAAATGGCATGTAGAAAATATTTAATGATGTAATAAATAATAATACAAACCCAAAACGCTATAAAATTTGCCACAAGCATAAGTAATTTTTTTAAAAACCAGTTATGTTTACTTAATTTTTCATCTAAATAGAGACCCCATCCAAAAAAGAATAAGGTTAAATATGTTAAGAACCTTGTAATTGGATTATATGGTTTATCAAAAATCCCTAATTTAAAATGGTCGACCATTATATTACCTAGTAACACAATTAATATACTCATCCCTATTTGTATTCCAAAATAGTAAACAATTAATCCACGGATAATTTCTATAGTTTCATATGTCATATAATCAACATTCCCTCTAGTCAATCCTGATTTCTAGATTTTTAATTAAACAACAACCTACAAACCCTTTTCCAATACTAGACATTCCATCTTTAACTGCCGCACCTATACTTCTTTTTGAAATATATTATCAAGGTTAATAATATTTAATATTAAATTTTGCGTTTTACATAGGTAAATATAGGAAAAGCTAGAAGTAGTAACCATATACAATTATATTTGAAAGGAGCAATAAAATGAAGAACCTTATAGGTATAGTAGGCACAAACTCAGACAATTCTACTAACCGTCAGTTGCTACAATTTATTCAAAAACATTTTTCGGGTAAAGCTAATATTGAAGTTTGTGAGATAAAGGACTTGCCTGGTTTTAATAAACCGAAAGATAGGGAGGCACCTGTTGAGGTACAAAAGCTTTCAGACAAAATTGAGGAAGCAGATGGCGTCATCATCAGTACACCTGAATATAACCATTCCGTACCAGCAGCATTAAAAAGTACGCTGGAATGGTTGTCCTATACGACTCAGCCACTTATCGATAAAGCCGTCATGATCACTGGGGCTTCTTACGGAAGACTAGGTTCGTCCCGTTCACAAGCCCACTTACGGCAAATGCTTGATGCACCTGAATTAAAAGCACGGATTATGCCAAGTTCCGAGTTCTTATTAGGTTTTTCCTTACAAGCCTTTGAAGAAAACGGTGATCTAAAGGATAAAAGTAAGATAGAAGAGCTTGAGGGGATTTTTGATGACTTTATACAATTCGTTGATATAACAAATCAATTAGTTAACGCGAAAAGCACTCATAAGAAACAAGCACAACAATTCTCATGGGAAGACCATTAATACAAGGAGGTATTTAAAATGAAAATCGTTGGAATAGTTGGATCAAACGCTGATTTTTCATATAATCGTCTACTTTTAAATTTCATCGCTAAAAAGTTTGATAAACTAATTGATGTAGAAGTGTTAGACATTGCGGATGTTCCTATGTTTAATCAATCTAATGATCAGACCAATAGTGATGTTATTCAAAATTTAAATAAAAAAATTCTTGCAGCAGATGGTGTCATTATTGCCACACCCGAATATAATCACTCTATCCCATCTGCCTTACAAAGTGTTTTAGAATGGCTATCATTTAAAATTCATCCACTCGATGGAAAGCCAGTCATGATTGTAGGGGCCTCTTACGATGTCCAAGGGTCGTCTCGCTCCCAATTACATTTACGACAAATATTAGATGCTCCGGGGGTAAACGCTGTAGTTATGCCGGGGAATGAGTTTCTATTAGGTGAAGTGCATAAAGCATTCGATCAAGAAAGAAATCTAAAGGATAAGGAAACGACCCAGTTTCTTGAAACTTGTATTAAGAAATTTATCCGTTTTATCAATGTTGTCAATGTCATGCATTCTCCTGAAGGGATGAAGGACCTATCCAGTACTGAGGATTTATATGCGACCGGATCCATTGATACCACGATAAAGGATATCAACATGTTAGACGATGACTGGGTGGAGCAAGCTGCTGAAAAGACAAATGCCGCGGACGGTAATACTTACGTTAAATTAAATCGTGGTATTTTAACCGTTGACCAAATCAATTACTTTTTAGATTCGATGCCAGCAGAATTAACATTTGCCGATAGCAATAACCAATTCTTGTACTATAACTATAAGTATGAAGCAGAGGATATGTTAGCCGCCCGTAGACCAGAACAAGTGGGTAATCCATTAGCAGAATGTCACCCTGAACGAGCTTATAGCAGTGTTGCATGGGTCATTCAGCAATTACGGACTGGTAAAGAAGACGTTGTAAGAACCCATGTACCAACACATGGACCTGATAAGTTTGTAGTACATAGCTATCAAGCTGTTCGTGATGATGATGGGAATTACTTAGGAATCAACGAATATGTACGTGATATTAAACCAATTATCGATTGGTATTTAGAACAAACTGGCCAACAGTTAACTGGTGGTGGAGTCGATGCAGTCTCCGGCGCAACTTCTAAAGTCGATTCCGTTTCAGGAGCAACGGTAAAAGACAATTAGAAATACTAAGAGGTCTTCTGGGCCTCTTTGTGTTTCAGATTTAGCCATTAGATTAAGGAAAGGGTGAAAATATGCCAGTCCAAAATCGTGAAATACAAATGATGGGCACGATAATCTATTTATCGGTTGAACATGACTATGCCGCCTTTGTTTTAGAAGAATTAATACTAAGATTGAAAGAATATGAGAAACGTTTTAGTGCTCATGATCCTGATTCAGAGCTAATGGAAGTTAACACCCATGCAGGTATTAAGCCAGTAAAAGTGGATACAAGTTTATACGAATTAATAAAGCTAGGAAAAAAACATAGCACTGCTGCCAACAGTTTTTTTAATATAACAATTGGCCCTCTCGTTCAAGCTTGGCGTATCGGGTTTGAAGATGCCAATATTCCCTCAGAACGTAAAATTCAATCCTTACTTAAAGTCACGAATGCGAATGATATCTTGCTAGATGACAAACTTCAGACTGTTTATCTAAAATACACTGGTATGTTTATTGATTTAGGTGCGATCGCCAAAGGATTTATTGCCGATCTTTTAATCGAGGATTTAAAATCAATGAACGTTTCGTCTGCTTTAATTAATTTGGGTGGAAATGTCATGACCTACGGAAATGCTCCTAAACATAAGGATAGTAGCTGGCGAATAGGTATTCAACACCCTTTCGAGCCACGAGGAAATTATATCGCCATTTTAAAGGCATTCAATCAGTCCGTTGTTACTTCAGGAATTTATGAAAGAAATTTTACAAGGAACAATCAAACCTACCATCATATTTTAGACCCTACTACTGGCTATCCAATTGAATCAGAAGCTGCTAGTTTAACCGTTGTATCCAAAAACTCAGTTGATGGTGAAATATGGACGAGTCGATTATTTGGAAAGTCCCCTGACCAAATAATCGAGACGATAAATCAATTAGATGATATTGAGGGAATTGTCGTTACAAGGGATGGCAAGCTTTCTTATACGGAATCTCTTAAAGAGAATTTAATGGAATTAGGGACAGTATAGTCCCTAGTCCCAAAAGAGATTCACAATTGATCTATTTATAACCTTGTTTCAATATCTATTAGTTGCTTCCTTTATTCTGCCACAAGACCTCATCCAAAAAGGACTAGAGCTTATCAAATGCTGTATTTATAGTTTGTAGCAATTGTTCAAGCTTCTTCTTCTCAGCCTCCGATAGTATTTTTTCAGCTAGTGGAAACAGCACTTTCTCTTCCTTCGCGAAATGTTGTGTTAAGGTAGCATAAGCTTGGACAGCATGTACTGAAATGGATTGAGCATCATGTTCATCAAGACTAGAGTCGACCTGAGCAGCTTCCGTCAGAAAATCTTGTAGATGTCTTTCTGCTTTTTCGTGTTCATATTCCATTTGTTCAATTGTCTTATCATTCATTCCAAGAACCTGAGACATCATAGGAAATAACACGTTTTCCTCTCTGTTAGCGTGTATCTCCAGTTTATCCACAAAAATTAATACTTTTTCGTATAATTCCATGAATAGTTGAACGACATCATTTCCAGAGCCGAAATCTATTTCTTCCGCTATATCATAGAATAAATTCATGTCCATCATGAGCTCCACATGCTCGTCCTTCAATTGTTGAAGTGGTTTACTTAACACCACATTTGCAACCTCCATAACTATAACCACCATCTCATTAGTATTGTTTATCCAAAATTAGCAAGAACATATTCTCTTATGGAAATTGTACACAAAAGCAGTTGATTGATTTGTGACGGCAATCACATGATTAACCAGTTAATATTAGTATAATAGGTTGTAATGTAAGTGAGACGTAAAACAATAGCGCTTCGTTAAATACGCAATTAGTCCATAGTATTTATCTTACAGTTACCAACTTTCCTAATTAAATTCGGTTTTTACTATACAAAATCACAATGAGGTGAAAAAATGATTGAAGCACGCTTAGATATCAAACTAATCAATATGATTAAAGATATATTACTTCGAATACAAAATGGGGAAGTAGAACAAAGCCTCCAAGCTGACTTTGATCAGCACATTCAGCACGTAAACCATTTGACCATTATACTGAATTTGCAAGAATTAACTAATCGTGACAAAAGCTTTACAAACATTGAAATCAGGAAATTCTTTGACATGTATCAATCCCTATATGGTCGCTCCATACTAAATATCCCTGTTCGGAATTCACAGCATCAAGGGCACCCTATTCATATTTTTACAAAAGAAAACCAGATGTTTAAAGGTCTATTCACCCAATTAAATGGCCTTATGAAAGCCATTGAAAATGATCCACAGCATTCGACGGGTTCATTAAAAGAAGAAATGGAACAATTAGGGCAATTGTATAGTCATTATAATCGTAAAGAAAAGCTCTTCTTTCCAATTTTAGAACGCTATGGTATCTACTCCCTTTCCCGTACAATGTGGGCGGAAGATGATCGTATACGCAACCTATATAAGGGTGGCAAAAGGCTGATGGAGAAAATTCCTGAAATAGATTTTCAATTTGTTAAACAAGCGTATGATGATTTAGAAGCTGCATGTAACAACATGATATTTCAAGAAGAATACTTTCTACTGCCTATGGCTCAAGCTATTTTTAAGGAAGAAGACTGGATAGCCATTGCAAAGGAAAGTAAAGCATTTGGCTACGCGATAGAGGAACCGGAAGTGGATTGGATGCCTGCAAGTGCATTATCAACTGATGACGCAAAGGATAGACCTAACACAGCCAGTGAGGAGCATTTACGTTTTGGTGGTGGTTACTTAACGACCAAAGAAGCCGACCACATTCTGAATAACTTACCACTGGAAATCACGTTCGTTGACAAAAATGGTATTTTTAAATACTTCAATGAAGTAGTAGAATCATCCGAAATGATGTTTATCCGTACTCCAACTTCAATTGGACGAAATGTAGCGAATTGTCACCCACCTAAGAGTTTGAAGAAAGTGATGCGAGTCATCCAAGACTTAAAGGCACAGAAAAAATCATCGGAAACGATGTGGTTTAAGAAAAAAGATCAATACATTCACGTTACCTATAAAGGTGTTTTTGATGAAAAGGGAGAGTACCTTGGAATTCTGGAATACGTTCAAGATATTCAGCCATTTCTGGACTTACCACGCGAAGTAAAAAGAGAGTTAAGTGTACGGACAAAAGAAAATGGGATATAACCCATTAACTAAGTGATCGAGGGGCTTGACCTTCACCTTCAACATTCATTGATACAGAAGGTCTGTCCCCTTTAACTAACACTGTTATTTAAGTGTGCAACCTCTTCGATGCCTGACACAATTTCTAACCAATCATCAGAAGATTTTAAGCTAATTCTTACTGGTTGTTCCAATGTATTCTGTAGATATTCGACTACCCATATTCCTGTAGAGGATGGTAAAAAGAAAACGATATTTTGTAGTAATGGATCATTGTTATAATCTGGAATATGAAAATAAGATATATTAGAAAGTATCCATTCATTAGATTTTAAATCCTCTACAAATTCTAGAAATGATTTTTCTTCATCTTCTGGAAAATTACTAATCTTATGTACCTTTTTCACATTTCTTTTCTCATTTAATAAATCAAATGCTTTATCTGATAAATGGAATGTAAAGTCATTCGCATGTTCTGGAATATCGAATGCATAGTATTCTCTAACAATTTCAGGGATTTCTTTAATAGTTATATAAGAAAATTCATGAATGATATCCCGTTCAACAATATGAGAAAGCCAAGTTTCCCCATCAATATGATGGATATTTAATAAGCTTTTATTTTGAGTATTAGAACAACGGAACATCCACTTCGAGTTTACATAACTTTCAATAAAGTTTTTTAATTCGTCAGGAATTGGTACATCTCCATTTTTCTCTTTATTATTGTCCCACATGCCTTTTAAAATTAATTGATGTATGGTCACTTCCATAATTGCATTCCATTCTCTGCTTGATCTTTCCCCTATTGACGCTTCAGCAATCCCTTTGGCCACATTAGGATAACCATTCAACGTTACTAATAAGGCTAGTTCTTCATTCGTACAAGTCATCACATATTCCATTTTTCCTCCTATATCTATAAAAAAATTACATGTAGAAAATATTTAATGATGTAATAAATAATAATACAAACCCAAAACGCTATAAAATTTGCCACAAGCATAAGTAATTTTTTTAAAAACCAGTTATATTTACTTAGTTTTTTATCTAAATAGAGACCCCATCCAAAAAAACATAAAGATATATATGTTATTACCCTAGTCAGTGGATTATATGGTTTATCAAAAATTCCTAATTTAAAATGGTCAACCATTAAATTACCGAGTAAAAAAATTAACATACTCATAACTATTGGAATTCCAAGTACGTATGCAACAAGCCCCTGAACAATTTCCATCGATTCTTGTGTCATATATTAACATTCCCTCATAGTTTTCTATAATATTTACTTCCTTCAATTAAACCAACTTCCGATAGAACTAAATTTCTTTCCGATATTAGATATACCATCATCTATTGCATTTCCGAAATTAGTTATACCCTCCTGTACTGCACCACAGGTTTAATCCTTTTAAATTTAATAAATTCATGTTTACTTTTATAATGGTGGAAATTTAACCTAGACAAACTGTTCATCATTTTTCACCTTATGCATACATTTTATCGAGGTGAAAAAAATGAGACAACCATTAGAAAAGACACACATCTTTATCGTCATGTTCTGTATCAGTCTAATTATGAGCATTCAATCACCTATTTTTGCACCATATGCCGCAAAGCTAGGAGCATCGAGTGTTCTGATTGGGATTATGATGAGTCTATCTTCTTTTATGAATTTAACAGGAAATTTAATTGCTGGTCCATTAGTAGATCGATTTGGAAAAAAGGTATTTATTACGCTCCCCATATTCTTATCAGGAGCATTATTTATTGCGCATGGATTAGTATCAGACTCTGCTAGCTTACTAGTTGTTCGTTCATTAAATGGATTTTCATTGGCCTTCCTAATTCCAGCAGCCCTTGCCTTGTTGTCAGGCTATGCCCAAAACAGTCAGCAGCAAGGGAAGAATATGGCTATTAATGGCATCTTAGGCACAATAGCAAGTATCATTGCACCACTTGTTGGAGGGCTAGTAGGATCAGCGATTGGGTATGAAAACACGTATTATATAATTGGAACAGCTTTACTATTAGTTGGGGTCTACACTACATACTTTTTAAGAGAAAATGAATCTATTGTCGTAGTAAACCATCATGCAAAGCCATTAAGTCTTTATCGAATTCTACAAATTGTTCCGTTACGAATGGTTTTCCTAACCGCTTTTGCTCTCATGTATATTCATGGAGTCATAATCTACGAGGTACCTTATCTTGCAGTAGAACAGGGGCTTTCCACTGCAATTACAGGAATTTTATTTAGCTTGTTTGGCATGGGAACATTTTTCTCCCTATTATTATTTTTCCTAAATCGCTTCGATCCAATGAAGCGCCTGATCTTTGGGTTATTCGGAATGTGTGTGAGTCTATTTACATTAGTCTCCGATTTGCTTTTTCTTCCGGTCCCGATATTCCTATTAGGATTCTTTTTCGGAATCATGATGCCTGCAATGGCAACTGCTATCACGGATGCTGTTTCTAATGAAGGCCACGGAAGAGCGTTCGGAGTGATGTCTGCCGTATATTCCATAGGGATGATTATGAGTTCGTTTGTTACCGGGGTTGTTCGTGATGTCGTGTCCCCTTACTTTGTCGCGTTTCTAGTTGGCATGGTGGTTTTAACCATTATTGGATACTCTAGGATTCAATTAAAAGCAACTTCTGCTTCTGGAGCTAGCGCATAACTTGTATGGCTTGGTTAACCCTATGACAGTGAATCCTTCCTGTAATGAATTATCAGATAGATATACGCATGAAATAGTGGAGCCTTTTCACTAAATTCCTAACGAGTAAACCCTCACAAACATAGTTTAACAAAGTTTGTGAGGGTTAGTCCTTTTTTCTGAAGTTCGGGATAGGACCCTGTTTTAGAGTGCTTCGAACTGTAGGTAGACTGTCTATAGTGTACTTCTATTTTCTAACAAACTACTAATTTAACAACGCAATGACTTACTTTTATTAATGCACTGCATTTCGTCGACTCTTCTTTCCTAGTCAATTCTAACGGATAGCAGGTAGGCCAGTTTGTCACTTCATTTAGTAATGCTTCACGATCATCGCCCCATTACGAATGATAATGACCTGCTTTAGTCGGGTAAATGCTGTGATCACTAAATTGAATATAACATAGGGAGTCCTTCCGTCGCCGATTAAATCAATTCCTTTTGATCCTTCTACTATCTTTTACCTTCCGATTCAATTGCTTCTGAAATTTGTTTTGTATAAGGTTCTAAACCTACACTATTATAGATAAAAGCATCTGCATCAGCAATCTCTTTCTTCTGATATTGGTTCATAGATATGTGGGTCTGCCAGCTGGTGAAATGAACTCACCAGAAGCCTCCTCTCCCGCAATTTGTTCTGCAAAATACTGAAGTGGATAAACAGTAGTACATATCTTTAATTTCTCATTGTAACTTTGTGAATCGTTGTTAATTTTACAGCTATCTGTTACCCCATTCTCGTAAGCAACCATCGCAAACATTAGTGTTAAAAGAGCTAGAACTCCTATGATTTTCTTTTTAAATATCCTCTCTCCTACTTATATAACAACGATAAAATTACGTTTTATTAAAGCCTCTACACGATTATATAAGCCAAAAAACAATTTTTGTAATCATCTTAGCGTCATCTTTAGGAACCCCAAACGAAATGAGGCGATTTTGGATATAGCTTTTTGAAGCCTTTTCAGGTTTTGCGAATGCATTACCGATTTTTTTACTATTTCGTTTTACAGCATCTGCATATTTTTTAGAAAATGGTTTTAGAACCCAAGATAACATATGTCCACCATTCTTAACAATCTTACCAAATGCTTTTATTCCCTTTAAACCGATTCCTACTACTCCCTGAGTTTGATATTCCCCTTTTGTTTGTTTAAGGAATTCTTGTTGATAGATTAATTTACTAGCTATTAAGTCTTGTTCAAATGTAGGACTGTCTATATCAAATAAGTCGTTGTCATAATTGGTGTCTGTAGCTTCTGTGGATGAAGTTAATGACGCTGCAGAAACCTTATTATTAACAAGAATAGGCCCTAACGTACTTAATACTAGAGTAAAAACAACTATTAAAGAAATAGACTTAAAGAATTTACTTCCCATTCTAATAACTTCCTATTTTTTGATTAATTACAATATATTAATATGTTATAATAAATAACAAAATATGTAAATTATTTTTTGGAAATTCAAAAAATATGCACGAAAGGGGTTTTGTCTTTGTCGAATGAAAATAATGATAAGAAGGCAGAATTTTTTGGTATGACTGTTGCAATTATCCTGGCGATACTGGCAGTTCTTATGTTTTTATCCCTCCCGATTCTAATTTCATTTGGTATTATATATTTTCTATCTATGTTCTCATTTATTGAATTTCATTATTACCCAAATTTTTGGCAAAACATTTTATTTTTCGGGAAATTTACATTTCTGAATATACTCGTGCTTGTACTAAGTGAATTATTAATAGTGATAGATAGAAAGAAAAAAATCAAAAAGTTATCAGATATTGGCCCTACTAATTTTAAAGAATGGTTTATTTACCTAGTGATTTTTAGTGTTTATATGAATGTATTTACTATATATCTTAATAGATTAGTAACGACAATAATTGGTTCTACACTAATTGCTTTATGTTTTATAACTATATTTGTATTTCTTGAATATATTTTTAGGAAGTTAGATAACGAAAATGAGGAATAACAGAAATAATAATACATTTAGCAAACGGCATTAAGAAAGCGCGTGTAGTTCTTGTGCACCCAACTAATACCGGCCAAAAAGAAGCAGAGGAACTGTCACTCTGCTCCTCTCAATTACAGGGTAGATCTATTACTCGATGTCTTTAAAAGGGAATTTTACAGTGGTAAAATTCTGGTACTATTAAATTGCTATCCATTCAACAGAAGCAACCGATATCAGGCATAAGAGGAGATTTATATTACACATAGACTAGCAAATTACTTGCGCTTAAATAGGATATAAGATTCACTCAGCGAATTGATAAACAAATAAAGATACTAATTAACCTTATACACCGATCGGTTGTCTATTACAACAATTGTGAACAAAAAGTAAAATCAATCTTCTTTAACTTAAAATTGTGAATTACCTCACTTACTTACCCGCTCATAATAGTTTATAGTAATAATCAAGTAAGCCAACAAGATTTACTCAAAGCGGAGTGGTGTTAAGATGAAAAAATTACTATTTAGAGGAAAAGATTTGCGTAATCTCTCAATTTTACCTTCCAATTCCATTTATTTTGCTACATTGTTAACGATGGTTGGAGGGTTCTTGGATGCATATGCCTTTATGACAAAAGATGGCGTATTTGCCAATGTCCAAACTGGTAACTTTGTTTTCTTTGGAATTAATCTAATTGAAGGGAAAATTGATCAAGCCTTTCATTTTATTCCACCAATTATTGCCTTCATGTTAGGCGTTGCTGTTACAGAAAACTTGAAATGTAAGCAGGAGCTTCGGGTAGCTGGTATATCAGGAAGAACCATTATTTTCATGGAAGTTGTATTGTTTGGGGTGATTGGTTTTATCCCTTCTTCAGTTTCCAATATCTTAACTACCAGTATTCTATCTTTTGCTGCATCTCTTCAATATTCCTATTTTAGAAAAATCGCAAACACCGTATATAGCAATACGATGGTAACAGGAGATCTTCTAACGGTAACCAAATCAATTTATTATGCTATTTCAAGAAAGGATAAAGAAGCGGCAATACAATCATGCATGTTTATCATCATTATTTCATTCTTTGTTATAGGGGTTTTGCTGGGAGCTTTTTTAGTTCAGATTTATGCTAACCAGGCTATATTTTTCGTTTGTATTCCTTTATTTATTGTAGGAATTTTATACAAGTCTAGTTCACGGGTTTAGTGAGCGGGATTTTGAAATGGGATACTAATCCCCCTAATATTGATAATAGAACTTATTTAGCTTCAATAAAATTAAGAAATCAACTAACAGCGATTCATCACCAAAAGATGGGTCGCTTTATTAATACCTCTTACTATAATTTAAATTGGCAGAATCTATCGTCCGGTTTTCTAACAGAAAGTCCTAAATACAACTATTGAACCGTTTGCCCAATCCTATCTTGCATCATCTTAATCTCTGCCAATTAATCTATCTCTTATTAAGATTAATTATTATAGGTACTAAAAAAAACGTATTTATTAACCACATGGTTAGTCACTGACTTTAAACCTTAATAAAGCACAAAAAGGCCAATACTTTAATTTCTCAAAGTATTGGCCTATAAAGGTTTCTTTATCTAATAATACCGGTGGCCGGGGTCGAACCGGCACTCCAGAGGAACACGATTTTGAGTCGTGCGCGTCTGCCAATTCCGCCACACCGGCATAATATGGAGGCGGTAACCGGATTTGAACCGGTGATAAAGGTTTTGCAGACCTCTGCCTTACCACTTGGCTATACCGCCATATTATCTGGAGCGGAAGACGGGATTCGAACCCGCGACCCCCACCTTGGCAAGGTGGTGTTCTACCACTGAACTACTTCCGCAAAATGGCTGGGCTAGCTGGATTCGAACCAGCGCATGACGGTACCAAAAACCGTTGCCTTACCGCTTGGCTATAGCCCAATAAAAAAATGGGGCGGCTGATGGGAATCGAACCCACGAATGCCGGAACCACAATCCGGTGCGTTAACCACTTCGCCACAACCGCCATAATAAAAGCAGGG
>NZ_JACLZI010000060.1 GCF_014280935.1 Aquibacillus kalidii
AACTGTTTATTTGTTGTAGGTTTTTATTGTTGGTGGTTCATATGTATTAAATTTATCAATTAAGTCTTTAGGATTTGAATTTAATAAAGCTAATGAGCGATATTTCTCCTGCAAAAATTGTTGCTCTACCATATGGTCAAGTAGGTCAACAAGAGGATTGTAGTATCCATTAATATTAAGAAGCCCAAAAGGTTTTTGGTGTAATCCAATTTGCGCCCATGTATATATTTCAAAAAACTCTTCTAAAGTTCCCGGACCGCCGGGTAATGCAATAAATCCATCCGCTAATTCTGCCATTTTCGCTTTTCTTTCGTGCATGGTATCTACGGTATATAATTCAGTTAAATTTTGATGAGATATTTCACGCTCTTCAAGAAGTCTTGGTATAACACCTATGACATTCCCACCTTCTTCTAAGACAGTATCAGCTACCGCCCCCATAGTTCCCACACTTGCACCACCATACACTAATGTAATATTACGCCTGACTAATTCTTTTCCTAATTGAATGGCACCTTCTTTATAAATATCAGACGCTCCATTACTTGAACCACAAAAAACCGCTATACATTCCAAATTAATAACCTCCGATAAACTATAAATATATTGATTTTCCTTCTCATTATATAGTTTTTTCTGATAGGCTAAAAGGGGACTATTAAAGGAGGGGGAAATCTTGAATGTTATTGAGTTTCAGGAATGGGTTAAAGCGTATTATGAACAACGAGGATGGTCTGAATTAGACATTTTTATTCGAATTGGTTTTTTAGCTGAGGAAACAGGGGAAGTTGCAAGAGCTATAAGAGAGCTTGAAATTGGTAGAGACAGACCAGATGAAAGTACGGGAACATTAGAACAACAAAAACAAGAATTAACAGAAGAACTTGGGGATGTTCTAGGAAACCTTATTGTGATTGCCAACAACTATGATATTTCTCTCGAAGATATTTTTCAGTCTCATCGTGACAAACTAGATAAGCGATATACACCATCAAATTAAATTTTTAGAGGTTGTTTCAACCTCTAAAAATTACTTTCTACTTCCACTATCGAGACACGTTACTTTAAGATCAACACTTCCAAATATCACCAATGTTCATATTTAAATCATACCAGAAAATACCGAACGGTTAATCATTTTTTCCAAATTTACGGAAATTATTGCTGCACAGTATAGGTACGACAAAACGATCACCCTAAAAAGTGATCGTCTTTAATGAATTGTATATAGTTACTAGTATGCAAATCGCTTTATATTAGTAGTTGTTCTTGTTCGACATAAGTTGTTAAAGAAAAATTTTACTTATCTTTGTTTTTCAAAAGTTTTATAATATTCGATCCCTAAGATAATTAGACCCAAAAGTGTAACTACCACTCCTAATATGAATGGGAATCCTAAGAATAATGACTGTACAGCTTCATCCCCATATTGTTTCGCACCAAAGATTGCATGCCATAACTTTGACTTGCCAGACCATTCCGTAATATGTGGAGCATATATAGTTCCAGACAAAATAATTGTTAAGGTGGTTAATAAACCACCTAACATTATAAATCCTCCAATTATAGTTCGTTTCATATTTATTCCCCTTATTTTAATAGTTATTATTGAACTTTACTGCTCATTACTTCAACAAGGAAAGGTACGGTGATCGGTATCTATCTGTATTTTACAGACGCACCCGTGACAATAATTTGTTTTCGTACCTTTACTGTTGTTCAGACTTGTAATTTTTCAAGTACTTGTTTGAATTCATTTATGTTACTTAACATTTCGTCTGGTTGAACAGCGAACGCTAATGTTTGATAATTTGGCAACCAATTTACTCCGATCGTATGTACGTGAGCTTGTTTTCCGGCCGAAATGTCAGCGTCACTATCTCCTAAAAAAATAGCATCCGTGTTTTTTATGTTAAGCTGTGCTAATGCCTTGTTCAATCCTTCTGGGTGAGGTTTTGGTATAGTAACATCATCACCAGTGATTATCACATCAAATAAGTCATTCATATTAAGGCAATGTAAAGAGATAAGCAAACTTCTCCTAGCTTTTCCTGTTACAATTCCTAATTTATAACCTTCTCTTTTTAAAGACAGCAGTAAATCATTAATCTCCTCATTCTCAAGAACAAGTTCATTGTGCTTTTCACTATATTTTTCATAGTATAATTCAATAGCTTTATCATGATTGGAATCGATCAGATTTTCTCTAATAATTCCAGTCTCAGAGGGACCAAACATTGCCTTGATTTCATCTGGAGTAACCTCTTTGTTGTCAAAGTCCCTAAATACAGCCTGAAATGAATAAAAACAAACGGGCAAAGTATCCGCAAGTGTACCATCAAAATCAAAAATAACCGCTTTAATAACTATCACACCCTATATCAAAATAATGTATCTTTGAATTACAAACTTCAAATAAGTAATGATCTGTTTTGGTATATATTAAATCTTCTACTCCTAGGAGAAGGTAAATGCTATTTTGAGCAATACTTCTTACCTCGTATTTCTTTTAGATCAGTGGTTTATAGTTTATTTTAGCATAAAATTCCAATTATGCTTGAATTTGTTCAAAAGAAAAGGACCGCCAATAGGATATGACGATCCACTTGTTGCACTAAAGTAAAAGTTAGTGGAATAACTGATAAGGCTTAATTATTCTTTAAATCTTTCTTTAAGTAATAATGTTTAAAATCTCTACCTACGTTATCTAAACTTCCGAATACTTGATAACCATTCTTTTTATAGAAATCTAATGCTTGAAAACTCAAAGTATCTACTTTTATGAAATCACATTCTTTTTCCAAAGCTATTTTTTCAAGTTCTGATAATAATTTTGTTCCATACCCTGATTTTCTTATGTCCTCATCTATCATTAAAGTATGAATTTCCAACCAATTCCAACATATCTCAGAAAGGATTCCACCACGAACAGTACCGTTATCATCCTTAAGAAATAAACAGATTTCTTCATATCTACCTCCCAAATCTTTTGGAAAGTACTGTAAGTTAAATCTGTAAAGTTCATCATTAATATGCTGTTTATCCTTATTATTTAATTCTTTACTAATATAAAGTGTCATTTTACATTTCTCCTATTTCAACATTTATCATAATTCTGGCAATAAGTTTTTAACATCTTCTGCTTTCTAATAAAAACTCCTCTACCCAAATTTATGAACAGTTACACCAGTCGGAAATTTTCCGACTCAAGTCTATTTAACCAGTTATGGACTAATGTATTAAATACATTGGTTTGTTCGATTTGTAGGTTGTGACCAGCCATATCAAGCACTGCAAATGTTGCCCTTGGGTAATCTTCAATTAGTCGCCATGCATCGCGGTATCCAACTACATTGTCCTGACGCCCTGTGATAATTAGCGTGGGGTACTCAAGTTTAGCCGAAATATCAAAGGAAAAGCCATATCCGTTTTGACGAATGTTGTTTAAGAATTCATAATTTGATTGTTTAGAAGGATGTAAAATTTCATTTCGAAACCTCTCCCATTCAGTTTGACCTTGTACTACCCCCATGGAGCAAAATTCTTCAGCATCCTCTGGTGACAAATGTGATATCAAGTTGCCATCTCTTTTTAAAACGGTCTGCTGTGGTACTATCCTTTCATCGAATTCAGGTATAGTCATTGGTGCCATCAGCAGTAATCCACGAACTGTGCCTTGCCTTGAACGGACTATGCCTCTGGCAATGTAAGCGCCATATGAATTACCACAAATAATAAACGGTTGACCAGGGATAATCTCGTCCAAAAGACGCAATATAGCTTCTAAAATATCATCAGAATTCTGAATAGATGGTAGTGACTCGGAATGCCCCATACCTGGTAAGTCTATGTATATTCTCTTCCAACCGCTTCGTTTCTGGAATAACGGTTCCATTGCATGCAACATCACTTGATGGTCAAGTGTCCAACCATGCAACATAACGATGGGATATCCTTCTCCAATAACTTTATGATAAATTGACATGTATTTGTTTCCCCTTTCTCTGTAAACCCGATGTGTCGACATGGACATTTAATCCTCCTATACATATATTACAATTCCAGCAAACTTTCTTGTTCAACTAAACCACCTCGTCAGTTTAAGTGCAACCGTTCACAATCCTATTTTTATTTTATCATAAGTATTGAGATTACCTAGTAAAAATAACCATTTTTGAATTTGAAATTAAATTAATGTAAGACAATTTGCATACGAATTTTTAGTGTAGATATTCCTGGCTATTGTTACCTGGAAAATTGGGTGCAAATTAAACTAGATTTTCAATGTGTAGTATAAGAATACACTATTACACCAACAAAAAATGACCATCAAATTTACATACAAATGGATGGTCATTTTATATTTATGACAGGTAACAGACTTCTTCAAACATTCCCTTTTTTAAACATGCCCTAAAAAAAGTCACCCCATCTAAACACCAATTAGCCGACATGGAACGATTATAGATTTGAAACCTAAATAAAAGGAGGAAAACATATGAAATGTTGCACGATGACTGTGAAGGAAACGGCTGCTTATATGGGGGTTCATACAGATACGATTTATGAATTGGTCCGGAAAAATGCAATGCCACATTTTCGTATGGGACGAAAAATCTTGTTTACTAAAGAAAAGATAGAGGCGTGGGTTAAGGAGCAGGAAAATACAGTGAGCTAGCTTACTTTTGGGCAAGTTGAATAGAAAATAGTTGTTCTCATGGGGTGAAAATTGTGGTAATGCGTCAATTTAGTGGGCGAATGCGTCAGTCTAGTTTGCTTATACGCCAGTTAACCTAGCGTATGCGTCGGTCTGCTAACGAAATGCGTCACTTTTCCTAAGTTATGCGTCCAAACATGACCAAACCTAATTCCATCCCAAACAATCACATGAAAATCAATAGAAAGGACGAAACAACATGAACTATATTAAAGAATTAAGAGGCTTTAAAGATTGGTTGCTACTCAATGATATGTCGTCTCATGCGATTTTGCTGTGGCACACGTTAATGGTGTTGAATAATTCGGCGGGGTGGAAGGTGTGTTTTAATGCTCCGAATCGTGTTGTGGAGCAGTTATCTGGCTTATCGAAACAGGGGGTTGCCGCTGCGCGTTTGGAGCTCGTGAAGCGTGGATTAATTGAGTATGAACAAGGGGTAAAAGGGAGGTCGCCTGTATATCAGGTTATTTCATTGGTTAATGGATATTTTCAGGATGAGGTACAAGTAGATAGTAGTTTACTTGACCAAGCCGGAGACGAATCACTCGATAGATCAGTAGACCAATCTACTGACCAATTCCATGACCAATCTCAAGACCAATGCCAGGACGAATCCCTAGACCAATTCCATGACCAATCTCAAGACCAATGTCCGGACCAATCTCAAGACCAATGTCCGGACCAATCTCAAGACCGATGCCAAGACCTATCCCAGGACCAATCCCATGATCAAAGCCCGACCATACTTAAACATAAACATAAACAAGAAAGAAGAAGAGGAGGAGAAGGGGCAGCAGGGAGGAATCCATTTCAGCTCTATGAATCTAATTTTGGGATACTAAAGCCGATTTTGAGGGAGTCGTTTCTTGCTTGGTGTGAGGATCTTGGGGATGAGGTGGTGATGATGGGGATTGATCTAGCAGTGAGAAAAGGGGGGCGAACATTCAGCTATCTGGAATCGATTTTTAAAGAGTGGGCGGCAGCCAATTTACGAACAGTGGAGCAGGTTACTGTTTATGAAAACCAGAAGCGGAAGAGCAAAACCATTCCTTTTCGAAAACAAGTGCCTACTAAACAAGCCCTGTTTGAGGAGCTACGAAAGGAAGGACAGGCATGACACATGACGAAGCGGTGGATGTGTTGGAAACAATTGCGGAGGTTTATCCAAGATATGAATTGACGAAAAAGAAGGCGGCTATTTTGTTGCCGCAGTTAAAGCAAATGGATTATCAGCTTGTGCTTGCAAAATTATCTGCGTATGTAGCGGATCATCCCTTTGCCCCGACGATTGCTGAAATTGCAGCCTATCCGGCCAAACAGAACGAGCATATCCGATTAATCAATCAATGGAAACAAGAGGCAGAAAATGTCCCACAGGAGACGAAGCAGGCATTCCAACTACAGATGAAAAGGCTGGTGGATGATCATGGCTAGTGGTGTGAATTACGAAGCGGAGGCATCGGTATTGGGGTCTGTCATTCTGGAAGGGGATCTGTTTCATGGATTGGAGGTAGAAGAAGCTCACTTTTTCTATGACAATCATAGGAAAATTTTTCGGGCGATGAGAGAGCTAGCTGATCAAGGAGCGAGCATTGATCTCGTTTCGATTACGACGAATCTGTCGGAGAGGATTAAACAGGTTGGAGGCACTGTCTATTTGGTTGAGTTGGCAGAGTCAGTTGCTAGTACGGCGAGTATCGAGCATCATCAACGCTTGATCATGGAAGCGTATCAAACGAGAAAAACGAAGGAAATAGCGCTGCAATATGTGCAAAATCCAAGCGGGGCAAAGTTAGAGCAGACGATTGCCCAATTATCCTCTTTTCGTGATATTGGTTCGAATGAACAGGAGAAGACAACCTTTGATCATTTGGTTGAGATTAGCGATAGCATGTGTACCTCCAGCCCAGAAGTAGCCGGGTATCCTACTTGCTTTTATAACCTAAATAGTATGACAGGTGGCTTGCAGCGCGGGGAGTTAATCATTGTTGCAGCCAGGCCATCTGTAGGTAAAACAGCCTTTGCTTTAAATTTAGCCGCAGGCCATTGTCAGAACAAAGGCTCCACTTCGATTTTCAGCCTTGAGATGGGTAATAAGCAGCTGCTGCAACGAATGATTTCAGCTGAGGCAAAAATTTATAGCCAGAAATGGAAGAGCTTTGCTTTTAATGAGCGAGATTATAGCCGGGCGATAGACACGATTGGCGGGCTATCGAAGTGGAAGCTGTACCTGCACGATAACAAATATACGGTGAGTGATATGAGAGCCGCACTAAGAAAAATCGTACGAGCAGATCCAGATGGAAAACATATCGCGATAATTGATTATTTGCAGCTGATTTTACCGACAACGAAGCAGGAGCGTCGTGATTTAGATGTCGGGCAAATGACAAGAGAACTGAAGCTACTTGCCATGGAGTTGAACATTCCAATTGTGCTCCTTTCCCAGCTATCACGTGGCGTGGAACAACGCCAGGATAAGCGTCCATTCATGTCGGACCTAAGAGAGTCTGGAAACATCGAACAGGATGCCGATGTGATTGCCTTCCTATACCGCGATGACTACTATCGCAAGGATTCTGAGCAACCGAACAGAATAGAAATAATTCTAGCAAAACAAAGAAACGGACCTACAGGAACGATTGACTTACTTTTTCAGAAGGAGTATGGGAGGTTTATTAATCTAGAGGGAAACTAGGAGTCTGATTAACTTTAAAATTTATAGAATAAAGGGGAAATTTATACGTGGATAAAGATCAATCTCCTTCCAATCTAGTAAATGTAGAACAAGCGACAGTTACAAGAGTTTTGGATGCAGATACAATAGAAGTAGAAATGAATGGAGACATCTTAGACGTGCGCCTTTTATTAGTAGATACACCAGAGACGGTTCACCCAAACATTGCACCAGAGCCGTTTGGAGTAGAAGCATCTCTTTATGCAAAAAGAATCCTCCCGCGAGGTAAGCGCGTTCAGTTAGAATTTGATGGTCCGCTATGTGATATGTATGGTCGGATTCTAGCTTACATGTGGGTGGATGGACAGCTGTTTAATGAGATGTTATTAGAGGAGGGGATGGCGCATATTGCGTATGTGTTTGATCCGCCTTATACGTATTATGAACAGTTTGTAAGTGCGCAAGGGAGGGCGAGAAGGGGGAGGAAAGGGATTTGGGGTGTGGGGTATAGGAGGTATGAGTGAAATGAGTGAAGGACTGGATAGATAAGGGGGTTCGTTTCCATCTTTTATATAATTTATAAAGAGATATTCTGACTCTGTCTTTAAAACTATACTAATATCAGATTATATATTTAATATAATATACTGAGATAAAATGGAAAAAATGAGTAGATTTAGGTGGAATTTGTTGAAAATAAATAAAACAAACAAAGAGGGCTTGGTAAGTTATTCTTTATCCGTTTTATTTATATTCAGACAGTATTTTTGTTAAAAAGAGTTTTAGGAGAAATTATAAATCAATAATATCGGAATTGTCCTTATTATTATTTGATTCAAGAATAAATAGTTTACAAGCGACTTTTCCAATTGTATTTGTAGAAGCAGCATCTACAGTTCCACCTATCACACCACCTGCTAGAGGGACCATTTTACCCAGGTTTACGATTCCTTTCTCTCCAAACTTCGTGAGTAATCGAAACCCTACAGCTTGATTTATTTTTTTTATAAGTTCAAAAGGTATTCTTTTAATCCCAGTAACTGCAAGCTTTTTTCCAATTTGGATACCAGCATTTTAAGTATATCTTTAGCACCATTTCCTGCTAAGCATGCATAAACAAATGATTTAACCTGGTCATCCTTTACATCATATCCTCCCATATGAGCAATAGCAGCTACCATTCTCATTTGAACAAAAATGACGCTAGTGATATTTGCAGGGAGGGACACAGGTAATGTAATAATTCCACCTAATCCTGATAGGAAACCACTAGTTGCACTTTTAGTGTTTTGCCAACGTATAAGACTTTTTACTTTTTCTTCAAGTGTACCTGTTTTATTTGAATAGTTCTCAGCTAGTTCTATAGCAGTATCAGTCCCAGGTATTCCACCATTTATTGCTTTGTCATATGACCAGTCTAAAGCTTTCATTATAGCATCGTGTGTAATAGATTTTGATCTAGGCAATTGGATACACCTACTTTCTGAAATATCATACTATTATATTATAAACTGTAACAGAGTAGTGACAATATTTATTTAGCTAATCTAATGGTAGTAGATGGGAAACTTAGAAGAAGGTTTGTCCAGTATGGCCTACATCTTAATCAACCTAATAGGTATTACGAACAGTAAGTAGTAAGGTTCAAGGGAATCAGCCCCTGTCGAAAGATAAATTGGTAGGTATTGTCCATAATAGATGAACAATACCTAAACGTTCATTAGATGTCATGTCTAATTAACCCTTTACACTAAAAGAAAAGTAAAAGAATTCCCACCCTACTTCCGCCTGGGAAAATGTGATTCCGAATTTTCGTATGGGATGAAAAATCTAGTTTACTAAAGAAAAGGTAAATGCGAGGGTTTAAAGGGCAAAAAAATGCAGTAGGCTAGTTTTCTAGGTGAAGTTGATTAGAAAATGGTGGATCTCATGGAGTGAAAGTTGTGGTAATGCGTCAATTTAGTGGAGTTATCCGTCAGTCTAGGTCGTATATGCGCCAATTAATTTAGCAAATGCGTCGGTCTAGTTCGCATATGCGCCAGTTAACTTGGGAAATGCGTCGGTCAGCTTACGAAATGCGTCACTTTTCCTAAGTTATGCGTCCTAGCCAACTCACCCCAATCCAATCCACCCAATCCCAAACTAAATAATAAATACAACATAAACAAAGCCCCCTTGATTGAAGGGGGCTTTGAAAATCTATTAAAATTCTACATTATTACTTTCTGAAACATGGTCGACATTGTACCATTTATGACCGACATTGGAATAACGAGTATTTGTCATCGTAATTTCACTAGTGTTGCTATCCGTTCGGAAGATAGCCTCATCCATGTTTGTGATGACACTACCTTCAATATGAATGCTCGTTTTGAAAGTAGTACCTCCATTTTGACGAATCATTTTTCCTGCATCATTTGCAGTGAAATTAATAATTTCAAAGGTAGAAGGGGCATTTACCTGGAACATCTTATCACTTGCATGCTGTGCGGAACCGCCTCGGATGATGACGTGGCCTTCCTTCTTAATGGTAAGCGCATCTTCCCCGATATCTTCCCAGACTACATTTTGCACCGTTACATCGCCATAAGTATGAACACCATCAGCAGCAGGGTCGCCAATGACTACATTTTTAAGCGTAGCACCATCTTCTAATTGAAAAACAGCGTCTTGGTCCTCCCCTTGGCTACCGTCACCAACTGTATTGGGATTGGCTACATATCTTTTGCCTTGTCCATCGAAAGTCTCACCCTCGGCAACTACAATCGTTTCATCTACGGTAATTGTTTCAGAAGGATTAACCTCGACGATTTGCCATTGCTGACTTTCTCCGCCCCAGTCATTCCACTGTACGACATTCGCTCCATTGTCTGTAGACCAATCGTACACCTCTAAGGCCTTCCCACTAAAACGGTTAATAATCTTAACGTATCCATTGTTCAAGTCAACGATTTGCCATTGTTGGCTTTCTCCATTCCAATCTGTCCACTGCGCTACATTCGCGCCATCTTCTGTAGACCAATTATTTACTTCCATTGCTTTAGTACTAAAAGCGTTTTGGAATTTATAGTAACCTTCGCCGACGTTTATAATGCGCCATTGTTGATTTAATCCGCCTATGTCATCATATTGAACAATATTACCCCCATCCTCAGTGGACCAATCGTACACCTCTAAAGCCTTTCCACTATATCGGTTGATAATCTTATACGTATTACTGCTGTCAAAGCTCGCTGCTTGTACAGGGATCGCTGCAAAAACTAGTGTAAAGAGAAAGCTAATTGTAATTAGAGAGTATATCAATTTTTTCATAAAACTAATTCCTTTCTATTATTAGATTTTTCTACGTACTATTGCTTTGCAAATGATTCTATTGGCCAATAGATGTCAGTACCAATTGTACATGACCTGATAGGAAAGTATATATCCTATTCGGAAAATGAGTAAATAATACGGCTAAGCTGTACCAAAAATTAGTACTTAATAACCGTATTTTGGATAAAAAGGGGCAAAGATAGATATATTTAGAGTGCTTATTCGGACAACCTAAAAAAATGACAAAGGCACATTACACTAAATGCGCCTTTGTCATTATTATTTATATTTATCCCCATGAAAATTTTCGTTAATAACGTGGCCAACCGTTCGAATCCCAATATAGGTCATTTATTAATAGGCGTGGCGCTCCATTATTTTCTGCATCATAGGCATGTCGAACAATAATATTGTTATTATATACATCTTGGTGTCCAGGTCCAATCCATCGATCATTTCCTGCATCTAGAATGGTCCCACCACCATTTAGCATATTCACTCCGTTTTTATCGTAATAAGGTCCTGTGATGTTTTTAGACCTTCCATAGGCAATTTTATAATCACTATTTACACCCTGACAGCAGTGATCAAAGGAAACAAATAAGTAGTAGTAGCCATCTTTATAGGTGATATTAGGAGCCTCGATTGCATGATCTGAAACATTAGGTCTTGCTGCAATAGAGTAGATTTGTCCTGTCGGTTTCATTGTATTTCGATCAAGTTTAGTTAATTTGATCCCACTCCAGTAAGAACCAAAGGATAGCCAAGGATCTCCATTCTTATCAATTACCAGATCACCATCGATTGCATTGAAGTTATCTGAGGTGGTTGAACGTATAACTAAGCCATCATCTCTCCAGTTACCAGAGGCAATGCTATTTGTTGAAGTAAGTCCAATTAAAGAATTGTTTGAACCAAATGAGGAAACAGAGTAGTAAACCCAATAGCGCCCATTATAATAGTTTACATCCGGAGCCCATTGATTAGTTTCATGATTTGGAACATAATTTCTCCACCATGAAAGTGGTTGTGGAAAAATGACAGGTGTTGCAGACCAATTGGAACCATTATCCGATCTTAAAACTCGGATACCATTCTTATTTGTTTCACCTGTTCCAAATGCCCACCAAGTATTTCCTTCCTTTGTAATAGACGGGTCATGCAACATCGTATCCCCTGACACATTCCAAAAGTTAGCAGAAACAACTGGTACAAGCGTTAAAACTAAGAATGCAGTTAAGAATGACGTTTTCCAGAAAACACTCCTTTTTTTCTTCACAATACAAATTCCTCCTTTATTTTATAAATTTATATTACTCATATAACTTATCAATAAAATGTAAGCGTTGTCAATATAATTTGTACTTATATTTTTCGTTCATTACGACATATTTCGGAAGGTTGAACGGTTAAGTGGTTGAAAGGGTAGTGAAAGAGTTATTTAGTTAAGCATGATAGTTTGCTGGGTTACGAAGGAAAGTCTTTCAACAACATATACCAATAAGCTTTTACTTTGCCTGAGATCACATGAATAGAAAGTGGAATGATGTCATTTTATGTTAGAATGTAGGATAGGAAAGCAAAAAAAATAGGGTTATAAAGATTAACTTCAGCAATGTAAATGCTCTTTATGTTATTAATCGATTGTTAAAATCAACTATGCAAAAGTAAAAGCATCAGTGCGAGCAAACTATATAAAAGGAACACTATCAAATAGGATTACTTCTATTAAGAGGAGGTTATGATATGACAAACAAATTGGGTGAATTATCAGAGCAAGAAATGGATGAAGTACTAGAACGACTAACTGGGATGCGAAAAAGTCAGTTAGAGAAGTTGGCTAAGAGGCTTTGGAGTGACATGGAAGTTCCTTTCACGCTAGAGGAAGGATTGCGCTCCTACACAAAATCAGAATTAGACGATATTAGGAAATATCTAAGGCTAACTGGAGTTAGTAGCTTGAAAAAAGCTGACTTACTTGATGTACTTAGGGAAGCAATACCAAATAAAATAGAAGAAATTTGTGAAAAATGGGATGATGAACGGCTATCATGGCTTTTGAAAATAGCGGACAACGGTGGAAAGATAACTGTTCCTTCATCGATAGGTCTTGGCCAAGCGAGGTATTTACGGGCAACTGGTTTTGTTTTCACGGGAACCTATCAAGGTAAGAAAATACTAGCCGTTCCGAGTAAACTCGTTGATCCAATCAAAGCTTTAAAAAATAATTTTACTGTCAGGTCTAAAGTAAAGAGGAATACGGAATGGTTAACCCTTTTACGTGGCCTTTTATATTATTATGGAACGTTAAATGGCACTCAGTTAATAAAGCTGACAAATTCCTACACAAGTGAACCAGTCGATGTGATGGCGTATTTCCAAGTGATCGATGATGCAAATGCATTCATGGAGGATTACCAATATGATAGATATGGATTTTCTGATCAAGGTGTAGAGAATCCAGATTCAGTTGTTGCAGAACATAGAATGAGAAAGGATTTATCTTTTTACCCATTCAGCAAGCAGCAAGTGCTGACAGCTGGACAACCTGGGTTTATCGAAAGAAACAAAAGCTATGTTCAGCTAGTTAAATACCTTACAGATTCATTTGAAATTGACAAAGAAGAAGTCGATGAAATTGTCGATGAGTGTGTGTTTGAAATTCAAAATGATGCAACGTTCAATGATGTTTTTCAATATTTTAGTAATCTATTTGAATTTGAGGATATAAATGAGGTCCAAGCATTAATGGACCACGTCACCAATCTTATGAACAACACCCGACTGTGGGTATTGAAGGGCTATACGCCAACCGAATTAGCAGAGCAAGAAAGAAAACATTTACAACCACTACCAACCAAACCGTATAAAACACATGAACCGAAAGAAGTGGTAAAGGTAGGAAGAAATGAACCTTGTCGATGTGGAAGTGGGAAGAAGTATAAGAAGTGCTGCGGAGGATAAGGGCTGCATTCCCATTTCTAGTAAGTCTACGGGGATTTTGATTTGTGAAAATAAAAAGTGTATGAGCAGATGTTAATCTAGTGTGTTATACTGTAAATACCTTTGAAGCTTTAAATTTTTTTATATTACCTGTACCATTTCCCTACTCGAACGTTGAGTGGGGTTTTTTTATAGGAATTATTGGGAAGAACATAAAAAAACAGGCCCATATCATGAGCCTGTTTGTATAAACTATTTAAAAATTAAGCACCTTTTTGAACGTTAGCTGCTTGTGGTCCGCGGTTACCTTCTTCGATATCGAAAGTTACGCTTTGACCTTCTTCAAGTGATTTAAAGCCTTCACCTTGGATAGCAGAGAAGTGTACGAATACATCGTCTTGTCCTTCTACTTCGATAAATCCAAAACCTTTGTCTGCGTTAAACCATTTTACTGTACCTTTTTCCATGTTTGTTGCCTCCTAGTGTGTAACCACACATTGTATTACTATTCCTGCCCAAAAGTATCATCAAGATGATGAAAAAACCATAATTCATACAATTCTTTCCACCGAACAAAAATAATTCTTCTTTAGAATAACAGTAAAAGGAGGGAATTGCAAATCTGTGGAAGTTAAAAGTCTCAAAAAGGAGCAGAATCCATTGCCAAATAGTACATTCGTATAGTGAGATATACACGACATTTGGGTGCAGACCCTGTTGGTCATAAGCAAATTACTTCTTTACATCCCCATGCTTCCAAGTCACCATCATATATGAGATACTCTAGGTAAAATAGGATAATAGGAAGGTGTCTTTCACGTGGAATTGCATCAAGAATTAACTGAAAATGGTTATCCTGCGCTTGCTGAACTAGTAGTAAATCTACCCGAAAGTAACCATTTTCTTGAGGATCTATCTTTGATTATAAAAAAATATGTTTCTTCAGTAGATAATCTTCCTGACGATATTGATATCTTATGTACGCAGTTAGTGCACGTAACTAGCTTTCAGGAGAAATACAAATCTATATTATTACGTGATTTAGAATTGATATTATCCGAAATGATGAACCCCACAAATGACCCGGCGGAAATCTATATCGATGAAGAGGAAGAAGAAGAGGTTATTGCCCTGTATGTAAAAGCCTTAGAAGGTGACTCGGATTCCCAGCTCGAACTTGGTCATTTTTATAAATCGATTCAGCGTGATGAATGGGCCTTTGACTGGTTGAAAGCAGCAGCCGATGGAGGTAGTGTGGATGCGCTCTACTTACTAGGTAATGATTACTTTGTTGGAAAAGTTGTGGAGCATGATTTGGAAAAAACTTATTTCTATTATAAAGAAGCTGCGGAAAAAGGACATGCGGATGCCTTAAACAATTATGCCGATATGTATTTACGCGGAGAGTATGTGGAGAAAAATGAAGAAAGAGCGCTTGAACTTTTCAAGAAGGCTGCGGATAAAGGCGTACCAGAATCAATGTATACGCTAGGTTATATGTATGAAAATGGCGTTGGGACAGAAGTAGACATGGTAGAATCCAAACGATGGTTTACAGAGTCCGCCCTTCATGGTGATCTGTTTGCAGCAAATCGCCTAGGACATGAGGCAGTCGAAAGTGGCCTGGGGGATGAAGCGATATCCTGGTACAAACTGGCTGCTGATCAGGGTGACCCTTATGGGGATTATAATCTTGGTATGTGTTATGAGAATGGGATCGGAACTCAGGTTAATATGAAAAAGGCAAAATATTGGTATCAAAAGGCTGCTTTAAAAGGTGATGAACAGGCAAAGCAGAGGCTGAAAGAGTTATAGGGGGTAAAGCCTTTGTGTGGGCAGGTGTCCAAGTAAGGACATAACCTTACCTCACTAATAATTTATTAAATCAAAAGATATTTTATCAAGACGAACACTTCAAATATGACCTCTAAAAGTTATAAGTTTTACATATGACCTCTAAAGGTCATATTGTAATTTCTTCAAAAATTAAACTAAAAAAACTTTTACTCCCAATTATCTTTTAAGTGCTGGTTTATAGCTTCCTTACACCTTTCTATTTCATAAAAGAAAGCGCTAATTTCATTAAATCCTTTTAGAGATAATCTGTTTTTAATAGTATCTAATTAGATGTTGGAAATGGTTGAACATAGTATGGAAAACTTACTTTTACAAAAAAGAAGCTGCGGAAAAAGGACATGCGGATGCCCTAAACAATTATGCGGATATGTATTTGCGCGGGGAGTATGTGGAGAAAAATGAAGAAAGAGCACTTGAACTTTTCAAGAAAGCTGCTGATAAAGGCGTACCAGAATCAATGTATACGCTAGGCTATATGTATGAAAATGGCGTTGGGACAGAAGTAGACATGGTAGAATCCAAAGTATACCGAGTCCGCCCTTCATATCCTGATTTAGGTGATATGGTTATCCTTAAAGAGGACAAGTTAGACAGATTGCCTCAATTACTAACAATAAACAAAAGAAAAGTAAACGGGGGAGTATAATGAAGATAGAAAATCAGCCTTTACATGCAAAACCTGAACAGAAAAAAAATCAAATCCTCTCTGTTGCTATAGCTTTCTTTGTAATTAGTTTATTCATAACGATAGTTAACCTACAGTCATTCTCCATAGTACCTTTATGGCTAAATATATCCTTTGTTATCCTACTAATCGGTTCTATTGGACATTTTGGTTATGGATTATTTATTTCAAAGAAGTTGGGGAATTGGAATAAAATAGGATATTTTATTCTTGTTTACCTTATGCTTATAAGTATTCAACTGCTCTTAACATCAAATACAATGTACATCGTTGGGGTTGAGGACGGGCAAATCAATGAAGAGGTAAACTATTTAACATTGACGTTACTTCTGTATATCGCTGTTTTTATTATTTTATGCTTTTGTTCCTTTATTATTTCTTCACCACAATGGAGACAGGTGAGCAGTGGGAAAGCATATGTAATGGGTTCGATTATAGCTATCGGAATAATTGTTCTTATAATGACAGGCTTAGTTCTGTACAGAGAGTCAGCCTTTATCAATCCAGATTCTGTTAAGAGTGCCTATCAGTTCTTCTTAGGGGCAGTTTTAGCTCTCTTTCCAGCTACAGAATTAGGTGTCAGTATGACGCGTGCTAAACTAGGAGGTTCTAAGCGATGAAACAATACTTACCAATAAAGAATTATGATATATGGAAGGCAACAAAAGGAATTAAAATCAGATAAGGTTTGGGACTACATTGCATGCTTGTATCCTGAAAGAAATCTAAGTGAGGAATATATGTATTTATTTAATCATGACCAAATTGAGAAGGTCTATTTTATAGGCTTCCAAGATGATGGAGAAATAATGTTTGTGGAGGATACACTTAAGTTAAAGATGTCATAAGGAATTGAAAACAACATTCGACATTTGGATCAGACCCCATGACAAAAAGCACATAAGTTCACGAATAAGTGATTTCAGTTTCTGCGAAAAATGGAGAGGAATTACTATGACAGATTACAACATTCTTGAAGATGATGCGATTATTTACTATGTATATAATTTAAACTGGTTACTTCCGGAAGAAGTGCAAGAGGAATCCATTAGGGTTCTTTCAGAAATATCACCAGATAAGGTGGATTTATTAATTCCTAAGTATGGGAAAGAATGTTGGGCAAATGGGGTGTATATCCTAAATAAAATAGGATATCCCAAGAATAAAAAAGCACTTACAAAATTAGCACAATTATTACAAGATCGAAATTGGCCAGGGGCATTAGAAACTATCGAATTGTTTAGGGGTCTAGGTAAGGAAATAAGTACTCCGTATATTGAAATAGAATGTGAAAAGGCACTGCAATGCAATGATGCTGATTGGCTAGAACACCTTTATTTTGCATGTGATAGTTTGAATTTGACTCAGGAGAATTTTTGTAATAAAGACATCTATATTAAAATGAAACAATTAGCAGATGAACTAGATTAGATTAATAATTTATACTAGGAACAAGGGATCATACCATGTCGAAAGACAAATCGGTAGCTATTGTCTATGATACATGGACACTAGCTAAAGGCTGTTGCCACGGTTGTTTGGATTGCTACTTATATGTACCTACTAGATGGTAATCAGCTTGCTAAAACGAGGCTTTAGGCAACTAGGAAGTTTATACCATTTAGTAATTGGGCTTTCTCATAGTATAATAAAATAAACTTATTGATAAGGTGTTGTTCATTATGAGAAAAAATATGCAAGCTATTATTTGGTTGGTTATAGCAATAGTTTTAGTTGCTATTTGGTTTTTTACAACTAGATGATAATTTGTTCTTCATGATCAAGGGGTCAGATCCTGTTAAAAGATAATATTCGTATTCGTTATCATGGCTAATTTCATTAAATCCTTATAGAGATATCTGTTCTTACTATTATCTAAATAGATGTTGGAAATTGTTGAACAAGTATGGGTAGAAGAAAGAAGTGAAAATTCCTTCAATCAAACCTTAATTGATTATATCGATGAATCTGAGATAGAAAGTTTTAAATAACAAAAAACCTTTGAGAGGATTATTTACTCTCAAAGGTTTTTCTTCTTTAATGTACCATCTCAATTTACTTCTTCTGTTATTGTATCATCTTCATTTATGCTTACAGTGATTATTTCACTAGCGTCAGTTTCCTTAAACATAAAAAATGCTCGTTCCACCTTATCTCCGTTCCATATTATACTCATATCAATACCTAATTCATTCTTCTCTAATCGATCAATATCCTTAGCATTATAATCATATGTGTTGGTCGTTCCAGGCTTTTCAAAATAATTATAGATCCAAATTTCTGTTTTAGCTGTAGAGGTATTTTGGTTATAATAGATGACACCTTCACCAAAAAGTTCTCTTACTTGTTCTTTTGTCATTCCGACTTTCAGGTTCTGTTTGATGGTTTCCACTTTATCCATCACCGCATTTCGATCTATAGCAAATGCTTCTTCTGTGGATGTATGATTGTTTATTACACCCATTTCATTTAAGGTGAAAAGAGATAAGCAGATGGCAAGTGAGAAGATTACCAAGTAACCTACTGCGGCAGTAAACGGCTTTTTACGATTTTCATTTAATCCTCTTTGTTGGAATAGTATATATTCGTTACCCTTTAATAAGGGTTTATCCCCAATAGCTGAATGAACAGCCTGCTTTATTTGTTTATCTGTAGCCATTCCACATCACCCCCAATGTTATTTTCTAATAATTTTCTCGCTCTATTAAGCCTGGTCCGAACGGTTGATGAGTTTAACTTTAAAACTTCACTAATTTCCGTTACCTTTAAATCTTTGTAATAATATAAAATAATGACTTCTCGATATTTAACAGGTAGGGATAAGATCACTTCTCCTAGGTATTTGCTTGTTTCCTTTGACAAAGTAATATCTTCCATGGATTTATTACCGACCATTTGTTTAAAAGAATCAGATATTTGTACACGACGAAAATACCAACTTCTTAGGTAATCTTTACTTTTATTAACCGTAATCCGAAATAACCACGTCTTAAAGGAGGATTGTAGTTTAAATTGACTTACTTTTAAATAAACAGTTACCAATACATCTTGAAAGATATCATCTGTGATGCTGAAGTCTTTTACATAGGTAAATATGAGTCTTTTCATCTCCTCACCATAAAAATGAATAAGATCTTGAATAAGTTGGTCTTTGTCACTAGTTTGAAGCCAGTTATCACTTATGTCTTTTTCTTCTTTCATGCATTCACCTTCTTTATTCTTTAGTGATTAGACGTATCTGATTATCTAAACGTCCCAAAATATAAAAACATATGAAAATTCCTGTATTAACAAGAAAAGATGACTTTCGTTTTTTTTACAATTTTACTATACCAACAATTTGAAAATTAGGTTTGGTGCAGATAGATAATATAAGGGTTTGACCCCCCATGAAAAAAATGCTGGTCATTAGAAAAGTAGAGGCATGGTAATAAAGGATAGATACGTGTAATTCGTATCTATCCTTTTTGTTTTTTCTATTATTTAATGTGGTAAAATTATACTATTATCAAGTTAGAAAAGGAGACGTTCTCACATGCCTGTTTTCAACAAATTAGTCCGAGACCGAATTCCTGAAATAATAGATCAAACAGGGAAAACATATAAAACAAGAAAGCTAGCGCATGAAGAATACATAACAGCGTTACAAAGTAAGCTACAAGAGGAAGCACTGGAATACCTAGAAGCAGATAATGATGTTGAAAGTTTAGAAGAATTAGCAGATATATTGGAAATTTTACATGCATTAGCTAAGACACATGATGCTTCGATAGAAAAAGTGGAAGAAATCCGTAAGCAGAAAGCGGCCGAGCGTGGAGGCTTTGATGAGAAGGTGTTTCTTGTAGAAGTAGATGTCTAATTCAAATGAATAAAAAGATGGTGTATACAGCATGGATACTAAGGAACTAAAGAATAGAGTGGAAAATCTAACAATATGGAAGAAGGGGGACCAACGAGCGCCACACAAACCGTTATTAATCTTATTTGCTTTAGGTCAAATACAAGCAAAGAGTTCAAGGTTTCTTCCATATGAATTAACAAGAATTAAATTAATAGAGTTACTAAGAGAATATGGTCCAATTAGGAAATCATATCATCCGGAAGAACCATTCGTGCGCCTTAGGAATGATGGGATCTGGGAATTAGATAATATCGATATCAATTACAAGAGTCCTAATAATAAGGAACTTCTAAGTAAGCGTATCTCAGGTGGGTTTACCCCGGAAGTCTTTAGCCAACTTTCTTCAAATCCAAGGCTTATACAAGAAATTGCCCAATCTATTTTAGATAATCATTTTCCAGATACGATTCATGAAGATATTCTCGATGCAGTTGGGTTGGACTTTACCTATTACAAAAAGAGAAAACGTGACCCTTATTTTAGAGAAAAAATCTTAAGAGCATATGGATTTAGCTGTGCTATCTGTGGATTCAATGTTCGATTAGCACATGCATTAGTTGGTGTTGAAGCAGCACATATTAAATGGCATCAAGCAGGAGGTCCGGATGAGGAGGAAAATGGTTTAGCTTTATGCTCCCTTCATCATAAGTTGTTTGATAGAGGGGTATTTACTATATCGGATGAAAGAAGAATGATTGTGTCCCAAGATGCCCACGGTACGAGTGGGTTTAAAGAGATGTTACTAGATTTTCATGGTAAAGAAATCCGTCAGCCGATCGAAACATTCTATAAACCTAATCATTCTTATCTGGATTGGCATGTTCGTGAAGTGTTTAGAGGGCCAGAGAGGTATGTCTATTAGAAATATATTATTTTTAACACAGGGGTTTCCCACATTACTTATAGTCATTGGGCATCATGATACTCAAATAAAGAGGTGTAATAAACCTTGGATATAGAAAAAGAATTAATTCTTATAAAAGGTGAAGATAAAACCGAACAAATCCAAAACTGTCATTTTCACAATGGCAAATACACGATTAAATACTATAACAGTCAGAAGGAATACGGATACAATGAAAGCAATATAACTAGACTTACAAATCCAATAAATATCGATGCCAATACTAGTATTGTATATGAGCATGCTAAACCTATTTCTGGTATTAACAGAATATTAGATTTTGGATCTTACATAAAACTTACTTTTAATAACAGATATACAAAAGTCTATCCTAGTTCCACAATTAGCATGGAAAAAACAGCCTTAGCTAACAAATCAGCAAAAAATGTTTTTGATTATTTAAAAACAATAGCTAATCATATTAGCGTTAAACTTGATGGGGATGTGTCCTTTTTAAGTAAACAATATAAAGACCTAACATTAATAAGTCAGCGTAGTGTTTTATCTGCGTATTTAGGAAAAACACCTCTTAAAAAAGAGGGAAGTCAAAAACAACTAATTTTCCCTTTTGGTTTCAATGCCAGCCAAAAGTCAGCCACAGAAAAAGCGATGACAGAACAAGTTAGTATAATCGAAGGACCACCAGGAACTGGTAAAACACAAACGATTCTAAATATCATCGCCAATGCAGTGATAAACAATAAAACCGTTGCAGTCGTTTCCAACAATAACGCTGCAACTAAGAATGTTGTGGAGAAATTAGGAAAGTATGGGCTTGATTTTATAGCTGCCTATTTGGGCAATAAGGAAAACAAGGAAACCTTTTTTGCTGAGCAAAATGGGGCTTATCCAGATATGAAGCAATGGGTATTAGAAGATGAAGCGTATGACGCGATAAAAACCAACCTTAAAGAAGGTCAAAATAAACTAAATGAGATGCTTAAACTACAAAATAAACAAGCTGTTCTCAAACAAGATCTATCACAACTTAAAACGGAACAGGAATATTATGAGAACTATTACGTTGATTCTGGATTCAAACAACTAGAAGTGAAGTCGCTCTTTCGATTGAAAGCAGATAAAGTTTTAAAGATATTAATTGAGTATGAAAAACAAATTCAAAAGGGAAAGTTCAAATTAGGCAATAAAGTGTATAACATGCTTGTTCACGGAATTTATAACTTTAACATATACAAGGAAGCTCCTGAAAGCCTGATTTCCTTTTTACAAAAATATTATTTTGAACTTAAGAGAGAAGAACTGTTAAGTGAAATAGAAGAGTTAACTAAAAAGCTTGAGCACTATCATTTTGAAAGTGCTATGAAAAAATATAGTGACGATTCGATGCGCTTATTTAAAGCAAGCTTAGCCAAGGGATTTGGAAAAGGCGGAGGAAGAAATATATTTACCCCAGACGCCATTTGGAAAAATTTTGATCAGTTTATAAGTGAGTATCCAGTTATATTAAGTACAACCCATTCGTTGCGTAGTTGTGCTGCTAAACATTACTTGTTTGATTATGTATTAATAGATGAAGCATCCCAGGTAGATGTTGTCACAGGTGCTTTAGCGCTATCTTGTGCTAAGAACGCAGTAATAGTTGGAGATGGAAAGCAGCTTCCTAACGTTGTTCCGGAAGAAGTAGGGGAGAAAACGAATAAAATATTCGAGTCTTATCATCTTGATCAGGCTTACAGCTATTCAACACATAGTTTATTATCTTCCATAGAAAGTTTATTTAAGGATCTACCTAAAACCTTGCTGAAGGAACATTATCGCTGCCATCCTAAAATTATCAATTTTTGTAATCAGAAATTTTATAACGATGAGCTTATCGTTTTAACGGATGAACAGGACAATGATAAGTCCTTAATTTTATATAAAACAGCAAAAGGAAATCATGCAAGAGGGACGATTAATCAAAGACAAATAGATGTGATTATTAATGAAGTTATACCTGAACACAAGAAATTAGGTAAGACAGATTCTATTGGTATTATAGCGCCATTCCGACAACAAGCAAATGAATTACAAAAGGTTACCGGTGATACGGATATAGAAGCCGATACGGTTCATAAATACCAGGGGAGAGAGAAGGATATCATTATTCTTTCTACTGTCTCAAACGAAATGAATGCAAATGATTTTGCAGATAACCCTAATCTGATTAATGTAGCTGTTTCGCGTGCTGTGAAAAAACTAATTGTCGTTGTGGCAGATGGTAGTGAGGAATGGCGTGGAACAAACATTGGTGATTTAATCAGATATATCAAATACAATAACTTTGATGTAATAAAAAGTCGGATCTACTCTGTATTTGACCTTCTCTATAGCAGTTATTCTGAGAAATTATTAGAAGTGATGAAAAATAGTAAGCAAGTTTCTGAACATAATTCAGAAAATCTAATGAATATTGTAATGGAAAAAGTATTGAGTGAAGCGCAATTTCAAAACCTTGGCTATGTGCTTCACCAACCATTACGAATGCTGATAAAGGATCCAGATAAACTTACAGATGCTGAATCAAAATACGCGATGAATATATTAACACATACGGATTTTGTTGTTTTTAACAAAATAGATAAAATGCCTGTATTAGTAGTGGAAGTAGATGGACATGCATTCCATGCCAACAATCCGGCACAATTGAAAAGAGATGAAATGAAAGATCGTATATTACAGAAGTATGATATTCCAATTATTAGATTAAAAACAACCGGGAGTCAGGAAGAAAAAGAGTTACGAAATAAGTTAGTAGAAGTGTTAAATTTAAACAAGTGACTTTACTAGATGCGACCCATTTAATAGTTTAAAAAGGAAGTATTCTCTAATTAACAAGAGGATACTTCTATTTTTTTGGCAAATTTATACTACAATTTGTCATTAGCTATTGTTCCACTAATAATTAAGAAGTACTATATAATTAACAGAAAAATGTAAATGAGGGATAAAAGGTGAGTACAACTAGTAAATTCAAGCATATTTCGACAACGATTCTTTCCAAAGAACTTAAGATGGGTACGAAAGAAGTATTTCAAATTTTACTCGCAAACGGATTGATAAATAGAGTAGATGATAATTGGGTATTAACTGATCACGGAAAACAATTGGGTGGAATTATTAAAAAACATCCAAGAGCTGGAGAATATATCGCATGGAGTAGTGAAATAAAGGATCATAAAATGTTTCACACTTCTAATGAATCGCTTTTAAACGCAACAGCACTGAGTAGCCATTTTGGTGTTTCGAAGTTTAAGATGAATCCGATATTGTCAGAGTTAGGCTTTGTAGAGAAAGCAGTCAAAGGTTGGAAAGTAACAAAACTCGGTGAAAATATAGGCGGTAAACAGCTGGAATATGATAAAACTGGCGTTCCATATGTGAATTGGCCTGAAAGTATTTTAGAGAACAAAAGATTAGTAGAAACGATAAATGAGATACTAGGAAATGAACCGGAGCAACCTAACGAGACTGAACAAAGTAACCCAGTGGCATTTCGAGAAAAGTTTGAAGCTAAACATAGGTCAGCGGATGGTCATTACGTCCGTTCAAGAGCGGAAATGTTAATAGATAACTGGCTATACATGTCTGAGATTGTACACGCCTATGAAAGAAAGTTACCGATTGAAGAAGATGTCTATACGGATTTTTATCTACCAGTTGGGAAGGTGTACATAGAATATTGGGGATTAGAAGACGATCCTAAATATGCAGCTAGAAAACAAGAGAAACTAAGAATCTATGAAAAGTATGGGTTTAACTTAATTCAATTACAAGATGCAGACATACAGAACTTGGATGATATTTTACCGAAGAAGTTATTGAAGTTTGGGATACAGGCATATTGAAATGGGAACATACTGTACTATCGAACTTTGCTAATTAGGAGAGTTTGTGTACTTAAAGCAATAAGAGGGTGATTGAATGGATAAAGCTGTGAATCAAGAAGAAAGAGCGTACAGAGCATGGGATGTTCTCATAGAAGCTGCAAGGAACAACGATACAATTACATATGGAGAACTTGGAGATAAGTTAAACGTTCATCATAGAACATGTAGGTATTTTTTAGATCATATTCAAAACTACTGCCTGAATGAAAAATTACCGCCATTAACGATTATCGTGGTTAACCAAAGAGGGGAAGTTGGCCAAGGTTTTACTGCTTGGGATATAAATGATTTGGATGAAGGCATGGCACGAGTATTTGCTTTTAATTGGGATAATCTACACAATCCTTTCCAATATGCAAAAGATGGAAAGGATGAGAATGAACTCGTCAAAGAGCTTTTAAATAAACAAGCAATAAGTAAAGAAATCTACGCAAAAGTAAAGGTGAGAGGGGTTGCGCAATCTATATTCAGGAGGTTATTACTAGAAGCCTATGGAAGTAGATGTGCAGTATGTGGTTCTAAGATCCCTATATTACTAGAAGCAGCACATATTGTCCCATGGTCAAAGTGTAACGATCATGAAAAATTAGATGTGACAAATGGTATTTTGCTATGTAGCAACCATCACAAACTATTTGACGGTGGATTAATTACCATTGACCAAGATTACGTAATCCGGGTTAACTCAACTATTAAATTGAAATCTAATGGTAGAAAGCTTAGACTACCAATTGATAAATCGTTACGTCCTTCGAAGGAGTTCCTTTTGAGAAGAATAGAGCAAGTGTAGTATAGAACAATTGACACCAACAATATGGGTATTTAAAGCAAAAAGTTCTATACAATAATTCAAATAGGTATAATATATTGTGTTAAACTAGGTAAAAATACCTTATTAATCTGAAACGCTAAAGAAAAACAAAAGTGGTGATATCATGGAAAACTTTGTTAGGGACTTAGAAGCATCATTGCAAAAAGGATTTATTGACCATAATTATAATAAATCCAGCAGCTATACGCCGAAACTACTAGTCAATGATAGGGGCAGGAATGTAAATGTACTAGATTCCGTATTGGAGGAACTAGATAAAAGTGAATCGTTTATTTTTTCTGTTGCATTTATTACTGAAAGTGGCCTTGCAACACTTAAATCACATTTACTAGATCTTAGAAAGAAGGGTGTTAAGGGAAGGATTTTAACTTCAACATTTTTACAGTTTAACACGCCTAAGGTTTTTAGAGAGTTGTTAAAGATTAAAAATGTGGAAGTTAGGCTAACAGATTTAGAAGGTTTTCATTCAAAAGGTTACATATTTACTAATAAAGATCAACATTCCTTAATAGTTGGTAGTTCGAATTTAACTGCACAGGCACTTAAGGTTAACTATGAATGGAATGTAAAGCTAACCTCACATGAAAACGGTGAGATTGTTCATCACTTTAAGAATCAGTTTGAGGAAGTTTGGCAAGACGCTAAACCATTAAACGAGGCTTGGATTGAAAACTATGAAAAAATCTATAAAGAGGATGTAGCTAATAGAGAACTTGATAGAGTAATTGAATTACCTAATCAGTACCAAGTTAATTCCATTGAAAATGCTTTGAAGATAGAACCTAACAAAATGCAACAAGCTGCTTTACAGCAAATACAGGCTGTAAGAGAAGCTGGTCATGATAAAGGGCTAGTTATATCTGCAACTGGTACTGGTAAAACCTATTTATCTGCATTTGATGTAAGAAGGTTCCAACCTAAACGTATGTTGTTTGTTGTACATAGAGAGCAAATTTTAAATAAAGCAATGTCGGATTATCAAAGAATCCTTGGAGGTTTAGATAAGGATTTTGGTGTCCTGTCGGGAACAAATAAGGAGACGGAAGCTAAGTATCTCTTTGCAACCATTCAGACTATTTCAAAACCTGAAAATTTACATCTGTTTAATCCAGAGGAATTTGAATATATCTTAATAGATGAGGTTCATAAGGCTGGAGCAGCTTCGTACCATAGAGTGATAAATTACTTTACTCCAAAGTTCTTTATGGGGATGACAGCTACCCCAGAGCGTACGGATGATTTTAATATATATGAATTGTTTGATTATAATATTGCTTACGAGATACGACTACAAGAAGCACTCGAAGAAGACATGTTATGCCCATTTCATTATTTTGGTGTAACTGATTTCGAATATAATGGCGAAACGATAGATGATGCAACCATCCTTTCTAAATTAGTTACTGACGAACGTGTTAATCATATGATAGATAAAATAAACTATTATGGATTTTCTGGAGATACAGTTAAAGGACTTATTTTTTGTGGCAGAAAAGATGAAGCAAAACAACTATCTGTTGCACTAAATGAAAGAGGTCTAAGAACGGTTGCATTGGTTGGCGATAATTCCCAAGAAGAAAGAGCCTTACGAGTTGATGAACTTGAAAATGGTAAATTAGATTATATATTAACTGTAGATATATTTAATGAGGGGATTGATATACCAAGTGTTAATCAAGTAGTTATGCTTAGACAAACTAAATCAAGTATTATTTTTATTCAACAACTTGGACGCGGTTTGCGTAAGCATGATTCGAAAGACTTTGTGACTATTATAGATTTTATAGGCAATTATAATAATAATTATTTAATTCCAATAGCATTATCAGGTGATAAATCACAAAATAAAGATAATATACGAAGACATACCAAGGATACAAGCTATATTAAAGGTGTCTCAACCGTTAACTTTGAAGAAATTGCAAAGAAGAGAATATTTAGTGCTATAGATAAAAGTAATTTAACCACTCTAAAGTTGTTAAAGGAAGCTTATGTTGAATTGAAGAATAGGATTGGGAGAGTACCATATCTGTATGATTTTGTTATCAACAATTCTATTGATCCTGTAGTTATTACGGATAAGTATTTCAATTATTATAAGTTTTTGGTCAAGATGAACGAAGATATAGCTCCATTAACAGTTTATGAAGAAAAAGTGCTATCAATGTTGTCCCTAGAAATTTTAAATGGGAAAAGGAAAAATGAAATAGTTTTGCTAGAAATGTTATTAAACAATGATACAGTTCATTTTGACAGTTATAAAGAACAGCTAATTAAGCAGAATTGTCAAATAGATAATGATACTTTAGCGTGTGTAGAGCGGATTTTTGATTTGTCATTCTTTACTGTAACGGATAAAAAGAAATATGGAGAAGTACCAATAATTGAAAGAAATAGTGAAGATTATTTTTCATTTAATGAATCTATTCAGGAAAGGTTAAGAATATATTCATTTTTCAAGCATTTAGTGACCGATATTGTTAAAACTGCTTCTAAAAAGAATGCTTCCTTTTTTCCTGACAGGCCACTTACTTTATATGAGAAATATTCAAGGAAAGATGTCTGTAGGCTTTTAAATTGGAATGGGGATGAAAAGGGAACAATGTTCGGCTATCAAGTTAGATATGGTACTTGTCCAATATTTATCACATATCATAAGGATGATGATGTTGAATCTAGTCAAAATTATGAGGATGAGTTTCTTAACCAAGAAGTTGTAAGATGGTTTACTAGAAGTAGAAAAACGATTGATTCAGATGAAGTTGTTAAGATTGTCAATCATGATCAGTATAATATTGCGATTCACATATTTGTTAAGAAGGATGATGATGAAGGAAATGACTTCTATTACCTAGGAGAGGCCTATCCAGAGAAAGAAAGTGTAAAACAGACCAGCATAAAAATTGAAGATCAAAAAGAGCTGCCAATTGTTCAAATGAACTTGGTGCTTGAGCGTCCTATGGATTCCAAGCTATATAATTATATAAAAAATGGTACAGTTACCGAATAAAAGAAAATGAGGTTGGGACAGGAGTGCCAGCCTCATTTTCTTTTATTAAATGTTCAACTGCATAAGTGTCAGGTGAAGCCCATTATTGCATATTTTCGTCTTAATTATTTGGTACCTTTGTTAAAGAAATCAAAGAAGAACTGACAATTGAAACACTGAAACTTAATTTACACATTGTTTCTTCATTCTCGATAATATCTGCAACTACATTTTTTCGTTAATTAATTGTTCAACAGCTGGGATATCAGCTGGAGCCCATTTCAAGGAATTAAGATTTTCTCTTTTTAGCCAGATCAGTTGGGAATGTTCACTTTTAACCGGTGAACCTTCTACCACTTTTGCTTTAATTGCAATCAGGTTAATAATAAAAGTTTCATATTCATGAACATTTTCATTTAATAGTTTACCAGTTTTGATTTTGCATCCCATTTCTTCTTTTATCTCACGAACTAAGGCAGCATGGATATCTTCTCCTTCTTCCACTTTACCACCTGGGAATTCCCACATATTTGGAATAGCCATGTCAGGTGATCTAAGTGCACAAAGGATCTCATTTTTTTCATTTTCTATAATTGCGGCTACTACTTTTACTGTTTTTTTCATACTGGACCTCCTTCATCTTCTCAAATAATAATGATACCACTAAATTAATAAAGCATGGAAGTGGGTATAATAACATAATTAATGTTTGTTAAATGAGTGATTTGATAGAGCAATTGATGTGCAGCACCTAATAAGTATTAATATAAAACCTTTGTACTAATAAAAACATAATTTTGAGAATTCAAATGATATAGTTGGCACTTATTATCTATCAAAACGAAGCTGATGAAACAAATCGATCCTGCGATCCTATCAGAGTCAGGGGAGGCGCTCGATTTTGCCGAACAAGTTGCTGAGTTTATCGTCCATCAGGGGATGGAAGTTGGTGCGGTATTAACAGAAGCTCTGTTTGCGTTCAATATGGCAAAGAAATGCAAGGTGATGCTTTTAACGAGCTAGGTGAAAACCTTAGAACAGGAAAAAATTACAGAGCTACTAAAAGTGCTAGGTACACCTTATGCTAGCATCACGGAAGGTGGAAAAAGACCAGCCATTTTCAAAAACGATCTGAATCAGGCACTACTAAGTGAGTTGGATAGAAAGGACTACATCTCACAGTTTAAACCAGAAGGGAAAAGACTTAGAGTGATTAAGTATACGAGGTAAGAAGGAGAGGTAGGGCTCCTTTTTATCTGTCACATGGATATCCTTAATTAGTAGTGCTTATGCTGAACAATTATTTAAGATTGGAGCTGGTTGGAATGAATAATAAACAGGTCGAGAATCTTATATATCAATATCATTGGAGAAGTAAAGAAGTAGATTGGTTAACAAGTATTTTATTTGGTAGATATAGCCCTGTTCCATCATTTGGATTGGTTCAACAGTTAGGAATAGAAGCTAGGAAGCCAAAGAAAAACGTCTGTATAATAGATATATAGAATACCTAGATCTAGTCAACAATGTAGAAATGTCTGCTGATTATATTGAAGGAGAACAATTATTAATAGTTTTAGATTGTATGATGGAAGACATGCGCTATTGTTCAATAGCAGACCTTCTGGGAGTAAAAAGAAATAAGGTAAGAAAAGCTATGGAAAATGATTTGTTATGCCAAATATGCCAGTTCTTACTCATTTGATTGACGAAAAAGTTGATGTGTAAAATGTGGGTAGGATGGCTAGGCAGAATATCCACTAGCCAAGATACGTTACGGAAGGCACCCTTTCGGGTGTCTTTTCTGTAGTATAATGTTTTCATGGAAAGAAGGTGAAGACATGAATCAGGAGATAGCTTTATTTGAATGGTCTCAAATATGGGAGGTAGCTGGCCCATTTATTATCATGGGTATAGCAGCATTAATTATAGGTATTATTTTTTTGATAATTATATCTGCGATGCCTAAAGGTTTAATGAAAGAGTTAGTAAGGATTCTAGCTATTCTAAGTGTAATTGGAGGGTCACTTCTAGCGCTTTATATAGCATCACAGATATGGGGTCAGAAATAAAGGTGAATACTTCCTTTTTTGTCGAATGATATTATTAAAAAGGAGGCAGGCTGTATTATGAGTGAAATGACTTACGACACATTTAAAAGTAAGATTTTGCAAATTGAAATGGAAAAAGGAATAGATGAAAGATAAATTAGCAATTTTCTTGAAACCTTCAAAGGGTTGGGACTTACGGATGGTATTAAATACTTTTATCCTAAAGGCCTATTTGTAGAAAATAAACCGTTGGAATTATTCTTTTTCTACAACGATAAGGTTTTTGTAGTGAGGTTCTTTAAGGATGATAAGACGTATCAAATAAAGACGATTAGGTACAATCAGATACCTGAAATTATTTTTAATGCTAATAATTCTTCGTTTAGGGAATTGAGATTAAAAGGTGATGTATTAGAAGAAAGACCTATCATACTACAATCTTTGAATGATACAAACGATGCTTGGAAAAATGAATTTGCAAGAAAGATTGAAAATATATATTCTCTTTTAAGCTAAGCCCTGTAGGGTGTGTTTCTTTTTTGAAGGAAATTACTTCTTTTTTAATCAGGAACTAACAGAAATTACGGAGAAATTAAAAAATTGGTATGAAGAGAGTGTCCTACAACAATATCGCTTAGGAACCGCTTAAAAGCGGGTATCCTTTTGTTTTATATAAATAAAGAAATTACAATAGGTAGTTAGAATAAAAAATAAGAGTTACACGTATTTTGATAATCTAAAATAGGGTGCGAGGGCAAATGAATAAAAAATACAATCGTGAAACGGAGTTAAAACAAAGATTTAACGAGTTTATTAAAACTAAAGTAACAGGTGAAAATAAAGACTACTATTCTAAGCTATCAGTTGAAGACTTTTTAGATATAAAAACCACATTAAGTGATATCAACAACATTATTACTTATAAGACGACAATCCGTTTCATGGATTGGTTACGAGAGCACTTTTCATATGTAGATGCTAATTATCAGTTCTATATGAATGAGGTATTAGGAACAAAGCCAAGTGTTAATGGGTAGGATATCATGATAACGGGTGATGTAAATGTCTTATCGGAGATTAAATGTAACAAGCCAATTAACAATGGGTATAAGTTTGGCTCTGCACAGAGGAATGGGATTATTAAGGATATTCAGGGTTTGCTAGAAGGTAAGTCGAAGGTAAACTTTGACCCGAAAGAGGCGTATAAATTCCTAGTAATCTATGATTTTGGTGAACACACAATAAAAGCTATAGAACACTTAATCAAGAACATTCCCTCTGATTACAGGGGAAAAGTTGAGTTATATGCAGACCAAACTCAGTTGACGTTGGACAAGGTATATGTAGTGTTTATCAAGTAAAGTTTTTGGATGGGTAAATATGGATTTAAACCTCTACTATCGACCATAATTATTTCAACAGCAGCTCTGGTAGCAATAATCGGAGGATTCCTAGAAAGTCGAATAATTTCTACTTCTAGTGATCAGAACGGTATTAAACGTAAGATAAGGGAAATCAATAATGAACTAGTTGCTAAACGTGGAAAATAGTAAGAGGGAATAGCAGATTACTTATTTGAGGATGATCTAGGTGATTTCGTGGCAAAGAAGAATATTAAGTGGATATTTAATGGTCTATCTTTAGATGAAATCATTGAAGAAGCTGACTTATACGTTAAAAACAAGAACATTGTGGCTAGTTTCGGTGAGGACTTTGATGTAAATGACCATTTTTAAGTAGGAACTAAAACAGATTATAGCAAGTCGGATTTAATTCAAATGAACTAGAGATCATCAATTGAAATGGATATGAATTAAGACGTGCCTATGTTTATCGCGAGTAACGTAAAGTGATTTTTTCGAGTTTGTTCCTGTGTGTTTGTTCCACTACCAAGGTTACGCATGGTTCTGATTCAGGGGGTAACCATCCCTAATTGTGAATACATGTCATCACCCGTAGTAAACAGTGTTTGATTATTAAGATTTTATACTTTTCATAGCTAACCAAATGAAAAATTTAACCTTTCTTTCCTAACAGGGGGAGGTTTTTTTATGTTTACAATGAAAGTGAACAGAAAAATAATGCCTCTGTTCATAGAATAGTCTAGACAAGTTTTTTTGTTTACATATTATTTATAACAACAAATGATTCTGTCCTCAACTCATGTACATAATTATATATTTGTCTTTCGACAGGGTCTGACCCAATGTTCCCAAATAAAAATAAATAGACCTCCAAAAGCTCCAGAGGTCAAATAAGCAGTTATAATCTATTTTTAGTTTTTTCAGTGGAATGCAATTAATAGTTCACAGTAAATATCATTCTAAATGTCCTAAATTTGTTTTACTAGTATTAACACCCTCCTGCAAAACACCGCCATATTTCTTATCGTATGTGTAAAAATATGTTACTTCTGGTTCATCATTAAAAATAACTCTTGCTTCATATCCAGTTTTAGACCTGAATCCCTCAATTTTTTTTATTTCTTCTTTATTATAACCTTGTTCATGTAAATAGGATGAAACATCTTTTCTGATTTCGTCTTTATTATGGGAGTGGAACATTATTATAACCGTAAACATTACAATACTAAGAATTAGAATTACTAAAGATATTCGTTTCCCCATTAGAACCTCCTCTAAATATTATCCTCATAGATTACTTGTTATTATAGCCTTTGGGAACCAATAGGTTAATTAATTCTCACTATTTTTTACTATAAGATGACCCGGCTAATGCTTGCGGTGTAATATATTCCTTTGGTGGAAAAGCAGTACCTACCGTAACAACGCCACCAAGACGAACTTTAGCTCCCTTAGCATACGCATTCCAAATAAATTCCGAACAATAGCTAGTGCTGATATCTAAAAGATTTCCATCAAGTGCAAAATACTTCTTAACATCAGTATAGTGTGCCTTTGCCTATTTACCAGCTAAATACATCTGTCCACTAGCTGCATTCTTTGGTCTATAAACATAGACTTTTGCAGATCCAAATTTGTTTATAAATTTATTTAGAGCGATTCTTTGTGATGGAAGCCCCAAATTAACTTCATAAATACTATAATCCGTTCCAACTATACCCGCATGACCTACTAAACCAGTATCTTTTTTTAGATAATCTGGTGAAACTAACATATCCCCAACTAACATTTTTGTACTTGTCCCTGGATATAATGGCGCACCACTTCCATCATTAATAATCACTTTTGGTTCTAAATCAAATTCAGTTGTAGCAAATGTTTGTATTGAAAAAAATATTGACAATAAGGCAAAAAATAATCATGAAATTATTTTTTTCATCTTGTTTCCCTCCTATTAGTTTATGAATCTATGAAGCAGAGGGACGGTTCTTCTGCTTCTTTTTAATTAGGGAAGCAAGAGAACCGTCCCCTTGCTTCCTACTAAAATTTCCTATCCTCAACTCATGTACATAATTATCCATTTGTCTTTCGACAGGATCTGACCCCATGTATGTTATTCTAGTAATTGGAAAACTTAAACTACTAGATTGGGATGATCAAACATGGCCAAGCGGAAAAAGAAAAAGCCAAATACCCCTCGGCATAAAAGGATGAATCGTACGCGGAGACTAGAAGCTGCTCCGCATTGGATTCCAAAATACACCAGAAATAATTTAGTGAAAGGGTACAGCAACCATTTTGCTGTCGATCATCTATGTGCGATGTATGAGCTCGAACACCTGGGTTATCAATTTAGTGACGAATACAAGCAACAATTAAAGCGAAATCTAATCAATAAACAACGAGCTACTGAGATAAAAAAAGAAAGAAAAGCGGAGAAAAGACGAAGGGAACAAGAAGAATTATATGAAGAAAGTGATGAAAACTTTACCTTTATTGCAGGCTACACAGAGGGTGGATTTCCATTTGGCATTACATGGGAAGAAAGTGATGAAACCGAACCGAGCAAGGATAATAATGGTAGGGAGGAAAAGAAAGACTGGAATTTTACAGATGATTCTGACCTACCATTTTAAAAACATAAAGAAAGTGAACTTTATAACGAACAAAAATTATCCGTACCCGATTGTTTAATAATCGATGTGCTTGGCAGAATGAGTGATATTGTTTGAACGTTCAACATGATGATGCTTATGAATTTCTTCCATGTTAGACGCACTTCTTTGTATGTATCTAGTCTTTATTATTTTCGCAAAATAAACGTCAAATAATCTCACTAGTTTACAGATGGGGATTTATCACTGTTGGTGACAGGATACTATTTTGATTGGTGCTTAAATAGAGAATAGAGCAGGGGTAATGATGTATAGAAAATAAGGTGAGGAGGAGACTCATAGCAGGCAGTCAAAGACTACTAAGAAGAATGTTCCGAGTAAACAGGTGTTTGTTAGAGTGTGCTAGCGAAGTTGCTTTTTGAAATGAGCTAGGAATAGAATAGGTCGAGGATCACGATATCGTTTTAATATACTTTTAAGTAAAGTTACTAACCCAGTTTGGCTCCACTAATAGCTGTTCGTAATATTAAATTCCTTTCGGCTTTTTGATAGACCTCATCAGATATTATCTCTTGTAACCTTAGGTATTTTATGCAATATATGATTTGTTGAGCAGTCTTTGTATCAATAATTGGTAGTTTTCTAGTCTTATTAATATTGTCTAAGTTTGGTGCAATCTCTATGTTATATAAAGCTAACTGTTCCTCTCGCTTGAGATCATGAGCAAATTGATATATATCAGCTCTTTTAACTTGGTACATCTTTTTTTTATATTTTTTTCCTCCAAATAGCCCATTTTTTGCACCTTCACGGATTGTTGTCTTATAAGTCTGGCTATCTTGTTTTGTTAACCTAAGTATATTAGACACTATTTCACTAGCCTCCGTTATGGTAACATAGCCAGGATCTACATTATAATGTCTTTTTTTCATAATAGTGCCCTCCTTAACAATCCATATTAGATTTCATATTGGTTAATGATGTATATTCAATTAATAATAAGTTTATGCCACAAAATTACTATTTAGTTTATGACTGATGGTGATTTTTAATGTCTTATTTAAATGGATGACTGGTGATAGACAGAGAGGAAAAAGCGAGGTTCTTAAGATGGATGCAAAGATAGTTGGATAGGATTTCCATATTATGGTTATAAGTGCAAAATGTTAATTATAGAAAGTAAAATTCACTAAGAGGTGCCATCATGAACTACCGAACAATAAGGCACCAGGAAGTAAACCAAACAACAAAGCTCACGTAATAGTCTAGGAAAGACTTTTTGTTTACATAATATTTATAGCAACAAATGATCCTGTCCTCAACTTATATACATAATTATCTATTTATCTTTCAAGGTCTGATCCCGATGTTTTTGTCTTAATCATATTATTTCTTTTCATAAGAAATAATATATGAACCCAGCATACTTTCTACTTTTTTGATCTCAAGCAACACAGTATCTTCCTTTTTGACATTCGGATTTTCAGTTGATACAAAATTTAAATGTTCACCAGCCTGAATATTGTAACCAAAAGCACTGTTAGGTTCCAGTTCGCTAACTTCAACAGATACAATTTTTCCTTCCAAATTTTCTCCGTTATTTAGAGCAGCTTCAAACTCTTTTGTAGTATAGTCTGGTTCAACTTTTCCGCAGCCAACTAACACCGATGCAAGTATAAAAAGAGAACTTAATATTAAGATTGATTTTTTCATATTCATCTTCCTTTCTCTAATATTTAACAAAGTATATCATTTATACTTTGAAATACTGTTATTTAAAAATGAAGCACTGTCTAAATAAAAGGAAAAACCTTTAGTTTGTTTTCAATTTATGTATATAAATCCCTTCGGTGTAAACAATATGAATATATTTGATTGGGGGTTTATAAACAATTCGTTGACATTGTTAATGGATCATACATATACTTATATTATATATAGTGGAAGGAGGAAATCGTGTGAAAACAGCCTTCGAAAATATTGGGAATAAGATAAATCTATGGTTAAAAGAACAAAATCTGCCCCAGCATTTTTTTGCGCAAAGGATGGGTATTTCCCCTCAAGTTATGAGTAAAATAATCAATGGTAAAAAAGCAATTAATGTAAATGAGCTAAGTAAAATTGCAAGCATTATGAGTATTTCAGTTGATGAACTATTAATTCCTGATAAAGAATCTCCAATTATTCAAGATCCTATAATGTTTATGATCGGTAATTTAAAAAACGAAAATACTAAAGAAAAGCTCCAATTCTTAAATCATGTGATGGATGAAATGATTGATTTGGAAGATTTAGTTTAGCATTTTTTTCAACAGGAGGGTTTGATATTGACTAATCATCATTCATTGTCACCAAGTGAAGTAAAGGATATTGAAAATAAGGTTCGAAGTAAATTAGGAGAAAAACTTAAGACTAATAGAGTGTTAAGAGAAGAAGTATTAAACTTTATAGAGCAAGAGGCAACGCTGCTTAAATATCCAATAGAAGATGATGAACTTTGCGCCTTTGTATGCAAAAAAAAGGAAAGATTATTTGTTTATATTAATACAAATATCCCAAAAGAAAAGCAGGTATTTGCTGCAGCGCATGAATTATATCATATTTGGTATGATACAGACCGTCTTAACGAAAGTGAATTATTACGTGATAGTATTCTAGAAAATAAAACAGATGATATAAGGGAGCAGAAGGCTAATTTGTTTGCTGCAATCCTTCTTGTGCCAACTGAAGTTTTAAAGAATGAGCTGGATTCTAGAAACATTCAAAAGAACACTTTAAAGTTAGAAGACATTGTTAGATTAATGTCTTTATTTTATGCACCATATAAGACTATTATTCGTCGTCTTTTTGAGATTGGATTTCTTAGTGAAACCGAGTTAGAAAGATTTTTGGAGATACCTGACCGAGATCCACATAATGGGGTTTTATTAATGCGGAAAAGACTTCAGCTTAGTGATTCTACTCAAGATCGAACTAGGGAAGTATTCTTTGAAGGTTTAGTAGACAATGCAATAGTAGCATTTGAAAAAAAACGGATTTCTGAGAAGAAGCTTCGTTATCTACTCTCACTAGTAAATAACTCTCCGGAAAATTTACAGTTATTTCAAGGTTCTGATATTATAGATGAGGATGACTTGAAAGACTTAATGGACGATTATGGTGGAGATGAGTAGTTTGATATAGGAAGAAGCGATGTTGGATACAGACTTTGCAATTAAACTAGAGAAAATACAAAAGATTAACGCTATTGAACAATACATTCCCAAACTTGTTGGGAAATTGTCCATACACCAATACATTTATGATAATGAAATTCTTACTCCTAAGAGAATAAAAGAGCAACTAAACAACTTAATTAGTCAAAATAAAGCGGTTATTGTAAATACAGTTTTTTTAAAAGATGACCCTATTAAAACGAAAATATATAGAGATACTATTAATCACATTGAAAATGTTGATCAAGAAACCAGGATTAATGGTAAGAATTGGGGAGAGACTGTAACATTAGCTTATGCTTTTACACAAGGTATTTCAGTTGTTTTGTCAGATGAAACTGATCTTCAAGCTATGATAGATAATGAGCTTAATAGTGGGGATGAGAATGATATAAAGGTAATTCGATTAAGAGACTTTATACTAGGAATGAAACAATTAGAATTATCAAGGAAAGATGCCTACCAGATTTGGTGTTTATCCCATAAAAAAGGTCTGCTTGATTGGGCCAAAAGAACCTTTCAAGAAGATCTATGGCCGTTGAATAAAAAGAATTAATTCTAAAGAGATTTTTAAAAGTATAATGTAAGTCTATTTTTTCCTCTCACTAAATGCTATTTCTAATTTAAAACAAGCACATCTCAACTTCATTTAACCTCCCCTTCTATACTATGACCGATATCCCCAACAGCAATCAAAACAAAAATGGTACACAATATTCTAAAACTATCAATACAATCATCCACCAATCGACCAAAACTGTACCATACAAGTAGCCGTCCTTTGCATTTGTTTCTCTAATAAATAACAAGACTCCGTTACCGCAAGCTTTCTACCATCCCTGAAGGTAATGATAGATTTCATGTCTTTCTGAGCTTTGTTCGTATTCTCCTTTATGGATAAAACATGGTTATAAAAGATCCACATGCATCTATAATCACTAGGTGAATGGGTGGGGAATGCGTAAATCTGGTTGGTAGGGTCAATCGGGATTGGGACTTTCTTTTGATAGTTAGTTTGGTGCATGACAGCAGAACGTCTACCTTCGTAGGATGAAAGGACGTCTAAACAGGCTCGTTTCATGATATGTATAGGTGGGACACTAACTAGAATTTGTTTGTTTGGTTCAAAGACAATCGTTTGGTAATCGATGTGGTTGCCAGGAATGAGTGACATTGTGCGACTGTTCACATGGTAATGTGGAAGAACTTCTTCCATGGTAGATGCACTCCCTTTGTATGTACTAAAGCAAAGCTATGTTACTTGTTATTTTTTTTGTGGTTTTCTAGTCTTTCCGTAAATTCACGCCAAAAAAGATCATGACTCATATGTAATCCGTCTATTATTTTACCACCTGTGCCATAGAGCGGATGATAAATTCCTCGTTCGATCTTACCTAGATAATTTTCACTAATCCCTGCATTTTCTGCTAGCTGAGCTTGTGTCAGTTTATTTGCTTTTCTTTTTTCTCGTAATAGTTCGCCAAATACTTCCCTTGTAATTTCTTTATCCTCCAATGGTAATCTCCCTTTTTAAATCCAATTATCAAGTCGTTGAAAAGGAAATCCCACGGCGTACTCTACCTATTTAGAAGAAAAATAAAAACCAGGCACATGAGGAGTCCGATGTGACTGGTTTTTATTTTCTAAGTCTATTTAAGCGTTCATATTTAGCGGACCTAGAGATAAGAGGAACTAGACAACGTAATAATTAATCCCTATTCTAATAATTAGAAACCAAACTAGAGTACATACTTTCAATTGCTTACGGTTCAGGGGGAATGACAAATGCCAAGAAAAGAAGAGTTAGAGCATAAACTGGATGAATGGATGCAAAGAGAAGATGATTATGAGGAACCAGATTTTCGGCAGGAATGGGTCGAAGAGGGAATTAATTTACATAAAGAACTGCTGAGGGGAAAGCTGAGCCAGCAGGATGCTGCGATGTATAAGTATACGCTTGCAAATTTGTATTTGGAATATGGTCGTTCGGAAAAAATAATAAGTGGAAATAAACGGACAGCTTTTCGCTATTTACGTCAGGCTGCTAGGGCGCAAACAGACATAGGGGATGCGTTTTACCATTTGGCATTTTTAGCAGAAGACATGACCAAAGGAACAGAAAAATGGGAGTCTGTCGCTTTCTATGCGAAAGAGGCATTAGAGGATGGACGTCGGATGGATGTGGATAAACAAATTAAAATATGGAGTTTACTTGGGAAAGCGTACCATGAATTAGGATTCAAGGACAAAGCTGCTACATGCTTTAGTGAATCGAAACAATTAGATCGAGAGGATGAGTTTATTCGTTTTCGTGATAACTATAGTAAAAAGGACGCTCATCCATCGACTTTTGTTCGATTAAGTAATGGCTCTTCCGCAAAAGTCAGCAGTAGAAGAGCATGGCGGGATGAACTGATTGAAAAGAGTCAGCAAGGAAAGTGTTATGTAATGGATATAGGTAGAAGAGGGACAACCCTTCATGGAAATGGTAGTTACGTAGAATTAAATGTAAAATATGCTGAAATCTTAAAATTATTATTTACCTCTGACTATGGACTAACAAAGGAAGAGATTTTTAACAGCACAACGGGTCTTGGTAACCGAAGTAGAAAGCCAGAAGCAATTAAGACGGATATGAATCGTCTTCGTTTAATCCTGAAACAGGGCTTAGAGGTGGATGGACATGACCTGATCCAAACAACTGGCGAGCGTGGAAATATGCGGTGTTGTTGGAATGCCTCTTATGAAAAACATCTGATTGAATTTCCTAGTTAACAGACGGTTACAAGCTTTGTAACCGTTCCTTGGTATATTTATATCAACAAAGATAACCAAGGAGGAATTGGAAATGAAAAAATCAATTTATGTATCAATGGAAATGCAAAGTGGAACGAAGAAATTGGCAGAGGCGCTGGAATTAAGAGGCTTCCCGGTTAAAGTGAAAGATGACTTTATCTCGTTAAGGAATGGTAGTGAGAAAGACTGTAAGGAGCTAAAACAATTTTTAGACGAGTTACAAATTCCTGTCTTTTGGCAAGGTGAGAAATTCCAGCTGTTAACGAATCGTTTCCCAGTATCTAAAATGAAGGAAATCATTCATGCAAAAGGACGTAATCACGGGGTGCATATGGAGGGGTATCATATGAAGTGGAGATCCTTCGCCAACCGTCGTTATGGAATTCGTACTTATACTACGATCCTATGTCCTTACACAGCTATTATGGTAAAAGCGCTAAATGAAGCAGGAATAGTTGCGCTAACCGGCTGTAATGGACATGGTCAACATAGCCCGAATTTTCAATTGTCAGGTGTGTACTTTGGTGTATGGTTTTCGATCATTCAACAAAAATACCTTAAGGATCTAAACCTACATTATAAATGGAAAGTGTATTACCGAGGTCAAATGACTTCTGGCATAATGGCACATAAAGCTTCTGAACAGTCATGGAATATGATGAAGGTTCTAGCTGATTGTGAACAAATGGCTAATGTATTGGTAAAGCATGCAGCAGAAATCCGCGAGTTAAAGAAGAACAGTTTTAAACGAGGCATGAAGGATATTGCGGATAGCTTACGAGAAAATGGAGCAATAAATGACTTGTCTAACTGGATGAATGGTGAAGTGGAAAAGTAGAAGTAGAGGGAAGCAGAGCGACGGTTCTTCTGCTTCTTTTTTTAGTTAGGGGAAGCAAGGGGACGGTTCTCTTGCTTCCTATATAATAAATTGTAATTAACTAAATTTATCATATACAATTAAAGTGTTGAAATATAATAGACTACTACATATTTAAAATATATACATTTGGAAGGGAGGAAACTCCATTGAAGAGACAACGAGATTTAAGAGGTAATTATGAATTTTCCAGAAGCTATCATTCTCTCATTGTTCCTAAACAAAACATTTCGGACGCAATTTTTCAAGTGATGCAGCAGAGAAATTTATCACTTGAGGAGCTAACAGAGAATATTGACGGAATGAATGTGGAACAGGTCAATCAGGTAACCGCTGGTGAAGACTACAGTATGGAAGCTTTGCTTAAAGTTCTAGACGCGGTAGACCTGGAAATTGAGATAAAGCCAAGAAAATAGAAGAATACGTCTTCTTATGTCGAAACCCCCAAATCGAATCTAGTTAGTGCTATAATTTTCCCTGTATTGCTTCATCTTTTAATAAGGGGGAGATAGGCATGATCCATCGATCAGCTATGGAAAAATTCCCTAAATTATATCCAACTGAGGAGGTGCTAACTACATTAGAGTCTACAACTCTATCGGAGAAAGGGGAAAATGAGCTAAATGATTTTCTCACTCGTTTGAATCGATACGGCATTAATAAGGCCATGCTTGGAAGTCGTCATGTTACTACATATCCAAATGGTGTTGCTAAATTAAGATTCAGTGAATTTGTTTTAACAGTGAGTGAATACGACGGTGAGATGATTTACATTGTGGATATATTCAAAACTCATTTAGTTCTAGTAGAAGCATAATTGTTTCGGGCTAGGTCATTCTAGCCCGGACAATATCAACCCTTATTAGATAAAAAGAAGCAAAAGATGTACGGTGTACTAGTTAAAAAATTATAGCAAGGACTTAGGAAGAATATCATAAACTTTTAAGAAACTCTGAATTTTATATATCAATGAATATTCAAATTTAAAACTATCTTTTTATAGTGTTCTCTAACTTTGCCTAAAATGACGAATTATTAACGATAGTTTAACGAAAAAATATATTTTTTGATATAAAATCAGACTTTCAAAATGAATAACTCCTAAACTCAAAAGTCTAATCGATTTGATCGGTTAGACTTTTTTCTTATCATTTTGAATAGTTACAAACATGAGAAGTTTCTTGCTTTCAAACAAAGTAAACAATCTGAGACTTTGTTCTGGTACAATTTAAGAAACGAATATGTGATACAGAGGTGTAAGAAGTGGAGACTAAACAGCTAGAGGAAATGGTTCAAACGTTATTAAAGGAACAACAAAGTCTGAAACAAGAGATGGAAGAATTAAAACAAAACGCTGCTGAACAGGGGAAACCAGCAACGGACCATCAAGAAAAAGAAGCAGATCGTCAAGATAACGGAGTAGTAAATGAGAAGCAATTAGAATCGAGAATTACAGCACTAATTCATGATGTGGGTGTCCCGGCGCATATTAAGGGATTTAAATATATGAAGGAAGCAGTCAAAATTATCTACTATGATAACGAGGTATTAGGAGAAATGACGAAGGGGCTTTATCCTTTTTTAGCCAATAAATTTGATACGACAGCAAGTCGAGTGGAGCGCGCAATCCGTCATTCGATCGAAGTGGCATGGAGCAGAGGGAATATGGAGCACTTATCGAATTTATTCGGTTACCCGATTAGCATTTCAAGAGCGAAGCCTACTAATTCAGAATTCCTTGGGCTACTAGTAAACTACTTAGAATTGGAATTTCCAAATATAGAAGAAGCCAATCAGAAAAGGGAAGAAATCAGACAACAGATCGACTATGTAAAAGGTCAAAAGAAGCAAAAGCAGGCAGCTAAAAATGTGACCAAAGTGGAAAAGATTCAGGTAGCATCCGTACCCGAAATGGATCAATCAGAGTTGTCGCAAGAAGCCCAACGAGTTATAGGTGTCTGTCAACGAAACGTAGAAAAGTTTCAAAACCATGTGTCGTTCGCCGAGAAGAATAAGGCGCAAGCTGCTATAGGCTTTATGGATGAAAATATTAAATCATTACAGGCAATGATAAAACGTGTGAATCAAAGTGCAATGGGGCGTACCAAAAATGTTTGGAAAAGAGAGTTGAAGAAATGGGAAAAGACACTCATCAATTTGCGAGCTTTATACCGACCATATACCCTTGAAGAGGTCTGGGACCCAGGCTTGTATAAGCAACAAGTGAATTGCTATCGAGATTATGTGACTCTAGTTTTAAAGGATCCTACGTATAATCAACAGGAAAACCAAGCTTTCTTATTTGAGGAATTAAAGATTTTCATCGATAGTCATAACAGTGACTTTTGGCTAAAGCTAAATCAACAAGACATACCAGGTGTACAAAAAAAGTTTCTACTCATCTTATCTGAGTTTAAAAGATTACATAGGTCAGTGGAGGGATAGAAAGCAAACAATTTTGTATGAGGCTTTTCTTCTGCGTTAACTACTGTAACATTAATAGTAGTACAAATGGGGGGGAAGGTGTAGTAACGCGACTCTGAAGCACTAAGCCTAGTAGTTCAAGTTGTTTTACACCACTAGCTATGCTTACACTTGTAGTGAAAGTCGTCGTCTACTTAAACTAAAAGAAATGGCGTTGACAAAGAGAACAGAGGGAAGCAGAGGGAGGTTCTTCTGCTTCTTTTTTAGTTATGGAAGCAAGAGAACCGTCCCCTTGCTTCCTACATCCTACCTAGATAAAACGGTTCATCTAAACCTATAAGCCTATTCGCTGTTTGGATAAAACAGGAAATATGTAATATACCAATAGTTTCAGTGATTCGCTACCATAGTAATAGAAATATTTGGAAGGGGATAGGCAGATGTTAGTGAGTGCGGAAGAGGCGGAGCGGAGAAGGATACGTATGAGGTATCTGCGCAAAGCAGCCGAACTAGAGGAATTCTTGTCACGGCTTAATCATGTAATCCAAGATTTTCATCATGCCCATCAAACGTTTACGAGCGGTAGAAGTAAGTACTCGGCACATTGGCAAGGGGATGTGAGACATGCGTTTGATCGAGTTGCAACGGACGTGAATCAATCGAGGAGTCGAGTGGAACAAACATACAGCGAGCTACGGCAGGAAACGAGGAATAAGATTCACTATTATAGGCAGAAAGCGGCTAATCTGTTATGAGTAAAATAAATGTGAATCTGGGCGAATTGAAGCATCTAGCTAGTATGATTGGGAAGGCTGAACATCAATCTGATGATGCAGTTCAGACCCTTCGTCGGCAATTTCGGTCACTTCAAGCAAGTTATCCTGGTGTTGTACCAGGCTCTATTGATAGTTATACAGATAGACTGGAGAGGGAGTTAAAACGGTATAAAAGAGAGCTAAATGATGCGCGGTACATTGTCCATTTAACTGTCGACCGTATGTTGGAGGATGAACAATCGTTAAAGCGAAAAGCGTCAAAAATAAAACCATCTCCTAATTTAGATGTATGGAATAATATTCAGCGGAATTTCCATCATAGTAATTTTGAATGGAACGGCAAGAAGGTAATGACTAAGGATTTACTTGCTTTAATCGGGAGACT
>NZ_JACLZI010000061.1 GCF_014280935.1 Aquibacillus kalidii
AACTGTTTATTTGTTGTAGGTTTTTATTGTTGGTGGTTCATATGTATTAAATTTATCAATTAAGTCTTTAGGATTTGAATTTAATAAAGCTAATGAGCGATATTTCTCCTGCAAAAATTGTTGCTCTACCATATGGTCAAGTAGGTCAACAAGAGGATTGTAGTATCCATTAATATTAAGAAGCCCAAAAGGTTTTTGGTGTAATCCAATTTGCGCCCATGTATATATTTCAAAAAACTCTTCTAAAGTTCCCGGACCGCCGGGTAATGCAATAAATCCATCCGCTAATTCTGCCATTTTCGCTTTTCTTTCGTGCATGGTATCTACGGTATATAATTCAGTTAAATTTTGATGAGATATTTCACGCTCTTCAAGAAGTCTTGGTATAACACCTATGACATTCCCACCTTCTTCTAAGACAGTATCAGCTACCGCCCCCATAGTTCCCACACTTGCACCACCATACACTAATGTAATATTACGCCTGACTAATTCTTTTCCTAATTGAATGGCACCTTCTTTATAAATATCAGACGCTCCATTACTTGAACCACAAAAAACCGCTATACATTCCAAATTAATAACCTCCGATAAACTATAAATATATTGATTTTCCTTCTCATTATATAGTTTTTTCTGATAGGCTAAAAGGGGACTATTAAAGGAGGGGGAAATCTTGAATGTTATTGAGTTTCAGGAATGGGTTAAAGCGTATTATGAACAACGAGGATGGTCTGAATTAGACATTTTTATTCGAATTGGTTTTTTAGCTGAGGAAACAGGGGAAGTTGCAAGAGCTATAAGAGAGCTTGAAATTGGTAGAGACAGACCAGATGAAAGTACGGGAACATTAGAACAACAAAAACAAGAATTAACAGAAGAACTTGGGGATGTTCTAGGAAACCTTATTGTGATTGCCAACAACTATGATATTTCTCTCGAAGATATTTTTCAGTCTCATCGTGACAAACTAGATAAGCGATATACACCATCAAATTAAATTTTTAGAGGTTGTTTTAACCTCTAAAAATTACTTTCTACTTCCACTATCCAGCTTCGTGGCTTAAGTGCATTTTTCACAAAGTCACTTAAAAGTGAAGACTCATGTTGCACAGTAAGTAATAGTCTACCAGTATGAAAGAGTTGACCTGACCCATTTGGGAGATGCTGATCATATTGAGTGCAATTTTGTATTGTTATAGATCATTTTCTGTGGTAAACGCTCTGTCGTTCATTGCTCTACCTTTTTTCATTTGGTTGTAAATGATATGTCTAAGGTGGCACATTTCAATGGTTTTAATTACATTATAGTTGAAAGTTAAATAAATAAGTAAAAAGAGTACAGATTATCAAAGCTTATTTGCTAATGTAAATAAGTAAGAATATAAAATTAATATTATTCCATCTATCCCATTCACATAAATATTTAAAAGAGATGACTTTGGTCCGATATAATATTTTCTTAATTAATTTATTTTCATTTTTTTGATATATTTGTCGTATAAACAATGTTAAAATCGAATCTATGAATAAATTTATTTAAAATAAGGATGGATCAAATTGGAGCAAAGAAGGTTAACTAAAAAAAAGCGCAGTAAGAAAAAGAAATTTTTGATATTTTTACTCATAATTTTTGCCATAATAGCAGGTATAACGACTTATTCCATCATACAATTTAACCAAGGTAAAAAACTGGCTGAAAAGTCTGTTGTTGATAACAACAATAATGATGAAGAATTTAATGGCGTGGAGCCATTTGAAGGTGAAATCAATATCCTTCTACTCGGTAGTGATGCTCGTGCAGATGAACAATCTAGAACAGATACCATCATGATTGCACAATATGATACGAACAATGAAACGGTAAAACTTATTTCATTGATGAGAGATATGTATGTTCAGATTCCTGACTACCAAAACTATAAAATTAACACAGCTTATTTTCTAGGTGGTCCAGAGCTTTTAAGAAAAACAATTAAACAGAACTTTGGAATAGACTTGAATTATTATGCTGTTGTAAATTTCCAGGGGTTTGTAGATGTAGTAGACGTATTAGCTCCTGAAGGAATTGAAATAGATGTTGAGAAAGATATGTCTGCTAAACTTGACGTCGAATTAGAGGCTGGTTTGCAAAAACTTAATGGTCTTGAATTACTTAATTATGCTAGATTTAGGCATGATGCAGAGGGAGATTTTGGACGAGTAAGAAGGCAGCAACAGGTTGTAAGTGCACTAAAAGATGAAGTACTTAGTTTAAATGGGATTACCAAACTACCTAAACTGGTAGGAACAATAACCCCTTATATGGAAACAAATATAAGTACAATGCAGGTTCTTTCCATAGGAAAAGAGTTTCTTTTAAATCCTGTTAATGATGTTCAAACGTTGACGATTCCTATACAAGGATCTTATACCGATGGTAATTACTCTCATGCTGGAGACGTACTAGAAATTGATTTTGAACAAAATAAGCAAGCGATAGACGAGTTCTTAAATGAGGGAGTAGACCCTGTCGGACAAAATGATAAGTTGTCTACAGAAGAAGAACAATAAATGGCGTTATTTCTGGATATCGGGTCAGCCCCTGTTGAAAGATAAAGTGATAGATATGTCTTTAAGGGAGAATGATTAGGCTAAGCAGATGATAGAAAGGGTATGAACTTTCTGTATTGTTTTTCACACCAACAGAACTATTTTCTCGGATAGTAGAATTGCTTTCTATAATTAGAATACGCTGACTAATCAGCGGATCTAATTATAGAAGGTCTTTTTTATTTGATCATGAACAAATGTCAATGTTATTTTTAAAGGGTTAGAAACAGAATGATATTTTCCGAGACAGAATAAAAGATTAGAATAGTTAGCTTATTCTTTATATGTTGGGAGTTGAGTATGAATGAGGAAATTTATTCATTGGCTAATAGAACCTTACCAAACAGGGCGGGTAGAAATTACATATTTAAAAGGAATGCTTAATGAACAATTAAATAAAGGGATGAAAAATAGGTTATACCAACTCATCTCGTTTAATGCTATGATTCTTATTATTCATACATTTTTATTAGCTATGATCGTGACATATGTGGTACTCACATTTGTTAATATTTTTTCCTTCTTAGGAATTGCTTTCATTATTCCTATTATATTACTGTTGAAAACATTCTATAAGAAAAATCATATGAGATTTAGAGATATTTATATTGATAAAGACTCGGGTGTTAGGGACCAATAATATCGGGTCAGCCCCTGTTGAAAGATACATTGATAGATGGAACCACTGTTTGTGGAAATCTGAGCCAGTACGTATGGGGAAAGAGCCACCACGATTAATTAATGAGATAAACACTGTGATTACTAATCAATAGTCCCTCGTTTGATTTACCAACGTAATGCCAAAGGAAAATTTACTTCTAATTTAAGCTTACTCACAAGCCCAATGGTAAGACAAAATAACAGACCTACTGTTTATTTCCATATTGTCGTTTTCTCCTACATCCTACCCAGATAAACTCATCATCTAAACCTATAAGCCTATTCAGTATTTAGATAAAACAGGCAATATGTAATATACCAATAGTTTCAGTGATTCGCTACCATAGTAATAGAAATATTTGGAAGGGGAATGGCGAATGTTAGTGAGTGCGGAAGAGGCGGAGCGGAGAAGGGAACGGCAACGTTATCTACGTAAAGCAGCTGAACTGGAGGAATACTTATCTCGACTAGATCAAGCTATACAGGACTTTCATCATGCCGATCACACATTTAAAAGAGGTTGTGCTGCTAACTCAGGAAATTGGTTGGGAAATACAAGGCGCGAGTTTAATAGGTGCATTTCAGAGGTAGCCCAATCTAAAAGAAAAGTGGAGCAAACATACTCGGAGCTTCGACAGGAAACGAGAAATAAGCTTCAATACTATCGGCAAAAGGTCTCGTATTACTCATGAGTATGATGAAAGTGAATCTACATGACCTGGAAGCCTTAGGAAAGGTAATTAGGCAAGCGGAAAGACAAGCAGATGAGTCCCTACACCGAATGAATAGGTTGCCTACTGGAAGTGGAACGACTAGTAGTATTAAATATTTAGAAAACAGATTACTCGATGATATGAAGCGTTATCAGCAAAAACTAGATGGTACCAAGATGTTGGTTTCTATTACGAAGTCTAAAGTGGAAAAAACAGAGAGGGAATTACAGTTTAAAGCAGAAGATATCATTAATGGGAACAAACAAGAAGTAGATTTCAATAAAGTTTGTAAGATAGAAAGTAAAGAAAAAGAAAAGTTAAACATGTTTGAAAAATCATGGGAGAGTTTTAAAGGAATTGGCCAAGATATCGGGGATGGTTTTGATAATAGAAACAATAAAAAGTTTGATTCGACTTACGACTTCACAAATTATTTGACACTAGGTGCACTAGATGGAGGGAAAGCTTTTTGGTCCGGTTTATCCTATCGATCTGAACAATCCATGAATTCGGTATATGATTTTACAAATTATTGGACGCTAGGTGGCGTAGACTTAGTTCGTTCATCCGTTAATCCAGATGAACCATTTTCAAAGGAGCACTGGTTAAGTAGCCTGGGCCTAGCAGCCTCTGTAACAGGAATAACTGGATCTGCCTTTTCCAAGGTTACTGGAGGCCCATCTCGTATAAGTACAGTAGTTGTATCATCAGGAAACTCGATTAAAAGGCAATCCTTTCAATATAATCTGATGCCAGAAAGAATGCGCCGATTAATGGACAATACGTACAATCAAACTTTAAAAAGTCCCATAGTAGCAACTTCTCAGTATGCGAAACAATCTATAAAAAACTGGAATAACCTCTTACGACCAAAAACACTGGCATTTGATGGAGCAGGTTTTGGACCTCAACGATTTGATTCGATAGGGAATATTGTGGAGCTTAATCGGTTTGATGTTGAGGGGAAAGGTGGTAGTGTTGGTACTAAGGGTACGGGTAAAGATTATGAGACTTCTAAACTCCAAAAATGGAGTAACGATGGTAAATATGATAAAGTTAGAGCATACAGAGGCAGAGACCTTACGGAATACAACAGTGAATATTTAGTTGATCCTAGGCTTGTAGTTGAAATGAATTTTAAAGGAAAGGCTCATTCAGGAACTAACGCTGCTGGATGGGAAAGAAATGCAAAGAAATTCTTTAATTCACTCCTAAAAAGTAATCCGGAGTTTTGGAGTACAGAAAATACAGCTTTGATAAAAAGAGGGCGTGTTCCAAAAGTCGATGAGCAGTTTTTAAAACACTTTCCCCAATACAATGAGTATATACAAGAACCAATGCGTCATCATCACATTGGAGAAGGTGGGCAAGCTGTTGCCCTTCCCAAAAGTCTACATCCTGGATATGGTGGTATCCATAATGTGGAGAAGGATTGGGGTATAACTGGAGTAGATGATGAAATTGCAAGAAGATTAGATAGCTTTATAAAAGATTCGGGAAGGTGAGAGAATGATAACACCAGAAGAGTTTGTTGATAGATGGGATGTTATTAAGAATGGGCCATTAAATAAATTTAAAGAACAAGATATAATGGCTACAGATTTTTCGGATGATGTTAAGAAATTTTTGTCTATAGGTGGACTACCGGAGACACCACCGCCGTATTTGGAATTTACTTCGCCACAACTTAGACCTATTACTCATTTATTTGATATATCAAATAAATTTCAAAAGTATTGGTTTTTAGGTTCAACTGGTTCAGGCGATCCAATATGTATTACGGAGAAGGAAGAAAATATAGTGTTTCTTAATAATGGAGATAATTATGAAGAAATATTTGTTAATTCTTCTTTGAATCAGTTTGCAGAGTGTATATTAGCCTATACATCCATGATTGATAAAGCAATAGAGGTTAACGGTGAGGATGCCTTTATTGATAACGATATACCTGAATCATTAATAAACTGGTTAAAAGATGAGCTAGAGAGAATTGATAATAAGTGTATGCAAACTGGATTCTTTTGGTCTACTGAGTACGAAAATCTATTTGAATAACCTCGTATAGAAATGAACTCGTTAAAATAAATATAAAATGAAATGCACCTTTGATTCTAAAAACAAGTATTGTCCTGGTTTTGACTCGAAGGTGTTTTTCTGATTAAGGCAAGATATGTGTACTGGAACTTGTGCAAATGCACTAAGATAGTATGGTGTAAAGAAAGGAGAACAAATATGAAAATCAAACAGGACACTATAGTAAGGCCATTGCCTTCTGATAAATTAATAAAAAATCAGGAAAAGTTTTGGAGACTTTTATTACCAGAGTCTTTCTTAGAATTTATAAAAGAAAATAATGGTGTAGAGGTTGAGGAAGCAACATTTGAGTGTAACAACCGAGGTTATGCGATAGAAAGGTTTTTGTGTATATTAGATGATATTGAGAATCATCCAAAAGGAATTTATGACATAGATGTTGTATTTTCACAAATAGGTGAAAGGTTAACTGATAACGAAGACTTATTAGGGGCAGAGGTATTGCCAATAGCTAGTGTATTTGCGGGTGACTTTGTATGTTTAGATTTTAGAACAGATAAAAATAATCCATCTGTTTGTATATGGTCTCATGAAGAATCTGGTGAGTTTGAGCCTGTTACATATAATTTGGCAGATAACTTTACTGAATTTTTAAGGATACTTGAATAGACATTACAAGTTGAAAGTATAGGAAATTGAATGTGATATTAATAATGGATAAATTTTAGAGTATGGAAGAAAGCACCTGATTGCCTTTTGAGCAACAGGTGTTTTTTATTAAAGTTTTAGATCTTGGTCAACATAGATGATGCATTAATGAAATTCATAACTCATGAAGGTTGTACCATCATGGCATTCTGTTTTAGTACTTTGTTTGTGAAAATAATAAGATAAACAGGCGAGATGACATTTTAAGTGGCAGGAAGACTTATGATACTGTAAAACAGACAAACTAAAGACAATGACAAAGCTCGTAATGCTAAAGATGGTAATGATACAGATACATAAATCTAGTAAAAAGAAAGTGAGGATTTTTGAGTGAGACAAAAAGAAAATGATTTACATGAAAATCAAAAGCTCATGATGGTTGTACCATCAAGGAGTATCGTTTTAATACTTGGATAGTAAGAAAAGTACGATAATTAGGCGAGATGACATTTTATATGGCAGGGGTAATTATGAAAGGGAATGGCTAAAAAACTAACGAGTATGACAAAGCTCTTGGCGATAAAAGGTAGGTTACGTAAGAAGGTTACTAGTTTAGCATCAGGGCAGACAAAAATTTGGTTGTATTTTTACTGGAGAGGGTCGTATAATACTCGGTATTCGTTAAAAAGCGTTACGAAAATTAAAATTTATGTAACGGGAGGGTGAGAAGTTGAACGTTGTTGGGTATATACGAGTATCCACTCAAGGGCAAGCAAAAGATGGATACAGTTTGAAATATCAAGAAGAGGAAATTAAAGCATACTGTGAAGAACAAGGTTGTAACTTGATACACATCTTTAGAGATGAAGGAATCAGTGGCGCAAAACTAAATGAAGAAGCATTAGAAATTGACAGGGTGGGCTTACAGGAAATGTTGGCTCACCTTTCGTCTGTCCAAATTGATTATGTGGTGGTGCTGAACACAAGCCGATTATGGCGGTCGGATATTGTAAAGGTCTTGATACAACGAGAGTTGAAGAAATATGGCTGTGACATTAAGAGCATTGAACAGCCATTTTACAGTGCCCATAAGAAAGATCCGAATGATTTCTTGGTAAACGGCTTGATGGAATTATTAGACCAATACCAACGGCTTGAAATTGCCCTCAAACTAACGAAAGGGCGAAATAAGAAAGCTAAGGAAGGAGGATATGCAGGAGGAAGGGCGACATTTGGCTATACCAAACAAAAGGGTGAAAAGGAACTAAAAATACATAACGGGCATGCAGAAGTAGTGAAACGGTTATTTGAGTTGAAACACTTACATAGAAAATGGTCACTGTCTAGGTTGGCAGAAGCTTTGAATGAAGAAGGGTATCAAACAACCCAGGGGAAAGCATTTACGAAAGTACAAGTGAAGCGAATATTAGACCGAGAAAGTTTTTATCAAGGGATATATACATACGGACAAATACAAGCAAATGGCAAACATGAAGCAATAATTTAAATGGTTACTTAAAAAAGAGACTCATTTTCTTATATATCCCTATGTAAAGGTGAAAATGGATAGGCTTTCGTACCAATGCGCACCAATTGGTGAACGCTCGAACTAAGGTTGCCGGCATTTTCATTCCATAATTGACAACTGAATAGGAGGATGAACCATGCATGAAAAACAGAAACACATTTATGTGGGTGTAGACTTACATAAACAGCATCATGTGGCAGTGATTATTAATTGTTGGCAGGAGAAGCTTGATGAAATAAAGGTTGAAAATAAACCGTCCGCTTTCTCAACATTTTTACTAGATATTGATAAACTGACAGAAGAAGGGTTGACACCTGTATTTGGTTTAGAAGATGTGGGGGGTTACGGTCGAGCACTGGCACAATATCTAACGGACCATGGACAAGTTGTAAAAGAGGTTAACCCAGCACTTTCATATGCTGAACGAAAAAGCCATGTGACCGTACAAAAAAGTGATAGCTGGGATGCGGAATGTGTGGCTAGAATATTAGTAAGACAACTTAGCCATTTGTCAGATGCTAAGCCACATGATTTATATTGGTCGATACAACAATTGGTCACTAGAAGAAATGCATTGGTGAAGGCGCAAGGTGCTTTGAAGAATCAACTGCATATTCAATTGAGTCACCATTACCCTAGCTATAAGAAGTTTTTCTCCGAGGTGGATGGGAAAACAGCTTTAGCATTTTGGGAACGATACCCATCACCGTCTTGTTTAGAAGGTGTGAGTATAAAACAATTGACCACCTTCCTATTAGAAGTGAGCCATAATACTTGTTCGGTGAAAAAAGCGAATGAAATATTGAAGCTAGTAATAGAAGATGGGAACACAACAAAAGAATATCAGGAAACTCGAAACTTTTTGGTAGAAAGCATTGTGCGCCACATTTTATTTGGAAAGCAGGAAATAGGCAAGGTGGAAAGAGAATTAAAAGAGTTAATGAGCTTACTAGACTTTCAGCTAGACTCTATGCCAGGAATAGACCTTGTAACAGCTTCAGCTTTAATTGCAGAGATAGGTGACGTAAGACGCTTTCCAAATGCCAACAAATTAGCACGATTTGCGGGTATTGCGCCAGTTTACTTTGGGTCTGGTGGGAAAGGTAAGGAACAAAAAAGCAAACAGGGAAATCGGGCGCTACACGCCTTATTTTACAACTTGGCAGTCCAACAAGTACAAGTGGCAAAAGGAAGTAAACTGCCACGGAACCCTGTGTTTCATGCTTACTACCAACGAAAGCTTAAAGAAGGCAAAACAAAGGGACAAGCATTGGTTTGCATTATGAGAAGGCTTGTGAACATTGTTTATGGCATGATGAAGCATAAAACAGCCTATAGATTGCCGATAGTGCACGAGAAAGGAGTAGTTTAATAGGGTGGTAAAATGGCTGATTTTTTTATTTTTAGCTTTTAAGATTACAACATAGGGTATAGATAATGTTAAGCAAGGAGATAAGAGTTCTCTAGCGCCTGGTGGTGGATTAAATGCACATGAGCTAAAAGGTGGGCATTTAATAGATAGGCATATTGGAAAAACAGATGAACAATTATTGGATAGATTAAAAAATAATCCCAAAATTACAGGTTCTTCAACTTTTAATGATAGAATGACAGCGGAAAAAGTTGCTGATACAGTTCTTAGAGACCCTAAGAATATCGAGAAAATCCAAAAGTGGATATCTGACCCAAATAGTAGACCTACCTTACCTTTAAAATTCAAAGGTGATGGGGAAATAATTGGGAGAAGTGCTACTAGAAATTCAGAATTAATCGAGAATGTTACAAACGCAAAAATAATACTTAAAAAGGATAATAATGGTAGTTTTATTTTAACAGGATATCCTGTTAAATAGAAAGAAGGGATAGTTTATGGATGAAACTTATGATTACTTAGAAGAACTGGAAGATTTTTTAGGAGGTACATTTCATCAAGACATCAGTTCTCCAGAACAAGCAATTGATGAGTTTATAAACGAAGCTAGCATAGAATGTCTGCTGTCTACAATAAAGGATTGTGAGAAGTTTTTGAATAGTAGTTTAACAAAACAGGAGAAAGAAAATATTATTCAAAATAATGCCGAAGTTTACTTTCCAGCTATAGAATTAACCCCTCTACAGTGGCTAAATAATTTAGTAGAGAATATGAAAGAAGGAGTGAAAACAAAATAGAAATAAAAAAGTTTAAAGATAACCTTGATTGGCTAATGCCTTTCAAGGTTTCTTTTTTGCTGGTGGGGGCTACCTAGTACCGGATGAACCACTTATCATTGTTACAATAGAAGTATGCCTTGTAAGCCCTATATGATATTTAACAAATTCTTTAGTACGTACAACGCCTTTAAAAAAGTAACCTATTTAGTCACTTTTAGTTGTTGTCAAATAACCTAAAATCATCAGATACCAACATACTTATCCTCAATTACTTAGCCTTTGCTTTCCCCCTGTCTTTTAAATTTTTCGCAACTTTTACGTATATAGAACGATTACTATGTCAAGAGGACTACTCCACCTCGATTAACTCCTGAATGTCGATGTCTAACACTTTGCATACCGTTTCTAATGTCGATAGATAAACCCTGTCCAAGAATGTGATTTGTTTGAGAATCGAAAGCTCATGGTGGTTGTACCATCATGGAGTATCGTTTTAATACTTGGATAGTAAGAAAAGTACGATAATTAGGCGAAATGACATTTTACCATGGCAGGAATAGTTATGATATGGAATGGCTGACAAACTAACGAGATTGACAAGGCTCGTGGCGATAAACAATGGGTATTGTGAAAGAGAGTTGTTTTATAGTCTTGGCTCATTAATTTTGGGTTGTATTTTTACAATAGATGGTCGTATAATACTCGCTATTCGTTTAAAAAGCGTTACATAAATTTTAATTTCCGTAACGGATGGGTGAGAAGTTTTCCTATTTTAGTAAAACCTCTTCCTGCTTCATTAATTAACAACTTAAGTACTAACTTTCTTCGGTTTCTACAATAATTTGGGTGATCAATAGGGTGACTGGCACTAGCGATATTTAAGTCTAGGGGATTAGCCTGTTCATCCTGATTGTATATCTTGTAGTTCATATGGTCCGTGTCAATAGTACAATCTTTCTTTGTTTAGATTTAAAGTTTGTGTCCTTTGACTGATATACATCCAATGTATGTTTGGTAATATTTGTATGGGTAATTTATTTTGCGGAAAGGGGTATTTGGAAGAAAATTGAAAATAAATGGGTGCGCCTTTTGAGGATAGTGTTTGAATAATGAGGAATTAGGGGGATCTTATGAAAGTTAAACATATTAGAAAGAAATATATGATTTGTGTGGTAATAGTTTTGTTATTGTTAGCGGGTTGTGTAGGAAATAAGGAAGCATCAAAAAGTGAAGAAGATTTGAAACAAGAAAATGTTACAGATACGAAGAAGAGTAACGGGAAAGAAGCAACGGTTCTAGATATAAAAAAGAAATACGGTGAAGAATCTAAGCAATCCATTATGCCCATGTATAATGTGGAAAAAAATAAAGAGTTTACCTTCGAATTTAAGGCAGATATGTCAGAGTTAAATTCTACTGAAATTATTAGTGTACATACCGATAGTAAAGTATTGCCAGAAAGTGATATACAGGCTGATGTATCTGCTTTTCTAATGTACGATCCAGATAAACAGGTGACCCCTATAACGGTTGAGCCATCGTACTTTGCTCCGTTACAAGTGATTGGAAGTCAATCTGATGAAGCTACTTGGGGTAATGCCCCTATGTATTACATTCGTGTTAATTATGATTTAAACACACCAGAACCGGTTAAATTGAAGGAGCCAATGATTATTCCTTTTACTATAAAAACTGGTGTGGCTACTCCTAATTTAAAGGCGTCAATCGGGTCAGATGGGAGATTGAGTTTAAAATGGAGTGAGGTAGAAGGAGCTGAACAGTATAACATTTACCAAGCAAACCCAATGGGTATAGGAATATTTGAGGAAGGCAATAAACCACTTAATGGAGCTGATCAAGGCTATCAAGGAGTTTCTGTAAGTTTGCTTGGAAGTGTAAAGGAAACGGAATTTAATGATTTCATGACAGATGGTTCTGGGGGATTAATTCAAGTAGCGGATACCATTACAGAACAAAACTTTGGGGTGAATGGTGAATATTTTGTAACAGCTGTAGTAGATGGGAAAGAATCTTCGTTTAGTGCTCCTGTGGATACTTCCGCTCTATCTAATCAATTACCAACAGAGATTGCTAAAGAAAACAATTTTTTGTTTTCAACCTTTGAAGATGTAAATGCGCTGCCAAAAACCGTACCTGTTAGCTATTTAAATAATACCACCCAAGATAAAATAGTTAACTATCACACAGATAAAGTTGATATTTCAGAAGGTGGAACTCTGATTCCTTATACAATAGAAGGAACTGTGTTAAAAGGAGCGTTCACAGTAAAATCTGCAACGAAAGAGTCGATTAAAACCCTCGTTAAAAATGAGGAAAGCTCAGAGGCTTCTGGTTATGTTATGCCAAAAAATGAATCAGACTATGTACCAACACCAGATGTACCAACGATCATAGATGAAGAAAATGAAAAAGCGCAAGAAGAAGAATCAATTGAGAAGCAGAAACAAAATACAGAAGACCAAGTTAAAGAGGCTGACAAGGAAGTGGTACAGCCAAGTGATCTTATTATAAATGCAGATTCGGCATTAGAAGAATATTTAGCGATTAATATGCTAGAGGGAAAAGAAAAGATATCCATCCAAGCCTTTCCTGAGGCCCAAAATGTAGAGGCTCTAAGTGATGCTATTTTAAAGGTGATCTATCAAAATCCACTTATCATAGGGGCAGAATCCTTTCAATATGATTATGCAACCCTAAGTGTTATCGTTACCTATCAAGATTCACAGGCTGAAATGAAACAAAAACAACAGAAAGTAATGGACGAAGCGAATAAGATTGTTAAAAGTATTATAAAGGAAGATATGGATGCAAATGAGAAACAAAAAGCTATATATGACTATTTGAATGATAATACGACATATGATAATGAAGCGCTAGAAAATGCTGAAAAGAATAACTTTGAAAAGACAGATCCATCCTTTAACGACTCATTTAGTGTATATGGAATCATGGTGAACAAGGTTGGGGTATGTATGAGTTATGCATATACTTTCCAATTGTTAAGTGAGTTGGCAGGTTTAGATAGCATCGTAGTTACTGGTGATTTAGCCGGAGTACCTCATGCGTGGAATAAAGTTAAATTAGACGATCAATGGGTACATGTAGATACTACTAATAACAAGACAAACACAGGAATTCCGTATTTCCTATATAATTCTAATGATGAAAATGCCAATAGACAGGAATTTGTGCTAGATAATGAGTATTGGATTGATCAGGAGTTAAGTGAGTTTGAAAGCACAAGCTATAAATATGATTATTATGTAGTTAATGACTTAATCGTGGATACGATGGATGAATATAAGAAATTAGTAACCAAACAACTTCAAGAGGGCAAAGATACGATTGTTATTCGTTTTGCGAATAAAATAGAAAACCAAGATGAACTATATACACAGACTGCTAATGCTTACCAAGATACTGCACCAGAAAAGTTAGAGACTGCAGAATTCTATCAATTGGGTACGTACGTAGTTATACAGAATTAGTGATTACTATAGGAGTCAGATCCTGTCAAATGTTTACCCTTATTAGAAGGACAGGTAATGCTGGATTAAGTGTACGCTAATCTTTAGGAATATAAATCAGACTAATGACGTGACATCAAACAACAAACCAACATCCTTTTCATTGTAAGAAAAGTAAATATAGTTATATAGGATAAGATTAATAACGTAGCCCATCACCTTAACTGGTTGGTGGGCTTTTTTATGCTCATGTTTTAAAGCAGTCTTTTATATTGAAGGAAAGGGGATTGCCCATAACCTATGATCTAATATGCAATATATATTTTAGTAAGGGAGAAACAAAATGTTAGAAATCAATAACAGTAAATTAAGATTGACTGAGCAAAAACTTACCTTTTCATAAAGAATGTACCAGCTAATGTTTTTAACATTCACTTTCTATAACTAACGGTTACAGTAGAGTTAATAAGCCTCAAGACTTATCTTAAAATACATCTAAGGTTCATTTCTAGGAGTTCGTTCGCGCGGTAAGATGGAAAAAAAGAAGGAAGGTCATAGTAAGTAATGGAGAGAAATAAAAAGAAATTTAGACTTTGGATCGTTTTTAGGAATATTTTATTATTCATCCTAGCAGCATTGGTTATTTGGGTTATTTTCAGTAACGTTATGACTAAATATGAACAAAAAAAGTACCCTCCAATAGGAGATTTAGTTGAGGTTAATGATAAGAATATGCACATTTATACAAAAGGGGAGGGCGATAACACGATAGTCTTATTAAGTGGTCTTGGTACTGCTGCACCGGCATTGGATTTTGAACCTTTGATAAATGAAATGTCAAAGAATAATAAGGTAGTAGTGGTAGAGTCGTTCGGGTATGGATGGAGTGATATAACCAACAAGGAACGAACGGTGGAAAACATTGTAGATGAAATAAGAATTGCCCTAAGAAACTCTAACATAGAAGGGCCATACATATTAATGCCACATTCAATATCAGGAATCTACAGTATGTATTTTGCTAATAAATATCCAGAGGAAGTTGAAGCCGTCATAGGAATCGACCCAACGTTACCACAGGCATTGGATTATTTTGGTGAAAATTCTCCAACAATGCCTAAGTATTTAAGTTATTTAGCACCAACTGGAATTGCAAGAGTTGCATTGTATATAAATCAGGACAGTTTTTTACCTATTGCGGATGATGGCACATATTCCGAAGAAAATTTAAAAATGACCAAGGCTATAACGGCTTGGAAGGGGTATAACAAAAATGTTGTTGCTGAAGCCAATAAAATAAAAAGTAATATTAAAAAAACAGTTGATCAGAAATTCCCTTCAAATATGCCAGTTTTATTCTTTACCACGAAAGAAGATAAAATAACAGAGGATGGTAAAAACAATGTTACTTTTTATGAGACGCAGTTAACTAAATCTCCTGCTAGTAACATTGTTACATTACAGGGGCATCATTACCTTCATTGGACTCGTTATAAGGAAATAAGCAAGGAAGTTAATGAATTCATAGGAACATTTGCTGTTAGTCAATAAGAAGTGCGGAGTTCAATTAAACGGGGCTAAATTATTTTTAAAAAGACCGTCTAGACGGTCTTTTTTTGGTGCTTATAACCTATCCAATATCCATTTTAAGTAGAACCCATGCTAGAGTCAGTAGCTTGGGGGGAACTTAGGTTAGCTATGATTACGATGAAGAGGGGAATTTGGTCATCAACCCAGAGCATATATCATTGCTCTATATGTAGGGCACCAGTATATGTGAAAAGTCTAATGGTAGGATTTGTTACTGACGCAAGAACTACCGAGAGAAAGCATGTTTGAAGAAACTAGTAATGTCCTTGGATTTAGAGAAATATCAGTGGTAAAACAACACACTTTCATGATAGAGTAATTTTGGTTAGGCAGGATCCTTTTTCCCATGCAGCACCTGTGTAAAGACTCTCAGGGATAACCACATCCAAACTAATGCACTTACACTAAATGTAAAAAATATAAGTAGAACAGGGTATTCTAGTGAAAAGAACATAAAAGAAAATAATAAAAGCATAATAGTTATGGTTATATGAATTCTAGCAATACCGATAATGAAGGCATTTTTTATTTGATTTATTATGCTGGCGTAATTATGAACATTTAAAGGGAAAACCCATGTAACGATTATCAGAAATAGAAAGAGTACTAAATAGAAAACAAACGGTAAAATGAATGAGATATCCTCTCGTGATTCAAATAATAATCGATAATTTAAAAACAATAGACCTCCAACGATACTTAATATCCAGCCTATGATATTCGTCGAGATAAACTCTTCGCGATAAATTTTCCTGAATGTTTTCCATACTTTTATATCCTTTTTTCCCATTAGCCATTTTCTCGCTACTCCCAACGTTGCTGCTGTTGAAGGGAATATACCTCCAATAATCAAGCCGAATAAAGTGAAAAGAATCCATAAAATATTTAATAAAGCCAATTTATTTAGCCAACCCATAACTAATTCTAATGTTGTCACGATATCGTTACCCTTCATTTTGAAGCCCCTTTTTTACTCTTATGTAGAAAAATTCAACTCGATAGGATCGTCTAGTTATTATTATAATGCTATGTAATAGTAAGATATAGAATGAGAACATAGCTTTCTAAAAGAAAACAGAAAAGCTATGTTCTCATTCTACTAAATTATCATCCTTTTACTCCACCTGATGTTAGGCCGGCAACAAAGTATCTTTGGAAAAATATAAACAATATAATAATTGGAATAATCGTTAACACAGAACCAGCGATTAAAATATCATAGTTATTACCATATGGAGTCAATAAGGTAGCTAAACCAATTGGTAATGTAAACATGCTATTAGATCTTAAAACTAGTAACGGCCATAAAAAGTTATTCCAACTCGCTAAACCTTGTAATATTGCCATCGCAGCCAAAGAGGGCCCCATTAACGGCAACATTATTTTGAAGAATATCCCATATTCTGTACTACCATCTATTCTTGCAGCATCCATTAGTTCTTTCGGTAACCCAAGCGCAAACTGTCTAAAAAAGAATACTGCTACAGGTGCAACAATCAACGGTAGGATAACTGCAAAATAGGAATCTATTAAATGTGCACCTACCATTAATTGGTATAAAGGTAACATCAATATCTCAAACGGTACCATAAGAATTAATAAAACCGATACGAAGAACAAATTTCTTCCTTTAAAATCATACATAGCCAGCGCATAACCGACCATAGAAGAGAAGAATAAAGAAAGAACAATTGTTAAAGCTGAGATCATTAAACTATTTCCGTACCAGCTCCAATACTGAGAAGCCTCATTAAAGATATATAAATAGTTATCTAGATTTAACTTACTAAAGTCAATACTTAACGAAATACCGTCCCTCATTAAATCAGATGATGGTCTAAACGAAGAAACTAATAACCCGATTATTGGGAATAAAACAATAAACGCAATGATAACAAAGCTTATATTCGCAACCCATTTCAAGGTTAAATCACGGTTTTTATTCATTTATTCATCACCTCTCTTAAATGTTCCTGTTGCAATTAAATAGATAATACTAATGACAAATATGATTAGCATTAATACTACACCGATTGCAGAGCCGAATCCCATATCATTTTGCCCAATCCCTTGTTGATAAATATAACCAACAACAGTCAAACCTATATTTCCTGGAGAACTTGTTTCCCAGAATACGAAACTTTCCTCAAACATCCGAAAACCATTAATGATGGTAATGGTACTTACAAAGATTATAATAGGTTTCAAATGTGGAATGGTAACATATCTCATCTTCTGCAATTTACTTGCACCATCGATGTCAGCAGCTTCGTACAATTCTGACGGTATGTTTTGTAGTTGAGCAAGGAAATACAAAAGGTTAACACCAATCCAACGCCATGAAGCAAGAACAACCATTAAGAACATAGCTGACCATGCTTGATAACGCCAATCAACTGCTTCCATTCCTAAGAAGGAAACAATTTGGTTCGCTACCGATGATTCTGTACCACTAAACATCAATCTAAAGATCATACCACCAACGATTGTCGAAGTTAACGCTGGAATAAAGAGAGATGCTCTAAAAAACGTTTTAAACTTAACATATTTAGAGTCTAATAAAATTGCTAAAACCATAGGTAATATAGTTAGGATTAATACCGTTAAAATTACATAAATAGTAGTATTCGAGAGTGCTTTATAGAAATTCGCATTAAATACTCGAGAATAGTTATCTAATCCTATAAATTTTACTTGACCTGGTAATATACTTTGAAAACTCATCATTATACCCCGAACAGCAGGATATAAAGTTAATACTAAAAAGGATATAATGAAAGGAAAAACAAAGATATATGGAACCACTTTTTTTGAATTCAAGAACTTTAAAAATTTATTAGGCTCTTTGAAGGATGTCTTTTGCAAACTAGGTGAAGTATTCCCTTTTTGCAATTCAGAAGACATGCTAAAACCCCCTTTTTTTAATAATGGAGTTACAGTAAACTGTACATAATACAAACAAAGTTATGAAACTAGGAAACTAATGATATGGAAAACAAAGGAGTCGTACATATTTGTACGTACGTCCTTTGTTCTCCTTCATGTATTATTTTTTCATTTGGTCTCGTACTACGTCTGCCGCTTGCTTAAGTGCTTCTTCTGGTGATTGTGATTGGTTTCTTATTGTGGTTTGTGTAACATTTGTGTGGTATTCGCTAATAATATCTGGTGTATTTTCTGTGAAGTTTAATGGATTGATGTCATCCTTGATCTCAAGTAGCATATCAAAGATTCCTTCGCCAAAGTAATCGTAGTATTTGTTATCTGCACGCACTTCTTCGCTTTCCCATGTATCCCAACGTGGAGGATCAAAACCAAGTTCTGTCCAAAGCTTAATGTTTCCTTCTTCTGACAACTTAGCATAAGCTAAAAATTCTTTCGCAAGTTCTGTGTTTTCACTTTGATTTGTAACAACCGTACCAGTACCACCCATACCAGCAGAACGTTTTCCGCCTTCTTCCCATGCAGGCATCGGACGAATAGCTATCTTACCTTTTAAATCTGGCATGTTGTCTAGGAATCTACCCATATACCAAAGTGGAGCTAAAATGGAAGCAGACTTTCCTTCAGAATAATAGCCATAAAATTCTTCTGATTGATTCATTCCACCTGGAGTTATCTCAGCAATTTTTTCTTTATAGATAAGATCCTCTAAAAACTGAAGTGTTTTGATGTTTGTTTCGTTATCTAAAATAACATCTCCATTTTCATCAAAAGCATCAGAACCTTGTTGTGAGATCATTGGCCACATGTCCATTAACCAATCGTCTGTCCCAACGTTCCACATAACTGCATCTGTATTTTCTGTAACCTTTTTACCAGCTTCTACAAAGTCATCCCAAGTTTTAATAGAATCGATATCTACTCCAGCTTGATCCATAATTTCTGTATTATAGTACATTACTGTTGCACCTACGTGCGTTGGAAGACCATAATAATTCCCATCTTTTGCATAGTTTTCAAACCTTGACGTTACAGCCTTGTCTAACACTGGCTCTACATATTCATTCATAGGCTCTAGTTGGACTTCACCTTGCAAGAAGTTAGCAAATTGTCCAATTTCAATATCTGCCATATCTGGTGCACCCTGTCCTGATTGAACTGCAAGTAGCAAATTGTTGTGCATTTGCTCAAACGGATATGTTTCGGCATTTAATTTAATCGGGCGATCTGGGTTCTCTTCATTCCAGCGCTCAGCAGCATCTGTGTACAAATCCATGTGTTGACCAACAAATGTCCATAATGTTAACTCTGTTGCACCTTCAATATCATCACCTACAACTGCTGTTTCGTCAGCTTCGGTTCCTGCTTCTTCACTATCTCCGCCACATGCAGCAAGTACAATAGCCAAGAAACCAAAAAGTAAAACAAGTAAACTTTTCTTCATCATTCAATACCCCCTATTTTTTTTAGCGCTTACAAAAAGGTTCTTTACACTTGCAAACATTCCTTAAGGTTCTAATTAATCTAAACCCTACGAAGTATTGCAAACGCATTCAAAAGATGATGTATAACTTTCATAAAACTTGTTCTTACATAAATCTTACCATTTATGTAAGAAACATGTCAATGAATTTAATGGGGAAAAAATAATCTTATACGTATATGTAAAATATTGTGAAACTAAAAACATTCTAACTCGCTTAGATCAACCTTCTACTCTTATTGTGATAGTCCGTACAGGGGCGATATAGAAAATTGCAATAATGTTCCTTTCATCAGTATTTTCAAAAAAATAATACGAACTCACACTTAACTTTATGCAAAGGCGCAACTGCATATACGTATAATTTACTTATAATTTATGTTTACATAATCAACATAGTTAAGAAATAACCTCTATTTCTTTATTATCTGTAAGCCTTCTTGTTGAGTTTCGTTCAATTAATTCTACATCGTACAGGATAGATTCAATCTCTTTATTATGTAAGCCATTCTGCTTATCTATTAAACTAATAATCAACCTAGCAGCATCTGTTCCCATAATGCTCTTCGGGTGTTTAATTGATGTAATCTTTACTTCAGATATTTCGGTAAGAATAGAATCATCGAACCCTACAACTGATAGATCTTCCGGAATTTCAACCCCCATATTTCTGAATAAGTCAAGACACAACACTATCAGTTGATCATTATAACCAGCAACAGCGGTAGGGGGAGCTTCTTCATTAAATAATCGTTCTAAACTTTGGTAGGCCTCATCAAATTCATCCGTATTAAACGTTATAATATTTTTTGGGTTGATTGGTACTTGATACGCTCTATGTGCTTTAATATAACCTTTTAATCTTTTTTTACCTTGAGCATCATCCGTTTTGTACAGTCCGACTATTTCCTTATGACCTAATTTTAAAAGGTGTTCTACTTGCTTATAACCACCCTGCACATCGTCTACTTCTATACTGATTGGTTCTAACTCTTCATATGTAGCATTTAGCATTAAATAAGGAATCTTTAATTTTGCTAAAGTAAGGTAATAAATTATATTAGGATTTGCGTAACCACTTCTTGTGGGTTCGACAAGTACACCTTGGTAATTTCCAGTTATGATAGTTTCTAGGATTCTTTTTTCTTGTTCATGGTTATTGTTCGTATTAAATATACTTACATGATAACCCTTTTCACTTAAATAGGATTCTGCACCACGGATTAAGCTGGGGAAAATATATTCTGAAATGTAGGTAGTGATGATGGCAATGCTTTTATGTGGTGGTCTTAGAAGTTGTTTATTTTGCTGTGCATCTCTATCAGCACAAAATGTTCCTGAACCTTGTTCTCGGTATAACCATCCCTCACTTACTAATTCTCCTATTGCAAGCCTAACAGTATGGCGAGTTACTCCAAATTGATCCATCATTTCACTTTCTGAGCTTATTTTCTGATGAGGTACAATTGCCCCTTCTAAAATTTTAGACTTGATCGCATGTTTAATAATCTTATATTTTGTTTTCACATAAACACCTCTTTGCTATAAACGTCTATACAAAAAAATAGCGGTTTCGATTATTTATCCTTATGGTAACTTTTTTAATTTATTGATAACTATTCCATTATGGTTTAAGTTGTACGTACTATTATAATGAAGGGTGGTGTGTTTTACAATTTTTAATAGATCCTTCCAAAGTAATGGTTGATACAATCTCCAGAATATAGTCGGAATAGATGGAGGAATGTTTTAGAAAGGGAATATTTAGATCTAAGCCATTGACAGGTGTCAGATACTTTCCGATTGTTGTAAGGCTTAATTAAGAATATAATAGAATAATACTTTACATAAAAAGAGGGGAAATGAAATGCCTTTATTAGATTCTTTAGATCCTTCATTATCAAGTTTAGAAAAGAAACCTGAACGTAATTTCGTACGTATAATCTCATCCACAATGATAGTACTAAATATCCTTTCCATTATATCTAGTATTCTATTTTTATTCGACTTACAAATGGCAAGCTTCCTGAATGTGTTTGGGGTGGTACTGCTTCTAACCTTTATAGGAAATATCGTAGTTGCTGCATTACCTAGTAACAAGCAGACCTTGGATCAAGGGTATCTATTGTTTGCGATTTTGGCTATGTTTTTGTTGCCGGTTATAAATACGGTTGCCTCAAACAATCCTTTTAACCAAGATTCTACTAGCTGGTTATCAAGTACAATCCTTTTTTTGTTGCTTGGATTTGGAACGGTTGTGGCTTGGACGAAACGAACCGGGTCTAATTCTGTGTTTGTAGGGTCGCCTAGCTTGGAAAAACAATCGAGGAAAGCAGTAATAGGATTGGTTTTATTGGGATTATGTCTGTTGATTGGTCTGTTTTCAGCTTATCAACTCTTAGTAGGAAAGACGGGTGGAGCAATTGAAATGTTCTTCCCGGGCTATGCGTTATTCTTTAGCATTAGTACACTAGCAATCACTGCTTTATTAATAAAAAGAAAGCGGACAAAGGTTAGAGTCTCACTAGCTATTGTAGGAATAGTGATAGCTTTAGTATTTAGTGGCCCGGTTGTTGCCACGTTGTTTGCTTTAAATGAAGCAGAGCATGAATTCACGGAGGTGTTTGGCAAGAATTGGGGAGAGAGTATTCCGGACGATGCAAGTTCTTACTTTTTAAACACACCTTTTTCACTGCCGAATTATTTCTTTGGAACAGGAACAGAGGATTTTACTTTTAAGGAAGACATTCTGTTTTATGAAGGGAAGGAAGGTGTAGATAAGAATATTAAGCTATACTTTGATGCCTATCTACCACCTGGAAATGGCGAGGCTCTCCCGGGTAATCGATCCGTGTTAATTCGAATACATGGTGGTGGTTGGACCATTGGGGATAAAGGGGCAGGGAACAATGCAGAGGTAAATAAGTATTTTGCTAGCCAGGGCTATGTTGTTTTTGATGTCCAGTACGGGTTAAGTAGTGAGGAGAAGTTTGTCGACTTCGCACCAGTGCCTGAAAATATTGTTGCGGACTTTACGATTGACGATATGGTCCGACATATTGGGATTTTTACCGATTACTTGGTTAAAAATAATAATGAGTTTAAAGGGGATTTGGATACAGTATTTGTATCAGGAGCGTCAGCTGGAGGGCAGCTCGCTAATGCAGTGGGTCTTGGATTAGCCAGTGGTCAGTATACAGACATGTTGAATCCGGCGTTAAAGGTTAAGGGGATTATCCCAATATATCCGGCAAATGGATTGGCGAGACATGTTGGTATTGATGGTTCAGACGAACTAGTCGATCCTGCGTTACTGGTGACGGAGGATAGTCCTCCTGCGCTAATCTTTCAGGGTACGAAGGATGGTGTAGTGGATCCTTCCATTGCAAAAGAGTTCGATAAAATGTATCGTAGCCAAAATAATGATGGTTCAGCTTTAATTATGATGCCATTCGCGGGTCACAATGGTGACTTTTATTTCTCCAGCTATTATAATCAAGTTTTTATGTATTATATGGAACGGTTTATGTATTTGAATCAGAGATAAGAGGTAGGTGGGACGCTGTCGAAAGAGAATAATTTCGGCATACAAGGATTCACCACAAGTAGCGAGATTGCAATGCTAGTTGCAGATGACGACTTGGATCGAGAATAACCTATAAGGGGCTAGAAGCCTAATGTGAGAAAATAAGTGAGAATGCCTTCGGAATGAAGGCACTCTCACTTATCCATTTAATTGCTTACTTTAAATGAATAGAAATAACCAGCTTTTGAGGGGCGCTGATCCCCTATAAATTCACCAACGATGAAACAAGTCCCTCTGCCACTACAGATAATGTTGCCATTACGATTGCAACCGAACTAACTCCTAAATTTGTCCAAATAAATACCTGTCTTTTTGAGACACCGAGAGTCGATATCGTACCAGCCCCAACCTGACTACTAATCAAAATAGATGATAGAAAACATACGCCGGTCGCTCCAAAACGATCGAAAGTTTTCTTTACTCGTGTGTTCATTTTCTTTGGTGGTTTATTTTGCTTTCGAAATTTATGATATATTGTGTTAAAGAGTTTATTCATTTCACCTCCGAACAACACGATAATAAGGACACTCGTTGCATTGCCAAGAATGGCTATGATTAACGCTACGATAGGCGGGAAGTTGAAAACAATGATAGCCGTCGGAACCGTGATAAATACTTCAAGAAATGGAACCATACTCACAAAAAATACAAACAGACATTGAAGGAAGAGATCCATATACATACCTGCCTTTCTTTAATTAAGTCAACTGACCTAAAAACATTATAATACAACTGACTTAAAAACTCAAAGGAGTTCGTGACTATGCCAAAGAAAATAGATCATGCAGAAAGAAAAGATCACATTGTAGAAGCGATGTTTCGTATTATTCATCAATCAGGTTTCGAAAAAGCTACATTACGCGAAATTGCTAAAGAAGCGGGATTATCCTTGGGCTCGGTTCAATATTTTTTTCCGAAGCAAAAAGACATTTATATGTTTGCGATGGACGTTATCTATCAAAGATTTGAAGAAAGAATTCAGAAGGTTATCCAGGTAGATCAAGGGGTTTTTGAAAACGCCGTTCGTCTGATTAAGCAGATTGTTCAAGCAAGTACAGAAGAAGAGAGATTGGAAAATGATATATGGATGAAATTTTCCATAATGGCAACGATGAATCCGGAATACAGTGAGACAAAGGACAAATCTCGAGAGGTAAACCGTAATTTTGCTGAGGATGTATTAAGGACGCTTTATGAAAATGGTTTTTTGAAAGAACCGATAAATATAGAGGACAGTGCAAATTCATTAACTATATTCATCCATGGCTTAGTATTTGAATCTGTCATTTATGGAGACTTGCGCAACGATGAGGGTATTGAAAAAGAAATTAGGAATTATTTGCGGAGAATTTGTAATTAATATACCTGAAACTTCCATCGGTGCCTGTCACCACCCGGAATTTGTCAAACTTTGTCGTTGTGATTTAAATAACCCGGTAGACGCTTTTGTTAAGTTTAAGCGTCTACCGGGTTCTCTTATCTTTGTTATGCTTCTACAGGTTTAGTTATTTCTTCTTTGTTAAATTTTCTAGTAATAAAACCTTTAAGGTAAGGCATTGCATATCTGTCTAGCCCGAATCTTCCAGCATTTGCTCCTGCTATAAGTACGAATGTAGCAAGTAAGATCATTTGACCGTTCGTGCTAACTGTACCACTGAATAAGAAGCTAAAGTTCATTACCATTCCCATTAACGTAGCAAAGTTTGTGAATAAGCCGAGAATTAAAGCAATACCTACTAGAACCTCTCCCCACATGACTAGGAAAGTAAATAAACCAGCGTTTGGTAATGCCACATGTTCTAAGAATGTTGCCCACCAACCTTGAACGGCAGGATGATCGCCACCAGCTTGTGCAATTGCACCTTGTAAAAATCCACTAGCATCGAAGCCACCACCTGTAACCTTTCCATATCCAGCATGTAAAAATTGATAACCTAAATATATTCGAAGGACTGCCAATACGCCACTAACCACTTTGTTGTTTCTTAATAATTCTAACATGTTCATACACTCCTTATAATTTTTATAATGTTCATAATTTCACAAATAGTGATGCAAGATATCTTGTTTTCTTTCTATGTTTAGATAATAACATGTTTAAAATGTATGTAAAATACATTTGTTCAGTAATTCACATAATCGCAACAGAACTGTGAACAAAATGTGAAATTGCATTTAGTTTATTGACATTGGGTACTAGTTATTAATTAGGTACTAAAGTTAAGGTATAAGATTTGTTAAAAAATAAAGAGAGCTAGTTATAGGAACTAATAATAGGAGGGGAGACCCCTGTCGAAAGACATAATGGCTATTTTGTGTACTTGGGGAGGGTGTTATCTACTAATTTTCTATCTTCTATTCTATTCTTAAAACAAAACCCACACAGTGATTATTAACTGTGTGGGTTTGTATTTTTAAATTTTTTATTCTGTCATACCTTTTCTTCTTCTTTGAAGAACAATAAGTACAACACCTGCAACTAGAACAATAAGACCGGTGAATAACCAGTTGTATGTGTTTGTTGCAGTTTCAGGAAGAGCTTCATCATCCGGTGCAGTTTCAACATCAGAGTCTGTTTTTGTTTTATTAGATCCTGAGGTGTTTTCAGAACCAGTTGACTTGTCAGGTCCTGTTGTTTCATCAGAATCTTTGCCTTTGTCTGAACCTTTTTGATCAGATCCAGATGTAACAGCATTAACGGTGACAATACGTTTTACTGTAGTTACGTTGCCAGATGCATCAGATACAGTGTAAGTTAGAGTGTACTCTCCAACAGTAGTTGTATCGACTTTACCTGAAACTGTTACAGCGTCAGTAAGGTTACCATCAGCGTTATCTGTTGCAGTGAATCCTGGTTCTACATAATCAGTACCTTGATCAACCGCAACTGTGCCTTCACCTTCAAGATCAAGTGCTGGTGCAGCTGTATCAATTACTGTTACTTTACGTGTTGCCGTTGCTTCATTACCAGATGCGTCTGCTACAGTGTAAGTTACAGTGTACTCACCAACTGCGAAACGAAGATCAGTTGATTTCACAACATAGTCAGAGATGTTTCCATCAACGCTATCAGTTGCAACGAACCCTGGATCAACATACGCATCTCCAAGCTCAAGTTCTACTGGGCTTTCGCCTAGGATCTCGATTACTGGAGCAGTAGTATCTACTACAGATACTGTACGAGTTGCAACTGCTTCGTTACCTGCAGCGTCAACTACTGTATATGTTAATACATAATTTCCAACTTTATTGACATCAACATTTCCAGATACTTTTACAGTTTCTGTTACATCGCCATCAACGATATCAGTTGCAGTGAATCCTGGTTCTACATATTCTGTAGCGCCTTCTACAACTACCGTAGTTTCACCAGTTAATGTTAGTGCTGGAGCAGTAGTATCTACTACAGATACTGTGCGAGTTACAGAGAATTCATTGTTACTAGAGTCAGTAACAGTATAAGTTAATGTGTACTCTCCTGGTGTAGTAGAATCTACTTCACCTGTTACAACTACTGATTCAGTTAAGTCACCATCTACGTTATCTGTTGCGGTAAAACCTGGTTCTACAAATTCACTACTAGCTTCCACTTCAACTGTGTTTCCATTCGTCAATTCAATGTAAGGTACAGTTTCATCTACAACATGAACACGACGTTCTACTACAGACTCGTTACCAAGTGCATCAGAAACAGTGTATGTTAATACATATTCACCAGTTGTGTTGGTATCTACTTCACCAGTAACAACTACTTGATCAGCAACATCACCATCAACACCATCAACTGCAGTGAATCCAGGTTCTACATATTCCGTAAATACTGGAACAATCGTTGGATTCTCCCCAGCTAATTCGATTACTGGACCAACACCATCTACAGTAAAGGAGTTAGATGTCCAAGCAATTGCGTTCCCTAAAGTATCCTCACCACGAACGTGTAGGTAGTAATTACCTTGTACACCATTAAGGGTTAATGTATCACCATTGTTAAATGGTTTCCATGCGTCAAGCTCCGTTACACTACGCTTCATACCTTTAGCAGGTGCAGCTTGTGTAACTAATTCTTGAGAAGTTGACCACATATACTCTAGCGTACCTTCTTTTGCATCATCAATTGTTACTTGAACTGCAGGGTCTTTAACGATTTCTACTGATCCATTGTTATCCACTTCTGGAGTTGGAGCATCGTTATCTACACGAAATACATCAGTGCTTGTTGCAAGCGTTGATCCGTTAGCTGCAATAGCTACTTCTACAGTATAGTTACCAGATGGTAAGTCTTCTGGAAGGGTTAATTGAACAGCAATTTCTTTCTCTGTTTTATCAGATCTATATGTTTGTACATCAGATAGTCCTTCTACTGCTACACCATCGCTATTAATAACATTAGTTGTTACAGTTACTTCTTGATCAAGTGCTTCATCGTCACTTGTCACAGTAAGGTCGATTGTGTTCGTTCCTTCATTACTAGAATAAATGTCTTGTAAACCAGTAAATGAAACATTTGGTTGGTGATCGTCAAAAGAAAGTTTGATTTGACCAACACTCATGTCATCTGCTTGGTCTACTACCTCAACAGAAAGACCATATTTAGGAACGTTACGCCCTGCATAGACTAATTCTGGGTTAGAATAATCGTTATAGTCGTTAAAGGTTGGTACTGCTGGTTGCGCATCTAATACCATGTTTGCACCATCAGTAGCTGTAAAGTTAAGGTTCAGCTCATCTGTTGGATTTAATGAGAACGCAGCATCTTGAATTTGATATCTTGTACTGAAAATGGCTTCACCACTATCAGACCAAGTGGCTGCTGCTTGGTGTGCATCGACAACTCCTAGGAAACCATCACCCGGGTGATCTCCTACCCAGTTTTCTGTATATTTATTGTCTACATACCAAATTACCATACCTGGATCTAGCGTAAGTACTGTTCCATCACCACGAGTAGTGTTTCCAAGCGCCTTATCTGCAGCTGCCCAGTTTCTCCACTCGATTAAATAGTAATGTTCAGATGATACTGTACCAGTTGATTTAGTAAATCCGGCTTTACTAAATGCAGAAGTATCAGACTCCACATCATCTGCTACGACTACTTCTCCATCAACTAAAATGGCAAGGTCATCAGCGTAAAGGCCTGGTAATACCGCTGCTGCATCAGTCACATAGTTAATTCCTACTTCTATTTTTTGCCCAACGTATTCAGATAAATCAAATGAAGCATTTATCCATCCATTCGAGTTACCAGTAATTCCGTGTCCAAGGTTACTACCATTTGGATTTGTTGTTCTTGTAATAACATTATTATTGCTATCAGTACCAGGAATAGCCACCCAATTCCCTGACTCATCCTTAACTTGAACATAAGCATAATCCCAATCTTCTTCAATGTCATAGTTAGCATTAAAGGAGAATTCTGCTGTTGTTGCATTTGTTAAGTCAACAGTGGTTGTTAGACTGTTATTTAAATCATTTCCACTACCACTGAAATATTCGTATTGACCACTAGTTGGTGTGTTCACAACTGTTTCTTTATTAGGTAATGTAACTTTTACCGCATCAGCATTTGTTCCTTTAACACTTGCTTGGTCTAAGTTAATTGTCTTTGAACCACTTTTTATATCTTCTAGGCTATACTCTACAGCTTTAAACCAGTTTGACCCTGGGTATTTGTTTTGTAAGTATTCCTTGTCATATGGACTAAAACCGGTTGGTTCTGTACCATTGATTTCACCTGCCCAGCTACCAGATGCCATTAATGTCCAATAATCTGTTGGAGCACCAACACCATCTTTTGTATAGTTTGTATCATATTCATCAGGTAAACCTAGGTCATGGCCATACTCGTGTGCGAATACGCCTGTAGCACCGTCTTCTGGTTGTACGGTATAGTCATAAGCAGCAATTCCGCCGCCATCCCAGTAATCAACTGCAGCTTGTCCTTCTGTACCAGGAATAACTGTAGGTTCTGATAAACTCCAGCTGTGAGACCAAATTGCATCAGCACCAACACTTCCGCCACCAGCTTCTTCACCAGTACCAGCATGTACGAGCATTAAGTGATCGATAATACCATCTGGCTCACTGTAGTTACCATCTCCATCTACATCATAAAGATCTTCTTTATCAAATTCAGTTAGGTCGATTTCAGGGTCTTCTGAAGCATACGCTAATGCTTCATTTACTAATTCACGAGGTCTAATATCACTACCATCTGGTGTAGGGTAGTTTCCACCATAGTAAGAAGCAGGATGTTCTGCTGTGTACCAGTCAGAAACAGCACCATCAATGGAATAGCTTCCGCCAGATTGTTGTTCATAATATTCTCTCATAGAAATAAGATCTTGGCCGTCAGGACCTTTGTAAGACTCTTCACCAAAGACCATTTCTTCATAATGTTCTTTTGTATAGTTATCGTATAGAAGAACAGGATCATCTTCTGCAGTAATTTCCCCAGTTGCAAGATCTGGGAATTCTATTAACAGAACTAGAATCTTATCTGTTTGAACGGGTCCATCCCAACCCTCTTCCATAATCTTATCAGGTTCACTAGAACTTGCTTTTGCAAGCTCAGATTCAGATGCTTTTGGAGCAACAGCAGGAACTTGATCTAGTCCAGCCGCCTTTTGGATGTCTGTACGAACTTGTTTTTGATCCATTTGATCACTTGCTAAAGCTTCTGCACCTTTTGCACGCTTTTGCAGGTATTCACCTAGCTTTTTCTCTTGTACTTCTCTTGAAGCATTCGCATCAATAACTCCTTGTTTAATTAAAGATGCTAATACTTTCTCCTTGTTTACCATTCCCAAGTCAAATGGACCACTTACATGTTGTCCAAGAAATGGTAGATTTTCTTCTGTAGAACTTTGTACATTAATAGTAGATTTAGCTTCTACTGTTTGTACATTAGTGAACATTGGTGCGAAGGAACTAAATACCAAACCTGCTGATAGTGCAGAAGTTCCCATAATTTTCTTCCAATTCACCATTTTGTATGCCTCCCCTTCTTTGATAGACAGTACTTCCCTCTCTTACTTGCGCTGTCGATCAAAAGTCATTTTTTACTAACAAATCTATTAATCTCATGAAAATTCAGAATAGTAGATTAGTCGGATAATTTAAAATATACCATATATTAGGTAAATAAAGCACCTTTTTTTTACAAAAACATCAAAATATTCCCACTTTGTTAATATTTACTTAACATTTATGAGTCATTTGGATTCAAAAGTAGTAGATTTTAGTTGGACTAGTAAATTAGTTTGGAGCGTGATATAGTGTTTTAACTAAACATTGTAACTTTTTTACATTTGATTCGACTAATAGAATAAGGAGGGACTTTTCTGATGAAAAAGTTGATTTTACTCTTAATGATAGCCATTCTCTTCATAGTTGGATGTTCATCCAATGAGAAAGTTGAACAAACTAATCCGCAAGAGGCAAGTGTATCTACTAATGAACAAGAATCTGCTGAAGCAACGAGCGAAGATACTAGTAAAGGAGCAGCTGAAGAAGATTCTAAGTGTACTAATAATAACTCCTCACCTCCTACTCAAGTAGTAGAGGAAACTAACCAACCTTTAAATGGGGTGGTGGAAGCCGGGGAGACTAATCAAGCAGATAACGAAACTGAAGTCGAAAATACTAAGGATCAAACAACAACACCTCCTACCGGGACAAAAAACTCAACCCCTCCACGGAATAATGATGGAGGAAACAGAGGAACTAACCTAACAACTAATTTTGAACCTTGCATATCTTTTGAACAAAATGGAGATATTGCAAATTTTGTCTTTCAGGTGAAAAATTCATCAGATTTTATGTTCACTTTTCATTTTGATAGTGGAAAACAATTTCAATATCAAATAAGAGATGAAAATGGAAAAGTCATTCGTGAAAGTGATTCGACATCATCCAGTAAACTTCCGAGCGAATATCCATTAAAGCCCGGTGGTGCAATTAGTCACAAAATTTCAATAAAAGGTTTGAATCCTGGTTCCTATACGGTTACATTTGTACTTAACGCAAAAGAAATACAACCAAAAGCTGGATTGAAATTTAAGGTTAAATAGATAGAAAAGGCGTTGATGAATGTAAAATCATCAACGCCTTTTCTTCTTTTTTGATTTAGGTTCAGACCCGGCCGAAAAATAAAAGGATTTGTCCCTGATAGAAGGATTGTATTTTTTATGTGGGAATGAGCATTGTTTTCTAGATGATGTTTGCATTCCTTATCCTTAATCCCTAGGATGATTTAACATTAAATAATTACATACAACACATTTTAAAAGTATAACCTATTTGCTGTATTTAGAAATATGCAGAAGTTTTGGCGGCTTGTTTCGACAGGGTTAAATGCGCCATGCTATACTTATAGTAAGAATATTTTAGTCGCCAATACATAAAAATAACATCCTTTTGTAACAAGGAGGCTTAGGGTAAATATGGAGAAAAAGACCATATATGGCTTAACGAGTGATACTTTTTACACAATTATAAACACATTTAAAAACTTTTCAAATAGTATTGAAAAGGTCATTTTGTTTGGGTCTAGGGCTAGAGGGGATTATAAGGTTACATCTGATATTGACTTGGCTATCGTTTTTAGAGCCGACAACGAAAAAATATATAAAATTATCGATGATTTATCAGAGGAAAAAATCATACATACATTCGATGTTATCGATTATAACAAAATTAACAATCAAAAATTAAAGAATTATATAAACGATGAAGGAAAAACAATTTTTCTTACAAAACCAAATGGAAAAGTGGTGGACAATATGAACAAAGTGGCAGACAAGTTAACTGATTTAGAAAAGGCTATAAAAAAGCTTCATGAATCACTAGAAAGAGATCCATCTAATGATGATATTGTTGTTGATGCTACCATCCAACGCTTTGAATTTACCTATGAACTCTCTTGGAAAATTATGAAGGCATATTTAGAATATAATGGGCTTCTCGAAGTATCTAGCCCAAGAAGAACTATAAAAGAGGCCTTTAAAGAAAGAATGATAAAAGATGGAGATAACTGGCTTAAAATGCTTGAAGACCGCAATAGAACATCACATACATACGATGAGGCAACTGCATTGGAAATTTACGGAAACATTAAATCCATATATATCAATCTTTTCGTTGACTTATTAATAGATATGAAAAAGAGACTATGATATAGAGTCAGACCCTGCCGAAAGACACTGGTATTCCTACTCTGACAAGTTAATTATACACTCCTTCTTTTCCTAAATTAAAAAACGGGACACGCTTCTAGGAAGCTGTCCCGTTTTTCATTATCTATCGAACACAACACGTGTATTGCCAATCATATCGTGTACACCTTGTTTTTTAGCTGTAAATGCTACAACGACATACAAAAACACCAATATGAAAAATACGCGGTGTATGAATCTTCCTACTACCTCTCTGAATAAAAGGTCACTCCATTGTAACGGCTCTTCATCCTCACGAATAACCTTGATACCAAATATCATTTTTCCTAGTGTTTGATTAAACTTCTTTGTCATGAATAGGAAGTATAGATAAAAAACGATGGAACTAAGCATCCCTGTTAACGTCCAGAATCCCAAATCAAAGTCTACTCCATCATTGATAAATTTAAACGGACTAAGTAGGATGCCGTTTATACTAAAAACAATAATGATGTCAGCTAAATAAGCCCAAAATCGCATCCAGAATCCAACATAGCTTCTATTGGAAGAAGTTGGTTCTGTCACAGTTTCCATATGCTCTTCACTCATTACGACACCCCCTTATTTAGAATATAAATACATAGCACGTGGTGCATTGTTTTCTTGTATCAATTGCTTAATTCCGAGTAGCTCTGTTTCGGAACTCGTTAGACTTTTCATCGTTCCACCAAGAAATTGCCCGAAGCCTAATCCAGGTTCATATTCAATAACCTGTGCATTATCTAAATCCTGTTCTTCTTTCATCATAGCAATGACATCATCTAATGAACCCAGTTCATCAACAAGGCCTACTTTTTTTGCTTGCTCGCCAGTATAAACGCGACCATCGCCTAATTCACGAACGCGTTCTTCAGACAAATCACGCCCTTCGACAATGACTTGAACAAAGTCATTGTACATACTATCAACCATTGATTGCAGTATTTTTCTTTCATCATCTGTCATTTCACGATACGAAGACATGATATCCTTGAATTCACCACTTTTAATGGTGTTAACATCTATACCAAGCTCCGTAGCAAGTTCAGCAAAATTAATGCTTTCCATAATAACACCAATGGAGCCTGTTATGGTAGCTTTATGTGCAACGATTTTATCTGCAGGTGCTGAGATGTAGTATCCACCCGAAGCGGCAGTATTACCCATAGATATATAAATCGGCTTTTCATATTTTTCTTTTATTTCGACAATATGATCGTGTATTTCCGCACTCTCTACAACACCGCCACCAGGTGTGTTGACACGGAGAATAATTCCGTCAACATTACGATCTTCAGCTGCTTTATCTAGCATATCTAAAAAACGTTTATGGTTGTATACGCTAGTATTTAATAATGTACTAGTTGCCGAGTCCTGAATAACACCGTCTAAATGAAGAACGGCTATTTTTTTAGTAGGTGAGCCTTCTTCTATTACCTTTTCTTTAACCCCACTAACCTCTTCTTCTAAATTAAACATTGATTCGAAGTCAGTAGCTGCTAGACTGGTAAAAAACTGAAATAGTGTGGAGATAAAAAATAGCCCAACAGCAATAGATAGTGCGATCCATCGTTTTTGGTTCATATGTATTCGTACAACTCCTTTGTGTATTAGTAGTTAAATGATACAGTATTTGCTAATAATTTTCGAGCGTAAGTAAACGTAAGAGTTCCAATGCTTACATAGACAAAACTATATAAGTAAGAGGTTTGACCATCTTTAATGCTTGGTACGGAAAAGTGATTAATTAGTTAAGTTTCATTAAGCATACTGTACAATAACTCATTTATTGTAACTATTGCTTTCTTATGAGTTCCAGTACCGCAAGAGGGAAGGGGGGAAGCATACCTCCACTAGGACGGAATAAATCAAATTGTTGTGGGGAGAGTCAAGATTATCATACAATATTAATTATTTTTTTATGATCACATACAAAAAAAAGCAGAGGAAAAGTTACCTCTGCTTCTCATGATTAGTTTAAACCCAAACTGGTACTAAGTGAGGGGACTATGTTTCCTTAACGAACTCTAACAGTAAAAATAGCCTTTTTACCATTTGATGTTGTACCAGTTATCTTTGCCGTACCTGATCGAACTGCTTGAACTCTTCCTTTACTGTCTACAGAAGCAATACTGCTATTGGAGGATTTCCAACTCACTGTTTTATTTGTTGTATTGCTAGGGCTAACGGTAGCAGATAGGGTCAATGTCTTTCCTTTACTTAGCGTAGCATACTTTTTATTTAACTTAACTGATTTGGCAGCTACAGGACGATTAACTGTTACTTTTACTTTTATTTCCTTTGCTCCCTTTACGGTTGCGGTGATCGTTGCAGTGCCATTTGATTTACCAGTTACCTTGCCTTTACTATCAACTGTGGCAATTTTGGTATTGGATGATTTCCATTTTACTGTTTTCTCAGTACTATCAGAGGGGGAAACAGTTGCTTTTATAGTAGATGAATTTCCAACAACGACTGATAGAGACGATTTGTTTACCTTTACTGTTTTGTTAGAAACCTTCACGGTGATCTTCTTATAAACTTTTGTGTTGTCCTTCGTAGTCGCTGTTATGGTAGCAGTGCCATTAGTATTCCCTTTGATGATCCCTCTAGAATCAACTGTCGCTACCTTTGTGTTCGAGCTTCTCCATGTAACGGTCTTTACAGTTGCATTTGATGGGGAAACAGTTGCTGTAACCTTGAAAGCTTGTTGCTTTGAAATATTTAAAGTTGATTTAGATAACTTTAAGCTAGTAGGTAATATATTTTTCACTGTTAGTTTGGTACTGTTCTTTACAGAGGTATTTCCCTTAGCAATTGCAGTAACTGTGGTTGTTCCTGCTTTGATTGCCTTTACGTTCCCGTTAGAATCTACGGTTGCAACAGCTGGATTACTACTTATCCAACTAACACCTTTATTATATGCTGTAGAAGGGCTTACAGTTGCTTTTAATTGCGTGGAACGACTTACCAATAAAGAAATAGTTGATTTATTCAATGTGATACTTGTAGGGATCAGTACTTTTTCTTTCAAGTTCATGGTACCTAAATAATTTGCTAGGTAGACCATATCTCCTTTTACAAAGGTATAATCAAATGGTGGATCATTGCTAGAAACACTATAAAAATTCTTTGTCATATAGTTACTATTAAATATTCTGATATCAGCAGTAGAGTCCTTTTCATTTGGACTATCAAATGTAATTGTATAAGTACCTGTTGGTATATCTGTCCCTATTTCGTAGTAACCAGAAGAAAGTTTGCTTACATCTACAGTAGAAACTTTTTCAACTCCAACTGAAGTTAATTCCCTATTCGAGAAAATTTCTATGTTGTCCCCTTCTTTTAGGTTTGCAATAAATTTATCTGAATAATAAAAAGGCTTACTTTCAATATTCACAAATACTATTACTTCATTACCTCTAGTAATCAATAAAGACGCTTCACCATTAGAAACACTAAATCGGGTCAATCCAGGTTGTACCTCTTCCCCAACTGTATAGGTTCCCTGCTTAAAACCCTGATCCATGACAGAGTCAGTTAAAACCGCTTGTTCTGCACCAGAATTATAAGAAATAAATCCATGTCCATAGAACGGATCAAGTCCGTATGTCCCTAAGTCCGTTGTGTACTTACTAAGCAAGGATTTTAACTGACTATTCGTTAGAAATGGATATTTTTGTTTTAATAGAGCAAGCATTCCAGTAACATGCGGAGTCGCTTGGGAAGTGCCACTTTGGTAGGCATAGTTCTCGCCAGTAAAGGTACTTAATATAGTTTCTCCTGGAGCTGAAAAATCAACTTCTTTGCCGGTAGAAGAAAAGCTACTTAAGCTTAGAGATTGATTGACGGACGATATTGCATTAACGTTGGCAAATTTAGCAGGGTAATTTACCGAGTTTTCTAACCCGTCATTTCCACTTGCTGCAACAATCACTATTCCTTTGTTGTACGCATTATTTATCATTTGCTCGAACAGCTGGCTATATCCAGAAGTACCAAAGCTAAGGTTAACGATATCCATATTATTTGTTATCGCCCAATCTAAGCCTTCTAATATATCTTGAAGGCTTCCAATTCCTTGACTATCTAATACCTTCACCGCATATAAGCTTACATCCGGGGAAACTCCTACAATATCAAATCCGTTAATACGTCGGATGTTAGGTTGTGCAGCAATAATTCCAGAAACATGAGTCCCATGTCCATGGTCATCATGCCACATAGTAGTGTTATCTACTGTGGATACTCCACCTGATATGTTTAATTCACTGTGGTTTGCGATTCCTGTATCCAGTACAGCAACCTTTATCCCTTTACCGGTGAAGCCCTCATTCCAAAGAGCTCGTACATTTGTAGCATTAATGTTCCATGGAGTTGTACCTGTTGAGTAATCAGCTAGGGTGTTTAACACTTTTGTAGTATTCGTATCTGTAATACTAAAAGGTAGACTTTCCTCTATATAAGCTATATCTTTATTTGCTTCTAGTTCAGTTAGCTCCTCCTCCGTGGTCACTACTGAAACAGCAGGAACAGATTTAAACTGATATTCAACACGAATACTATCCTCTACTGTTGCTTCTTTTCCATCTTGATTTTTATAAACTACAATTACTTCCTTTTCTTCATTTGGCAATTCATCAGCAAATACAGTTGAAATACTGTAATATAAAGGAAAAATTAGAAGCAGAAGGAAAAAGGTGAAAAATTGTCCAATATATTTCATTATCAATCAACTCCATTTTTCGCAAAGAGCTTAGTAGATAACATCAATACTAATAATCTTTTGTATTTTCTAATATTATATAACTTTCTAGAGATAATGCTAGATTAATTTAAAAATATTGTCATAAATTGTCGGATTTCAACAGGTTATTGAATAATCATATCCCATCTAAGATAAAAGTCATAATTAATCAGGACTGAGAAAGTACTGATGCATTTTTAAAATCTGGAATAATAGAGTTAGAAGGCAGCTGTAGCTTCCTTAATAGTCCCACCTGTTGGAACAGGGGGGAAGGCTTTGCACCTAATTTCCTAATTCACATCCCACTATCAGGATTAAACAGAGTATAGTGGAACATACAAAAGAGTTTGCAAATAATTTAGTAGATGATCAAGGTAAAACGATTAGTAATGTGGCCGATCAGTTAGTGATTGTGTAAGCGGAATCGGTAAAAAGCTTGATTCTGTATTTTGGTAGGAGGAGAGAAATTTGAGAAAGAATCAAGAGAGTAATTTGTATCAATTAAAAGCGGTTGCATTTGGAAGAATGAACCCGAAGAATGTGGTAGGTTTTTTCTGGGGAACAACAATATTTAGTTTTATTATAGTTGCATTTACTTATAATTCCATCGGAGCAGAGTATGCCCACCCATCATGGTCGAAAATAGCGGCTATCAATCTATTAGTTTTTTTTTGGACAAATTTTATTCGCTTTATTGTTTAGTATTAAAGGGATTAGATATAAGTTTCAAAATATACAAATGATAGTGATAAGTTTATTACTTATCAAACTATCTATTGAATTTTACTTAGTTTACTTTGTGCTATGCTTTGATCAAAACGTACCTATAATGGTAACTATTGGAATGGTCAGTCTAATGGTTGGTTTCATGTATTTAATTATATCTACTGTAAGAGGTGTTACCCGTTTCAAGCACGGTGAGTTTAAAGAAGGTAGATCCGGACTCTATAACTTTAAACAATCAAAGGGATTCGTGAGTATACCTATCATATTTGGTGTCACGATACTTGGAGGCGTGATAGCAAGAGGGGTGTCGAATATGTCGGAAGTTCCTAATATAGTAGAATTGATTATCCCTTTGGTAATATCGTTCTTTTTACAATGTGGGATAGCCATGATTATACCAGAATTCTTTCTAATAACTTATTGCAAATTTAGGTATCAGTCATTTAATGTCGTCCCCAAATAGTAACATAGAAGATAGGAGGAAGTAACTCATATGAAAGTTAAACGTAGTCCGCTTCAGTTTAATCATGTAATAAGTACTAGAGTAAAGTGTAAAACGGATGAATGGCATCTTTTAGCCAAAGATTTAAGGAATGCAGTTATAAGAAATGGACTTTATGGTACAGGACCAGTTTTTTACCAAGTTACTGATTTTGATAAAGAAACCCAACTTGCAGACTATACTTTTTATTTACCTGTCAATCAATCTAAGAGAGGAAAACAAAGAATGAATTTCTTGACGTTTAAGAGGTGAAAAGACCGTTTCCATCCCCTCAATTAAACTACCTACTTCAAAAAGTTAGAATGAATCCGAAAAATCTAACAAATTAGATATATATTCCTACCTTAATTTAATACCAAGTTTAAACTAACATAATGACGCGAAAAAAAGTAATTCGACATAATCAGTTTAAATTAGACGATATTTATTGTCGGTTCGACAAAAATAGAAGTAATGTTACTCCATGGATTGACAAAAAATTTACGAAACTAAATATATACTAAACTTTGTTAAAAAAATAATATGAGGAAACAATGATGTACGTCTCGTACTTGGGCACCAGAGACGTATGGAGTTACTGGTGCAACCGGCCTAATTAAATTTGGACTTAAGTCCATTTTAGTTAGGTCTTTTTTTATTTTCTGAAATTAGAAGGAGTGGAAAGGATGTTGTTATAAATTTGGGTGATGTCTTTTGGGATTAAGAGACAAAGTTCAAAGTTATCGATATAAAATTGTTCGGCAGTAAGCTAAAAGGAATGTGATTCTCTATGATTGTAATTTTTCAAAGGGGACTCTTTTTTCTAGTAAAAGTAATAGATGTTTAAGCAAGGTAAAACTTACTATTTTTTTGTGATGTACTAGAAAAATAAGCAGATAGAGGGACTTTATGGATATGGAGAAATACACCATCGTACACAGATTTTCACAGAAGTTACCCATTGATAGAGACATTCTTCTAAGTCCTACAACGCCGTATCAATCATCTTAGTCAAAGGAACACAAAGAAAAGGAGAATTAAAAAATGATAAGAATTCGAGATAGTTTTAAGAGGTTTATGATAATTGTTATGTTACTGACCGTTGTGGTCGGATCCATACCATATCAACAGAATATGGTAGTAAATGCAGAAAGTCTACCAGAGATGGGGGAAACATATAATTATGATTTTTCAGAATTGAAGATTTACGATAAAGACAATCCAATTGATACACTAATGTCATCAGACGGATTAGTGAAATATAACGGCAATGGAGAGATGTATCATCATGGAGATAAACATGGACTCGTTGTGAAAACGGGAAATAGTTTTGAGGTAGCGGTTGCTGGTAGTGCTAAAATATCTTTTGTTTTATGCCAGTATAGTGATGAAGGTACGATTTCTGTATCTGGGGGTACTCCTGGAAGTGAGTTATTTACTGAAAGTACTAAACTCAAGGTACCTGTTGATGGGGAGAAAGCAAACTTCTACTATTCTGGTAGTGCTACTACGTTAACATTCACAGTGAGTGGCAAAGGCTACGTGCATGGTTTTATAGTAGAAAATTTAGATGAGGGAGAAGATGTAACTCCTTGGGTTAAAAAGGACTTCTCTCTACAAATTGGACAAGAAACTGTTGATGTACATGGGGCTGCTACGAAATTAGAAAATGCATCTACAAGTATGACTTCAGGATCTGTTTACTATTCCACAAGTGAGAGTGCGTACATAAGTACCGATTTAAATGGGGAAATTTTTAGCTCCTCTATTCTTACTAATCTAAGTCCAGATGTGGTGGGGAATTTAGATATAGATTATGACACAAATGAAATTGTAGTTACTTTTGCAGATCAAGCGACAAATCCGAGAGAATATCGGATAAAGGTTCAGGATACTAGTGTTTTCGTTACTCCGAATAAAGGAGATGTCTATAATTTTGATTTTGCGGGAGGCGCAATTCCTACAAATGGCTTGCCAATCGATTCTTACTTAACAGATGACGGCATTTTAAAAGTTGCTAAAGGAGATGGAGATAGCCCATATTGGCACGATAGTTCTCACGGGATGTCTGTTCTTGATGAAAACTATGTAGAAGTGAAAGTGGCCGGGGATGCAGACATTATCTTTACTGTATGTGAATATGGTAATGGAGGAAGTCTGGAAGTTACAAACCTAGCGCAGGGAGCAAATGGTACATTTGATAAAAATGAGCTTCAATCTGAAGTGGATGGTGAGAAATTAACCTATTCTTATACTGGTGAAGCGACAACATTACGATTCACACTAGCTACTTCAGGAGAAAATTATCTCCACGGGATTACAGTGAAAAACAAAGGTAAAGCAGAGGGTTCCCCAATCGTTGAGGAACAGGCATCTATGCCGAATGAGATAGATGAACATGATTCACTAAATATCACTGCAAATGGCTATCGATTACAGGTAGATCATACTGATTCAGAAGCAAATATTGAGTCCTTAACCAACGTAGGATACTTTGTTTTTGATGGTAGAAGCGCTGCAACTACAATGGAAGCGGATATCGAAATAAAAGAGGTTGGAAACTCTAGTGAAAATGGTGTTTTCTTTGGTCTCTTTGAGGATGAAACTACTATATCCAAGATTGCTACAGTTGGAATTAGAGGGGATAACAGATTAAGAAACGTATACAGTAAGAAGGATACTCCATCAATAGCAACTGCAGGAAGTATGGATATTGATTATGCTGTTGGTGATGTGATTCACCTTGTATCTAAAAAGGACAAAAATGGATGGCATACAGAAGCAACTATCAATTCAGAAACAACTAGTGTTTCGATTGATTATGAAGATATTGCTGATATGAATAAAGATAAAAGTATGCAATATGGCTTCGCATTTGCGAATGTTAATGCAGTAATCACTAATTTAATACTGCAAGATGAAAATGGAAAGACCTTATATGATCAAAAAGATACCTATGAGGCTGTAGGTGCCGCGCCAACAGTTACTAGTGTGGGACAACCTGCTATATCAACTGACCGGACAACAATTACAGTAACCTGGAGTGGAGACAGGCCTGAAGGTGATGGGGCGTATGCGATAGAGTTATCCACTGATGGAGGCAAAACCTACACAACATTAGATAGCTATGTTATGGATAATATGTACACGGTTGATATAGAAGAAAGTGGAACGTATAAGTTCAGGGTATATGGTAAATTAGGTGATGACACGACAGCTGCGTTGGAGTCAGTTGCTGTAGAAGTTTTAAAACCACTGGCTAGTCCGGAATTAGCGATAGATAGTGGAGATAGTACGTTAACGCTTAATTGGAATGCAATTGATAAGGCTACAAGCTATGAAATTTACCGGAAATCATCCGAACAAGCTGATTACACTTTACTTGGTGAAGTAAAGAAAACAACTTTTGTTGACGCAGAAGTAGTGAATGAAACTCCTTATTACTATTATTTAGTAGCAAAATCGGCAATTAATTCTAGTAACGGTTCTGAACCTGTTTTATCCGTACCGTCTGCTGGTAGGGTTGGAAAGTACGTTCTTGAAAAAGAAGCTACAGATATTGTTCTTATCAAAAAATCTTATGATACGGTATATACCGATAGGGCCACACTTCAAGGTGTTACGAATGAACCAGGATTAATGGAACTAGTCGTGAATGGTGAAAAACGTGAAAGTGTAACCTTAAAAGCAAGTCAATTGTTTAATTTCCTTGTGAAGTTAAAAGAAGGTAGAAATGATGTAAATCTTTACTTTACAGATAATCAAGGAAATGTCACTAGAAAAACATTTAATTTTGTTTATTTAACAAGCTACGACATGGTTGTAGATGCTACTTATACTGGTGTAGAAGGTGCAGTATCCAATGAACAGCCTAGTATCAAACAATTTAGTACAGTTCAGGCAGCAGTTGATGCTGTACCAACTAACAATAAAGAAAGAGTAGTTATTTTGGTAAAAGAGGGAGCCTATTTTGAGCATTTAAGAGTGAATTCTCCATATATAAGTTTGATCGGAGAAGACCGCGATATGGTTAATATTCAATTCTATGATCCAGTTCTATCTCCAGAGGGTGGAAGTACGTCGGATCGAAATGCAACGTATATAAAGGAAACGGCAACAGGTTTCTCAGCAGAAAACCTAACTTTTGAAAATACGTATCAATATTTAGGAGATGGAACAAAATCGAATGAATCAGCTGATGCGATTCGAGTAGATGCTGATAAAAGCACCTTTGTAAATGTGAAGATGCTAGGGTACCAAGATACTTTATATGCAAGTTCCAATCGCCAGTATTATTACAAGAGTTATATCCTTGGAAATGTAGATTTTATCTATGGTTCTGCGCAGGCGCTATTTGATGACTCGGATATTGTGTTCCGTTACAATGCAATAAAAAATAGTGGATATGTTACAGCACCAAAAACTGCCAGTGACAAGTCATACGGATTTATTTTTAAAGATAGTAGAATCACTGCAGAGGCTGGTGCATCTGGTGATGGATATTTATTAGCTCGTCCTTGGGGGGCAGATGCCGCAGCAACATTTATTAACACCTATATGAGTGAGGTTATTAATAAAGACGATACGTATAATGATATGAGTGGAAACCTTTCTGAGAATGCTAGATTCTATGAATATTATACGTATGGTAAAGGATTCTCCATTCATAGTGGTAGACCACAGATTTCCAAGACTCAAGCAGAAGAAATGTTATTATCCTCTTCTCTAGGTTGGGATCCTCTTGCTACCATTACTGAAAATTCTACAAGTTCCTATGTTGGAAAAGTGGCAACAGAATCAGTCGAAAAGTATGTGGAAACAGAGTGGGAAGGAACTCTAGTAGAAGGAGAGCAGCCAACAGATTCAGAAGGTAACCAAGAAGGAGAGCAACCAACAGAAAATGAAGACGATGATGGTAAGTCTAATCCTGTGGGTACTAAGAACGGGCTATCAGTTGTAAAGGTTTCTCCTGTGCTGAAAGGCAATAAGGTTACATTAGATACCCAAGTGATTAACTCTGTTAAAAATAGAGGTACAATTGAGATCAACTTAAATAGTATTTCTGATAAAACAGAGGTGGAAATTGAACTTCAAGGAGATCAAGTGAAGCTATTGAAAGGTAAAGATGTTGTTCTGTCTATTATAAAGGGAGACATTACTTTAGAAATCCCAAGTTCCGTATTTAAAGATAGTTCCGAAAAGGTAATCATTAAGATTGAAAAGTTAAAGCAAATTTCTAATGCTCTAAGTACTGTATATGATTTTACTATTGAGCAAAATGGTAAATTCATCACTAAATTTGACCAAGGAATTACATTGCACTTCGAAGTGGATGCTAGCAAAGAATTTAATCCTAACAATGCGAAAGTATTCTATTGGAACGAGTCTACTGATAAATGGGAACTTGTTGGTGGAACATACCAGGATGGTACAGTTTCTGTAACAACAAACCATTTTAGTACGTATGCGGTATTTGAAACAAACACGGAGGAAGCTTCATCACAAAGTGTGATTGAAACACCTGAAAAGAAAGAAAATACGGAATTACCTAGTACAGCTAGTCATACATTTAACTGGTTACTGCTAGGTTCTGTTCTACTAATTATGGGACTAGGAGTTCTTGTTATTAAGAGAAGAAGACAGGTGTAATAGGTGTAATATGGGAAGCAGGGGATGAATCCCCTGCTTCTTTTTTAATATAGGTTATGGGGCAATTAGGAACAGAGTGACGGTTCCCTTTCTTCTTTTAGGTTTGGTACTAAGGGGGAAAGAACCGTCACTCTGCTTCACAAAGTTGATTCTCTAACTATTCCGTTTTTAAAAACACGGTACTCGAGGACTTCTTGGTCTCTTTCACTGTAATAAAAAACATAGCTATCTATTATTTCTTTGTCCCAAGATATGAATAGTTGTATGTTAATAGATTTATTTAATAAACCATCCATATCAACTGAATCAAAGTACTCGGTATTTGGTTCATATTCTTTCTCCTTATTCCTTACAATATACTTCCAACTGATTTCTGAAACCAGTGAATCAAATGCGATTTCATCTGGTTTTCCGAGTATGGATATAACTTCACTCTTTGACATGCCAAGTTTAATATTGTTTTTTACGAAAGGAGTAATATCCTTCACCTTATCTACCTTACTCGTATTTGGGCTAATTTTATCATTTGTTTTCTCATTATAGCTGCCCGTTCTGCTATTAACATTATGCTCTTTTACTGTTTGATTTGAATTAGTGGTTGGTTCTAATGAAGAATTAGTATTATTTTGATTTTCTTTATGATTGGTAATGGAATTTGTGTACTGCGAGCTGTTTTTTATTTCTACTTCCTTTTTAGACTTAAGCATTTCTTCTTTGTTAGTTTTAATAGTAGATTCTGTAAAAGTACTAGTATTAGTAGACCTTACGGAATCTTGCGTCATCATACTACTCTTTTCAGCTCTAACACACCCTATTAGTAAAGCTATGATGCAAGCTATCCATAACAACTTAATTTCTTTCAAATTGACACCTACTTCTCTCTTAAATCTATTTATAAGAGGCATTTTACCACTGAATTTTCCAAATAATCACAAAATGACGAAGGAACACAACATTGTGCCTATCCTTTAGGAAAGAGAGATTAATTCATTATGAATATAGCACTAGAGAAAAATCCCTTTGCTTGTTACAACTTAAAAAAACAACTTTATTTAAGCCTGATCTATTATTTCGATTTCCTGTCAAAAGTGTTGAAGTGACACTAGTAGCAGGATAGTAGTCGATTTGTTAGATAATTTTCATTGACTCTAAACTACTGTTTCTAGTTATAGTTAAAACAAAATCAATTTTCCTTTTATTTTTGCAATATGATAATTAGCAAGGGTTTTTTTTCCAACAAAGTTAAATTTTACTCTTAATCTATTGCATTATTTTGGAAGATATTTTATAATCTGAATACAGAAAGCGCTTTCCGTTATGTTTCAGGTTAATTAACATACCTACCATCATATTTTTTTACAACTCATGGAAACCGGTTTCCTTTATTGATGTACCAGTCTTCTTTAAAAGAAAGCGTATGAACCATCACTCAGAAATTTATTTTTGATATGTGGTAGTTCCATTAAATTCTTTCCTTATACTTCTCGTAGTTTTTCACACACATTATTCAGATCATATCGTATGAGTTTTAGGTCTGATATTAATCTCTTTGTGTGTGGTTTTGTTTTTTTAAAAAAACGTAAGGAGGTGTTAATCCTAAGATTTTCCTAGGTGTTGAATTAAAAAACTAAGAAAAACGGAGGGGAACGTTTTTGTTTAAGAAATCAGTTTACTTATTACTTATTGCTTTATTAGTCTTTTCGAATTTTAACATAGCTGTATTTGCTGCTACGGATACAGGTGATGGTACAACGCTATACTTATTAAATGATGGGAATGCTAGAATTCTTTCTGATACTGCTGGGTCAGCAGTGGAGGCAGATATCATACCGAAATCAGGTGATTCCATTGCATATGTAGTAGAAAATGTAAGCGGTTCCTATAATGGTGGTGGAAATGCAGTCATTAATTATTATTTAAATGGACTTGCTGGTGGCTCTGCTACTCATGCTAGGGTCTCTTATGACTTTGACGGAGATGGTAATTGGGATCGAGTGGAGAGAACAGATATTCCCGAACAAATGAACACAAATGCTGATGTAGCGCTAGGAACTTATGAATATTTTAATAGAAACTTAGTTTCTGAATCTGGTGAGCATGGTACTTTTGTTAACGGTAAAATTAAAGTAGAAGCTTGGTTATTCCTTAAGCCAGGTGATGTTGAGCTAAAAGTCAATGCACCATCTGAAGCTTCAACTGTGGTGTTGCCATATGACCTAACAATTGGTGGTTCTGGTTCAGACGAGCCAACTACTGGAGAAGGAGGTTCAGGTGACGGAACTGGTGATTCAGAAGGCGGATCAGATGATACAGTCGATATCCCAGAATCGCACTATACGGATTGGGAAATGGTATGGAATGATGAATTTGATGGAACTGAGGTTGATACCTCAAAATGGGGTTACCAAAATGGTACTGGTGCCCAGTATGGCCTTGATGGTTGGGGTAACCAAGAGGAACAATACTACCAACCTGAAAATGCTACTGTTGAAGATGGTAAGCTAGTTGTTACAGCTAAAAAAGAAAGTAAAGATGGGAAGGCATATACGTCTGCTAGACTATTTACGGAGCCAACTTATGCTAAGAAGTATGGTAAGTTTGAAGCTAAGATGAAATTACCAGAAGGCGATGGACTATGGCCTGCATTTTGGATGATGCCAAAAGATAGTGTATATGGTAATTGGGCATCATCGGGTGAGATAGATATTATGGAAGCAAGAGGGCGCCTTCCTCAATCCATAGGTGGAACGATTCATTATGGCGGAAGTGCTCCAGCTAATAAGTTTTCAGGTGGAGAGTATGAGTTTGAAGAAGGCGATGATATTACAAACTTCCATGTCTATTCTGTAGAATGGGAGCCAGGTGAAATTCGTTGGTATGTGGATGGTAAACTATACCATACAGAGAATAACTGGAACAGTATTGGCGCTGACCAACCTACAAAATATGCATATCCAGCTCCATTCGATCAAGAATTTTATATTATTTTAAATCTAGCTGTAGGTGGAACGTTTGATGGAGGAAGAACACCGGCTGATTCTGACATGCCAGCAGAAATGGAAGTAGATTATGTACGAGTTTATGAATTAGAGGGCAGAGACTACAAAGAACCTGTTGAACCTGTAATCGAAGTGGAGCCGTTACCTGATGATGCGAAAGAACCGACTGCTGATGGTAACTTAATTCACGATGCTAACTTTGAACATGTTACGGAAATTACAGCATCCGATACACCACTTGATAAAGAGTATTGGAATTTTGCAAAGATTGATACGTTTGGTGGTGCAGGTGAGTTAACGACAGAAGCTATTGGGGGAGATACGTTTGCTAAGGTAGATATTACACACGCAGGAACCCAAGCTTACTCTCTTCAGTTAATCCAATATTTAACATTAGGTAAAGGTAGACATTATAAGGTAAGCTTTGATGCAAAGTCTAATACAAATCGAGATATTAATGTAAAGCTTGGAGCTGATGATTCAGCAGGTTGGGCTGTTTATTCTGATAGTGAAACGTTTAATTTAACAGATGAGGTCCAATCTTATGATTTCACCTTCCAAATGAAAAATGACACGAATCCTTTAGCGCGTATAGAGTTAAACTTAGGATTAAATACAAATCCTGTTTGGCTGGGGAATATTCGTGTAGAAGAGGTTGAGGCTGAGGCTGATCCATACCAGGAAGACGCAGCGAAAGAGCCTCTTGGAAATGGTAACCACGTGTACAACGGTACGTTTGATCTAGGGGAAATGGATCGTATGACTTACTGGCACTTTGATGCTTCGACTGCCGATGCAAGTGCGTCCGTAGATTCCGACACAAGAGAGCTAAGTGTTGCAATTACTGATGGTGGTTCAAGTGCTGAAGATATTACATTGACACAAAAAGGAATGAACTTACTGAAGAATAATAATTACCAGTTCACGTTTGATGCAAAGGCGGAAGAAGAACGTGATGTGACCGTGAAGCTTGTTAGTGAAGATGGTTCGACTGTTTATGGGGAAGACACTATTTCATTGACTACGAATACGGTAGAGCATACCGCATCCTTTGCAATGAGTGAGGAAAATGATGTGAATGGTCAACTCGTTATCTTACTTGGTGGAAGTAATGCAGATGTAACGATGGATAATGTAAAACTAGTTCGCACAACAAACAATATTGATTATTCTGGTATTGATATTTTCCCATTAGACAATGGTGACTTCTCTAGCGGAATGACTGGATGGGAAACTTACTTCCATAATGATGGTGCAGCTGGAAACAGTACTAATGTCAACGGTGAATCTGTAACTAGTATTTCTAGTGTAGGAGGCCAACCGTGGGGTATTCAATTATTCCAATCTGGTATGTCCTTCACAAAAGGAATGGATTATGTCCTATCATTTGATGCAAAGTCATCAAAAAATAGAACGATAGGTGCTATTCTTGAAAATTCTAGCTACACTAGGTATGTGGATGAAACGGTACAGCTTACAGACACCATGCAAAATTATGAGTTTGAGTTTAAAATGTCTGCAAATGATACGGCAGACTTGAAATTCTTACTAGGTATGATGGATGGTTCTGAGTCACTTGGTGCACATGATGTTACGATTGACAATGTTGTTCTTGAAGTTAAGGATGCTCCTTATGATCGTGCGCCTAGCCTTACAGCAGAACAGACGGACATCACTGTTGGATCAGACGTAGAGCTTTTATTTAATGATGATCAAACTTGGAGAGAAAATATTACAGCAGTTAAAGTAGATGGTCAAGCACTGGCTGAATCTGATTACACAATTGAAGCGGGTAAGATTACATTACCAGCAAGCTTGTTCCCAGAAGCAGCAGTTTATAAAATTGTTATAGAATCTGATGGTTATGCCCCAACATCTGTTGAGCAAACGATTAAAGCAGATGATGGTAATCTTATCTTAAATGGAGACTTTACTAATGGTACACAAAGCTGGGCTACTTGGTCTGGTGAAGGCGGTGCTGCGACGTTTGAAGTAACGAACGGAGTTGCAAATCTAGATGTGACTGCTTTAGGTGCGTATGATTATGCAAACCAATTTTTCCAAGATGGAATTGATTTAGAAGTTGGTAAAACATATGAACTTAGCTTTAAAGCAAGTTCAACAATTAATCGTCCAATTAGTGTAGAAATTTTTGGTTCAGGAAGCACAAAAATTCCGTTCCAATTAACAGCAGATATGCAAACATTTACCCGGGATTTTACAGCAACAGCCGCTAATGATACGTTAAAGCTTAACTTCATGCTCGGTGGAGTAACTGTTGATGATGCAACTACTCCTTCTGAGGCACATACGATATCATTCGATGATTTCGTTTTAAAAGAAAAAGGAGTGGACCCAGATCTAGACAAAGATTGGGTTGAGGTTGGAGATAACCTTGTAATAGACGGTACCTTTGATACAACTACGGAGTTTGGAATTGCTCCTGATAATTTAGTAGAGGGTTGGAATATTTTTAACCAAGCAACATATGAAGAATGGGCAGGCCTTGCTGACTTTTCAGTAGTGGATGGTCAATTAAACGCTCAAGTTAAACAGGTAGGATGGCAATGGTATCATATCCAACTTCTGCAAGTCTTGGATGTACCAGCAGGAACATATAAATTATCATTTGATGCTAAATCCGATCACACGCGTCCTGTATCGGTTGAATTAAAGGGCAGTGAAGTTGAAGCATTTACTGTTTCTAATACTATGAAAACCTATGAAGCTATTATTGAGGTAGCCGAAAATGGCAACAAACAACTATTATTTGGCCTAGGTCGAGGTGCAACCGACCCTGAGCTTGCAGTGCCATATAATATAGTAATGGACAACGTTAGATTAGTAAAAGTTGAAGAAGATTCGGGAACAGAGGATCCAGAAACCGAGAATCCAGGAACAGAGGGTCGCGGAACAGAGGGTCCAACTCAAGATGATAATCAGACTGGAGAGGGCGATCAGTCTAGTGAAGAAGGTCAATCAGATGACAATCAACAATCTGAAGATCTTCCAAACACAGCTACGTCAGTTTTTAACTACATGTTAGCTGGTATGATAATCCTATTATTTGGTGGATTCCTATATATCCGTAATAGAAGAACACAGTAATGAATTAGAGAAGCAGAGGACCAGTCCTTTGCTTCTTCTTTGTATAAGGGTGCCTGTCACCACCCGAAATTTGTCAAAAGTCGTCGAGATGTTTAAAAGAACCTGGTGTACGCTTTTGTTAAGTTAAAGCGGAACTGGGTTCTTTTATAGATTTGTTCTTAGTTTATTGACATAGGTTACGTAATTATTAATTAGGTACTGAAGTTTAGTGTATAACTAAAGAGCTAGTTATAGGGGTTAGACTCTGTCGAAAGACAAAATGGTTTATGTCTATTATCGAAGGACAGTGATTAGTGTTGGCTAGTAATATGTTAACTATTAATTCTGGATTTCTCCCAAATCAAAAGGTCCGAGCAGAAATGTCACCGTCAAGTAGAATTAATCATTATTATATGAAATAAGTTTCATTACCTGCTAGTTCATTTCAGTTAATCTACTACTATAATGGCAGGGAACATTTTATTTTATCATTGACACGATGAAAGCGTTATATTATTATACGAATATAGGTTAACCGGTTAACGAAAGTAGGGATGAACATGACAAATAAACCAACAATTAGAGATGTAGCAAAACATGCAAATGTTTCACCTGCAACTGTTTCTTACGTATTAAATGGAGTTAAAAAAGTCTCTGATAAAACGAAAATACGAGTGCTAGAGGCTATAGAACAATTAGGCTATTACCCTGATTTTACAGCTGTTAGTTTATCGAAGAGGAAATCAAATTTAATTGGGATAATGTTACCGTTAACAGATGATATGCCTGATAACGCTACTGCCTCCGTGCTTAAGAACAACCTTTATTATAATGAATTTATTAGTGGTGTTGAAATGGTAGCCAGAGAGCAACAATTTGATACTCTTCTAACAGGTGTTGCGGACCAAGAAGAGTGTAGAAAATGGGTGAAGAAGCGTAATCTAGATGGCTTGATTTTTTTGGGCATATTCCCCAAAAGTATATTTGAACAGATGTCAAAATTAGGAATACCCATCGTGCTAATCGATACATACGAGGAATATACAAAATTATTTAATAATGTTCAAATAGACGATGAACTAGGTGGATATCTAGCTGCAAATCATTTAATTAAGCTTGGTCATAAAAATATTGCTTTTGTTTCTACCAATCTTAATTTGAGCCCAGTTGACACGAAACGTTTCACTGGATTTAAAAAGGCGCTAAACGAAGCAGGACTTGAAGTAAATAATCATTTATTATTCGAGACCAGGGAAATTACGTTTGAAAATGGAATGGAGATTGCTGAAAAAATCCTTAATGAGAACAAAGAACTAACAGGAATCGTAACAGTATCGGATATATTGGCAATTGGAATGATTAAAGCCTTCCAATACCATCAGAAGCATGTGCCAAATGATTTCTCCATAGTTGGTTTTGACGATTTGAGTATAAGTCAATTTACTACCCCGAGTTTAACAACAATTAAACAAGATATCTTTAAAAAAGGGGAAAAGGCTGCGGAACTTTTGATGAATAATATTGGAGATCAAGGTGTAGAACGTCAAATAATTGAACTACCGGTTCAGTTGGTTGTAAGAGAATCAACAAAAAAAATAGTTAGTAATTAAATGTGCTATGTGTCATAGCGCATAAATTACTAATTATAATTGAACCGGTTAACTAAAAATGGAATCTTTAATTTTTTGGGTTTTGGTTAACCGGTTAACATACGTTTAGGAGGTGATGTCTGTCCAATTATTTGTACAATTAGCAATTAATCAAAAGGTTAATAAAAAAGGGGAGGAATTAAAGGATGAAAAAAAATCTAGTAATCTTATTTTCATTATTATTAATGATGTTTTTAGTTGCTTGTGGTCCAGAACGAGATACATCGACGGAAGATAGTAGTTCGGATAACACGGAAAATACAAATGAAGAATCTAGTACGGAAAAGCCAGAGAAGCTACTTATTTGGGCTCCTACTGATCAGGCGAGTGCTGTTGAAGAGATTTCAAAAGGTTTTACAGAGGAGTCAGGTATAACAGTAGAGGTGGTACCTTTTGCGATGGATGAGCAAGAAGAAGCTATGTCGCTAGATGGCCCATCTGGAAATGGTCCTGATTTATTCTTTCAGCCTGGTATTGGTAGTTTGTCTGTAAAAGGTTTAGTGCAAGCGATGGAAGTAGACCAAGAAATAATTGAAACGTATTCAGAAGGCTCTGTTGAAGCATTAAGTTATGAAGGAGATGTTTATGGTCTACCAGCAGTGGTTGAATCACTGGCACTTTATTATAACAAAGATCTCATACCTGAAGCACCAGAAACAATTGCTGAATTAGAAGTAATAGCAAAAGATCTTACAAACACCTCAAAGGATGAATACGGATTTTTGTATCCTGCAGCTGATTTTTATTTCTCTTTTCCATTTATGGCTGGGTACGGAGCTTCTATTTTCGGTGAGAAAGATGACGTGTATCAAGTTGATGATATTGGTTTAGCTAGTGAAGCAGCAGTAAAAGGTGGTGAATTGATTAAAGGTTGGTTTGAAAACGGATACATGCCAACTGGAATTACGCAAGATGTAGTAGGAGGATTGTTCAATGATGGAAAAGTAGGTGCAGTCGTTAATGGTCCTTGGGCACTTTCTGAATTTAAAGAATCGTTAGGGGATAAATTGGGGACAGCTCCGCTACCAAAACTTGAAAATGGAGAAAACCCTATTACATTCCTAGGGACTAAAGGGTGGATGCTTTCAGCTTATACAGAATATCCGCAAGCAGCTACAGACCTAGCTATTTACCTAACTAGTGAAGAATCTTTAAAGACCTATTATGAAAAAACAGGCGAAATGCCTGCTAAATCATCTATTTTAAGAAGCGATGAGTTCCAGACTGATCCGTTGGTTAAAGGCTTTGCGACACAATTAGAGCATGCTAAACCATTTCCACCAGTTCCAGCATTATCTGCAGTTTGGGATCCGATGGCCGACGCCTTATCATTCATCACCCAAGGGGAAGATGTGGAAGAATCGTTAAATAATGCTGTAGAAGCTATTAAACAAGATATCGAATTAAACTATAAGTAATCGTTTTAGCTTAGATATTGCTCAAAAATGAGTGATATCTAAGCAAACAAATTTTACTTTATATCTTACGAAACGTTTTCCTTCAAAAAAGCTTTTGAATTGTAGGAAAGCAGAAGGAGGGTGCGAGATGGCATCTAGTAAGTCACGAGAACATAATGTAAAGTTAGCGACCATATTGTCCCTTATCCCGGGTTTAGGTCAACTGTACAATAAACGGTATATCAAGGGATCTATTTTCCTCATCATATCATTGGCGTTCTCTATTGTTTTTTATGACATATTAAACATAGGCTATTGGGGGCTTTTCACATTAGGTACGATTCCTACTGTTGATGATTCTAGGGTTTTGTTAAGCCAAGGTATAATAGCCCTCATATTAACCTCTTTTGCCTTAACCTTTTATATAGCAAATTTGGTCGATGCTAACAGGGATGCACAGAAAATCAAAGACGGATTTAAACGTGGTAATTTAAGAGAAACGATTCGTGATGCATGGGATACCGCCTTCCCATATGTTTTAACAGGTCCTGGTTTAGTCTTATTGGTATTTGTCGTTATTTTCCCACTTCTATTTATGGCGTTTCTTGCCTTTACCAATTATACCTTGATGAATTCACCACCTAAGAACTTATTAGAGTGGGTTGGCTTTGAAAACTTTAAATCGTTGTTAACTGTCCCGATATGGAGAAACACATTTTTCTCCGTGCTAGCATGGACATTAATCTGGACATTTGTAGCCACTACCTTACAAATTGGATTGGCTATGTATCTAGCGGTAATAGTCAATGACTCTAGAATGAGATTCAAAAGATTAATTCGGACAGTGTTAATCCTTCCATGGGCAGTACCGGGATTCGTTACGATACTAATTTTCTCAGCATTATTTAATGACAACTTCGGTGCAATTAACAGAGATATATTAATGCCGTTATTTGGATCAGGCATTCCATGGTTAAGTGATCCTTTCTGGGCAAAAGTGGCTTTGATCGCCATACAAATATGGTTAGGATTTCCGTTTGTTTTTGCCTTGTTTACAGGTGTACTGCAAAGTATCTCATCTGAATGGTATGAAGCGGCAGATATGGATGGTGCCAGCCGGTTCCAAAAGTTTAGGAATATTACGTTCCCACACTTAATGTTTGCAACTGCACCCTTATTAATTTTGCAGTATGCACAGAACTTCAATAATTTCAATATTATCTATTTATTTAATCAGGGTGGACCTGCTGTAAAAAACCAAAATGCAGGCGGTACCGATATTTTAATTTCATGGGTATACGATTTAACATTTGAATCCAGTCAATTTAGTATTGCTGCTGCAATATCACTCATATTAGGACTAATCGTAGCGGTGTTTGCGTTTTTTCAATTTAGAAAAACAGCTTCATTTAAAGAGGAGGGGGAAATGTAATGAGTAGAAAGATGAAAAACACACTAGAATTAGTGGGGATGTACGGAAGCGTCATTGTCATGTTCATCGTCATTCTATATCCTCTTCTTTGGACATTTGGGTTATCACTTAATCCAGGATCGAGTCTATTTGGTGCCAATATGATACCAGATAATTGGTCATTTAAACATTATGTATGGTTATTCACTAATCCTGATAGTGATTATTTATTATGGTATAAAAATACGTTGATTGTTGCCTTTTCAGCCTCGATAGGAGCAACTGTTTTCGTATCGTTGGTTGCTTATGCCTTTTCAAGGTATCGTTTTGTTGGAAGAAAAAATGGATTATATGCATTTTTATTACTGCAAATGTTTCCTGTCTTGATGGCAATGGTTGCCATCTATATATTACTGAATCTAGTAGGGTTATTAGATTCTTTGTTAGGGCTGATCCTTATTTATGTTGGTGGAGCAATTCCAATGAATGCTTTCCTAGTGAAGGGTTATTTTGACACGATTCCAAGAGAGTTAGATGAGTCTGCTAGAATGGATGGAGCTGGTCACTTTAGAGTGTTATTTACGATTATGCTCCCATTAGCGAAGCCAATTCTTGCTGTCGTAGCCTTGTTTAATTTTATGGCACCATTTATGGATTTTATCTTACCTAGAATTATCTTACGGAGTCCGGAAAATTACACATTAGCCTTAGGTCTATATAATTTTGTTAATGCCCAATTCGCAAACAATTTTACAAGATTTGCTGCAGGATCGATTTTAATTGCTATTCCAATCTCCATCGTCTTCTTGTTATTACAACGATATTTGATTGGTGGACTGACTTCAGGAGCAACAAAAGGTTAATAGAAATAGAAAGTTAGAATTGAATTTAACATTGGAGGGACAATGTATGCAGGATGGTAGTTTTGCTATATTACCAGAAAAAGAAAGTAACTTTGAAAATAAGAATTATAAGCGTATTGGCGCATTGTTGTCATACACATTTGAAAAAAATAGTTTAGAAATAACAGGTGAAAATGGGTATCTGTCTCTATTATTTTATCGAGATGATATCGTTCGAATTATCATGAACCCGAACACATTTCCTTCTAGACAGACTAGCTTAGCTGTTGTGATGGAACCGGATCAATTAAATATTATAATTACAGAAAATAAGGATGAAATCTTGTTAAAAAGTAATAAGCTCTCGATAAAAATAAATAAACAACCATTATTGCTTTCGATTAGTGATGATAATGGACGTGTTATCGTCGAAGATGCCCCAAACGGCATGGCATCTAATAAGCAAAAGGAAGTGATTTGTTTTAAGAAAATGGAAGCAGATGACCATTTCTATGGGTTTGGAGAAAAAACAAGTTTTCTCGATAAACGCGGCGAGAAAATGACGATGTGGAATACGGACATTTATGCGCCACATAATCCTGAAATCGATGCACTCTATCAATCTATTCCATATTTTTTAACGATTCGTCAAGGGAAAGCACATGGTATTTTCTTGGATAATACGTCTAAGACGGTTTTTGATATGAAAACGTCGAATGAGGACTATTTCTTCAAGGCCGATACAGGCCAGTTGGATTATTATGTTTTTGCAGGCCCGAAACCAAAGGATGTTTTGGAGCAGTACACAGCTATTACTGGTAAAATGCCACTTCCACCTAAATGGGCACTAGGGTACCACCAATCCAGATATAGTTATAAGAATGAACAAGAGGTAAGAGAATTAGTGCAGAATTTTAAAGACAGAGATATACCATTAGATGCGATTTATTTAGATATTCACTATATGGATGGGTACCGAGTATTTACATTTGACGAGGATAGATTTCCTAATCCTAGACAGCTAGTACAGGATTTAAAAGAGGAGGGAATACATGTCGTTCCGATTGTAGATCCAGGTGTAAAGGAGGACCCTGAATATTTTGTTTACCAGGAAGGGATAAGAAATAATCAATTTTGTAAATATCTCGATGGGCAAGTCTATCATGGTGATGTATGGCCAGGAAACAGTGCTTTCCCTGACTTCACAAGTGAAAAGATAAGAAAATGGTGGGGAGAGAATCATAATTTTTATACGGATCTAGGTATTGAAGGTATCTGGAATGACATGAATGAACCATCTGTATTCAACGAGACAAAAACCATGGATGTTAAAGTTATGCACGAGAACGATGGAGACCCAAAAACGCATCGTGAGCTTCACAATATATATGGCATGCTGATGGGAAAAGCAACCTATGAAGGACTAAAACAAAATTTAAACGGAAATCGTCCCTTTTTGTTAACACGTGCGGGTTATGCCGGGGTACAGCGTTACGCTACTGTTTGGACGGGGGATAATCGTAGTTTTTGGGAGCATTTACAAATGGCACTACCAATGTGTATGAACTTAGGAATGTCAGGTATTCCGTTTTGTGGCCCGGATGTAGGCGGATTTGCACATGATTCAAATGGACAATTACTAACACGTTGGACGCAGTTCGGAACGTTCACTCCCTATTTTAGAAACCATTGTGAATTAAATTCCGTTCATCAGGAGCCTTGGTCCTTTGGTGAGGAATACGAGAATATAATAAAAAAATATATACAAGAACGCTACGTTTGGTTGCCTTACATATACACGCTCTTTCAAGAAGCAAGTATCTTAGGTGTACCTGTTATGCGCCCTCTAGTAATGGAATATCCAAATGATGAAAATACACTCAATTTATCTGATCAATTTATGATTGGTTCTGATTTACTTATCGCCCCTATATTAACACCGGATACGTATCATCGTGTCGTTTACTTACCAAAGGGCAACTGGATAAATTATTGGACTAATGAAGAGCTAAAAGGTGGTAAGCACCATCTGGTTGAGGCAGCGATTGATATACTTCCTATTTTTGTGAAAAAAGGATCGATCATTACACAAGGAACTGTGAAAAGTTCAACAGAGGCAAAAGAAAGAAAACTAACCGTCCATGTTTATCCTGAAGAAGAGAAACCATCTATCTTTAGGTATTATGAAGACGATGGCCAGTCCTTTGCCTACGAAAATGGCGATTACTTTGAATGTGTGTTTAAGGCAAGTTTAAAGGAAAGATCGTTGGATATTACAGTAGATGTAGAGCATAGTCAATATCAACCGGAGTGGGAAGAGATAGAAATTCTTATTCATGGTGTAGATTCGGATATGAATAATATTCTAAATGGAAAAATACAGGATGGTATTGAACATGTGACAGATGAAACTACTCGAATTATAATAGCTAGTCAAAATATTTTTACTGTAAATAATTAAAATAAAATAACCAAAGAAGAAGGCTTTAACTAAGTACCAGGCGTGTGCAGCTTCTAATAAAAAGGCGGCTATTTGCTTTATCATAGTGAAGGAATTTACACCTATACCAAGAATTTAGAGATGCGGTAGAACATAAGGGTATATTCGTTTTGCATTTCGTATACGTAAAAAATGGTCTTGGACTTCTTGGTCTCCTTCACTGTAATAGGTAACATAGCTAACTATTTTTTCCTTATTCCAGTATAAGAATACTTTAGATGTTTATAGAATTATTTATTAACCCCTTCATATCAACTGAATCAAAATACTTGGTTTCTGATCTATGTACTTTCTCTTTCGAATCTGAGGGTTTGTTCTAATGATGAATATGTATTATTTAAATTTTCTCTATGATTGGTAGAGCACATTACAGCTTAGTTATGAGATGAAAAGTAGGGGGATTTCCTGGATTCGTGCCGAGTTTGTATGCCGAGATTGAGGAAGACTTAGAGCTTGTCGCATTTACAAACCCTGTGTATGTGAAGTAGATTAGCAGGCCCACCATCTGGTTTAGATGGTGGGCTTTTTGTGTGTATAGGTTTTATGTGTAACTAACTTTAATCAAGGACAATAGGGTATTAGTATCTGTTGAATTGAGCAGTTTCTGTTATTGACCCTGATCTATTCCATTTATATTAATAGCTACGTCATATTTCCCGTTAGTTAAAGCTAACTCTATCGTTCCTGGCTCGGGTGACGTAGAAAAGATAATATCTCTATCGCCCGTTATCTTCTCGGATAGCAGTTTTTTGCCATCTATATTACGTACAGTGACATGGATACTGCTAGAAGCGGAATTTTTTATTCTTATAGTGTTATCTTTTTGAAAGTTTGTTTGGAAAGTTAACTGTTTACTTGTCAGTAAACTGCCTTCGATAGTCATATCAGAAACGAGCTCTGTAGATCCATCTATATAGGTAATATTTGTTTGTAACCCATCTGTTTTCATCGATGCTTCATCGGTAGAAATAAGATTGAAAGAGATGAAACCGATTATAGCAACTGTCAATATAATCATAATACGTTTTTTCATTTTTTACGCTCCAATTTTTATATTTTGTTAGTATGCTGAACTTACACTTTTTACCATAAATAATAGTTAAGTTAATACTATTGCTTATAAACCACTTTGTATATAGACGCTAATGCCTATCTTTGACACAGCCACCCGAATTTTTAATGTTTTTTGTTTGGTCGGTGGTACTGGGCAGCTGTCTCTTCACAATCTGAGAATGTGGACTTGCTAAGGATTTCCTAGCGTACTGTGAATTATCATAGAAGGTAGTATTCAACTGATAGACAACTTTCAAAGTACGACGAAATTGGTAACTGAAACGGATTGAGATACTTTAAAGAAAACGAATCCAGTATTTTGCTGGATTCGTTTTCTAATTTAGATCTAGATTTGGTTGTCCTGTACTATTTGAGGTTTGGGTTACTATCTATGGTGGAAAGGGCCGCATTTCTTGGTGGGTGAGGCTTATTTATGTGATGTTGAACAACATTACAAAGCGATAAAGATATTTATTGCTTAAAGAAGAACTTCACCTTCATATAAATGTAGAGGGAGATGAAGAAAGGTGCTATCAATTTATGCAGTTCATTAAATTAAATTATATAGCAACTCATATAAAATCAATGTTCCCTATAGCAAGTCACCTGCTTCATCTTCAATAAGCTTAGGAACAATTTTATAAGCTTGTTGGTCAACAGATGGTTTATTTGGATGAACAATATTCGTGGAAAACCCTATAGATAAAAAGATAGAAATAGTTACAATAAATACTCTAATAAATTTTTTCATTTTTATTTTCCTCCATTAATGATAGTGTAATTTCATAAGTTTCGGCAGATTTTTTGTATTTGTTTGTTTCATAATAAAACAGAGCTAACTTTCTGTATGACTCCCTAAGGAAAAGTTTATGATCAATTTTACCAAAGTAGTCAATTAATTTCTTTAAGTTTTTTTCATAAACCTTGTAATCATTTTCTAGTAGATAGTAATCATTATAGGCAAATAACAGTTTGTGTTCATCAGTCTTATTATTTACTAGTGTCAATGCCTCAAGATATCGATTTGTCGCTACTTTTACATTGTTTTTCATAAGGTTGCAAATAATTAGCTCTCTATAGGTAATTAATAAATTCACCCCTATTTCGCCACATTTTTTCTTCATTTTGATAGCCTGATTAAAAAATGAGATGGCGTCATCAATCCTATTTTGATCCTGTGCTATTATCCCCTTGTTATGATAAACAAGTCCCAAAATGTTAAAATAATCATTTTTCTTTGAAATTGATTCAGAGTAGGCCAATGCCTTTAGAGATTCATCATAACTTTTTGTCCTTCTATAAAGAGTAGCTAACAAATTATAGGAAAGAGCTGTATTATAAGGGTTTTTCAACTTTTCATAATAAGAAATAGCGTTCTGTGTTACTAAGATACCTTTTTGATTTTTGAACATTTGTCTATATATCAGGGCGATATTATAGGTGACTGCTGCTCTAATTGAAAGATTGTCCACTATATCTTTTAACTTATTAAAATAGATTAAGCCGTATTCATATTCAGAATTTCTAAAGTGATATAATCCATAGTAATAATAAAGAGGTCGCTTTATACAAATAGGTAAAGTAGAAACAGCTGTATTGCCCAAATATACTTTTATATAAGTATCTAGTAATTCTTTATTTTCTGCTAGCTTCCTTCTTTTTATTAAGTAAATTCCTTTTAGCAGTTGGAAATAACATTCTTGTACTGGAGAGCTTAGATAATCGTAATAGTTGCTTTCGATTAATTTTATTAGAGATTTTGCCTTTTGAATATCTAATATAAGATGATCAAATAACTGGTTTAGAATATAATGCAGTTCTTTATCCTCTTTTTGGTAATCTACAAAAAAGGTATTTGTGAGTTCCAGTTTATCTGCTATGGCAGTTAACGTGTGTGTTGATGGGTTTATATGGCCGTTTTCAATTCTACTTAATTTTGAAGGAGAAATAATACCATCAGCAAACTTTGTTAGTGACATTCCACTTTTCGTTCTTAAAATAAATATCCTTTTACCTATGTTAATTGTTTTCACCTCCTTCGTTAATTATAATCTAATTTTTCTGAATTTAACAAATAGAACACATTACAATTTATCGTAGAGTAATGTCACTTAAAATATAGACGTAGATACAGGTAAAAAAGGTCCTCTTTATGGAGATTTTTGTTTCAGAATGCCTTTAAACTTTCTAGGACAAAACGCTAAAAAAACATATAAGTTGTTGTGTTTGTTAGATTTTCTTACATCCAAATAGTAGAGTTGATTTTCTCGGTATTCATCAATATTTGTCGCTTTATTAGGCTTAATAGTTCCTTAGTCCTGAAGAGAATGGTCGGTTCTTTTGCGAATTTTGTCTTTTCTATTTCTAGCAAACTATTTTCATGTATAGTAGTTTCTATCAAATTGAAGGGAGAAAATTTTATGAAAAAATCTGTGAAAAAATTTATTCCGTTGAGTCTAGCATTCTCAATGACTATCGGGGTTACGGCTTTGCCAATGGTTACTAGTGCAGCTACAACTAAGGATAAAGAAATTCAGCCGAAAATTACATGGGACCAAGAGAAAGGTATTCCTGATTTTGTGTCGGGAAAATTATCTAAGAAGAAAGTGAAAAATAAGGGTGATGCTCTTGCATTCTTAAAAGAAGATAATAACTTGTTCAAAGTAGATGCAGGAGAATTTCAGGTTAAGGATATAACAACCGATGAACTTGGAATGACTCATTATCGTACAGAAATGACTATAGATGGGATTTCCGTATATGGCTCAGATTTGTATGTTCATGTTAACAAAAATGGTGAGGTCTATACAGTAAATGGTGAAATAGAGCCTAAAATAGAAAATAAGAAATGGAGCAAGCAAGTAAAGCTATCTGCTAATGAAGCTGTTGCTAAAGCGGAGTCTTATTTAGAACTACCTTCTTCCATGTCCTACACCTCTGAACCTACCTCAGATTTGTACCTTTATCAAGATAAGAAACAATGGTTACCTGTTTATTTAGTGGAACTTCAATTCCTTGAACCTTATCCAGGACGTGAATTTGTATTTGTTAGTGCAAAAGATGGCAAGGTGGTTGAAGCGTATAACGCCATATCTGAGGCGGCAGCAACTGGTACAGGTAAGAAGAGTGATGGAACTACAGTATCACTAAATACTTATTCCTCTGGTGGCCAATTCTATTTATATGACACAACAAAACCAATGAATGGTGTAATTGAAACATATACGGCAAATAATAGAACCCAACTTCCTGGTAACTATGTGACGGATAATGATAATGTGTTTAATGCTAGTGCGCAGGCTGCAGCAGTTGATGCCCATTATAATGCCGGAATTACCTATGACTACTATTATAATACTTTTGGTAGAAACAGTTATGATGACAATGGTTCATCTCTTGTCTCCACCGTTCATTATGGCCAAGACTATAACAATGCGTTTTGGAATGGTTCTCAAATGGTATATGGGGATGGAGATGGGACGACATTTAGTCCACTTTCTGGTGCACTTGATGTAATTGCCCATGAACTAACTCATGCAGTAACGGAATCAACAGCTAATCTTGTTTATCAGAACCAGCCTGGTGCATTAAACGAATCAATGTCCGATGTATTTGGCACAATTGTAGAGGCTTATGATGGTGATATGGACTGGCTTATGGGTGAAGATGTGTACACACCAGGAACCCGAGGTGATGGATTACGAAGCATGAAAGACCCTACGCTTTATAACCAACCCGCTCATATGAATAATTATGTAAATACTACTGCTGACAATGGTGGCGTTCATACAAATAGTGGTATCCCTAATAAGGCTTTCTATAATATTGCCACAAAAATTGGCTTGGATAAGTCAGGAAAAATTTATTACCGTGCATTAACTACTTATTTAACCTCTCAATCAGACTTTGCTGATGCAAGAAGTGCTTTATTACAAGCTGCAAATGACCTATATGGAGAATCAAGTTCTGAATATACAGCAGTTGAAAATGGGTTTGCAGCAGTTGGGATTAATGGATCAGGTGGAGTAGGGGGAGATGAAACACCTGGTTCTGACAACTATGAGCCGAATGATAATATAAATAATGCGTTTGGACCATTAACTAGTGGGAAAACATATCAATCTTTTATTTCCACTACAACTGATGAAGACTTCTTCAAATTTAACGCAAATTCAGGAAATAATGTACGGATAAATTTATCTAATCTTCCTGATGATTATGATGTGTACTTATATAATTCAGGAGGATCCCTAGTGGGTAGCTCTGAAAATGCTAGAACAAGAAGTGAGACGATAAATCATTCTATATCCCAAAGCGGTACCTACTATGTGTTAGTTGTAGGGTGGAATGGTGCAAATAGTGTATCTAATCCTTATCACTTAACAGTTTCTGTTAATTAAGATTAAATTGTAGATTGACAAATAAAATTAAATTAATAAATGCCCATAGTTATTAGGATTTATCTAATAATTATGGGCATTTTTATATACGCAGTTTCAATTTTTTCGCTTTATGAATTTGTACTTTCCTTCATTCGGGTGCCTGTCACCACCCTAATTTGCTCGATTTTTGTCGGGGGGGGACTGGCTACCTAGGATTAGGGTGACGCGAACTAGCCTTGGCTTGACGCATAATTCCGCGTGGGCGACGCATATTTTTTTGGTATGACGCATATTTTTCGCGGTGTGGCGGATATCCCCCTTGGAGGGACGCAAAATTGCTAGGGAATGACGCATTACTCGTGTGGCGACGCATAACTTTGTGTTATGGCGGATATGCCCTCTTGAGTGACGCATATTTCTCGCGGTATGACGGATATCCTCATGGAGGGACGCAAAATTGCTAGGGAATGACGCATTACTCGTGTGGCGACGCATAACTTTGTGTTATGACGGATATCCCTTCTAAATAGAGGCATATCCACCAAATTCAGAGTTATACCTCCCATAAATAACTAATTTATCCCCAAAAACTAAAGATATATCCCCCCAAACCAAATCATCTACTATAAGTTGAAAACGCTCCATTTAGTGCTACTGCTACATGTATTCTCCTGTGTTCATAATTCCTACTACTAACGCATAAGAATGGCGTTGAGATATTAGCAGTTTTAAAAGATTGACAAGGGGGAAATACCCGTGTATTCTAATTCATAGTAATTTGATGTGGTTTGTTTGTAATTAGATAATTTATTCAAGGTTTTATTAAGATAGGAGGGAAAGAAGCATATGAACACATTATTTATTTTAGTTAATATAGTGATCATGCTAGCACTTATTGGTATTTTATTTTATATGCAAAAGAAACACGTTTCATTTAGTAAGCGTGTATTCACTGGTTTAGGACTTGGGATTTTACTTGGAGCATTCTTACAGCTTGCTTTTGATCCTGGTTCAGCCGTTATTAGTACAACAACAGACTGGTATAATGTTATCGGTAGAGGTTATGTAAGCTTATTGATGATGGTTGTTATTCCACTAATCATGGTATCTATCATTCAATCAATTATTAATCTAGAAAAATCTGCTGAGTTAGGTAAAATGGCAGCGTGGATTATAGGGATTTTAGTAGCTACTGCAATGGCGGCTGCTATTATCGGTATTTCTGCTGCGTCTATTTTTAACCTAGATGCTGGCCAAATTGAAGCGGGGCAAGCGGAAACAGATAGAGGAATTGCACTTGAAGAGCGACTAGGAACTGTGGAAGATATGACGATCCCACAACAAATTTTAAGCTTCATTCCAACTAACCCGTTCCAGGATATGACAGGCGCTCGTTCTTCTTCTACGATTGCAGTCGTAATATTCTCTATTATAGTTGGTGTGGCCGTTCTTGGTGTTAGAAGAAAACAGCCAGAACAGGCGGCAAAATTCATTGATTTAGTAAATTCTATTTACGCGGTTGTCATGCGAATTGTAACCCTAATCCTTCGTTTAACTCCTTATGGTATCTTAGGATTAATGGCGAATACAGTAGCAAGCACGGATGTAGCAGGTATTTTAGAACTTGGTAAATTCGTCGGTGCATCTTATGCGGCGCTTATTACAATGTTTATCATCCATATCATTGTAGTTGGCCTATTTGGGCTTAACCCATTAACGTATCTTCGTAAAGTATTACCAGTACTAAGCTTTGCCTTTACATCTCGTTCTAGTGCTGGAACTATTCCGCTTAATGTTCAAGCGCAAAAGAATAGTTTAGGTGTTCACGAGGGAATTGCTAACATGTCTGCATCATTCGGTGCTACAATTGGGCAAAATGGTTGTGCAGGTATCTACCCTGCGATGTTGGCAGTTATGATTGCACCATCTCAAGGTATTGATCCACTATCACCAGGATTCATTATCCAGTTAGTTCTGATTATCGGAATTAGTTCATTTGGTGTCGCTGGAGTAGGTGGCGGTGCTACATTTGCAGCACTAATCGTACTTTCTTCTATGAACTTACCGGTAGCATTAGCTGGTCTATTAATCTCTGTAGAACCATTAATTGACATGGGTCGTACAGCACTTAATGTAAACGGCGCTATGCTTTCCGGAACGTTAACATCTAGAATTTTAAAGAAACTAAATCTTAAAACGTATAATAACCCAGAGGCAATTGAAAAAGAAGTTGGCCTTTAATAATTAAAGTAAATACTCCCCCTATTACAGAGTACTGTAGAGGGGGAGTATTTTTTATGGGTAGTCCTAGTAAGAGGAAAAGTGGGTGACTCGTTTCACTAAAAAAGATAACCAATTACAGAATGCAGCATAACCTAGAAAATACTATCCATGAACCTTAAATCTACTGTTAGCAACATACAATATTTTTGTGTATTTTTTCATCACCAACACCATTCTTATTCTCTTTAACGATAATAGTAGTGGAAGATTTTATTTAGTGAAAAAGGATTAGATTGATTAGGAGGATGATAGTCATGGAAGGTGAGAATTTTATATGGCCAACGGATACACTGCGGGTAACGAATAGGTTTCGGACTAAAGAACGTCCAACACATCATGGGGTTGATATTGCGGAATCTGGTACACACCCAATTTTTGCCGTTGCAGCGGGTACCGTTAGCAAGTCCTATCGATCCCATAGTTATGGAGAGTGCACTTTCATCGAGCATCAAATTAACGGACAAGTATATGAAACGGTATATGGACATATGCAAACTGGGTCTAAAGCTTTCAAGGTTGGGGATAAGGTTAATCAGGGGGAGTTAATCGGTGTGATGGGAAATACCGGTGATAGTCATGGTCAGCACCTTCACTTCGAGCTGCATAGAGGTAAATGGAATGCTAAAAAAACGAATGCCGTTGATCCACTAGCATACCTAGAAAAAAGTTTGAGTTTAATTAGATCCAATAATGACACCCCTAACAAAGTAAGGACTAAAACAAAGTTGTATTTACCGAAAAGTGCAAGGTCGTGGACGGTTTATAAATTAGACAAGCCTCCAGTTAAAAACGATAAAGATAACTGGGCAGGTGTACTTAAACCTTCAAAGTTTGGTGGACTACAGTATGAAGTCTTAGCAAAACCGTATCAAGATGTCGTGACAATCCAAACGAAAGACTTCGGCAAAGTGAATATATATGTCGCGAGTGTAACGGGTGCAGTGCTTAGGTGATAGTATCTGGAAGATTAATTTCAGTGCTTAATATCAAAATAAAAATAATAACCCGATATTTTTAGATGATTTTCACGTGTTGAAGTCTTATTTTCTTTCAGAGAACGTGGCGTAGTAAATTAACCTTGATTGGTTTTCCATACCTTTCAAGGTTTTTTTCTTCAGTGAGCTACCTAGTGGTAATTAGCTAATTATTAAATAAGCACTTTCTATTTTTAAAATATTATACAAATCTAATTATGAAGTAGGTATGGTGCAAGTTATCGTGGTTGTGCTGCTTGCCATATTACTTTAGTGATTCTAGTTTTTTTGTATAAAACATCTACATTTATGAACTTCCACGGAACTAGTCGCCAACATAGGAATATCGTGCTATACTACTTTTGTGGATTTTTGTGGGTTTGAGAATAATATAGAGGAAGTGATCATATGTTGGCACAAAAACGGCACGAAGTAATAATGGGGAATTTATATAAATATAAATCTGTAAAGGTTGCTAAACTTATAGAAGAGTTTGGTGTTTCTGATGAAACGGTTCGTCGGGATCTTGAATATTTAGAATCTAAGCATTTATTAAAACGTGTTCATGGTGGGGCGGTCTTGAATGAGGGGGAAGAGGCAAGAAACTCTGAAGAAAAGTCATTTCATGCGAGGGAGCGCCTTCATACGGAAGAGAAGAAGATGCTTGCTAATCGTGCATTGGATTTTGTGAAGGAAGGCCAATCGATTGCGCTGGATGTTAGTACAACCAATACCCAGTTTGCTCGAGCATTGAAAACAAAGTTCAACCAGTTAACCGTTATTACCAATTCCCTTCCTATTGCTTATGAGTTATCGGAAATGCCTCATTTTACAATCATTCTTACGGGTGGGATCATGCGTAATGAAGAGCTTTGTGTTGTAGGGGAGATGACAGAGGATTTCCTTTCCCAATTTCATATAGACACGTTGTTCTTAAGTGCAAGTGGGATATCTCTTAATACAGGGATCACGGATTACGGTGTGCGTGAGTGGAATGTGAAGAAAAAAATGCTTGTATCGAGTAAGGAATGTTATATATTGGCTGATAGTAGCAAATTTGATGCTTCTTCCCTGTTAAAGGTCTGTTCTATCCATGATGTCAAAGGGATTATTACTGACAACAAACTTTCTAATGATGTAAAGCAAAAATACATAAATGCTGGAATTTCCATATTTAATTAGTTTCATGTGAAATCCTTTATTTCTTTTAACCTCAATTGGCGCCGTTAGACCATCATTTTTCGCTAGTAACGTAATAGCTCTATTTCTTCGTCAAAAAAACTGCTAATAGTTCTCTTTAGCGGTGCTTTTCTGCCAAAATTTCTACATGTATGCGTCCTACCAAAAGCTATAGAAAGTAATTAAGTACCTACCTGAAGGTGCTTTTTTTTTTACAATCATACATAATAATAGCTGCTCCTCCTTATCGCCAGTAGTGCCTTTATTACCCTATTTAGCTAATCCTTTACACCAATATCATGACAAATGTGTCATTTTGTGTGTTTATTTTAATTAAACTAACAAAAGTCCAAATTTTTACACATTATTAAAACTCTATTTACACTGGCTACATATCTATTATTTATACTTAGGATATCAAATGAGGGGGGAGGAATATAAAATGGAAACAGTTATCACAAAATCAAAACCGAATAAAAAAGTAAAGCAACAGATAAACCGTGGTTATCACTCTTTAACACCGTGGTTGTTTCTATTACCAGCAATGATTCCACTGATATTATTTTGGTTCTACCCGATGCTAAATTCGTTGTATATCAGTTTCACGAATTGGGATTATATTAGTCCTGCTTATACCTTTGTTTGGTTTGAAAATTATACGAATCTTATCCAAGATCCTATATTTCATGATGTGTTGTGGAATACACTCTATTTTACGGTCGGTACAGTTTTTCCAACCATTATTGGAGGGGTATTACTAGCCCTACTAGTTCTAAAAAATCAACGTGGAATGGGCATCTTTCGAACGGTTCTATTCTCGCCATGGGTTACACCAACTGTGGCTGTTGCAATTGTATGGTCATGGATCTTTGAGCCGGAGACTGGGATTGCTAATTGGGTTTTATCACTAGTCGGATTATCAGGGTTGGAGTGGACGAGTAGCTCAACATGGGCAATGCCTGCAATCATTATTGTATCGGTATGGAAAGGTCTTGGGTGGACGATGATATTTTACCTAAATGCCCTTAGGAAAATTCCTACTGACATTTATGAAGCAGCTTCCATAGATGGTGCTGGTAGCTTGCAGAAATTCTTTAAAATAACGGTGCCTCTTGTATCGCCAACTACATTCTTTTTAACGATTATAAGTACTGTTCAAGCACTTGAGGCCTACGATCAAATCCAAGTAATGACACAAGGAGGCCCTGCTGGAAGTACCCGAACATTGTTATATCTATATTATCAATCAGCATTTGAGGAATTTAACATGGGAAAAGCTACAGCAGTTGCGACGGTAATTATTTTAATAACGTCCATATTATCTATCATTCAATTTGGTTTATCCAAGAAATGGGTGCATTATCAGTAACGAAAGGAGGGCTAACATGAATTATAGGATATTTTGGTCTGGTACGATGACGACTGCAAAGTATTTGTTATTGAGCTTTCTAAGCTTGCTTATGTTTTTTCCATTCCTATGGATGGTTATCAGTGCATTAAAGACAAAAGATGAAATTTGGCAATTTCCACCTACGTTATGGCCGGAAAACCCACAGTGGCATACCTTTCTTGATGCATGGAATGTAGCTCCGTTTGGGTTATATATGTTCAACAGTGTGTTTACTGCAACTTTCATTGTTTTATTACAGGTTATAACAGGCGCGATGATGGCCTATGCCTTTACACAGTTTCAATTTCGTGGAAAAAATATACTATTCTCGATCATTTTAGGATCTTATATGTTGCCTGTTGCCGCAACCTATGTTCCTAGTTACGTTCTATTAGCAAAATTCGATTTACTAGATACATATAGTGGCATTATTGTTTCAAATGCAGTCAGTGTATTCGGAATCTTTCTATTAAGACAAGCATTTTTGCAGGTGCCGAAAGAATTAATTGAGGCAGCTAAATTAGATGGGAGCAATCATTGGAAAATATTGTGGAAAATTTTATTTCCACTCACGCTTCCCTCCTTCGTTACATTTGCTTTAATTAGCTTCGTTCAAATGTACAATAACTACCTATGGCCATCCTTACTTATTAAAAGTGAGGAAAAGATGCTGATTACCCAAGGGATACAGAAGTTTTTCATGCAAGAAGGTGGCTATGGATTACAATGGCCACTAATTATGGCGGCTAGTAGCTTTGTCGTCTTTCCATTACTTATTCTATTTATATTTGCACAGAAGTGGTTCGTTTCAGGAATTAATGATCAAGGAATTAAAGGATAATAAACAAGGAGGAATTTGTAATGAAAAGGGTTAGGAACATTGGATCTATTTTTTTGTCAGTAATGTTAATGGTTTTAATTGTTCTAGCAGGTTGTTCTAGTAAAGAAGGTAATGCGAGTGAAGGAGAGGCTAACACCACTGGTTCAAAACAGTCCGCAGATGAAAAACCATTAGAAATTGAATTTTGGTATGGGCAGGGTGGTACTTTAGCAGAAACGATTGAAAGATTCATTGCGGAATTTAATGATAGTCAGGATACTATCACTGTTAAGGGTGTTGCGCAGGGAAATTATACGGAAACCTATCAAAAGCTTCAAGCAGGGATAGCGGCAAAAGAAGTTCCCGCAGTAGTTTTATTGGAAAATGATGCGACTAGAAGTTTAATTAGCAAAAAAGCGATTGAACCATTGGATAAATATATAGAAGAAAATACGGATTTTAACCCAGATGATTTTGTTCCATCTTTCTATAATCAAGGTACAGTGGATAATGGTCAATATGCACTTCCGTTATACGGCACAACGCAGGTACTTTATTACCGAAATGATGTGTTTGAAGAGTTAGGATTAACAAAAGAAGATTTACAAACTTGGGAATCGTTAGAAGCAACTGCAGCGAAAATTAAGAAGGAAAAAGGAATGACTGGCTGGATGCCGATGTGGGGTTCGGGCAACTTAATTGATGCTGTTTACAGCAAAGGTGGCAAAATTTTAAGTGATGATGGTAAAGAAGTTCTTATTGATTCCCCTGAATGGATCGAAACGTGGGAATTTTTCCGTAAAGCTATTCATGAAGAAGAGACGATGGCTATTAACCATGGTGGACAGGGCTGGGAATATTGGTACAAAACAATTGATGAAGTTATGCAAGGCAAGGCGTTTGGTTATACAGGATCTAGTGGCGACCAAGGTGACTTAGACTTTAGTGTTGTATCTGCAGCACCACAGCCAGGTTGGGAGGACCATAAGGCAGCACCAGGAGCGGGTGCCTTACTAGGGGCCATTCCAGCGGCAGCTTCCGATGCTGAAAAAGCAGCTGCTTTCGAATTCCTATCCTTTTTTACCAGCGCCGAAAAAACAGCGGACTGGTCCATGAGTACGGGTTACATTGCTGTTCGAAAGTCTGCTAAGGAAGTGGCTGCGTTTAAGGCCTATGCGGAAGAAAATCCACAAATTTTAATTCCGTTAGAGCAAGCTGAATCAGCATCAGCTCCATTTGTTGATCCAACTGGTGGGAAAATCTTAGATGCGCTCTCTATCGCAACAGATAAAGTAGAAATCGAAGGAGTATCTGCTGAAAAAGCACTTAAAGAGGCTAAGGAAACAGCCCAACAAGCGTTAGACGCTGTACAATAAACCAATAAAGAGAATCCTTTATGTAAGCGGTGAAGGATTCTTTTAACAAAATTATAAGGAGCTGTACTACATGATTAAAGAAGAAAAATCTGTCAGCTTTGAGATTAATCAATTACACGTAAGCCATTCATTTACGACTAATATTTCTGATATTCTTCAGTTAAACCTTTCATTTTCAAAAAGAGCATGGGCTTTTATCCTATTATGGGATCCTAATCGTCACCTTAGATGGCAATACCTTTATACGGATGAAAATACGAACAAACATGTAGTGATTGCTGATGATCCTGTTGTTAGTTCTTTTTCTACAGTAGATGGACCAATTCCTTCAGGAGAATGGGAAATAGAAATATTTTGTCCCTCCTATCAAGCTTCCCCACTATTTACTTATAGTGTTGAGATGAATTCTTCTTTAGAAACGTTAACTGCTGAACAACTCGACATAATTAATTGGTCAAAAGGATCGGGTGAGGTTGGATTCACGTTACCAGAATTTGATAAAGGAAAGGTAGTGAAAACAGGCAGTGCTTGGTACAAAGGTGATTTTCATACACATACGAATCAATCCGATGGGAAAATGACACCATCAAAAAATATCGAACAAGCTAAAAAAATGGGATTAGATTTCTTTGTTGCCACTGATCATAACATCATTCCTACAAAGTGGATAGATGATCCTAACATGTTGGTTATACCAGGAGTAGAGATCACCTCCTCAAAAGGGCATTTCAATGCACTAGGCGTTATGAATTGGCTAGATTGGCGACCTAGCTTGGCTGATGGTGGGATGGAATCAGAAACAGGAATAAATCGTCTTTTGCATGATGTGAAAAAATCTGGGGGACTCCGTTCTATAAACCATCCTATGCTCAAGCCTTGGCATTGGACGTTTACGGATACACTTTTGTCAGAGGTTGACACGATTGAAATTTGGAATGATCCTACCTTTGCGGATAATATAAAAGCGACTGAACAAGCGCTAATATTGTGGGATACGTTGTTAAATGACGGCCATCGAATATTTGGAATTGGCGGTTCAGATTCCCATTTGCTACCTGAGGAAAGCTACATGGAAGGTGGACCACCATCAGTGATCGGTGATCCATGCACCTACGTTTATGCTACCCATTTATCTGCTGAATCAATCCTTCGGGCCGTTTCTGAGGGGAAGGTCTATGTATCAAGAAGCCAAGAGATTGATATTTTAATAAAGGTAAATAATGAAATAGTAAGTCTGGGAAGTGAAGTAACTGCGGGAAATGTGGAATTTTGTTTGAAATTTTGGGAAAATCAAGATGATTTGGTAGTGGAGTGGATTGTAGATGGGGAAATTGATAAGCGGTCACCAGTTGTCGGTGCAGAACCATTAGTTGAATCTATTGATCTATCAGATAGACCGTTTAGTTGGACTCGATTTCAGGTAAGAAGGGTTGACGGAGAATTAATAGCTTTCTCGAATCCTATTTTTAAAGGAAGGAAAACTCCTTCGATTCCTACTTGGGGAAATCTACTACAGAAAGCAGGGTTATAGTCATTGACATCTATAAAGGCAATCCTCTTTGATAAAGATGGTACATTAATAAATTTCCATGGAGTTTGGGTGAAAGCGATCAAGGAGCTTATTCAAGATCTAGTGAGTGAGTTTCCGGATACGGAGGAAGTCTCGCTACAGTTAGCTGCATCGATTGGATTACATGGAAATCAGGTAGTTGCGGATGGAATACTAGCTTCGGGAACAATGAGAGACATTTCGGAGGCATTCGATCATTGTCTTAGGAACTTCTATGCTCATCAGGGTGACCTGGAAGAACTCCACCACTGGATCTCCAGTAAAATGGTGGTACTAACGAACAAATACATAGCGGATATTCGTCCAACGAGTGAAAAGCTACAGCCTTGTTTGGATCTACTTCGTGATAAAGGAATCATACTTGGTATTGCAACAGCGGATGATTATCAAACAACAGATATTTGTTTGGAACATCTTAATATGAAAAGGTACTTTGATTTTATTCTAACAGCGGACACGTTTCCTAATAAAAAACCTCATCCAAGTGTCGTTCGTACTTTTTGTGAACATTATGGTATCGATCCAACAGAGGTTGCCATTGTAGGGGATACATCAGTTGATCTCACTCTAGCTAAAAATTCTGGTGCTGGATTAGCGATTGGAGTGCTATCAGGAGCGAGTAATAGAAATGAATTGGAAAACTTAGCTGATTTCATTTTACCAACTGCAGCAGATATTTTAACAGACAAGCAGGAGTTTGTGTGGGATGTAAATGCGAAATATAGCTTATCAAAAAATAAGTAGTTGAACTGTAACTTAACAGTCATATTCATCCATTAGGCTCGTACACTTCTAATGAGGTGATAAAAATGGATCAAGTCTTATCATTTGCCACTGTTCTAGCGCCAATTGTATCTGCACTAGTGCAACTAGTTAAGAAAACAATTAATGTAGAAAAAACTTATATACCATTAATTAGTTTGCTTATTGGTATGTTGCTTGGTGTCTTAGCTTATTCGTTCACAGATATGGTTTTAGTATCAAGATTATGGGCTGGTGGTATCGCTGGATTGGCTGCAACAGGAATGTTCGAGTTAGTGAAAAAAAGAAAGGGATCATCGAAAGAAAAGAAGAAGCAATAATGGTCTCTTCAAGAACATATGGTCTCCAAAACACGTGGTGGTGCCTGTCACCACCCGAAATTTGTCGAACCTAGGTTTTTTCATATTTAAATTTCAACACTTTCGTGACAATATGTGAAATGGTGAACATAAAGATATATTTTGTGCTATTATTCACATATAGTTTATTAAGTTAATTAAACCAAAAAGAATAGGAGAATAGCGATGTCTTATGTGAAACCAGATCAAGTTGTGGAGAATATGATTCAAGCGGGCGCTGCGAAGGCTAATATGTCCATTAAAGATATGTTAATAAGAGGAACTCTGGCAGGTGCAATACTTGGGGTTGCTACAACGCTTGCCTTTACAGCATCTACGCAGTCTGGATTAGGAATTTTGGGAGCCATTCTTTTTCCAGTTGGATTTGTTATTATCGTTTTACTCGGTTTAGAGCTAGTCACAGGGAATTTTGCTTTGCTTCCAGTTGCTGTCTTAAATAAGAAAGCAACAGTGGGACAAATGTTTTCGAACTGGTTTTGGGTGAGTATTGGACACATTTTAGGTGGTGCCTTATACGGTGTACTGTATATGATTGCAGCAACAAGCCTTGGCCATGTAGATAACAATGCCATTGTAGAGCAAGTTATTGCCGTTGCTGAAGCTAAAACATTGGGCTATAAAGCTTTAGGTTTTGATGGACAGGTAGTTTTATTCGTGAAAGCTATGTTGTGTAACTGGCTTGTAACATTGGGTGTTGTCATGGGGATGACCTCCAAATCAACAGGTGGGAAGATTGCAGCGATGTGGTTACCAATCTTGATATTTTTTGCACAAGGATTTGAACACGCCGTTGTAAATATGTTTGTTATCCCTGCCGGTATGATGCTAGGTGCTGATGTAAGTATGGCAGACTGGTGGCTTTGGAATCAAATCACAGTATTAGTCGGTAACCTCGTTGGTGGTGTTATTTTTACTGGTTTAGCACTGTATTACACACACCACCGTGGAGATACAGAAATTAGGGTGGAGTCACCTAATAAAGAGGTAGCCTTAAAAAGAGGTATAAGATAACTAGTATCATATCTAGTTAGTACTTCTACGGTACATTCTAAACGTGAATAATGTAATCAATTAATCGTAACATTACAGAATCCCTAAGAAATTAAAGGTCTTACACTGGCCGTTAATTTCTTAGGGATTTTGTTATAGTATTAGGATCTTGCTTAGATCTAACTACAAAACTTGTGATCTGAATACTTGTTTTAATATTGTAACAATAATCAGGATATGCCAACAGGCTATTAGCTAAGAATTTCTATGTTTGAAAATTGTTCTTTATAAGGTACGAGTGATTATAATAAATAACGAAATAATTAGTTAACGGAAGTAATCAAGTGAAAATTAAAGATAATTTGTTCTTAATAAAGAAAATTGGCTGAATTTAAGGTTTTGATAATCTAAAAACATAGCATATACTTCAATTATAGTTCGTTATATAGAACGAATGAAGATGTGAATTCTAAGGAGGAAGAGAAAATGGGAATTAAAAAGAAGTTAGGTTTGGGAATGGCGTCAGCGGCACTAGGTTTATCATTAATCGGTGGAGGTACATATGCGTTTTTTAGTGATTCCGCCGAAACAACGAGTACATTTGCAGCAGGTACATTGGATTTGAATGCAAAACCTACAGAAATAATTAATATTGGTAATTTAAAACCAGGAGATTGGATGACTCGTTCCTTTAATTTATTAAACGATGGGTCATTAGATATTGCTAGTGTGTTGCTTGATACAGAATATACGATTGTAGATGCAGGGGAAAATAACACGGATGATTTTGGAAAACATATTAGAGTAAATTTCCTTTGGAATGAAGATAAAGCAACACTTCCACCGAATCAAAATGCAGACAATATCATTTACCAAACTACACTTGCTGAGCTTAAAGATATGACTCCTGATGCGGTAGAAAATCATGTTTTTCTTCCGTTCTTAGAAGAGAATGATGGCCTAAAAGCTGGTACTTCAGATAAGCTTTATGTGCAATTCGAATTTGTTGATAATGAGGAAGATCAAAACGAATTCCAAGGCGATTCTTTAGAGCTTAAATGGACATTTACTGCTGAACAAGAAGCGGGAGAAAGAAGATAATTGTCAACATAAATATGGAAAGGTGAGCTAGCTCACCTTTTCGTCCCTATTTACTCTGGGGAATGGATAAGTGTACTTATTTATTCTCGATAGTAAATAAAAAACTTTCCTATCAAGGAGGGGTGTTCATTGAGGAGAACGCGGTTAGCTCGGTATCGAAGGAAATATAAAAATCTAGTGTTAGTGGCTCAATTTGTGGCAATCTGGTACGCCGTAATTGTTTCAGCATCTGTTTTAACATCTAGTACAGGGGCCTACTTCAATGACTCGATGCAAAGTGAAGCAAAGATACAGGCCGGTACATGGTGGGATGGTAGCAATTTAAGGTTTGTTGGCAATACGCAAAACCTGAAAGCATGTACACCAATAGAAATAGCCGTGCAAGTAGAAAATAAAGGCTTTAAGATGACAGAACCAAGAGATTACGAAGTCTATTACTCTGACAGAAACGGGATAGAGCATATTAAGAATGGTAAAAAGGTTGGGAGTGGAGTGGTAGAACCGATTGGAAAGGGAGAGACCGCCGTTCTATCTATTAATGCTGAGGTAGACGGGTACTATATGTTCCGATTGCTACCACGTGAAGAATATAAGAATGAGGAAAGTAACCAGGAATTATGGAGTAAAAGAGTAATGGTTACTTGTAAAGAGAAAGAAGACAAACAGATTGAAAAAGAAGAAAGTAAGAAAGAGCTAAAACAAAAGGCTGAAGAACCTAATGTGGAACAACCTAGTGAGACCGAAGAGGACGATAATAAAGGAACGGATAATAATAGTCTGGTGAAACAGAATAGTCATTCTTCTGAAGAAAGTAAGCAGACTGATTCCGAAACAATAGAAAGTGATGTTAACGCAGCAGAAATTGAGAGTAAGAAAGAGCCTGATCCAAATGACAAGGTAGAAGTCAATGATGAAGCAACTAATTCGACTGTTCAAGACATTGGAAAAGAAGAACCGATTGATAATCAGAAAGGAAGCATGGAACAATGAAATTAAAAAAAGTAATGAAATGGATAAGTCGGGTTGTTACATTTACTTTATTTGTTACATTAGTATTTATGATTTTCGTAGTCATCTCTTCTAAGGCTTCAGGTGGGGAACCTCAAATTATGGGATATCAACTAAAAACGGTTCTATCTGGATCAATGGAACCTGGTATAAAGACTGGTTCTATTATTGCGGTGAAACCTGACGGGGAAATGACTGCATTTGAAAAAGGGGATGTCATAACTTTTATGGAAGAGAGTGATAAGTTAGTCACACACCGAATTGTAGATGTAATTAAAAGTGGAGAAAACGTAATGTATCAAACAAAAGGGGATAACAATGACGGACCTGATCCAAATCCGGTGCTATCCGAAAATGTTGTGGCAGAGTACACTGGATTCACAATTCCGTACATCGGTTATTTCATTAATTATGCACAGTCTAAAACAGGAAGTGCCTTACTTCTAGTGCTACCTGGGCTATTATTACTAGGTTACGCAGGCATTACCATTTGGCAAGCAATGTCTCAAATTGATAATAAGAGTAAAAAAGAAGAAACGGTAGAGATTTTAAATGAAACTTAATTAAAGTGGTGAAGTTCCATATAGCCATTAAGGATGATGAGTATGAAAGATAAAGCCCGTTATATTTTTACGATAGCAACAAGCGTGGTTGTAATTACACTTATCTTATTGAGTATCGGGTACAATAAATCTTTAGCTTCTACTAATCAAATCGATATTTCGTCATTACCGGAATCTGTCTTATTTGAGGTTGGAAATATGAAACCAGGAGATACTGCTGTTCGAACGTTAACCATTCAAAACAGTGGTGTAAAAGATTTTGCATATAGTACGGAGGCTATTTTTATAGGTGGTTCAGAAAAACTTTATAATGCATTCCATTTGCAAGTAGAGGACTCTAAGGGACTGCTATATGACGGAAAATTAAGTGACTTTACGGGATTAAATACTAGATCTCTTTTGTCAGAACAATGGGAAGACTTACAGTTCTCTGTTGTATTTCCCCCTGAGTTAGGTAATGATTATCAAGGGTTACAGTTTGAGATGGAGTTTAAATTTGCTGCAAAGGAAGTACTTGATAACAGTGAAGGTGGAGGTGGTACGAACCCAAGTACCCCTGTTAGTGGAGACGCGCTCCCTTCCACTGCGACAAGTATGTTTAATATATTGTTAGTTGGATTGTCTATCACTTTACTAGGATTGTCTCTTCTATTCTATCGATCAAGAAAAAGAAAAGGAACCGAGTAGAACCAACATCGAGCGGACGGAAAAATATGCGGTTATTTAACGACTAATGTGATTCTGCAAAGGAATCACTATACCAAAAATTGAGACTTAATAGATTGGTAATGGCTTATCTTTGTTAATGAAGAATTTTGTAATCAGTAAATTTTATTATGGAAAATAAGAGTTGCTAATAGCAACTCTTATTTTTTTGAGATTCCTAGTGATAGGGATTGGCACCCTAATATGTCCGTTTGAGAAGACAGCAATATCCCTACCCGGATTTTGTCGATTGTAAATTATTCTGAATAATTATTATATCCTTTTTTAGGTAGTCCCTAAATAAATGAATCACTTTGCTCTCGCCCGATTTTTGTCGACTTTCTTTCATACCAAATTACTAGGTTATATAGTACAATAGTAGCAATTACATAGGAATATCTAGTTAAAATGCAAAGTTACTCGAAAGGGAATGACGCAAAACCACGGGCCTAAACAACTGTATTGTATGGTAGCCGGGTTGCCAAGGATAATAAGGTAAATATCTTTGGATAGTTCTGAAACGAGAACTATCCATTTTCTCTTTATAAAGAAACCGACTTTTTAGGTTGAGGGAGAGGGTTATTATAAAATTAATCATCGTTGTATCAGCTCTTATAATTTTCGGAGGAATTGGATTAGTACTTAAGAAGAGTGAAGTTTCTTTAAAATTAATAAGGGAAAAGTCACTAAACGAAAAAAGGCTATATAATCTAGTGGAGTCATCGAGAGACATCATCTATTATTTTGAGACGAATCCAGACTTTCGATTTAGATATTTAAGTCCATCCATTGAGCATTTCTTTGGGGACGGTCACTTAAAAGACTGTATGGAAAATCCATTAATTGCATTTGAAAATATTCACCCTGAGGATTTTGATAAATTGAAAGATAAAATCTCTGGAGACATAGATTATACAAAGCCAATCTTGCAAAGGTGGAAGAATGAGACTGGTGAATATCTATGGTTTGAGGAGTACGCAACACCAATAATTGAAAACGACATTATGGTTGGGGTGCAGGGGATTATTCGATGTGTAGAAGAAAAGATAAAACTTCAGAATAAACTAAAACACCAAATCTATCATGATTCTTTAACAGGTTTACATAACAGACAATATTTTGATGAGAAATTAGAACGACTTAATCAGGAAAGTATCCCAGTTGGCGTGATCATGTGTGACCTCGATAATTTAAAACAAGTAAACGATACCATGGGTCACAGAGCCGGGGATAAACTAATTGTAGAAACAGCGAAGGTACTTTCCTCCATAACAGCAGAAAATATTGATGTTACACGAATTGGTGGGGATGAGTTTTTTATTTTTATGACACATTCAGAGAAACATAATCTATATCAAATTATCGATTATATCGACAAACAAATTCAACTCTACAACAAGAGTGAGCAAAACTACAATCTTGTCCTTTCGTTAGGTTGTAGTTATAGTTTAAATTCGTATGGAAAAATGGAACAGCTTTATTTAGTAGCAGATCAGGAAATGTACAAAGCAAAGAATGAAAAGCTTTCTTTAGTGTGAGGCAGCATATAAGGTGTATTTGGATCAAAAAGATGACTTTTAAGGTCATCCTTTTGATCCATACTCTCTATTCTCTAACTAAGTCATCTTTTAATATAAATTCCTCAACGACTTTGGCAACTCCATGATTGTTATTTGTGTCCGTAACATAATCAGCTACTGCTTTAATATCATCAGGGGCGTTACCCATGGCAACACCAAGCCCAGCAAATTCAATCATCTCTTGATCGTTGTAGCTATCTCCCATAGCAATAACTTCTTCACGTTTAATACCACATCGCTCAATTAATTGGCCAAGACTTGTGCCTTTTGTAACCCCTTTTTCGGTAAACTCAAGAAAGTAAGGCTTTGAACGCATGACGCTATGTTGTTCAGCTAATTCAGCTTTAAGTTTTACTTCTACAACTTTTAGTTTTTCTGGATCATCAACCATCAATGCCTTCACAACCGGTTCCGTAATGCCGTCTAAAAAGCTACTAACAATTTTCACTGGCAATCCAGTAAGCTTGGATTCTATTGTAGTATAGGGATTTTCATCTTCTGTAATGATTTCTTCACCTACATAAGTGTGAATATAGACACCCTCGCGCTTACTTAATTCATATAAGTTGCGCATTTCTTCAAAACTTAAGGTACTGCTGAAAATCTCTTCTTTCGTCTGCCAATCTATTATCTTACCACCATTAAAAGAAAGGATGTAGCTTCCGTATTCAGCTAGAGAGAGTTCCTCTGCGGTGGCTTTCATTCCGTAAGTAGGTCTACCAGAAGCAAGTACAACCTTTACTCCTCTTGCTTGTGCTTCCATTAATGCTTGTTTTGTTCGAGTAGAGATGGTGTGATCATCACGAAGCAAGGTATCATCTAAGTCCAATACAATCATTTTATATATCATTTGATTAATTCCTTTCTTATAACTACAGTTCTCTTTATTTTACTAGATTTTAAAAACGATAGGGAAAAAAATTGAAAAATTAAAGCGATTTTTAGTAGTGACTTGCCTTTACTCGTTCTAGTAGGAGCAAAATGTTAAAATGAATAATAAACGGAGGAGGTAATGATAATGAATACAATCATTTTTGATGTTGACGATACATTGTACGATCAGGCAAAATCCTTTCATATAACCTTTATAAAAATGTTTGGTGACATACTTAATAATGTAGAAATAGATAAACTATACAAAGCAAGTCGGAAACATAGTGAGGTATTATTTGACCAGAGTGAAAAGGGCGAGATTACGCAATTGGAATGGCAGACTGGGCGCATCATAGCTGCGTGTCAGGATTTCGGTATCCCTGTTGACTTTGATAAAGCATTAGAATTTCATAAGACCTACGTTATAGAACAACAAAACATTACACTATTTAGTGAAGTAGAAGGTTTGTTAGACAAGTTACATACAAAAGGCAAGCAGCTTGCGATCCTAACCAATGGTGAAGAGAAGCATCAAGCAATGAAAATTAAGCAGCTAAATCTTAGCAAGTGGTTTCCGGAAGAGAATATCTTCATCTCGGGAACGTATGGGCATGCCAAGCCGAAACGAGAAATATTTGATATTGTTGAACAGAGATTAGAACTCGATCCAACAGAAACTGTTTATATCGGTGACAACTACGAAAAAGATATAGTAGGAGCAAAACAAGCTGGGTGGAAAGCGATTTGGATGAACCACCGCAAAAGAAAACTACCAGTAGAAAGTCCAATAAAACCAGACAAAGAAGTACACAGCCCCGAAGAACTTGTCGAGTTATTCAGCTGAGGGTGGGTGCCTGTCACCACCCGGTTTTTGTTGGTTTTTGTCGGATGTGAAAATGTGTTGAATTTCTAATTAAACTTGATTTTGGTCAATTATTTTCCTGCTTATTCGTCTTACAATAAGGATGTAAACAATTAAAGGAGGAATTTATATGACAAAGGCAGTTCTCCAATTAGAACCATTAACTTGTCCATCTTGTATAAAGAAAATTGAATCCACACTTGATAAAACAGAGGGGATTAAATCTGCAAGGGTATTATTTAATTCAAGCAAAGTAAAAGTAGAGTTTGATGAACTACAAATCGAGACCATTCAAGTTGAGAGAACGATTAGTAGGTTAGGATACCCCGTGCTGTCTGCAAAGGTTTCTTAACTATTTAATTAGAGGTAGCTGTATGCTATCTCTTTTTCTAGTTTTGAAAATAAAAATAGTTTGATCGTGACGCATTGTGTTTTAAATAGATTGTTTAAGAAAGGCAAAGAGAATTTCCTCCTCTTTGTCTTATTTTTATTAAATTGAAAATCTTGATGAAGGTCAATTATTTAAATACGATAACAAACTATTATAGAAATATAAAGTACGAGATGATAATAAAGGAGGATATCAAAGTGATCCTAAAAATTAGTAAGCATAAAAATCATTTTACAGTCGTATCTGGTATTTTAATTGTAATAGGTTTTCTGTTTGGATTTATGGGAGTAGAAGAAGTAAAAAGTTTAGGACTGATCGCTGCAACGATAATTGCTAGTATTCCAATTGTTGTAAAAGCTTTGCAAGCACTAGTTATGAAAGCCTTTAGTATTGAATTACTTGTTACGATTGCAGTGATTGGAGCGTTGATTATTGGTGAGTATGTTGAATCAGCTGTAGTCACATTCTTATTTTTGTTCGGAGCATATTTAGAATCACGAACGCTAGAAAAAACTCGTTCTTCCCTTAAAGAATTAATAGATATGGCACCGCAGGAAGCAACTGTTTTTCGCAATGGGGATCAGGTTGTTATTCCTGTAGAAGAAGTGAAAATGGGAGATAGAGTTATTATTCGATCGGGTGGAAAAATTCCTATTGATGGAAAAATCGTAACCGGTAAGGCAATGTTAAATGAATCGGCTGTCACAGGTGAAAGTATCGTAATAGCAAAGAAAGAAGAAGATTACGTGTACAGCGGTACAATACTGGATAGCGGCTATGTAGAGGTTTTAGCTGAAAAAGTCGGGGATGACACGACTTTTTCCAAAATAATAGAGTTAGTTGAAGAAGCACAAGAGTCGAAATCAAAAGCCCAAAAATTTCTTGATAAATTTGCGAACTACTACACGCCAGCTGTTGTACTTTTATCGGTCGTTGTCTACCTATTTACTTGGAATCTACACTTAGCAATTACGTTCCTAGTAGTTGCTTGCCCGGGTGCATTAGTGATCGGTGCCCCGGTTTCTAACGTTGCAGGGATTGGAAATGGTGCCAAAAATGGTGCGCTTGTAAAAGGCGGAGAAGTAATGGAGAACTTTTCAAAGGTAGACACAATCGTATTTGATAAAACTGGAACATTGACGAAAGGGAGACCGGAAGTAACGGATATAAAAGTATATAATGGTTTTGATACGGATGAGTTATTAAGGTTAGTCGCACAAGCAGAAAAGATTTCTGAGCACCATCTAGGACAAACTATTGTTAAAGAAGCACAAACTAGAAATCTTGACATTAGCTCTGTACCAAAAGACGGAGAGGTTATCAAAGGGAATGGGGTATTGGCTACGGTAGAAGGGCGCGAAATAGTTGTTGGTAACCGTAAGTTAATGAACACAGTTGGTTTAGAAATAGGGCAAGAAGCTGTTAGCTATGCAGTCAGTCGTGAGAAGGCAGGAAACACAGCAATTTTTGCAGCGGTGGACGGTAGCGTTGTGGGAATCTTATCTATTGCCGATCAAATTAGAGAGGATGCACCTAAAGCATTAGCAGAAATGAGAAAGAGCGGTATAAAGAAAATCGTAATGTTAACAGGTGATAATCAGCATACAGCGGAAAAGGTTGCTGCTCAACTAGGAATTGATGAGGTTTATGCCGAATTATTACCAGAGAACAAGGTAGAGCATGTTAACTTGTTGAAGCAACAAGGTTATGTAGTAGCAATGGCGGGGGATGGGATCAATGATGCACCAGCAATAGCCACCGCGCATATTGGTTTAGCGATGGGCGAAGGCGGTACTGACGTTTCTATGGAAACAGCAGATATTGTGTTGATGGCTGATAAATTAATGCAATTTTCCCATGCGTATTCCTTATCAAAAGCTACTGTTCGGAATATGAAACAAAACACTTACTTTGCATTAGGTATTGTTTTTGTTCTTTTATTTGGAGTACTGATGGGTTCTGTACATTTGGCTTCTGGAATGTTCATCCACGAGGCGAGTGTATTGGTAGTTATTTTGAATGCAATGAGGTTACTCCGGTTTCAGCGCAAGGATATTAAAATAGAAACAAGATTGAGAGCTCAATCTCAAACTTAACTTTGAAGACCTATTCTGTTGGTAAAGGAGTTTACGTTATGGAAAAAAGGAAGTTATCTAACTGCGGGCATACTCATACATGTAACCACACGGTTGGTTCACATAAGTCTTGTATATCGTTGGTTCCTATTTTTAATCATTTAGAAGTAGAACAAATGGATGAAATAATGAAGACAGTTCAAGCAGCATCGTTTAAAAAAGGGGAAATCATTTACCAGGCAGAAGATCCATCCGACTCCCTTTATATTGTTAATCAAGGAAAAATAAGAATATATCGTTTATCTGATTCTGGAAAGGAACAGTTGGTGCGAATTTTGAACCCGGGAGATTTTACCGGAGAGCACGCCTTGTTTAGTGAATCAATGCATGAATCCTATGCGGAGGCTATGGTGGATACAAGTGTCTGTGTGATTAGGCGTTTAGATTTACAGGATTTTCTTTTGAAATATCCTTCTATTTCATTAAAAATATTAGAAGAATTCGCCTCAAGGTTAAAACAGTCAGAAAAACAAACAGCGCAATTTGCCACGGAGAAGGTAGAAACGAGAATTGCGCTATTCTTAGCGGAGTGTTACGACCAGGAAAAAAGTTCGACGGGAACGTTTATTTTGCCAATGAGTAAGAAGGACCTTGCGTCATATCTAGGCACTACACCTGAAACAATAAGTAGAAAACTAGCAGATCTAGAAGAACAAGGATACATTAAGCGTAAAACCAATAAACGAATCGAAGTTCTAAATTTAGACGGGTTGCTGTTGATTTGAAAAGGTGCCTGTCACCACCCGGTTTTTGTAGGATTTTGTCAGTGAAAAGGCATTCGGAAATCTATACTATTAATCAGTAGAAGAGGTAGCATCCTTAAGCTAGAGTCCCCCTCCATCTACTGGTTTATTTTTTTAAAAAACAATCTTACATTTAAATAGTAAAGTAAATATAGTATGACAAGTATTCAGACTGATAGTATTTTATTTATACAGTGATAGTTTTCATGGAACCTTGTTGTTACTTTCTATACTATTTTAAAGTGTCTTTTTCTCCTATGTATGATATCTGTTATTTTGAAGTACTTGGTGTATTAGACATATTATTTGTCATTACAAATTCTATCAGTTGGTTTATCACTGACATCTGGACCTGTTAATCGCTACTATCCTCTGATTATTAACTAGTTTATAGTAACAACATACCTGAAGGGTTACTTACTAATTAGCTCCAATAGAATTAGGGAATAAAATAACTTTAAATAAATGTTTTGTCGTACAGTGTTTTTTAATCTCTTTCCACTTATTTAGCATACATAATTATGTTGTTAAGGTAGGGAAAGAAAGTAAATAAAGAAACTCCTTTTCAATTGTAAATTTATTCCTAATAGGTTACGGAAATTGTATTTATATGATAGAATACTTCTATTGTTGTCGAATTATTAATCCCTAGAATGATAAGTTAAAGAAACAGAGCATTTAAGGAATGAAATTTGGATTGAAATTAGAAAAACATACATGTATAATTTACAGACTTAGACAAGAGAGGAGATTTTTCGATAAATGAGCGAAACTGAACAACTAAAAAAGTTGCTATCAACTATTTATAAACAAGCTAATAATGGTGCCGACTACCAAGAAATTATGTCTATCTTTAAAGAAGAGTTGCCAAAAATCACTGCAAATAAAACAATTATATTAAAATAAATTATGCACAAGTTTAACTGTAAACTATCTATGAAAGCATGGAGGATAAAGAATGAAAATAAAATCAAAAAGGAAACTGTTAATATCTATATTGGCAGTTGTTTTGGTGATGATTTTTGGGGTTGGGATATATAGCTACACTGTTTATGATAATGCAAAAAACACAATAAATGAAAAAATGTACAACCCAGTAGAAAGTATAGATTTAGAGGTAGTAAAGAAAAAGGTTAAAGAGGAAAAACCACTGAATATTCTTTTATTAGGTGTAGACCAACGCGGTGATGATCCTGGAAGATCTGACGCATTAATGGTTCTTTCACTTAATCCAAAAGAAAATAGCGCGAAGTTAGTAAGTATTCCTCGTGATACTAGAACTGAAATCATTGGTCATGGTACCTCTGATAAAATTAATCATGCTTACGCATTTGGTGGGCCAGAAATGTCTATTGCAACAGTAGAAAATTTACTTGATGTCGAACTGGACTATTATGTAAGAATGAACATGGAAGGTTTGTCAGATATGGTTGATGCTGTTGGTGGGATTACACTAAATAATAGTCTTGATTGGTATGATGAAGGCTATTATAAAAAAGGATACCATTACGCTAAAGGGGAGCTTAACCTTAATGGACCTCAAACAATGGGCTATGTTCGTATGAGATACTTAGATCCTAGAGGTGACTTTGGTAGAACAGAACGCCAGAGACAAGTAATTCAAGGTGTACTCGATAAAGGCGCAAGTATAGGTTCTGTAACGAAAATTAATGAAATGATTGATGTATTAGGTAATAACATGTCTACTAATATGGACTTCACTGCAATGAAAGATTTGATGTTTAACTATAAAGATACAAGAAAAAACTTTAGTACGTACCAACTTCAAGGCACAGGTACGAAAATCGACGGTGTCTATTATATGACTGTTTCGGATGAAGAAATTCAAAAGGTTCATAATATGTTGCTAAAAAAGTCATAAGTCCTTAATTTAATGTAAAAGATTTAGTATATTGAGAGGTATATTAAATTGTCTAAATATATTAGGGCATGGTAAGCTATTAATAATGAAGTATTACCATCCAATAATTCTTATGACTATTTACTAAGCTTTTAAGATGTAGATTATTAACTTTAAGTAATGGGGTTGTTAAAAGTGAAAATTGCAGTAGCAGGTACAGGATATGTAGGATTATCGAATGCAGTCCTACTTTCACAACAGAACGAAGTGGTAGCTGTTGATGTTGTCCAAGAAAAGGTTGACATGCTTAATAGAAGAGAATCTCCTATCGTTGATAAAGAAATTATAGAGTACTTAACTACGAAGGATTTGAATCTAGTAGCTACAACCGATAAGAAGCTTGGTTATTCTAAAGCAGATTTTGTTATTATTGCTACACCAACTGATTATGATACTGAAAAGAACTTCTTTGATACAAAAACAGTCGAAAGCGTTATCGAAGACGTTCTATCGATTAACCCTAATGCAGTAATGGTTATAAAATCAACAGTACCAGTTGGTTATACAAAGGAAGTAAAAGAAAAGTATAAAACAGATAACATAATGTTTTCTCCAGAATTTCTACGTGAGGGAAAAGCATTATATGATAATTTATATCCTTCAAGGATTATCGTAGGTGAGAGATCTGAGCGTGGGGAGAAGTTTGCAGAATTATTAAAACAGGGTGCAATAAAAGAAGAAATCCCTACTTTGTTTGTGGATTCAACTGAAGCGGAAGCTGTTAAACTATTCTCTAACACCTACTTAGCGCTTAGGGTTGCGTATTTTAACGAGCTTGACACATACGCGGAAGAAAAAGGGCTTAATACGAAGCAGATTATTGAAGGGGTAGGGTTAGACCCGAGGATTGGGACTCACTATAATAATCCATCTTTTGGTTATGGTGGGTATTGCTTGCCGAAGGATACGAAACAAATGAAAGCTAACTACGCAGATGTACCGAATAATATCATCGGAGCAATCGTTGACGCAAATTCGACTAGAAAAGACTATATAGCATCTAAGATAATGGAGAAAAACCCAAACAAAGTGGGAATCTACCGATTAACAATGAAAACAGATTCAGATAACTTTAGAGCTTCATCAATTCAAGGCATCATGAAACGAATCAAAGATAAAGGAATTGAAGTTGTTATCTATGAGCCAACTCTTCAGGATGATGTCTTCTTTGGTTCACAAGTAATTAAAGACTTAAATCAGTTTAAAGAAATGTCTGATGTTATTGTTTCTAATCGTTTGCACTCTGAATTGGAAAATGTAGAAGAAAAGGTTTATACGAGAGATTTGTATAATAGAGATTAAAAAAACCGGTGTCGGTGCCTGTCACCACCCGTTTTTTGTTGGATTATGTCGTAAAGAAAGAGCCCGGTAATCGCTTGGTTGAAAGCGGTACTGGGCTCTTTTTGTGCTTAAACCTCTGCTGGTGTTTTAATTTCTTTGTTTATTTTTTTAGCAACGATACCTTTTAAATAAGGGATGGCATATCTGTCTAGTCCGAATCTTCCAGCGTTAGCTCCAGCAACTACGATGAATGTAGCGAGAAGGATCATTTGACCGTTTGTGCTAACTGTTCCACTGAACAAGAAGCTAAAGTTCATTACCATTCCCATTAGAGTTGCAAAGTTAGTAAATAGTCCAAGAATCAACGCAATTCCTACTAGTACCTCGCCCCACATTACTAAGAAGGTGAATAGATCAGCGTTTGGTAATGCTACGTTTTCCAAGAATGCTGCCCACCAGCCTTGTACAGCTGGGTGATCACCACTTGATTTAGCTATTGCACCTTGTAGGAATCCACTAGCATCAAAGCCTCCACCTGTAACTTTTCCATAACCTGCATGTAAAAATTCATATCCTAGATATATACGAATAATTGCTAATACGCCACTCACAACTTTGTTATTTCTTAATAGTTCTAACATGTTTATCAGCTCCCTAATATTTTTGTTTGTTCATCACTTCACATTTTGTTCTTCAAGAATTCTTGCTTGTCTTTCTATGTTTAGATAATAACATGTTTAAAAAGTATAAAAACAACTTTGTTCACTAATTCACATTTAGGTAACAGAGTTTTGAACAATATGTGAAAGATGGTTATAGCTATTGACATTTATTACTACAGAGAAAAAATATCTCGTCTAATGAAAGTTAACTAGGTAATATAATCAAATGTAGATCTTGAGGGAATGAGTCTTAATTAAATGTAAATGCGTCAACTAACAGGAGAAATACTCCACCATTGAAAGGATATGCGTCAACAAATATATAAATCCACCTGATCAGCCGTCTTAAGCGTCTAATCATAATTTAGTGGAATAAAATCTCTTGGCACTTCTTTCATTACTAATTTGGAAATGTTTTTTCCTATACAATCTAGCAAAAGTTTGGTAGATTTATTGTAAGAGTATAGGGGAGTAGCTTTAACAGTAAATGTCGTCATGACAGAGTAGATAGACTCTCGGCATTACTGGCGACTTCACGTTGTTAGCAAGACCTTTACCCATTTAAGGGTAGGGGTCTATTTTTTATGTGAGACATGCTAACCAGCTACTTCTTTTTATTTGTTAAATCAGAGAGGGGAAACACCATTGGAATCTATTTGGTTAGAATATGGGTGGACACTATTAATCTTAATAGGTCTAGAAGGTTTATTATCCGCAGATAACGCACTTGTGTTAGCTGTTATTGCAAAACACCTACCAGGTGAGCAAAAAAAGCGTGCAATTAATTATGGTATTATAGGTGCATTTGTTTTTAGATTTGCAGCGATTTTTGCGATTTCATTTTTGGCTAATGTATGGCAGGTTCAAGCAATTGGGGCTGCGTATCTTATTTATTTAGGTATGAAACATGTTATTGGCCACTATTTTGGTTCAGAAAAGGAAGAAGAGGAAGACACTGTTTCTGCTGGAAAAGGGTTCTGGCCCACAGTTGCCAAACTTGGCTTGGCTGACCTTGCTTTTGCGATTGATTCGATTCTAGCAGCGGTGGCACTTGCACTCGCACTTCCAGATTCTCCACTACCAAAATTCGGTGGAATGGATGGAGCTCAATTTGCGGTAATCGTAATCGCCGGGCTTGCAGGTTTAATCTTGATTAAATATGCGGCTACTTGGTTTGTAACGCTTCTGAATGATCGTCCAGGATTAGAGACAACCGCTTACTTAATCGTAGCGTGGGTAGGAGTCAAGCTTGCTGTTATTACTTTATCTCACCATGACGTAGGCATTTTACCAGAGGAATTCCCACACGGTATAGCTTGGACAGCGATTTTCTGGAGTGTTCTACTGCTTACGGCTGTTGGCGGTTGGTTCCTGTCAGGAAGAAATGCTAAGGATAGTGATTCAAGCAAGACTAAAGAATCATCTGCTAGCTAATCAGAATAGAGATAGAGAAGATTGAATATATTAGTTTTGTAGGGAAGTCGTTTTTTTATAATCCCCATTACCTGTCGAGGTAATGGGATTTTTAATGGAGTTTTGTGAAAAGTAGAAAGAGTAGTAGGATACCCTTTCTGCTTGATTTTTTAATGTATTTTTAATAAAAAAGCTTAAAAGAACTTTCCAGACTTTTTACTAAATGAAGCTGATGAGGTGTTTCGCACAATTTCGATCTCAACACCCTTGTCAATTTTACGACCACTTAAAATGGTGAATAAATAGGTAACTCCTAATGAAAAGACTAGCATGATTACTACGCCAACTATCCAAACGATAATAGGGTGTGCTGCTTTCCAAGATAGTAAGGCCATTACGATATTAAGTACCCCGCCCCAGAAACCTGTGACGCTAGCATCCTGTAATGGATCGAGGATGTCTGTAGGCAAAATAAGTAATATATATGGGATTAAAGCGATAATCAAATAAATATAAGACGCAAGTAGTAAAATCAGTGATGTACTAAACTTCAATCTTTGCTGTGGATTATTTGGATTATGCTTTGCACCGATCGTACCTAACCAAAGGCCGATTCCACTTATACCAAGTGTTATAACCATTTTCATTGCAACGCCACCAATGAATGGAAGCAATGACCATTTTAAGAAAATAGCTACGATAATTTCAATGATGGTTAAAATGATAAAAGGAATTAACCAGCTAATCCATAGTTTACCTAGTGCAATATCCCTTCCTGATAAAGGCAAAATCCGTAATATCCATATTGACTTTCCTTCTCTTGCTATTGAGGAGCTCGCTATTTGTCCATTAAACATAGCGTAAACAAATAGCAGGATACCTTGTGCAATTGGCCAGGTTATTTGGTTCGGCCCTTGTAAATCACTAAGTTTGGCTCCGCCTGAAAGGGCACCGATTACACCGAAAACGATGAAGAAAATAATCGGCATAAAGATAAGCCATTCTCTCATGTCACGTTTTATTGCATAAAATTCCTTCTTACCAACAGCGATGATCGGATGGTGTAGTGTAGGAGCTTTTAGTTTTGAGGCAGATATTTTTTTCTTTTTTTTCTTAGTAGATGTCCCTTCACTTAATTTGATCCATCCAGTTCGAAATCCTTTTTCAACTAACATAAAGGTAATCAGCATAAAAATAATAGCTAAGGCAACGGTCATGGCAAGTGGTACTATAAACCCAGCCGATCCACTAATGGATGTTACAAGCGCATCACTTACCCAGGTTACTGGAACCCACTCTGGGAAAAGAGGTAGCCCTTGTAATAATTTATCTGACAGGGGTTGATCGTCTAAATAGGTAGGCAACATGAACATTAAATAAACAAGAATCCCTGATAAGAAACTCATCATCGTCATAAACTCATTTGCTCTATTTGCTGGGATTAATTGAATTAAGGCTAAATTGAATAAATAAGCAATAGACAAGCCAATGATTAGAACAGAAAGTAACGCTAATAGTGCAACAGCATAGTAAAGAAAATGTGCGCTCATCAATATACCATATAGGTATAACGGGATAAGAAATAGGATGAAAAGTAGTAAAGGTATGCCGATGAAGCTTTGAATATATTTAACCCAAAATATGTGACGGGTTTTAATCGGCATTGTAAATAGTAAATTAAGGTCAGTCGCTGCATATAAGCTTTTAAATACTTGAGGTACCCCTAATAGGATAATAAAGCCAATTGCCGCCAAGGAACCGTAAGAAACTAATCCAGCTAAAACTGGTTCGGTGATCATAGAGCCCATTTTCCAGACGCTACGTGAAAGAAAGTATAATAGAGCACCAAGAACTACAGCTACGATCAAATAACTAAGATAATTTACTTTTCGCTGAGTCCGTAGGGTGTTAATCGCCATTTTCCATTGATTTCTTAATAGCAGTTGTATCATTATTTATCACCATCATCAGTTATTTCGTTAATTAATGCTTGCTCATCTTCGCCACCAGTTAATTCTAAGAATATATCTTCTAGACTTTGATCTGCTTTTCCTTCAGCACTCTTTAACTCCTCCATCGTACCCAATGCAATAATGTTTCCGTCGAGAATAATTCCAACCCGATCACACATCTGTTCGGCAATTTCAAGAATATGTGTAGAAATAAAAGCAGTCATCCCTTCATCGCAAAGCTTACGTAGTAGGTTTTTAAGACTACGTGCACTTTTAGGATCTAGACCAACTGTTGGCTCATCAAGAAATAATACAGCTGGTTCATGTACTAAAGCACCACAAATGGCAATTTTTTGTTTCATCCCATGAGAGTAGCTTTCAATCAGGTCACTTGCTTGATTAGATAGGTTGAAGATACTTAACAATTCCTCAGCTTTAGCTTGGAAGCGATCCTTTGGAAGCTGAAAAACGGACGCAACAAATTCAAGATAATCCCAGCCAGTTAGCTTTGGATAAAGGTTTGGCTGATCAGGGACATAGGCAATCTTTTTCTTGGCATCAATGGGGTGCTGCCAAATGTTAATGCCATTAATCTCTGCAGAACCGCTACTTGGCTCTAGTAGCCCAGTTAACATCTTTATCGTTGTCGTTTTTCCAGCTCCATTTGGTCCAAGGAATCCAAATAATTCACCTTTTTGCACCTCAAAGTTAAGTTGCTTAACCGCATCATGTTTCCCGTACGTTTTTGCTAAATTAGTAATTTTAATCGCCGATCCACTCATCACGTATAACCTCCAAATAATTAAAAAATGTATGTAACATTTCGCATAGTATCTAATACGAAACTAGGAACCTAAAAGTTTCATATTTGGGGTGCCTGTCACCACCCGAATTTTCTTGTTTCACGGGATTGTTTCACAGATCTGCTTTTATTTATGTACTGTTAGGTATAATTTTCCTTGACGTGATTGCTAATAATATAGGATAATACTCACGAGTAATATAATTCAATAAATATAGATAGAGGTTTATTATAGATGGCAAAAAGAGGCAGAAAAGCTGGGGCAAGTGGGGAAGAAAGTAGAGCAAAATTGCTCGTCATAGCAGCAGAAGAGTTTGCAGAAAAAGGATTTTATGAAACAAAGATTAGTAGCATTGTAAAAAAGGCTAACGTGACACAGCCAACTTTTTATCTATATTTTGAAAGTAAAGAAGCAATATTTAAGGAATTAGTAGAATCTTTTCGAGGTAAGCTGTTTGATTTGGCAGCTGGTAGCAGAATTGAAACGGGCCTTGCACCTGAAAAAGTTCCGGAAAGAATTATCCAAGGATTATCAGCGATCTTTACTTTGTTTAAAGAAAATATCAATGAAACACGTATTGGCTTTCTTCAATCATCTGAATCTGAAGAGATAAAGACGCAATTAGCTTCCATGATTGAGCTTAATTTAATTGCAGAGCGTGAGGATGGCTATTTTAATGTAGCGTTAGATATGGGTACCGTTGCTGAGAGTTTGGTTGGAATTATGGAAAGGCTAACGATTACTCAATTGTTTAAAGGACTTAAAGAGCCAAGTCAAATAGCAACGGAGATTGTTAATCTTTTTTTATTCGGAATGCTACCTCCTAGTACGGAATAAACTGTTTTAGTTGGTAATATTTTTTGGAAACAAGTGGTGGGATAGCTTAATTCACACTCTAGTTGAACCAGATTAAATGGCTTCCTATAATTTGTTAACTTGATAGGGGATGATTAGTTAATGGATTTGGTCAACGATAAGGTAGGGGAAGCTGTAGATAAGGAATGGCTTATATTAATGCTAATGGCAAAAGATGCGGGAATCCCACTAGAGGAAGTAAAAGGGTTTGTTAGAAATGGTGTAGAGAATAATTAAGTAAATTCACTAGGACAAAACGCTCAGATATGAAAACATCAGAGCGTTATTTTTTATGTACAAACAATTAAAGCATCAATTATTATTTACAATAAATTAAAAGCTCAAAAGGTTCTGTCAACACAACTTATACTGTCTCACTTAGTTGGTAGTATTATATCGATTAATGGAATTATTACTAATTTCAAAAGTTAAGTGCTTTTCCTGCCTTTTTTAGAAACAAAAACAATAATGAAAAGAAAAAATGTAGATATGAAAATCGCATGAACATATGATTCTACACCACTGCCAAATAACAATAAACCTATATAAAATAAAAATGCGAAACAATAAATTATTGCTGATGTATTAACGATTACTTTATCTGATTTTTTCATGTTTATCACCATCATATAATGTTTATAATAGAAACCTTTAAGTGAATAAGTCTTTCAACTATCAGGAAGAGCGAAAGTACTGCCAATTTCAAGAGTTGCTTATTAAATTCCTGCATTAGTTATTAATCTGGCTTAATAGTCAAAAGTTTTCCCTCATCTGGAGATAATTTATTCCATTTATAACTTCCCAAATATACTTCATTTTGCGTGGTTAAATAATATTCACTTTCTGTCACTTTGATCTTCTTATCATTAATTATTAGATAATAGTTGTTTTCTTCTTGAATTTTTCCTTGAACAGTTAGTACACCATGACTTTCGTATTCATTTAGTTTAAAAAACGTAAAAGTGAAAATCCCTATAATGGAAGCCGCAACAAATAACCCTTTAATGCCAGATTTTAATTCGGGAAGGACCCTTCCTCTTATTATCAAATATCTAATTCTATAAAATATATAAATCAATAGTAGGAATGGAGTGATAAGCATTAAGTTTGCTGTTGATGATATGATTTCGTGTAAAGAATAGCTATAGTCCGCAATTGCTTGTATATCTCCTAATACTAATCCGACAAAAAATAAATATGTACTCCCTAATAAACAATATAGGGCTACTTTTTGTTGTTTATATGCTTTTTCCTGTGTGTCATAGCGTGTGTAGCTTTGCAAGTTTTCATTCTCCTCCCTTACTAAGCAAAATTCCTTCCCTTAGAAGAAAACACTATTATCTAAATCCTATTGATAAGAACGTTTAAAAGTCTTTAAATTTTCAACATAGCCACCAACTACAACAGGATGAATTGTAAATGATAAACCTACTGAATACTGATAAAAGAATATGGATAAAACCAAATGATTAATAAGGTAGTATGTACAATTAACTATTAGTCATTTTAAAACCCTAGTATTTTTCACACTGGCACCTTCATTTTAACATAAATATCCTTAATTTTTTTGTATATATTGATCAATAATAAGCAGTTTCAATTTACGTTCTGATTGAATCAACTAGTTTGTAATCTGAAAAAGTGAAAAATAAAAGAAGGGCCCTTCTGTAAAAAGGACCCTCCCTTATAATAAATCCTAACGAGTTTTGCCTCTTGCGTTAGATCTCGCTCCTCCACGACGTTGCTCTGGAGGCTTTTTACCTTCGCCGTTCTTTTTTTCTCTATTATTTGCTACTCCGTCTTTTACCATTAAAATCCCTCCATGTAGATGCTTTTTAACTTAGAGTAAATTTTGTCATTATAACTGTTTATATGTAAAAACAGCTAGTAATAGGTTGACCTGAAAAAAGTGAAATATGCATATTCGTCTTCCGTATAGAGAGGGGATATTGAGTAAAATATACGAAGGTACTTGAGACAGAGGGTCAGGTCCAGTGTCCCGTTAAATTTTTAACTTCGCATAGTGTATGAAATGCTTAAATTGTTTTCGTAATTATTCAGTTTTCAGATGAACATATTTAATAGGTGATTTGACTTATTATTTTCGATGTATTGCTACTCTGTTCCAGACCAATGCAGAACAGACTACACATTTCTCCCAAAAAACTTGTCGAAACCACTCGACTTATATGGTACAATATTCCTTATATGTTTGTTGATTTTTGTAGTTTTCATACCTCTTTTGCACTAATTATTTTATTGTTATCGTTTCGGGTAGGTAAATGTACATAATTAGCAAACATTCCTAATACAGAAGGAGGAATAATTTTATGCATTGTACTCAATGTGGTGTTTTGAATGAAGCAGATGCGAAATTCTGTGCGGAATGTGGTTATCAGGTGTCTTTGTCACAAAGTGCACAGAAGCAAGCAATTAATGCAAATGAAGAGATTGCGGCAACACAACAAGTTGACGTAGGTCAAGTAAGCAACAATATGGATTATGCTCAATTAGGTAAGAATGTAGCAAGTGAATTCTTGGGGTTTGCTAAGAAAAGCATTGCTAGTCCTATGAAAGCTAGTAGAGAAGTATCGAGTGAGGATAAAGTAAGTGGAATTATCACGCATGTGTTGTTTGCCTTATTATTACCGCTATTTTCATACTTTGCAGCAAAGGGATTGAGTGCAGGTTACATAGAAGTACCTTTCGGGGCATTCGTGGTTAGACCATTCTTTTTCCTATTAATCTATTTAGCTGTTTATTCAGCAGTTGTCTTAGGTGTGTCAAAGTTAATGAAATCGCAGGTGAATTACATTGAAGTAGTTGTACGCTTCGGAGTTTTTAATGTATTACCAGTAGCATTGCTTTTATTAGCCGTACTATTTTCTATATTGTCAGTACCTGTATTCAGCTTTATTCTTTTTGGAACAGGAATTGGACTGTTCTTCGTTTCGTGTATCGCTATCATCTTCTCAGTAAAAGAGAATGGTGAGGGGTTAGATGTATTTTACGGACTTATCCTTGCGAACATTGCAATGTCTATAATTTTTATGATCATAGGCGATAGTATCGTTGGTAATCTTATAAACCAAGTAGAAAATATGGTACCATACGGCTTTTATTAAAAAATTGTAAAAATAGGAGGCACCCATTGTTTGGGTGTCTGTTCTTTATAAAAGAATTATTCTTACTAATCAAGGGGGAAACACGTAAATGAAATTTTGTACCTCTTGTGGTTCTGAGCTTAAGGAAGATGCTAAGTTTTGTACTGAATGTGGAAAAAAGGTAAAAAATACTCCTCCACAACAAAATCATGATGGCCCACCAGAAACTTCAAACCACAATGAAGAAATATATATTAACTCTATTGAAAACCAACCTAGCTATGAAACAATTTCTAGTAATAAAAACGAATCTAGCCCTATTCGACCTGAACAAGAGACATCTCAATCAAATAAACGAACCGGTAACAATACTGGAAAAATACTGACCAAAAAACGATTAATCGCTATTATCATTCCAATACTTGTGTTACTTGGTGTCTCGACTTGTGGATATTTTTATGCGAAAAGCATAACAGAACCCCTTCATATTGTGGATGAGTTTAAATCAGCTGTAGAAGAAAAAGATGTGAATAAACTTCAAGAGTTATTCATTAGTCAAGACGATGCTGAACAATTAAATAAATCAGATATAGAAAAGATTGCTGATTTTCTTCATGACCATCCTGAAAATTTAAACCAAACAGTAGATGCTTTAAACGAAGAAGTAGAAGAGGGCGAGAGTCAAGAACACAACTGGTTGTCGTTGAAGAAGGATGGTACTAAATATTACTTTTTTGATGATTACAAACTTGAAGTGCAACCTATATCTCTGCGATTAACAGCAAACTTTTCTGGAACTGAAATATATGTAAATGATAAATTTGTTGAAACGTATGATAACGAACCGATAATGATTGATCAACTAACTCCTGGTTTATATACCGTTCGTGCTGTATATAGTGGAGAATTTGGTGATTTTGAAAAAGAACTAGATATCCAAACTTTAGAATATGAAGTGGCTGATATTTCAACCAATATTGAATTTGATGGACATTATATTTCTTTTAAAACGAACAATCCAGACAGTATTTTATATATAAATGGAGAAGAAATAGGTAAGCTGAGCAAACTAAAAGAATATGGTCCAGTTGCGACTAATGGTTCAATGAGTTTTCAAGCAAGGTATGATTATCCTTGGGGGCAAGTGGTATCTAAAGAAGTGAGTGTTCAAGATACAAATGTAAAATCTATTGATTTAAATTTAGAAGCTGTAAATGAACAACTTGAAAATGATGTGATGTTCACGATTAATGAGCATGTTAATCAGTATATTCGTGCCTTTACAAATTTAGATAGTAATGAATTCACCTATATGGTTAATGAGGAATATATCGATCGAATTAAGGATAACTTTGATTCCCTAAACGCTGATAATTTGAGGTGGTTTGGTAGGGCAGTTAGTACCGAATACGATTTGGGAAGTATCGAATTAACGGACAAAGATTCCTATGTTGTTAATGTTTTGGTTGACATCACTTTTGAATCAGCTTATTACGAAGTTGGAGAAGATCCTAGTGATTCTACAACAAAGGAATCCTCTTACATTTGGAATTATGAATTAACTTTTGGTAAGGAAGAAAATCAGTGGTTCATTACAAATAGTAAGGAAGTAGATTCCTTTAAGACAGATGATAGAGAAATTCACAACTTTGACGCAAGCCTTACATCTATAGAAATGCCATCTGACGAGTATGACTTTATTATTAATGACAGAACGGAACTAGAGAAGATATTGAAAATTGCGAGGGAAGAGGGGAAACTAGGTCCATTTAGTAAGAGTATGGAGCAAAATGATTTGGCATCTATCGTTAGCAAATTTGGAGAACCAGACGATATGTATGTTGCTCAATGTTCAGAATGCGATGATTTTGATATGGCCTTCTATGGCGATTATGGTGTGGACATTCTCTATAACCGAGTGGCTTTCTGGCTGCAAACCGATTTAGTTAGATCAGAATTGGAGGAAATCCTTGGAGAAGCAACACGCATGGATCATGGAATGTACTCTTATGCTATATACGAAGGTGGCAATTATACGCTTTCTGTACTTTATGAAACAATGGATGAAAAAGGCATTGTTTATATTTCGGACTAAAATGATGGGGAATAGAAATTGCTCCTAGTAGAGTGGGAAACAACTGAAATAGCTTACTATTTCAGTTGTTTTTTTGTGGGACTGAGGGTCAGGTCCTCTGTCCCACAAGTCCTACCAACCAACTTTATAATGCTTTAATTGATAGTTGTTGTTTTTCTTACCAAAGTAACTATAGACTCCTGGTGTCATCTTGATTAGGATAAAGTCAACTATGGTCCAAAGTAACAGATCTCAGTTAAAATGTAACAGAGTCAAATTTAATTTTAATGTATATGATTAAAAGGTAGAGGCCAATCAACTGGTTGAAAAGGAGATGTAACAACAATGGTTTTTAAACTTGCTAAATCTACACCTGTTTATAATTTTAGTAAATATCACCACCCCTCAATTACTGTGGAAAATGGTTCGACAATTGAGATAGAAACGTATGATTGTTATGAAGATCAAATACAATCGACCGATTCAACATATGAGAGTTTAGATTGGGATAAGGTCAACCCAACAACTGGTCCTATTTTTGTAAGGGGAGCAGAAAGAGGAGATATTTTAGTTGTAACGATTGATGCGATAGAACTTTCTGATCAAGGAGTGATGAGTGTCAGCCCAGGCAAAGGCGTACTAGGTGATCAAATCGAGAAATTTGAAACAAAAATAATCCCAATTAGAAATAACAAGGCGATTTTCGATGAAAGGTTAGAAATTCCGCTTAACCCAATGGTTGGAGTAATTGGCGTAGCACCTTATGCTGATCCTGTATCTAATGGTACCCCTGGATCCCATGGTGGGAATATGGATAACAAGATGATTACGACAGGTACAACGCTTTATTTCCCAGTAGCTACCGATGGCGCGTTATTTGCCTTGGGTGATCTTCATGCAGCTATGGGTGATGGGGAGGTATCTGTTACAGGGATAGAAATTGCGGGAAAGGTTACCGTTACATTCGATATTATTAAACAGGTAGCTCTTGCAAATCCACTGTTAGAAACGGTGGATAAAATTGCAACGATTGCTTCGGCAAGAACATTGGATGAAGCTGTAAAAATATCAGTTGCCGATATGGCAAAATTATTGCAAGGGAAAATAAACTTATCCTTTAGCGAGTTAACGATGTTATTCAGTGCAGTTGGACAAACAGAGATTTGTCAGGTTGTTGACCCACTAATGACAGCAAGGTTTGTTTTACCAAAGTGGGTACTTGCGAGTTATGGGGTTGAATCGTTTTTAGGAGAGTAATGGGTAGGGAAAGGTTGCTCCTTTTCTTCGTTCTAAACTAAATATCGAATAGGTAAAAGGAGTTACTCATACTTAAGTAACTCCTTTTTTCTTATTCGACAAAAATCGGGTGGTGACAGGCACCGAAAAAGTATTCATGCTTTACAAATTACAAATATATTCCCTGTTCATCCAATTAATAGTCTACCAATCATAAACTTCTTTGGATTTTATCCTACATGGGAAACATTGATTGGCCAGCTAGCACTGTTAGCATTTGTACTGTTCCGCTATGTACGAGTGGAGCGGAGGAAAAAGGTGTTAAAATCACAAGTAGTGTAAGTGGTTAGCGCTCGGCTAGGTCCAGTGGTTGTTATAAAAGCTAACAGAATGTAGGATTATGGTAGCACGGACTTACCTCCCAATTTTCATTATTACTAACTTTTTTGAAAATTCTGTATTGACATTATAAAAGTTAGCCTGTAGGTTATAGATAACAAAACAACAACAATTACATATTTTTTCTCTTATCAAGAGTAGGTGGAGGGACTGGCCCTATGAAACCCGGCAACCGGATTATACTGACGTATGATTACGGTGCTAATTCCAACAGTATTTAACTGTAAGATGAGAGACCGGAGCGCGGAATTTTGTTCAGGGTCTTTCTCTATGAGGAAGATCCTTTTATTTTTGTCAGAAAAGCAAAGGAAGAAGGTGGCTATATGAAAATCGGATTTAAACATGGTTAGAACAGCGGATAAGGTGAGATGGGCAATGTTTCGTATTTAAAGTTGCCTTTGATAGGGGGAGGAACATCTTAACTGATCCTGAAGATAAGTATTTCAATGTCTAAGTTTTATAATAATAAGGTTAGTGAGAAAGGTGAGGTAAAATGACAAAAACAATTCATTCGGAACGCTCCCAACAGTTTTTAGAGTTATTGAAAGAAGGTAAAGTAATAGGTGACGGGGCAATGGCTACGTTAATGCATCAGTCGGGTGTTGCATCTCGTACGTGTTTTGAGTCATTGTGTATCAAGAACCCAACCTTAGTAAAAGAGGCGCATATGGCTTATCTTGCTGCTGGGTCTACCTTGATCCAGACTAATACGTTTAGCGGGCACAGGCTTGGACTCGAGCGTTACGGTTTGGAAGATAGTGTATGGGAAATTAATCGTGCAGCTGTAAAAGTGGCGCGAGAAGCAGCAGAGTCTTTTCGAGAACAAAATCAGGTAGAACATGACATTTTTGTGTTCGGGACTATTGGCTCAACAGCTGATCTAAAGACTCCTGACTTCGGGAATCAGGGATCTAGATTATCTCTGAGGTTAATTTTTGAAGAACAATTGGCACCACTATTAGAAGAGTCAGTAGACGGAATCTTACTTGAGACATTTGCTGATTTGAGAGAATTAGAACTCGCTGTGGAAACAGTTCGTCGTAACACAAATTTACCTATTATTGCTAATCTATCACCGGAGGCTGTTGGTGTTACGAGGGATGGGTATGGTATTGAAGAAGCTTTCTCGGTGTTAGAAAAGGCTGGAGCAAATGTTGTTGGGCTTAACTGTAAACTTGGCTTATCTGGTATTCTGAGAAGCTATGAAACGCTGAATCTAAAACCAACATCCCACTATGCTGCTGTTCCTAATAGTGGGATATTACATATGGTTGATGGGGAGTATTCCTATACTGGTAATGCGGAATATTTTGCGGATAGAGGTGCTGAGCTTTTTCAGAAAGGGGTTAAATTTATCGGAGGGTGCTGTGGGACTACACCTGACCATATTCGTGCGTTGGTTGAGCGGATTGAGAAGCTTTCTTTGGATGATAGTGTAGAATTAGTTGTTCGTAGTCATGGTGATTCGCATAACAATGCTGTTGAAGTAAAAGAAAGGAAGGCTGCTCAAGTAGAATTGTTGACCAAATCAGTACGGAGTGGACTGACGAATAATCCGCCTAAGAAATCAATTATCGAAAAAGTCAGAAATGAACCTACGATAATCGTAGAGTTAGATCCACCGAAAGTATTAGATGTCGAGGAGTATTTGCAAGCTACGAAAGAACTCCAGCAAGCAGGAATCGATGCGCTCACCATTGCTGATAATTCTTTAGCTACTGTGCGTGTCAGTAATATGGCAATTGCTAGTTTAATTAAAGATATGGGAGTGGAGCCACTTGTACATGTGGCTTGTCGCGATCGAAATCTAATTGGTCAACAGTCTCATTTAATGGGTCTACATGTTTTGGGGGTTAATCATATACTGTTGATAACCGGTGATCCATCTAAGTTTGGTGATCTACCGGGTGCGTCATCGGTCTTTGATGTCTCCTCTATTGATTTAACGAAAATGGTTAAGAAGCTAAATAGTGGAATTGCTTTCTCTGGGCAAGCATTAAAACAGAGTTCCGATTTTTGTGTGGGAACATCTTTTAATCCACACGTTAGGAATTTCAATCGAGCAATCGAACGTTTGCGACGGAAGCTTGACGCTGGGGCTGACTATGTTATGACGCAGCCTATCTATGATAAGGCATTGTTTGAACAGATCGCCCGCGCAGTCGAAGAGTTTGATGTGCCAGTATTTGTTGGGATCATGCCAATGGTGAGTAAGCGAAATGCGCAATTTTTGCATAATGAGGTACCAGGTATGCAGATCCCTGAATCCATTCTAACGCGCATGGATATTGAATCGAAAGAAGAGGCGACACGAGAAGGGTTAGCCATTTCAGAAGAACTCATCCAAGAAGCACTCCACTACTTCAACGGCATTTATCTCGTAACCCCATTCCTACGAAGCGAACTAACCGCACACCTAACCCGCTACATCCACGACATCAAAGCAAAAATTAGATAAGGTGCCTGTCACCACCCGTTTTTTGTCGAACGGTGATATGACCTCAAGTCCTTATTTTCAGGGGTTGGGGTTATTGTTTTATTAATTTGGTGTGAGCTGTTTGGAAATGTTTGTCCGATTGAATATTCTTCCTTTGGGAAACCGATACTTTGAATTAAGACTAATCTTTGAAGTGTTCAAGGGAGGGTTAATAATAACGAAATTTCCAAAAGTGTTACTAAATATTAGAGATAGTTTTTGGTTTGTCCCTACATTATATAGCATTGCTTCGTTAATCCTAGTGATTTCCTTTCACATTGTTGATGAGTTGGTCCTGTCAGATATTAGTGATAAAGTACCAAAAAATTTAGTCATTAATGAACAGATTGCCAAGGGGATATACTCCTCCTTAGTAACCGCAATTTTAACAATGACCACTATCAGTTTTTCTGTTATCATGGTTGTTTTATCTACCTATTCATCACAGTTTTCTCCGAGGACTCTACAAGACTTTATGCAAAGTAGAATGACACATCATGTATTGGGTGTGTTTTGTTTTGGATTTATTTTCGCACTCGTTAATCTAATGTTAGTTGGTCAGCACGATACAATTATTGGCCCACTTTTAATGATCATCATATCAATTCTGTGTTTAGCTTTTTTTATTTTCTTCATCCATCATGCTGCAAAGTGGTTGCAAGTGAGTAGTCTGATCGGAATAATTCATACAGATAGTAAAAAGGTGATTGAACATGCCTATTCAGAACAAAAATTTGGAGAATTTGAAAAGTGGGATGAGCGAGAATTAAACCAAATAACGAGTCAGAAAAGGTTTATCCTTCGAGCTGATACCACAGGTTATATTCAGAAGATAGAATGGATGCACCTTGTAAATTGGGCCAAATCACATCGTTGTGTCATAGAATTAAATGAACATATTGGTAATTATGTAATGGAGGATTTACCGCTTCTAAGCATTTATAGTGTGGAACAGCAGCATGACATCAATAAAATAAGAGAATTTATTGTGATTGGTGCAGAGCGAACAGATTTAGAAGATATCGAATTCATTTTACAAAAACTTGTGGAGATTGCAGTTAAGGCACTTTCACCATCTATAAACGATCCTGATACGGCAATTAACTGTATAAACAGAATTGGGTCGATACTCAACCACTTGGGAAAGGTGTATAAAGATATAAGATATTTGACAGACAATCGTAATGACTTACGATTAATTAAATCAACGAAGCAATTTGATGAATATTTTTATAAGAGCATATTAAAAGTATTTTATTATGGGAAACAGGATGTCTTTGTATGTTATAGCCTTTTAGAGGTATTGTATAAAATGGCTTTAGCCAATCCAAAGCCAGCTATTAGAAGAAAAATCAAAGTATATCATCACTATATATCTGAATCCATTAATTGGAACGAGTTCGACCAACTAGATCACGAACACCTCCAAGCCATTTACAATCGCTTTGAAGAAGTTGAATAATAAAGTGCCTGTCACCACCCGGTTTTTGTCGAATATCGGAAGAGCGCTCGTCCTTTTGTGACAAATTTCGGGTGGTGACAGGCACCCTAATCTGTTACTATATAACGAGACATGTATGATGGGTTAAAGGGGGGTTAGTGTGAATCCGATTTTGCGTTTGCTATTTGATCAGCAGTCTATGCGGAAAGACCAATTGGTCGAGCGATTAAGCATGGACGGTGATGAGTTTGACCATTCAGTAAGACTGTTAACACAACAACAATTAATTTTGGAAGCCTCACCCAATGTATTTGAGCTTACCCATAAGACAAGAATAGGGATTCAAAAGATTGAGGATATAAAGAACACAAAGGGAAAAACAGTTTTTAGTGAGGTTCCTAATGAATTACAAAGAGATTTGGAGAAATTGCGAAATAAGGTATCAAAACTTGAAGCGGCATTACGAACAGTTCATGCAGAGAAAGAAGAACTAAAGATTGAAGTAGAAGAATTGAGAACAGAAGCAGAAGCTTTAAAAGTGGAAAAGGAAGACTTAATTGAGGCTAATAAAAAGGTCCAGGGGAAACTTAATAAGATTGCAGAAAGAAACTCCATTAAAGAGAAGCGTGCAGAATTTGATAAGAAAACTGAATCAGTCGATTCGGGAACGGAATCTTATTCACTAGAAGTAACCCCAATGACAGAGTATGATGAAGATGGAAATGAGTTCACTTCTTATGCTTATAGTGAAGAAACAATAAAAGCGTTTAACCATTTCTGGAGAGAAAAAGAAGAAGAAAGAAAAGATCAAGAAGAGATAGACAAGATACTTAAGGAAGCACAAGATTAAAAGGTCTTATTACAGTTTAACAACTGATAATAAGGCCTTTATATTTTCTTTTAATATCACTGTCTTTATGTAATAAACGATAAGATAGAAGAGTTGGTCACAATAGTTATGAGAAGAAGGATGATAGCTTCTAATAAGAAAAAATATATTAAAGAGATAGCTGCAATAAAGGCTATCTTTTCTCTTCGTTGGGTGCATCGTTGGTGCCTGTCACCACCCGAAATAATTCGGGATTTGTCGAATATTACTATAATTGTTAACCCTTTTTATATTTAGTTGACAATGGTTGGGGTGGTAGTTTATTCTATTTGAAGATAAAACGTAGGGGGGATTAAGGTGAAATTAAAAGCAATCGATATTACTTTAGCAGCAATGTTTGCAGCGCTAATGGCCGTAGGGTCTAACATTACATCATTTATTATTATTGGAGGAGTACCTATTACTCTGACAACTTTTCTTTGTGTTATGGCGGGTCTGATTCTGGGAAGTAGGCTTGGTGCTCTTTCTATGACTGTATATACATTAATTGGACTAGTTGGTGCACCAGTATTTGCTAATTTTACTGGAGGGCCTTCTGTGCTTGTAAAGCCAACATTTGGATTTGTTCTATCTTATATTTTAGTAGCTTATGTTGTCGGTAAAATAGTAGAAAAGAAGTCATCTAAGAAAATGTTTTTATTCGCAGCGTTGATAGGATTAGTTATTAATTATTTCGTTGGGACGAACTGGATGTATTATGCGTACAAATTTTGGGCATCAGCACCAGAAGGATTCACCTATAAGATGGCGTGGGCTTGGATGGTGGCACCATTACCAAAGGATATAATATTCACGATTATTGCTGGTGTCATGGCACCACGAATTCAAAAAGTTGTATCAAAAAGTTATATAGGTAAAAGGTCAGTAGCATAAAAAGGTGCCTGTCACCACCCGTATTTCGTCAGTAATTATCGCAGCTATCTTGCTTCTTTTTTCTGGGAAATATCAAAATAAAGGTGGTGGTGGTTGGCGCAACCTTCGTTAAAGGAATGTTTGCAATTTGGACATGTAGAACTACTGTTTAGGTAATCACCAATCGTCAACTCTATCCCACAATTACCACATAAGATAGCTTCTGTATGAAACTCCCTCTGGGGCCAAACCTGGACATTATGTTTTGTTTCCTCTTCGTGACATTTAATACAAGGATAGTAGGTATCGCAACATTTAAATTTAATAGCAATAATATCTACTTCCTTATGGTAATGTTTACAACGAGTCTGGTTATCTACTAAAGCACCCAGAACCTCTTTTCCATGAATAATCATAGTCTTTTCCTCCTATAGTGCCTGTCACCACCCGGATTTTGTCGATTAGTGGTGTGAGGCTTGTGTTGATTCTTGCTTAAAAAAACACTTCTTGAACGCTTTCTAAAATTTCTGCTTTTTGTTATCCCTTGTTCTTTTTGGTAAAGATAGAGCTCTGAACTAAGGGAAGCAGCAATAACCATTTTGTTCTAATTGTTAGCTGGTTGCGTTAGTCCAAACTTCTTTTTCCAATGTAACAAAAAGATTTTTAATTATGGAATATAATTGTTGGAAAACAGGATTATGATAATGTGTAAATTGCTTTTTTAGCAAAATAGCCTTTCGCACTGGAGATAGGGCAGGGTACCCTATTTCGCAAATACTCTCACAAAGGAGAATTATGTATTGCACGTTAAGGATAGCGCACCCACCTTTATCGACGAACTAGAAAAACAAGCCCTGAAACTGAAACAAGTGAGCATTTCAATTATAATATAAATATGGAACTAGAAGAATTGATCGACTTCATTGATGAGATTCACGATCTATAAATCGTCATTAATCGAGAAACTCTTGTCAATTTATTAATTGATAAAGTAAAGAAATCTCCGTTGGAAGGTGCTAGATTTTGACTGGCCAAAGATAAAGCAAGCTATTGCATCAAAATGTTAAATTAATCGTTGATCTTCAATGCTTTCTCTTAATTCACTTTATTCATTATTATCTACTTGACTTTCACTTTTGATGAAGTAAAATATAAGTAAATAAAAGTAAAATATTTTACTATATAGGTAAGGTGTTCAATTAAAAGAATATTGATTATTGATAATAGGGGGATGAGCATGGCTACTATAAAAGAGGTGGCAAAGCAGTCTGGTTATTCAATTACAACTGTGTCACGAGTATTAAATAACGATCCTAATCTCTCTGTTTCAAATGAAACACGAGATAAAATCTATGAGGTTGCAGATAAATTGCAATATAAGAAAAAAACAGTAAACCAGCTTGTTAAGAACATTGTATTTCTTTCTTGGTTGACGGACAAGGAAGAACTGGAAGATGTTTATTTTAAAAGTATGCGGCTAGAAATTGAAAAGTTAGCGAAAAAAAAGAATATTGAGTTAACAACTTATAAAATTACTGATGGAATTAGCGCAATTCCTGAAAACATAGAAGGATTTATTGCTGTCGGAACTTTTTCCGATAGGGAATTAGAGTATTTGAGAAATATAACCTCTAATGGGGTGTTTATTGACGCAACCCCAGACCCGGAGCATTATGATTCGGTAAGACCAGATTTGTCGCAAGTAACAAAGAAAACGATAGATATGTTGATAGACAAAGGTCATACAGAAATAGGTTTCATTGGTGGCACTTACCATAATCCAAATACGGATGAAGATGAAAGTGATATCCGGGAACGAGTGTTTCGAAGATATATGGATGGAAAGGGGATCCTGAAGGAAGAATATATATTTATCCACCGAGGATTTTCCGTTGACAATGGGTATCAATTGATGAAACGGGCTATTGAAGAATTAGGTGACAATTTACCGACAGCCTTTTTTACTGCAGCTGACCCCATTGCAGTTGGGTGTTTGCAAGCTTTGAATGAAAGTGGAATTGCAATTCCTAGTAGGGTTAGTGTGGTAGGTATTAATAATATAAGCGTTGCCAAATATGTCTCACCACCACTAACCACATTTGATATTGATATGGAGGAAATGTGCAAAAATGCAATAGACTTACTGTTAGAAAGAGTAATAGAAAAGCGGACAATTGTAAAAACGTTATACTTGCGCCCTGAATTAGTTATTCGGAAGAGTACAAATTAATATTTCGGAAAAGAACCTTGAGTAAAGGTTCTTTTTTTTACCAGCATCATAGGTTAACTTTTAGTAAATGTTTTACTTATAATAGTAAAATAGTTGTTTACATGTTTTATTGAACGTGCTATATTATTAAATGTAATAGCGCTTTCATATACAAACATAATTAGAGGGGTGTTTATTAGATGGCAAAGAAGATTAAATTATTTGGGCTTCTAAGTATTGTTGCATTATTGTTAGCTTTAGTAGCTTGTGGACCACAGGAAGATAGTGAAGGTGATACAGGTAAATCAAATGAGAATTCCGATGGTAATGTTGAATTACTAGTTTGGGAAGATATAGAAAAATCTGCCGGTATTGAAGATGCCGTTGCAAAATTTGAAGAAGAACATGAAAATGTAACAGTAAAGGTTGTAGAAAAAGCTTATGCACAACAAATAGAAGATTTACGACTTGATGGACCTGCTGGTACAGGACCAGATGTACTTACAATGCCTGGTGACCAAATTGGTACTGCGGTGACAGAAGGATTAATTAAAGAACTTGATGTTAGTGAAGATGTTCAATCTATTTACACAGATGTAGCAATGCAATCACAAACTTACAATGGAAAAGTTTATGGTTTACCAAAAGCTGTTGAAACAACTGTATTATTTTACAATAAAGACATCGTATCTGAAGATGAATTACCAACTACTTTAGGCGGCTGGTATGATCTATCAAAAGAATTAACAACTGGGGAAAACTTTGGTTTCTTAGCTTTATTTGACCAAATTTACTATGCGCAAGGTGTAATGAGTGGTTATGGTGGTTACATTTTCGGACAAGATGACAATGGTGGATTCGTTGCTAGTGACATTGGCTTAAATAATGAGGGTGCGGTAGAAGGTGCACAAGAAATTCAAAAATTTTATGAAAATGGGCTTTTCCCAACTGGAATTATCGGCGAACAGGGTATCAACGTTTTAGATTCTTTATTCTCAGAAGGTAAAGCAGCAGCAGTAATTTCTGGTCCATGGAACTTAGGACCATACAAAGAAGCTGGAATCAACTATGGAGTTGTTAAGCTTCCTGAACTTGCAAACGGAGAAAACATGAGTTCATTTGTTGGAATTAAAAGCTATAATGTCAGCACTTACTCTAAGAATGCTGAACTTGCAGAAGAATTTGTTGAATTCATCGCAAATGAAGAAAATTCTAAAACAAGATACGAAGTAACAAATGAAGTACCAGCTGTAGCTGCATTAGCAGATGATCCGGTTGTAGCAGAAAGTGAAGCGGCTCAAGCTGTAGCGCAACAGTCTCAATTCGCTCAGTTAACTCCAAACATTCCGGAGATGAATGAAGTTTGGACACCTGCAGATGCTGCGTTACAAACAATTGCAACTGGTAAAGCTGAACCAAAAGAAGCATTAAACCAAGCAGTTGAAACAATCAAAGGTCAAATTGAAGCCAATCATGGCGGACAATAATAAAAAATCTATCTAACTATGGATGGTGTCAAACGGTAAAGCTATGTTTGGCACCATTTCCCTTTAAAAGTCGAAAACTATGGTTTCTTATATAAAAGAGGTGAGAGAAGTGCAACACCGGACTATAGCAAGTATTTTATCGATCATTCCAGGTCTAGGACAATTTTACAATAAGCAATGGGTAAAAGGGCTTGTCTTCCTAGGTCTTGGTATTTCATTTTTTGTTGCATTCAAAGATTTATTAAATATGGGATTTTGGGGAATTCTCACACTTGGTACGGAGGTGCCACGAGATAACTCTGTATTCTTGATGGCTCAAGGTATAATCGCCATCCTTGTTACAGTTTTAGGGTTAATTGTTTATTATTTGAATTTCCGTGATGCATATCGCAATGGTCAATTAAGAGATAAGAATATGCGTTTAAACACACTTAAAGAGCAATATCACAATTTAGTCGAACAAGGATATCCATATGTAGTAAGTGGTCCTTCGATACTTATCTTAGTATTCGCTGTTATTTTCCCAATATTATTTAGTATAGGGGTGGCCTTTACAAACTATGACTTGTATCACTCGCCTCCTGCTAATTTAGTAGATTGGGTTGGCTTTGATACTTTTGCAAAAATCTTTACGGTTGATATCTGGCGTTCTACCTTCTTTGATGTATTAGGATGGACGGTCATTTGGACACTTGTTGCCACTACTTTACAAGTTGGTATTGGTATTTTAATGGCGGTTATTGTCAACCAAAAAGAAATTCGCTTTAAAAGGTTGTTCAGAACGGTACTTGTTTTACCTTGGGCTGTGCCTGGTTTCGTAACGATATTAATCTTTGCTGGTCTATTTAATGATAGTTTTGGTGCTATTAATAATGATGTTTTAGCTTTCTTTGGAATTGATCCGATTCCTTGGATGACAAATGCAGCTTGGTCTAAACTTGCGCTTATTATGATGCAGGGGTGGTTAGGATTTCCTTATATATTCCTTGTAACTACAGGTGTCTTGCAGTCTATTCCTGATGATTTATACGAAGCAGCTACGATTGATGGAGCGTCAATTTTTGCGAAGTTTAGACATATTACGATGCCAATGATTTTATTAGCGATTGCGCCAATTATTATTACGCAATATACGTTTAACTTTAACAACTTTAACATTATATATTTGTTTAACGGTGGAGGACCTGCAATGCCAGGATCGACAGCTGGTGGAACAGATATCTTAGTATCTTGGATTTATAAATTGACTATGCAATCTAGCCAATATTCATTAGCTGCTGCATTAACTATTTTGTTATCTGTATTTGTCATTGCAATCGCATTATGGCAATTCAGACGAACAAATTCATTTAAGGAGGAGTAAGAGATATGGTAACAGACATAAAGAAAAATAGATTTTATCGACTCTTTGCCTCTTACTTTATTTTAATCTTTATGATGGTAATTATTATTTATCCTTTACTTTGGACAGTGGGTGCAAGCTTTAATCCGGGTAATAGTTTGATTAGTACATCCATAATTCCTGATAAACCAACATTAAACCATTACAAAGAGTTATTTGCAGGCAAGGAAAGCCTTCAGTATGGCCAATGGTATATGAATTCAATAAAAATAAGTGTATTAACTATGATTGGCACAGTAATTAGTGTGTCATTTACAGCTTATGCTTTTTCAAGATTTCGCTTTGCGGGTCGGAAAAATGGCTTGATTCTATTTTTATTACTACAAATGATTCCACAGTTTTCGGCTTTAATTGCCCTATTTGTATTAGCGCAAATTCTTGGGCTTATGAATAGTCACTGGTTGTTAATCTTCCTTTACATTGGTGGTCAAATTCCGATGTGTACGTATCTAATGAAGGGATATATTGATTCGATTCCTATGTCATTGGATGAGAGTGCAAGAATTGATGGGGCAAGTAACACAAGGATCTTCTTCCAAATTATTATGCCGTTATCAAGACCGATGATTGCTGTTGTTGCTATGAACGGATTCATAATTCCGCTTGCAGATTTCGTTTTAGCTTCAACAATACTAAGAACCCCTGAATCTTATACATTGCCGATAGGTCTTTACAATTTAGTTAATGATGTAATGGGTGCGAGTTATACAACGTTCGCTGCAGGTGCAATCCTAATCAGTATTCCGATTGCCCTTGTATTTGTTCTACTGCAAAAGAACTTTGTATCTGGATTAACAGCGGGTGGTACAAAAGGATAAGCTTTAAAAACAATGATTTAAGAGGAGAGTATTATGTCAAAACATGAGAAAACATACGTTGCGAAGGCGGACTTCATGCTTCATGGAGGCGACTACAATCCTGATCAATGGTTAGATCGACCAGATATTCTTTCGGATGATATTAAATTGATGCAGCTTGCACATACTAATACATTTTCGGTAGGCATCTTTGCTTGGAGTACGCTTGAGCCAGAAGAAGGGGTCTACAACTTCGAATGGTTAGATAACATTATTGATAATATTTATAAAATCGGAGGTCGTATTATCTTAGCTACTCCAAGTGGGGCACGTCCAGCTTGGATGTCAGAGAAGTATCCGGAAGTTTTACGTGTCAATGGGAGTCGTGTTAAACAATTACATGGCGGCCGTCATAACCATTGTTTTACTTCAGGAGTTTATCGTGAAAAAACACAGCAAATGAACCGTTTACTAGCAGAAAGATATGGCAATCATCCAGCGCTTGTGATGTGGCATATTTCTAATGAGTATGGTGGGGAGTGTCACTGTGATCAGTGTCAGGAAGCCTTTAGAACATGGTTAAAAGATAAATATAATAATGATTTGAAAGCTCTTAATGATTCATGGTGGGGACCATTTTGGAGTCATACTTTCTCAGATTGGTCACAAATTGAGTCACCTTCTCCAATTGGTGAAAATGCCGTTCATGGATTGAATTTAGATTGGCGTCGTTTTGTAACAGATCAAACGATTGATTTTTATAAGAATGAAATTGTGCCAATCCGAGAAATTACGCCGGAAATACCTATTACTACAAACTTTATGGCTGATACGTTTGATTTAATTCCATTCCAATCACTAGACTATAGTAAGTTTTCGAAGCACTTAGATGTAATTAGTTGGGATGCGTATCCTGCTTGGCATAATGATTGGGAAAGTACAGCTAATTTGGCTATGAAGGTTGCCTTTATTGATGACCTATATCGTAGTTTAAAACAGCAACCGTTTCTATTAATGGAATCTACTCCGAGTCTTGTTAATTGGCATGAAGTAAATAAAGCAAAACGTCCAGGGATGCACTTGCTTTCTTCTATGCAAATGATTGCTCATGGTTCTGATAGTGTGATGTACTTCCAGTGGAGAAAGTCTCGAGGGTCTTCTGAAAAATTCCATGGTGCTGTTGTAGACCATGATAATAGTTCAGAAAATCGTGTTTTTCAAGAGGTTGCAAAAGTTGGTCAAGTACTAGAAAAACTACCAAAAGTAGTAGGGACAAACCGACCAAGTGATGTTGCAATCCTATATGATTGGGAAAGTAATTGGGCATTGAATGATGCGCAAGGATATGGATTAGAAACAAAGCAATATCCGCAAACGTTACAGGAACATTACCGTCCGTTCTGGGAAAAGGATATTCCAGTTGACGTTATTACTAAGGAACAAGATTTCTCACCATATAAGTTATTAGTTGTTCCGATGCTTTATCTAATGAGCGAGGAAACAATCGCACGATTAAAAGCTTTTGTAGCAAATGGTGGGCGTCTTGTGACAACATATATCAGTGGAGTTGTAAATGAGTATGACCTAACTTATCTGGGTGGGTGGCACAAGGATTTACAAGAAATCTTTGGATTGAACCCCCTTGAAACGGATACGTTATATCCGAAAGATGAAAACTATGTCACTTTCAATAATCAGAAGTATCTCGTGAAAGACTATGCAACAATCATTGATGTCAATGGAGCAATTACGGAGGGTACTTATTTACAAGACTTTTATAAGAGTAAGCCTGCTGTAACAAGCCATTCCCATGAAAAGGGAAAAACTTATTATATTGGTGCTCGACTAGATGAACAGTTTCATAGAGACTTCTATAGTGACTTAATTAGTGAATTAGAACTTAAAGCTATATTCCCAGTTAAACACAGTCCAGGAGTATCTATTCAAGTTCGTCAAGGTGAAGATGCAGATTACGTCTTTATCATGAATTTCACCGAGGAACAACAAGTTGTTGTACTAGATTCTGAAGTGACAGATATGGTGACTGGTGAAATTTTATCAGGAGAAATGACATTGGACCAATATGAAGTCAGAATTGTTGAGAAATCAAGAGGGAACTAACACCTAGAGATAAACAACAGCACTCATTCAAGATAATAGTGTATTTTGGATGGGTGCTTGTTCTTTATATAATTTGTAAGCGGTTTATTTGGGTGTTAACTACATAAAAGGAAAGGTAAGATAATATGAAAAAGATACAAACTATCGTAATTGGTTTTATTTTTATGCTAAGTTCTTTTGGGATAAGTCCGTTAGTAAGTTCTGCTGCTACTTCAAGTAATTTGCTTTCAAATGGTGGATTTGAGAGTGATTTCTGGAGTGATGGGTCGTGGGACGTGGAGGATAATAATAATTTTGAAATTAACCATTTTGCCTATTCGAATGATCAATGGATGGTAAAGGATCAAGGTGACTACGCTTTTAAATACTGGATAAAAGACTCCGCCATGAGTGAGCAGTCTGAAACTGTGAGTCAAACAATTGAATCATTGCCAGTAGGAACTTATCAATTATCTGTACATTCCATGGGAGGGTCAATTGAGAAAAATAAAGCCGCGAATATTCAGTTGTTCGCTGGTGATAATCAGATTAAACAGGTAACAACAACTGGTTATAACAACTGGGAGACTTTAACGTTAGAATTTGAATTAACGGAAGTAGTTACTAATTTTAAAGTGGGGGCAATTATTACTGGACAACCAGGTGCATATGGTTATCTAGATAGCTTTAGTTTAACCTCTTTGGGTGCTAATGATAATGAAACAGCTATACCAGATCCAGTGCCAGCTGATATTTTTGTTGAGCGTGTTGATGGAATAGATGAGGACTTCATTAAAGGGGTCGATGTATCTAGTATCATTGCTTTAGAAGAGAGCGGTGTGGCTTTTAAAGATGAGAATGGTAATGAGCAAGATATTTTTACAACACTAAGTGATTCTGGTGTTAACTATGTACGTGTTCGTGTATGGAATGATCCCTATGATACGGAAGGTAACGGTTATGGTGGGGGAAATAATGACTTAGAGAAAGCTATTGAGATTGGAAAAAGAGCAACAGCTAATGGAATGAAATTATTAGTAGACTTCCATTACTCTGATTTTTGGGCTGATCCAGCTAAACAACAAGCACCAAAGGCTTGGGAATCTATGAGTTTAGATGATAAGAAAATTGCTTTATATAATTATACGAAAGAAAGTCTACAAGCCTTAATTGATGCAGGTGTAGATGTTGGGATGGTACAGGTTGGTAACGAAACCAATGGTGGTGTTGCTGGTGAAAAAGACTGGACCAATATGAGTCAATTATTTAATGAAGGAAGTAGAGCGGTTAAAGAGGTTGATGAGAATATTTTAGTAGCTTTACATTTTACTAACCCTGAAACATCTGGGAGATATGCATCAATAGCTCAAACGCTTGATGATAATAACGTGGATTATGATGTTTTTGCAAGTTCTTATTATCCATTCTGGCATGGAACTTTAGGTAATTTAACGTCAGTCTTAAAAAATGTTGCTGACACATATGGAAAAAAGGTTATGGTAGCTGAAACGTCCTATACGTATACGGGTGAAGATGGAGACGGACATGGAAACACTGCGCCGAAACCCGCAGGCCAAACACTGAACTATCCAATTACTGTGCAAGGTCAAGCGCATGCAGTAAGAGATGTGTTTGAGGCAGTAGCTAATGTTGGGGAAGCGGGTATTGGCGTGTTTTACTGGGAGCCAGCGTGGATTCCAGTGGGACCAACGGAAGATTTAGAGCAAAACAAGCAAAAATGGGAGCAGTATGGATCTGGTTGGGCGTCTAGTTATGCTGCTGAATATGATCCAGAAGATGCGGGAGAATGGTATGGTGGTAGTGCGGTTGACAACCAAGCGCTATTTGATTTTAATGGCAAGCCATTACCTTCCCTAAATGTGTTTAAGTATATTGATACAGGTGCTGTTGCAGAATTGAAAGTTGATGTAATTGAAGATATATCTGTTAGTGCTAATTTAGGGGATAGCATAACACTGCCAGATTCTGTTACGGTTATTTTTAATGATGGGACTGAAGGAGAAGTTACTGTCACCTGGGATAAGGAAGCATTGCAAAAAGCAATTAGTGATGGGGTAGGTTCCTATGAAATTAAGGGTGTTGTAGAGGGTGGAGATTCAGTATCCGCTCACCTGCAAATTAAGCCAGAAAACTTTGTGATTAATTCTAGCTTTGAAGATAATGATAGAGCAATGTGGAAGATAACGTATCCATCTGGTGAAGCACATACGGACTATCAGAATAAAGCAGCAGATGCTCATTCAGGGAATTATTCGCTTCATTTCTATTCAGAAACTGCTGTTGACTTTAACGTAGAGCAGACAATCACAGGTTTGGAGCCTGGTTATTATAACTTCTCTTCTTTCTTCCAAGGTGGGGATCCAGGCGAGCAGAATATGTTTATCTTTGCAAAAACAAAAGAAAATGAATACACAGCTGAGACAGCAGTTGACGGATGGACAGTTTGGAAGAATCCAATGATAGAAAACGTTCTTGTGACAGACGGTACGGTTACAATTGGCGCAACGGTTAAAGCGGCTCCTGGTGCATGGGGAACTTTGGATGATTTTTACTTTTATAGAGTTGGAGATTATCATGACCAAGAGCCAGGAACAGAAGAGCCAGAGGTAGAGCCAGGAACAGGAGAGCCAAAGGTAGAGCCAGGGACAGAAGAGCCGGAAGTAGAGCTGGGAACGAAGAACCAGGGAACAGGTCAATCCACTGTTGTGAAAGAATCAGATTTAGTTAGAAATGATACAAGTAAGGTCTATGTGGATCCTAATGCTTCTAAAGTATTTAAGATTAGTAAATCAGAGCTTGAAAAATTAACCAATGGGTATTCACTGGAGCTTACAGATGGTAAAGTGAAAGCTAATATTCCGACAGTATTGCTTTCAAAAGGTGAGGATATTACATTTGAATTTGGAAAAGTGGCCAGTAAGATCTCCAATAAAAATAAAGATGCCTTGAGTGAGATAATCAATTTCTCCTTTGAAATTGGTGGCAAAAAACTGACAGAATTCAGAGATAACCCGATTACGATTACATTTAAAGTTAACCCAAATAAAGTTAAGAATTGGGAGGACTTAAAAGTAGTTTATATTGATACAAATGGAAATAAAAAAGAATTTATAACACCAATTTCCTATAATAAAGACACTGGTGAAGTGGTTGCACAAGTAACGCACTTTAGCGCATATGGTGTTTTTGAAGTAGCTGATCAAGGGACAACTGAGTCTGAATTACCAGATACGGCAACAAGTCAATTTAATTGGATGGTGCTAGGAATATTGTTATTAGCTGTTGGAGCTATAATGTTAATAAGTAAAAGAAGAAACTCCAAGGTTGAAAATTTCTGATTAAAATATCCATCATCGTAACAGATGTGTGACACTGTTGCGATGGTGTTTTTTGTGCACAGTAGTTTTATACTTATTGTAAATGCATTCTTGACTAATTAGTAGATTACATTATCTATTTTCGATATGATTAATCTAAGAAAAATGTGAGTACATAGGAGAGGAGATGAATGAGCACATGAAAGCCTATCAAATTAAGATAGAATTGTGAGATTCTATCCCGCTAATATGGAGAAGAGTGATTATGCCGGCTGGTGCAACGTTTAATCGGTTACATGACGTGATTCAAACCATTACCAACTTTCAAAGTGGAAACCCATATGAACCATATCATTTGTTCGAATTCGATCTACGCCATGATAATCTTGTCGTAACAAATGACCTAGAAGCTTACGAAGAGAACAAGTATGTAAAGTCGGCATTTAAGATAACTGACCTAAATAAGGAGAATGACCCATTTGGTATAATGGCAAAACAACTAAAAACAACGGTTAGACAGCCTCAAACGATTAAAATAGACAAGTATTTAGAAAAAGATAAAGAACTGATATATAACTATGACTTTGGGGATGATTGGCGCTTTAAAATTACTTTAGAAGATACAACAGAAGAATATTATTATGGATATCCTACTCTACTAGATGGAGCGGAAAATGCACCTCCCGAAGATGTTGGTGGAATTTTTGGATATTATGAATTTCTTGAAGTCTATCATGACAAAAATCATCCTGATCACAAAAAAACTAGGGCATGGGCAGAAGGGTAACAGTATCGCGAATATGATAAAGAATGGTTAAAAGGTTTACTGAAATTTATTAAATATAAAAAGACAGAGTGGGATAAGTTGGGTTAGATTAAGAGGAGCTGTTAGTAGAGAATGGAAACCATTATTTTTGACGTTGACGACACGTTGTACGATCAAACATTACCGTTTAAGATTGCTTGCAAAAAAGTAATACAAACGCCTTTATCTGACGAAGAGATGGAACGATTATACGTTATAAGTAGAAAATATAGTGATGCTTTGTTTGAAAGGTGGGAGTCTGGTGAAGTGTCATCGCATGAATTACATACCTATCGAATTACCGCAGCGTGTTTGGAATTTGATATAAAAATCAGTGAACAATCAGCTGTTAGATTTCAAGAGGTTTATCTAGCTGAACAAAATAAAATAATGTTGTATAGTGAGGTAGAAGAGTTGATAGAGACGCTTTATCAACAAAACAAGCAGCTAGCCGTTTTGACTAATGGTAAAGCGGGCCATCAATCGATGAAAATAAAGCAGCTAGGTCTTTCTCGTTGGATCCCAGAACAACACATTTTTATCTCAGGTGCGGTTGGTCATGCCAAACCATCAAGAGAGGTTTTTAACCATATTGAAGATAAGCTTCAGTTAGATAAGGCAAAAACAGTGTATATTGGAGATTCCTTTGAGAATGATATTATTGGCGCAAAGCAAGCAGGTTGGAAGGCTATTTGGGTGAATCACAGGCAGAGAAAAAGCCTGTCAGATGATATCGTTGCTGATAAGATAGTGAATAGTCCTGAGGAATTGTTGAATTATTTTAAAAATAGATTGTAATCGAATAAGCAGTATTGGAGAAAGGAGTAACGACTGATCGGTCGTTACTCCTTTCATTTAGGGTGCTATTAAGAAACGGAGTGATCAAGTTCACTTGCATCAATTACTTTGTTGCTTATGTTATTTCCAAGTTTATCAGAAAGTACCTCGGAAAGCTTCCTATAATTACTGGAAACTGTACCTGCCGATGTGCCATATTCCTTAGCGATTCCGCCTTGTGTTGCTTCATGGTTTTCGACAAATGAAACCTGCATAAGATAATCTAGTGCAGCTGCAAAAGTTGCAGGATTTTTAAGTTTAGGCTGTTTTTGTAGGCAATAATTTTGCCAAAGTACTACACCTAACTCAATAAATTCTTTCGGGAAACCTTTATCCTTTAAATGCTCAGAAAATAAATTAGCAACATCCTCGTGGATAGGGTTTTTCCAGTCATTGCTACTCGATTGTTTTTTTAATAAATCAGATAGTAGATTCGGATAGCTTTCTGCCAAACCGTTTTCTTTATTGTAGTGTTGGTTAAGGGTATCCAATATGAATTTTTTTTCTCCATTAATTTTGAGAGTATTGAAGAAGAAATCATGGTAACCAATAAACGGAACTAATGTACCAGTAAGAAGTTCACCAATTTCATATTCATTATTTTCTTTATTAGGAACCTGATAAGTTTCTTTTGAAAACAAATCTTTGACAGTAAATTGATTGTTAACTTCTATTTCGATTACTTCAAAAATGGATGGTGAATGTTGTCCCCAATTAGAAAAGACTTCTTTCGTACGAGTAAAGCGGAATTTGGAGTTGTATTTTTTAAAGAAAAGATTGAAAATAGTCTCATCCGTTTGTTGAACCGGAACGTTAAGAATACTCCATAGTGTGAGGCACGAATTAAAAGCCTTTTCTGTTTCCTCAGAAAAAGCACCTTTAAATTTATCTGCTTGATTGGTTAAAGTGTCACCGTGTACTTTGATTGCAAAATCGATGAGTTGGTCATGTAATTGATAAAGTTCCGTATTATAAATGGTGGGATTAAACTCCACAACATTGTAAACACCACAGCATTTTTTGTATTTCTTCCCACTACCGCACGGACACGGTTCATTTCTTTTAAACTTACCCATATAGATTCACTCTCCATGTTGTATGATCTAAAAAACATTATGAAGCAAAAACACGAATCTATCAATGATGATGCCTGTGATAGAGGTGCCTGTCACCACCCGGTTTTTGTCGAAATATTTGATTTATGTTGTCTATTGAGTATGTATGAAATAATGTATTTGGGAATATGATTAAGGTATAAATCTAATTTCATCTAGGTATTTAAACGGATATTTGTATAATTTTTATCTATTAAATTTAAATAGTAATTTAATTTGTTATACTAGAATTGCGGTGTTGTAATCGCTTTCTGAATTTAGGGCAATGTGATGAATAAGGAGGATGTATATGGCGCGTTCTAACATGCATGTAATCTTAAGGCTTGAAATTAATAAAGACCTGGTCACTTTTGGTGAAATTGCCACGTCCATTAGTAATTTGAGTGGAGATCTTGTTGCCATCGATGTGATAAAAGAAGGTCCACAGACTACAATTAGGGACATTACGATTAGGATTAATAACGAAGCGGAACAAGAGCAGTTTGTTGATGCGATTAATTCAATGAACGGTGTTAGTGTCAAACACGTCTCAGATCGGACATTCTTAGTTCATCTTGGTGGGAAAATTGAAGTGAAATCCAAGCTTTCTATCAATAACCGGGAACAACTGTCCCAAGTCTACACTCCTGAAGTGGCAAGGGTAAGCCAGGCGATTGATAAAAATCCACTACTAGCTTATAACCTCACCATCAAAAATAATGCAGTTGCTGTCATATCTGATGGAACTGCTGTTTTAGGTTTAGGAAAAATTAAGCCAGAAGCTGCAATGCCCGTTATGGAAGGAAAAGCAATGTTGTTTAAACGTTTTGCTAATATCAATGCTTATCCTCTTTGTTTAAACACGACAGATACAGAAGAAATTATTCAAACTATTAAGGCGTTGAGCCCAACTTTTGGAGGTATTAACCTGGAGGATATAGCATCTCCGCAGTGCTTTGAAATTGAACAGCGTTTGAAAGAAGAGCTGGACATTCCGGTTTTTCATGATGATCAACATGGGACTGCCATTGTTGTGCTAGCAGGTATTTTTAATGCTTTAAAATTAACTAAGAAAAATTTAGCGGACTGTAAAGTGGTCGTATGTGGAATTGGCGCAGCGGGAACAGCTATTACAAAGATGCTGTTAAACGCTGGCGCAAAGAATGTAGTAGGAGTAGACAGAGAAGGTGCAATTTATTCGGCGGAAGGTAAATCATATGAACATGAGATGTGGAACTGGTACGCAGAACATACGAATCCTAGCAAGGAACGAGGTCCATTATCGTCAGTTATTAAAGGAGCGGATATTTTTATTGGCGTTTCTGCAGCGGGTGTGCTAAAAACGACTGATGTGAAGAATATGGCCAAGGATCCAATTGTATTTGCATTGGCAAATCCTAATCCGGAAATTTCTCCAGAAGATGCAAGGCCTTATGTTAAGGTGATGGCGACAGGTAGATCGGATTATCCTAACCAGGTGAATAATGTATTATGTTTTCCGGGGATTTTCCGAGGAGTGTTGGATTGTCGCGCATCTGCAATTAACGAAGAAATGAAGTTGGCGGCAGCAGAGGCAATAGCTTCAACCATTAGCGAAGATGAACTTAACGAAGATTACATCATTCCTGGTGTATTCAACGAACAAGTAGTTACCAAAATACGAGATGCCGTTATCCAAGCAGCCCACGAAACAGGAGTAGCAAAGAAGATTTAGAGGTGCCTGTCACCACCCGAATTTTCTTGTTTCACAAAATGTTTCACGGGGTGGTATAATAATAAAAAATACGAGGCTCCCTGGTAGGGAAACCTCGTATTTTTTATTATTTGTCTTCATTTGAAAGATTTAGGATGTCTAGTAGCTTAAAGAATAAGCTTAGAATAATGGCAATTACAGTTGCAAGTCCCATGCCGCCTAATCCAACTGAACCAATTTGAATGGAGGCGCCACTAATTCCAATTACCAGGACGATAGATGTAAGAATTAGGTTCTGTGACTTATTGTAATCTACTTTTGATTCTACTAACATACGAACACCGCTTGCAGCGATGATACCAAATAGGAGGATTGATATCCCGCCCATTACTGGTGATGGGATGGAAGATATTAATGCTGCTAGCTTTCCGCAGAAAGATAGGACGATTGCGATCATAGCAGCTAGCCCAATAACATAAGTAGAGTAAACTCTTGAAATTGCAAGTACCCCAATATTTTCTCCGTAAGTTGTGTTAGGAGTAGCACCCACAAAGCTTGAAATAATAGTAGAAATACCATTACTTGCCAATGAACGATCTAGGCCAGGATCTTTCGTTAAGTCCTTCTTAACAATATTCCCCGTTACGAATAGGTGGCCAATATGTTCTGGGATTAAAACTAAGGCTGCAGGTAAGATGGTTAGTACTGCAGACCAATCAAACTTCATTGCGTAGAATGTAGGCATTGATATCCACTTAGCTTCCTTAACTGTTGTAAAGTCTACTAAGCCAAAGAAATAAGCAATTATATAACCAGCAATAATACCAATTAAAATCGGAATGATTTTAAGGAATCCGCGTAATGAAACCCAACAAATAATTGTAATTGCTAAAGTTAAAAATGCAACCATGGCCGTTTTTCCATCCATTGTCCAATTAGCAGCTGCATCTGCAGGTGCGATCCAACCGGCCATTCTTGCTGCTGTTGGAACTAATTCTAATCCAATAACCGCGACAATTGCCCCCATTGCGGCTGGTGGGAAAATAATGTCAATCCATGCTGTTCCAACTGCTCTAATAATCAAAGAAACAAGAACTAGTACGATACCTACAACTAAAAAGCCACCAAGGACATAATTATAGGAGTAATCCTCTAACACCATAAACACTGGTGAAAGAAAGGCGAAGCTTGAACCAAGGTATGCAGGGATTTTGCCTTTTGTAATAAAAATGTATAATAGCGTTCCGATCCCGTTCATTAAGAGAATCGTTGCAGGATCCACACCGAAAAGAACAGGTACTAAAACTGTTGATCCAAACATTGCGAAAAGGTGTTGGAAACTTAATGGTAAACTTTTTAAAAGTGGCGGACGATCATGAACTTGTATTTCTTTTTGAGCCATCTTTATCTCTCCTTTTATTTTAAGCTAAATAAGTTTAGTCACCCTTTATGCTAGTTTTGCATAAAAACAAAAAAGCATCTTACCTATTTTAGGCAAGATGCTTCCACTCTAAATGGTCATGAATCTCCTCATGAGCAAATAGAGCTACGCAGATAAAATCCGCAACACCTTGCCAGCCTCTCTGGACTGAATTAAAGGTAACCGTATCAACTTATCTATAGTATTATTACAACTTTTGAACTAAGTGTCAATAGTTTATTTTTGGGTGAGTGCCTGTCACCACCCGAATTTTGTCGATTTGAATCGGATGTTTCCTACTATTATAGTTTTCGAGTTTGTTATAATGTTAAGAATAAATTAGTTTCGAGTCTGAATTTTAAATAGAGAGGATCAAGTTTATGAATGAATTTAGTTTCACGGATCTATTGCAGATTTCTTTAAAAGCAGGTAGAGAAATACTAGATGTATATGAAAAAGATTTCGGGGTTCAAACAAAAAGTGACGATTCTCCTCTAACCGAAGCGGATCAGCGCTCCCATAATGTGATAATGGCGGAGTTGACGAATATATATCCAGAAATCCCTGTATTAAGTGAGGAAGGTACTACTATTACTTATGAAGAAAGAAAGAATTGGGATATGTTTTGGCTCGTAGATCCACTAGACGGTACGAAGGAATTTGTTAAAAGAAATGGAGAGTTTACAGTAAATATCGCGTTAATTAAAGAGAATTACCCGGTATTAGGTATTATTTATGCTCCTGTAACGGATACGGCTTATTTTGCTAAGGAAGGCCATGGATCCTTTAAAGTAGAAAAAGCATCTGAACTAAAACTAACTAATGATCAAGTAATATTAGAGAACAGTGATAAATTACCTTTATACAATGATGCTTCGACAATAAATGTTGTTGCTAGTCGTTCACACATGTCCGACGAGACGAAAGCTTTTGTGGAGGATTTACAAAAGCAGCATGATCATGTAAATGTAGTTTCAGCTGGAAGTTCGTTAAAATTCTGTCTTGTTGCAGAAGGAAAAGCTGATTACTATCCTCGCTATGCTCCAACTATGGAGTGGGATACTGGCGCTGGCCAAGCTATTATTGAAGGGGCTGGAGGAAAGGTAACCCGATATAGCGATAACACAAGATTCCGTTACAATAAAGAAAATTTGAGAAATGACTGGTTCTTGGTGAGTGCCTGTCACCACCCGGATTTTGTCGAATAAAGCAAAATGAAAAGTCCTCTTGGCAATTTCCGATATTGGAACGGAACTGACAAGAGGACTGTATTAAAATTCTATTATTTTCCGTAAACTTCTTCTTTAGTAAGATAATTATCTTTTATAATCGTTGAATCAATATTTTCTTTTGTAACAGTAACGGGTTCTAATAAATAAGATGGCACATCAATTTTTCCGTTATTTACTGCATTGTTAGTCTCAATCTTTTTATCTTGAGCAACCTTCATCGCCATTTCTGCTGCATTTAGTGCTAATAAGTTAATTGATTTATAAACTGTCATCGTCTGTTTTCCGGCTACGATTCTTTTTACTGCGTCTAATTCAGCATCTTGGCCAGTGACAGGAACTTTACCATCTAACCCTTTCGTAGCAAGTGCGTTCACAACACCACCAGCGTTACCATCATTTGCAGATATAACAGCATCAATTTTGCCAGATGTTTGTTTTAACGCTTCTAACATGTTTTCTTCAGCAACAGCAGGGTCCCAGTTGTCTGTATATTTATCATAGACAAGGTTGATTTTGCCTTGATCTATTAGTGGTTGAAGGACTTTCATAGCCCCTTCTCTGAACAGAACTGCATTATTATCTGTTTCAGCCCCACCAATATAGGCAAAATTACCACTTTCTTGTTGTTTAAGGATTTCTTTCGCTTGTAATTCTCCAACCTTTACATTATCAAATGAAATGTAATAATCTACATCAGCATTTTTTATTAATCGATCATATGAAATTACCTTTGTATTGGCCTTGTGAGCTAATTCAACGATTTCAGCAGCTGCTTCAGCGTTATAAGGTACGACGACTAATACATCTACGCCCTCTTCAATTAGTAGTTTTGCCTGTGCTAATTGAACACTTTCGCTTCCATTTGCGGCTAACGTTTTTACATTTCCGCCAAGTTCGGTTACTTTTTCTTCAAAAAGTTCTTTATCTTTATACCAACGTTCTTGTTGAAGGGTATCTAGCACAAATCCAATATAAACTTTATTATCATCAGTAGTTAGTTTAACCTGATCTGTGTTTTTCGAATCGGGTGTTGCTTCTTTACTACATGCGCTGACAAACACTATTAGAACCAGTGCTAACAAAACTAGTAATTTATGTTTTCTAAAACTCACTAAATTTCCTCCTCCATCTGTTATAACTTGAATTTGTTCATTAGTTCTCTCATGTTGCTTACCATGTTAGATAGTGCATTAGAACTATTTGAAATATTTTCAATCGATTGACTTTGTTCATGAACAGATGCAGATATTTCCTCGGCACCTGCTGCTGACTGCTCGGAAATTGCTGCGATGCTTTCTACTGCTTCATTAATTTCTTTACTAGAATCCTCCATGTATTTAAAAGTAGTGGATATTCCTTGAATCCGTTGATCCATTTCTTCTATTTTTTCACGAATGTTTGTAAAGAATTTACCTGTAATTTCTAAATCTTTGGCACCTTTATTTGCTTCTTCATAGCCATTATTCAAAGTAGAGGACATGGTGTTGGTTTCTTCTTTGATACTGAAAACAATATCTGTAATGTTTTCGATTGAGCTGGAAACTTCTTCTGCAAGCTTTCTTACCTCTTCCGCGACAACCGCAAATCCCTTTCCTACTTCCCCAGCTCGTGCGGCTTCAATGGAGGCGTTAAGTGCTAGTAAGTTTGTTTGTTCTGCAATAGATTTTATGACGTGTACTATTTCAGTAATTGAATTCGTTTTTTGTTCAAGACTTTTCACATTTTCAACAGAATTTCTTACTACTTCGTGGATCAAATGCATCTGCCCTAATGATTCCTTCATTTGTTTATCGCCCTCTGAAGAAACGTTCTGGACGGTAGTTGAGAAGGAAACGAGATCATGGCTATGTGCATTTGCTTCTTCCAATTTTTCCATAAATGCTCTTGTTGTTTCAGAAATGGTTGTTGTTTCATTCGCTTGACTACTAGTACCGTTCGCTAATTCCTCGATTGTAATAGCCACTTGTTCACTACCAATTTTTACTTCATCAGAGGCACTCGCTAGCGCGTTACTTTGTTTATCAACTTCGGAAGATAGAGTAGTAATTTCCTCGATCATAGTGCGAAGGCTGCTACTCATGTCGTTTACAGAAACGGCTAGTTGCCCAATCTCATCACTACCATTATTTTTCAATGGTTCTATGGATAGATTTCCATTGGCTATTTGATTACTTGTTACGACTATATTATTAAGGTTCTTACTAATTCTTCTACTAATTAAAAATAGTAGGGTAAAAGAAACTATAATAGATACTCCACCAGATATAATGAGCAACACAATAGTATTGGATATATTAGTATTAGCTTCAGACAGTGCTTTTTGGTTAGCATCAATCGCTGATAATTTTAATTCTTCACCAACCTCGGCAGTATTTTTTTTCAATTCATTGGCGGACTGTTGTAGTTCTGCAAACTCTTTTGTGTTTAACTGTTGAACTTTAGGTACAGCCATACTGAAAAAATACTGATCAAGTTCGTTGTTATTCTCGACTAACTGATTAAATAATGCCAATTGTTCTTTATTTGTAATTTTGCTCTTTAACTGTTTTGCTTTGTCTACAAATTTCATACTTGTTTCTAGGTAATTTTCGAGCTGTGCTTCCTCAGATAAAACGATGTATTCCGGAATATAAACGAACTTTTCATTAAAAATTGTAACTAGGTCAGATGAATATAACGAAATTATATTTGTCTCTGTTGTTTCGTCCATCTTGTCGCGTGTCTGACTAAGTAAAAAATAAGTCAATAGAACTGAACTAATAAAGGCTATAGCCATAAGTGAGAAAATAACCGTGTACTTTCCACCAATCTTTATGTTTTTCCACCTTAATTTATCTAACAATGGTAGCTCCCCCTTTAATATATTTGTTTAAATAGGTGTCGTTTTAAATTATCGGAACAATTCGACAAAGTTTTAATTTCGGTGCCTGTCACCACCCGATTTTTGTCGGAATAATTAAGAGTGGAGGTGTTGTCTTTTTAATTTTATAGGACTAATTTACTGTGTGGTTAGGAATTTAGGCCGGTATTTTGTGGAGGGATTGTATAGAATAGGGAAGTGAATAAATATATATTTGTAGAGAAATGTAGACTTTTGGTGTATGATTGCATGTAGGACTATATTATCACTAAAAGTAATTACTTGACGAGGTATAACATGAGAAATAAACTATTACGTTTTTCACCCATTCCTATATTTACAAGCTCTGTTGTAACTCTTGCATTTTCAATGTTTTTTTTATTACAGGATTTTCAATATCTTGCTGAATCTTTACAAGAATCATGGTTGATAATGATATTCTTGCTTATTTCCGTTATCGTAGCGCAAAAATATGTCATCAAGCTACCACCAAGTGATGAAAATGCTTTTTCAATGGATACGCCAATATATTTAGCTGTAATGTTTTATTTTGGTGTTGAAAGCTCCCTATTACTATTAGTAGGTAATGCTATTGTTTATTTATTTTATAGAGAAACAGTAATCTGGAAACAGCTAATAAACTTTTCCTATTACGTTTTTATGATATTTGGTGCGTATTTTACTTTCCTTCTTACTGGAGGGGAAGTAGGTTCGCTAATTTTAGTAGACACCCATGCCTATGTAGTCTCTATGCTCTGCTATTATTTGATCAATATTTGCCTTATGATGTTGTATTTTAGAGCTAGAAGATTAAGTAATAACTCTGCTTTTTTTTCTAGGGCTAGTGCAATATCGAGACAAATATTTAAAGAGTCTACACCAAATTATTTAATTGCGTTTTTATTAGTTATAATTCTGTCTATTTTTATTGAAGCAAAATCTTATTTGGGCATAATCCTTTTTAATATATGCATCATGATCTTATCTATTATATTTAAAAGATATTTCGAAATGTACGAAGAGATTACAATAGACCGAGATAACCGACAACAAATTATGGATTCATTAGAAGTTGGTGTTTTAGTTTGTGGTGAGGATAACAACTTTTTAGTAATTAACAGTGCGGCCTTAACTATCTTAAATGTTGATAAAGAAATGGTAAATGCTGTTGCTTTAGCTACGAAAGAAAGACCATACATTAACTCTAATTTCTGGGATATTCTTCTATCGCAAAAAATAATTCAAAACGTAAAAGTTAAATATGATACTGGTAATGAGATAAAAACATTATTAGTCTCACAAAAAGAATTATTCAATAATGTCAGTAAGGAAGTAAATCGAATTTTTCAATTTATTGACATCACTGAACAAGATGAAATCGAAAGACGTATTCATCAATCTGAAAAGTTAGCTTCGCTTGGTGAATTATCTGCAGGGGCGGCTCATGAAATTCGAAATCCACTAACTGTGATACAGGGATTCCTAAGTATAATGAATAGTTCTTTTTCAGAGAGTGAAAACAATAAATACCGTGTACCATTTCTACTAGAAGAATTAGAACGTATAAATTCAATTGTAGAAGAGATGCTGTTGCTCGCAAGGCCAGGAGACCCAAATTTTGAAGAGGTTTGTCTCAAGGATATTATTGAAGAAATCATGGAACATTATAGCTCGACCATTGAAGGAATTGAGTTTAAGGTTGATTTAGCACCTACAAAAGTGTATGTGGATCCTAAGCAAATCAGACAGGTGCTCTATAACCTTATTAGGAATAGTAGTGAGGCTATGGACGGCAAAGGGACCATATTTATTTCATCCTATTTAAAAAATGGAGTGTATCGTTTATTAGTTAGAGATACAGGACCTGGAATAACTTCAACAATTCAGGACACTTTATTCAAACCGTTTCGCACTAGTAAAGATTCGGGAACTGGATTAGGTCTGTCGATCGTCCGACGGATAATCGAGGACCATAACGGTAAGATTGGGCTATATGATACATCCGATCAAGGAACTACATTCCTAATAGAGGTACCTTTAAAGCAGCCGCTTTAAAGGTGCCTGTCACCACCCGAATTTAATCGAATGGTGTCGAGAGTTTTCGGGGAAGGCGCAGTAAATGTGATTACATTTGCTGTGCTTTTTTTTATTTTTTTATAACTTTATGTAATCTCTTTCATTTGCTATAGACTGCACATTAGACGGATTGAAAAGTTTAAAAAGTCTGAAAATTGTATGTTAACTTACCTTACAACACCTGTGACGCTAATGATGTATTTATGATACTCTTTTTCCATAACAAACAATACACTACTGATTTCTCTGGAGGGTATAATCGTGCGTAAGCAAAAATTAGTTTTAGTTGGAAACGGTATGGCAGGTATGAGGTGTGTCCAAAATATATTGGCTGAAGATCACACCCTTTTTGAGATCACTGTTTTCGGCTCAGAACCACATGTCAACTATAATAGAATCAAGCTATCGTCTGTGTTACAAGGGGATACGAGCTTTGATGATATTACGATAAATGATCATAACTGGTACGAAGAAAACGATATTACGCTTTATACAGGAGAAACAGTTACAGAAATAGATAAAGATAATCAACAACTAAAAACAGATAAAAACAGAATAGTAAGCTACGATAAATTGATTTTAGCTACTGGCTCCAATCCAATTATGCTGCCATTGCCTGGTGCTGAGAAGCAAGGTGTTATAACGTTTCGAACGATTCAAGACTGCGAGGCAATGATAGAGGCATCCAAAACCTATAAAAAAGCAGTTGTGATTGGTGGTGGGCTTTTAGGACTTGAAGCAGCAAGGGGGCTCTTGAATTTAGGTATGAAAGTAGATGTTGTTCATTTGGCGGATTGTCTGATGAACAAACAACTAGATACAACAGCTGCAAAAATGCTACAGCAAAAGCTGGAGCAGCAGGGAATGAACTTTTGGTTAGAAAAAAGTTCAGAGAAGATCCTAGGTGGTGACCGAGTCGAAGCGATTCAATTTTCAGATGGTACAGTAGTGGAGACTGATCTGATTGTCATGGCTGTTGGGGTTAGTCCGAATATAAAACTTGCCAAAAAATCTGGACTTAAAACAAATAGAGGAATACTGGTCAATGATTATTTAGCAACGAAAACAAAAAGTATATTTGCTGTTGGTGAATGTGCAGAACATAACAACATGGCTTATGGTCTGGTTAAACCGTTATATGAACAAGCAGAAATTTTAGCGAAATTTTTATGTGGAAAGCAAATAGAAGGATACAAAGGATCAGTTCTCTCGACCCAACTTAAAATATCAGGAGTTAATGTGTTTTCAGTAGGTGACTTTACCAAAGATGAACGTACAAAAGCTATCCAAATCCATGATGAAATCTCCTCTACCTACAAAAAAATATTCTTCCGAGATAACAAAGCCATTGGTGCTGTTTTGTTTGGAAATACAAAAGAGGGACCAGGGCTTCTTGACCTTATTATGAAAAAGAAATTCATCCCAGATAACGAGAAAGCAGATTTATTTAAACCGAAGGATATTGCTGCTTCCTATGCTGCATCCTTACCAAGAGATGACTTCGTTTGTACGTGTAATAATGTTTCAAAAGGTGAGATTATTGAAAATGTACTTGAGCACAACCTTTCGACTGTAAACGAAGTGAAAGCATGTACCAAAGCGTCTAGCTCATGTGGGGGATGTAAACCAGTCGTGAGTGATCTTTTAGAATTTATTAAAAGCGATCATTTTCATGAAAAATCTAAACAAAAAAATCTATGTCATTGCTCACCTCTTACGGAAGAGGAAATTGTTGCTGCTATTCAGGAACATGAACTAACTAGTGTACAGCAAATTATGAATACATTAGGTTGGGCAAACGAGCAGGGCTGTAATGCTTGTATCCCGGCTCTAGAATATTACCTAGGGATGATTTACCCGGAGTATGGCAAAAGTCAGGATACCGTTTATTTAAGTGAGAACAGGAATGCGATGATTCGTAGCGATGGCACATATTCGATTGTTCCACAACTTTATGGAGGTATGGTGGAAGCAGACCAGCTACAAAAAATGGTAGACGTTGCCAAGGAGTATCGACTAGGGAAATTAGCGATAACAAGTGATCAACGGATCCATCTTAATAATATTTCAAAGAAGGATCTTCCCAATGTTTGGTCTGATCTTGAGATGCGGCTTTATTCCGCCTCTGCCAATATGGTACACACTGTTAAGACAAGTAACAGTTATCAGCTGTGTGAGTGTGATAAACAGCCAGCTTGTGAAATATCCGAACAAATTGAAAAACGAACTGAATTTTTAAAAGCGCCATATAGAATTCGTATTGGGGTGTCAGCGTGTATGCATAATGGAGCTGGTTCCACAACAAAAGATATCGGTGTTATCAAAATAAGTCGGGGCTATGAAATTTATGTTGGTGGGAGTAGTGGTCGTCATGCAAGAAATGGAAAACTACTAACGGTAGCAGAAACGAAAGAAGGCGCCGTTGAGATTGTTCTTGGTTTTATTCAATATTATCGTGAGTCAGCCAATTATTTGGAGCGGACATGGCAATGGATAGAGCGAGTATCGTTAGTTCATATTCGTGAGGTACTTTTTAACGAGGAACTATTAAACTACCTAATTACTAATTTAAAGGCAGATTTATTACGGAGAAAAAACTTAGTTGTGAAAAACTAGTGAGAGGAGAAACAAACGTTGACTGATCTAATGTTAAAATACTTCCGAAATAAGCAGCAATCTGTTGAAAAGGAAAAAATCTATGATAGCCAATGTCCATACTGCAGCATGCAATGTAAGATGCAACTAATAGAGCAGACTGTTGTTTCTAGAAAAGTGCACAAAACAGTCGGCAAAGATAATCCTACATCAGAAGGCAGACTTTGCATTAAAGGGTTGAATGCTCATCAACATGCCTTGCACCGAGATCGGATTAAACAACCTTTAATGAAAGTAGATGGCCAGTTTACTCCGATTACATGGAATGAAGCGTTACAAGTCATTGGTGATAAGTTTTCCTCGATACAAAAGCAACATGGGTACAACGCTTTGTCTGTGTACGGCAGTGCCTCTATTACGAATGAAGAAGCCTACCTTTTGGGGAAATTTGCCCGAGTGGGATTACAAACGAAATATATCGATTACAACGGCCGGTTATGTATGGGAGCGGCTGCGACGGGAGCTAATCAAACATTCGGAATGGATCGTGGATTTACCAATACGTTAAAGGAAGTACCAAATACACGTTGTATCATTTTGGCTGGTACAAATATAGCGGAATGCCAACCGACGATCATGCCATATTTTGAAAAAGCAAAGGAAAATGGAGCGTATATTATTGCAATTGATCCACGAGAAACAGCAACTACTAAAATAGCTGACCTTCATCTGAAAAATAAACCAGGAACAGATGTTGCGTTAGCTAACGGTATATTGAAAGTTATCATCGAAAATGGTCTGATAGATGATGAATTTTTGGCGGAGCGAACGGAAGGTTTTGAACAGGCAAAAGCATATGTTACTTCTATTAATCTGTCTGAAATAGCTGAGATAACAGGAGTGTCTGCCGAACAAATTTACCAGACCGCAATGGTTTTTGGAAAAGAAGAATCAGGAATGATTTTTACGGCGAGAGGTATTGAGCAGCAAACAGATGGAACAGCAGCAGTTCGAAGCTTTTTGAACATTTTATTGGCGACAGGAAAAATCGGAAAGCCGAATTCAGGATACGGAGCTGTTACGGGGCAAGGAAATGGGCAAGGTGCTAGAGAGCATGGTCAAAAAGCAGATCAGCTTCCAGGTTATCGTTCGATTGAGAATGCTGAACATCGATCGTATATAGCGGATGTATGGGGGATTAAGGAGAAGGATCTTCCCCGAAAAGGAGTGTCTGCCTATGAAATGTTTGAAAGGATTGAGGCGGGGGACATTCACGCGATGTTCGTAATGTGCTCTAATCCGATTATTTCCAATCCAAATTCAAACTTTGTTAGGAAGGCACTGGAAAAGCTAGACTTCTTAGTTGTTGCAGATATGTTTATTTCAGAGACAGCAAAACTAGCAAATATAATTTTACCGGCTACGTCTTACTTAGAAGATGAAGGCACGATGACTAATGTGGAGGGGCGGGTCATGCTGAGAGAGGCGAGCTATCCGATAGTTGGAGAAGCTAGGCATGATTGGCAGATCATTTGTGATATCGCCAAAGCGCTCGGGAAGCATAAATATTTCACCTATCAAAATGCGGAAGAAATCTTTGAAGAGCTACGAATGGCAAGCCGTGGTGGTATTGCCGACTATTATGGCATAACCTATGACAGACTTTGTAAGGAAAAAGGGGTGCTATGGCCATGTCCCGATCCTGATGCTGGGGGAACAGTTAGGTTGTTCGAGGATTCCTTTGCACATAAAGATGGTAAAGCGAGGATGGTTGCCTTTTCTCATCAAGCGGAGGTGGCGAAACCAGTTGCAACTGAACAATTTCCTTTGTTGCTGACGACAGGACGGGTTATGTCACATTACCTCACCGGAGAACAAACGAGAAAGAGTCCATCATTATCTGCAAGAAATGTAGAAGCATTTATGGAGATTCATCCAGATACAGCAAAAAATTACGGGTTAATAGAGGGTGTACTTACTAAGGTTGAATCAAAGTATGGTTGGATTGTTGTTCGAAGTAAGTGGTCTAAAACGATTAGAAAAGATACAGTGTTTGTTCCATTCCATTGGACCGAAACCCAAAATGTTAATCGACTTGTTGCCAACGAATTAGACCCTTATTGTAAAATGCCAGGATTTAAAGTAAGTGCTGTAACGGTAAGCCCTGTTAGTTGACCTATTATTGGGTGAAAAAATTGACTACTACAATACCTACCTCTTGCGGTGAGGTATTGATAAAATAAATTATCTAAATATTCAGATAAAATATCAATGGAGGTTACTATGGAAAATAATATGTATAAAGGCAATGTCAAAATGTTAGGATTTACTACCTTGGCTTTCTTCTTAACTTTTGTTGTTTGGTTTAATATGGCACCGTTTATGACAACTTTGAAGAGTGTTTTTGGATTAACTTCGGACCAAGTGGCTATTCTTGCGGTAGCAAACGTAGCCCTGACGATTCCAGCAAGGGTGTTAATTGGCATCTTGGTAGATAGATATGGGCCAAGGAGGGTTTTTTCGGGATTACTTATTATCTTGAGTATTCCGTGTTTTACTTTTGCACTCTCTGATTCTTTTATGCAGTTAATGATTTCGAGGATGTTCTTGGCCATAATTGGAGCCGGTTTTGTTGTCGGGATTCGACTAGTATCCGAGTGGTTCCCAACTAAGAAAGTAGGCTTAGCTGAAGGGATTTACGGCGGATGGGGTAACTTTGGTTCTGCAGCAGCAGCTATGACGCTTCCTACATTAGCTTTATTTTTCGGTGGGGATAACGGATGGCGTTATGCGATTGGATTGACAGGGCTTATTGTCCTAATCTATGGTTTGATCTTTATGCGCCTCGTTCAGGATAGGCCGGACGGTGTTGAGTTTAAGCAGCAGAAAAAAGCTGGAGCTTTAGAAGTATCAAGTTTCCGTGATTTGGTAGGGTTGATTTTGATGACGTTACCTGTTTACGGGATACTAGGCTTTTTAACATTTAGATTAAATTATCAATTACATTTTATAAGCACAAGTGTTGCAGTCATGGTGTACGTGTTTTTATTCCTAATGCTGTTATTTAATGTTTATAAAATATGGGACGTGAATCATGAAAGGTTGAAAGAAGGGGTTCCTGAAGAAGAAAAATATTCCTTTAAGCAAGTAGCTATTTTAGATTTCTCATACTTTTGTACCTTTGGTTCAGAGTTAGCAGTAGTTTCTGTTTTGCCACAATTTTTTGAAGAAACATTCACACTAAGTATCGCTCAAGCGGGTTTAATTGCAAGTAGTTTTGCATTCATGAATCTTGCATCACGTCCTGGTGGGGGCTGGCTAAGTGATAAATTTGGTAGAAAGAAAACATTGGTTATATTAATGGCTGGATTGGCAATTGGATACATCGGTATGTCGATGATCGGATCTAGTTGGCCGTTGTGGACTGCGATTGTATTGACTATGTGTTGTTCATTCTTCGTTCAAGCGGGCGAGGGGGCAGTATATGCAATGGTGCCGTTTGTTAATAAAAAATCAACTGGTCAAATATCAGGAATGGTAGGGGCGTTTGGTAACATAGGTGGTACCACATTCTTAACAGTATTCAGCTTCGTCAGCCCAAAAATATTCTTCATCACCATAAGCACAGCAGCAGTCATCTGCTTCATCTGCACCTTCTTCCTCCAAGAACCCAATGCCGTAGAAAAAAGAGTAAAGGTGCCTGTCACCACCCGAAGTTTGTCGAAGGTTTAACTCAAGGTGCCTGTCACCACCCGAAGTTTGTCGAAAGAGATGGAAAAAGGCTGTTGCATATTTGTAACAGTCTTTTTTTTGGGTTTCTGGGATTTGTAGACACATAGAATATGATTTTTTAAAAAGAAAAATAGAATATCTACCTAATGAACCTCCTTACTTTACAATAATAGTCAGTTGTTATTATCTTACAAATCTAATAAATTTAAATTAAGATAGAAATTTTTTTCATATTATTGTGTTAGAAACGTTTAGTGAAAAGGAGTTGAAGAGATGGCAAGAAATATCAGGTTATGGATACCCAATTTTTACTATCATGTCGTATGTCGTGGAAATCGTCGTGAACCTTTGTATCATGACGAGGATGATTATGCTGTTTTCCTTTATATATTGGAGCAAACAAATAAGAAGTTCCCCTTTGATATAGCCTCGTATTGTCTAATGAATAATCATTTCCATTTGCAGATGAAGGCGAAGGAACATCCAATTTCCAAAATCATGGCTATCATCAATAAGCGCTATGCGAATTATTACAATTCCAAATATGAATTAACTGGTCATGTATTTGAAAAACGCTTTTTTGACAAGATCATTTCAGATGAGTTAGGAATGTTAGAAGTGAGTCGCTATATTCATTTAAACCCTGTGGTAGCAGGTGTTGTAGATCGACCTGAAGACTACTATTGGAGTAGTTATCGTTTCTTTTATCCAAGCCAAGTTAAGAATACAAATGCTGTTTCTTTCTTAAATACTGAAATAATTTTCAAAAATTATAGTGGTACCGTACATGACAAAGCAGCTAGCTATAGAGAATTTCTATTTAAATATCAAGATAATATATAAATAAAAAATAACAGTCCTAAAAAGAACTGTTATCTATTACGTTATTTTGTTTCAGTAGTAACATCAGGTTGTGTTTCACTAAGCTCTTCAAGCTCAACATTATCAGGACTTACAACTCTTGGTCCCCCAATATCATCCCTTGTAGCATGGACTACATCTGCATAGGTTTCTGCTGTATAAATAGCTAAGATAGTAATAAAAAATACCTTAAAAACACTTTTCATTTTTACCCCTCACTTAACTCAATGTTTTTTAAAAAGTATTCAGAAGCAAGCTTGTATTTCCGATCACGATAATAGTATTTTCCGATTTGGGTATAGCACTTTCTTAACTCGTACTTATCATCCACCTGAAGAAAATATTTAATTAATTGTTTTAAATTGCTTAAGTATTCATCTAGATTTTGATTTAGACGGTAATACTCATTAAAAGCTTGAAGTAATCGATAATGTTGGTCTTCATTTATTTTAAGAGATTCGGCGATTGAATGTAGATGATGCGCTTTATCTATATTTTTAACAAGTAAGTGACACTCGATTAATTCCCTATAAGTAATGGAAAGGTTTCTATGATTATCTTTTTCTTTCATCTCGATTGATTTTGTGAAAAGCTCGATAGCCTTTTTTATATTACCACTATCCTTGAAAATCATTCCTGTGTTATGAAAGATAAACCCTAATATATCAAAGTAACGAAACTCTTCTGCGTAGGACTGGGCCGATTTAAAGGCAGAATGTGCTTCTTTATAGCTTTTTGTTCCCCTATATGCTGCGCCTAATAGATTATAAGCTAAGGCACTTTCATAAGGAAGATCTAGTTTGTCATAGTAAGCGATTACTTCGGTTATTATACTAATTGTTTGTTGGTGCTTTCCTAACTGTTGGTAGATTAGCCCGATGTTGTAGGTAATGACAGCTTTTTCTAAAAGGTTTTCTACCATATTTTTTAGTATAGAATAATTCACTAAACATTGATCATAGTCTTGCTGGTAGTAATTATAAAGACCGTTTGTATAATGGTAGGCTTTTCTTAAATATAAAGGAAGTCCATCTATATTGATGTCTTTAAAATAGGGGTCTAGAAAATTAGAGACAATTTGATCGCTAGTGGTTAGGTCACCACTCTTTATTAAATAAGAAACCTTTAGTAGAAGAAAATAGCACTCTAATTTCGGGGATAAAAGATATTCATAATAGTTGTCATCAATTAATTCGATAAGGGACTTTGCCTTATTAGAGCCTAGTATTATATCCTCAAATAATTGATTCAATAAATAAAGTAGCTGCATATCCATTTCTTCATAGTTAGTGAAGAAAACACTAGGTAGATCTAGTCTAGCAGCAATAGATTCTAAAAGGGTAGTAGATGGTACAATATAACCATTTTCAATCCTTCGAAGTCTTAGGGGAGAGATTAAATCCTTTGCTAAAGATTCAAGTTCTACACCATTTATAGTTCTTTGGATATATAAGCGCTTACCAATATTCAACATCAACCATCCTCGCATAATCTCTAATTCTATCATATAGCTTTCGGTGGTGCCTGTCACCACCCGGATTTTGTCGAATGGGAAAAAGAGTTAGGGAAAGCAGAGCCTAGTCTAGGCTCTGCTTTGTTTGTGGGTATTTAGTATTATTTTTGATTAGACGTGTCTAACCATTTTGATTGTCCGTTTAACGAAGCGAGCGGTGTTAACTTTTAATGCGGCATGATCTGAAACAACTAGATCATATTGTCGATTAACCATCGCTTCTCGCAATTGTTCAATTGTTTCACAGTCTGTATAAAATTTATTTTTCACACAACCGAACTGAACGGGGAGGTGGGAATCACTACCAGCTACTACCGGCTTATTGAGTGATACTCCTAGCTCCTTTAGTTTTTCCTCTGTGCCTGGTTGTTTGGCAACATCTTTCCCGTTTAAATCGAACGCATCATATCGTTGCAGCTTTTCATTACCAAGGTGAAGCAGAGGGGTCGATTCTCTTGTAGGATGTGCACCGATTTTTATCACATCGAATCCCTCGACTACATTAAATAACTGATCAAAAGTTGGAAAGGTGCTCTTTTTTGTATTGTTAGCAAACCTTGCACGAATCGTCCGAATATCATCACGATGTCCGATGATTAAATTATGACCTGTTTCCCTAATGTCGATTTCCATCCCTGTAAAAACCTTAAAGCCATCTACATCATAATAGTGACCATTATAGTGAAAGTGCTGATCTAATGTATCAAAAATATCTTCAAACTTTGTCGTGTTAAAATGTTCCGTTAACGCCAAGGCTGTTAGGCCATTTCTACGTGCACTTCGTATCATTTTCTTAAAGTACGCTAAGCTGAAATCTACCTTTTTGGATAGTTTTGTATGGGTATGAAAGTCAATAAACATAATCTTCTTCCTCTCTTTAGTCGAACTATAATGGATAGATACTGCCGATATAAAAGCTGATGCTGAGAAATAAACAAGTTGATGCCAATAACACAATATCCTTAGTTCTTACTTTTAAATAAGATAGTTTTAATTTTTTGGCTTCTGGATGGTTAAGTGCATAGGTAAACCCTTTTACTTCTAATGCCTCAACTGTTGTTCGTGTCCGTTTAGCAGTATTTAAAATCATAGGATAAAAGGCTAATACCGCAATTTTTCCCATATAGAAAAGCTGCCTCCAACGAAGAAAACCCTTCTTCTTTGGAATCCTTCCACGTAAGCGGTAGGAATTAATGATCTGGTGATATTCCTCAATTAATATCGGAATCATTCTATATCCATACGAAACACCGAAACTCACCTGGCCAGGCAGCCCAAAGCTCAATAAAGCGTCGCTAAATTTTTCTGGATCTAAGCTTGCGAATACTGCTACACTAGCTAAGGCAACAGTGACGAGCTTAAGGGTTAGTGTCAGGATAGCTAGAAACGCCTCAATGTCCCCTCCAAGGAAAAAAGTTAACACGATAATTGAAATGAGATTACAAAATGTTGTGAAGGAAAGCATTACTAAAATAAATCCACTAATTCTAGACAAAGAAGCAATGATTACCATAGTAAAGAAGAAAAGTAATAATACCGTTGTGTTATGCACAAACCACGGTAAGATCGCAAAAATGGAGTACCATAAGATAACAATTCTAGGATCAAATTGTGCAAGAAAGCTCCCCTTCTTCACATATGCGGTTCTGAGTAAGGTTAGTTTTAAACTATCGATCGACACGTTGGTAAGTAATTTCTCAATATAATTCATACTGATCATGCTCCAATCGTTGACAGAAATCCGTTACGTGTAAAGCGGATGGCTGCATGCTTAGTTTGATGCTTAATTCGGTAATTTGAGGAGGTTTTAAACCGGTTTGTTTCATTAGAAAAGGGTTGTTAAACAATTCTCTTCCATTCGTATCAGCCAAAATTTGACCTGCTTTCATGACCACGATCCGGTTTGCCCACTCTGCTGCAAGCTCCATATCATGGGTTGCGATAATCACAACTCTTACATGCTTTTTTAATTTTTCAAGCATGGCAATCATTTCTTTTCTACTAGACACATCCAAACTAGCGGTAGGTTCATCTAATAAAATAACCTCTGGGCGCATCGCCATCCCAATTGCTAGTGACGCCCTCCGCTGCTGTCCACCGCTTAATAATCGTCCGTCCCGATCCTGTAATCCTTCCAGATGGAATTGCTTGATTATATCGTTAACGAAGGCTTCATGATTGGGTACATCTCGAGATTTTAGGAAATAGGAGATATCTTCACGGATATTGTCCGCAATAAACATTTTTTCAGGCTCTTGATAAATGTACGTAACAAATTCAGATAGCTCCTCTGGCGATACATTCTTCGTATCCCGGCCAAGTACAAGGACAGAACCTTGACCTGGTCTTTGAATTCCTGTAAGCATTTTTTGTAACGTTGATTTCCCTGCACCATTCCCCCCAACTAATGCAACACGATCATCCTCGTAGAAAGAAAGATTTATATTTTCCAGAACAGTTTTCGTAGATTTGTCTACCGTTTTGTATGTATGACTAACTTGTTGTAAGTCGATTAAGGCCGTTCGATTAGAGTGATTTACACGATCCTCTGTGGGAGCAGTTGCTGTAGCATATTGTGGAACAGTTGAAAAATATTTTGCTGCCTCGTCTACCGTTATTGGGTAAGGATATCGCTCTGGCGAAATTTGATAAGCAGCTTGCGTAACTTGTGGTGGAAAAATATTACGTTCTAGTAAATCTGTTACTTGGTTTAATGCTTTATGAACGGGATACTTCCATGCTAATTCACCTTTGTTCATTAACAAGACCTGATTACAATAATTAGCGATGAACTCTGTGTGATGCTCGATCACGATAATTGTTTTACCGTACTGTTCATTTAACATTTTTAATACTTTATAAATGTCGACGGCGTTGTTAGGATCTAATTGTGCAGATGGCTCATCAACAATGATTATCTCGGGATTCATCGTCAGCACACTTGCCAAAGCCACCATATGTTTTTGGCCACCGCTTAACTGCCAAATATATTGATTTTTAATAGCGTGGAGATTTAGTAAATCAATCACTTCACTAGCCTTTTCATGGTAATCAATAAAACCAAAGTTCATTCTGGAAAAGACTAATTCATCATATACACGTGGCCGAACTAACTGATTTTCAAAATCCTGATAGACATATCCAACGTTAGCTGCTATTTCTGCTACAGAATGTTGGATCGTATTTTTACCATTTATCCCGACTGTTCCATCGTAATCCCCAACATAATAGTGTGGAATCAATCCGTTTAGTGACTTACAAAAGGTGGACTTACCACTACCGTTACTTCCAATGATAGCTGTGAAGTCTCCTTTATTAATCGTTACATTTACATCGGTCAATACATCTTCATTAGCACCTGGATAACGAAATGATAAATTCGAAACTTGAATAATTGGCTCTGTCATGTCGTTTACCCTGCCTTTGGATGTTCGAAGTCTTGTTTCGATTTTGGTCGTAGCAGTAACGTGATGATAAGTACTACGGCAGCTATTGCCATGCCTACCCAAACAAACCAACCACCAAATTGGTCAATAAAATCTGGCTCCCATGCACCAATTTCGATGGCTTCACCGATAACGCCGAATAATGTTGCACCAACAAAGACGGCTATAGAAACAACGAGTAAATATCCAGCAGCCACTTGAGAGTATGCGCCTTGGCGTGGTTTGACACCTAATAGAGGTTCAATTTTTCCATGAAGCTTTGGTATGAGGATGATGGATGGGATAATTCCAACGATTACTCCTGCGATGACCCATTCCATAGAGCATTCCACTAGCTCTAAAATGACAATGCTTTCTGGTAATCCTTGAATAGCCTCTAGGTCTTCTACACCTACCCATACTTTAATACAATCAGCAAGTCCACCTAATACTTGTTCGACAGCTATCCCTACCATCCCGGCAATGGCAATGGAGAATTTACTGTTTAAATTCTTAACTAGTAGGCCCGCGATATATAATCCAATAAATAAAGTAAGTACACCCTCAATTTCTCCTAGCCCACCAAAGTCTCCCATAAGGAGGTCTCCAAATACAACTTCCCCAACTGCTGCGCCAAGGGCTGCGTATAAAGGGTTAAACAACATAACTAAAATAAGACCGATGAAGCCGAAGTATGGTACGCCAAATTCGATAGAACCAATTCCGATATCTGGAACTAATTCTGTTACGAGATCTCCTAAACCAAAAAGCGCCATAGATAATACGAAAACCATCAATTTTTGTGACTGACCCTGTTGGTTTGTTGGACCAATGTTTGATTGCATGTTTATTCCTCCTATTTATTATTCTCACTTTGGATTATAAAGCTTGATTGTTAAGTGAATATTAGGAAAACGTAACGGGTTTGTAAAATAAATATCATTTTCAATTATATGAAATTTATCTTTCATTTTAGCGTTGTTTTTTCATGTTTGATGTGCTAAAAAAGAAGAGGGGGTGCGATAGACGATGACTGTAATTTCTTTTGAAGTAGAAAAATTATCTGCAGGACATAAGAAAGTGGCTGATTTTATTTATAAAAACATAACTAGCATTGCTTTTTTGACGGAAAAGGATATTTCTAGTCAATGTGGTGTTAGTGTTGCGACTGTTTCTAGATTTTGGGGGGCAGTCGGCTATGACAACTTCAAGCAATTTAAGCAGCAATTAAAACAAGAAACAGAAACAACGCCAGCTGTAAAAATGAAGGATAAAATGGGCAAGGTATCTTCGAATGATGTATTAGATGAAATAATTCAGTTGGAAATCGACCATTTAGCAGAAACATTAGCAACTATTTCACGTGAGGATTTCAAAAAGGCAGTAAAACGCATTTCAACTGCTAAGCGAATCTTTCTTTATGGTTCTGGAGCATCCTATGCGTTAGCAGAATTGCTACGTTTTCGATTGAATCGTTTTGGATTAAACGTTCAATTAATAGAAAAGGGTGGATGGGAAATCTTCGAGCACATCCCACATATAGAGCAGGATGATGTTGTGATTGTATTTGGGTTTGCTAATGCTCCGCCAGAGGTCAAGTTGCTGCTAGATATGACGAAAAGGATTGGCTGTTGCTCGATCCTATTTACCGATATGATGGTTTCTGAATTAGTAGAAGAAGCGGAGATTGTCTTATATAGCTACCGTGGGGCATTATCGGAATTCCACTCACTAGTAGTACCAACCGCCATCATTGATACCCTAACAATAGCGATAGCAAAACAAGACCAAGGTAACAAAATCAACAAACTCCAGCAACTATACGAACTAAGAAAACAACACGCCCCAAAACTGCAGTATTAAAAGGTGCCTGTCACCACCCGGTTTTTGTTGAATATTGTCGAGGTGGTGTGCGGTGGGAAATGAAACTTTTTAGGAGTTTGTTCGTAATTTAATAGTAAGGAGAGTGATGAAAATGGGTTTTATCATTTTTGTTGTATTGATGTTTGTGGTTCTTGCTATATTTGGTGGCAGGAACGGATCTGGACGAAGTAATCAGAGTCATAATTCTTACTATCACCACCATCATATGTCGAGCGAAAGTGACGATTCTAGTTTTTCAGATGGTGGATTTGGTGGCGACTTCGGTGGTGGAGATGGCGGGGGAGATTGAAATACCCTAATGTGTATAACAATCCCATCTGCAAATTATTAATAAGTAACCGTATTAGCAAAGTTGCTTATGCGGTTTTTTTCTATTTGCTAGTATAAAAATATGAATCAGCTGTATGTGGATGACATTTAAATTCAACCCCGTCCAGCTCTAAGCACTAGCGACTAGCGAGAGACTCCCTCTAGTCCGTACGATCACAATCCGACGTACGATTGAAAATATGAATTACTCCGTTTACCGCGTTGGATTCTTCTCCTACTGCTCAGTCCATTCGGCGCGTGGCTAAACGGGATGTCTTCGTTTTGTTCCTATAAATAAGAGTAAACATTAATCAAATTCCAGCTATTTAAATGTCATAGACAAGTAGTTTTTACATAGTCCAATATGCTATTATAAAAGAGTAATATTTTTTGTGTAAATATGTGAATTTATTCACAATGGTGAAAGGGGGTGTACGATGTGGCTCAACAAGTACTATGTGAAGTATCTAATTGTACGTTTTGGGTAGAAAGTAATAAATGTTCAGCAGACGCCATTTACGTAGTAAGTCAAATTGGTAACGAAGCAAATAAACAAGAGGAAACAGATTGCAAAACGTTTGAGGCAAAACATTAAGATTTCCACCCAACTAGACCCCACATATAGCTAGATCTAACCAGGTTAAAAAGGTTGGGTAGCTTATATTATAGAATGATTTGCCACCCAACCTGCTGAAAATTCATCCTAAATATCTATTCACTCCACTATATTTATCTAGTAAAATTGTAATTGATTTCAGATAATTTCAAATAATACGTACAATATTTTGATACATGTATTGACATTTACTGCTAAAAAGCCTATTATTTTTATCAGAATAATAATAATTAAAATTTTATAAGCATATTCTTATCGTGAGAGGTGGAGGGACTGGCCCATAGAAGCCTCGGCAACGGGTCTGATGATTGATATAATTAGATGCTGTGCCAATTCCAGCAAGGCGTTAGCACTTGAAAGATAAGAAGATAGGTAGATTTCTTTTATCGATACAAACCTCTCTTCTTACTAAGTATAGAAGAGGTTTTTTTATACTGTTTTTTAGGAATGAACTACTGTTTGCGTACTTACTATGTATATAACGAAGTAAATTAAATTGCTAACAAATATTTGAAAATTTCATAGAATAAATAAACTAAAAACCAGATTGGGGAGTTTGATATGAGTAATACTGTTGTGAAGTATGATTCATTTACTGGTGACCCTTTTGCTGACTGGAAACCTAGTGATCCAACTAAAGGGGCCGCTGAGGTATTAGAATGGGCATATAGCTCCTATGGAGAGTCCATTGTATATGCTTGCAGCTTTGGTGCAGAGGCAATTGTGTTAATTGATTTAATATCTAAGGTAAAAAAAGATGCAGAGATCGTTTTCTTAGATACGGATTTACATTTCCCGGAAACGTATGAGTTGATTGAAAAAGTGAAACGTAGATATCCAGAGCTTAATATCATCATGAAGAAACCGGAGTTAACATTAGAAGAACAAGGTCAACAGTATGGATCAGCTTTATGGAAAAGGCAGCCAGATCAGTGCTGTTACATTAGAAAAATAAAGCCATTAGAAGATGCGCTAAGTGGTGCAACTGCTTGGATTTCAGGATTGAGGAGAGAGCAATCTCCTAGTAGAGCTAAAACTAACTTTATAAACAAAGATAATCGATTTAAATCTATAAAAGTATGCCCCCTAATTTATTGGACTTGGGATGAAGTATGGAGTTATATCCAAGAAAATAGCTTGGATTACAATGAATTACATGATAAAGGCTACCCAAGTATTGGGTGCATTCCATGTACGTCTGCCGTTGAAGATGATGGTGACAGTCGCGCGGGGAGATGGCAAGGTACAAATAAAACAGAATGTGGTCTTCATACACCAGGATCGTGATTTAAGTAATGATTTTAAATAAAAATAGTATTCCTTTGTGAGGTGGGATTTTTGCAACTACAAGTAACCAACAGTCCATTTAGTCAAGAACAAGCTGAACTTTTAAATCGCCTACTACCAACCCTAACGGAAAACCAGAAACTATGGTTAAGTGGCTATTTAGCTGTCGCTGGGCAAGCTAATTCTGAAAGTGCAGCAACAACGCTGAAGGATGCAATTGAAGCAACGCCTTCAGCCCCTGTTCAGGAGCAAGTTGAAACGAGAGAAATTACGGTTCTCTATGGTACAGATACCGGTAATTCTCAAGGACTTGCAGAAGAATTTACACAGAAGCTTACAGATAAAAATTTTAAAGCAACGGTTTCCTCCATGGAGGATTTTAAGCCAAAAGCGATTAAAGATGTGCAGGATTTACTAATTATTACGAGTACAGATGGGGAAGGGGATCCACCTGATAATGCGATTTCTTTCCATGAATTTTTACTTGGTAAACGTGCACCGAAGTTAGAAGGTGTTCGCTTCTCGGTTCTTTCTTTGGGGGACAGCTCGTATGAATTTTTCTGTCAGACAGGGAAAGATTTTGATAGTCGCTTAGAAGAATTAGGTGCCGAAAGAATCTACCCTCGTGTAGATTGTGATCTTGACTTTGAAGAGCCAGCAGAAGAATGGTTTGCCGGCGTTTTTGAAAAGTTAAACGAGAACGCAGGAGTGACTAAAGTTGAAGGGCAAGGAGCATTAGGTCAAACAGACGTAGCGCCTGATCAAGTGAAGTACTCTAAAAAGAACCCTTTTAAAGCAGAGGTGTTAGAGGTAATTAATCTTAATGGACGTGGTTCCAATAAGGAAACACTTCATATAGAACTTGATTTAGAAGGCTCTAACCTAGATTTTTTCCCTGGTGATAGTCTTGGAATTATACCTGAAAATGCCCCTGAATTAGTGGAGGAGTTGTTACAAGAAACAGGATGGAACCCGGAAGAGTCCATTTCCATTAATAAAGAGGGTGATCTCCTGTCGCTACGTGAGGCATTAACAACTCATTTTGAAATTACCGTTTTAACAAAGCCTTTCTTGGAAAAAGCTGCAGAGCTATCTGAAAGTGATGAGTTGAAAAAGTTAGTAGATTCAGGTGATCGGGATAAAATTAATGCATATACTGAGGGCAGAGATTTACTTGACTTATACCGTGACTTTGGTCCATGGAAAGCAACTGCCGCAGACTTCACGAACATTCTGCGTAAGCTTCCAGTTCGCTTATACTCGATTGCTAGTAGTTTACAAGCAAATCCGGATGAAGTTCATTTAACGATTGGGACAGTACGATACCACGCGCATGGACGTGACCGCATAGGTGTGTGCTCCGGTCAGATTTCTGAGCGTACCGAAGTTGGAGATAAGTTATCTGTATTCGTTCAGAAGACTGAAAGCTTTAAGCTTCCTGAAAATCCAGCAACACCAGTTGTTATGATTGGTGCTGGAACTGGTGTTGCCCCATACCGTTCCTTCTTACAAGAAAGAGAAGAGATCGAGGCTGAGGGGGATACGTGGTTATTCTTCGGAGACCAACATTTCGTTACCGACTTTTTATATCAAACGGAATGGCAGCAATGGCTTAAAGAAGGTGTGCTGACTAGAATGGATGTCGCTTTTTCAAGGGATACAAAAGAAAAAGTATATGTACAGCATCGAATGGCTGAGAAAAGTAAAGAGCTATATGAATGGTTAGAAAAAGGTGCGCACGTTTACGTTTGTGGTGATGAGAAACGGATGGCGAAAGATGTTCATAATACGCTTATCTCTATTATTGAAAAAGAAGGCGGAAAGAGCCAAGAAGAAGCAGAGGCATTTATAGCCGACATGCGTAAACAAAAAAGATATCAACGCGATGTTTATTAATAGATTAGAAGAGTGATTGGGGAAAGGAGTTTCATCATGTCAAAAAGATTTCCGTATGAAGCTGGACCGCCAAGCGGAATGGAAAAGCTTAAAGAGAGAAGTGATTTCCTCCGTGGTAATTTAGTAGAAAGCTTTGCAGAACCATTAACATCAGCAATTCCAGAAGAAGATACATTATTATTGAAATTCCATGGTAGTTATATGCAGGATGATCGGGACTTACGTAACGAACGGAGAAAACAAAAGCTAGAGCCAGCGTATCAATTTATGATCCGTGTTCGTCTCGCAGGGGGAATTACTACTCCTGAGCAGTGGCTTACAATGGATGAATTATCAGATACGTATGGTAATGGAACATTAAAAATGACGACACGTCAAACGTTCCAATTACATGGTGTTTTAAAATGGAACTTGAAATCAACGATTCAAGGTATGAATAAAGCATTACTTGATACGATTGCTGCTTGTGGGGACGTAAATCGAAATGTAATGGCAAGTGTAAATACAGAGCATTCGAGGTACACGAATGAAGTAAATGAATGGGCGCATAAAATCAGTGATCATTTATTACCAAGAACAAAGGCATACCATGAGATCTGGTTAGATGAAGAGAAAGTGATCGACAGTAAAGAAGAATTGGAACCAATTTATGGTGATCTTTATTTACCTCGTAAATTCAAAATAGGGATTGCTGTTCCACCTTCAAATGATATAGATGTGTTCTCACAGGATTTAGGGTTAATTGCCATAAAAGAAGAGGATCAGCTAGTCGGATTTAATGTAGTTGTTGGTGGTGGAATGGGAAGCACACATGGGGATAAGGATACGTATCCTCAAGTAGGGAAGGTCATCGGTTATACTCCAAAAGACAAAGTAGTCGATGTGGCAGAAAAAATTCTAACGATCCAACGTGATTATGGAAACCGTTCGAATCGTAAAAATGCACGTTTTAAATACACTGTGGATCGTTTAGGTAAAGAGTGGATTCTACAAGAACTGAACAATCGCCTTGGTTGGGAGTTAGAAGAAACACGTGACTACCACTTTGATCACAATGGTGATAAGTATGGTTGGATTAAAGGCCATGATGGTAAATGGCACCTAACATTGTACGTTCAAAATGGACGTGTGGCAGATTATGACTCGTATAAGCTAAAAACAGCACTGCGTGAAATTGCAAAGGTACATACTGGAGATTTCCGTATGACACCAAATCAAAATTTGATCATTGGTAATGTGACAAACTACATGAAACCAAAAATTCAGAAGCTTGTTGATGAATACGGCCTAACAGACGGGAAAGAAAATTCAGCATTACGAAGAAATTCAATGGCCTGTGTGGCTTTCCCAACTTGTGGTTTAGCAATGGCGGAATCGGAACGTTATCTGCCATCTCTGATTGATAAAGTCGAAGTACTTCTTGATGAAGCTGGCTTGAGAGAACAAGAGATTACGATACGGATGACTGGATGTCCAAATGGATGTGCACGTCCAGCTCTAGCGGAAATTGGATTTATTGGGAAAGCTCCTGGCAAATACAATATGTACTTGGGTGCAAGCTTCAACGGTGACCGTCTCAACAAGATGTATAAAGAAAATATTGGTGAAGAAGAGATATTAGATACACTTGGGCCAATCCTTAAAGCATATGCTAAAGAACGAGAAGAAAAGGAACACTTCGGCGACTATGTAATCCGCGCCGGATACGTCAAAGAAGTTACTACAGGATTAGAGTTCCACGACTAAAGGATGGTGCCTGTCACCACCCGAATTTTGTCGAAAATATTAATTTGGAGGTTTTAGGATGTCTATTGAAGCACATGGGGGTATTCTTGTAAATCGTGAGCTTAAGGGTGCTGAAAGGGAGGAAGCTTTAGCGAAAGCTACAACCTTACCTTCTTTAACGATTTCTTCTTGGGCTGTTTCTGACTTAGAATTGATCGGAATTGGTGGGTTTAGTCCACTTACAGGGTTCTTAGGTAAAGCAGATTACGAAAGTGTTGTAGCTAATACACGTCTAGCTGATGGAACTATTTGGAGTGTGCCAATTACACTTTCCGTAACAACAGAAGAAGCAGATAAATACCAAATTGGTGATGAAATTGCCCTTAAAGGCGAAGATAACGTTATTTATGGAACGCTTAAACTAGAAGAGAAGTACGCATATGATAAAGAGCTAGAGGCAAAGAAAGTTTATGGCACTACAGAAGAAGCGCATCCTGGTGTCAAAAAATTATATGAGCGTGGCGATGTTTACCTAGGTGGACCTATTACACTATTAAATCGTCCGGACCACAGTGATTTTGCTGATTTTTACATGGATCCTAGTGAAACGAGAAAAATGTTTGCGGACCTTGGTTGGAAAACGGTAGTTGGTTTCCAAACTCGAAACCCGGTTCACCGTGCACATGAATATATTCAAAAAAGTGCACTAGAAGCGGTAGATGGCTTGCTATTGAATCCACTTGTAGGAGAAACGAAATCGGATGATATCTCTGCAGAAGTGAGAATGGAAAGCTATCAAGTTATTCTTAAACACTACTACCCAGCAGACCGTACGAGACTAGTAATCTATCCCGCTGCAATGCGTTATGCAGGACCAAAAGAAGCGATCCTACATGCGATTGTTCGTAAAAACTACGGTTGTACACACTTTATTGTCGGACGTGATCATGCTGGTGTTGGTGACTACTATGGAACATATGAAGCACAAGATTTCATTAGTGAATTTGAAAGCGAACTAGGAATTCAAATCTTTAAGTTCGAGCATGCCTTTTTCTGCACAAAATGTGAGAACATGGGTACTGCTAAAACCTGTCCACATGATAAGGAAAACCATGTTCACTTAAGTGGTACAAAAGTTCGCGAAATGCTTCGTAATGGTGAAAAGCCACCAAAACAGTTCTCTCGTCCAGAGGTTGCGGAAGTATTAATTAAAGGAATGGCCGTCAATAGCTAAGTAATTGAAGTAGAACCTATCCATGTTAGGAGAGTTGCGCTTATCGTAACAAACCTAGCATGGTTGTTTTTTATCACAAACAGCTAACTGTTAAAAATGTTAGATGAATAAAACTTGTTACTACCTCTAAATGAATAATTATCTGAAATATGTGAATTTAAGAGGGGAGTAAAAAGAAACTGAAACCGTAGATCTATAAAAGAGATCTTTATGCTTCAGGTCACAAGGGGGGATAACACCATGTCATGGGAACTTATATTTACATTAGTAGTTGTTGTACTGATGATGGTTGCGTTAGTGAAAGAAATAACTCGACCTGCAATCATAGTCTTTACTGCTTTAATTAGTTTTTTTGTTACAGGTATTTTAACAGCGGAGGAAGCTGTAGCAGGGTTCTCGAACCAAGGAATGTTAACTGTAGCGTTATTGTTTATTGTTGCAGGCGCTATTCAAAATAGTGGGCTTGTAGAGCGTGCGATCGCCTTCTTTTTAGGGAATGGAAAATCAGCTAAGCGTTCCTTGTTTAAATTTCTATTACCGATAACAGGAGCATCGGCCTTTTTAAACAATACACCGATTGTCGTGACACTAACGCCAATTGTTCGGAAGTGGTGTTCGGACCATAATATCTCACCATCAAAATTCCTTATCCCCCTCTCCTATGCGTCCATACTGGGAGGTATCTTAACATTAATGGGTACATCAACTAATCTAGTTGTCCATGGCATGATGTTAGATAGAGGTTTAGAGGGCTTCTCATTATTTACATTGGGGAAAGTTAGTATCCTTGCCAGTGTGCTTGGTCTCATTTACTTAGTGACAATTGGTTACAAGCTGTTACCAAACCATAAGACTTTTGGTGAAACAATCGGAGATAAAAGTAAAGAGTATTTGGCTGAAATGATTGTAGAGGAATACTATCCATACCTTAATAACCCACTAGTAAATAAAACGGTGGAAGAGGCAGGGTTAAGAAACCTTGAGGGTGTGTATTTGATTGCTATCATCCGTAATCATGAAAAAATATATCCTGTTAAAAATACAACGAAGATCAAAGTGAACGATCGCTTAATATTCACAGGCGTCATTTCTAAAATCGCTGAACTGAAAGATAAAAAAGGGTTAGAACTAAAAACCGGGACTACTCTAACATTAGATAAACTTCGTAACGGAAACGGGCAGCTCGTCGAGGTTGTGATTTCCCATCAATCCTCATTACTTCATAAAACAATTAAAGATACTCAGTTTAGAGGGAAGTATGATTCAGGTGTCGTAGCAGTCCATCGAAACAATGAGCGTATCCAAAGTAAAATAGGGGACATTGTTTTAAAGCCAGGGGACACATTATTGTTGCTAGCTGGAGCGGATTTCCATGAACGTTCCGCTCAATCCAATGATTTTTATGTCGTAACACCGTTAGATGACCACCCACTATTAGAAAAAATGAATCCAATGAAGGCCTGGTTAGCAGTAGGAACACTTATTGTGATGATCGCCTTAGTAAGCTTTAACCTATTACCAATGTTCAAAGCGATGTGTATCACAGTTGTTTTATATATTTTGTTTAAAATTATTACACCAGATGAGGCAAGGCGAACGTTGCAGTTTGATGTTTTGTTGTTAATTGCAAGTGCCTTCGGTGTTGGGGAGGCCTTATTTAAAACTGGTGCAGCAGAGTGGTTAGCCAATCAACTAGTAGCATTATCGGAGCCGTTTGGTTTGTTAGGCGTTTTAGTATTTATCTATTTATTAACTGTATTATTTACAGAAGTGATTACGAATAATGCTGCTGCGGTACTAATGTTCCCAATTGCAGTGGAGGCAGCAAATCGCCTTAATCAAGATCCGATGGCTTTCTTAATATTGATAACGATAGGTGCTTCAGCTAGTTTCCTGTCTCCAATCGGTTATCAAACTAATTTAATTGTTTATGGTCCTGGAGGGTACAAATTTACCGATTATTTCAAGGTTGGATTACCATTAAGTGCGATTGTGATGGTAACAACCATAGGTATGATTTATTGGACTTGGTTATAGTGTTTTAAAAATGAGGAGGGGTTTATTATGAGTAAATCAACAAATATTGTATGGCATGATTCCAAAGTAATGAAAGAAGATAGACAAAAGCTAAATAAGCATAAAAGTGCTGTGTTGTGGTTCACAGGATTGTCTGGATCGGGAAAATCAACTATTTCTGTTGAGTTGGAAAAAAAGTTACATGAGCTTGGAGTGCATACGTATCGGCTGGATGGAGATAACGTCCGACATGGATTAAACAATAATCTAGGATTTAGCCCTGAAGATCGTACAGAAAATATCCGACGTATTGGAGAGGTGTCTAAGTTAATGGCTGATGCTGGTTTAGTTACATTAACAGCCTTCATTTCGCCTTACCGAGAGGACCGTGACAATGTACGCGCTATATTGGATGAAGATGAATTTGTTGAAGTGTACGTGAAATGTAGTGTAGAAGCATGCGAAGAGCGTGATCCAAAGGGATTATACAAAAAAGCACGTGCAGGAGAAATTAAAGGGTTCACTGGAATAGACGCACCATACGAAGAACCAATTAACCCAGAGGTTACCGTCGAAACAGACAAACAAACACTAGAAGAATCCGTAGACACAATCGTAACCTACCTAAAAGAAAAAGGTTACCTGTAAAACATGCAAAAACCGGGTGGTGCCTGTCACCACCCGGTTTTTGTCGTTTTTTGTAAAGTGCTGGATATTAGTTTGTTTCTTCTTCCTCGTCCATGTTGAACCAAAGTGGATCGTTATTATCAACTTCACCGTTATAGTTAATAAAAATTTCACTACCAGCTTCGATATCCTTGAATGCATAAAAATCAAAGGTGTGGTTTGGGAAATTAATGTCATACTCTGCATTAGGTTCATAAGAATGGTTGAACAGCATGCCGTACCCTAAAAGAATGGCCGTATGATTTTTACCATACTCAAATGCATAATCCTCAAGCAATGTTTTTTCAATATGTTTATGTTGATCGTTCGGATATGCAATAACAGGGGCTTGGTGGAAAAGCACTCCTTTTTTAATATCTTGTGTTGCAAAAACGCCTCTATTAAATTCCCCATCGCTTACTTTTGAAGTTTTGATTTCAATCATGAGTCTCACCTGCGATTTCTATATATTTTCTACCTTTTCTAAGATTGACAGTAAATACTTATGAAAGCAACTAATAATACTTATTTCAGAAATACATCTATCATTATTATTTCAATTTTCACAGATGGCATTCATCTGTGAAATGAAAGTTAGTTTTAAATAAAATAAAAACAGCTTCACATCAAGTATCTAGTGAAGCTGTTTCAACAATATCCCTATTTCTAAGCAACATGATTCCAATTTGAGATGTCTTCTTCCAAAGGAATCTTATTATCACGTGACTTCTTCGCTGCATAGAAGAATAACACAATGAGAATGACTGAAATAATAGTAGCCCCTATATACGAAGTACTTAACGCCAAACCGAATCCTATCTGTGCATTTAAAATGTAGGTCATCGTTGCCATTAACATAAAGCACCCAGGGATTAAGGATATCCAATAATTCTTTTTCGCTACATACAAGTACATCGCTCCAACAAATAGCGCAATGACTGCAGTTGATTGGTTAGCCCAAGAGAAGTAGCGCCATAGTAAGGTGAAATCAATTTTTGTTAAAGCAAAGGATATTACAAATAATGGCAAGGCGATCCATAAACGATTGATTACTTTCTTTTGAGAATAGTTGAAGTAATCTGCAATGATCATACGCGCGCTTCTAAATGCTGTATCGCCAGATGTGATTGGTAAAATGATAACACCTAGAACAGCGAGTGTTCCACCGATTGCTCCTAACATAAGGGTAGAAGCTTCACTTACAATTGCTGCTGGGCCACCATCGGCAAGCAGTTGATTAAGACCTGTAGATCCGTCAAAAAGACTCATTGCTGCTGCAGCCCAGATCATCGCAATTACACCTTCTGCAATCATCATTCCGTAAAAAATTCGACGGCCTTGTTTCTCACTTTGAGTTGTTCTAGAAATGATTGGTGTTTGTGTTGCGTGAAAACCGGATAAGGCACCACAAGAAATCGTTAAGAATAATAGTGGGAATATAGGTGCGTTATCTGGATGGAAGTTTGATAATGATATTTCTGGAATTGGAGCACCAGTAATGACAAGGCCAGCACCAACTCCTAGTGCACTAATCAACAACAACCCACCAAAAATAGGGTAGAAGCGACCAATGATTTTATCAATCGGTAGCAAGGTCGCTAGAAGGTAATAAATAAAGATAGCACCAATAATTAAGCCCATAGTTGCCCATCCACTCATCATATTGTGCAGTAGACCAGCAGGGGCAGTTACGAAAACAGTGCCGACTAGTAATAAAAGCAATACAGAGAAAGCATTAACAATATGTTTCATTATTTTCCCTAAAAATTTACCTGCAAGCTCTGGAAGGTGTGCGCCTCTGTTTCTAATCGAAATCATACCAGTCAAGTAGTCGTGAACTGCACCAGCGAAGATACAGCCGAATACGATCCATAAGAATGCTACTGGACCATAAAGCGCTCCCATTATTGGACCGAATATAGGCCCTACCCCAGCAATATTTAAGAGCTGAATCAAAGCATTTTTTGGAGAATTCATTGGTAAATAATCTACCCCATCCTGATGCGTAAACGCAGGTGTCGCTCTTTTATCCTTTACACCAAAGACCTTTTCAACAAATTTACCGTACGTAAAATAACCAATTAGTAATAGTGCAATACCACCTAGAAAAGTGTACATTATGGTTAACCCCCTTATTTGATGTAACCGCATACAAAAATTATATGTCTGCTTGTTACAAAAATGTGAAGTATAGGATTATCATGTTGAAATTGTCGGTCAAGATGCATGGATTAGCAGGTGAAATGCATGACTTGGTAAGGAAGGAATCTTACAGTTCAAGCACTTCCCTTAGCCCCCTAACATAGTTCCTACTAACAGCTAGGACATCAGCACAACCCTTCAGCTCTAACTGGTATGCCCCATTAAACCAAGGACTTAGCTTTGAAACATAGTCGAGATTTACTAAATAACTTTTATGTATTCGGAAAAAGGGGTATGGCTTCAGGCGATGTTCAAACTCCTTTAATGTTGTTTTTGTTTCGAATGAACGGGACATACCTCTTATTTTTGTGATTTTTTCTTCCCGGCATATATACAAAATCTCATCAGGATGGATATATAATATTTCTCCTTTAAAGTCGATAGCTAGTTTAGCTGCAGTTCTAATAGATTCGTGCTCTGTATGTGGTAAGTATCGTTTCTCAATCCGTTCAATCGTTTCCTGTAAACGTTCCTCATCATAAGGTTTCAGTAGATAATCTACAGCCTCAAAACGAAATGCTTCAGCAGCGAATTCGGGATGTGCAGTAGCAAAAATAATAGAGGGAGTGCTTTTTAATTCTAGTAAACTTTTGGCTACTTCCATGCCATTGACTTTAGGCATTTCGATATCAAGAAAAATCACATCAGGTTGGTGTTTGATTGCTTGTAGAATGGCAGCTTCGCCAGAATCCGCCTCACCAATAACCTGTATAGAATCAAAAGCGCTTAATAAGTGCTTAAGCTCATCTCTTGCATACCGTTCATCATCTACAATTAACGTTCTTATTGTGTTAGTCATTGGTTTTCCCTCCATTAGGTACTAGAAAAGTAATCTGTGTTCCTTTTTGTGGTTGACTATCGATTCTTAGAACTGCATTTTCACCAAAGGTAAGACGTAACCGTCGATTTACATTGTAGAGACCTAGACCGGATCCTGTTTTAGATTGGAGTGGTTTTTGACCTAAATCGATTAGCCGTTTGGACTCAATCCCATCACCGTTGTCCTCTACTTTGACTTCAACACTAGTACCTAGCATCTTGATCGAGATGTGTATGATACAATCACGTTCCATATTTCTAATCCCATGTTTGACCGCATTTTCCACGAGAGGCTGTAACGTTAGTGGGGGTACTTGCGTTGTCATGACACTCTCATCAATATCATATAAAACAGTCAGTTTATCAACAAAACGTGCTTCTTCGATCGTTAAGTATGCTTTTGTATGGTTCAACTCTTGTTGAAGGGAGGTCATATTCGTAGTTGTGCCGGATAAATTTTGTCTTAAAAATTGAGATAATGATAGTAGTAATTTGCGAGCCTTTACTGGATCTATTCGGATTAATGATACGATTGTGTTTAATGAATTAAAAAGAAAATGTGGACTAATTTGTGCTTGGAGTGCCTTGATTTCGGCCTCTTTTGCTAATTGGTATGCCCGATCTGCCTCGGCAACTTCTAGTTGGTTACTTAACAATACACTTAATCCTGTAATCATTTCTAAATTAACACTAGATATCTCCTTTTCCGATTTAAAATAAAATTTGAGACTACCGATTGTTTTTCCTCGTTGTTTTAAGGGGGCGATAACAGCAGCACCTAAAGGACAATCTTTTTGTACACAGTGAATCGATTTGCCGTCAGCAACAATCATTTCGCCACGTTCCATTACTTCTCTTGTACTGTCTGTTTGCAGGGGGCTACCTGCGCGGTGGTGGTCATCTGCTAAGCCCACATGCGCCAATATATTGGTCTTATTTGTGATGGCGACTGCACTTGCATGCATTTCTTTGTATAGAATTTTGCAAACGGAAAGCGCAGAGGCATTCGTAATCCCTTTCCTTAGGTAGTGGATCGTTTGATCGGCAATTCGTAATGTTTCTCTTGCTTGAAGAGCACTAGTTTTCTCTTTTTCTTTAACAACATTATTTATAATCAGAAGAAATAATGCCGAACCAACTCCATTTGCGACAATCATTGGAATACCAATGTTCTCTACAAGGTTAACTGCGTTGCCAAATGGTTTGGCGACGACTAGGATAAGTATCATTTGCACTGATTCAGCAAGTGCGCCAACCGAAAATGCTACTCCTAGATTCAGTCTTTTTGACCTGCGATGGAATGCGCCAGCAATTATCCCTGAAAGGATAGCTGCTAATCCACAGGAAAGTCCAGTAAATCCGCCAAGTGTGAAGCGGTGAACACCGGCAATCAAGCCAGCTCCAATCCCCATTCTGTAACCGCCAAGGAGACCTGCTAGGACGACACCAATAACGCGAGAATTAACAATCGCTTCTTCTGAGGTCAAGTTCATGACAAGTCGATCGAAACTGTTCGTTTCTGTGTTAAGCGTAACTCCGAGATAGGTTCCGATAATACCGAACACACCGAAGAAGAGAGTGGCAATCAACTGCTGTTTTTTACCGAGCTTCTCATGGGAGATTAAGTCTTGAAAAAATTGAAAACGAGTTAATACAAATGCGATGGTAACGATGACGCCTAAGCGTTCTAGCATGGTCAATAATAAAACAAACAAGGAAACTACATCTCCTTCGCCCAAGAGGCTATCTCGAAAACCCTAGTCATACGAGAATCCTAGTTCTTTAGCCTTCTTCTCTGGAATAACGACTGGATGAAAACCACCCAACTCGATAATATGAATTTGGTCATCCATTTTAATTTTGAAAAAGTCTTCGTCATGGGTACCGTATATCTCTTGGACATTACGGTCTTTATAGTATTTGATAATATCCTTGCGAGCTTGTTCTGGTACAGGGTATTGTTTATTCTCAGTAGCATTAATTTTGGTTGAGTTCTCTGTTTTAACCCTTTGTTTCCCCTGATTGTATATTGCTTGTAATAGTATAATAACTTCCGAGAATGCCATGAAAATGATCCCACTGATAATACCTGTAGCAAATATGGACCAACCAACTATTTCTTGTAAAGCTTCCAGGTCATAAAATAATTGATTAGTCCCAACAATAAATCCTAAAAAAGCACCAATTAACATAAAAACAACACCCAAAACAAACATAACAAACGAAACCCGATTCCTAACCTCCATAAAAACACCTCCATAACCATTGTATAGTGGAGGAGTGGTGCCTGTCACCACCCGGTTTTTGTCGAATGCTAGGAGTTTTATATTTTCATTTATCTGTTAACATCAGGGGTGGAAATAAAAAAAACGACTCTCATCCTATAGTGGATTTGAGTCGTTTTTTATATCTCGCTCTTAATATAGTACTAATATTTTCTTTTCTTTTATCCTGTGATGAGAGTCCTACTAAAATTAACCTCCGTCTATTGCTGTCTTCTGTGCTTGATAACGAAGAAAGAAGCAGAACCGAACAGGAGTAATACGAAGCCTACTAATAGTGTGTTAAACATAGAAGTCGCTGTAGCAGGTAATTTTCCGCCATGATCATTTCCACCGACCTGGTCAGAATCTATATTACCTGGATCCTCATCAGAATTCGATTTGTCCGGATCCTCTTCAGTAGGTTCTTCTTTGTTTGGCTCCTTTGTGTCTAGTTTGTCTAACGCTGCTTGTAATGCTTCTATAGCCTCGTTTAGAGCTGCTTCGGAATCTATCGTCTCTAGAGCAGCTTCAGCTGTCTTAATTGCAGTAACTAACTGATTAAATGACGCTTCTGTGTACTTCCCGTCTGCGTTGGAAATAGTTTTTGCTTTAGCAATTAGCTCTTTTAACGGGGCTAGATTCAATTCCTTTACCTCTCCATCATAATAGATTTCAAGGCCGTTAATTCTACCATTTTGTCCAATATCAATATTCATTTGCCCATCGGTTACATTTACTGTAGTTTCAAGAACAGAAAATTCGCCTGTTCCAGATGAAATAATTCCTTGATCAACACCCTCGATAACATAGGATGATTTATTAGACGTAATCGCATCGCCTGCAATGATTTTTACATTATAGCTGCCATTGCGTAGATCAACCATAAACTGATAGTCTTTGCCAATGATAAAGTCTCTTCGAATGTCATCGGACACACCACGATCTCTTGTATCTACTTCTTGATCAAGTCCAAAGCCGATATCACTGTCATAGACAAGTGTATTAGCTACTTGCTCAAATCCGTATTTTACTGGGCTAGTTTCTGTTCCGAAATCAAATTTCACATTAAAGTCTTCTACTGCTACGATTTCAACAGCATTTATTCGAGCCCATTCTCCACCAAATACAATGTTTAATTGTCCATCCTTTACCGTGACTGTATCGGTGTATTCTATGAATTCTCCAGCTGCAGTATTTTCGCCGCCCATTGTTTCTCCATCCTCAAGCGAATAAGTAGAGGTGTTGTCATTCCATTCGGAACCTGTAATAATTCGAACATCATAGTCCCCATTTGGAACATCTACTTGAAATTCTTTGCCAGAAGCTATAATAAAATCACGACGTAAGTCATCTGGTCCCTCTTGATCTCTGAAGCCATCTGTACCATTCTTAAAGCCAAATCCTCGGTCTGCATCATAATTCATCTTATCCGATACTCGCTCAAATCCATTGGCAACAGGACTATTTTCTGATCCAAAATCAAATCTCCAACCAGGTCCTAGGTCGACAATTTCTTTTAAGCTATCAATTGCACTTTGTAATTCCTCTAACGCAGCATAAAGATCACTTTCAAATTCTATTTCACCTAAGGATACTTCAGCAGACGCAATCGCCTCTTGTAATGCTTGGTAGCTTTCATCTGTATAAGTTTTATCTTGATTAGAAATTGCTCTAGCAGATTCAATCAATTGTTTAAGTTTAGTAATATCTATTTCTTTAGCTTCTTCTTCCACATACTTCAACTGCCCAGCATTTGGAACGACAACCTTACTCCAATCCATGTCTGAACCAAAGTAATAGCTCGTATATGCTGGTTGATTGTATCCACTATTTTGCCAAGAGATGCCAGTTCTATATTGAACATCATGCATAAGTGTGTGTAATTTACGATCGGTTACTTCAATATTTACATATATTCGAATAGCAGAGCTATCTTCCGTTCTTACTAGTAGTTCTTCTCTCCAATCACCGAAAATATCAGCAACTAAAGAAGGATTTCCTTTAGTACCATTGTTGGTCCGTGTGCCTTCTGCTGTTAAAATTGTTCCATTTTCCCAATCATAAATCTGGGGTGTTGAATTACCGGAGCCGCTAATAATTTGAGTGGTCATGTCAGCATCCCATTTTATATTCATGTTAGTTCCAGGTATGTTGGTACTTATAAGGTCACCGCTCGCAGTCCGTAAATCAACAGCCCAGGTTTCTAAGCCAGCCTGTCCACGGTTGACGTCTCCAATCATCCCACGTCCAGTGTCCTTTCCAGTATATTCACCATAGATAACTTCACCAGTCGCAGCATCACGCAATGCATACCCGTATGGTGCCCATGAACTACCTTCAAAGACAGAAAAGATTTCTAAGCCTTCACGATTTGGATCTATATCCGTTACATGAAGTGCGTCCCCGTGTCCCAATCCTGCTTCTGCTCCAGGGTTCCCACTGCCTTCTGGTAAAATATCTCTGGAACTATATAGTAGCGATCCATCATCGTCAAGCGTTGCTGCACCGTAAACAATTTCTTGTTTTCCATCTCCATCAACATCTGCTGTTGAAAATTGGTGGTTTCCTTGAGTTGTTAATGTAGCATATTCCGAGTTTTCACCGAGTACCCCATGAGGTCCATCATTAAACGGATTGCTCATCGGAGTCCAACCGCTATCCGCAACCCAGTTTTCCTTAATGTTTTCCCCGTCAAATGTATAGGACGCAATGGCAGCTCTTGTATAATAGCCCCGTGCGAAAATGGCATATGGATTTTCTCCGTCTAAATAGGCAACACCTGCTAAGAAACGGTCAACGCGGTTACCCGGTTCGATTCTTGACATCGCATAATCGCCCCACATTAGACCGTCGTCCCCGCGTCCCGGATTATAATGGACCGTATCCAGTTCAGCTCCTGTTTCGCCATTAAACACTGAAATATATTCAGGTCCTTCTAAAATAAACCCTTCGAAGTTTCTTAAATCATTCCGTTCACTTCTACTCGGAGCGTATTCATCAATAAAGTAATCAGCCAGACTTTCAGCGTCTTTTCTTGACAGGGGATATTCATATTGTTTTTCAACCCCAAAACTTTCCTCTAATGTTTCTGGCCAGTCACCTGCTACTACTTCCTCGTGCTTATGCCAGTTCATGAACATTTCTACTACATGCTCATAATAATCATCTGAACTCATCCGGTAGTCATCCTCATTACTGTAACCAGCATCGATGTCTTCCTGTGGCATTGAAATGTACTTTTCTGATGTGACATTTCCTTCTTCATCAAAATGGATGACTTTTGTGCCTGGTGCCGTTTTAAACATAAGCTCTGATTTACCATTTCCATCGAAATCATATACTAAAAATTGTGTATAGTGAGCACCCGAACGAATGTTAACACCAAGGTCAATTCGGTATAATAGCTCCCCGTCAATGGAGTACGTATCAATATACGTATTTCCAGTGTAACCCTTTTGTGATACGTCTTTTGCATTAGATGGATACCATTCCACAATATATTCATACTGTCCGTCACCATTGACATCGCCTACACTCATATCATTTGCAGAGTACGAGTATGTCTCACCAACTGGAGTTACACCATCAGCCGGCTTTTGTAATGGCAAGTCATAATAATTGTTTTTCCAAGGTGTCACTGTCTCACTAACATCACCTGTTTCTTTCCCGTCTACTACCGCACTTACAAAGTACTCCGATGTGGTATTTCCTTCCTTATCTAAATAGTTGGTGCTAGTCTTTACAGTTGCAATCATCTTACCATCCCGATATACGTTAAAATCAGTTCCCCTTAGCCCGAAATCTGAATAAGAATTTACCTCATCTGCAAGCAATCTCCAACTTAGAAAAACACCATCTGTGGTGGAGGTTGCAACAAGACCCCGATCAAGGTCTTCTAATTGAATACTTGAGTTTGTACCATTTTCTGCTGCAGTAACGCTTAAGAATGTGGGTTGAAACAAAGAAAAGACCATAACTACTGTCATCATAATAGATAATTTCTTAGCCATCTAACTCCTCCTTATTAATGAACACCCCTGTCACACCTTAGTATTAAAGTCTTATAAGAATAGTTAACATGCCTCCTTTTTAAACTATATAATTTTGATGTATAGGAACAATACATAGAAAATACTATCTATTGTGTGCAGGTTTTTAAGCGCTTACATTATTTTGTTGCGTGAATCTAGTGAATTATTCGAAGGTTTGATAGAGTGCTCTGTAGAAAAAAGTTTAATAGATAGAAAAGGCTTATTCGTGATGGAGGTATTCTATGAATTGTAAAATGAAAAATAGAGTGGCATTACATGAAGTACAAGAACATCGTAAAATTTATAGGCATACTAGTCAATGGAATGTCTGATTATTAAACAAAACCGTCTGATAATTAGTGGTGCCTGTCACCACCCGGTTTTTGTCGAAAGATAATCTGTTGTGAGCCTGCATTCTATTTCTATTTTGATAGGTTGTGGATTAAACTAGGGATAGGAATAGGATAAAGGAAGTGTTAAGTATGTCAATTAATATAACTATCCCTTTGCGTAAACTAGGTAACTCATCAACTGAAATCTCAGCACTAGGATTAGGGTGTTGGCAATTTAGTAATGGCAAAGGATTGGTCGGAAAATTTTGGGCAAGTTTGGATCAAGCTGATATAAAACAAATTGTAGAAATGAGCTTAGATGGTGGAATTAATTGGTTTGATACAGCAGAAATATATGGGAAAGGTCAATCTGAAAAGGCTTTAGCGACAGCACTAAAAAGCATTGGTAAAGAAGCCGATGACGCACTTATCGCGACAAAATGGTGGCCAATCATGCGCACTGCCTCGTCCATTACCAATACAATCGATGCGCGTAAACAAGCACTTGATGGAAGACCGATTACACTGTATCAAATTCATCAGCCTTTCTCATTCTCAAGTGTGCAGAAGGAAATGGAAGCAATGGCTGAGCTCCATCGTAACAAGAAAATTAAGCATATTGGAGTCAGTAACTTCAATGCGGAAAAGATGAAGGAAGCAGCCAACGTATTAAAAGGAGAAGGACTATCATTAGCATCTAATCAAGTGAAATATAGTCTCTTGGATCGTAGAATAGAGAAAAACGGTGTGCTTGAGGCCGCTAAGCAGCTAGGTATAACAATTATCGCTTATTCCCCATTAGAGCAGGGGATTTTATCCGGTAAGTTTCACAAGAATCCTGAATTAGTCAAAAAAATCAAAGGGCCGCGAAAGCATATGTCTTTCTTCAAACCATCGGGCCTAGCTAAAACGCAAGAATTAATCGATTTACTTGAAGAAAAGGCAATTAAATATGGCGTGAGCCAAACGCAAATTGCTTTAAATTGGCTGATCCATTTTCATGGGGATACAGTTGTTGCAATTCCAGGTGCCTCTAAGCCACACCACGTACAGGAAAATATCGGTACCTTAACATTTAAACTAACAGAAGAAGATCTGCATGAGATAGATGAAGTATCGAAGCAGGTGGCAATTTTTTAGAAATTAACTAGTGGTCATGTCCTTATTGGATGTGACCATTTTATTTTCCGAAAATTCTAAAGTGACGGAGCAAATGGGAGTTAACTCCATCTTGCTTTAAAAGAAGAGAGACATAATAATATTAAGCAACAAAGGCGTACTAGGTATGTTATCCCATTAATACTGCAACAAACACTCCTCACAATTCCTCAAAAAATAAGCAAATTTAATAAATGGGTAAAATTACATCCACTGCATGAAACCGGTATAAATTGGAGAGACTGAATCCAGATACTTTTATTTTATAACGGGATTAAGAAGGGATGTTTTCATATGTACGGATATCCAAAAGCACAAGGATTATATCATCCAGAGAATGAACATGACGCGTGTGGTATTGGTATGATTGCTAATATTGACGGTAAGAAGTCGCATGATATTGTGCAGCATGCGGTTACAATACTATGCAACTTAGAGCACCGTGGTGGGCAATCCGCTGATATAAGTACGGGTGATGGTGCAGGTATCCTCACGCAAATCCCTCATAAATTTTTTCAAGACAAATGTGAGGATTTAGAATTTGAACTACCTGAAGAGGGCAAATATGGGGTTGGGATGATATTTCTCCCACAGGAACCTGAAGTAAGAAAAAAAGCAGAAAAGAAGCTTCAAGCAATTATTGAAGAAGAAGGACAACAAGTACTCGGTTGGCGGACTGTTCCAGTCAATGACTCATACGTTGGAGATCATGGGAAAAAAGTGAAGCCATTTATCCGCCAAGTATTTATAGCGCCTTCCACTACTATTAAAAATAGGGAAGAATTTGAGAGAAAGCTTTATATCATTCGAAAAGTTGCCGAAAACAGACTGCAAGGCACAGGTGATGTGAATGATGAAGACAACACCTTTATATGTAGTTTATCGACATCGACTATTGTGTATAAAGGAATGCTCATTCCGGAGCAATTGGATTCCTTTTATATCGATTTGAACAATCGTGATTTCAAATCTGCTGTTGCGATTGTCCACTCACGTTTTAGTACGAATACTTTTCCAAGCTGGGAACGTGCGCAACCTAATCGATATATTGCCCATAATGGAGAATTTAACACCATCAGAGGAAATGTGAATTGGATGCGTGCGCGTGAACAAATGTGTCAGTCAGAGAAGTTCACGGAATCAGATATGAAGAAGATCCTACCTATAATCGATACAGACGGTAGTGACTCGACGATGTTTGATAACTGTTTTGAATTTCTTCATCTATCAGGTCGCTCCCTTGCGCATGCAGCAATGATGATGATTCCAGAACCTTGGGTAAATGATGAAAGTATGGATGAGGAGAAAAGGGCGTTCTACAATTACCATAGTACTTTAATGGAGCCTTGGGATGGACCGGCAGCTGTCATTTATACAGACGGAAAACAAATAGGTGCTTGTCTTGATCGAAACGGACTTAGACCTGCGCGCTATTATGTCACGAATGACGGTAAAATTGTTCTAGGATCCGAGGTAGGGGCACTTGATATTTTGCCCGAGGATGTCGTTTATAAGGATAGACTTCAACCTGGTAAAATGCTACTTGTTGATTTGGAAAAAGGGAAGATCATCCCAGATGAAAATATAAAAGGTCAAATTGCAGCTGAAAAGCCTTATCAAGAATGGCTAGCTGACTATAAGCTGAATTTGGAAAATTTGGAAGAACCAAAAGTGGAAGCTAAAACTTACACGGATGAACAACTACTAGAACAACAAATCGCATTTGGTTATACAACGGAAGAGCTAAACAAAATCTTAAAACCTATGGTAACGGATAAAAAGGATCCGATTGGTTCAATGGGCTATGATTCACCACTTGCTGTTTTATCGAAACGGCCAGAATTACTGTACAACTATTTTAAACAGCTGTTCGCCCAAGTAACGAATCCGCCAATTGATGCAATCAGGGAAAAGATAGTGACAGCAACAGAGACAACGATCGGCAAAGAGGGTAATTTAGTAGAGCCAAAACCAGAAAGCTGTCGACATATCCGGTTAAAAACGCCAATATTGACTAATAGCCAACTAGAAACACTTCGACATAATGATTTAGAACACTTTCAAGCAACAACATTATCGCTACTTTTCGATGTGGAAAAAGGTGAGCAAGATATCGAACCTGCATTAGATAGTCTATTTAATCAGGCGGATCAGGCTATTGCTGAAGGGAAAACATTACTTATTTTATCTGACCGCGGGATAAGCGCGAAACAGGCTGCAATCCCTGCACTATTAGCTGTTTCTGGATTACACCACCATTTAATTAGAAAAGGTTTAAGAACTCAAGTTAGTATCCTAATTGAAACTGGTGAAGCCCGCCAAGTTCATCACTTTGCGACGTTACTAGGCTATGGTGCAGAAGGAATAAATCCGTATCTGGCTTACCGAACATTAGAGAGTTTGATAGCCATAGGGGATATAAGAGGTGTTGCTTTAGAAGATGCAATTAGCACCTATATCCAATCCGCAACAGATGGTGTCCTAAAAGTGTTATCAAAAATGGGAATCTCTACTTTTCAGAGCTATCGTGGTGCACAAATTTTTGAAGCGATTGGCATTAAGTCTGATGTTATAGACAAGTATTTTACAAGAACAGCTTCTAGACTTGGTGGAATCGGTTTAGAAACAATTGCGGAAGAAGTAGTGATGCGTCATAAAAAAGCTTATAACAGAGATCGTGGTAGGAACAAAGGGCTTGAAACTGGTGATGATTATCAATGGCGCCAAGATGCAGAGGATCATCAATACAATCCACATACCATTCATTTATTACAGCATGCTTGTCGAACCAATGATTATGATTCCTATAAAAAATACGCGAGCATGATTAACGAAATGGACAAAAATTTGCAGAGCTTACGAGGACTGCTTCGTTTTAAGAAAACAACGCCTATTCCAATAGACGAAGTAGAATCTGAGGAAAGTATTTTTAAACGATTCAAAACGGGAGCAATGTCCTATGGTTCGATTAGTGCTGAGGCACATGAGGCTTTGGCTATTGCGATGAACCGGATTGGAGGGCGAAGTAATTCTGGAGAGGGCGGCGAAAATCCTTCCAGATTCACACCTGATGAAAATGGTGATTTGAGGAGAAGTGCCATCAAGCAAGTAGCGTCAGGGCGATTTGGAGTTTCGAGCCATTACTTAGTCAATGCAGATGAAATTCAAATCAAAGTGGCTCAAGGTGCAAAGCCGGGCGAAGGTGGTCATTTGCCAGGGAAAAAGGTTTACCCATGGATTGCAGAGGTTAGAGGATCAACGCCAGGTGTTGGCTTAATATCGCCACCACCACATCACGATATTTATTCGATTGAGGACTTAGCAGAACTAATTTTCAACTTAAAAATTGCTAATCCAGAGGCCCGAATTAGTGTAAAGCTTGTGTCTGCAGTTGGAGTTGGAACGATTGCAGCGGGTGTAGCAAAAGGACGAGCTGATTTAGTTTTAATCAGTGGCTACGACGGCGGTACAGGTGCAGCACCAAGAACAAGTATCCAGCATACTGGAATGCCTTGGGAAATTGGTTTAGCTGAGGCACATCAGACTTTATTGATGAATCGTCTACGCGACAGGATAGTAGTGGAAACGGATGGGAAGATGATGACAGGGAGAGATGTCGTGATTGCGGCATTACTTGGAGCGGAAGAGTATGGTTTTGCAACAGCGCCGCTAGCTGTCCTCGGTTGCATTTATATGCGTGTTTGTCACTTAAATACTTGTCCGGTTGGAATTGCTACACAGGATCCAGAGCTTAGGAAAAAATTTGCTGGTTCTCCAGATCATGTTGTTAATTTCATGACCTTTATTGCAAAAGAGGTTCGGGAACTTATGGCAGAATTAGGATTCCGTACGATTGACGAAATGATTGGGAGAACAGATCTGTTAGAACGAAAAGAAGCCATAGATCATTGGAAAGCAAAGGGTGTAGATGTATCGGCATTACTTTACCAACCAGATGTACCAGACCATGTTGGACGTTACCAACAGGTGGAACAAGTGCATGGGTTGGATAAGACAATCGATATGCAAGAGTTAATCCCACTTTGTAAAGAAGCAATTGAAAAGAAAGAGCCCTTAAAGGCATCACTTGGTATACGTAATATAAATCGAGCGGCAAGTTCCATGTTAGGTAGTGAAATTACGAAACGATATGGAAGTGAAGGACTTCCGGAAGACTTAATCCGTTTAAGGTTCCGTGGATCAGCTGGACAAAGCTTTGGTGCCTTTATTCCAAAAGGGCTTACACTGAACTTGGTTGGCGATGGTAATGATTACGTTGGAAAAGGCTTATCTGGTGGGAAAATTATTGCCAGACCGTCCACGAAATCAACATTTGAACCATGGAAAAATACGATTATAGGAAATGTGGCCTTTTACGGTGCAACAGCAGGTGAAGCGTACATTTATGGGATTGCTGGAGAGCGTTTCTGTGTTCGTAACAGTGGGGCTAAAGTAGTCGTAGAAGGTGTTGGTGATCATGGCTGTGAATACATGACTGGTGGTCGTGTTGTTGTTTTAGGAACAACAGGTAAAAACTTTGCGGCCGGTATGTCTGGTGGTATTGCCTATGTTCTTGATGAAGAAAACACTTTCCGCAATAAGTGTAATCCTGGACTTGTTCAACTGGAATCATTATCAGAAGAAACAGAGATGGAAGAAGTTCGTCAAATGATCCAAGCGCATGTTGATTATACGAATAGTGTAAATGCCAAGCGTATCTTGGATGATTGGGATAATATCCATGCTAAGTTTGTCAAGGTTATACCAAAAGACTACCTCGAAATGCGGACAAGAATAGAACGGTTTGAAGAGAGCGGTATGACTAAAGATGAAGCTGCAATGAAGGCTTTTGAACAAGGGCATGAAGTCGTAGAAGCAATCAAATAATGGAGGGGTAAAGAATGGGAAAAATTACTGGTTTTAAAGAGTATAAAAGGCAAGCTACACCAGAACGTGACCCGTTAACCCGTACCAAGGATTGGAAAGACTATAAACTTCCACAAGCTGAAGAAGAAGTGAAAATCCAAGGTGCGCGCTGTATGGATTGCGGCATTCCAACCTGTCATACGGGAACGGATATGAATAAGTTGACCACAGGATGTCCGGTTAATCACCTGATCCCAGAATGGAATGACCTTGTCTATCAAGATCAATGGAAGGAAGCATTGGACCGTGAGCATGAGCGTAATAACTTTCCAGAGTTTACAGGGATTGCGTGTCCTGCACCGTGTGAAGGGTCTTGTGTACTCGGGATTAACGAACCTCCCGTTGCCATCCGATCCATTGAGAGAGCTATTATTGAGAAAGGCTTTGACGAAGGTTGGGTAAAGCCAGAACCACCTAAGATACGAACAGAGAAACAGGTTGCGGTAGTGGGATCAGGGCCTGCAGGATTGGCAGCTGCTGCACAGTTAAATAAAGCTGGCCATCATGTCACAGTTTTTGAACGTGATGATCGAGTAGGTGGATTATTAACATACGGAATTCCAGAAATGAAGCTCTCTTATGATGTTGTAAAACGTCGTGTTGATATTTTGGAAAAAGAGGGTATCACTTTTAAGACGAATGTCGATGTAGGGAATGACTATCCAGTGGATGATTTAGAAGAAGATTTTGATGCTGTCATTATGTGTGGTGGTGCTACCAATCATCGGGATTTAGTAGTTGAAGGTCGGGAGCTAAAAGGGGTTCATTTTGCAATGGATTTCCTTCATGCCAACACCAAAAGCCTGCTTGACTCCGATCTAAAAGATGGAAACTATATTTCTGCTAAAGACAAGGATGTTATTGTCATTGGTGGTGGTGATACTGGTACCGATTGTATTGCAACAAGTCTACGTCACGAATGCAAAAGTCTAACTCAATTTGATTATAATGAAAGAAAACCAGATGAGCGTGATGATACGACTAACCCATGGCCGCAATGGCCAGTGATCCATCGTGTTGAATATGGACATAAGGAAGCGAAAGCAGTATTTGGCGAAGATCCTCGTGCTTACCAGGTATTAACGAAAAAGTTTGTAGGTGATGAGAGTGGTCATATAAAAGAAGTCCACACCGTAAATGTTGAGCAATATATTGACGAAAATGGGAATCGAATGAAAAAAGAGATTCCGGGTACAGAAAAAGTGTGGCCAGCTCAGCTTGTGCTGTTAGCAATTGGTTTTACTGGTCCTGAGCAAGGATTAATAAAAGAGATGGGTGTTAAAACCGATCCGAGATCTAACGTTAAAGCAGAATATGGACAATACAAAACAAATAAGAAAGGTGTATTTGCGGCAGGAGATATGCGAAGAGGCCAAAGTTTGATTGTCTGGGCAATTAATGAGGGAAGAGAAGCAGCAAGAGAATGTGACCGTTATTTAATGGGGGCAACTCAATTACCATAGAAGGAAAGACTGTCTCATTAAAGGTGGGGCAGTTTTCTTTTACTCCAAAGACTATAAAATACGCTCATTTGGTGTCTGGTCATTGTTATTCTCATAAGGCTTTGTTACTATTTAATGTAGAAGTGTTAGTTGGAAAAAGATAGCAAAAAAGGCCTTTTAGGTTTTGGGGGGACAATATGGGAGAAAGCGTGCAGAATACCCTTACTTCTTTTAAATCACTCGAGGAAGTATCATCATCGGTATTAAAAAATATCGCAGAAGTACTTAATGTCAACACGGTCTATTTGGCCAAAAGAGAAGAATATGGGATGGATGTAAAAGACGTTTATAGTTTACGGGAAGAAGTCGTACAAAAAGGAATGACTGTAGAATATAAAAAATCCTACTGCCAGTTTGTTATGGACAGTAATGAAGCAGAATTTTTTTCTTCTGACCTTATCAAGGACGAAAGAACGTCACATGTTGAATTGGCTAAGGAGTTAGGATTTCATACTTTTCTGGGAGCGACGCTGTATGACCGTGATCATAAACCATTTGGAACCTTATGTTTGGCTGATAACGAAGTAAAGCGTTTAACTAAGGAGCAAATCTCACTCTTTAAGAATATGGCTAGCCTATTAAACTATATTATTAGCTTGGACCAGGCTAATTATCGAATGGATATGCTTTCTACACCAGTTGTTCCAATCACTACGGGTGTTGTTGTATTACCGTTAGTAGGTACTTTTGATACGAATAGGGTGGAGTTACTTGCAAAAAATATCTTGTCCCACTGTTCAACTAGTAGCATAGACTACTTTATGATCGACTTATCGGGAATTGCAGAAATTGACGACTTTTTTGTTATTCACTTTTATAAGGTGATAGAATCGTTAAAAATAATGGGTGTGAGACCTGTATTGACAGGTATTCAACCAGATGTTATTTTGAGCAGTTCCATTACTCTCCACGTTTCTAATTGTTTTGAAAATGTGATGATAAAATCAACGGTAGAAGCTGCTTTGAGAGAGCTTGGAATCATTACTTAAACTAAATTAAACCCCTTACTAAATTTAGTAGGGGTTATATGATTAATATAGGTTCAAAATTCACTTAAGTTTACTAATCTTTGTGACTATTTGTTTGATTCAATAGAATTACCCATCCATGTTTTCTCATACAAAATTTGAAAGATATATAACAAATTAGCTTTAAATAAGAAAATTAATAAAAGTTGGTATTTTTTCAGTCTAACAAGTGCACCAATTCCAAGTTTTTTTAAGTAGTCAATCAAAACAAAGGAAAAGAAAGCATCAATAAGAAAATTAATCAACATATATAACAGGTACTTTCCATATGTAAATTTCATAATCCACATCGAACCGATAAAAAATGGCCCCCAAATTAATGGTAATTCCCCCGAAAAATTAGGCGTTATTTTTTCAAAGAACCACCACCATTTTCTTTTTCTAGCTAATATACTTTCAGCTTTTACGATTAGCGAGATAAAGATAGAACTGCATATGAAGCGTTTGACTGTCTTTTTACCTAGCAGAGGGAATGAAAGCCAAGGTAACACCAACATTCCAAGTAAAATTAACTTGTTCCTTTTCATACCACCACATCCTTTTAAGATATGATGTGTTATTTTAGGACAATTATACGAGGTTTCCCCCTTTTGGTGCCTGTCACCACCCGAATTTTGTCGAGTGGAGGATACGTATTTGATACAACATAAAGGTGCCAGACGGTTGTGTCTGGCACCTTTTCCATTCACCATTATTAGTCAATGAATTGTGTGTCGATTAAGTCAGAGAAGTCTGGTTTTTCTGTTAAGAACTCTAGATTATAAGAAGAATCACCAAACTCTTGGATTGCAGCTGCATCCACTTCATATGTGAAGCCAATACTTTTCCATGCACTGTCAATTACTTCTTTACTCAACTCTTGATCTGTTACTTCTTTAATATCGTTAATAGCAATCGTTTTTGCTTCTTCTGGATTTTCATTAATAAATTTAGTTGCATCCTTATGCGCATCTACAATCTTTTGTACTAATTCTGGGTCTTGCTCAATCAGTTCCCCAGAGGCAACTAGTACAGAAGCGGGTAGTGTTGTTCCCCAAGAAATTTCACTTGCAGGAATGATTACCTTTGCCCCAGCTTCTTGTTGTAAAACAGATGCCCATGGTTCAGGGGCAACGGCTACGTCTACTTTTCCAGTTTCAAACATAGCTTGATATGTTGCAGGTTTACCTGTTTGGTGAATCATAGTACCGCCAATACGTTTAGACGTAATGCCAAGTTCATTCATGAAATTCTCAAATTGAACGTCGTGTGTACAACCAACTCGTGGTGTAATATATGTTTTTCCTGCGATATCCTCAGCTGTTTCGATCCCACTACCTTCTCTTGCAAGAATTACTGTACCACCAGTTGACCCAGCACCAATAATTTTCACATCGGTACCAGTAGTGTAGTTATTCATTGCAGGTCCAGGTCCAACTAACCCAGCTTGAATTTCACCAGTTTTTAGTGCATTCATAAAAGCAGAACCATCAGGGAATGTTTGGTACTTAATCGTAACATCATCACCCAATTGTTCTTGGTAATATCCTTCTGACTTTGCTACCATAGCTGGTACGTGGTTAATGTTAGGAAAATACCCAATTGTTACTACTTGTTTTTCCCCTTCAGAAGAAGATGACGATGATGAACTACCGCAGCCGGCTAAGACGCCAACAAACAGAATAGCTGTTGCTAATAAAATAAGTGCTTTTTTCATAATAAATTGCCCTCCTATAAATTCTTAAGATGTTAAAAACATTCTTCTCTATTTAAAAAAATAACTTAACATACTTATAAACCACGTCTGCTCAAAATTACAGTCCCCAACGTCTTGCTACAGACTTTTCAATACGTTGGAAGATGAGTTGATCAACAATTGCTCCAATTACACCAATGATAATCATGACCCCAATTACTAAGCTCATATTTCCAAAATCAGATGCATACCTAAGTGTGTATCCAAGTCCAGGCCCTGTTGTTAACAGTTCCCCAGCAATTAATGCTCTCCATGCAAATGCCCATGCAAGTCTCGTACCTGTAACAAAATAAGGAATAGAGGCAGGGAATACAACTCGGATAAACAAATCAATTCCTTTAGACCCCATCGTTTGCGCTGCTCTAATATAAAGGGGTGATACATTTTTGATTCCTGTTCGAACATTTAATGCCATTACAAATGTACCGCCTAAGACAACGACAAAGATAACTGCTTTATCATTTAGTCCGAACCACATCATCGCAAGTGGCAACCAGACAATACTTGGTACACTTTGAAAAGCTAAAAGCATCGAACCAATTGTGTCGTCCGCTGTCTTCGATTTTGCGATTAAAACCCCTATTCCAGTACCGATTACTAAGGCAATCACTAAACCGATTGCAAGTCTTCTAAAGCTTGCAACTAAATCGTAAATTAATGTCATGTTTTGAATGCCATCAAATAAAGCAATTGCAACATTAGTAGGTGATGGGAGGATGAGCTCTGCCCATAACCCCATTCTCGAGCCTAATTCCCATAAGCCTAAGATAACAACAATAAATATAAATCTTTTAACGACTGGCTTCATGGCTTAATTCCTCACTAACTACTTTATCTATTTCTTTTTTCAAATAACGCATAATTTTTTCTTCAATCGCAAGCATTTCTTCTTTGTGTTGATCTCTCGGACGTGGTAGGTCTACTTTAATATCTGTTAACACAATTCCAGGACGTGTACCCATTACAATAATTCGATCTGAGAGCTTTATAGATTCCGAGATACTGTGCGTCACAAACAATATTGTCTTTTTTGTTTCTAACCAAATGTCCTCTAACTGTCCATGTAATCGAGTTCGCGTTTGTTCGTCTAAAGCACCAAACGGTTCATCCATTAATAATGTTTCTGGGTTCATCGCTAGTGCTCTGGCGATAGCAACCCGCTGCTGCATTCCACCGGACAATTCATGTGGATAATGGTTTAAGTAATTACCGAGTTGAACCATCTGTAGATACTTCTTTGCTTGTGCCTCAGCTTCTTCTTTTGCCATTTCTTTTTTTAAAGGAAACATCACGTTTTCAAGGACATTAATCCAAGGAAAAAGTGCTGCTTGTTGAAAGACCATACCACGGTCTTTCCCTGGCTTTTTAACAGTTGTTCCATCCACTATGATGTCACCACTTGTAGCCTCAGTTAATCCAGCAACAATCGATAGAAGCGTAGATTTACCACAACCAGAAGGTCCCAGAATCGAAACAAATTCACCCTTTTCAATTTGTAGGTCTATATCCTTTAGTACGGTTGTTGGTTTCTCGTCTTTATCTAAAAACTGTTTATTTAATTGATTTATAGATACAAACATCGTTTATCACACCTATTCGTATAATTCTTATCAAATTAATCGGAATTAAACCGAGGGAAATTCACAAATTGGTTCAAGGTCCGCTAAGTCGCAAAAAAAGACCCTATCCAATAAGAAGGTCCTGAATTTAATCACTAATCTTCTTATCTATTACTAGAATTAGCACCATGCTTTAGCTGGTTGCTGAGGTGTCATTGGGCTAGATCCCTTAACCTCTCTTGATAAGTTTATGGAAATAAATTATAAGCTTTATAAACTATAACGTAAAATGACAGATAATTCAAGGGGAAAACTAATTTTAATGTATGGCTATTCTGATAAGCCAATCTCTTATAACCCTGTAAAACGATTGTATTTTTAAAATCATGGATATAGAACAATCTACTTGTAAAGTATGTAATGGAATTGTAAAAGTGTATATATTTTGAACATTAGTTAATGAATGACGTATCTAACTTTAGATATGTTAAACTTTTAACATGTCTAAATAATAATCTAGAGGTGTATATAAATGGAGACCGTTTTAGTTATAGGTGGCGGTATTACAGGGTTATCAGCTGCACATGAATTAGATAAATGGAAAAAGCAAAATGCCAGTGATATCAGACTCATGCTTGTTGAAGCGAATAAATTGCTTGGAGGTAAAATTCATACTGAAAAACAAAAGGGTTTTGTGATGGAAACGGGAGCAGATTCCATTGTTGCTCGAAAAGAAAATGTAATTCCATTCATCGAGGAACTAGGCCTAGAATCAGAAGTCGTGTACAATGCCTCGGGTAGTTCATATCTATATATCGATGGCGAATTAAAACAAATACCGACAGATGCTGTGTTTGGTATTCCAGCTGGTCTAGAGTCTCTAGTTAATAGTACGCTCGTATCAGCTGAAGGAAAAGTGGCTGCATTAAAGGATTATTACACACCAAATGACTCCTTTACAAAAAAAGATTCGGTAGGCTCCTTTTTGGAACATTTCCTTGGGAAAGAACTAGTAGAAAAGCAGATTGCACCTGTACTTTCGGGAGTATATTCTGGATCTCTTCATGATTTGACGATAGGCGCGACGCTACCATATTTATTAGATTATAAAAAGGAATATGGAAGCATAATGAAAGGCGTAGAAGCAAATATGGAAAGGTTCAGAAGCGGTGGTGACAAAAAGTTTATTTCCTTCCAGGGTGGAATGAGTATATTAATCGATACGTTGGAAAAGAAATTAGCCAACGATGTTGATATTTTAAAAGGCGTAAAAGCAACGAGTATTCTAAAAAAAGAAAACGGGTACCAAGTAACCTTTGATAACGGGGAAATAGTGAAGGCACAACATATTATTTTAAGCATTCCAGATGAAGTAGCAGCAGATTTGTTTGAAGATAATCAGCTTCAAGCAAAATTTGAACCGTTTAAGAGTAGCTCGCTCATAAGTATTTACTTAGGTTATAACGTTCCAGATTCCGTGCTTCCAACTAATGGAACAGGTTTTATTACGGCTAGTAGTGATGAAGTTGTCTGTAATGCGTGCACGTGGACGAGTAAAAAGTGGGAGCATACATCGGATGAGAGTAACTTACTCGTGCGTCTTTTTTATAAAAGTAACCTTCCGATCTTTGAAAAAATGAAATTCATGTCAGAAGAAGAGCTTTTTAACTTTGCTCGTGGGGATATTAAGAAGGCACTAGGATTAGAAGTAGATCCAGTAATAAGTGAAGTAACAAATTGGTCAGATAATATGCCTAACTATCAAAAGGAGCATGCAGATGTTGTTCAGGATTTGGAAGCTGAATTGGAAACCAATTATCCCGGAATTTATATCGCGGGTTGCTCATACTATGGAGTTGGTATCCCTGATTGTATTAAAAACGGAAAGGTTACTGCGGAAAGGCTAATAAAAGACATGCATTAAATACTGTTCATTCCAGTCCCGGAGTCGTATGATTAAAGGTAGTTATCAACGAATGGAGGAAATTCAGAATGGTAAAGAAAGTTAAAAAAGCAATTATTCCAGCTGCTGGGTTAGGGACAAGGTTTCTTCCTGCTACGAAAGCAATGCCGAAAGAAATGTTACCAATTGTGGATAAACCAACTATTCAGTACATTGTTGAAGAAGCAGTGGCTTCTGGGATTGAGGATATCATAATCGTAACCGGAAAAGGAAAGCGAGCAATTGAAGATCATTTTGATGCAGCACCTGAATTAGAAAGAAATTTAGCTGAAAAAGGAAAGCTCGATTTACTGGCCAAAGTTCATCATTCATCCGTTTTGGCTGATATTCATTATATTAGACAAAAAGAGCCAAAAGGTTTAGGTCATGCTGTCTGGTGTGCTCGTAATTTCATCGGGGACGAGCCTTTCGCCGTTTTACTTGGGGATGATTTAGTACAGAGTCAGGTTCCAGCTCTGAAGCAGATCATTAACCAATATGAGGAGACGGAATCCTCGGTTATTGGTGTTCAAGAAGTAGAGTATTCGGAAACACATCGATATGGAATTATTGATCCGGGAGAAAATGTTGGCCGTAGATACCAAGTCAACCATTTCGTGGAGAAGCCAAAACAAGGAACAGCTCCATCTAATTTGGCGATAACAGGTCGTTATGTCTTCACACCAGAAATATTTGGCTTTTTAGATAAACAGCAAATTGGTGCAGGTGGAGAAATTCAACTAACGGATGCCATCCAAATGCTTAATCAGATTCAAAACGTTTATGCGTATAACTTTGAGGGCGATCGTTATGATGTTGGGGAAAAGCTAGGGTTTGTTAGAACGACGATTGAATTTGCACTTAAGGATAAAGCTATTGGTGAAGAAGTACAACGAATAATAAATGAGTTATCAAAAAAGTGAATAAGATGTTTGCTCAAAAGGATTTCCGAAATACTAGGGAATCCTTTTTATTTATACAAACAGTACTAAAATTACTATTACGAACAAAAAGACGATCATTAGCACTATTTGACTACCTCCCTATTAGAAAATTAACCGTAATTTCCTATTTCATCTATTTGTAAAAAGATGTAAGTTTAACATAGGTGTGTTTTGACGCTAAAGTATTTGTAAAAGTAGGTGAATGAAATTGGGAATTAACGTTAGTGCCGCAAAATATCAAGCAAATTCCATCCATAGAAACGCTGATCAATTAAGAGGTGTGAAAACTAAATTAAATGGTTTTCTGCAAAATGTTAATCATGGATGGAAAGCGGATGAGATAACTTATATTAATGCTGCAGTTAGTAAAATTAACAGTGAGATTAGCAGACTTTCTTCTGAATTAGATTCTGTTGGATCCGACATTGTTTCAACTGCTTATGAAATAAAGCGAGAGGAAGAAGCAAGAGAACGTGCAAGGTTGGAGCGCCTTGAAAGATTAAGAGAGATGAAGCAAGCTGACTAGAAGGAGGATTTTCTTGGGTGAAATAGATATAAAAGTCGATTATATTTATAATATAATTACACAGTTTCCTTCTACATACAACACCATTCCCAACGTAGAAAATCACCTCGAATCAATCAGAAACCAAGTTGACTGGAATTTTTCGCGGTTACTATGTTTGGAGGCTTAATTGGTCAAACGCTTGGAAATTTTGGGTGTAACTTAGATTTATACATTGCGTTACTTTTCTGTGTAGGACTCCAATACGGAATTGCAATGGTTGGCCTGAGTTTTTCCTCATTTCCTATTGCAAATTCAGATTCAAATCTTTCATTGTAGAAATGCCTGAGAGTTGGAAAAATCGCAAAATTAACTAAACAATCAAACAAAAACTCTTTTCAACTACCAATCCGGAGTTTGAAAAGAGTTTTTTTAATAGTTATACATAATCACCTATATTCAAGTATATCGAACTCGAGACTTTTAACAGATGTAAAATAAGTATATATCCTCATGAAATGTATTTAACCGTATTAACTATGGTGACAATAGCCCCCTTCACATTTAAAAACTAGAACTTTTTACCTGTTTATAAAGGAATAAAATTAACTAATTTTACCTATTCATTTCAAATGGTATAAGATGTAAATTTGTTTTAGGCTGTTTTCCATTATTTTCATAACTATATATATTTTTTAACTTCAACGATTTGATGAATTTAATAGTATTGTGTCGACTTTAATCAGACAATACAGAAACCTCATGTATTTTATCCCCAATAGTAAATTAGTAATGTTTTACCATACAAAAATGAGAAATCAGGGGATGTAAATAATGAACATTAAACGATGTCCATGTACTTCAAAATGTCATTAGTACGATAGTCAAGTTCGATGGGATTTACAGTACAGGTTGATAAAATCAATACCATAAATTAATCCACAGAATACACTTTTTATGTTCAGCAAAATGCTGTAGTTAATATAGACAAGGATTTAGAGGGAATACATAAGGTTCTAAAGCTTGTGTAAAAGTTCAGTAACTCTCCTTAACAGAACCCTTTTTAAATATTTATTTTGATGTTTACGGTGATGGAATCATAGGTGTCAATGCTCCAATCTATAGTATTGATAATGTGATTTCCATATGTCTGTTTGGCGATTTAGAAAAAGATACAGAGGTTGGTTTTCGATTATTAATTGATTACATGGATGAGCAAAATCTTAAACAAGTAACACCAATGTTTCCTGTTGTCTCAGGGGACGAATCTTTTTAATATGTATTTCTTAAGACTGGGGTTAAGCCAATCCAGTAAACATAACCAAAGGGTAACCTAAGTTTAGGATTTCGCAGGGGAGCGATGAAATTGATATTAACGTTATTTGATCAAGGTAAAGCACTAAATTTGGTTTTACCTGAAACAATTACTGGTAGATACATACTTACGACCGTTGATGATAAGGAGCAGTCTGTAGACTTGATGGCAATAGAAGCAGAGGACGGAGTTTGGTATTTAAAATCAAACAAAACTGCTTTTTTAAAAACGACAGACAACCAAATCTTAATTAATACAGCGATAAAGCCTTATCAAACATACACAATATTTAGGGATAATCAATCAGCCCCTGCACTATTATATGTAGAGCCTTCAGGTACTCAGGACAGAAATGAGTACACTAAGCATTATGTTACTTCCAATAGTATAAAAATAGGTCGTGCTAAGGATTCCCAGATTTGTTTTGCAAATAAACTAGTATCTAGTTCTCACTGTGTAATTGAATTCAATCAAAATGCAGCTGTAATCAAAGATTTACATAGTGCAAATGGGACCTATGTTAATGGTGAGCGAATTGAGGAAAAGGAGTTAATCGTCGGCGACGTTATCTATCTAATGGGTTTGAAAATTATTTATAATGGTAGACTTCTCTCTCTAAATAATCCAGATTTATCTGTTTTTTTAGATAAACATGCCTTTCAACCTTACCAACCTGAAGAACCGGTTATGGAAGATGAGGACGAGTTAGATGACTTTAATGTGGAAGAAGAAACAAAGGATTTATTTTATCGTTCCCCACGATTTAAGCGTGATATCGAAAATACTGAAATCAAGATTGATCCTCCTCCGCAACAAAATAACATGGAGGAGACTCCATTAATGTTGATGCTAGGTCCATCTATTACGATGGGGATGGCTTCTTTATTTACTGGTTTATTTACTTTACAAAATGTAATGCGAACTAATGGCGATATTATGTATGCTCTACCGACGCTGATGATGTCTTTAAGTATGTTACTTGGGACAGTGTTATGGCCTATTCTTACGAAGAAGCATGAGAAGAAAAAGAAAAAAGAAAATGAAAAAATAAGACAAGAAAAATATAAAAAGTACTTAGAAGATATGAAAGTTGTCATTGAGGAGGAATGTAGGCACCAAAGTGAAATACTCCATGAAAATCATATTCCACTTAATGATTGTATTAACAGAATTCGCATCCGTGATCGAAATTTATGGGAAAGAGTAATTGGACAGAATGATTTCTTGAAATTGAGACTCGGCATAGGCGATGTCCCTTTAAATGCGGAAATTAAGTTTCCGGAGAAGAAATTCTCATTAGATGACGACAATCTTCAAGATGAACTATATAAATTAGCTGATACACCAAAGACATTAAAGGATGTTCCAGTTACGCTTTCCTTAATTGAAGAGCCGATTACGGGAATTATTGGTAAACGGAAATTAGTTCAAGACATGGTTAAAGGGCTAATTTTTCAATTGACAGCCTTACATAGTTACGACGAGTTAAAACTAGTATTTATTTATGATAAAGATGAACAAGATGTATGGCAATTTCTGAGATGGCTACCTCATGTATGGGATGAGGGAAAAGCAGTCCGTTTTGTTGCGTCCGATGCTAATGAAGTGAAGGAGTTATCAGCTTATCTGGAAAAAGAGATAAGCCGTAGATCTGAATTTGATGGAAACGAGTTAGGGGAACTAACCCAACATTATGTGGTCTTTTCTATGAACAAAGCACTGGCATCAAAGGCAGAAATGATCAATCTATTATTAAAAGAAAAGAAAAATATCGGTTTTAGTTTACTAACGTTATATGACGAGTTGAAGGATCTACCAAAAGAATCGACGATGGTTGTCGAATTAAACGACGAAACATCAAAAATTTATGACAAAGACGATATCACAGGTCAATTTACTGCGTTTGATGTGGATGTGTACATGCCAGAGGATGCAACTGATTTAGCGGTTCAACTTGCGAACATCCAGCTATCTAGTTCTGTGGAAGAGTACACATTACCTGAGATGCTTACCTTTTTAGAAATGTTTGGTGTCGGTAAAATTGAACACTTAAATGCACTTACACGATGGAAAGAAAATAATCCTACCTTGACGATCGAAACTCCAATTGGTGTCCGCACCTCTGGCGAATTGTTTAAACTGGACCTTCATGAGAAATACCATGGTCCTCATGGTTTAATTGCCGGTATGACAGGTTCAGGTAAGAGTGAATTTATTATGACGTTTATTTTGTCACTTGCCGTTAATTACCACCCAGACGAAGTTTCGTTTATTTTAATAGATTATAAGGGTGGTGGGATGGCCAATGCATTCCATGAACTACCTCACCTGGCTGGAACGATTACTAACTTGGACGGTGCAGCAGTCAAGCGATCGCTAATCTCGATCCAAAGTGAACTAAAACGTCGCCAAGCAATTTTTAGTGAAACTAGTAGACGTATAAACGAGAGTAATATTGACATATACAAGTACCAGAAACTTTATCGAGAAGGTGTAGTTACTGAACCGTTACAGCATTTGTTCATGATTTCAGATGAGTTTGCTGAGTTAAAAACACAGCAACCAGAATTCATGGATCAATTAGTTTCTGCTGCGAGGATTGGTCGAAGCCTTGGTGTGCACCTTATTCTTGCTACACAAAAGCCTTCCGGTGTTGTTGATGATCAAATTTGGAGTAACAGTAAATTTCGTATTAGTTTAAAAGTACAAGAGAAGGCTGACAGCATGGAGGTTATTAAACGACCTGATGCTGCTGAGCTCTCAACAACTGGACGCTTTTACTTGCAGGTCGGTTATAACGAAGTATTTGAACTTGGTCAGTCTGCCTGGGGTGGAGCACCATATTATCCAACTGACAAGGTGGAAAAGTCTAAGGATGATAGTGTAGTTGTGATCGATAACTTGGGTCGCGTTATTAAAAATGCGCGATTAGAGAAGCACACAAAGGTAAAAAATCCACCAAAACAGCTTGATGAAGTAACCAAGTACTTAGCTAGTTTAGCTGCAAAAGAAAAGATTAAAGTGAAGCAACTATGGTTAGAGCCAATACCTGAGCATATTTATCTTGATAATTTACTTAATAAATACCCATCTCTTGAGGATAATGCAACTGTGCTTAACCCGATTATTGGTGAATATGATGATCCGGCTAATCAAAAGCAAGAGGTACTTCGGATGCCTATCACAGAGGATGGAAATTCGATTATCTACGGTGTGGCAGGCTCTGGGAAAACAACTTTCATTTCAACATTGGTTTACTCACTAATGGAGGCTCATACACCAGATGAAGTGAATCTCTATTTACTTGATTTTGGTTCAGAAACGATGACGTGGTTTAAACAAGCGCCACACATTGGGGATGTCATGCTATCTAATGATAGTGAAAAAATCGCGAACTTATTTAAGATGTTGGGCAGTGAAATTGAAAAGAGGAAGAAGCTATTCTCGAATTATGGGGGGGACTTCTTAACCTATAACAGGCAAGCAGCTGATAGCCTTCCATCTGTTGTTGTGATCATACATAATTATGCTGTCTTCTCTGAGATTTTTGAAGAATATGAAGAAACCGTATCATTTTTAACGAGAGAGGGAACCAAATATGGAATCTACTTTATCGTTACTGCATCTAATACGGGAGCAATTCGTTTTAGATTACTACAAAACTTTAAGCAAATGTATTTATTGCAGTTGAATGACCCTTCTGACTACTCAGGTGTAATAGGGAATGTAGATGGTGTTTATCCTTCGAAATTTAAAGGGAGAGGGATATTCAAAACGGATGAGGTTTATGAGTTTCAAGTAGCAAAGATTTCTGAACAAGTGGAAGATAATTATCAGTTCATTACAGAGTATTGTTTAAATTATCAAAACAGGTGGGGGAAGTCGGGAGCTAAAAAGATCCCTACTCTTCCAGCGCATGTAGATGTTGAATATTTGTTAGATGAAATTCGAAATAAGCAATCCATGAGGCTACCAATTGGCGTAGAGAAACAATCGCTTGAGATCTGTAACTTTAACTTTGAAAGTTACATTAACCTAGTACTTGCGAGTAGTGGAAGTGACTGTAGTCCGTTTATGGAGGGCTTTGCCAATTTACTTTCTATTGGAACAGAGCGTGAAGTTATTGTACTTGATCCTAGTGAGAACTTTGATTCTACGTTGCACAGTAGTTATCAATATGTTTCAGGACCTACGCAACTTGAGAACAAAGCTATTCAGTTATTTGATACGCTTGTACACCGAAATAACACGCTAAAGGATGCTATAGAAAATGGTTTAGAGAAACCAGTCTTTGATGACATAGTTTGTTTAATTGATTCATTCTCAGAGCTCCAAAACTATTTATCTGATGACAGCCTGGACAAATTGAAGGTGTTCCTGGATAAAGGTGAAGGCCTTCAAGTAACGATTATTATATCAGATAGTCCTGATAAGCTTAATACGTTTTCTTTTGATGAATGGTATAAAAAACATGTGTCACTAAGTGATTTAATATGGATTGGTAATGGAATTACTGATCAATTTGCATTGAAGTTAAAAATGTCAACGGAACTGTATAAGGAAATACCAGAAGAATTTGGCTATGTAGTAACAAAAGGTAATCCAAGACTTGTTAAATTACTAACTACTACCGCTACTGAGGAGGAGCTAGTGTATGGATAAGGTCTTAGTAGAAATATATGTTCCTGCATCCAGTCAAACCTTTGATGTGTTTGTCCCTATAGAAAGTAAGATACATGAAGTGGTGCACCTTGTATCCAATACAATGACAGAACTTTCTCAAGGGTATTATCGAAGTACGAAAGATACAGTGTTGTGTGAAAGGGATACAGGAATCATTTTAGACATCAATGCTACGGCGGAGGAAATAGGATTAATAAACGGTTCAAAGTTGATGTTGGTTTAAATGAAAATACTATTGTGGATTACGAGGAGATTCTGTACAATCAAGCACCTTTAATTTTGTTTGTCATGAACATGTACTAACTAATTGTTACTTGCTCACCCATTGGCATCGTATTGTAATGCCAATGGGGAATATGATCATCATCTTTTAAACATCATGAGGGTGAGGTGTGAGGTTGAAAAAGAGAACAATATTCATTTTGATTTTACTAATGTTATTAATGGGCGTGACGGGCTGTATGAGTGAAGCTTCATCGCAAGAGGCCATTTTAACCTATTTAGAAGAAAAATATGATGAAAAGTTTGAGGTGGAAGCTTTTGATGAGGGTAATGAGGCTTTAAAGCAAATGTATGGAGGTGACGAATTAATTGCTCATCCTGTGGGAAAACCGGAGCATGTGTTTCTGGCTGGTGAGTACCGAGAGCGAGATGGGGAGTATTATGATAATTATGTTTTGTCGATATGGCAAGATGAATTAACAAGACATTATGATGAAAAAATTAGTGAAATTCTCGTTGGGATGGATTATGAGTATAGAGTTTTATTGTATGTATTAGGAGAAAATTATGATAAGACAATGAAAAGTATGTCAGCATTTGACTATTTTGAAACTGAGAATAATGAGGGTTCACTAACATTTAGTGTAGCGATTAAGACGTCAGATTCACCTGATATTAAAGAATATAAAAAGGCAATTTATGAATTGTTGCAATTAGCAAATGCTATAAATGTTAAAACAACGGGTGTGTCAATTGGTTTTGTACATAATTCAGCTGATGTCAAAGATTATATTAGAACCTCGGCGATAAATAATACTCCATGGTCAAACATGGTAGGGGAAGTATATGGAACTGTAACTTTGGATAATAGATTGGATATTAATAGTCCAGATAAAGTAGAAGAATATTATGAAAAGTTAGCGGAATGATCGACACTAAACAATTTAAATGATGAGGAAAAAAATATACTACTTCAATTATTTTATTTTTAATTTTCCGCCAAAGAATAGAATTAAAAATTTGACTATGCATGGGAGGATATTTTGTGATAGTTGTTTGTTACTTACTTAATGCCTATCACTCAATCATGAGTACAAATAAATATTAAGATCGACCAGTTGGAAAATATAACAAGGTAGGGAGGTGTGAGGTTGAAGAGAGGAACAATATTCATAGTGATAGTACTAATGTTATTAATAGGAATGACGGGCTGTATGAGTGAATCGTCATCGCAAGAGGCTATTTTAACCTATCTAGAAGAAAAATATGATGAAAAGTTTGAGGTGGAAGCTTTTAAAGAAGGTAGCGACACATTTAAACAAATGTATGGAGCGGATAAAATAATTGTACATCCGGAAGGTAAACCAGAGCATGTGTTTTTAGCTGGTGAAGACCGTGACCATGAGGGTGAGTACTATGATAATTACGTTTTATCTATATGGTCAGATGAATTGACGAGGCATTATGAGAAAGAGATCAATAATATATTATTAGAAAGGAATTATGAGGTTAGATTAAACATTCTTGATGAAAAAAGTGACAGTTCGGATATGGATAAATCTATTTTTGATTATTTGAAAGATAATAAAGATGTCTGGTTAATTTTGAATGTTGCAATTAAAACCTCGGAGGGTCCAAATATTAATCAATATAACAAACAGATCTTAAATTTATTAAAGTTAATAGAGGGTACAGGTGTTAAGGATGTCACTGTATCAGTTGGCTTTGTTAATGAGTCTACAAAAATAGTGGATTATATTAGAACATCTGCTGTAAATAATATTCAATGGTCTAATCTGGTTGGTGATGTATATGGGGCTGTTACTGTAGATACGCTGCATAATATTCATAAACCAGAGCACGTAAACCAGTACTATGAAGGGTTTGAGGAGTGATAAAAATGTCACTTAATAACTTAAATGATGAAGAAATAATATATTGTTGCAGTTATTGTATTTTGATTTAACGAAGAACGTAAAAGGTGCAAGTTTGAAGGACATTGGTCAAGCTATGAGAGATTCTGAAAATAGCTGTGAAATTCGCTGTGAAATTCGCAGGAAGGCTCTATCCGAATAAGGTGGAAATCAGAATCAGGATTTGTTTATTACTTAATGCCTATCACCCAATCATGAATGTTGATAAGTATTAAGAAACGAATAAATATTGATCGATCAATTGGAAAAGTGGATCAAGGAGGGGGGAGGTTGAAAAAGAGAACAATATTCATTTTGATTTTACTAATATTATTAATGGGCGTGACGGGCTGTATGAGTGAAGTGTCATCGCAAGAAGCTATTTTAACCTATCTAGAAGAAAAATATGATGAAAAGTTTGAGGTGGAAGCTTTTAAAGAAGGGAGCGACGCATTTAAACAAATGTATGGGGCAGATAAAGTCATTGTCCATCCGGAAGGTAAACCAGAGCATGTGTTTTTAGCTGGTGAATATAGAGAACATGATGGTAAATATTATGATAATTATATTTTATCTATATGGTCGGATGAACTTACTAAGCATTTTGAAAAAGAAATAAGTGAAATTTTAACGGGGGTAGATTATGAATATAGGATCTTGTTATATGTTGTAGGAGAAAAATACGATAAGACAATGATTGAAATGTCAGTCTTTGACTATCTTGCCAATGTAAATCATGATGCTGATATTATATTAAACTTAGCTGTTAAAGAAAATCAACGACCAAATATAGATGAGTATTCCAATGAAATATACGATTTATATAAATTAATAAATAGCACAAATACTGAATCAAATAGTGTTTCCATTGGATTCGTCGATAAATCAACAGATGTTAAAGATTATATTAGAACGTCAGCAGTAAACAATGTACCTTGGTCAAACATGATTGGAAAAATGTATGGAACGCTTGCAGTTCATAAACAATTTGAAATATCTGACTCAAGTCAAATTGCAGAGTACTATCAACCTATGAGGAAATAAACAATGGCAACTAATAATTTGAATGATGAAGAAAAAAATACCTTATTACAATTATCCCATTTTGAATTGCCAATTGCAGAGAACCAAGAGCTAAGCTTAAGAGAGATATGGAAAAAAGCAATCAGGTATTCTGATGAAAACGGAGGCGAATATCGCAGTTATCCGAATTCTCCAACGAACCAGAAAATATGAAAACTCAAATCTAGCAGACGTGAAATTAAAAGACTATTGGAATAACAATCAAGCATGTACGGAAAACGAATTAGATTTGTTGGCTATGCATTGGAAGATATTTTATCATATTTGTTTATTTCTTAATGCCTATCACCCGATTATGAATGTTGATAAGTATTAAGAAATAAATAAATATTGATCGATTAATTGGAAAAGTGGAGCAAGGAGGGGGGAGGTTGAAAAAGAGAACAATATTCATTTTGAGTTTACTAATGTTAGTACTAGGGGTGACGGGCTGTATGAGTGAAGTGTCATCGCAAGAAGCCATTTTAACCTATTTAGAAGAAAAATATGATGAAAAGTTTGAGGTGGAAGCTTTTAAAGAAGGTAGCGACACATTTAAACAAATGTATGGAGCGGATAAGGTAATTGTACACCCGGAAGGTAAACTAGAGCATGTGTTTTTAGCCGGTGAAGACCGTGATCATGAGGGTGAGTATTATGATAATTACGTTTTATCTATATGGTCAGATGAATTGACGAGGCATTATGAGAAAGAGATTAAAAGTATCTTTATAGACAGTGATTATGAGTATAGGTTCTTAATCTATATTGAAGATGATAAATATGATAGTTCTATGATAGGGATGTCTGCAATGGATTACTTTAAAAATATAAATAAGGATGTAGGGCTAGTTTTGAAAATGGCTGTTAAAACAAATAGTAATACAAATTTAAATAAATATAATAAGAGGGTTTTTGATTTATTTCAACTGGTAAAAGCAGTAGATGTTGAGTCTACAACCCTATCAATAGGGTTTGTAGGGGGAACTGCTGATGTGTCTGATTATATTAGAACATCTTCAATCAATAATACTCCTTGGTCTAATATGAAAGGCAAGGTGTTTGGAACAGTCGTTATAGATAACACACTGGATATTTCTACGCCTAAGGATATCAATCAATACATTGAAATGGATGGAGAGTGACATTAAATGTCTATATCTCATTTAAATGACGAAGAAAAAAATATTTTATTACAACTATCTTATTTCAATTTACCTGAGGAAAGAATAAAAGGTAAGAGTATAAAAGAAATCTGGAATAGGGCAAAAAGAATGTCAGGTGATAATGGCGGTGAAGCCCGAAGAGCAGCCCTATCCGAATTCTTCAACGATCCAGAAAAATATGAAAACTCAAATCTAGCAGATGTTAAATTAAAAGATTATGCGAATAACAATCCAAACATGGATGGAAAAACAGAATTAGATTTGTTGGCTATGCATGGGATGATATTTTATCATATTTGTTTATTTCTTAATGCCTATCACCCAATCATGAATGTTGATAAGTATTAAGAAACAAATAAATATTGATCGTTCAATTGGAAATATAGGTCAAGAAGGGTGAGGTGGGAGGTTGAAAAGGAGACCAATATTCATTTTGATTTTACTAATGCTATCAATAGGAGTGACGGGCTGTATGAGTAAAGCATCATCGCAAGAGGCCATTTTAACCTATCTAGAGGAAAAATATGATGAAAGGTTTGAGGTGGAAGCTTTTGATGAGGGTAATGAGGCTTTAAAGCAAATGTATGGAGGCGACGAGTTAATTGCTCATCCTGAGGGAAACCCGGAGCATGTGTTTTTAGCTGGTGAAGACCGTGACCATGAGGGTGAGTACTATGATAATTATGTCCTATCTATATGGCAAAATGAGCTTACAAAGCATTATAAAGAGGAAATAAGTAAAATATTAACAGGGCTTGATTATGAGTACAGAATTTTAATATATTCACAAGATGGTTACAACGGATCGAATAAAGGAATGTCAGTATTTGAATATTTATCTAATAACAAACAGGATGCTAGCATTGCATTAAAGTTAGCAATTAAAGAAAGTAGTGATCCCAATATAAATAATTACAAAGGGCAAATTTATGAATTATATAAACTAGTTAATAATATTGATGCAGAATCAAGTCGTGTTTCTATAGGGGTTGTTGAAAAGTCAACTGGTGTCAAAGACTACATTAGAACATCAGAGGTAAACAATGTACCTTGGTCAAATATGATTGGTAAAGTGTATGGCACCCTTACAATACACAAGCAATTTGAGATTACAGATCCAAGTCAAATTGAAGAGTATTATCGACCAATGGAGGAGTAATAAATGTCGATAATTAATTTATATGAATAAGAATAGAACATATTATTACAATTATCTTATTTTGATTTGCAAACAGCTTAGAAGGAAGCAATGAGAAATCAAAAAACGTTAGTGAAGCCCTTGAGTTGCACTACCCGAATTCTTCAATGACCCAGAAAAATACGAAAACTCAAATCTAGCAGACGTCAAATTAAAAGATTATGCGAATAACAATCCAAACATGCAAGGTGAATCAGAACCAGGATTTGTTGGCTATGCATGGGAGGATATTTTATGATATTTGTTTGTTACTTAATGCCTATCACCCAATCATGGATGTTGATAAGTATTAAGAAACAAATAAATATTGATCGTCAATTGGAAATGTGGATCAAGAAGGGCGAGGTGCGAGGTTGAAAAGGAGACCAATATTCATTTTGATTTTACTAATGCTATCAATAGGAGTGACGGGCTGTATGAGTAAAGCATCATCGCAAGAGGCCATTTTAGCTTATCTAGAAGAAAAATATGATGAAAAGTTTGAGGTGGAAGCTTTTAAGGAAGGTAGCGAGGCCTTTAAACAAATGTATGGAGCAGATAAAGTCATTGTCCATCCGGAAGGTAAACCAGAGCATGTGTTTTTAGCTGGTGAAGACCGTGACCATGAAGGAGAGTACTATGATAACTATGTTTTATCTATATGGCAAGATGAGCTTACCAAGCATTATAAAGAAGAGATTAGTAAGATTTTAGCTGGTATAGATTATAGATATAGAGTTTTACTTTATACACAAGATGGATATGATAGTTCATTTAAAGAAATGTCAGTATTTAATTATCTCGAGAATGGTCATAATGACAGTTCTTTAATAATAAACGTAGCAATTTTGACTTCAAAAGCACCTAGTTTAAATGAATATAGTGAACAGATTTTACAATTAAATAAGTTGGCAAATACTGCAAATACTAAGCCGGCAGGAGTTTCAATAGGATTTGTAGATCAAGAAGTAGATGTTACCGATTATATTAGAACTTCAGCAGTAAATAATGTTCAATGGTCAAACATGATAGGTAAAGTATATGGACAGATAACAATTGATAATAGATTAAACATTACTAACTCAAATCAACTGAGCGAGTATTTTGAAACCTTCGAGGAGTAGTTACTATGTCACTTAATGTGTTAAATGATGAGGAGAAAAATGTATTATTACAATTATCATATTTTGATATACCACCTAGAAGTGCACCACATGGAATTAGTCTAATAGAATTTTGGAAAACTGTTATGCGTGATCCCAAAAATGGCGGTGAAGCCCGAAGAGCAGCCCTATCCGAATTCTTCAACGATCCAGAAAAATATGAAAACTCAAATCTAGCAGACGTTAAATTAAAAGATTATACGAATAACAATCCAAACATGGACGGAGAATCAGAATCAGGATTTGTTGGGTATGCATGGGAAGATAATCAAGGAAATGCTGCAACGGTTTTTAGAGGTAGTGAGGATATGATGGATCCTGAACATTTTAAAACAGATTGGGTTTCTAATATGGAAGCAGGTATTGGGGTTCAAATCCAACAACAACGTGAAGCGGATCAATTTTATCGTAACACTGTGAAGGAAATGGGTGGGGAGATATTAATTTTAGGCCACTCAAAAGGCGGCAATCTAGCTTCCTATGTTTTTGTTAATAACTTAGAAGATAAGATGTCAGCTTATGTAATAAATGGAGCACCCATTTTCTGGCCTGATTTAAATGCTGAGCAGAAAGAGGCTTTAAAGAGTGATAGATTCTCATTTATTGCATATGAAGGTGATTTTGTTCATGAGCTCGGTTTTGCACCATACGTTGACTTAAAAGTGAAAATCAAACAAGAAAAAACTTCAGACCCCTTTTATCCCCATTATGAAACAAGTGTGAACTTCATAGATGGAGGATTTGAAGAGACTAAATCTGGTGAGATAGATACATATACTGAATTTCTAACGAATGGGGTGCAGTTTTCTATAGTACAGAAAGTTAACCAATTACAGCCTGAAATTCAGCTTGCCTATATGATAAAGGATGCTACTATTATCTTCATCCATTTAGTTAAAAAAGGATTGGAAGTTTTGGCGAAACAAATAGCTGATCTTACTGTTGGTGTTTATATGAAAGTAAAAGGAGTTACTACACTAGTGATTAATGAATTAAAGAATTTCTTTGATTCATTAAAACAAAAAGTAAGAAGTATTGTGGTTAAAGGGTTGATAAGGGCATTTGGTGCTGGGTTTCCAGTGCAACCCTATCTAAAAGTTGATCTAGCAAGACTAAAATACTACGAAAGTAGATTGGAATATATCAAAAGGAAAACGAAGCGCATAAATAATAGAATAGATAGCTTATATTGGAAGGCTGATTTGTTCGATTTAGACAATATCATCCGCGCTGATTTACTAACAACCTTTCATAATCGGATTAATAATAACATTAGATACCTAAACACAACATTTGAATTGATACAAAGAACGGAAACATTTTTAAATAAAAAGGCAATGGCAATTCAATAAAAAGAAGGAGGTAGGAAATGAAGCCAGCTGTAAAAAGAGAGATTCAAGAGATAATTCGTGAAATTGATGGAATTGCTAGGGAATTAGAAGAGTTATCTCATGGAATTAATCAGGAATTTAAGGGGATTGGTGCTACGGTTTGCTCAAAGAATATGCAGGCTTTGTCAAGTAAATATAGATATGTGAGTAATGACTTACGTAGAACATTGTAAGTTACTTTTTCCCTGCTAAGAAACTCTTAGTAAAAAGTGTTATAAACAGACTACATAATAAATGTCACTTTAAAGGAGGTGAGAAAACATGGGGAGAGCGATTACGGTTGATCCGGCGAAATTAGAAAATGCTGCAAGTAAAATTGAACAGCAAGCTGGGGAATATCAAAGAATCTATAAATCACTATTTAACGAAGTTGATGGTATGGCTGCAGCTTGGCAAGGTCAAGATAATATGACTTTCGTATCACACATTAAAGAGTTCAAAGATGATTTTAATAGAATGAATTCTTTAATGCAGAAGTATTCTGAATACTTACGCATGAGTGCAAAGACGTACCGCGAAACACAAACAGATATAATCAACGCGGCAAAGAGATTAACTAACTAATATAGGTCAATGATGAATTAGGAGGTGAAGGGAATGGCTGTAGAAGGAATCAAGATTTCCTTAAATGAGGTAAGCAATACGGCTGGTCAGATTCGAAATCTTAACCAATCTTTATCCGTAAAGCTTGATGAAATTAAGAAAGAAATGAATGCACTAGCTCAAACTTGGAATAGTGATGCATCTAATACAATTCGTACTAACTTTAACGCACTTTCTCCACGATTTGAGGAGTACCGCCAAGTAGTGGATAACTATGCTAAGTTTTTAGATGCTACTGTAACAAGCTATGATAGTGCAGAATCAGCAATTAACAATAATGCTAGTGCATTTAAGTAATAGGGGAATGGCGGGATTGGCAGCTAACATTGGTTTAGCCGTCAATCCTCCAATTCAAGAAGTAGTGACCAAATAGAATGTATTTTGGAGTGGAATCGCAATGATTAAACATGTAGATCTAAGTATAGAAGATTACGGTTCAACAAGCTTTTTATATTATAAGGTAAGCAGTGACCAAGACGTCCCTACAAACGTTATTGATCAAATCGCAAAAAGTAATGTACCGGGGATCTTACCGTGTGTAGCAATTAAGACAGGTGATGACACGTTTATTAGATATGACATCACTTCCACTTCAAGCTTAGAAAATTATCTATCTAGATCTGTTTCCAAACAACAACTGACTAATTGTTTAGGTGGTCTATTAGAAACATTAATAAAAGCAGCACATAATGGTTTACAGCCTAATAACTTTTTATTTAATAAGAAGTATATGTATATCGATACGTATTCTAACCAATTAATCATCCCCTATTTGCCTATAGATAATCAGTCGGTTTATGAGCAAATTTCTTTAAGTGAATTTATAAGGCAAATGTTATCAACCCTACCATATAACCTTACAGATGATTTGGAGTTTTTTATTAAACTGCATAACTACATCGCAACAGAAGCCGACTTAACTGCTATGAAATTAAAAGCAAAGCTTAATGAGTTAGCGCCAACCTACATAAGTAACAACATGGAGCAAGCCGCTAAGGAAGATGATTCAGATTTTTATAGTCCTGGAAGTAGATCAAGTGAATTCAAGCATTCAGTCAATCAAGGTGTTCTAACCTCAGAATATAGTACAAAAAAGGTTGACAAGAAAAAAAGTAAACGACTCGAAATAGAAGAAGAAGTTAACTATAAGCGTGTTACTAAAACAGAACTAGATGAAAATAGTACTGGATATCGGGGTAATTCTCTCCCTGGTACATCGATAAATATCGGCTCCAACTTAGGAAATGGAATGTCTAATCCTTGGATAGAAAATAGTAATGAAGGAACTACAGTGCTAGGGGCTGTTTCTGAGGATGAAGAGGAAGGAACAACAACACTTGGAATTAGCCAACGCATCACGCAATATCCTTATTTAATTGCACAAAACAATAATGAAAAAATAACGATTGACAAAGAAATTTTTAAAATAGGGAGAGATCCTAAAAATACAGATTATATGTGTGCAAATAGAGTTGTCGGGAGAATTCATGCAAAAGTCTACTCTTGTAATGGAGAGTATTTTGTAGAGGATAATAATTCTACGAATGGTAGCTATGTTAACGGTATGAAATTAACAGCATATGAAAAGAAGAAAATTAGACACGAGGATACGATTAAACTGGCAAATGAAGAATTTACCTTTCACGTATTCTGAACTTTGGTTTCACATGCTTTAAATCATTTGAAAAAAGCAACGTAATTGAGGATTGAAAGGCTGATAAATATGGCATTTTTAACAACCTATCATACGGATAAAGGAATTAAAAAGGCAACGAACCAAGACGGATTATTAATTAAAACAGCCCAAACGGTAAAAGGAGAAGTTGGTCTATTCGTAGTCTGTGACGGGATGGGTGGCTTAGCGCAAGGGGAACTTGCTAGTGCAGCTGTGATCCGGGGAATGTCTGATTGGTTTGAGAGGGAATTACCAGAAATAATTTATTCAGAAGAATTAGATCAGGAAATTCAATCGGCATTAAAAGAATGTATTATCGAGCTAAATGAAAAGATATTGGCTTACGGAAATGCTTCTGATGCGAAGCTCGGAACGACTGTGACTGCAATGTTAACGATTGACCGTTCTTATTTTATTGTACAGATCGGGGATAGTCGTGCCTATTCAATTGCAGATAGAATTATCCAGTTAACAAAGGATCAGTCATTAGTTGCCCGTGAAGTCGAGCGAGGAAATATTACGTTAGAGCAGGCAAAAATTCATCCAAAGCGCAATGTACTACTACAATGTATTGGTGCTAATCAAGATATTGATGTAGAAATTTCTACTGGCGAGTTGCAACAAGAGGCGGCGTACTTACTATGTACAGATGGATTTTACCATGAAATTTCTGAGCGAGAAATCTATCAAGCCTTAACTCCAAGTAATCTTATAGATAAGCAGACAATGAAAAACAATGTAATAGAATTAGTTGAGTTAGTAAAACAACGAAATGAAATCGATAATATCTCCGTTGTGTTGATGAAGGTAACGAGTTAGGGGGATTTCCGTGCTACACATAGGTACTGTAATTGATGAAAGATATGAGATCCTCAAGCAAATTGGTAGAGGCGGTATGAGTATTGTCTATTTGGCAATGGATAATCGCCTAAATAAGTCATTAGTAGTAAAAGATATTCGAAAAAGAGCAAATAGCAATAATGAATTGCTGCTAAATAGCCTAGTTGTGGAAGCAAATATGTTAAAAAAACTGGACCATGGCGCACTCCCGAAAATTTACGACATTATCGAATCAGAGGGCGATATCTATGTTGTAATGGATTATATCGAGGGGCAATCGCTAAAGGAAAGACTTAATAAAGACGAGACGATTCCAGTAAAAGAAGTGATTGAGTGGGCTAAACAACTAAGTGATGTGCTGGGTTATTTGCATTCACGTAAACCGAACCCAATCATTTATCGTGACATGAAGCCAGATAATATCATGTTAACTCCCGATGGGAAAATTAAACTGATTGATTTTGGAATTGCTCGTGAGTTTAAAACGGACAACAATACGGATACAACGAATCTTGGTACGAAAGGTTATGCTGCACCCGAACAGGTATCTGGACAACAAACGGATGCTCGGACCGATATTTATAGTCTTGGTGTCACTCTCTACCATTTAATAACCGGGAAGAGCCTAAGTGAACCTCCTTTTGAGATAAAGCCAATTCGGTATTGGGATGCTTCTTTTCCGGAGGGGCTTGAACACATTATTTCAAAATGTACACAGTTAGAGCCAAGCAATCGTTACCAGAGCTGTGAAGAACTTTCCTATGATCTAGAAAATATAGATAAATTAACAAAAGGTTATAAGAAGAAGCTATATAAAAAGCTGTACACCTTTCTTATACCTGTCGTGTTATTTACCGCATTTACGACGACGTCAGCTATTGGTTATAACGGGATTAAAGATGAACAGTTCCAGGATTATATTGGTCTGATTAATGATGCAAGTGTTGCTGTAATTGAAGGGGAACAAACTAAGTCGATTGAGTTATTGGAAAAAGCAATAGCAGTCGATAAAGAGCGAGCAGATGCCTATAATAGTTTATTAGATTTGTATATTAATCGCGATGAAACTGATGAGGGAATAGCAAAAATAGAGGCATACATTAGTGATGAGTACGGTGATATCCAGAAAAATGATCAAGTTTTATTCAAGCTAGGAATGACTTACTTTGATATAAAGCGGGATTATGTGTCGGCGTTAAAGTACTTCCGTGCCGTTGATGAGGAAGAAATACCGGATGCTAAATACTATAAATCGCTTGCGACCACTTTAGGTAGCTTGAATATTGATTACGCTAAATTTTCTGATGAACTAATAGCTTTTGAAAAATACAATGATTCTTTGCCAAATAACAGTCAGAAGGTGGATAACTATAATTCATTAGCAAATATTTATATTTCATATAAAAGTCAAATTCAAGATGCAAACACAAGTGCCATTAACATTATCGAAAAGGCGAATGAGTTATTGAGTATTTTGAATGATGAAAACCTTGAGCTGAAGTATGAGATAAACTTCCAATATAAACTGGCCCAAGCCTATTATAGCCGAGGGGTGAATTCGAAAGATGAAGTAACTTCTAGAGATGATTTTAGTGATGCGATCGAACATTACAATACACTATTAGACAATGATGTAGAAGACAAAGAGGAAGTATTAATAACTATTGGTGTTATCTATCAAGAGATGGGTGACTACCAACAAGCAGTAGAACAATTTAAACAAACAATTCGAAGTAATCCCCAAAGTATTGATGCACATGTAAAACTGGGCAATTTACTTTTAGATATCGAACAAGGAAAAACAGAAAATAAGCGTAATTTTGATGAAGCTATTTCTATTTATGAAAAAATCGACAGTATGAAAGAGTCCAAGGAACATGATGCTTTTAAAAAGTATACAAGGCGGTTAGTGAATCTGAAGATCATCTAAAAGGAGGGGGACTAAATGGGATACCAAATTATGTTTTACGGAGGTCTAGCTGGAGCAATAGTAACCCTTCCTTTCATGATTGTTCTCTTTATTAAACTAGGAATCTGGCAGGCTATACAAGATTTAACAGGGTTCAGAACTGCTCGACCAAACTCTAAGAGGAAAGCAAAGGAAAAGAAGAAGGAGACTCGAGCAAAAGAGCGCCGAACTACAAGCGAAATAAGGCTACGCAAAAAGCATGTAGATGCAGAGGAAGCTAATTCTTTTGAGGCTACTGAATTATTACAAGACGTAATGGAGCCCACTGAGTTATTACAGGGCAATCAGGTAGAGGAAACGATGATGTTAAGTGATAGTGATGAAACAGGACTGCTTGGGGAGACAACAATATTATCTGAAGAAACTGAGGAAGAGTGGGTAAACCCAGATTTTATTATGGAAGAAGACATAATGATTGTACACTCAGCTATTGAAATAGAAGCTAGCAAAATAGAAGCATAGGGGGGATAAGAAATGGAAAGTAGAACGATCACTCATCAGCAAAAAAAACGCAAAAAACTGTATTGGCTGCCATTTGTAGCTGTGTTCCTTGTATCAGCACTACTATTTTCTACTCACGTATTTTCATCCAGTGATTTAAACATGATTATTACATACCAACAGGATGATGGAACAAAAGCTAATTGGGATTTGAGTGAAAGTGGAAAGCCTGATGGTCAATGGAAAACTACAAAAGACCAATTCACTTTTGAAGTTGATTTAAGCGAATACTTTGAAAAAGAAGTAACCAAAGATAGACCGTTTGATGTAAAGGCATCCTATCAAACGCATACTAATGATCTAGTTACTAAGGTAACAGAAGTTCAAGAAACGGATGGAGAAACCACTTCTTTTCAAGGAAAATATACAATTACAGTTATTGATGAAGATGGCACATTAGAGGATGGAGAGATTAGTACCAAGTTAGAAATCCTAACTACTGAGGGCTGGGATATACCTACCGAAAAAAGCCCAATTGTTATCTCTGTTATTAAAGATACAACAGCACCGGTTGTTACGCTATCCGGTATATCAGAAGGAGAGCTTTTCCATAAAGAGGGATCAATTAAACGATATCCAGAGCTAAAGGTTACCGTAAATGAGAAAAATTTTGATGAGAGTAACGTAACCATTGAGGGTGCTGAATTAGTTGGAAACGGATGGAATGATGATGGTGGGGATAGCTATACGAAAACGTACAAGATTGAACAAGATGGGGTATATAATCTTAAAGTGAAGGCAACAGATGTTTATGGCAACACGAGTGAGGAGCAACAGGTGTCCTTTTTAGTACATAATGAGGAACCAGAGTTTATCGTGCAAAGTGACGGTCAAACTATAACCGATGGAACAATGTTCAATGGTGCCAAAACAGTTGACCTTCAAGTAGTAAATGGAATTCCTTTAAAAGAAGCAAATCTTACGGTACAAAAGGATGGCGAATCTTATAAAAATGTAGGTGACTTTTCTATTAATGCAAACAAAGCAACCTTGAGTCAGTTATTCTCAGAACCTGGAGCATACAAACTGATCATGACTGCAAAGGATGCAACTGGAGAAAATATACACACAATGGCTGAGCCTTTGACCTTTACTATCGACACGACAAAACCAGTTGTTACGATTACAGACGAAAATGATAATTCAATTGAGGACAAAATAAATAATCATAATAAAACAGTCAATGTGACAATTAATGAACGTCATTTCAATGATAAAAAGGTAGATATTAACGTTTTTAAAAAAGAAAATGATAGCTATGTACAAATAAATAAATCATTCTCAGATTGGAAAGTCACTTCAGAAAATACACATACTAGTTCAACTGTTTTTAATGATGATGGGCACTATAAAGTGGTCGTTGATGCATCAGACATTCCAGGAAACAGCGCAGAGGTACAAACTGTTTTATTTACGGTTGATAAATCTTCTCCGCTTATCGAAATAGCAGGAGTAAAGAACGGCGAGCATTATAATGTTGATAAACAGGCGAATATACAAGTAATCGACTTTTTATTTAATCGAGATGACACGAATTTGAAAGTAAGCCATAGGAATCAGGAAACAGATGAAGAGAAACAGCTAGATATTGCTTTAGATTTTACAAAAATACCTGCATCAGCTAAACCAACCTTCACAGAGGAAGGACAATACCAAATCGATCTAGAATCCATTGACTTTGCTGGTAACAAAACAGAAGATCATGTTCGTTTTATTATAGATAAAACAGCGCCGAAGTTATCTATGAGTGAGCTAAGCGGACTTTATCTCAACAAAGAACAGGAAGTTGCAGTTTCAGTTACAGAAACAAACTACCAGGATAATAAGGTATCCTTTACCGTAACAAAGGATGGGAAGGATATAACAGAGCAAGTGGAAGAAGAAGCAGGCAGTAATTGGACAAATGTAGGAAAACTAGCAGAGTTAAACTATAAGTTTGGTCAAGATGGTTACTATACTATCCATCTAAGTGCGGAGGATAAGGCTGGTAATAAATCTGAGTTAGAGCAAAAGCAGTTCCATATCGACCAAACGAATCCACAAATTTCGATAGATGGTGTGGAAGATGGAACCCATTATGATGAAACAAAGTCTGTTACAATTCAGATTAAAGATAGAAATTTTAATTCAAATACAGTAACTGTTACTCGAAATGGAAAACCGTATGAAATAGAGGGGCTAAAAGTAGAGGATAGTGAATTCGGTAATTCTACTGCTAGATTAGGACATGATTTTGAACAAGAAGGGGACTACAAAATTGTAGTTAGATCTTTAGATAAGGCTGGTAATTCAACTAATCAACAAGTAAGCTTTACAGTTGATAAGACTAAGCCAGATCTTAAATTAACAAATACTATTGACTCACATATTTCGGCGGAAACAATAGCGGATCTGGGTTTGAATTCCCTAATTAAAGTCAGTCTAAAAGAACTAAATGTAGCTACAAAATCTGTATCTGTAAAACATATTGGATTAGACGGGAAAGAAGCGACTCTTACTGAATCTGAAATAGGTCAATGGAGTAAACAAGAAGGTAAAAACGATTCTTATGATTTTATTTTTAAAAACAAAGTATTCAATAAAGATGGTGTGTACACCATTGATGTAGTTGCTAAAGATAAAGCAGGAGTAGAATCTAAAGAAACAACGTCCTTTACGGTCGATAACATCAAACCTGAAATTACCTTATCGAACATGGACTTGTACTATGATAAAGCACAAACAGTTACAGTGAAAGTTGAAGAATTTAACGCTAAAAAGAACACTGTCACCATTGATGTGTTTAGAGAGAATAACAATGGAGAGTTTGTGCATTATGATTCCGATAAATTTAAAGATTGGAATCAAAAAGACGCTACTAAAACTACTAAACTTAATTTTCCATTTAATGAAGATGGTAAGTATAAGATTGTCGTTAATGCTGTTGATGATGCCGGTAACAAAGCTGTAGAGAAGTCAGAAGTGTTTACAATTGACACAGTCGCTCCTGTTCTGTCCATTAAAGGAATCGAAGTGACAGATAGCATTAACCACTATAATAGTAGTAAGTATGTAGAGATTAGTGTCAACGATACAAACATAAATGAAGATACTACAACTCTTTTAATCAAAAAATTAAATAGAGCTACTGGCAAGATGGAAAATTATCAAACTAGTAAGTTTGCTTTCACAAAAACAACCGCAACATTTGCACACAATTTTTCAACGGATAAAGAAGGAACGTACAGTATCGAATTAAGTGCAACTGACAAATCTGGTAATAAACCGGAATCAAAGAAAGTAACGTTTGTTATTGATGATACTGCACCTATTCTTGCGATTGATAACATAGAAAATGGTTCCTATAATTCATCGAGTAAGAAGGTTAGTATGTCAGTCAAAGAAACAAATTATGAAACAAATAGTGTAAACTTTCTGGTAACCAAAGATGGGCAAGAAATTACCAATCAAGTAGAACAAGGCAAGGACTGGAAGTATACCAATGAACTTTCTAAACTAAGTTATAACTTTACATCAGACGGTTTCTATACGATAAAACTTAGTGCGAAAGATGCTGCAGGTAACAATAGTACTTCCAAACAGAAACAATTTACCATTGATAAGACTAAACCTGTAATTGAATTAACAGGGGTAGATGGTAACGCCTTTTATAATGAAGATAAACGATTAAGTGTAACGATTCGCGATCGGAATTTTAAAACAAATACGATCAATGTCACACGAAATGGTAGAAGTTATAATGTTGGTGGCTTTTCTGTCACGAATAAAAAGTATGCTGATTCAGTAGCATCTCTGTCTCATAACTTTAGTCAAGAAGGTGAATACAAAGTAGTAGTTGAGGCAACGGACCAAGCCGGTAATAGCTTTAGTCAACAAATTACTTTTACCATTGATAAAACAAAACCAGTCATTACTCCAAATATAAAAGGAGACGGTACAGTAATTAAAGATGGTGCCTACATTAACAAAGTATTTACACCGCAATTCTCATTAGATAAACCAAGGGAAGATAAAATTGTCTCGGTGATTCTAAATAATGGATCGAATATTGCTGGGAAAGTTCCAGTTGCATCAAAAGAGATGGTGTATAACTACAAGGTGTTAGCTCGTGATAAGGCAGGTAATGAATCGACTTTAGAATTAAGTTTTACGTTAGATACGACGAAGCCCGAGTTAAACATTAACGGAGTAATTGAGGGGTTCTTTAATAATAATATTAATCCAAGAGTAACTTATTCAGACATCCATTTAGACAGGAACAAAACATTTGTTACGTTAAATGGTCAACCATTTGTCAATGGTACACGTTTGGAAAAAGAACGGGATTATGTCTTAAAAGCGGTTATTACCGATTTAGCTAACAATGTTAGTGCTAGGACTATTGTGTTTACAATCGATAAAACATCACCTGTTATCAAGTTTAAGGAAGACATTTCGGATAAATATCTGAATGAAAATATCATACCAGAGCTTTTGATTAATGATTTAAATGAGTATGACATTATTTCCCAAACATTAGATGGGGTACCATATCAGATTGGTGATCCAATCGAAGGAGAAGGTAAGCACGTCCTATTCTTTGAGGTGAAAGATAAAGCAGGAAACATTCAACAATTATCAGTAGAATTTATCATTGATAAAACACCACCAGAAATTATTTTTGATGGGATTGAGAAAAATGGAGAGTATTTTGATCCGGTTAAGCTGAAGATTCGCTTAGATAATCCTCAGGATAAAATCAAATCTATTATGATTAATGGTGAAGTATTTGATGGTAAAGTGGTTGAAGAAGATGGCTATCAGGTCATTGAAGCAAGTTTATCTGACATTAATAAGTATGAAATCAAGGTTGAAGCATATGATGAAGCGGGAAATGTAACAGAATCTATTATTCCATTTGAAATTGCTGAAAAGAGTGCAGTAACAAAATTCTATGAAAATAAAGTACTGTTTGCTAGTACTATTGCTGGTCTTTGTCTAGTTGTCTTAGGTGGGGGCGGAACGCTTGTTTATAGAAGGCGGAAAGCAAAAGTGATTTCAGAGGAAGAGATTTTGGAAAAAGCAGAATAAACTAAAGGAGAAAAGCCAAGTCATTCGTGACTTGGCTTTTCTATTTGTAGGTAATTATTCGGTTTTGTTATTCCTTTTTACTCCTGACTGATTTTTTTACGGGTAAACAATACATATCCTAAAAAAAGAGTAACGATACCACTGAGCAAGAGATTACCAGTTGTTGTTGCTGTATTAGGAAGCTCATTTCCTTGTTTTTTGCTAGAATTTTCATCGTCATCCACTTCAGATTTATTGTTGTTATGATCGGTTTCAACAGTAGAAGTTTCGTTCCCTACTTTATTTGGATTTTCCTGCTCAGGTTGTTCTGGTACAGGTGTTTCATCAGGAGCTGGTGTTTGAGTTGGCGAAGTTGGATCTGGCTGTTCTCGCACAGGTGTCGGGTTTGTAGTAGAATCTTCTTCTTCATCTTCCGGAACCTCCACTTTTTCACCTAGTCCATATGCAGCTATTGTTCCACTTACCTCATGTGCGGCAAGTAGCAGTGCTTGTCCAGTCGGGCTATCTTCTGCTTGGATAAAGGTTAACCCTTCTGGTGCAACATCTCCACTAGTGCCAGTTACCTCTGTATCCTCTCCTTGGAAAATCCGACTTGAGAAATAACTGTTAAATGTAGGGGAATCTGGGTTAGACATGTCATAAACCATAATGCCTCCTTGACGCTCAAGACCAACGAACGCATATGGAGTGTCATTAACTTCACCAGTTATTACACTTTCAGGTTCCACACCTTTATCATCACTTCTTGAGTCAAAATTATCTTCATCATTTTGAGAATGAAAATAGTCTGGACTAAATTCTTGAATCAACTGCTCGAAATCCGAACCACTATCATAAACTAGTTCCAACGTATCAGCGTTCCACACGGAAAACGAGCGACCGCCATAACCATAGATAGCTTCATATTTTCCGTTAGCATTTTTGGGATGAGAGGTAGAGGTTTTTAACCTACCCAATTGATCTTTATTAAATAAGCCGTTGCTAATCATTTCATCTAATTGTGCTTGGGTATAACCTTCATATAAATCAGCATTAAGTTCGTACTGTTCGGGATTTAGTGAATCTTCACCAACAAGATCCTCTACACGTACTTCTTCTGAGAAACCATCCCAATCCTGTGTATCTCCTTCATTTGCAGACAAAATATAAGTCTGACCATTTGCCTCAAAAGTAGTGATACTATCTGGTTGATAGATGGAAAGAACTGGCCAGTGTTGAATATTAATTTGATCGTCTTTATCAGAGGCATCTAGTTGATTTTCTCCAACAGAATAGTCTTTGTATCCCAAGCTTTTCACAGTAACAAATTTAGCATTGTTTATATCGAGTTTGGCAATTGCATTATCTTCTTGTAAAGCAACATAAGCATAATCACCAGAAGGATCCACTGATATGTATTCCGGTTCTAAATCCTGCGCATAGCTACTATCCGGGTGTACTTTTCTAATATTCGCATCGATTACATCTTCTGAAAATCTTACAGTAGTCACATGGCTGTCTGTTAAATTCCTAATTTCACCAGCAACATCAATAATACTAACTGAGCCTTCAGGATTAACTGTGTAATCTTCTGTAGGTTCGCCTTCATTAGCTACAAGTACTTTTGTGCCATCGGGACTGAATGTAACCATATCAGGAAGTGAGCCAACTTGGACACTTGCTAACGATTCTCCATCAAGCGTTAAAAATACGATATGTCCCGGATCTTGTTTTGCTTCAGCAGGGGCAGCAATGGCAATGTAGTCTCCATTAGGACTAATAGCAACACTTGTCACATCTCCAGCTGAAACGCCGATATCACTCAACGTTATTCTTTTTACAAGCGGTATTTCTGTATTTCCTTCCTTCAGGTTAGATAAGTCAATTATATCGAGTGATTTTTCCGCACCATTAACGGAAAAGGCGCGATAACTTTTCGCATCGTACGCAACAATCTCTGTTCCACCTTCATCAATACCTGCTCCACTTACATATCGTCCAACCAAATCAACAGCTAAACTATCATTCTTCTTACTAAAATGGGATAAATCTTCTGCTGCGGAAGCTTGGATTGGTGAGAAAAGTAGTGCGAAAGAAGCTGCCGTAATAGCACTCTTTGTAATAACTGATTTAATAGATTTCATAGTTTCCTCCTTAGTTAATAGATTCTTACTCTAGTTTAAGTAAATAGTTTTAAGTGAGTGTTAATACAATGTGTTGCAAACGTAAAATAACAATTTTGGATGATATTCATACAATGTAGGAGATAAAAGGGAGGGATTTCAGTGCAAAAGTTACCTGTTTCAGACTTTAGATTAATGACAGAACACTTAGTCAAACATAAAGGCATGATCAATAAGCTTGGTGACTATGAAGAAGTAGTACAGCACCCTACATTGAAGCATATAATAGGTGTAAACAAACGCGTGATGGAAAGTCATGTAGAGGCGATGATTTTGTTTATTAACCCTGAATATAATGAACCGATTCACCTATCTCCAGTGGAGCCATTTGACTTGGAAAGCCTAGAAGGATATGACGAGTTGGAAAGTTGTATGCCAGACCAACTAATTGTTCCGAATTTGATTCAAATGACTGAACGAATGTCTAACACCAATCACCAGTCAGCATTGAAAATGAGGCATAAAAACGTGAGAACATGCCATATTGAAATGGCTCTGCAGCAAGAAACATTAAACGAATCCTATTGCTTATATGCGAAGCAAATGGGTTGGGCGAATGTTTCTGATACGGTAGACGAGATACAGCTTGAAGCATATGAATATTTCCAAAATATGTACTATGGATAGATGAGCATTCCTGTTATTAATTAAATAGGGAAACTGCTTGAGTTTCGTTCCAAATTAGGTTTGGTCCTCATCCACTTATAAATAGACAGATCCCTAGTGAGGAGCTAGGAGTAGGTTATTTACCTGTAATAGGAAGAAAAGGGTATCGCGATTGCTGTGATACTCTTTTCTAATTAGTATGGTAAAAATTACATAGCAATAGAGGTGGTTAGTAAATTTGTTTAACATTAACGTCTAATATGTTACGATTATTATAAAAGAATAGGTTCTTGAGGTGTTAATTATGGCTGATGAACAATCGTATAACAAATTTCAGTATTGGTTCCACACTATACTCATTGTTATCGGTATAGTATTTATCGTTTCAACAGTAATTGGTTTTAAGCAACTGGATAGACCTACTATGTATATCATTTTAGGCGCTCTAATTGTGATTAATAGTTTGGTTAGAGTGATTAGAGTGCGATTTCTAAGAGGCAGCGGTTGAGAAGGATTTTGTTTAAGCGTTTGAACAAATGTTCAGACGCTTTTTTGTGTGTAAATATAGGTGCTATTTTCCCTAACATAGTAGAAAATCAAGGCAATCTCATGAGGATTGAAAGTCCATGAACGTCTAATTCAATCATGAGAAAGATAGCCTATAGACTTTTATATTACAAAAAGGTTACAATTGTAAAATGGAGGTGCGTTTTATGAAGTATGTTTTTCTAGGTTTATTAACCGCGCTTATCTTTTGGGAAACAGATAGTTTACAGGAAATTTATAGTTTTTCTGAAATATGGCAATACACAGCTAACATTATTTTAATCATATATTTTGCTTTTCTACTAAACATTAAAATTCCTACGAAGATATTTAGGCAAAAAGTACTTACAAAAGACCAATGATAAAGAGCACCGTGCTAGGGTGCTTTTTCGCGAAGGAAAACTGAATATTTTTTGAAAATTGTGTTGACTTTTTTTACGTAAAATTGTAGTCTTAATATTAAGAAATTTAATACAAATTAATCTTATCCAGAGAGGTGGAGGGACTGGCCCTTTGAAACCTCAGCAACAGACTTATTACATAGTACTGTGCTAAATCCAGAAGCGTGCTGCTGAAGATAAGAGGAGAACTGTTAAATCAAACCTCTTCTTACTCAGAAGAGGTTTTTATATTGGTTTAGTAATCTTCCTAAAAATGAAAGTCACGTTCGTTGGATCAAGGTAATTTGTCATCTTAAACAAATCGAAAGAGGGGAAATTAACATGACAAAAACATTAACAAAAGCACCATTTAGAGCGGATCACGTGGGGAGCCTTCTGCGTCCAGATAGCATCCATATTGCAAGAAAGAAATTTAACGACGGTCTCATTAGTAAAGAAGAGCTTTTCGAAATTGAAACAGAAGAAATTAAACATATTGTAGAAAAGCAAATAGAAGTTGGCTTAGAAGCAGTAACTGATGGTGAATTTAGACGTAGATTTTGGCATACAGATTTCTTAGAGCACCTTACTGGAGTAGAAGGATATATACCAGAAAGTGGTTTCGCGTTTAAAGGTGAAGAAACAGAACGTTATGATGTACGAGTAACTGGAAAAGTTTCTTGGAATCCAAATCATCCACATATTGAGGAGTTTAAATTATTTAATGAAATTGTGAATGGACGAGCAGTTGCAAAACAAACTATCCCTAGTCCAAACCAATTATTCAATGCTGGTATTATTAATGAAGACATTTATCCTGATATTGAAGAGTATGCAAAAGATGTCATCCAAGCTTACCGCGATGCTATCCAGGCATTCTATGATGCAGGTGTACGTTACCTACAATTGGATGATGTTTATATTGCAGGTCTTTCTTCACCTGATATTCCATTCAATGAAGGTAAATTTTCAAGAGATTACTTAATTGACTTGGCATTGCGTGTTGCAAATGGTGTATTAGAAGGTAAGCCTGAGGATCTGGTAGTAACAACTCATTTATGTCGTGGTAACTACCGTTCTAAATGGGCGTTTGCTGGAGGCTATGAACTAATTGCCCCAACATTACTAGCTAATGAAGCAGTAGATGGCTTCTTCTTAGAGTATGATGATGAGCGTTCTGGTGGTTTTGAACCTTTAGAACATGTACCAAATGATGGTCCACGTGTTGTGCTTGGTGTATTCACATCAAAAACAGGTGAACTAGAAGATAAGGAATTAATCAAGAAAAGAGTTGAAGAAGCTTCAAAATATGTCCCACTGGATAAGCTATGTGTAAGCCCACAATGTGGATTTGCTTCTACACACCACGGTAATCTTCTTACTGAAGAAGAGCAGTGGAAAAAGCTTAAATACATTGTTGATGTATCAAAAGAAATCTGGAATTAATCGAGAGAGCGCCCCTACTTGGTAGGGACGCTCTTTTTGTGAGTTAATTTTTTGGTTTGGGGGATAAATGCTAGGTTTTGGGGGATATATTTGATTCTTTGGTAGATATATCTCAATTTAGGTAGGATATATTACTAAATTGGGTTGATATATTAGAGTTTAGGGGGGGATATCCCATCAATTCAGGTTTCTAGCTAAAACAAAAGAAGGCGTCTCCTTATGGAGGGCGCCTTCTAAAATTAAATTAAAAGCTCTCTTTTATCGTTAGTGCACGTGATACGGATTGATCCATCAATTTAGATAGCTCGTCGTTGCTTTGAGTTAGATTTGTGATAGTTGCGCTCATTTCCTCTAAACTAGCAGAAGCTTGTTCAATAATAGCAGCTAAGTCACTTGTAGAGCTTTCAACTCCATCTGATTGTTGTTGTACCTTCTCTGCTAAGTAACGGAAGCTATCTAAGCCGTTATTAAGCTGTTTCATTGTTTCAGAGATTTGATCGAAGTATCCAGTAACTTCCTCCGTTGAGCGAACCCCAACCTCTATCTTTTCTTGGCTCTGCTCCATTTTTTCGATAGCCTGTTTGTTACTTGTATTTAACTCAACTAGGTTTCTCGTGATTTTTTCTGTAGTTGCACCTGTTACTTCAGCAAGCTTTCGAATCTCGTCTGCTACAACAGCAAAACCTTTACCAGCCTCGCCTGCGCGTGCTGCTTCGATTGAAGCGTTAAGTGCAAGTAAATTTGTTTGCTCTGTAATTTCCTTAATGTTCCCTGCAAATGAATTTGTCTCAGTAATTTTATCTGTCAAGATGGTAAAGGTAGTATTCATATCTCCGATAACCTGCTGAAGAATTTTGTTATTTTCATTTAATTCATCCACTTTTACCTTGCCGCTATCCGTAAGCTGACTTGCACTTTTTGAAGCATCGTACAATTCAATGGATTTCGTATGAATTTCATCAATATTAGTCTTTGTGCTACTTGTATTTTCAGTAATATCCCCGATCTGTTCTGCTTGAGTTTGGCTACCTATAGATACTTCATTTATAGCAGTGGCCATTTCATTTTGTGCAGTTAGATTCGTTTGCAAATGGTCATTCACTTCAGAAATGCTTTCAATGATCGCCTTAACATCGCCTTCCAATTGTGCTTTTTGACGTTCTTTTCTTTCTGTATCTTCATTAGAATTAATAATATATTCTTCTAATTTCTTAGATTGTTCATCGAATAATTTAAGAACAACATAAAAGATAAGTCCAATCAATACATAAATTAACATTGTATAGCTGAACAGGCTTTGTACAGCCTCTTTACTTTCTTGTGCAAGAAAGTTGTTTGCAAGTAATAATAATAAGCCGTAGATGTAGCCAAAGAAAAAGATTCTTCTACGCATATGAATTGCGGAAAAAACGGCCATAAATATAATGATTAAAATAATATTAATGCTACTATCTTTGACTATAACAAAGATTAGATTAAAAGAATAAACTACACTTACTAATAAGTAAGGTAAAATATATGGTTTTTTTAGCATTTTTTGAAAAACAAAATAAAGTAAGCTTAATATCACCAGATCACTACTATAAATCATTAACGTGAAATAATCCTTATTTATAAAACTAAGCCCTACACCAGCAATCAGTGTAATTACCATGGTGATTAGCATTAACGTATTTTTTTTAAGCGTATCTTGCAATTTAATTGATTCAACTAAATTCATGTAATAACCCCCTATTATGCAAATTTGATCGAAAAAAACAGAAATTTGTCGATATTTTAATTATAAAGTACTACTGATTACAACACAAACAAAATTTAGAAAATTTTTGATTTATTAGGAGGTTATAATGAATAATTCACAGATTAGTCATAAGAATTAAATCGAAAGAATATCAAAAAAGCGTCCCCTATAGTAGGGAACGCTTCGTTTCTATGCAAAATTCTCTTTAATAGAAACAGCTTTGTTTACCGTATGATCCATCAATTTAGCTAGCTCTTGGTTACTATTTGATAGATTGATAACAGTAGCATCCATTTCTTCTAAGCTAGCAGATGCCTGTTCAATAATAGCGGCTAGATCATTAGTAGAATTTTCAACACCATTAGATTGGTCTTGAACCTTTTCTGCTAAGTAACGGAAATTATTTAAGCCGTTATTCAATTCTTGCATTGTAATAGATATTTGTTCAAAATATCCTGTCACTTCTTCTGTAGACTGAACACCAACCTTTATATTTTGCTGACTTTGTTCCATCTTTTCAATGGCCTGTTTATTACTAGCGTTCAATTCAGATAGATTCTTTGTAATCTTTTCAGTAGTTTGTCCAGTTACATCTGCAAGCTTACGAATTTCATCTGCTACAACAGCAAATCCTTTTCCAGCTTCACCAGCTCTTGCGGCCTCAATCGAAGCATTTAATGCAAGTAAGTTTGTCTGTTCGGTAATATCCTTGATCGTATCAGCAAAAGAATTTGTTTCAGCAATTTTTTCTGTAAGTACATTAAAGGTTGTATTCATTTCGTAAATTACTTGTTGTAATGTCTTGTTATTACCATTTAATTCATCGACCTTTGTTTTACCATCATCTGTTAATTTACTAGCATTTGTAGATGCATTAAATAATTCAACTGATTGGTGATGCACTTCATCAATACTTTCTTTTGTACTACGAGTGTTTTGAGAGATATCTGAGATCTGTTCAGCTTGACTTTGACTGCCTACAGAAACTTCATTAATAGTTGTAGCCATTTCATTTTGTGCAGTTAAATTAGCTTGCAAATGCTCATTAACTTGAGAAATACTTTCAATAATAGCTGTAATATCATGTTCAAGTTTAGATTTTTGTTCTTCCTTACGCTTTGCTTCTTCCTCAGAAACTTGAAGGAACTCTTCTAATTTCTTTGTCTGTTGTACAGACAAGCGAATTACTACAAAAAAGATAAGTCCAATTAATACATAAATTAATACGGAATAACTAAATAAGCTTTGAACAGATTCTTTATTGGCATCAGCAGTGAAGTGATTGGCTAGAAGAACAAAAAAGCCGAGTGTATAGCCGTAGAAGAATACTTTTCTGTTTAAATGAATGGCTGAGTAAATACTCATGAATAAGACAATTAGAATTATATTAACATGACTTTCTCTTAAAGCGATAAACACAAAATTATTAATATAGACAACGCCGACCAAAAAGTAAGGTAGTAGTTGAGGTTTTTTTAGCATCTTTTGAAATAAAACATAGAGTAATGCTATTAAGCCTAATGTAATACTATAGATCACAACGTTAAACGTATCTTGCTGATAAATGGATAAACCAGTTGCAGCTCCTAATGTTATAAAAATGGTAATTAGCATCAGGATATTTTTTTGAATAGTGTCTTGCAATTTCATTTTTTCGATCGGATTCAAAGCATGATCACCCCAGTCAATTTAATAGTATATGTAGAAATCTGTCAGATACTTACATTATATATCGAAAGTTAATTTTTAACAATCTTAATCATGACTTTTATAACAGGTATTTATACCTATTAAAGGTTGACAACACAATAATTATCGGTATCAGTAAAGTTAAATTAAAGTGAAATAAATGGGAACGTTTTCCTCCGTAAAAACGACTATAGATAAACGAATAAAAAAGAAGGAGAGTGTAAAAGAGTGAAGAAGGTATGTAAAATATTTATTTCTAGTTTTATATTAGTTATGGTTGTAAGTTGTTTCTCAGTTCAAGTCGAAGCATCTGCACCACCAAAGCAGAATTTAGAAGTTTCGATTTTATCTATGGAGAATGTCAAAAGCACAAAATCTTCCATCTACAATTTAGGCTCTACGATGAAACTAACAGGCTATACTTCAAGCTATAAAACAGTAGATCGTATATCTGTAGCTTTATATTTACAAGTTTGGGATAGTGCGAATAAAAAATGGATGGACTATAGTTCAGGAAAAACATATACAGAAGAAAACGACAGCTATGTCTCAGGAAGCGTTGTGTACAGCGCACCAAAGGGCTATTTCTATCGAGTAAAAGGAAAACATACCGTAAAAGAAAACGGAGCAACCGAAACCACAACCACCTACTCTAGCCATATAAAGCATTAGGCGGTGCCTGTCACCACCCGGTTTATGTCGAATGATGGGAAAGGAAAAAGCATGAATTAGGTAATTACCTGATCCATGCTTTTATTCATTCCATTGAATTAGCAATCATTTTGGCTTTCTCTAGAGATAAGCTACTATCCAACGTTAATTGTGAATTCATTTGAGACCACATTAACATCGTTGTGTTATCTTTAAAGCTTATAAATGTACCTTGTCCAGTGAATAATTCTACATTCTGCACTTTCGTATCGTCATTATCAACAACCATTGAACTTGCAACTTCATGTTCTACATAAATTTGTTCAATGGTAAAGGTCTTTTCGTTATTACGGTAGTTCAGAATCACTTTCGTACTTGGCATGTCATTTTCATAATAGACCGTTACAAACCCTAATGTATATCCATCAGGCACGTCCTTAGGAACAAGAATATGAAAATTAGTTTCCTGTTGTGCATGTGCTAGTTCCATATCATCAGTTTTTGTTACAACGGCAATCTCTTCTAACTGATCTGGGGAAGGGAGACCGCCAGAATCACCAGGTTCCTTTATACTACTACCAATTTGCGTAATCTCATCATTTGAGGTGATAAAGTATTTAGTAATCCATCCAAACGCTTGGCTGTCGTTGACCTGCAAAAATAATCCCCCAATAATAGTTATAACTGCTACAGCAGCTATTGACATAAGCCTTGTTGGAAGAAGCTTTTTCTTAGGTTTAGCATCTTTCTGTATTTCTTTTCGAATCATTTCCCATGTTTTATCTTTTGAAACAGGAGGTTCAGGACAGTTGTCATAATCCTTTGTTATATGCTGCTTTAAATGATAGTCATCTAGAATTTCCTTATTTTGTTGATAAGTCATGAAATCTCACCGCCTAACAACTGCTGATTAGATGTATCTTTTTCAATTTGGTTCCGTAATTCTTTTTTCGCTCTGTGTAGTCTAGACTTTACGGTCCCATCTTTTAAGTTTAACCATTTTGCAATATCTTTCTCTTTTAATTCATGAATGTATTTTAACAAAATAACTTCTCGATACTCACTTTTCAGTTCAAGGATTTTTTCGATAACAGCTTCTTGAACAAAATGACTTTCTACATTTTCTTCTACAGTGGAGGAGATTTCCTTGACTATATATTTTTCCTCTTCTAGTAGGTCCCCTTTAGGTATCCCATTCCAAATATTCTGCTTACGAATGTGATCTATCGCTGTTCTAGTGGCAATGGTAGAGAGCCAAGCGCCAATTTTATCTTTATCTTTTAAATTATGAATCTGACTATAAGCCTTTATAAAAGTATCTTGTAAAATATCTTGAGCTAAATAAGGGTCTTTTGTCATAAAATAGGCATCGCGGTAGACACGATTATAGAACATTTCATAAATAAGCTGAAACTCGCTTTCAGAAACTGCGTGTTTCTTACTTCGTTTCTTCAGCATTTATTATCACATCCTTGAATTGTATAACTTCCTATCAATCTGTTGTTTTGAAACAGAAATTTTTCACTTATGTATCTATTATAACAAGAAATGAAGAATAGGATAATAGGTTTCCAAATATTAGAAAGAATAAGTGGGAATGAGGAACTGCATTTATATAGAACTTATCGTTTTTAAGTCTTGTTTGTTCTTTACAAAGAACTAAGAAAAGAATCATTAACCGAATTTATCTACACTTACCAATAATTATGTCACCAAAATGGGTGCAACACCTCCTATATTTCAAGTTTATGTATGATCTATAAACAAGTTCAATCTAGTTGAAATATATCGAAAGGAAATGGAATAATAGGATAGATTGATAAATCCATAAAAGAGGTGTGTATGATGATTGGTTTTATTGGGTTAGGTATTATGGGCAATCATATGGCAGAGAATTTATTAGATAACGGACAAGAGTTAATCGTACATAATCGAACAAAAGCAAAAGCGGATAATTTACTAAATAAAGGTGCCAAATGGGCAGAATCACCTGCTCAAGTAGCGAAAGAAGCTAATGTTATTTTCACCATGTTAACGAATGAAGCTGCAGTTGAAGGGATGGCTTTTGGAGATAATGGCTTTCTAAACGGTGATATGAAAGGGAAGTTATGGGTGGACTGTAGTACAGTTGATCCTAAGTTTAGTGAACTTATGGCAAGAGAATCAGAAGCGTATCATGTAAGATTTCTAGATGCACCAGTATCTGGCTCGAAAATCCCTGCTCAAAAAGGGGAACTTATCTTTTTAGTTGGTGGAAACGAAGCAGATTTAAAAGAGATTAGACCATTACTTGAAATAATGGGCAAAGCAATCCAATATCATGGTGTGAATGGGAAAGGATCCTCCATGAAACTAGTAATCAATTTAATGCTTGCGCAATCGATGGCAGCATTTTCAGAAGCTATCCATTTTGGGGAAGCGATTGGATTAGAAAAAGAAACGGTAATCGACACGTTATTAAATAGTCCAACAGCAGCACCAATATTAAAATTAAAACGAGATAAACTATTAAATAATGAGTTTGCAGAGGAATTTCCATTAGAACACATGCATAAGGATTTGAATTTAGTTGCCCAAGCTGCCTATGCAAGTAATACTGCAATGCCAGTGGCTAATGCTACGAAAGAGCTGTTTGGCATGGCTAAACAAAAAGGACTTGGTAGGAAGGATCTTTCGGCGATTTATCAGTATATAACGGAGAGAGAATAGATGACAAATGGCTGCACAAATACAATGTGTGGCCATTTTCACTTAAAATATTAGTAGAAAAAGGAAATGTAAGTCTGTCTTTTTTTAATAAAATTTTATCTTAAACTGCTATATACATAATTAGTAGATACACTTTGTTATTTTTATACTCAAAATTTACTATAAATACTACCTCTTTAAATTACTTTGAAAAGGTGAAATTAAAACAATGTTCTTACCTTTTAGGTTACTTTCGACAAAAAATCCTATTCCTATGACTAAATTTCCTTGTTATACTAACGTTAACATGTTGTTCATTAATAAGAACGATATTTAGTTTTTTATAACATTAAAAAGAACTGTAATGTTAGGGGAGATTACTTTTAATCACATACATAGTCATTATCGCTTAGTTAATATATTTGAAAGAGTGACAGGTAGGGACTAAGAAGTAAACAGCCAATCGGTCGAGTATAAAGGTGTACTTGGATTGATTCAAAGCTAGGTTAATGATGATACTCAATATAAGACCGACATCGACTATTTGTTCCTAATTAAGAACATTAATTTCTTTTTAGTGTAATTATCTAGCGCTATAATAAGTAAGTTTGCCTTTGGTGAATATAGCATTTTAAAATTTAGACTGGTTTGCAAAAGACATGGTTTTAACAGGTTAAATACCAAAATAAAAGAGGGATGGATACATTGAAAAAACCTACCAAAAAGGTTTTTGTACTCCAAATTTGAGCTATCAGGCTATTAAGCACATATAAAAAAGGAATAGGGGGGCGGGCAATGAAGAATTTATACTACTACGGAGCGGATGCCATTTGCCTTAATCAAAGGAGAGCAAGATTATGAGTAAGCATACTGTTATTGTTGCAGAAAGTCAGACTTTATTTAGAGAAATGATCTCAACGTTTATAAAAGAGTTGGATGAGTTTAAGGTAATTGCTCAACTAGTTGATGGACAAGAGGTTATTGATTTTATTAGGAACAAGGAAATAAGGCCTACACTCTGTCTTCTAGATGTTTCCCTACCAGTACTAAGTGGGATTAACTGTGCAAAATGGTTAAAGTCAAACTTTCCTGATATGAAAATAGTTTTTATTACGGTAAACGAAGAAGAGAGGTATATTGAAAATGTCATGTCTATAGGTGTAGATGGCTATATTCTCAAAAATACAGATTTAGCCCAATTTAAACAGATTTTAAGGCTAATTATGGATGGTTATTTCATAACATCACAATCTGTGATACAACAATATTCATCGAGACTAAGTCATTTAATAAAAGTAGAAGTGCAGGGATCCCCTAAATTTATAAAAGAGTCTTTAGAATTTGAACCTGATTTAAGTGATAAAGAAATCCAATTAATTCAGCGAGTTAATAAAGGATGGTCAAATCGGATGATTGCAAATGATCTAATGATTAGTGAAGGAACCGTGAAAAACTACCTATCTAGTATGTATAGGAAATTAAAGATAAAAAGTCGTACGGAGTTAATTCAATTACTTTCCAAATCATCGTGAATAATCTACCTAGCTATGTCAAAACTAAGTTATATAGATAATCTAGAGCTGGAGATTACTTAAATGGGAGGATTGATCATTTGCTTGAAAAACGATTATTTATCTATCTAGCAATTGTCAATATGATAGATGGATTCATTTCCTTATACGGATTGGAAAATGCTTTAATTGGGGAACTTAACCCAATAATGAACGTAATCTATGAAAAGCACTCTTTGTTATTTATTTTAACGAAGCTATCTTTCACTGGAATGATGCTATTATTTATATCTTATGACAAGATTCCCAAAACAATTATAGTCAGAGGGTTATCCATTGCAGCTTCACTAATGTACACGGTTGTTTTAGGTACTCATTGCGTATGGTTGTATATGATTTAAGCAGAACAAAAGAGACGGCTTGAGCTAATAAGGACTAGTAATACTTTAGTATCAAGCTATACTATGAAAAGAAGACTTTTTAACTAGTCATATCTTATATTGGGAATGTTGGAAGTGGTATCTGTTCTGGTATATAAATTTTAAAGGGCTGATTTATTTCCGCACAAAAACAGATAGGCAAACCAACCAATTTAGCATATAATTATTTCGTAATTATACTTTTGTAGAGATGAGGAAGGTATTTGAAGAAATTCTTGTATTCTTTAATTGGTATTATCCCTTTAGCAATTGGGGCGTATTTCTTGTTTCAAAATTTGTCTGGTAACTCAGATGCAATGCTTACCTATTTGGAAGAAACGAATGAGTATACTACGAACTACAATGAGTTAATAGAACAAGAGGTGACATTGGGTGAGGAAGGAACACCCGAGGAAATTGTTAGCTATACAGAAGAAACGTTAATTCCTGAACTTGAAAAGATTTTAAAGGAATATAAAGCTTACGGTGAAAAAATAGAAAAAGATGAATTAAAGAAGGTACATGAACTAGATATACAGTCTATGGAGAAGTATATCGCTGCCGAGACGGAGTGGCTAGCAGGTAATGACGACAAAGCAACCGCTCTTTTTGAGGAGTCAGATCAATTATTAGTAGATTTTGAGGATGAATTAAACAGCCTTGCATCTAAATGGGGCGTTGAAATAGAGTGGGAAAAATAAGGGAAAGCAGCTAGCAGGTATCTGTTAGCTGCTTTTTTTTCATGAAAAAGGCCCCTTCCGATTGAAGGGGCCAAAAATATTAGGGGATAGCTTAATTATGGACAGTCTTTTTTTGAGTTATACATCATTTCTAAAAAAAACTATAAACTTGCTTTAGTGATCACACCTTGCATCATTGCTGTATTTGGATAGTCAACTTCCTCATACTTCTTGATAGTTTTTTGAACATCGTAGCTAACCCTTTCAATTGAAGTGCTGAAATTGCTGTTACTTATATCAACCACTGCATAGGATGCTTTTCTAATCCCATCAAAAGGTAGGCCGATACTTCCAAGGTTGATAATCGTTTTTCCTTTTATATTGCGGACATAGGATTTATGAATATGTCCATAAAGATATAAATTGGCATCCTTCTTGCTCATTAATTTTTCTTCTATTTCTTCATCGGAAGCATCTGGCGTAACGACGTCAAATAGGCTAGATGGTGTTGCGTGAAAGGCATGGATTGTGATTCCTTCTTCTTGAAGCGTGATGTATGTAGGGAGATTTTTTAAGTAAGTCAGGTCTTCCTCATTTAATTGCGATACAGTCCATTCGCGCTCTTTATTCATTAATTCTAAAGCGGCTTTAGGGACCTCACCATCTTGTACACCGCGAACAACCCATTCATCTGCATTTCCTTTAATGACTGTTGTATGAAGACTTCGAATTAAATCCAACGATCGCTTTGGCTCAGGCCCACGATAAGCTATATCACCAAGCACTATGATCTTGTCTATCTTTTTATTATTAATATCTTCTAAAACTGCATCAAGTGCAACTGCATTTCCATGAATATCTGAAATAAACGCTATTCTCATTCGGCACGCTCCTCTTAACACTTTTTTTCATCATAACATGTTTTATGAAAGGAATTAAAATACACTGCTGCTGGTGAAATGCTTCGAAGTAGGTGCAATATGCGTGGTTGTGAACTAGATATGAGTCGAACTAGTTACTGAATGCGTCTTAACAGGTAATATATAAGTCGATTCCCCTTGAAATGCGTCAATAGTAAAGTATTGGCGCACTCTCATTCTATGACCATAACTGTGACATTTGTTTGTCTGAAAAAGTGACAATATTTCAAATTCATTACCAGGATTATTTATAAATGGTGAAAATAGATGTATGTTTAAGTTAAAAAGCTAATGAAGGAGGTTTTCTGTTATGCGTGATTTAGTTTTTGAAAAAGAAAATAGCGCCCTGTTACTAGTTAATTTGCAAAATGCTTTCCTTCATCCTGAAGGCGCCTTATCGAAAGCTGGTTTGGACGGAACTAGACTTAACAAAGTAATTGATCCAATTAGGCAATTGAAAGAGGCCTTCCAGGTGAAAAAACGTCCTGTTATTTACATGCAGCACACACAACGACCGAATGGAGCAGATGTTGGTTTACTAAATGATCTTTTACCTAGTTTCCAGGATTTAGAGTTTAGTATGGAAGGGACTTGGGACTGTGAGTTTATTGATCAACTTAAGCCTGATGAGTCTGATTATATTGTTAAGAAACACCGTTTTAGTTCTTTCTATCAAACGGATTTAGAAGACTTATTGGTGAAACTAAACGTTGACACATTGGTGATAGCAGGTGTTCCTACTAACGTTTGTGTGGAGTCAACTGTTCGTGATGCTTATTACCGTGACTATAAAATATATGTTCCCCAAGAAGCAACTGCCTCCTACACGGAAGAACAGGAGCAATGGTCACTTTCCAATGTAGAATTTCCATTTGCACGAGTAGTATCAGTCAAAGAATTATTGCATGAATTGCTCGTACAGGTTATTTAATTTTAACTATTTATGTGAATTAAATCACATTAAAACGGCAAAGTTAATTCACTTCCGAACATAGGAATTAACTTTGCTATCTCATTCAGTAACTTACTATTTTCTCTTCTTTAACCTCTAGTTTTGCTTGTTCTTGCTTCATTTGTACATGAACAGATTCTCCTAGTTGAAAAGCCTGCCAAATCTCCGTATGTACAACCCAACTTTGGTTTTGTGTTTGTACCGTATAATGTATCTCCTTGCCTTGATATTGAACACTTGTAATAATTCCTGGGATACCTTCATTGTCGTTTGTTAGGGCGATTTGTTCTGGACGCAGTGGGTAGATATTCCTCTTTTTCAATTCTTCTGAAACACCTAGGTCAGTCCATTTTAGATTTGATGCTAATTCGGGTTCAAAATAATTCTCATGCCAGGTTCCTTTAATAAGATTGGCTTTTCCTACAAAGCTTGCAACAAATTCTGTTTTAGGGTAACTATAAATTTCTCGTGGTGTACCAACTTGCTCTATCCGACCTTGGTTCATGACAACAATTCTATCAGCCATTGCTAATGCTTCGCTTTGGTCATGTGTTACATAAATAATGGTTGCTTTCGTTAGACGGTGAATTTGCTGAATTTCTCTGCGCATTTCCATTCGTAACTCTGCATCTAAATTACTTAATGGTTCATCCATTAACAATAAATCTGGTTGTGGAGCAATCGCGCGGCCTAGTGCAACACGTTGTTTTTGACCACCAGATAGTTCGCTAGGCATTCTCTCTGCAAAGCTGGTTAACTCTGTAATGTCTAGGACTTCTTTTATTCGCTTGTTAATGTCCATTTTTTTATCGGCAAAACGATGATGTACTAATGGGAATTTAATATGTTCCTTCACATTTAAATGTGGCCATAGGGCAAACGATTGAAACACCATGCCAATGTTGCGTTTTTCTGGAGGGAGGGTAGTGTTTATGTTTCCAACCTCTGTTCCACTAATATGAATACTGCCGTACGTTGGGGAATCAAAGCCTGCAAGAAGACGAAGAAGTGTCGTTTTCCCACAACCAGATGGTCCAAGAATGGCGATGAACTCACCATTTTCTATATCTAAACTAATTTTCTTTAATGCTTCAAATTTTCCAAAACGTTTTTGTAGCTCCTTTATTACAGCTGTCATGCTTGCTTAAGCCCCTTTCGATTCCAAAAGTATTCCAATATGTAGAGAACGATAAAACCAAGTATGATCAAACCAACTATTAAACTAGAGAATGCAGTTGAATAGGTTGAGTAACCTGCTTGTTCATATCCAAAAATGACAACACCGATCGTTTCTGAATTACTTGACCATAGTAGAGAGGACACGGTTAATTCAGTTAGAGAGGTTAAGAAAACTAGAAATGCTCCACTTAATACACCAGGTAACAAAAGTGGAATTAGAATCTTCCTCCATTTTGACCAACCGTTCGATCCACTTACTTGTGCTGCTTCTTCCATCGATACATCGACTTGCATGACAGCTGTGATACTACCGCGAACTTGTAATATTAAGAACCTAGTTAAATAGGCGATAAATAAAATAATAACAGAACCATAAATTCCAGGGTTCCAGCCAGGAATAGGCTCCATCCAGGCGAAAATCATTGAAAGGCCCATAACAGTGCCAGGTAGTGCGTATGGCAATCCGATTGAAATTTCTGCCCATTTATTTAGGTGGTTCGGTTTACGAATTCGATAGTAGGCAAAGGCAGTACCAACCAAAATACCGATGACGGTAGTAATCAAAGCCAATTTCACACTATTGACCATAGCCTGTTTGGCTTTCGGACTCGTATCAAGGACGAATTGGTAGTTTTTTAGACTAATATTTTCCAGGGTAAAATCTACTCCATAAGCAGATAATAGAGATGTCATCCCCATTGAAACAAGTGGTACGATACTAGTTAATAAGAAGAAACACCATAACGCAATTTCAATGAAGAGCTTCTTTTTCCCAAGAAAATACCGAGGTTGTTTATCTTCGATTGTCGTTTCGATCCGCTTCGATTTTCTTAGTAAAAGCCACTGTATAAATGTTCCCAATAGCGCGATCACTCCGAGAATAACGGAAAGTGTTGCAGCTGTAGCGAAGGCCGTGGGACCGAATCCAACTACTTGCTGATAAATATAGGTACTTAAAACACTAATGTTAGCCGGAATACCTAAAAATGCTGGAATGCCAAAGTTGTCCAGGTTTGCTAAAAATGCAAGAAACCCACCACTTGCGATTCCAGGTAATGCTAAAGGAATGGTAACTTTTCTAAATGTTGTCCACCTACTAGCACCCGAAACTCTAGAAGCCTGCTCTAGTTCGCGTGGTATTTTTCTTAAAACACTAACTGATAGTAGGTAAACTAATGGATAATGCGACAAACCAAGGACAAAAATAATACCGACAAGGCTATACAGGTTTATCGCAGGTACAGGGAAAGGGAACAGGGCAACAAGCTGTTGAAAAAGCCCATTTGCACCTAAAAACTGTGTCCATGCCAATGTTGAAATATAAGATGGAATAACAAATGGTAAAATAATAAAAATTTGCATGAGTTTTTTTGCCCGTAAGTCGGTGTATGCGACTAACCAAGCTAGAGATATCCCTAGTGAAACAGATATGGCAGTGGAACCTATTACAATTACAATCGTATTTTGAATAACAGTCCATGTCGTTGCATCTTGTAAAACAGAAGTATAATTGGCCAAGGAAAAGCTATCATTTTGTTGGAAGCTTAGGGCAACTAATCGGTAAATAGGAAGTAGGAAAAATAGAAAAATCAGAGCAATTCCTATCCATGTCCATATTCTTTTGTTTGTAAATAGAGAAGATAATACCTGATTAGGCACTATCTCTCTATCGGTAGGTATATTTGCTTTCATTCGATCACCTATTCTCCAAACAATTCACTAAATTTTTCTTTGTCTGCTTCACGCGCTTTATATAACTCATTAATATCAGCATCTAATACTTCCATCTCATCAATTGTTTTCAGGCCTTCTGGTGCTTCTATCCCTTTTCTAATTGGAGTATAACCAATTTCAGCAGCTAGCTTTTGACCCTCTTCAGATAATACGAAATCTACAAATGCTTTTGCAGCAGCTTCGTTTTCTGTGTTTTTCATAATTCCGATTGGTTCTGTGATTACTGGAACCCCTTCTTCTGGGTAAACAAGCTGAACAGGCGAACCTTCCGCCTCAGCGCGTGCTACAATAAAGTCAACAACCATTCCGTATTTTTCTTCTCCAGCAGCTACAGCTTTTAGTACAGCTCCATTCCCTTGTGTGACAGTTGTGTCGTTTGCTTTAATATTTTCATAGAAATCCCAACCAAAGTCACTGTTACGAGTTAAAACACCTAAGTTGTATGCGGCAGCACCTGAATAGAGTGGACTTGGCATAATCGTGCTACCACTAGATGCAGAATCAGATAATACGTTCCAAGATGTAGGCATTTCAGATACATCATCTGTGTTGACAACTAGAGCAGTCGACATTACTTTTGTTCCAGTGTATGTACCGTCCGAATCGACAAACTCCTCTGGTATTTCACTTGTTTCCTTTGACTTATAGGATAATAGCATGTCCTGTTCTTTTAAGCTTTCAAATGTTACGGCATCGGCTACTAGTAATACATCTGCTTGAACATCACCAGCCTGTTCTTCAGCCTGTACTTTACTGATCACTTCTTCTGTTCCAGAACGGAAAACACTAACATTTACATCGGGGTATTTTTCGTTAAAAGCGGAAACGAGTTGTTCTGCATCAACATCTGGCTGAGATGTATAAAAGGATAAGTCACCAGAAATCTCACCAGAATCCTTTGTTTCACCTTGTGCCGTACATCCTGTGATAAGACCTATACTTAATAGTGCAGCAATTCCGAGCTTAAATTTAGACATGGAAAAATTCCTCCTTGTTTTTATTAAAATGGTAGAACCATCTATTTATTTGATCCGTTTTTCTCTTTTGAGTGCCTCTCATCTCTACAGGGGAAACGGTAATGAATCCTTCTTTTAATGCACTAAAGTCTTTCTCTTTCGCAAGACCACTAAGTTGTTGGTATTCATCCTTCAGCCAATAATAAAGCTGTCCATGTGGATCATTTAATCCGACATAGCGGTAGCGGGGAACAGACATATCTAATGGGACCACTTTTACACCTCTACATAGCTCTTTTGATGTATAAGGTAAGTTAATGTTTAGGATCATCCCTTTTGGTATTTTGTTTTGCAAGATCACCTCTGCAATCTGATAAAAGAGCGGCTTAACTTGTTGGTAGTGGATATTTGTATTTTCAAACGATGCAAGTGAAACTGCAACGGCTGGTATATCTGATAGCGAAGCTTCAGTTGCTCCTGCAATAGTGCCAGAATAATAGACATCTCTGCCCAAATTAGGGCCAATATTTATCCCGGAAAAAACAATATCTGGAGGCTCTTTTAGCAAAACTTCTAGTGCTAACTTCACACAATCTGCCGGTGTGCCATTCACCATCCAGGAATGAACACCTGTTGAGAAGAGGCTTGTTTGGATTGCTTTTAATGGATTTCTAAGTGTAATAGAGTGGCTGATTGCGCTGCGTTCTTTGTCAGGGCATACAACATACACCTCTCCGAAATGTTGAAGAACATTCACCATCGTTTCTAAACCAGGATGGAAAATGCCATCATCATTCGTAACTAAGATTTTCAACGTTTTCCCTCCTTCGTAGATTTTTGTGGTCGAGATAATTAACATTTTGTTGTAGCATCGAGAGTGAGCGATTACTTTCGAATCCCTCTACTACAACAGGTAGGTCAGTATCCCTTAGTATCCTAAGTATAGGATCTAACTTTACTAGTCCCGTTCCGAGTGGTACATGATAAATTTGATGTGTTGCATCACTAATGTGAATTTTATTAATACGATTGATTTGATGAAAGTACGCTTCGGGACTTTCTGATAATGGTACATGTGCAATATCAAAAGTTGTTTGGATTGAATCAGGTAGCTGCTCCAATAGACCGTTAAGAGGTTTAGGACTAGTAATAAATTCCTTTTTAATAGCCTCCATTTGCTCTATTGATAATGTTACATTTAGCTGCTCAGCCTTATATGCGAGCATTTGTAAATTTTCGATAAGTAATTGCTCGTGTTTATCTAACCATTGATTTGCTAACGTTCGTCTACCAGGGTGTATCGTTACGTTTGTTGCCTCTAATTGTTTAGCTAGCATCATAGAGTTTTCTATTTCCTGGATAGATTGTTTTCTTATTCCTTCATTGATAGCGGATATGTTTAAGTCCCAACTTGCTGCGTGAAGAGAAAGTTCTATATTGTATTCTTCCTTAGCATGGAGAATGGAATTTACCGATGTTTGATAATGCCATACATGCTCTGCCCATACCTCAACACCATCGAAATGGAATAGCTTTGCTAGTTTTATAACGTCTGGTAACGGATAAGCCCAACATAGGGAAGAAGATAAATACAATCTCATAAAATACTCTCCTTTTTAACCCATTGGAGGATACATTGTTCGTCAATTGGAACACTTCCAATTGGAAAAGGATTACGTGAGTTTGGACCATGATGATCACTACCACCTGAGAGTGCGAGTCCCAATTCAATTGCTTTTAGCTCCCAGTAACTTGTTTGACTAGGAGAATGCTTAGCATGGTATGCCTCGATACCATCTAATCCATAACTTATTAGACGCTCTATTGGAACAGGGAAATCATAGATTCCTGGATGTGCTAAATATGCTTTCCCCCCTGCATCATGGATCAATCGAACTGCTTGTTCTGCTGTAAAAGGTGGGCGGGAACAGAATGCGGGTGCGCCTTTTCGTAACAAAGTGTTATAAGCCTCTTTAGGGGAAGGGAAGTACCCTTTTGCGAATAGCTCCATTGCAATATGCGTTCTAACGATGACAGCTCCTTGTGCTCGTGCCATACAATCTTCAAAGGATATGGTGTAGTGCATGTTTTCTAGCTTTCTTAAAATTTGCTTAGCCCACTCTATTCGTTGTTCTTTTCTTCTTTTCAAATGATCTAACAGAGAAGGAGAGTTAGGATCAAATTGATAACCTAAAATATGTAATTCGCCATCTGGGCCATCAGTATTTAGCTCAATTCCAGGAATTAGTGTAATTCCTAACGTTTGTGCCATAGACCTACTAGCAAGATAACCGCCAATCTCATCATGGTCAGTAATCGCAATCATGTGCAATTCATTGTCTACTGCTGTTTGAATGACTTCCTCAGGTGTTAGTTCACCATCCGAATAAGTTGTATGGATATGTAAATCTATTTCCATCTTCATTCACCTCGATCTGTGATTTCTTACTTATTATGTTACAAGGTGAATATTAATCTTGTTTAAATAGAAAATTGAAAAATCGTAAAGAATATGTAAAGAATAGGAATTGTATCGTTGAGGTTTTAGGTTGAGGGTAAATAGGTGAAAGTGTTGTTGTGCCACCTATTTGGAGGAGGTAAGAGATAGATTTGATTTTCTATTAGTTAATAGAATGTAAAGAAATTAACCGTTTCTTCATATCGTCAGTTTAGAAGACGGGCAATTTATTTTAACGCGACAAGTGATGGATATCACTTAGTTGAGAATTAATCTCATTTATAATGTAACTATAGATAGTTTGAAGGAGGAAAATATCATGCAAAAACAAAGTTTAGCTTCTTATATAGAGTATAGTGACGAAAGATTTACAAAGCGAGTGGTGTACAAAGAAGGGACTAGTACAGCCTTTGTATTGAATTTTAAACCGGGCCAAAGTCTTCCAGCGCATAAGCATCCGGGAACAAACGTACATTTAAATGTGGTTCAAGGCGAAGGTGTATTTAACATCGATAATCAAGAGGTAACCGTAGTGGAGCGGGATGTCGTTGTGGTTACAGGCGACGAAGAACTAGCGTTTCACAACAATAGCCAAGCTAATACTAGTTTGTATGTAGTACTAAGTAAAATTCCAAGTGATGAATACGCGAAAGATATCTAAAAATGGCAGGAGAACTTCTCCTGCCATTTTTTTTGTTCGATGAAAGTACAGTTATTCCTCTTGTCTTATACTTTGTCGAATGCTGTCTTTATGTACGATAGTAATTATAATATTACATCTATAAAAGATTCACTAGATGGGAATGGGAAGGTTCTTGCGCTCCAAGGGGTGAGGAAGTGCAATTAACTTCATGGTTACAGATGCGACGGGTAATCTGATTGAATCAGTCAATTTTAAAGGAACTAAAACAAGCTATGAGTACAATAAAGCAGGTGACAAGGTTAAGCAAACGAACCTTGATGGAAGCACCATAGAGTGGACATACAATAGTAACGGACAAATTAATACAGAAAAGAAACGTGTGGAAGATACGGATAAAACTACTACCTATCTGATAACGAAGTATCAATATAGTAAAGCTGGTGAAGTAGAGAAGCAAATGCTTAATGCAGAGATTTATGAGAAATCGACAAAACAAACTTCCCAGATTAAGGTGAATTCAACAGATATAACTTATGATGAACTAGGGCGTGTGGTTCGTAAGTATCTGACGTATTACAATGGCGATACAATAAAGCATTCCGATACAAGGTTCCTTTATGATTTAAATGGAAATCTAATGAAAAAGTGGGTATATGATGAAACATCTAATACCGTAACGAATAATACAGTTTATCCATTTATACGATCAGAAAGTACGTACGAATATGATGCTAATAATCGTTTCATTCGAGAAGAGAAAACAGAAAATGGCATGGTAACGATTAAGACGTATAAGGACGATGAAAACGCAGAAATTGTTCAATCTGCAATTGGGAATACAACTGTATTCTATAATGAAAATGATCTAGCGAAGAAAATAGTTATGCCTTTAAATGAAGAATTTAATATTGCTTACACGGCATCAGAGTTAATCGATAAAGTAAGTGGTCCACGTCTTACAATGGACATGAGCTATGGGCCAAATGAAAAGATGACGGAAATAATAACTAAGAAAAAAGATTCCAATACAGTTATCTTTGCTGAGTCATACTTGTACAATGGACAAGAACAAATTGATAATGATCGAGAAGGGAAGAAATCCTACACATATACCCAAGAAGGATTCCTGAAGACGGTCAAAAAAGGTGCAGATATAATTACGTATTCCTACGATGTCAATGGAAATATTCTTAAAGCAGTCAAACAAGATGGAACCGTCCTCCAAGAGAATACGTATAACGAAGGAAATCGCATTAATACTTCTATTCTATTAGATAGAGAAAGAAACAAGTATGTGAAAAAGACCTATACGTTTAATGTAGATGGTTCACTTTCTAAGGAAACGATAAGCGAGGAAGTAAGTACGTACACGGCTGCAAAAACTGCTAATGTGGATCTTGTAAAGACCTTTGCTTATGCAGGAAACAATTTATTAAAAAGCGTTACAACAAAACGTGGAACAACTGTTATATAACAGATAGACTATACGTATGATAGTGAAGAAAATCGCTCGCCGAAACGAGTGAAAAATGAAACTGGCGAACAGCTGTTGTATTACTATTACGATACAAATGGTGATTTGGTAAGCGTTGCGCAACAGGTAGGAAACGATTTGGTAGAAAACTCGATGAATTTCTACCGGGATGGAAACGGTCGCCTCATCAATTTTGAGTATAAAGGTAACATATACGATTACGTGTTTAACCAGCGCGGAGACGTAGTAGCCATTACTAATGAGTTACAAGAAGAAATTGCGAGTTATACGTATGATGAATGGGGAAACATGACGTCACTAGAATCTTCCACAGAGTTGGGAAAGGAAATTGCGCATGCAAATCCGTTCCGCTATGTAGGACAGTATAGTGTACAATATGATCAAGACACGAGCCTATACTTCATGGGTTGGAGAGACTATGATTCTAGCACTGGGCGCTTCATAGTCGCAGATGCTTATGAAGGGGACGATACGAATCCAATATCGTTTAATAGTTATATCTACGCGGAGTCAGATCCAGTAAATAATATTGATCCAGATGGATACGCGCCTAAGTGGTTGAAAAAGTTATCAAAGGGAATAAAGAAAGCTGCAAAAAAGACGTACAACTTTGTCATTGGTGATGATATCAAGACACTTAAAAGTAAGAATACAAAGTGGTATCAAAAAGCTTTTGCTGCAGTATCGATTGCTTCAAACTTTATCCCGGGGGGAGGAGTCGTTTCAAAAGCAGCGAAACTAGCAATTAAGGGAACGGTTTCGGCACGAAAAGCAGTAAAGGCCACAAAAGCTGTAACCAAAACAGTTAAGGCGATCAAAAGTACAGCGAAGAAAGCATCCCAATTATTGAAGAAGAAACCAAAGACACTGCCAGCCAAATCAATTCAGTCAACGAAAAAAGTGAAGGGAGAAGCAGCTAATCCTGGAAAGCAGGTGACACCAACCAAGTCACCACCAAAATCTAGTGTAGTCAAAACACCAGACCGGAAGCCTTCTGTTCCACGTATTGTAGCTAAAGATACTGGTTCGAACGATAGTATGTTGGGAGGACCTGGTTATTTACAAACATTTGCGTCTAAGGGTACGGTAAAACCTAATTATGTGCCAAAGGATAGCAATGGAAAAAAATTAGGGTTACCAAAAAATAAAGACGGAAAATTGGTAAACGGTACTTCTCATAAACCGCACTCTATGAATCCACACACTCAAATTGGCATTAAAAAGGGTCGGAAAGGAGAATATATTCAAACACTTGAGTGGGGAAGAAATGGTAAGCCGGTACAACGGACAGACTGGACAGACCATGGTAGAGGGGATCATGTAAATCCACATTCACACCCAGCTATTTTTAAGGATGGGTCATGGAGCTTTAAAGAATAATTCTTAGAGGAGTAAAAACATGGATTTAAAAGAACCAGCTTTTATGCTAAAGGTACGTGGTAGTGATTATTTTAATGAAGAGCTTTCTTGTTTAGGTTGCCAATTTGCTGAAATTTTATTATCCCTTAAGGATTATACAGAAAGTCATGATTGGTATATATTTGATGTATTAGGTACAAGTAAGTCATCTTTTCATGAGTTGTTTCCTAAGAATCCACAGGAACATTGTACTGTACTTTCAACAGATGAATTGATAGATAAAGTAAAAAGGGTAATACAATTTGAATCAGGTGTATTTATAGCTGTTGAAAAAGGGAAAAAAATTAATTGGGATTTCGACCATTTACCTGAAACTGAAGAAAGTGAGGGGTTACAACATCCATTAGCAGAAATAGAAATTCGTACTTTTGATTATTCATTTTTTGAGATTTACGCTAATAATATTGAAGTGAAAGAAACAATATTAAATTATTTTAGGAAAAATAAAATTTGGGAATAAAAGATTTATTAACCTTGATTGGCTACATGGCTTTCAAGGTTTTTTCTTGACTAAAAGTGTTTATGGCTAAAAATAGCCGAAAATTGAATCAAAAGTCTAATGGTAAGCAGATGTACGAGATTGGTTACAGTGACAAAGACATAAAACGAACATACTTACTACTCGATATATAATTGCACACGAGAATGACAAAGCTCGTAGTGATAAAAGCGGAAATACACTGGTACATAAGGGATGTGGACAAAAAAAGAAAATAAAGAAATTTATGAAGGGGACAACATAATTGATTTTCTCTCTGAAATTCATAACTCATGAAGGTAGTACCATCATGGAGTATCATGTTAATACTTGGATGGGCTGATAGTTAACGAGAATTAGGCCAGATGACATTTTACATGGCAGGAATAGTTATGACATGGCATAGCTAACAAACTAACGAGAATGACAAAGCTCGTGGCGATAAACAATGGGTAACGTGAAAGAGTGTTCTTATACTATTTTTTCTATTAAATTTTGGGTTGTATTTTTACTAGAGACGGTCGTATAATACTCGCTATTCGTTTAAAAAACGTTACATAAATTGTAATTTTCGTAACGGGAGGGTGAAGAATTGAACGTTGTTGGGTATATACGAGTTTCGACTCAAGGGCAAGCAAGAGATGGATACAGCTTGAGATATCAAGAAGATGAAATTAAAGCATATTGTGAAGAACAAGGCTGGAACTTGATACATATTTTTAGAGACGAGGGAATTAGTGGTGCCAAACTAAATGAAGAGGCATTGGAAATAGACAGGGTGGGCTTACAGGAGATGTTGGCTAACCTTTCGTCTATCCAAATTGATTATGTGGTAGTGCTAAACACAAGCCGATTATGGCGGTCAGATATTGTAAAAGTGTTGATACAAAGAGAGTTGAAGAAGTTTGGCTGTGACATTCAAAGCATTGAGCAACCACTATACAGTATTCACAAGAAAGACCCAAATGATTTTTTGGTAAATGGTTTGATGGAGTTATTAGACCAATATCAACGACTTGAAATAGCCCTCAAACTAACGAAAGGGAGAAATAAAAAGGCGAAGGAAGGTGGGTATGCAGGAGGAAGGGCAACATTTGGCTATACAAAACAAAAGGGTGAAAAGGAACTGAAAATACATAACGGTCATGCGGAAGTAGTTAAACGGTTGTTTGAACTTAAACAGCTACATAGGAAATGGTCACTGTCTAGATTGGCAGAAGCCTTAAATGAAGAAGGTTATCAAACAACACAAGGTAAAGCATTTACGAAAGTACAAGTGAAGCGAATATTAGACCGAGAAAGCTTTTATCAAGGGGTGTATACATATGGACAAATACAAGCAAATGGGAAACACCAAGCAATAATTTAACAAGCTAACTTAAAAAAGGCTCATATTTTCTTATAAGTTACTATGTAGCGATGAAAATGGATAGGCTTTCGTACCAATGCGCACCAGTTGGTGAACGCTCGAACTAAGGTTGCCGGCATTTTCATTATATGATTGACAACTGAATAGGAGGATGAGCCATGCATGAAAAGCAGAAACACTTTTATGTAGGTGTAGACTTACATAAGCATCACCATGTGGCGGTGATTATAAACTGCTGGCAGGAGAAACTAGGTGAAATAAAGCTTGAAAATAAACCGTCCGCCTTCTCCACGTTTTTACTGGATATTGATAAACTGATGGAAGAAGGATTGACACCTGTATTCGGTTTGGAAGATGTTGGAGGATATGGTCGAGCGTTAGCAAAGTTTTTAACCGACCATGGACAGTTTGTAAAAGAAGTAAATCCAGCTCTTTCATTTGCTGAACGAAAAAGCCATATGACCACGCAAAAAAGTGACAGTTGGGATGCAGAATGTGTTGCACGCATTTTGTTGAATCAACTGAACCATTTGCCTGACGCTAAACCACATGATTTATTTTGGTCAATACAACAATTGGTCACTAGAAGAAACGCATTAGTAAAAGCACAAGGTGCTTTAAAGAACCAACTGCACATTCAATTGTGCCACCATTATCCAAGCTATAAGAAGTTTTTTTCAGAGGTTGATGGAAAAACAGCATTGGCATTTTGGGAAAGGTACCCTTCACCATCTTGCTTAGAGGGTGTGAGTGTAAAACACTTGACTACCTTTTTATTAGAAGTGAGCAATAATACATGCTCAGTGAAAAAAGCGAATGAAATATTGAAGCTAGTCAAAGAAGATGGGAACACAACAAAAGAACATCAAGAAACACGAAACTTTTTGGTGGAAAGCATTGTGCGTCATATTCTGTTTGGTAAGCAGGAAATAGGCAAGGTGGAAAGAGAATTAAAAGAGTTAATGAGTTTATTAGACTTTCAACTAGACTCCATGCCAGGCATTGACCTTGTAACAGCGTCCGCTTTAATTGCAGAGATTGGGGATGTAAGCCGTTTTCCTAATGCCAACAAATTAGCACGATTTGCGGGTATTGCGCCTGTTTACTTTGGGTCTGGTGGGAAAGGTAAGGAACAAAAAAGCAAACAGGGAAATCGGGCGTTACATGCGTTATTTTATAACCTTGCAGTCCAACAAGTGCAAGTGGCAAAAGGGAGTAAACTACCAAGAAACCCTGTGTTCTATACTTACTACCAACGAAAGCTAAAAGAAGGAAAAACAAAGGGACAAGCATTGGTGTGCATTATGAGAAGACTTGTGAACATTGTTTATGGCATGATGAAGTATAAAACAGCTTACAAATTGCCGATAGTGCAAGAGAAAGAAGTAGTTTAATAAGGTGGTAAAATGGCTGACTTTTTTATTTTTAGCTTTTAAGATTACAACATAGGGTACTCCTAAACTTACAAAATTTAAAGGTGATGAAGCTGTAAAGCACTTTGAAAAGCATAGTAAAGAAATAATGGATACTATGGGCAAAAACCAATATAATTTAAAAAATTATCTTGAAGATGCTAATCATGTTATACGAAATGGACAATATGTACCTGAACTGAATGGACATGTGAAACTAATCGGTGGTAAAGGAAGTGCCAAATATGGCTTTGTGGGACTAGATAGAAATACAGGAAATATAACCACATTCCATATAAAGACTGCTAAAGAACTTTCTAAGAAAGCACCAAGTTTAGGTATAGGAATTAAGTAAAGGGGGGTAACTGTGAGAGTAAAAAAAATTGATTGGTTATCACAGGAGGCTTTAGAAGCTGAAGTAGTGGTTACAGATGGTGAATTTGAAATAATTTGTTTTGCACAACCATTCAACTATCCAGTAGGTAGTGAATTAAATGACCCAATACTCTGCTATAATGTCACAAATGTCCTTAAGTTAGAGAGAGAAGTTTATACTATTGAGAAACAAGGAGAATATTTTGCTTATAGTTTGTCGGGAAAATTAGTTGATAAACAACTTGTATTAGTAATGGTTGGTAAACTATTACTAGAATTAGATAACAATATATTACCAGGAGATATAAATGAGGGTGATTTTTTATCCTTTAGTTGTCAAAGGTTAGACATTATCTAGAAAAAGTATATTTGTAATAAATAATTAAGACCTTGGAAGATACGTTCTTTCAAGGTTTCTTTTTTTGTGGGGGCTACCCAGTGCCGAATATACCGCATTTCATACAAAGATTAAGACTAATGCTTGTCTGCCCTATATGATATTTTCAAAAATAACAAAGTGCGTACACTAACTTTGAATTGAATAACCTATTTCGTCCTTTATCACTTCAATAAAGAAATGTAATATCATCAGTTACCACCATCCGCAACGGATAACACTTTATCTTTGTTTTCTCCCTGCCTTTTAAATTTTTCGCAACTTTTACGTACATAGAACGATTACTAGTGTGAGAGGCTACTCCACCTCAATTAACTCCTGAATGTCGATGTCTAACACTTTGCACACCGTTTCTAATGTTGATAGATAAACTCTGTCCACGTTGTCTGAACAAAGATGGCTTATCGTGTTGGGGCGAAGCCCTGTCATCCGTGCTAATTCACGTTGTGAAAGGTCACGTTCTTTCAAGATTTCTTTAAGTTTGATTGAAATTGGCATGGTATTTCCCTTCCTCTTTTTCATGTTACTTTTACGATACACAATAAATTTGTATCGGTAAAGGGGTTGATTGTATCGCTAAAGCCGCATACAATGAATTTATATTAAATATAGCGGCTAAGCGTTACGTTAATTAGGATTAGCGTAACAGAGGGGGGAAACTATCATGAAAGTAATCGGATATATTCGAGTATCTACACAAGGACAAGCAAGGGATGGATATAGCCTTGCTTACCAAGAAGATGAAATCAAAGCCTACTGTCAGGCTCAAGGATTTACCCTTTTACATTTGTTTAAGGACGAGGGTATTAGTGGGGCTAAAGTCAATGAAGAAGCGTTAGAAGTGGATAGAATAGGCTTTCAGGAGATGTTGGAGTATCTCTCCCACCATGAGGTTGATTATGTTGTCACATTGAACACAAGCCGATTATGGCGGTCAGATGTTGTCAAGGTGCTGATTCAACGAGAGTTGAAGAAACATAGATGTGATATTAAAAGTATTGAGCAGATTTCATACAGTGTCCATAAGAATGACCCTAACGACTTTTTGGTCAATGGCTTAATGGAGTTATTAGACCAATACCAACGGCTTGAGATAGCACTAAAACTAACGAAAGGAAGAAACAAGAAAGCGAAGGAAGGAGGATATGCAGGAGGAAGGGCGACATTTGGCTATATCAAACAAAAGGGTGAAAAAGAACTAAAAATACATAACGGTCATGCAGAAGCATTGAATGAAGAAGGGTATCAAACAACCCAAGGGAAAGCATTTACAAAAGTACAAGTAAAAAGAATTTTAGACAGAGAGAGTTTTTATCAAGGGATATATAAATATGGAAAAATACAAGCAAATGGGAAACATGAAGCAATAATTTAATTGGTTACTTAAAAAAGGGACTCATTTTCTTATAAATTACTATGTAACGATGAAAATGGATAGGCTTTCGTACCAATGCGCACCAGAAGGTGAACGCTCGAACTAAGGTTGCCGGCATTTTCATTTAATTGAATAGGAGATGGGAAAATGCACGAAAAACAGAAACACTTGTATGTCGGAGTAGACTTGCATAAACAACACCATGTGGCAGTGATTATTAATTGTTGGCAGGAGAAGCAGGATGAAATAAAGTTTGAAAATAAACCATCTGCGTTCTCAACTTTTTTACTGGATATTGATAAACTTATAAGATGATGGATTGACGCCTGTATTTGGCTTAGAAGATGTTGGAGGCTATGGACGATCGTTGGCACAGTTTTTAACTGACAATGGACAGGTTGTCAAAGAAGTAAACCCAGCTCTTTCATACGCTGAACGAAAAAGCCATATGACCACACAAAAGAGTGACAGTTGGGATGCTGAATGTGTCGCTAGAATATTGGTAAGACAATTTAGCCATTTGCCAGATGCAAAACCACATGATTTATTTTGGTCGATACAACAATTGGTCACTAGAAGAAATGGATTAGTAAAGGCCAAAGGTGCCTTAAAGAACCAACTGCACACTCAATTGAACCATTACTATCCAAGCTATAAGAAATTTTTCTCGGAAGTAGATGGAAAAACAGCATTGGAATTTTGGAGAAAATACCCTTCATCTTCATGTTTAGAAGGTGTGAGTATAATTAATAAAGTTTTGATAGGTTTCTTTTTTATTTTTAGCTTTTAAGATTACAACATAGGGTACGGGTAAATATCAAGTTGGAGCATATAAAGATATTAAAGGAGTAGAAGGACTTGATGCCCATCATGCTGGACAGAAGGCAGCAATGAAGAAATTAGTAGATAATTATGATTTAAATACGGCACCTGCAATTAATGTTCCAAAGGTGGGGCACACCATTAAAGGACCTAATGGAATAGTTTCTAGAAGTACAAAAGGAATAGATAATCCTAGACAGTTATTGGCAAGAGAAATAAGGGAACTTAGAAGAGTCTATAATGACATACCGAATTCTGCTTTAAAAGAACTTATTGAATTAAACAAAAAAATGTCCAGAAATGAGGAAGTAAAAATGAATGATATTTTTGTTAAATCACTTTATGAGACTATAGTTAAAGAGAACCTTCAACTATACAAAGACTTGTATGAAACAACGAATGTTAATTCTAAAACAGATGATTATTGGAAAAAAGCTATTGGTTTTTACGATAGTTTAACTGACGAAAATAAAGATACACTAATGAAGATAATTGAACAAACTATGATTGATACTATTTCAAACATGCTAGGAGTGATTGATGGAAGTTCGACTTTAAAAGATTGTTCGTTAGAACCTAAATTACTGCTCGATTCTATTGATACGGACGGAGAACTGCAAGATTCGTTTTTAGAATTCATAGAAGATAGAGATAGTAACAGCTAATTGGATTTTTTATTACAGAGGTCTTTATAAAGAGCACAGTTAAAATATATAAATAGTTTTTAAACGAATTCAATGACCTTGATTGACTTTTGTAAAGAACAAGGCTGGAACTTGAAACATATTTTTAGAGATGAAGGAATAAGTGGCGCAAAACTAAATGAAGAAGCGTTAGAAATAGACAGGGTGGGCTTACAGGAAATGTTGGCTTACCTTTCGTCTGTCCAAATTGATTATGTGGTGGTGCTGAACACAAGCCGATTATGGCGGTCGGATATTGTAAAAGTGATGATTCAACGAGAGCTGAAGAAATACGGCTGTGATATTAAAAGCATTGAACAACCATCTTACAGTATCCACAAAAAAAGACCCAAACGACTTTTTGGTGAATGGCTTAATGGAGTTATTAGACCAATATCAAAGGCTTGAAATTGCCCTCAAACTAACGAAGGGGAGAAACAAGAAAGCGAAGGAAGGTGGTTATGCAGGAGGAAGGGCAACATTTGGCTACATGAAACAAAAGGGTGAAAAGGAACTAAAGATACATAACAATCATGCAGAAGTAGTTAAACGGTTGTTTGAGCTTAAACAGTTACATAGAAAATGGTCACTGTCTAGGTTGGCAGAAGCATTAAATGAGGAAGGACATAAAACAACACAAGGTAAAGCATTTACGAAAGTACAAGTGAAAAGAATTTTAGACAGAAAGAGTTTTTATCAAGGGATCTATAAATATGGACAAATACAAGCAAATGGGAAACATGAAGCAATAATTTAATAGGTTACTTAAAAAAGGGACTCATTTTCTTATAAGTTACTATGTAACGATGAAAATGGATAGGCTTTCGTACCAATGCGCACCGGATGGTGAACGCTCGAACTAAGGTTGCCGGCATTTTCACTTAATTGAATAGGGGATGAGAAAATGCATGAAAAACAGAAATACTTGTATGTTGGAGTAGACTTGCATAAGCAACACCATGTGGCAGTGGTAATTATATTGGTCGATACAACAGTTGGTCACTAGAAGAAATGCATTAGTAAAGGCCCAAGGTGCTTTAAAGAACCAACTGCACATTCAATTGAACCATCACTATCCAAGCTATAAGAATTTTTTCTCGGAAGTAGATGGAAAAACAGCATTGGCGTTTTGGAAACAATACCCGTCACCTTCAAGTTTAGACGGTGTAAGTGTGAAGAAATTGACCACTTTTTTATTAGAAGCCAGTAACAATACATGTTCGGTGAAAAAAGCGAATGAAATATTTAAGTTAGTGAAAGAAGATGGAAACACAACAAAAGAACATCAAGAAACACGAAACTTTTTGGTAGAAAGCATTGTACGCCACATTTTATTTGGAAAGCAGGAAATAGGCAAGGTGG
>NZ_JACLZI010000062.1 GCF_014280935.1 Aquibacillus kalidii
AAACAACCTCTAAAAATTTAATTTGATGGTGTATATCGCTTATCTAGTTTGTCACGATGAGACTGAAAAATATCTTCGAGAGAAATATCATAGTTGTTGGCAATCACAATAAGGTTTCCTAGAACATCCCCAAGTTCTTCTGTTAATTCTTGTTTTTGTTGTTCTAATGTTCCCGTACTTTCATCTGGTCTGTCTCTACCAATTTCAAGCTCTCTTATAGCTCTTGCAACTTCCCCTGTTTCCTCAGCTAAAAAACCAATTCGAATAAAAATGTCTAATTCAGACCATCCTCGTTGTTCATAATACGCTTTAACCCATTCCTGAAACTCAATAACATTCAAGATTTCCCCCTCCTTTAATAGTCCCCTTTTAGCCTATCAGAAAAAACTATATAATGAGAAGGAAAATCAATATATTTATAGTTTATCGGAGGTTATTAATTTGGAATGTATAGCGGTTTTTTGTGGTTCAAGTAATGGAGCGTCTGATATTTATAAAGAAGGTGCCATTCAATTAGGAAAAGAATTAGTCAGGCGTAATATTACATTAGTGTATGGTGGTGCAAGTGTGGGAACTATGGGGGCGGTAGCTGATACTGTCTTAGAAGAAGGTGGGAATGTCATAGGTGTTATACCAAGACTTCTTGAAGAGCGTGAAATATCTCATCAAAATTTAACTGAATTATATACCGTAGATACCATGCACGAAAGAAAAGCGAAAATGGCAGAATTAGCGGATGGATTTATTGCATTACCCGGCGGTCCGGGAACTTTAGAAGAGTTTTTTGAAATATATACATGGGCGCAAATTGGATTACACCAAAAACCTTTTGGGCTTCTTAATATTAATGGATACTACAATCCTCTTGTTGACCTACTTGACCATATGGTAGAGCAACAATTTTTGCAGGAGAAATATCGCTCATTAGCTTTATTAAATTCAAATCCTAAAGACTTAATTGATAAATTTAATACATATGAACCACCAACAATAAAAACCTACAACAAATAAACAGTTAAGATAACAATTAGGTCATCTGTGAACAATGAACTTAAAGTAAAGGGTAGCGTATCATCAACAAACAGGAGATATTAGGGATAAAATGTAGGGAGTAAAATCATGAAAAAGTATTATTTCGCAGTGACATATGATGTTTGTGAACACAATAATATTTATATAGATATGAACGAATATCATCTAGATTCATCTGAGGAACTAGACACTCAAGTAATGGAATTAGCAAAGGTTGACGTTGCCCCCGTGGTTAAGGTTTATGAATCAGATACAAATGATTTTAATGATGTTAGACTATACAAAGAATATAAATTTAAGGAATACGACTGTGGCTGTCAAGGGTAGTCCTTTTTATACTAAACAAGTAGAAACCCTCACTATATTAGACTTATTCTAAATCGTAAACTAGCCAGTCCTTTTATGTAAACAGATTAGCTATGGAAATCAAAGAAAGGCTAGGAATCACAACATCCTAGCTCTCCCCTTCTAACTCACCGCTTAACCACATCAAAGTTCTCCCCAACTAACAACCAATTTTGAGGAAAAGCGAGACCGAGCTTCCAGTAGCTTACACCGCGCAGACCCAATCGTTTTACAAGGTCAAATTTTGCTTGGATTGATCGGGCATCTTCAAACCATACCTTGTGTGATTTTCCCTGTTCATCAACATAATCAAAGTGTGGTGCCTGTGCCTGATTGTCATATTGAATGGCAACACCATATTGCCTAGCAAGCTCGATGGCTCGCTGCGGACTTACGGCACGTGCATACGCACCTCCTGCTACATACGGTAATGTCCAGTCATAGCCATATAAGTTTTGCCCCATCATAATTTTAGAGGCTGGCATTTCGGTTAAGGCATACTGTAAAACTTTTTCCACTGGTCCTATTGGTGACACTGGCATTGGTGGACCACCAGAGTATCCCCACTCGTAAGTCATGAGCACAACGAAATCAACAATTTCCCCATGTGCCCGGTAATCATGCGCCTCATACCACTGCCCAGGCTGATCTGCTCTTGTCTTTGGAGCCAATGCACTAGAGATTAACAAGCCTTCTTTCCGCAACCTTGCTGCAGCTCTTCTTAGAAAATTATTGTAAGCCTCTCGTTGGTCTCCTGGTAAAAATTCAAAATCAAAATGCACATCGGTATACCTTCCAACACGCCGTACTTCAGCTAAGATGTTATCTAACAACAAATCTTGAACAGCTCTGCTCTGTAAAATATCTCTGCCAAGCTCTCCACTAAATTGACCGCCTTCTAGATTCGTGACAACCATCATTAAAGAAGCTCCCGTTTCGGCCGCAACTTCTGGGATCCCCTGTAAAGGCATTGGCTCTAGACTACCATCTCTTCTTGCCTCATAACTAAAAGGTGCAAGATAAGTCAAATAAGGACCACTTGCTCTAGCATCATTAATTAACGTTGGGTTCACCGTGGCTCCCCTCGGCTCGATATAGGCATTTATTTCCGCTCTTCTTTTCGGGATAGGTGGGATGAATAAGCGAAGGCCTATCGGTAATGGTGTTTCAGGGTTGATTCGATTCATTTGAGCAATGGTCGTATAAGGGATACCAAACCGTTGACCGATTGCCCACCATGTATCTCCAGGCTTCACCCAATAAAAGCTCCCCCAAATCGGAATGACTAAAGCCTGCCCAACCACTAGCTGATTCGCATCAGCTATTTGGTTCGCTTGCACTATATTTGGAATCTTCGTATGGTAAGTTTGCGCAATTCTCCAAAGATTCTCCCCACTTTGAACAACATGAATCTGCATGAAAATCCTCCCTTCTATTTATAAGCCTATGAGAGAGGGCAAGTACACTTAACCAGAAATAAAGCAGGACCGTTTACTACTGGCCCAATTCAAAAAAATGGTTTTAAATTTACCTTTTGCAATCTAATGAAGCAGCTTGATTACCCTTTGTTCAGGCATTCGAATAAGGGAAGCTTTTCATGTCGAGAAGTGAAATTATGGAGTTGTTAGCTCCTTGAGAGTTTTCAAGTAGTTTTTTATCGATGATGAGATTCAGTAATCAAACAAGCTTCAAACTTAATTATCTTCAAACCTCTTTTAATTGTATAATATTAACAAAATTTATATATACAGGAAAATGAAATCATAGTATATTAATTTTGTAGTTTACTATTTTATAGAAGAAATTGATAGAGTAAAAAAGAAAACAGTAAGAAGTTTCGTTGCATTGGCTTTTGTTTTTATTTTTAGTTTCATTGGAATATCATCTGTTCTGCTTCAGAAGAAATTAAACTGGATATAATGCAGAATATAACATAGTAACTACTCTTACTGGACCAAAAGATAAACAATACTGTACTAAATTAGTATGGCAATCTTATTATTATGGGGCTAAAATAAATCTAGGTGATAGATCACTTACCAAAATTACTGTTCCTCCAAGTTGGTTGAAGGATACAGAATATTTAACTTTCAGAAAATCAGGATTATAACTATTTAATAATAAGTAGGTGAACTAGTGACAAACTTTATTGTCGTGATAATTACAACGTTAGGTATCCTCTTTGTTGTCAAAGGGATTACTTTTATCGAAAAAAATAAGAGAGAAGGTATTCTAACAAATCTAATGTATTTAGTTTTTGGCGCCCTACTTGTAACTTGTGTTGCGCTCGCCACGTACAATACATGGTTAATGTTTGATGCTCCTAAAGACTGGAATGCGGCGTTCATCTTAGGTGGATCTCTTATAGTGAATATCTCTATAATCTTTAGTTTTTACTATTATTCTGGGAAAACAAGTAAAGCTTAGAATTTAAAGTCTCACTTTTATTCCTAACCGATGTGGTTGATGTGGAAAGAGTATACGATCTTGATGACAAGAGTTATTTCAATATCCTACTTGATGATTCTATTAGGAAATGGGTATGTCGTCTAGGTTTGGATAACACCAAGAAATATATACAATTCAATGACAAAGACCGAACTACTTATAACATTGAGAAGGTATCTGATTTGATGAAATATAAAGGTAAGATGATTGAAGTAGCTGAGAGTTTTGATTTAGTTGCTAACTAAATTCTTCTAATAATAAAAGCAAGCTCTGTATTCTTAAAGAGCTTGCTTTTTCTATTATATCGAGATTAAAAGTGAGAAGTTCTATTAAATTAACTGATCTGTTATTACCCTTCTCATCTTATTCGCAATATATTTATTTTTATCCATTTCTATTAAATTATTCATCCTCTATTTCTCCATATCGAGTCTTAATCGTATATTCATAAGACCCATCTTCCTTTAAACGATAAGGAATATCTTCAGATTGGAAGCCTTTAACTAAATAACTTTTCATTTGACTATGAGCTACATTTATTTGGTCTGACAAATGTTTCATATAATCATAGTCATAATTAGAAGTCATTCCAATTCTTTCTATCTCTCGAAGATAAATACCAATTTGCTCAGTAAACTCCACTAAACCTTCATGATGTTCCTTAAATCCTGATACAGGTTTTAAACTCTCTATTTCCTCACCAAGTCTATTATTCTCTGTTAGCATATTTTGAACCCATTCCAAATTTACATTAGGTAAATCTTGAGTCAACGGATTTACGTAGAGTGTTATAAAATTACTATATTCCTTAGTGTTATCAAGATAACTTTTCATTTTTTGATGGTGATATATCTGGTATTCATTATAAATTCTCTGAGGTAATTGAAACAGGATACTGGCTAGGATTAGAATAATTAAACCAGTTCCAAATCCTAGCCTTTTTTTATTCCGGTATTTTTTATAATTCCCTTGTTCCTTCTGAAATTCTCTAAAGTTTCTTTGTGTTTGCGTTAGGCCCATCTTCTTATCCCTCTTTATTTCTTAGTAGTTATAATTACTTACTAACTATTCGACAATAAGCCTCTAATTCCTGTACAATTTTACCAATTCAGATAAAAAAAGGGACAAAAAAATGGATGCAGTCTATAAGTAACGGGTTCAGTTCTAGGAGAGAAAACTGTAAATAAAGTATCAAATAGGAGTACAAATCGCATAGCGTTTTGTACTCCTATTTCTATTGATATAACAACATTAATTGAATTTTAACACCTAAATTCACATAGTAAATAGCAAGCCTTTTAACAAAGGTACATAATTTTATGTCCATCTTAGAATTAAGGTGCTAAATCGTGTGTTAATCACTATGTTATTTTGTGCGTGATATGTGGAGCTATATGTGCTTTGTTCTATCTTTTCGGAAGGTTTTCTGGGATTTTATGTTAAAATATAGACAAAGAAACTGGATAGTCTTGTTCAACTAACGGGCAGTAGAGTTTAATAATATTAAAGGGTATTTCAAATACAAGAAGGGGGTTATTAGAATATGGGAAAATTAAAATTTTCCTTCTATTTAAGTTCTGTATTATTGATTGTTATTCCGATATCCATTGTGCTAATGACTGATGTTCCATTCCATTCAAGTTTTAGTCATATAGTAATAGGTATAGCATTTATAATATTTACACTTGGCAAGTCGATAACCATATTTGAAAAAAGAAAAGAAGCCAAAAGTTTTGCAAAAGATGTAGGAGCAATAATAGGACTATCTATTGGATTCATTGCCTTTTTGCTATCTAATTTAACAATCTGATTATACAAGAGGTTAAAGTTTCAGGAGATATTGCCAACTTCTTGTTAAGCTAAAGGGTAGCGAATGTTTAACAGTTGATAATAAAATAAGTCATGGAAACTGTATGAAAACAATCTCTACATCCAGTATAATTAAAGAAAAAGGAGGAATACGCATATGAAGTGGCAAGAAGTCAGAGAGTTATTCCCAAATCAATTTCTTCTAGTATCAATTTTGGATTATCATGAAGAAGGCGATAAAAAGGTTGTTGATGAAGTAGCACCAATACGTCCAATAGCAGACGAAGATGCTAATAAAGAGTTTTTTAAAGCCGAAGAAGGTACTGTTGTGTACCATACTTCAAATAAAGAGTTTGTTATTCATATTCGCAGAGATCCCCTAATGAAAGTGAGACGAATTTAATGAAACTTTCATATGATGGACAACTTATTACAACATCTTTGATTGTTACTTATAGAGGGGAATCTATTAGAATTGATGATGTCATCGTTGATACTGGCTCGTCACATACTGTTATTTCACCTGATATATTAGAAATAATCGGAGTCACTTACGAGAATGGTGATGAAATCTACGAGGCATATGGAATTGGTGGCAGCGTACCATTTTATACAAAAGTAATGGATGAAATCAAAATTGATACTTTTTCTGTGCAAGACTTTGAGTTAGACGTTGGTATGTTGCCTAAAGGACATAATGGCTTGCTCGGCTTAGATGTACTAAAGGAATATAGGTTTATTGTGGATATGGATAAGTTAGAGTTATATCCTTCAACTTTGTAACCGAAATTATTATTTGTTTTAAGGATTTCTTTTGGAAAATTAAATAGTTAAAATCATTCTTGTAATTATTGTGAATTTGTTCACTTAAAGTAAAGGGTGCTTTAGTTGAAGAAGAAAAATAAATAATACGATAAAAACGCTCAGAAAAAATTTCTGAGCGTTTTTGCTTGCTGTTTATACTGTTAATTATCGTTCGGAATGTTTGCTATTATTATGTTATATCTGTTGCTATTAGCAATTTTCCCTCCCGAAACTGAACCCGTTAGTCTATAAGCATCCTATTTTTTACCGAGATATTTAGTATCGGAACAAGCAAAAGGTAAAGCTAAGATGATAATACGAAGGTGATGTAGTTCTAGTTTTTTGTAGGGTAATCTCATCACCAATACCAGGCACCCAAAATCACCCAATCACCACTGCTCCACCTGAATAAGCTCGTTACTATATTCCCAAAGCCTATCTATCTCAACTTGGTTATAGGAATATTTGGAGGAAGAAATGATTTCATTATCCTCATTGAAATATTTCCCCGTGACATGTTGTAAATCAGGGCTCGCTGCCAGATAAACATATGTCTCTGCCATCTTTTCTGGAGTAATAGAGAACTTTCGCTTCACTTTATACAGCTTCCTCATCAAAGCAGGTACGTGTTCCAATCTTCCTTCATCCAACTGTACACTAGGAACGCGAATGGCATTTATCGTTATCCCTTTTGTCTTCAAAACCTCTGCCGCTTTATAGGTAAACATTAGCTGTGCTAGCTTTGATTGATAATAGGCCTTTGTAGGAGAATAACTTTGCTCGCCATTCAAATTATTAAAATCAATCCGCATCAAAGGATAAGCAAGTAAGCCTTTGGAGGCAATCGTAATCACCCTCGCCTTTCCTTTCTCTAGTAAATCCAATAATAGATTCGTTAGCAACACAGGGCCTAAATGGTTTGTAGCAAAAATTGTCTCTACCCGATCTTCTGTTAAACTCGCTTGTTTCATAGATAAATCGAAATTCGCTGCGTTATGAATTAACACGTTAATTTCGTTCCATTGCGCTATTATCTCATTCGCAAGGTTTTTAATGCTCGCTTGATAAGAAAGGTCTCCTTTGAAAAAGTAAACGTGATTGTTTTTCGTTTCCTTAGAGATTTCCTCCACAGCCTTTTTGCCACTTCCTTCATTCCGACTGACGATGATCACTTTCGCACCTAATTGCGCTAACTGAAACGCTGCCCTTTTACCAATGCCTGCGTTAGCGCCCGTTATCACACAGACCTTACCTTGCATATCCAAATATTTTTCCATCATAGATCCCTGGATTCATTACCAGGTTACACCTCCTACGTTTTCTTATTGCTGTCTCTCCACACTCTTAACTCTATTAGACGATGTTAGAGAAATGTTCGCTCTAGCTCCTTCTTCCATTCAAAGTAACGCGCATACCTTTTTTGGTACCAGCGATCTATGTAAATACCGCCCGCTATCCATGTTGCGCCTCCAAGAATGATGATGACGATTAATGATAGTTTATTATTCATCCATTTTTTGTGGAATAATCCAGGTCCATATAAGAAAAGCTGGAATTGCTCCGAACTTAGAAACACAAATAAACCATACTGTTGAAATCATCCAATTTGGTCTTTCTTGTCGCATTTCATTTTTCAATTGTTGTTTGACTTTTAATCTTTTATTCTACTTCCTAGATTTCTTCGACATTTTCATCAGCCTTCCTTCTAATATTCTAATTTTCATCCGATTCCTCTCTGAAGGCGGTAGAGTCAAAAGACGTGTATGATAATAAATAATACGTTTTAATTAGGTATTTTGAATTATATACTCCCGTCTTCTCCCTGAGATAGTAATGCATCTATATACTCATATCTTAGTATTCTTACTGAATATCTTTAAAAGGAAATTTAACTATGGTAAAATCTTGATGTTATTTGGTGAATTTAACCATATCCATCCACTTATTACAAAATAAACTCTTCTACACTAGTAAAATTCTTCTGTTCATCCATATATCTACTATTAAACAACTCTGGATTTATAATATTTTCACTATATTAAAAGGAGGGATTAGGATTGTCTCGGATTATGTTCAACAGTAATTACATAGCTGATATATCAACAGAATTAAAATATGTAAGTAATCGTTTATCAGGTATAAAAGGGGATTTCCATTCACAAAAGCAAGCCATAGATTGGAAAATACGTTCGCGTCATGGAATTAGTTATCGCTTAAATAGGATAGATGAATCACTTAGTGACGTTGACGTTCAAATTAAGAAACTAGTTAACTTTATACAACAATCCATCGTCTATTACAACAATTGTGAACAAAAGGTAAAATCAAACTCTGTTCAATTAGAATCTACCCTAAAAGAAATTCACAATATGGTATTAGATGGTTTTTCAGGGGATGAAAATCCAAGCATGTTTAAACAGTACATGACTGCAATTGAAGGTTCAGTCATAGGTACTACTGGTATCCTTGCAAAATCAGTTTTAGAAAGTTTGAATTATAAACTAATAGAAAAAAATGGTGTTACCTATTTAAAACTATCTAGTTCAATATCGAATTACAAAGAACTTAGAAAATTATTCCTGAAAAATATTGATGCTAGTAGTCCATGGAGAAAAGAAAGCATCCGCCGAATAATGGAATCATCCAAATATGGAGATGGAATCGTACTGTATAATGAAAATCAGCCAAAGAGCCCAATCCCAAATCAAGATAGAAAAATATTTTCCGAAACAAAAGTACAGGCGCTTAATGGTTATGTAAAGAGGCTACCGTATAATCCAGCCAGAAAAGTTCTAAGTGCTGCAGGTACTGGAGCTGCTGATAGTATAAAAGGAAATGTTATGTTTTGGGATGATTTCCGTGGATGGAAAGATGCCTCTAATTTCACGAAAATCGGTAAGTCTGCTGGCGCACTTGGTAACGTATTAATGATCGGTTCAAATTGGGCTAAGGCGCATGATGAAAATGGTAACTTCGATTCATCCAAATTCGTTGTAGATACTGCTGTTGATGTTGGATCTGCTGCAGCTGCAACTGCAGCTGGTGCAGCTGCAGGGTCGCTGTTTTTACCACCACTAGGTACTGTAATTGGTGCTGGCGCCGGTTTTGCCGTAAACATGGCCTTTAATGCCCCTCTTTTGGGAGATAAGAGTGTTGTCGATGTCACTAAGGACTTTGCAAATGAAATGGTTGATGAAGCAAGTAAGGCAATTGATGATGTAACAGACACAATCGGCAATGTAACTAGCAATATCGGTAAAAAACTAGATAAGGTTTTTTGGTAGGGGGACTAAGTATGAAAACATCGGTTAAAGATAGTATTAAAAACGTATATTTATTAGAAGAAGTTGCTTATGGACGCCTAAGCCCAAAAGGAATAATAAGCTTCTTTTGGGGAGCAACCATATTTAGCCTTTTTTTAACAATTATTTCTTTTAGGGCACTTAATGTGGAAAGCATCGAACCAATATGGAGTTTAGCTGCTAAAGTAAACATAATTGTACTTGGTATTCAGATCTTAATAACACTTTTATTTAGTAATCAAAGACTCTCCTATAAACTACAAAAATTGCAATTAATACTAGGAGTAGTAACTGCATTTAAATTTTCTATAGAGTTTTACCTGATATTTTTTTTACAGAGTGCTTACAAGAACGCACCTTCCTTTATATTCTTTGTAGGGGCGATCTCATTTATTGGTGGAATCCTTTTTCTACTTCTTTCTGTAATTAGAGGAGCTATCCGCTTGAAACAAGGGCATTTCAAAAAGGGTGGTAGCGGATTATATAACTTTAAAGAATCCAAACCTTATGTCAGCATCCCTATCATTTTTGCTTTTTCCATCATGGGGGGATTAATAGGAAAGGCCTCTGCCTCTTTTTCTGATATAGGTTTACTTGCTATTCTTTTAATTACTTCTATCTTTTTACAGTTTGCTGTCGCCATGGCTCTTCCTGAATTAATTCTATTAGCCTACTGTAAATTTAAATATAAATCTTTTAACAAAATTCCAAAGTACATTCAAGGGGCGAGTTAAAAATGAATGTAAAACGTGCTCCAGTTATTTTTCATAATGTGATAAGTACAACTGCTATATGTCATGTAAGTGAATGGCATTTGTTGGCGTCAGATTTGAGAAATGCTGTCATTAGTAATGGTTTATACGGAACAGGACCAATCCTTTACCAAATTAAGGACTTGAATAAAGAAAACCAGAAAGCAGAATATACTTTCTATCTACCTATCAATCAACCTATTGATATGCCAGAAAATGATAAATTCCGTTTCATAAAAAAGTTAGAATTTAAAGATGGGTTGGTATCTAGACATGCATATCTCGATGAACCACTAGATTTCACCTATGGCCTTCTAGGAGAAACAGCAAAATTAATGGATGTTAACTTACAGGAACCTTATTTTCATATTTACTTGGATGTCTACGGAGATGGAATCATTGATGTCTATGCACCGATAACACAGGGGGATTTAAATGATTAATCCGAACGAATCCATCCGATTTACAAATGTTGTTGCTAGAAAATACGAATTTCATTACAAAGATTTCGAGATCGCAATGAAGGATTTCACTGAACAGGTCGCTAGAAACCATACCATTAAAGGTCCATTTTTTTATTCAGTAAATAATGTACCCAAAGATGAAATCATGCTAACTGAGTTTTTTATGCCTATAAAAGAACATCAAGTTAATAATTTGGAGGCTGTGGAGTTTCATAGTTATTTTAGTGTCGAGGGTATGATCTCCATTCCATTACATAGCGATTTTGAAAATAACACAGAAACTGCTTACGCATTACTCTTGGATTATATGGAAAAAAACAATTATGAACAAGTTACTCCCTTCTTCCATATTATTTCTGGAGACCGCAACTTTCCATATGTTTTTATTAAAGTTGGTGCTCAGTAATTTCCGTAGTAAATATTAAATGCAACTTAGTCCCGTCAAAAACATGTAGGTACTTAGATTTACTAAATAATACAATTCTAATTATTAAAGAACAAAACCACTGTGCACTATTATGTCACTGTGGTTTTAGTTTATATATGCTTAGTTTACATCTATATGCATGAGTTCATCCCACCATAATTAATCTGAATCCTACCACTTTGGTAATTTGAAAAAACTGGTAGATAATCTATAGGTAGAACCCTAAAAGCCCAGGCCCAGGAATAAAAAAAGAGCTTCAACTTTTCAAAATAAACCACGACCTTCATCACACCAGATTATTAACCGCCACTTGAACAATTTGTTTTTCTCCATTTTTTTCAAATGTTTTATATGTGTGCATCCTTATCTTTTGTGCGACCTTTTGTGAAGGAATATTTTTAATTGTTGTATAGGAAAACACTTTAGGATATTTCAATGTATCGAACGCATATCGCCTACAGGCAGCTGCTGCTTCCGTTGCATAACCCTTGTTCCAATATTTCTTGATAATATGAAAGCCAATTTCCGGGACGTAATCCTTATCAATTAACTGCATCGTTATACCACAATCCCCAATGAACTTATTCCCATCTTTTAAAATAACCGCCCATAAGCCATGGCTATGCTTAGCATAATTATCAATGTTCCACTCAATCCACTTCTCTACCTCTTTAATGGTGAATGGCTTGGGATAATATTGCATAGATTCTTTATCACTAAGCACCTTCGACAAATTTTCCGTATCCTCTAAAACTAATTCTCTTAAATACACTCTCTCTGTTTCTATAACTTTCAAAAATTCCACCTTCTCCTTTTGGAAATGAAAACAATCATTTCTTATACATACGACTATTTTAAAAGAAAAGATTCAAAAGGAGCTGCCACATCGACAACTCCTTCTTCTACGAGGCTTTCAACAAAACAACCCCAAATGAGACGGCTTAATTACTAATTTGCCAACTATCCTTTTACCCCCAATGAATTAGTCTGCAGAATCTACTAGTTAGCAAGAATTTGCCTCTAACTAAAACCCCTCCAATTTCATGCACCTTAAAAACACTAGTCAGTAACCTGTAGCAGTTTTATATACTCAACAACTTCTTCATCGGCACCTGGGTCAATAGATACAAGCGTTGTATTTGTAACAATATCCTCCAAGTCTTTCCGAACCTCTTCTTTATCCATATCATCAGGAGGAGTAGCGCCACCATACCAACGTCTTGGAACATTATAAACATTGATGGTACCATCCCCATTGCCACTATACGTTACAATCCCATCGACTATACGAGAACCCGTTAGCTGGATAACATCCTCGGGATAGCTAACATCGATGTCATCCTCGGGATTAAGTGGTGTGCCAGCCGGAATATGTCGAACATACAAATCAGTGATATCCTGATTTGGCCCAAGCTGCATCCAAACTCTAGCGTATTCGATTTGTTGGCTAGAATACTGGGATAGTGTTGTTTTATCCCCCTTATCACTTGCACGAAGGTCACTGTTTTCATAGTCTTGTATTAACATTACAGAAAAGTCATCAATAGTTGATACCCAATTAACGGAATCGATATGATACTGCTTGTTTATCTCAGGTACATCCCCCATAATTTGCTCAGCCATATCAAACATAGCTTTGGTTCTTTCATCCTTATAAGGCGTACCATTTTTAAATACATCATTAACCTCTCGTGCAAATGCTTTGGTTTCAGGAAGTATGTTAACAATAAATTCTGTTCTTCCAGTTTCATCATTTTTCCAGATCTTTGTTTCATAATGTGTGTTATCGATCGAATAATTTTCATTCAAATATGTTTCTATGTCAAAATCTATGGAACTACTATCCGACTCATTCTGTGCTGTATCGCTTCCTTTTTCTGATTCATCACCAGTTATAGATGATGGTGATTCATTTTCAGAATCCTGATTTACTGTACTGGATGAATCAGTAGAATCCGTATCGGTATCTTTCTGTTTGGCTGTGGTATTAGAGCATCCACTAACTATTGCCAAAAATATTACAAGCACAATTATGTAAGAAACCTTTTTCATTTTTTTGCATCTCCTAGTCATTTATTCTGGATTAACCTGCATGCTTCCATAATTAACTAACTTAACATAAGTGTACCAGATTATAGAGCAGAAAGATGGATAATTATGTTAAAATGAGAGTGACTTTGTCGAAGAAATGATTTACACTTTCAAAATACAGTAATCTTTAGAGTAAGGAGTTCCGAAATGTTATATGACGATAGATACCATATGCACTTGGGCTATTATGAAAATGGTTTTGATTTAGAGGCTATTGCTTTTAAAAGACAAGCACAAGAAATTTGGGACATCTTCTTTGACTTCGAGCAATATGGTATGAAAAAAACTATTCAAGAATCTGAATTAAAAGGATTTGGCATCAAAATTTTTTCCATTGAGATGGAGGAGCTTGATTATCATTTCGGAGCCAAAACATTTGAACAGTGGTTAACTAATCAAAGAATTATATAGAAACTTATCTTTTAGAGCATTAGTTTGCAAAATGGCAGATTTCCACCAGAATAAATAATATAAAAGGGGTTTAGGATGAAATACTTTTCGGATGAATGTAGCGATATTGATGGACATTCAGAACAATTAAAACAAATGAAAAGCCGTTTTAGTGATGAAACAAATACGTTTTTAGCTACGAACTCTTTCCACGATGCCCACATAATGGATATAAACATAAAAAATCTGTTTAATCCTGATGTCGGAGGAGAAGAGGATGATCCAACACTTATCGAGGCCCATCTATTACATTGGAATGGAGATAAGTATGTTGTTAAGTGGCATGGTGTAAACAAATATTTAATGGATTATGATATCCACAGAAACACGTATGAAGATAGTGATAAAATAGCATTTGATGGGCAGCGAGGATTGGATGACTGGATTACCGATGAAATTACAGCCTACGACGAAGTGTATCTCACACATAAGATTATCCTTGCATCAGACACAAAAATAGAAATTCGATTTAAAAAAATAGATATAAAAAAGATAGGAGTAAAGCCTAGTTAACTATTGCTTAGGAGACATCGTTAATACAGTATGGGTTTAATTTATCTATCATCCATTTTGGAGGTTATTTTTATGAATTATAGTCATCGTCCTTGGCCCGTTCCAAGGAAACCTTGGGTTATGAAACAGACATGGGAGCATTTACTTTTTGCACATTGGAAGATTGATGTAGATGTAATAAGACCCTATATCCCAGACTCTTTAGATATCGATACATTTGATGGGCATGCCTGGATTGCTGTAGTCCCGTTTAACATGAGGAATATCCGTCTAAGATACCTCCCGGAAATACCATTTACTTCAAGCTTTCCTGAAATTAACGTTCGGACATACGTTTCAAAAAATGGAAAACCTGGAGTTTATTTTTTTAGCTTGGATGCTACTAATTTCTTAGCTGTACAAGTAGCAAAACGATTCTTCTATTTGCCATATCAGCACGCAACTATTTCAACCAGACAGGACGGAGAAACTATCCATTATCATTCAAATAGACCTAAAGAAGAAGGAAAATATGAATTTACAGCCTCCTATCAGCCAACATCAGACATTTTCTTTGCACAAAAAGGCACACTAGAACACTGGTTAACAGAAAGATATTGTTTATATACGACACACCATAACAAACTATTTATCTCAGAAATTGTTCACGATCCATGGCCATTACAACAGGCAGAAGCAAAAATAACCTGCAATACGATGGTCCCAATTAGTGAATTTCAATCAGAACAAAGCGAACCATTACTCCATTATTCCAAAAGTATAGACGTATTATTATGGGGAATAGAAAAGGTATAGTCGGAGCAAGGGGACGGTTCCCTTGCTTCCATTCTTAGCTCCTAAGATATTCCTCTTTCAGCTTAGTTATCCTATTAACACTTTCATTGATTCTCTCTTCACTTATTTCCCCGTCACGAACCGCTTCTTTAATACGTTCGATTACCTGAACAACTTTAGTATAATCATGCGCAACCAAGAGAATATCACTCCCAGCCTTAATGGACTGAACGGCAGCTTCACCAATATCGTAATGCTTCATAATTGCACCCATCGTCAAATCATCCGTTATCACAACACCATCAAAGCTTAAGTCGTTTCGAAGGATATCTGTGATCACCGCTTTAGACAAAGATGCAGGGTAATTCTGATCTAGCTTGGGATTGAGTATATGCGCAACCATAACAACATCCGCTCCACTTTGAATAGCATTCTTGAACGGCACCAATTCAAACTTTTCTAGCTCTTTTAAAGGCTTAACCACTTTCGGAAGCTCCATATGAGAATCTACCGAAGTATCTCCATGGCCTGGAAAATGCTTGATAACAGCTATGATGTTCTTTGATTGTATTCCATGCATCGTTTGAATTCCCATTTTACTAACAAGACTTGGATTATCCCCATAGGATCTGTCTCCTATCACTGGATTGTTCGGATTACTATTAATATCCAGAACTGGAGCAAAGTCAACATTAAACCCAGCAGACTTCAATTGCTCCCCAAGCTTAACACCAATATCATAAGCATAATCAGCATCTCCCCTTTTGCCTATAGATGCGCTAGAAGGGATTTTTTCTACACCTGGAACCCTACTAACCTCTCCCCCCTCCTGATCAACACTTATCAATAGGGGGTGCCGATTGGACCGATTGATTTCTTTAAAACGTTGGATAAATTTAGCTGACTGTTGATAGCTTAGTAGGTTTTCAGAATAAAAAATGACTCCGCCTATATGGTACTCAGTAATTAACTGTTTATTATTGGCTTGCATAGAAGTTCCCTCTACCCCTGCAATAATCATTTGCCCTATCTTTTCATCGAAACTCATTTCAGTCTGATCAATGGATGTCTGTTCACTGTCATCTAACTGCTGCGTGCTAACTATCGATATATGATCAACAGCAGGATTATCAGCTTCCTTTGTTGGCTTAGGCAAAATCCATTTCAACTCATAATTAGCGTTAACTAGATACGAAAGGATAACCTGGTCATGTATCTCGTCTTGGTAATACTTTATTTCCTCCGCTTCCCCAAGCATTTTTATGATGTCTTTGTAATGGATCTCCTTTAGATTAGAACCCCAGGACCTCAAATCCATCACTACATTATTCTTCACACCTATTGTCGCTACATGATTTGGATAATCCTCATAAGTAATCGTATCTAGTGGAGATTCCTGTTTCGGGTCACCCCACTCCCTTGTCACTTCACTTACCTTTGTTTTACCAGCAACAAATGGGGCTATTTCAATTTTCCCTTCTTTGGCTAAGGAAACAGTATGGTTTATGATTGTTTCTGCTGATTGATTGTTCTCCTTTTCACTAGAAGAAGAATCTTGTTCCGTCGTTTCAGAGGAAAAATTTTTCTCTACTTTTACAACATGATTTTCTGTATGATTCATTATCCTTTTATCATTAGCTATGAATAGTACTAACAAGCAACCTATTAAAACGAAAGATAGAATTACTATAACTAGTATTGATTTTATCTTGGACGACTTTTTTGTTCTTCTTTTTTCAATCAATTATTTACACCACCCTTGGTATGACTTCAATCGAAAATAAAAGATCTCTATATAAACCATATCACTAACCGGTTAGTTTGTATAACAACTCCTTGAGAATACAGCATTCTCATTTTTCATTTATATGTTTATGCCCATTAGCTATCTCTTACAACAATATGTTTCCTTTGGTTAACTGATTACAGCCACAAGAATGTACCATTTCTGCCATGTTTTTTACCAGGGGTTGCCACGAATTTCACCATAATAGAACAACGAGTTTACCAATAGAAAATATACAATAAAAAGCCTATTCCTTTTTTATTAGAATAGGCTGAAATTTTTCCGTAGGATTATTTGTATTGAATAGTACACTTTTCTTGTTAAACATAGGCCCCGTTGTATTAATTCACAAACTTAATATTTTTTTATAAAAAAACATCATAGCCATCAATTCAGAGCCATGATGTTTATTGTTTAATATCTTTAAAGTTCCTAGCATTGTGGATGATTCGAACTACTTCTACTGCATCATTATTAATTCTATAAATTATCCTGTAGTTAGATAATACTTTTTCTCTAATCTTTTCATCTTTCAGTTCCGGAACAATACGACCAGAATTAGGGAAAACAGCAGTAGTTTCCATTGCATTCATAATTATTCTTGCAAACATCCATTTGTGACATCAATAAGACGAAAATGAAAAATACCCACTTCCTATAGAATTTATTATTGCTAAATTTCAAGATCTCTTTTCCGCATCTTTAAAAGAGAAAATAAGAACCAACTATCCCATAAATGCTGTCAACAAGAAAAACAAAGAGACTGACCACAGAAAAACAATAAAGCTGACGAGTGTTTTACAAGTCCATATTGGTGATGGGTATCGTCTCCTTTAATTGCCTTAATCAGTTGTAAAACAAATAAATAACCAAATATTAAAAATAATAAGACGAAGAATAAAAGCAATTCCATTAACACCCCTTTCTAAACTCAACTGTTCTTTATGTAATTGATTTTTCCCTTCTTCTAGATAAGTACCCGTTAATTTAAGATCAACACTTCACAACCTCATAAATATCTTACTAAAATCATACCAGAAGATCGCTATAATTTGGTCATTTTTTCCACAAAACAGAAATTGTTTGCTGCACAGTAAGAGTCAAATACGACAAAACGACCACCCCAAAAAGTGATCGTCTTAAATCAATTGAATTGAGTAAACAGTATCGTTGTACTGTCCAGTAATTGTAAACTTTCAAAACATTAATTATGTTAAGAGATTATGTTTCCGCATAACACATGGCACGAGACTTCATTTGGTATGTCTACGTTTGACCATATCGAGAAGTCTTAATTGGTAGCTTTCTTATTACTCTCAGTATATCTACACTTAGGAAACCCTTTACATCCATAAAAAACTCCATACTCACTTTTTCGCTCTATTAGCGGTTTTCCGCATTTCGGGCAGACCTTTGATATGTTTCCCGATAGAATCGCTACCTCGCGCTTCTTTTCCTGTGTTTTAGTTTCCATTTTTTTGACTTCAGCAGTTTGAATTACAGGTTCCAGAACTGACTCTGTATTTTCAAAACATGATAGCATTGTCATCAAATTATCCGATGATATCTCATTATTAACTGTATCGCGTGCAACTTTCACAGGCTTACAACTCCATACTTCCTTGTCTCCTATAATATATAGACGGTATTTAGCTCTTGTGGCCGCTACATTCACAATATTTTTATTTACCCAGTTTGCCGCCTTTACAGATGATTTATCGCAACCAAGTAAGAATATAACCTCATCTGTTCCTTGTCCTTGGAATGTATGAACAGTTCCGATGTTTTTATCTTTTAACCATTTGCTTACACGCGGTTCACGTCTATAGAAATCAGATTTGCGCAGTGCATCAATCATTCCCTTCTTCACGGATGTGAATGGTGTAATAATAAACATTTTTGGTATATCACTACTGTCTTTCTTGAATTTTTCTTCGAGAAGCTTTAGAACAATCTGACCTTGTGAAGGTACATAATGGTTCTTATTGCCGGACTGTTCCTCACCTTTAACATTTATCCAATATGACTTATCCAAGATAAAGGTCTTCACAGCAGTTTCCTTTGGTGGCGCTGTCTGCTGTTTCATAGTGTCATCATAAGAAAGGTGATTTGATATGCTATACATCGGATCTATACAACGTCTATGTACAGTCAGCGGACATCCAACCCACTCCTTTTCTTCATCTTCTCCGAGAAAAGTGCCATAGCTATTAATATTATCAGCAAAGCCTTGTACAGATATTTTTTTGTCCTTATATGGTGTAAGTAAATCAGAGGTAAGAAGATTTTTAATCATGTCTGTTTCTTCCGTTACAACTGGCTCAATTTGCTTAGGATCCCCAACAATTATAGCTCTTCTGCATCGCATCAAAGCTCCAACCGCCATCTGAGGTTGTGCCTGCCCTGCTTCATCCACAATAAGCGTTCCAAGTGTACCCGGACGCTTTATATCACGTAAGAAGGTCTGTGCAGACGCAAATGTAGTTGATATAACCGGGGTAATGAGAAATACATTCTGAATCAATGCTGGGAAGGCATCTATTCTGTCTTTCTCACCCATACGTTCATCACAATCATCATACATATCCCATGCGATCAAAAGATTGATAACATTTTGCCTAAATGATTTAGAAGAAATTACAAATTCCTTATGAAGTTTACAAGCATACAAGAACAGCTTTTCACGTTCCCTGTTGTAATGCTCTGTAAACCAAGGATTTGTAACCTGTGCCAACGTTGATGCCCTTTCATCAAGCGATACATATCCATCCATAAAAGATGAATTAATAGGAGTAAGCTTCTCTGCACCTTCGCTATGTCTGTTTAAAAGATTATGATAGCTAGCAATTTTTGAAAGGCCGTCTTTTTGCTTTTTCAAAACTTCAATCTCAATCTTTTTCTCTGATATCAAATTGTCTCGTGTAGAATCTTTCTTCAATCTTCCGAATAGTCCCCTAGGTCTTGATTCCTCAAGTTTCATTACATATGCATAATTTTCTTTTATTTTTTTATCAAGCTCATCCTCAGAAATATTCTCATTAGTCAATGGCAAAAACTTTGCATAGTCACACAGGATTTCCAACTCTTTCTCAAGTTCTTTCACAATCTTAAGCTGTCTAAGAAAGCATTCTCTTTGCTCTACATATTTCTTTCGATGTTTTTCACGCACATTGTTAAGCTTATAATCCTTAATAAACTTTTTAAGCACAGATACACAGTACTTGTTTATATTAGCACGTTTTCCAAACGGAGCTGATACAAGACCCCAGCAGTCATTTCTATTTAGGAGTTTATTAGCATAGCGCGTGAAATAAATATCACGCACTTCTTTTATTTCACCAGATATCTTTATTTGCTCAATATCTTCTGATTTTTCGACGTCAAACAAATTATGAACTTCATTCAATCCTGACGCCACCGATACATCATCATCTTTTGAAGGTTCAAGACTCTTGAGAATGTCATCACTTTTAGGAAGGTCTGCAGTGATATTTTCAACAGCCGAATTATTACATGATGCCACTAACATTCCATATTGATTGATTTTATCATTCTTCAGCTTAAAATAAGATGGTGCATACTGAAAATATCCCTTACTACCCAACGGTCCCTGTGTAAATGAACACCTCTCATAAGCATCATCCGGATCTGAATGTGCTGCTTCCGCTAAGAGCTCAGCTCTTTTTACTATATTACTAGATACGATTTCTTTGAGAAGTGTTGTCTTTCCGGTGCCAGGAGGACCATTAACAGAAAATACTTCCGTGTGTGCTTTTTCATCTATCGCAAGATTTACTGCCACCTGTTGCATAAGAGCAGGCATGAATTTAGCAGGCCACTTTCCTAGTGGAGCATTTTTGATATTAAGGGTATTGTGAAAGAAATTCATCATCTTCTGACGGTCTTCCTTTGGAGAAATAGATATACAATTTACTGGAGTAATTCCTGCAGTTTTATTATGTGCAGACAAAATATAATTTATCACTTTACGCTCATAATCTGAACCTTCTCCAAATTTACCTGATTTGATTTCATCTATGAGCAAAACGATATCATCCAAAAAAAAGCTTTTTCCTAAACTTGCATAATCTTCTGGATTTTCGTCTTTATCCTTTGCCTCATTATTCTTGTATCTGTCATAGATAAAGAGTCCACTATAATCAGAAGGAAGTTCCGGTGCTATTGTCTTCACATATGAATTATGAATATCTGAAAACACAGAAGGCAATACAGCAAATAACTCCTCTGCTTCCTGAAGCCAACTATCATACTTTTTGGTCTCATCCTCATAATCAATCGAGTTCAAAGAAAATCCATTGACTTTTTTATTCCATACAGAAATAGCCCACAAAAGTGGAGATAGCTGGAAGGAACTCTTCTGATAAATGCCTTCCGTATCAGTTTTAAATGAGAACCATGCAATCTCGCTTTTTTTCGGATAGGCTATGTCTGGCTGTTCATCATGATTCTTCACAAAATTAGCAAGATAATCAACCATGTCATTTCTTTTAATTCTACCAAAAAGGAATGACAAATCTGCCCCCTCGCCAGGAAATCGAGAAAATTTCTCCTTATCGTTCTTTAATTTATCAGAAAGATCAATCGAAGGCTCGTTTAGACTGGTAAATATTGAAATCTTGCCCAAACTACTATCAATCAGTTCACCTCTTGTAATCTTTTTTACTACTTTCTTATTGTCTTCACTCTCTTGTGGAATATCTACTTGATTTAAAAGTTCTATCGTCTTCCAATAATCAAGTATTTCAAGTACTTTCTTCTTCTCTATGTTTGTCATTTCTACTCTCCTAAACTGAAAAAATCACTACTATTACTTACTGTTATGACATTTTTCTTCTGATAATATCTTCATAAGGTGATGAATTTACTTAATTCTGAGGAGGTATTTTTTATAACCACTTCGAACAACTTCCACCCTATTCCTTTCCTGTGATATTTTCCATGTACAAAGAATAATACGATAGTGCTGCCCTCGCTTTTTGTTGCTATGACGCCAATAAGATCTCCATTTTCATATGCTCCATTTATTTCAAGTCCATTTATTGTGCCCTCATTGTTAATAGGCTCTGCTAAATTTGAAAATTGATAATAGAATAAGAAATAAGGAAACTCGATTGGGTTTCCTCAATTTTAATTTTCTATGGTTCACACTGAAACTGTATGTGCATCTTCATCTATCAGATAACAAATGTCATAATCCTGAAATCTAACTCTATGTGCTTTTTCATATATGCTTCTTTCAGTGCTAGGCTTTTCAGTATCGGTTTTTTCAGTATTATTTTCACCATTTGATTTGGTATCGCTTTTCTTTTCTTCTGGAAACGTATTATAAGTAATAGCTACTTCTACGTCATTAGGATACCAATCATCTGGTGAATAATCTTTATCTCCATCAACCGAAACAGATTTAACTTCGCCATCTCCTGTTACCCAACCAGTAATCAAATCATCAAGTTTTTTTGTTTTAATATTCTTGAAACCACTATCCTAAAATTCTTTTACAACATCTTTGTAATCTTTACCTTTTGTGTACTTGAACCTGATGGTGTCTGTGCTTCACCCTTGTGACTTTTCGATTCACCACCATCAGAAAAAGCTAAGTTAATAAAAACAATTAAAGCAATAAAATACCAACAATTCCTAAAATACGAAACTACGTTACTATTGATTATCTAAATAATCTTTTCTGCATGATGCCTGAAAAATTCTAATTTCACTGTTTTTTCCTCTATTTCCATTATATCAAATCAATCAGATTCTCTCTTCAAAATCCTGCTATTGTATCTAAACAGGAAAAATCCATTGACTTTAATGTGAAATTCTACATTTCCCTAAGATTAAAGGGGGTATTTGTAAAAAAGTAAACTATTTAACATTGTTTCAGAAAGTTATCTAAAAATGAAAAGCTTTACTGCACAGTAAGAGTCTACTATGTAAGAAAGAGTTAACCTGCCCCATATGGGAGAGCTTATCATATTGATTACATTTTTTGTTTTCTTATAAATCATACTCAGTCGTAAACACTCTTTCGTTCATTGATGTACTTTTTGTCATTTGGTTGTAAGTGCTATGTTAGAGGTGATAAATTTCAATGGCTGTAATCAGTTAACATGACAAAGAACAATCTGTTCGAAGTTGAAACGAAAAAGGGAGATGTGTCGTCTACTTAAGTGGAGGTGATAGTTTTGAAGAAAGCCGTTCTGTTTATTCTTTCCTCATGTCTCTTATTAGCTTTATTGGCATGTTCTAGCGAGAATAAACAAGTAAGTAATAACGATGAACAAAACGTAGTTCGTAACGAGTTGATCACAGAGGACGAAAACGAACGTGATGTAAGAGAAGTGGTTTATAATCAATTATCATCAGAACAAAAAGAATGGATTGATGGTAATTGGAAGGATGGAAAGGTCTCTAAAATTACCTTGACCAAAAATATGATCACTCAACTTGATGAGAAGTCATACGAAGGAAAAGAAGTCTATATAATCGATTTCCCTACTAAAAGTAAATCAATCCCAAATAACATGATTGTCTATGCAGATGTAAATACTTTTGACTACATCGGAAATGGTCTTGTGGATTAAAATACTTAATAAAATTCATACAAGTAAAAACAATAATATTCCCCATTGAGGCCTTGCATTAAAAATAGCACCCTCTTATTCATTTACTGTTCCAACTAAAATTGAACACAATTATTGAAACATACCGAACAGCCAAACAAACAGGTACGTTGGAATTGCCACGATAATCCCTCCTGCAAGTAAATAACTAATAGACTTTATGATGAATATAATAACATCATAGATTGCCCCTGCTAAGTCATCAACAAATCTCAACACTACTAAAACCTCCCACAACTACTACTATCTATTTTAACATTATTTTCCTATTAAATTAATTACACAGATCAATTTAAAAATGTAAACTCCCTTCATTGAAGAGCTTTAAATGTGCAATCCTCTTACCGAAGCAAAATCATTTTCACCGCACAAATACACATTTCTAGTAAGTAATAATCAACAATTTTGTTTCGATAATTCCCAAACAATCATTGTTTCTATATATCCCACTTTTTTCATACCAAGTTTTTCTAAGACACGAATTGAACCATAATTGTCTTGCATTGTATCAGCTATAACCTTTTTTACTTTAGATGTATTCAAAGCCCATTGAAATAATGCTCCAACAGCTTCCGTAGCATAACCATTATTCCAATATTCTTTAAGAAAACCATAACCAATTTCCACTACTCCGCTTTTATCTGGCTTCCCTTTAAAGCCTATATCACCAATTACTATATCGTCTAATTTACGAACAACCAACCAACTCCCCCAGTTTTGCAAAGAAGGGTCTTTATTTAACTGCTCCAAATAGGTTGAAATTTCAGGTCCATTATCGTAGTTTTGATTCCTAGCAAATTGAACTGTATCTACTGTACAAGGTATAACTTTTAATCTATTAGTTTCAAGTTCCATTAATGTGTCTCCCTTTTATTGAAAAATCACTCCTGTGAATGGAGATGATTCACAAAACATAGAACGATCCCCTTTTTTCGTCTAAGTGTAATTGATCATTATTTTCAGAGTAGTTAAATTAACATTTCTTATTCACTGACCTACGATTTTACTCAATAAGGGCAGTATCTATTGTTCCAGATACGCTCCCTATAGTTGATCAACAACTTCTCCGTCATATTTACTATATTGGTTCTGAATTCGTTTAATCTAAGCCTTTTTTGAAAATTTGAGAAATATAAACTGAAGGAACAAGTAGAACAATATAAAGTTTCCTAAGATTCCTCCCATACTAACATCCCAACGTGTAAATCTTCCAGAGAAGATATTTTGTATAAGAAACTTGGCGCCACTTTCATTATATAAAGTTAAAAATTTAAACGGAAAACCATAGGAATAGGCATATATTGTTGCGTGAAAATGTTCGGGAGTCGAGTCTGGAATTAACAATGACAATAGAACTATAAAAATAACAGAAAGCCAAAAAATTGATTTATTGAAATAATCCTTTCCCCAGCCCTTCTTTCTATATAAAAAAAACATTATAATAAATGTACCAATCGCTGCAGTCCATCCATAATAAGCTTCAGCAATATTACCGATAATTGGATATAAAATAATGTAACTAATTAAGCTTAAAGCTACTTCAAGCACAATAAATATAAAAACAAACCGAAATGATTCTAATATAACTTTCACTTTTTTCTTCCCCTTTTAAAAGATTAGATTAAAAAAGCTATATCCATCTCAACGTATTTGCCTCTCCACCACTATAGGAGCTACCACATTCGACAGTCACTTGTTAAGCTAAATAGTTAAAAACCAACCTACACTTCTGGCCGTAAGTTCCACATTGCGGTAACAGCTTGTGCACTAGAGCAACGGTCACTTTAATATACCACTTAAAAATGGCGGAGAAATAATTAAGACTACGGAACAAATTATTAGTATTTTAGAAACTTTAGGTGAGAGTTTTTTCCTACCTTTACCTTTATACCAACCAGAAAACTGCCATCTATTTCTGTAGCAAATGAAAAGGAATACATAAATCCCAAGATAGGCAGTCCACCCATACCGTTCCATGTTTATACCGAAATCAGAATATAATGTTCCAACCAGATAACCTAAAATACTGCCAAGAAATAAAAATATCAAAATAATTCGAACCAACTCTAATAATACCCGCAAATCAGAGCCCTCCTACCTAAAATAGTTCTACTCATCCAATTTTAACATAATTATCCATTTATTGATTGAGTTATTTGAATAATCTTCTTCAACATAACTCCCTCTCCTCGTTACTTTAGGTTAAGTATTTCACAAGTTCAATCATAGGGATTATGTCAAGAGGGTTTATTATACTAATACCTGCATGTCTGCAAAATTTATTATTACGCTATAATAAGTTAATTGTTTGTGGTATTTAAATAAGGAGGGAGGGGAATAGAGCGACAAAGAGTTTAGCAATGCATTTTATATTTTTTATAGTTTTTTTTATTATTTTACTTGTGAATAATTTTGATTTTAATCATCTTAATAAGACTTTTTGCTTGTTTTATTTCTTATTTGGATTGTTATAACAGTTACCCTATTTTTAAAGAATATAAATCGAGAAAGTAATTAGTTTGAAATTTTTACAATTCCACTTCATCAGTACGAAAAATGGTTGTAGTACCCCCTGTTCCTAAGCAAGGGTAAGCAGGGGGACGGTTCTCTTGCTTCCAGTAACTAAAAAAATTATGAATGAATACCATCGGAGAAAAACTACCTAACTTATATCGTAAGCTTATTCCCTAGTTCTTTTCGGCACGCTAGATATAGTGCTATTAACCAACCAATTAAAGTCCAACCGAAAAATACATTTATAGCTATAATAGAAACCCTATTCCCTTTTTTTCTTTGAATTGCTACAATAGTTGGAATGAAGTGGATTAACCCAAGTAATAGTAACGGAAGTATTCCTAATACTGCCTCCATAATGTTTCACCCCCTCAATTTTCAATCCTAATTTTCTTGAAGCTTCTTTACCATGACAATTACTATAGCTTTCTAAAGTCGAGTCAAGTATACTTCATGAAAGGGAAATTCTGTTTATTACTCTACACTACTATAACTTCAATTGCCTATCACCATTACAAAAACACTAATACTATTTTAGCGAATAACTAATCTTCCTGGAATATTACCTTTTTCCTATTTTATCCAGTCAGTTCATATAGCAACTGCCATTTAGTGAGAAAATAGCATAGGAATTCCTTTACTTTTCTTTTAGTGTAAAGCGTTTAATAAAATTGTGTGCTTATCCTGTTGGAGCACCCATTTGGGACATTAATAAGACAAAAACGAAAAATGCTCCACTCCCAAATGAGATGATTATTGCTAAAGTCGCAATGGAATTTTTTTCTATTTTTTTAGAAATAGCTATAAAACCAAGGATCAAAGAGAGAACAATGGACAATGAAACAAGAAAAAAACCGAAGTCAGGATGGATTCTCATGTCTGCAAAATTTATTATTATACTATAATTAGTAGATGACGAAGAGAGGAATTTTATAAAGTTCGCCAAATTTAAAATGAAGCCTCGATTCCAATGGGGAGCAATAGTGATGAGTTACTCGTAATGTCTGGTATTCCTTGGGGCGCTTTTAAACATTGGTAAATTTAGTTTTTGAACGATTTCTGGCTCTATTACCATCGCTCCCCACCAGTATCCTTATAAAACTTTAATTGCTCTCCACTAAAAGTAATAGGACAAACAAAATTTAGAAGGTAATTTTTGAAAATTACTCTCCATTTTTCATCCCCTATTTAACATGTCTTCTTAAATACTGCCCTTAATGCAATAATGTCTACGTTTCTTGTTCCAGATAAGCACCAGTAAGTGAAATATTATTCATCACTTGGCTTTGTTACAGTTTTTGTTATATTCACTTCCCAAGAAATGATTGTCGTACAATCTCTTACATTATTTTCTTTAATGGTTTGTAGTAATGCAAGCTGTTTCACCTTTTATTTTTTGACAATCAGCTAGAAATTGCTCTTCTTGAAATAAGTTTAGGATTGTTGCTTCAAGTCTTTTTAATGTTTGTTCATATGAAAGGGAAAATAGGATTTGTATTTCCTTTTTATACCTTGAGAATTGTTTTATTACTAACGCAGCACTTTCTGCTGAATTATGTGCATCTAAAATAACAACGAATTCCCAATTTTGCTTATTATCTAGCCATATCAAACACCCATCTTCGTTCTTATACTGTCCTGCACTTGAATTCCCACCATATCGCCCTAGAGATATTTGGTTATAATTTTTGATATTCATATCGTCTACGAAATTTATTAGACTTCCATTCCAACTGAACTCGATAATAGGTTTTTTCATCTGTTAATCATTCTCCAAATATACTTTAATCCGGTTGCATAGTTTAACAACTCAGTAATGATGATATAAAATTTATTTGTTTTTAAACAATAATTCTTCAATAGATTGATAGGCTACCTTTAAAAACAAAAATACTGAAATCAAGAACAAAATACCTAATAAAAACTCATAAAGATATTGAATATAACCACCAATAAATGGGATATCAATTATCAATGGTAAATTCATATTTCCTATCTTATGGATACCAAACACCAATATCAAACTTATAATCATCTTCATTAACAAGTTGTATAAATTATTCAATGCTTTATTTCCCCTTTAGTCTCTTCTTAAATAAATCTACCCGATAGTCTACCAGCGACTGGGTGTTACACACACAACCTTTAGTCAAACAGTTTATTCTGAACATCTGGAAAGTTATCCAGTTGGAGCACCCATTTGGGACATTAATAAGACAAAAACGAAAAATGCTCCACTCCCAAATGAGATGATTATTGCTAAAGTCGCAATGGAATTTTTTTCTGTTTTTTTAGAAATAGCTATAAAACCAAGGATCAAAGAGAGAACAATGGACAATGAAACAAGAAAAAAACCGAAGTCAGGATGGATTCTTATTAGTCCATATAACAATGCAAAGAAAAATGGCATTGAAAAAACACTCAAAAATAATGACCAGTAGCTTATCCAAGTGAACTTTTTCAATTCAATCACTCCTCAAAAAAATTAACTACTCTGCTACGTCACTTTAAAATCAACACTTCACACCTTAATAAATCTCCATACTTAAATCATACCAGAAGATACAGAGAAATTATTCATTTTTTTCCAAATTTACGGAGATTATTGTTAGCGTATTATAGGTCAAATACAACAAGACCATCACCCTAAAAGTGATAGTCTTTAACGAATGAATGGTATATAGTTACTAGTAGTTTTGTACTTCTAAGCAAATCCTTTATTTATTATTAGGTGTTCATGCTCAAAAAAAGCAACCCGTTAGTTCAGCAATCTTTCCTTATGCTTCACCCATTCCGAAACCAAGTAAAAGAAGATATCCTATGATGATAAGTGCAATAACATTAAGCAATAATAATACCCATTTACTAACACCCTTTTTACCTTTTATCGCAAAAATGGCTCCTAGTAATGGGAATAAGAACATGGAGATAATTGCTATTTTACCTAATGATTCAAAAGAAAAACCATTTATCATCAAAGAAAACAATACAATAAATATTCCTAAACAAATGGTTGAAAGAACATTGTAATTTTTCAATTTAACTCCTCCTCATTTATATCTATTTAACACGAAACTTTTTAATTACTTCCTTAACTCTTCAGCCCTTTAGTCAAGATCTTTTGCATTATCAATTTTAACATAATATTCCAGAAACCTTTAAAATCCAAAAGAAAAAGACCGCATTTTTGACGATCCTATTTTCGATCCTATAATTTAAGTATTATGTTACACAAACTAAAGTTATAAGAAAATCCAGCCTATCAATAAAAACTGAATTCTCTTCTCATGTTATTAATTTTTAGTGCCATGTTTACCTGTTTTTCCACTCAAGTAATCAACATCATATAGGATATTGTCAACCCTTTTAGATATAAAATGTAATGCACCTTCCCCATCATTTTGTGGACATTGTACGTTTTTCCAATTATCCAATTCTTTAATAGATCTCCGGTTTCGATGATAAAATCGAGAGTCTCTTCAGGAGTAACTTTAACTCTGTATTCTAGTTTTCTATACCTGGCAAAGGATAATTTACACTTGTTTACAGGTTTAGCACCTTACTAGACCAATAGTTACGAAAGATGAACCGACAATCTGTATTTCATTAAGGTTCATGTTGTATCGTGGCAGTCAACGGATGATGTTGTTTTATTTCCTGTATGGATAGATTTAAACTATAATTCCCATGTTCTAGAAGTTTATCAAGAAATAGATTCAATTGCTCTTGGGATTTAACTTTTATTTTCAAATGGTAACAACCTTTCCCTGATACTCGGTGACCTTCAACTACCTCATTCCGTTCTTTAACAAAACGAATAAACGAATCATGATTAGCTGTTTTCATATGAATAATTACAAACGCTGTATAAGGCAGCCCTAATTTCATTTCATCGATGATTAGGGAGAAGGCTTTAATCACACCACTTTCCTCAAGTTTTTTAATACGATTCCCTACTGCTTGTCCCGTCATATGAATTTGTACACCTAAGTCTTTCCATTGAATACGTGATTTTTCTGTTAGCAACTGAAGTATTTGAAAATCAATGTTATCAAGTTCCATAATAAATTCCTTTCATCATGAAATTATTTGATATAAAAGTGTTTCATCAAGGTATCGATAAAAATTAAGATATCATTTATCATTTTATTATATTAAATTTTTTGATGAGGTGAAAAGAATGAGCACAGCTTTAATCATTATAGATATTCAGAATGACTATTTTCCAAATATAAAACAGGACCTCCAGTTTTATGGAAATCCTGTTTTGTAATTTTATTGCGATTCCTCTTTATATGCTGCCGATTTTGGTTAATTTGTGAAAGATTACACTTAAGACTGTAGGAAAGCGTTTGTTTAACAAGAACATTCGTGTATTCACCTAATTGGCAGTTATATGCAATAAGCAGTAACATGATTTTCTACTTTTATGAAATCACAAAAAGGGGCTTATCCTTCTTGTAGATAAGCTCCCGTATCTTTGAGTACAACATTTCACATTTTTCTAATTCTCAACATCTGTTTTGAAAGCTGTCTAGTCAGAGATGAAAATTCACATATATTCCTCAACTAATTCATAGCACCTTTCTTTTGTAAGATTTGCTAGCACAATCACATATTCTAAGTGTTCCTGAGTACCGCCTTTGTATTCCAATGATGCTTCCAATGCACTATTATCTCTATAATCTATCCAATTCCGTTGTTCTTCTCTCAATTGTTCCATCTCTTCTGGAGGGAGCTGCTCTTCTAAAACTCCATAAATTTCATTCAGTAATCCATCCCATATTTCCAATCTATCGTTTGCCACTTTTTTCTCAGCGTAAGTCGATGGGTCTGTTGCTTTTAAATCTTCCGTTTCTTTATTGGTATCATTTAATTTTTTGAGATATTCATTTTTTAAACTCGCTTCCGCATTATCATCCTTTGCATTTGTACTACTATTTTCAGATGCGGTATCATCTGAATCCTGCTGTACGGACTCCTCTGGCTCACTTTGGGACGTACCTTCATTTGCTTTGGGTGAATCTATATCTTCTTTTATTGCTTTTGTAACAGAATCGTTTTCTGAGGAAATAGTTGTGGGTTCGTCGGATGTATTTCCACATCCTACTAGCATAAATATAGCAATATATAAACAAAGAATCTTTATTGACATCTTCACTCTTAAAATCATTCCCATCATTATAGTAAAAAATTTAAGATTTTCAGGTAGTATTTATCACAATTCGTTAGCAATTATAACATTAAGCTACCTCTTTATTTGAACAAAGGGCGACTGCTTGTTCCGCAAATGCACCCGTTTGTTTAGGTACATCACTTCACAAACTCGTGCATTTTTATACGTGTCCCTTGTTTTCCAAAGAGAATACTTAGATATCGTTATCCAAGCATTCTCTTTAATTAACTTTTCCTGATTGCATTTTTCTTACGTTGTCGTTCTATAAGTATAGGTGCTATATTTAGTAAGATAGAAACAATTGTCAAAAACCAAAATGCCCTTGCCATACCAGGTATTACATCCGATAAAGCCGCCCAATCTTCTGCTTCTACCCACCGAGTTAGATAACTGTAATCCGCACAAATTGTTAATGCTGTAAATGATAACCCCATCGCCATCGCAAGCTTATAATCCTTGCCTGCTTTATACATATAAAGGTTTATTATAGTTGCTACGATTGCAATAACCCCAAAAATTACCCACATTACTATTCCTCCATATACTTTTATATTAAGATGAATGTTTATCTAAAATATATATTAATTCTTCCGTTATCCTATTTTGAAATCCAACTGGATGGATGAGGGACAGCATTCGTTTTTTTGTTTTACGCAGTATGAGTCTACCATACGTAAAAGAAGATGAAGAGAATTGAAACTCCCATGTTATAGGTAGTTCCAAATTAACATTCGCTCAAAACATACTTCGACAAAAATTGTAAAATTCCTCCAACAAAAAATAAAGAGGTATCCGTATTTTTTTTGGTACATCGTTTTGAATTGATCTGACCTTTAATTGACAGCTTTTTACGCAAACACACTAGATTGTTATATTCTATGTATGATTGCACAGTATCGTTGTACTGTGCAGCAAATGGCTTTGTGTATTAGTTGCTCTTGTTCAACACATGGCAATATTCATAAAAAAGTGGATACAGCCTTGGGGACGTTACTAAAATTGTTTTATAAAATCGTCAATCCATTTTATATCCGTAGAAAAATCTTTATTTACTTCAACCCAATGTTGAAAGAATTTTGCTTTATCCTTTTCCCATTTAGGATACGCTTCTTTAAATCTGTTGATAAATAATGAATTTCCAGCAAGGATTGCGTGATCTTCATGAGATAATTGTAATCCCCATTCTCCGTGTGGTGAATAGAGAGAATTCTCGACCACAAAAGGAATAGATTGATAGCCTTCATAGTCAATATTACTCTCTACAACCCAATGTTGTGGTGCCAACTCAGAGTTAAAGTCCTGCGAGAGGTTAAAACTATCCCCTTCCGACTCAGACCCGAAAAATGTTCCCTGTCCAAAATATTCGATTGTTTTCATAAGGGCATCAAACTGATTTTTGTTAAGATAGTACCCGTTAGTTGGGAATATAAGCACTTTTTCGTTAAGGATTTCTTGAAATGGATAACCAAATGGGTCTGATTTAATAAATACTTTATGGAAGGCATCCTTTAACCGGGATATGCCTTCGACGCTTTGTAATCTTTGCATTTTCATCCCACTTTCCCTAAAGAAACTTTATTTTTCTAACACCTTTTATGCCTTTTATATTTATGGTAGGAGGTCCGGCACTGGATTTATGTGATGCTTAAAAGTAAGACAAATACCTTGATATAGATTATAAACTAAATTAAACCATATGAAACAAAACCTTCCAATTCAAAGTTATTGAAAGGTAATTTGGCGTGTTTATAACATTGTTATTATTTACATGTATTTCAACTTAAAAGGAAGATACCGGACCTTTTCAACAACCTCTTTTTCAACTTCTTCATCAATCATTGTACTGTGCATCGGTCTAGCAAAAAGTAATTTACCTTTTAGTTGGACATCATTTATTTTTTTACAAAACCTTGTATTTTTTGGAAATTAATGTATAGTTAATACAAACAGAATAGATATAACTAGGGGAGTCCAATAAGTTGGGCTGAGAAAGAAACACGTTGAAGTTTCTTGACTCTTTGGACCTGATCTGGATCATACCAGCGTGGGGAAGTTAGAAATATCATCATTATTGAATAAAACTTCTACATACAAAGCCGGTCCATCCTTTTATGGATCTGGCTTTTTTATGTCTTCTTATTGTATTACCCACTTGATATGTTCTTGGTCTTGTCCCTTATTATTTTGAAAGGGAGAGATTTATCTAATGTCAACATCCACACTAAACGAAAAAAACATTTCCATCATGTCTAGCTTTTCAGGGAGTAAAAAAGTATATGTAGAAGGTTCTAGACCGGACATTAAAGTACCGATGCGCGAAATCGAGTTAAGTCCGACTACAGGCACCTTTGGTGAAGAAGAGAATCCACCAGTCCGTGTCTATGATACTAGCGGACCCTATACAGATTCTAATTATTCGGTTGATATTACAAAAGGGCTTCCTAGACTTAGAAGCAAATGGATACAGGAAAGAAATGATGTTGAAGAATATGAAGGTCGAGGAATAAAGCCCGAAGATAATGGATATAAAGATGAAAATGATTCACGTGCCAAACATAACGTATTTCCCGATTTAAAAAGAAAACTATTACGTGCAAAAAAAGGGAAGAATGTCACACAACTTCATTATGCTAAAAAGGGAATTATCACTCCCGAAATGGAGTTTATCGCAATAAGGGAAAATGTGAAACCTGAATTTGTTCGTGATGAAGTAGCAAGAGGACGAGCAATTATCCCTGCTAATATAAACCATCCAGAGACAGAACCTATGATCATAGGACGAAATTTTCATGTGAAAATTAATGCGAACATTGGGAATTCTGCCGTTTCATCTTCCATTGAACAAGAGGTTGAAAAAATGATCTGGGCAACACGCTGGGGTGCTGATAATATTATGGATCTTTCAACAGGGAAAAATATTCATACAACACGTGATTGGATTATTCGAAATTCTGCTGTCCCTGTAGGTACTGTTCCTATTTATCAAGCACTTGAAAAAGTAAATGGCGTTGCAGAGGATCTAACTTGGGAAATATACCGTGATACATTAATTGAACAAGCCGAACAAGGGGTAGATTACTTCACTATTCATGCCGGTGTTCTTTTAAGATATGTACCGTTAACAGCAAAACGTTTAACAGGTATTGTATCCAGAGGCGGATCTATCATGGCACAATGGTGTCTCTATCATCATAAAGAAAGCTTTTTATACACTCATTTTGAAGAAATCTGTGAAATTATGAAAACTTATGATGTATCATTTTCTTTAGGAGATGGATTACGCCCTGGATCGATTGCAGATGCAAATGATGAAGCTCAATTTGCAGAGTTAGAAACTCTTGGAGAACTAACAAAGATTGCTTTAGAACATGATGTACAGGTTATGGTTGAAGGTCCCGGACACGTTCCAATGCATCTTATTAAAGAAAATATGGATAAACAACTAGAAGTGTGTCAAGAAGCACCTTTCTATACACTTGGGCCACTGACCACTGATATTGCCCCTGGATATGATCACATTACATCGGCTATTGGAGCTGCCATGATTGGTTGGTATGGTACTGCTATGCTTTGTTATGTTACGCCAAAAGAACACTTAGGTTTACCAAATAGAGATGATGTACGAGTAGGTGTTATAACATATAAAATCGCTGCACATGCTGCCGATTTAGCAAAGGGACATCCTGGAGCCCACAAAAGAGACGATGCCTTATCAAAAGCTCGATTTGAATTCCGTTGGAGAGATCAGTTTAATTTATCTTTAGATCCAGAACGTGCATTAGAATTTCACGATGAAACACTACCTGCAGAAGGGGCAAAAACAGCACATTTCTGTTCCATGTGTGGACCAAAATTTTGCAGCATGAGGATCTCTCAGGATATACGTAATTACGCTAAAGAAAACAAGCTGGATACAAAGGAAGCCATTGAAAAAGGAATGAAAGAAAAAGCTAACGAATTTAAAGATGCTGGAAGTAAATTATATCAGTAATTCCCTATCACATAGCGGTCCCGTGGGTACACTTATATGATCTACTGGAGAGGATATTGGTCCTCTCCTTCTTCCCACTCTCATAGATAACAAAAATCCGCTCCAAATTTTTCTGTATGTTTAAAAAGTCCTACTAATTAGTTAAGTTATTCTTAAGCGTTTATTACGCCATAAGTAAATGACGATCTCCTGATTCCACCTTACTACCACCAAAACAAAATAAGGGCTGCAACTTCGACAACTCCTCGTTCCACTTTCTCCCCATTACTACAATATTTAAAAGGTATTCTATTAAAGGAGATTCTTGCTTATTAAAGAATTTCTTATAGATCACTAGAGCTGTAAGTACAATTAGAACAGCTACCATAAATTGAAAAACTACACCCGCAATCAATTGGAAATTGTCGATTGTCATAATTCACTTCTCCCCCTAGTTAACTCAACCAGGTTCTTTTCTTTAATTATATGCCTCTTTCAGTAGCACTTGTTTATTGGTGGGAATGATTTTATTCGTGAAGTCTAGTAGAATGAACCTATCAGTCAAACAAGTAACAATGACAACGAGGTGATCACACTGTTTGAAGTAAGGACGTACCCTGAGTTTTCTTGGTCGCTGTCTCGTCATAAGACACTACTGAATTGCACGCGTAAGTATTATTATGATTATTACGCCAGTCACAACGGCTGGTTATATGACTCTTCTGCACTGGCGAAGGATGCTTATCGCTTAAAAAAACTAACAACATTAGAAATGTTCTTTGGCCAAGCTTTACACAACATTATCCATAATGTTATTAAAAACTATTTATCTAGTGGAACTATTCCCACTGAAAAAGAATTAATAGACAAGCTGCGCTATCTGCTAAATTTGGCCTTTATCGACTCTACCCAACGGAAAACCTTTTGGACAGCAAAACCAAAGCACTATACGATGTTTCATGAAATCTATTACGGTGGCTCACTTCCGCCTGAGAAAGTAAAGGATATTCAGAATCGATTAGCTGTATGTGTTACTAACTTTTTAAAGAGCAAAACCTTCCAGGACTTAACAAGCAGTAAACAGATGCGCTTTATTGAATCAGAACGATTTCGTACGATGGACTTAGATGGAACGAAAGTATTCATTGTGATGGACTTTGTCTATCGCGATATCGATAACGGAAAATGGATTATTGTAGATTGGAAGACAGGTAAAGAATCAGATGATGATAAGAGCCAGCTTGCCCTTTATGCGCTTTACTTACAAAAAGCCTACAAGGTTCAATCATTAGATGAGATTGAGATTCGAAATGAATATTTACTTACCGGTACAAACAGAAGCCATAGTCTAACCAAACAGGACCTTGATAGAGTGCAAGAGTTATCGGGGATGAGTGTACAGGAGATGCTTCGTTTTCTGGAAGATGATGAGAAAAATAAACCATTAGCTCTCCAAGCTTTCCCTAAGAATGAACACCCTAAGAAATGCAGTAGATGTAACTTTAGTGAATTGTGTGAGATGTATTGATGCATGGGGACGGTTCTTTTGCTTGCGCTTTTCTAAAAAGAAGCAAGAGAACCGTCCCTCTGCTTCTACGTTTTCTTCCCTTCCATAATGGGAATACTGTCAACGAGGTGAATTTCGTGGACAAATTCAAAATAGATAATTACCCCAATCATATTGATCTACAAATTGGTCAGCACGAGATTATTATTAACGAACGCTATGAATTCTTCTATAACCTAAACGATGTTTTTATTGCCCTATGCTTTCTAGTAGGTAGTATTCTTTTTCTATGGAATTCCTTGGAGGTCTATGCAATCTGGCTGTTCATTATAGGAAGTGCTCTGTTTTTAATTAGGCCTTTATTACAATTCACTAGAAGATTCCATTTAAAAAAGGTTCAAACAAAAAAAGACTTCCATTCATCATGAATGGAAGCCTTAGTCTACCTTTCAACTTACATATCGAACTTTGCTTTTACATCCGCAGGCAATGCTTCTGCCTGAACTTCTTCCCAACCTTTTACAAAGGCTCCTTTTGCGGTTATCTTTAAAAAGGCATGTTCCTTTAAATCTTTTCCTGCACTAAATGCTAACTCTGTTTTTTCCCCATCTTCATCGTAGCCAGTTAAATCGTAGTAATACCTTCCCTCATCTACAACAGGATCTTCATTGATTTGAACATAAACATTTCCCACATTAAGGAAAGGATTCATACGATCTTTTTCTCCTTTTGGAACAATCACAAAAAAGCTAACAAAGAGAACTACCACAACCATAATAATAATTCCTACTGACTTTTTCATTATTCCATCTCCCTTTTCTCCATTTAACTAACACTTAATCTATCTTCTTTAAAAGACCATTCTCTTTACTTGCTTCACATAGAAAAACCGGACAATTAAGAAGTAAATCACCTGAATCAAAGCAAAACTTCCTAATACAAGGGAAGATTCTACTGTTAAATTGTAATGAAACATACGGGACAAAGCAGTAAGCGCTACAGCACCATGAATTAATGCAACAACAATTGGTGCGAAAAATAGAAGGGCCACTTGGCGGTTCACTACCTTATTCAACTCAGTCTCTGTTAATCCGATTTTGGCGATCGAACGGAACTTGCGCTTTTCTTCATCTAAATCAGTAAATAAGCGGAAATAGAGAAAGCTTCCAGCAGAGACAAAGAAGACAATGCCAATAAATAAACCGATAAATAACATTGGTCCGAACGCTTTATTAATTTCATAGATGCTATAATCAATTGCGAACGTCTTATGCTGTAAATTTTTCTCTAAATCAAATTTTCTTCCAGCTTCAATGACCTGATCTGTTTGTCCTTTCTCCGCTTGCCATACAACACTATGATCACTTCTTACTGGTGAACTAAGTTGTTTAAAATTCTTGTCATTTACCACATAATACCCGTTCATCGAGGTTAATACTTTCGTTTCGACCACCTGATTAGGAACAATTTCTTGATCTCCTTCTAACGGAATACGTAGTTTCATCAGCTTTTCACTAGCCTTTGGTCCAGAGGAAATGATGGCACCACTCTGCTCTACTATAATTGCTTCCTTGTCATCTGGGTGAAGCTCCTTTTCCTCAATTAATGCCGCAAAACGATTATAATCGGAAGCTTTCACTATGAGAACTGTCTCGCTTTGTTCTGTTGTCGTAAAATAATTTAACTCCATCGCTTCCATCTTTGCATCAATACTTTCCCCTTGCAAGATAGAATTGATCTCATTTATATCTTCTTGTACAACTGCTTCACTGTCCTTTAGATACGGATTATACGTAATAGTGAATGCATTTATTTGTTTCATTTCTTTCGTTAAGTAAGATTGAAACCCATACAAGGAGCCAATTGCACTAAAAGCAACCGTAGAGATGATAGCTACCATGAAAAAGGTTCTAGCATTATCTTTCATTCGAAAGGAAAGATCAGAAAACAGTAGCATATTCGTTTTCCGCCAGAAAACCGATTTATTCTTTTTCAAAAGACGGATAACATATACACTTAATTGGGTAAATAACAGATATGTTCCTAGTGTGACAACGATAATTACTGGGATCATTGCAAAGACAACCGTTGCCCCCTTAACATAAAGAGCCGTACCATATCCTCCGATTAGTAGGAGTGCCGCTAGAATAGATAAAAGAACAGAAGCTTTCGGTTCTCCTTTCGACTGTTTATCCCCTTTGATTAAATCGACCAGCTTATTCGTGCGCAATATAAACGAAACAAAAATCGAGATACAGAAAAATAGCAAGATAAAGCTTAAAAACGTTACAACAATCGCTACTGTTGGAAAGTAAAAATTAAGTGATTCATCAATGATTAATACATTCTCTGCAACGAGGAGAATGGCTTTTGCGAATACCAAGCCAGCAAGAATTCCACTGACTGTAGAAAAAAAGCCTATGATGATATTTTCCAAAAACACCATCAGCCGAATTTGCTTACTGGAGGCACCAAGCATCATTAATAAGCCAAACTCTTTTTTCCTCGACTGTAAAAAAGAACTCATCGAGTATAGGATAAAAAAGAACGAGAACAAATAAATGATTCCACCAGCAATTCCCATACCTAATAGTACGTTGTTATTGATCTCCCCCTCTAAAAACGCAGGGTGAAAGGCGAAGATAGCAAAGGTGAAGAAAACCATTACCGTGAATAGGCTACTAAGGAAGTAGGCCATATACAATCGTTTGTTGCGCAACACATTGTTAAACGCGAACTGACGAAAAGTCACTGCCATCTCCTCCCATCAATGAAAGCATATCAATGATTTTCTGGAAAAAAGCTTGTCTACTCTCGCCACGATGAATTTCAGAATGAAGCTTACCATCCCGGATAAAAACAACGCGATCAGAGTAGCTTGCCGCCTGTGGATCATGTGTAACCATTAACAGACTCGTTTTTTCCTCCTCATTAATAGATACGAGCATTTTCATGACATCCTTTGATGCCTTTGAATCGAGGTTTCCAGTTGGTTCATCGGCCAACAGTAGTCTAGGCTCATGAATCATTGCCCTAGCAATCGCTACCCGCTGCGCCTGTCCTCCAGATATTTCGTACGTTCGCTTGTTCATAATCGATGCGATACCAAGGTTCTCCGCTATTTTCTGTGCTTTTTCCTTCATTTCACGCACACGTGTACCATCTAATGTTAGTGGTAGCACGATATTTTCTTCGACCGTCAATGTATGCAGTAAATTGAAATCCTGAAAAATAAAGCCTAGTTCGTTTCGGCGAAATTTAGCTAAATCATTTTTCTTCAGCTTATGTGGATCCTTGCCATCAATTAATACCTCCCCGGAAGTCGGGGCATCGTTAGTGGAAATAATATTTAGTAATGTCGTTTTCCCACTTCCAGAAGGGCCCATAATCGCGACAAATTCACCTTTTTCTATTTCAAGATTAATATCTGTAAGCGCTCGATAAGCTACTTTACCTTCATAAACCTTACTCACCTTTGTCAGTTTAAGCATAACCCTTTCTCCTCTCTTACAACTTATAGCCAAAGTATAGCCTAAGCTCTTGCATGTAAACTATCGATTATGCTTTCAGTAATCTTACATCGATGTAAGGTTTTGTGTTTTTGAAAAAATGATACGGATCGTGGTACCCTCTCCGACAGCTGAATCCAATTCAAGACGGTGCTCTAGCCTGTCAGCGACCTCCTTTACCAAATAAAGTCCCATACCAGTTGATTCCCGATATTTCCTGCCATTTTCCCCGGTATAAAACTTACGAAAAACCCGCTTCTGATCGACAATAGGGATACCAACGCCATAATCTTTCACTTCCAGCACCGCCTCCGCTTCCCTTTCATAAATAGAGATATCCAGTTGCTTTGTTTTTCCAGTAGAATAGTTAACGGCATTTTGGACTAACTGGGTGAAGAGGAAGAAAAGCCACTTCTCATCCGTCTCGACCGTTATTTTCTCGTTTTCTTCGTTTAATTTTGGATACACTTCATTCCGTATGTAAAAACGCTTATTTTCCTGGTTCACGTCATGTACCAGCTTGGAAAGGGTGACTGGCTTAATTTGAAAATCTTCTGTAATCGTACGGAGTCTTGCCATATAGAGGACGGTATTCAAGCCATTTCGCATCCGGTCCGTTTCTTCACGGATGCTGGACGATTCTGGTTCATCGAGTGTTTGTGCAGTTAGTTCAATAACAGAAAGTGGTGTCTTCATTTGATGCACCCAACGATCCATAAATAACAAATGCTCATCCTGTCGTTCTTCTGCTTTTTGGAGTTCATTTTGATACAAACGATACTGGTTCATTAACAACTCGTCGAGCGCTTCGGAAATAGGAGTATGATCGGTAATCTTAAGTGATTCATCCAACGTTTTTATTGGGTTCTGTAATCTTTCGTAAAAATTTTTTCTACTTCTATATCGATAAATAAGAAATCCGGTTAACAGCACTACCGATAGAAAAAAAGCGTACATACTAACCCCTATCCCGCGGTAACCATCTAACCAGAAAAGAAGCGGAGCTATTACACATTGGCAGAGCTGGATTACAATCAGCAACAGATGCTCACGAATAAATAATCTCATGCTTCCCCTTCTTTCCATGTAATACGCAAGCGATAGCCTGCCCCTCGAACTGTCTCAACAGCATGCTCAATTCCTAGCTCTTGAAACTTATTGCGAACGCGAGTTATATTAACGTTCAACGTATTTTCATCGACATACGCTTGATCATCCCAAAGCTTCTCCAATAAATCCTGCCGACCAGCAACGCGTGGATAACGCTCCAGCAAGCTTTCGATAATATCCGTTTCTTTCTTCGTTAATTGCGCCACTTTATCGTTAAATCTCAGCTCTAATCGCTCCGGATACAAGCTAAGGCCCTCTTGGGTGATGACCCTTTCCTCATGCTTAACCGCTGCATATTCTCCATATGCCCGTCGCAGCTGGCTTCGGATTTTAGCCATCACAATATCGGGATGAAATGGCTTCGTAATAAAATCATCGCCACCATTTTCTAACGCCATCACTTGATCCATCTCACCTGTCCGTGCCGAAATAAAAATCACTGGACTAATCGACTCTTTACGAATTTGCCGACACCAATAATACCCATCATAGCTAGGTAGATTAATATCTAGTAACAGCAAATTAGGCTGCACATCACGAAACGTACCCATGATATTTTCAAAATCAGTCGCAATTATCGCTTCATACCCATACTTTTCTATATACGCACGCAAATACTCTGCAATCTTCTTATCATCTTCCACAATCATAATTTTTTCCACATTTGGACTCTCCCATCCAATAGTTACTTCCAATTAAATCTAACATAAGTATCCCAAATGTGGTATTAGAGGTGCAAGGGGACGGTTCTTTTGCTTACAAAAAAGAACCGTCTCCCTGCTTCAAGTGTTGACATGTCGTTAAAAATAAATTACATTTAGTTAAAAATATATTGCATTTAGTTAAAAATAAGTTACAATTAAAACATAGTCATTAAGGAATGGATGGTGAACAAATGAATAAAAATGGCGAATTATTCAACAACATTCCTGTTCTTAGAGCTGAAAAGAAGTGGTCACAACAAGAATTGGCTAATAAAGTGGGAGTTACTAGGCAAACTATTGCATCCATTGAGGCTAATCGATACAATCCTTCGTTAATTTTAGCGTTTGAAATCGCTTCTGCTTTTGGCAGAGAGATCCAAGAAGTTTTTCAATATAAATTATGAAATGGAGGTACTACTATGCTCAACTTGATAGGTATGTTTATTTCTTTGTTAGGAATTGTTACGTTTGGTTTTGTCATTCGTTTTATGAAACAAGAAGGGAATGATGAAAGAGGTGATAAAATACTAGGAAGAGCAGGGATGCATGGACTTGTCTCCTTCTTGCTCGGCTACAATATAATCTTCCTCATAAATGCTGTTAACGTATTAAACGGAATACAATACACCTTTGCATTAACTTGTCTACTAGCCCTGGTCCTTATTACTTATAGTGGAACCATTCTCTTCCTAAGAAATAAATACTGAATCTAGGATTAAGAAACTCCGATACCGTGATGAACACAACACCATAAATAATTATGAATAACAAATAGAATGCTTGGATTTTATTTATCCAAGCATTCTGTTTGTTATTCTTTTTATTATACTAAGCTTCCGTTTGTGACCGCTGAGAGAGATTTTGCACAGTTTTTGCTTGATGAAATGAAACACTTTTTTCCAGTTAAGGACTCCCCTTTTTATGGATGGTCACGTAAAATGTATATATACTAATCATTTATGCATTTTAACGATGTTGTGCTTGTTCCACTATCGGGCAGAATTATTAAATAAGAAAAGATTATATGTAATAGTTTTTAAGGAGGAGTTTTATTATGGTAATAGATTTAAAAGATAACAAACAGGCACTTTTTAGACCATATGAGGAAAAAGACTTTGACAAAGTACAAGATTTAAATAAAGAAGAAAAATGGACTAATTTAGTTGAAAACACTTAAATACAAAGGAAGCATGGAAAAATTCAAATGTAGCGTATGTTATTGAAACAGAGAGTGATGATGTAATTGGCTATATAAGAGGCTTTACTGATAGCCGAATAAGCCTATTCATTTGTGAATTGCTAATTGCCAAAAATCATAGGGGATTAGGATTAGGAAAAGAACTTCTTTGCTATGTACATAATCTATACCCGAGTACAAGGCTTGAATTACTTGCAAATAGTTCATCTCGTTCATTTTATGAAGCACTCGGTTTTCGTGCCTTTTATGGATTTAGGAAATCAAGTCAAGAATAAGATGTTTTTCTTATTGAACAAACGGGGGGCATTAGCTAAACAGAGGAACCGAGGTGAAGAAGTGCAAATACAAATTTCATTAATCATATTAATAATAATAATTTTGTTGCTTAGAGGAACCAAAAATGGCAGTATGAAATTTACTGTTAAAAGGTTTTTATTAGGTTTAGTTGTAACTATTGTAATTATTAACACAATAATGTTTTTCATCTTGAGATAGATTAATTTGTGAACTATTGTACTTAAAGTAAAGGATGCTTATCTTTAGAACCGGTCCACTATTTAGGCAGCTTTATATAATAAAGTAAGAACTTATAATAACCTAAAGTTGGATAGTAATGTTAGTAGTTTAGAGGTGAAAACAATGCAGATATATTTTCAATCAATGAAGAAAAATGTATTTTTAATTTTAATTACATTTGTGCTATTGATTCTTACATTCGGATTTTGGTATGGATTGCCGTTATACGGATTATCTGAGTATTTTTTTGAAACCGATATACCAAGATTTATATCGTTTGTTTCTATTTGTTTGGGCGTTGGTTTTTGCTTTTCTTTATTTTTCATCCCATTTCATCTATCTTTTGCGAAAGAATACGCAACTAGTAAACAAAAAAAGATGTTAAAAGTCCTTTTCATTACACAAAGTATTTTAATTATGCTCGTTGCGATGCTTTTTTAAATTTTTTATTTAATTGTATCCTTTACAGCTATCTAAAAAAAGAGTAGTTCACAATATGTGTAGTGTTTCACTTACGCTATCGGGTGCTTATCTTCAAGAAGGATTAAGCACCTTTTTTTATTAAAGTAAAGGGAAGAAAAGTTGAACAATAACCGAGAAAAAATGTTAAACTATAACTAACAAATTCATGAATTTAAAGGAGACAAAGTAATGAAAATCAAAATGCTCATTTCTCTAACATCTTCACATGAACAAAAAGAAAATAATAGTATTGAAATGGTAATGAAAACATTTGAATCAACGATTCGCCCTGTTAAAGGAGACATTATTGATGATCCCGGATTTGACTCAAGATTTCATAATGGCTATGAGGTTGTAAAAGTTACTATAAATTATGAGACAAATGAATGCTATGTATCTCTGCAGCCACTTGCAATGGAATTAGAGGAAATTAGTATCAATGACTATATAGACAAACTAGTAGCAAATGAATGGCGTATTGTTTCAAAAGAAGAACTATTAACTCGCTAAAAGAGAAAGATTTACCGCATTTCCACTATATCTGCATCGGGTGCGATAGTGCGATAGTTCAACTTGGGGACGGTTCTTTTGCTCCCACTTTACTAAAAGAAGCAGGAGAACTGTCCCCATGCTTCTTTTTCAATTATACCTCATTAAAGATAAGCACCCGATAGTGACACAAGCAAGATAATAAAAACTTTACGTTTCTTTAACCATGCAAGAAATAGATTGCAAACATAATTAGAAGGGAAATTAATATACTCTTCAGTTTGTTCTTTCTCCACATATCAACTACTGATACAGTACCACCGACTGCAAGTATTATAATTCCAACCGTATTCACTACATCTGTTCTAAGAAAACTACCAATCTGAGCTATAAAGATACCAACAATCGGAAACCCCATTGTGAAAATAAAACGAGGTGTCTTAAAATCTCTTTTTGCAGATTCCCTATCATCCACATTCATCTTCAAATAGGTTCTAGTTATCATAAAAATAGGGATTCCCCACATAATAAAAAATGAAACCAACCTGTCAAAATCGATATTCAAAAAACCCCTCCAAGCTGAATAATCACTAATATTTATTCTAACATAAATGTCGCAACACTTTGTAAATAATGGAAGTTAAACGTTTAATAGGTACCTTACATCGAGAATGTATTGCTAATCACGCAATAATTTTAAAAAAAATGACTAATAAATTGTCCTACAATTCATTAGTCATTTTAGCCCTCGTATTTATTGTTTGCGATAGGTAACGGAACCCCTCAGGAACTGTCCCTCCGCTTTTTAACATCACATATATTTGTCCACAAATCCCCATACAGTGTTCCAGTACAAGGCAGGGTTTACGGTTACTGCTTCGCCATGGCCAGCCCCTTCAATCACAAGCTTTTCTTTTTCTACTTGTGCTGCCTCATAAACCTCATCTAGCATTTCATAAGGCACGAAGGAATCTTGATCTCCATGAATAAATAGCATTGGTGTTTTACTCTTGGCAACTTGTTCAACTGCCGAAGCCTCATACAAACCATATCCTGCACGCATTTTAGCAACTGTATCAGCTGCATTTATGACAGGAAACTCTGGTAAATTAAACAAATCCTTCAGCTGATAAGTAAATACACCGCTAACCGTAGAGTATCCGCAATCCTCTACAATCACCTTCACATTAGACGGTAGCTCTTCCCCAGAGGTCATCATAACGGTAGCTCCACCCATAGATACGCCTAACAATACAATTTCTGCTTCAGAGTCTTTTTGGATAATTTCATCAATCCATTGCAGCATATCAAGGCGGTCATGCCAGCCCATTCCAATGTAATTTCCTTCACTCTCGCCATGTCCACGAAGGTCAGGCGCTAGCACATTATATCCTTTATCATGAAAATTACGAACCCATCTTGTCATATGTGAAGCACGACCACTATATCCATGTGTGACAATCGCCCATTTATGATTAGCTTCGTCATTTTCATAAACATCTGCATGCAGCGCTAACTCCAAGTCATCCTGAGATACAATCGTAAGATCTGATGGTTCATTTTCTTTCGCAAACTCTTCATCTGCCCAGTCTTCGGCTTCAGCAACGCTAGCCACCACGGCTTCGCTTTCTTGTAAGTGTTCATTTCCCTCTAAGAAATCTTTTTCTTCCTGTGCATTTAATGCAAAATTATAAAAATAATTCCCAACAGCCCCGTAAGCAACAACCAAAAGGACAACTACGATGGATAATACAATGATGAATTTCTTCTTTTTCACGTTATTCTCTCTCCTACCAGTACTGTTTACCTATTTTTTTAAAACAGTACCACTATATTATAAAAAAAACATAAAGTCCCCATCACTAATTCCCTATCAATCCACAAGTGAGGAGATAATATATTAAACTTAATTTCTTTTATTATATAGGAAAAAAAGTCACGAATGCACGTACAAAATATTTACTTTTGTAAGCATGGGGACGGTTCTGTTGCTTCCCTTTTTAACAAACATTCTGCTTTTTCAGAAAAGGTATTACCTCCCTAAGCTCTAACAAATATTATTGTGTGTAATAGAGTCCGTGATCGACTGGCACACTTTATCTAGGCAAGACCACTTAATCAAACGTTTGTTTAATATCTCCTAAATCCCATTACAGCAGCCCAAACCACAACCTAATATATTCATATAGGCTCTTTACTTGCACCTAATATCAGAAGACCTGTACACGCAAAAAATCTAGTTCCCTTATATAAATACTGGAACTAGATTAATTGTAAACCATTCCCATTAAGGGAATTCTTATAATTTTCATATATACGTTGGAGGGGATAACTATTCCCTCGCCTCCTCCATCCTTTAGCTAAGATAGACAGTACCTTTAAACTTAATGTCTATCTTTTCTGATGTTTCTTTCATAACCTTTTTGACAAGCTCTTTCGCTTGCGATAGTGCATCTAGCATTCCGTCTGCTTCGATTTTCACCTCTTTGGTATCGGTTACATTATTTAGTAAGAAGATATATTGCTTCATGATGTGTTCCACCCTTTTCTATTTAACTAGTACGTACATTTATAATACAATAAATAGTAAGCGGTTTCAATACCTTTTTGAATTTTTTTAAAGGTTATAAGTACAAGTTACATTATCTGACTCTCGTATATACCTCTTTACTCAGTAACCACCGCTTCCCATGATTAATAGAATTCCTAAAATCACTTCTGTACACACTGAAACGATGGTCTTATTAATTTAGGCCTTTTTGTAATCATTAATACTTTTGGCAAAACTATATACACTACACAGTAAATATCATTTCACAACGAATGCTCTATATTAGTGCAGATATTTCGCTGCTGCGCACAATACCGCAACGATTCCCCTCGATTAGTGCAGATATTCGAAGCAGCAGCAGCACAATACCGCAACCATTCACTCTCAACTCTATCATTACCCAAGCAAACACAGTCCATGAAAGTAACCAATTACCCACTACCAACTATCCTCTACGCTTCACCCAAACCGCCAATTCATAAGCTCCTAGTTTAGTAGATAAATCAATTTGGCAGCTAACGATCCTGCTAGCTTTACTCAAGTTACTTAAACATTTTTGCCATCTTCCAGTAGCAGGCATTTCGACTAGCCGATCCTGGTCTGTCGGGTTAACAAAGACAACAATATCCTCCTCCACCCCCATAAGCATAAAGCCCAATACGGGGTCAGGTGCTACAATCATGTGCAAATGATCATCAATCTCCCTAACAGTTTTCATTCGAAACAAATAATATTTTTTCCGTAAAGCAATAAGGGAACGAACCCAGTCCACGTTGTCATCGTGAAACGCCCGACGCTCCCAATCTAATTGGTTAATAGCATCTCCAGATAGATAGCTATTTTCATCCCCCTGCTTCGTTCTATAAAACTCCTGCCCCGCATGCAAAAACGGAATGCCCTGACTAAGAATGACCAATCCAGTTGCAAGCTGATGCATTCGTATCCGAGCATGATCATCAAGCTCAGGATTCGATAACAGTAACCTGTCCCATAGCGTATGATTATCATGACATTCCACATAATTAACCGATTGTTTCGGATCTAGAAACATTGCAAAATTAAAGCGTGACTGGCAACATCCCGACACTAATTGGTCCATACGATTGTGATGCTTGCCGTGCCCATTTACAAAGCCCGTATCAACTGCGTCAAACTGACTCCCCTTCACAACATCCCGAAACTGATCATTGAAAAAGCTGATCCCAAGTAATTGATCCGCTTGTGCCAAACTAGCCATCTGCTCTGCAGCTAATTGCGTATCAAGCTCCCAGCCTTCTCCTAGTAAAAGAATCGGCCTATCTACCTCTAGGCAATGCTCGCGAACCATCTGCATCGTCTTCACATCGATTAATCCCATCAAATCAAAGCGAAACCCGTCCACCTGATACTCCTCGATCCAGTAATTAACACAGTCCAAGATCAACTTCCGCACCATTTTTCGTTCTGTAGCAAGGTCATTTCCAGTCCCACTCCCATTACTCAATTGGCCATCCGAATGATATCGGAAGTAATAACCAGGTACTAGTTTTTCCAATGCAGATTCTGCTTGGTCAAACACATGGTTAAACACAACATCGATAATGACAGCCAAGCCTTGCTGATGAATAGCATGAATCATTTGCTTACATTCCTTCACCCGAACAGAAGGTATCGTCGCATCCGTCGCATAACTACCCTCTGGCACAAAATAGTACAATGGATCATAGCCCCAATTATAGCCATCCTTAGGGTTCTCCTCATCAACACGTGCATAGTCCTGAATCGGCAAAAGCTGGACATGCGTACAACCTAACGAAGCAATATAAGAAAGTCCGGTTGATAAGCCTGCCTGTGTACATGTGTTTTTTTCTGTTAAACCTAAAAATTTCCCTTTATGCTTTACTCCACTACTTTCCGCAACCGTGGCATCGCGAACATGCAACTCGTAGATGACTGCTTCTTCTGCAGGGATACTTGGATAGAAAAGCTCTCGAAATTGATCAGGGTCCGTGCTAGTAAGATCCAACACAACACTAGAACCACTGTTGGCTGTCATCGCTATTGCATAGGGATCATTTACAAGCTGCTCCTTCCCATTAACCGTAACAATATACGCATACAACGCCCCATGCCAATCACCTGCGACCGTTAAGTGCCAGGCACCACAGGACTTTCGACTCATAGGGTGTGTGGTGTTGTTTAATAATAGTTTTACTTCGACTGCTGTTGGTGCCCAGACGTGAAATGATGTCTGGCTTTTCGTGTAGTGGAATCCTAGCTGCTCCTCGCTAGCGTCATATACGTCATCAAACCAGGCAGTACGAACAACCTTTCTTGGGTAAATTGGAAAAACATGATCCTCCCAAATCAGTGTTGCATCCTTCCCAAGCTCCATCGGCTTCGTTAACGTAATCTGTGCCATCCTATCATCATTAACATCAACTGAGTCGATAGCTAAGCTTGCTTCTTCGATTAACACCTTTGGTTCACAATCGTTCCATCCACTAACTTCCGATAAATCAACCGTCAGCCTATCCTTTTCATCCAGCCAGGCAATTGTCATTCCCACGGGCTAACCCCCTCGTATTTTTACAAAAAAAACACATTCTTTACCCACATATTCGATCCGATACCTTACATATACTGAACCATCTCACCTTTTATTTTTGCTGTAAAAAAATCTTACCGTATTTCCACAAACCTTCTCAGGAAAACAATCATGTATCTCACTTTCGTTAATATAATATACTATCAAAACAATTCTCTTCTTAGACTCCTCATTCCTATTTTTTTCATTTCTTACAACTACAAAGTTATTCATACGCCTATACACAACTATATTATGAACAAGGAAGGAAGCTTTTGATGCGAATTCCCATTTCAGATCAAGCGATTTACTTATTTCACCAAGGAACGAATTATTTCAGTCACCATCTACTTGGCTGTCACGAAACAACACATAACAAGCAGAAAGGATTGCGTTTTGTTGTTTGGGCACCACATGCATCAAAGGTAGTACTAGTAGGCGATTTTAATGATTGGAAAGGTGAAGAACACCAGTTAGAAAAGGTTAGTAGTACTGGTTTATGGGCGGGGTTTTTTACCGAGATAAAAGCAGGTATCCCCTACAAATATAGGATTACCGCCGCTAACGGGCAAGTGCTGTTAAAAGCAGATCCATATGGTTATCAAGCAGAGCTAAGGCCGAGAACCGCAACACTTACGCCATCTTCTGCTAAGTATATGTGGGGCGATGGAAAATGGGAATCACGAAAGAAACAGATTTCTGTCTATGAACAGCCCATCCTTATTTATGAGCTTCATTTCGGATCATGGAAAACAAAAGCAGATGGCACCTATTACACGTATGTAGAAATGGCGGATATCCTTATTCCTTATGTGAAGGAGTTAGGCTACACCTATATCGAGCTACTACCACTTGCAGAGCATCCGTTTGATTTGTCCTGGGGCTACCAAATTACTGGCTACTATGCCGTTACGAGTCGCTATGGGAAACCGGATGAATTTAAGTATTTCGTAGATGCGTGTCATCAAAACGACATTGGCGTAATCATGGACTGGGTGCCTGGTCATTTTTGTAAGGATGAGCAAGGCTTAAGGCAATTTGACGGGGAACCACTCTATGAATACGCAGATCCTAGAAAAGCAGAAAAAAAGTCATGGGGCACACTTACCTTTGACTATGGTAGACCAGAGGTGCAGAGCTTTCTGATCTCCAATGCGATATATTGGCTCGAGGAATATCATATTGATGGCCTTCGGATAGATGCTGTTGCGAGTATGCTCGATTTGAATTTTGATCGCCCTGACGACGAGGAACCACTGAAAAATGGCTACGGCGGAACCGAAAACTTAGAAGCACTGGCATTTATCAAAAAGCTAAATGAAGTTGTCTTTCAGTTCTTCCCTGGTGCGCTCATGATGGCGGAGGATAGCTCTGATATGCCCGGCGTCAGCAAACCAACCTATTTAGGCGGACTCGGCTTTAACTTCAAATGGGATATGGGCTGGATGAATGACATGCTCACCTACATGAAGTATGACCCGGTTTATCGCAAGTGGCATCACAACTTACTCACCTTCTCGTTCATGTACACCTATAGCGAAAATTTTGTTTTACCCTTGTCACACGATGAAGTCGTCCATGGTAAAAAATCGTTATTAAATAAAATGCCCGGTGATCAATGGCAGCAATTCGCTAACCTCAGACTCTTATTTGGCTACATGATCGCCCACCCAGGTAAAAAGCTCCTCTTCATGGGAGGTGAGTTTGGGCAATATATTGAATGGCGTGACGAGTATGAATTAGACTGGCTATTATTTGACTACCCCCTGCATGGCCAGCTGTTTGATTATGTGAAAGCATTGAATCATTTTTACCGCAACCAACCTTCTCTCTACAGACTAGATCATGAACCAGCTGGATTGGAATGGATTGACCCGAACAACAATGAACAGAGCATCCTTGCTTTTAAACGAAAAAGCAAACAACCTTCTGAGGACCTACTTATTGTTTGTAACTTCACTCCCTCTGTATATGAGGATTACAAAGTCGGCGTAACCGATCCAGGCACATACGAGGAAATCTTTAATTCAGACTGTTCAAGCTATGGTGGCTCAAATCAAATCAACACGAACAAGCTCATTAGTATCCCAGAACCGTGGCACGAACAAAGCGACCATATCAACATAAATGTACCGCCACTGGCAATTTGTTTTTTCAAACTGTTACCCAAGGAGGACCTGCTATGAAAAAAGAGTGCGTAACCATGCTATTAGCTGGTGGTGCCGGAACAAGATTGGGAAAGCTGACCAAAAATCTTGCCAAGCCGGCTGTTCCATTTGGCGGAAGGTATCGAATCATTGACTTTCCGTTAAGCAATTGCCTTAACTCACGTATGTTCACAGTCGGAGTCGTCACCCAATATTCCCCACTCGTACTAAACAAGCACGTTGGCGTCGGAAAGCCATGGGACCTAGACCGGATGAATGATGGCCTTACCGTGTTGTCCCCTTTTACCGGATTTAACGGTGGTAACTGGTACTTAGGTACAGCAGATGCGCTCACAAAAAACCAAGCATTCATCGAAAGCTACGACCCTGACTATGTGCTCGTCCTATCTGGTGATCATATTTACCACATGGATTATGAAAAAATGCTCGCACAGCACAAGCAAAACAACGCCGATGTGACGATCTCTGTATTAGAGGTGCCATGGAAAGAAACGTCACGCTTTGGGATTCTCAATACAACCGATGATATGAAAATCTATGAATTTGAGGAAAAGCCAACAAATGCCAAAAGCAATCTAGCATCGATGGGAATCTATATTTTTAACTGGAAGCTGTTAAAGGAATATCTCGAGATGGATCGGAATTCTACAGATTCGGATCATGACTTTGGAAAAAATATTTTACCAGCCTTATTACACGATGGCCACAAGCTATATGCCTATCCATTCAAAGGCTATTGGAAGGATGTTGGAACAGTTGAGAGCTATTGGGAAGCACACATGGATTTATTAGAAGAAGACCTAGAGCTTTTCTTGCACAACAATGAATGGCGCACCTATTCCCATGATTCTAATTTTGCCCCACAGTTGATTGAGGCAAATGCTGACGTCCATCAGTCCCTTATCAATAACGGCTGTATTGTTGGCGGTAAGCTAGACCGATCTATTTTGTTTGAGGATGTCCATGTTGCAGAAAACTCTTACGTTAAGCAATCGATTATCCATCCAGGTGTTCGAATTGGTGCACATGTCCATTTAGAACGTGTTATTGTCCAAGAAAACGTCGTTATTCCGGATAACACAACGTATATCGCCCAGGCGGATGAGGAACCTATCGTCATTTCTCCTGACTTTTTCGAACAAGCTACCTCGTCATGACGGGGATCCGAGTAGAAGGCATCCAATAGATTACTAGAAAATAAAAAGCGAGGGTGCATAGATGAAGACAATGATGGGGTTAATTAATTTAAATAATGAGCATGATTTTCTAAATGAACTTACCTATTTTCGCTGTGGTGCTGCAGTGCCGCTTGCAGGAAGATTTCGGCTAATTGATTTCACACTATCGAACATGGCTAAATCAAACATTCAGGAAGTAGCTATTTTTACAGGCAACAAATATCGTTCTTTAATGGATCATCTTGGCTCCGGTGCAGATTGGGACTTAGACAGACGCCACGGTGGCTTGTTTATTTTACCACCTGATTGGAACGATCCAACCGATATTTCCAAGGGAGATTTACGACATTTCCATAACAATCTCGACTACTTTGAACGTGGAAAATCAGATTATGTGCTGATTAGCGGAAGTCAATTTGTTTCAAACACCGTTTACCAGGATCTGTTCGACTATCACATCGAAACAGGCGCAGACGTGACGCTACTTACAACAACCTATGATTTATTACCAGAGCACCATGCCTGTGTAAAAGTAAGGGTTGACGAAAACAATTGGGTTACCTGCCTTTCCAATGATACGAAAAACAGACACGTTTTTACGAATGTTTACGTGATGCGCAAGTCGTTGCTATTAGAGCTGGTCCAGGATTGTATCGCGAATTATAAAACCCATTTCTTTTCCGACGGGGTAAAAGCAAACCTAGATCATTTAAAGGTTAATGCCTATCACTATGATGGCTACAGTGCGATTATTAATTCGGTTGAAAGCTATTACAGGCAAAACATGGCCCTCCTAGAAACCGAGTCATACAAGCAATTGTTTTCAGAAGGAGCTCCCGTGTTAACGAAAATCGGCAACCAGCCCCCTACGAAATATCGTGGAACATCCAAGGTCAACCAATCGCTAATCGCCACAGGATGCGTCATCGACGGTACAGTAGAGAACAGTATTTTGTTTCGTGGTGTGGAAGTACGTGATGGAGCAGTTGTTAAAAATTCGATCATTATGCAGCGTTGCACCATTGAGCAAGGCGTTCATTTAGAAAATGTCATCCTCGATAAGGATGTTCACATAACCGAGAATCAGGCACTGAAAGGCGCCAAGGAAAAGCCTTTTGTGATTGCGAAAAGAAAAACAATATGAGGTGCATGTCATGGAGAAAAAAATCTTATTTGTCGCATCAGAGTGCAGTCCTTTTGTCAAAACAGGTGGGTTAGCCGATGTAATCGGTTCTCTACCACAGGCTCTGAAAAATCAAGAAACAGATATAAGGGTCATCCTCCCTCTATATGAAGACATTATCACCAATTATTTTGACAACATGGAACAAGTCGCAACGATCCAAGTTTCTGTTGGTTGGCGTAAGCAAGAGGCCGTTATTTATCACTATACACATGACGATATCCCCTACTACTTTATTGGCAATGACTATTATTTTGCCCGAAAAGGAATTTATGGCTATTACGACGACGGGGAGCGATTCGTCTTCTTTTGCCGAGCTGTTGTCGATGCCTTGTCTGTCCTTGACTTTCAACCTGACGTACTGCACGGCCACGATTGGCAGGCTGGTCTTGCTTTGTCCTTCGCTAAAATTTTGCAGCCAATTGACGAGCTGAAGACGGTGTTTACGATTCACAACATTAAATATCAAGGGATTTTGCCAATCGATACGTTCGATGAGTTATTTAGCATCCCGCGTGAACATATACCTGGTATCGAGTGGAATGGACTGTTGAATTGCATGAAAAGCGGCCTATTTCATGCAGATAAAATAACGACGGTTAGCCCTACTTATGCAGAAGAAATTCAAACACCCTATTACGGGGAAGGACTGTATAGCCTGTTAAAGGAACGGCAATCCGATCTAAGTGGCATTTTAAACGGGATTGATGTGGAACAATTCAACCCAACTAAAGATCCTTATATTCCGAAAAACTACAGCGATTGTAGGGAGGATAAATCAGAAAATAAACAGCTTCTCCAGGAAAAGTTAGGACTTCCAATCGATGGCGAAATCCCACTGTATGTTTTAATTAGTCGCTTAGTGGACCAAAAAGGACTCCATCTCCTTCAAGCTATATTGGATGAATTTTTGCAGCATGATGTCCAGGTCGTCGTATTGGGTACTGGAGATTATGAATTTGAAAATTATTTCTATCACGCCCAACAAAGGAATAAGCAAAAATTTGTCGCCTATTTAGCCTTTGACGAGGGCATTGCCAGACACCTTTATGCGGCAAGTGATTTCCTACTGATGCCTTCCTTGTTTGAGCCATGTGGTTTATCGCAGCTCATTGCCCTGCAATACAAATCGGTGCCGATCGTTCGCGAAACTGGTGGGTTAAAGGATACGATCACCCCCTATAACGAGCTTACGTCGGAAGGAAATGGCTTTAGCTTTACGAATTATAATGCGCACGACCTGCTTCATGTTTTAACTTATTCCCTTCGCATTTATCACGACCAAGAGCATTGGAAAAAGCTACATGATAATTTGAATAAGTGTGACTTTAGCTGGAAAACTTCTGCTCAAAGCTACCAAGCGCTTTATGACAGCTTACTAGCGTCTGTTCACGATGCTTAAGACACGATTACTGGCTAAAAAACGCCGTAATGTGTATAGAGGAGGCTATTATACTTTGAAAATTTGGACGGTTGGAAAATTGGTACGTTTAATTACGAGCTATACTGATGACATGTACGGGAAGCAGGTACGCGATGCAACCAATCAGGAAATCTTTCAAGTCGTATGTCGATTTGTTAACGAGAAAGTGAACAAGGACTGGGAGCACACCACGAATGGATACGATAAAAAAAGGCCGAAGCAAGTGTATTACTTATCGATGGAATTTCTGATTGGACGTCTATTGGAAAGTAACTTACTAAATGCCGGTGCACTTGATACGTGTAATGAGGCACTGAAAAAGCTAGGCTTTGACCCATCAGTTGTCTACAACCAGGAGAATGATCCAGGACTCGGAAATGGTGGATTAGGCAGACTTGCTGCATGTTTTCTAGATTCATTAGCCTCCTTGAGCTACCCTGGTCATGGACACGGCATCCGCTACCAGAACGGAATGTTTGAGCAACGATTTATAAATGGCTACCAAACCGAGTTACCAGACTATTGGCTAAAGGACCCTTATCCATGGGAGACGAGAAAGCCTGATGAAGCAGTTGAAATCCAATTCGGCGGGAATGTCCAGATGATACCTTGTCAGGACGGTTCCCTAGAATTTAAGTATCAACATACAGATAGACTCTTAGCCGTTCCTTATGATGTGCCAGTTGTCGGCTACCAAAACAAAGTAGTCAATACACTACGTCTCTGGAGTGCCGAGCCAGTTGGTGCTGATGAGGATTCAACAACGAGTGAAGCTGACTATTATCATCAGTTAGATCATGACCATACGATTAAGCAAATTTCTAACAACCTTTATCCAGATGACTCGACTGAACAAGGCAAACAACTGCGTATCAAGCAGCAGTATTTTCTCGTTGCCGCTAGTCTAAGCAAGATTGTGAATGATTATAAAAAGAATGTGCGAATGTCTCTCGCTGATTTCCCAAAAAAAGTAGTCATTCAAATTAATGATACCCATCCTAGCCTAGCCATACCTGAACTGATGCGGATCTTAATGGATGAAGAAGGATTGGAATGGGAGGAGGCTTGGCAGATTACAACAAATGTATTCGCCTATACAAATCACACCATATTAAGTGAAGCATTAGAAACATGGCCAATCTCGATGATCCAACCAATCGTGCCACGGCTATATATGATTATCGAGGAGATCAATGAACGCTTTTGTCAGGGAATCTGGTTTGATCACCCTCCTTTACGTGACCAAATCCCACAAATGGCAATTATTGCGGACGGGCAAGTGCACATGGCCCGACTGTCTATCGTCGGAAGCTTTAGTGTCAATGGCGTAGCTAAGCTACATACAGATATCATTAAAAAACAGGAAATGAAAAACTTTTATAGCCTATATCCTACTCGCTTTAATAACAAAACGAATGGTATCACACACCGCCGCTGGTTACTGATGACAAACCCAAGACTGACTAATCTCATTTCAGAAACAATCGGTTCGAAGTGGATTTCACGTCCAAGAGAACTAACCCACTTACTTCGTTATATTAAGGATCGCTCCTTCCTTGAGGAGCTCGGCCAAATCAAGCAGCAAAACAAACAAGACCTGGCAAGCTATATTCATCAAACAACTGGCATTGTCGTCGATGAACATAGTATTTTTGATGTCCAAATCAAACGGTTACACGAGTACAAACGGCAGCTGCTGAACATTTTTCATGTCATTTATTTGTATAATGAATTAAAGGAAAATCCACAGCTAGCGATTACACCAAGAACGTTTATTTTTGGTGCAAAAGCAGCTCCTAGTTATTATTTTGCCAAAGAAGTGATTAAGCTAATTAATACGGTCGCCTCGATTGTGAACAACGACCACAGCATAAGGGGAAAAATAAAGGTTGTTTTCCTAGAAAATTATAACGTAAGCTTGGCCGAAAAAATTGTTCCTGCGGCCGATCTTAGCGAACAAATCTCTACTGCTGGGAAAGAAGCATCTGGCACTGGCAATATGAAAATGATGATGAATGGTGCGATTACGATTGGAACATTGGACGGTGCCAACATTGAAATCAAGCAATTAGTCGGGGATCCTAACATTTTCATGTTTGGGCTTCGTTCCGAAGAAGTGTACGATTACTATCAAACTGGTGAGTATGAGGCAAATGATATTTATCAAAATGACGAGCGGATTGGGCAAATATTAGATCAGTTAAAGGCAGACAAGTTTTTCGGAAAAGACGTTAACTTTTCAAGCATCTACTACCATCTACTTTCTAACAATGATCCCTATTTTATCTTAAAGGATTTCGATAGCTACGTGGAAACCCAACAGTTTGTTGACCTAGCCTATCGAAATCACGACAAATGGCTATCCAAAAGCTTGGTCAACATCGCCCACTCCGGCAAATTCTCAAGCGACAGAACCATCCAAGAATATGCCACCGGAATCTGGAAAATCAAAAAACAGTAGGGACAGTGGGGACAGGTCCCTTGTCCCAGTTTCTAGTAACAAGCAAGATGTAGAAGAAGGAAAAAGCATAGTAATAGGGGAGGTTGTCCCTGTTAAGCAACCTCCCCATATATCCCTTTTCGTATTAACATTTATGATCATAATTGCTATGAAACTCTTACCTATCTTTCGTTTTGAATTTCTCCTAGTGTACACTATATACGAATCCTTCCTGAATTTAGTAGGCTACTAGTTTCCATATTATTAAACTAATTTTTTTGCAAAATAATTCTATCCACTTAAAAGTTATGCCATTCTAAATGTTTTATATCAGCTATTGTAGAAACCTCATTCTGAAACCATTCCATATTACCAGCAAATTTTTCTGAGCATGAAACCGAAATTGAAGTAGCTCGTTTCCCCTGTACACATCTGACATGGCAAAGGTAAGTTGTAGAACTGTTTGGTGTTTTCTTTACGCTACTGTAATAAGGTGCAAGTTCATATCGATAATCCGCAGCAAGACTGTCAAAGTACCGAGTAGAAACCGCCTCTTTTAGCTTTGAATATGTGTACTGATCCAGTCCCCAACGAATAATTCCACTGCCATCCCCTAGCTCTATTTCTACCTTTAAATACCTTCCTATCTTGTCTTTTGATACGTCAAGAATGCGAAAATATTTCACTTAAGAACACCCCACCTAATACTTGCCTTATGAAAAATAGACCTAAAGATACTAACTATCAAGCACTCTCTTTATTTAACTTTTTCTGATTGCATTGCATAATTCCTATTTCTTACCTTTTCGTTCTAAAAGTTTGGGAGCTATTTAGTAGGATAGAAACAATTGTCAAAAACCATATTACCCTTTCATAATTAGGTACTTCCCATAATGCAGACCAATCTTCTTTTTTTACCCAATCCGATACAAGACTGTATTCTGCACAAAGTGTTAATGCTGTAAAGACAATCCCATCGCCATAGCAAGCTTATAATCCTTTCCTGCTTTAAACATACAATATATTTTTATTTATGGCGTGAAATAATTCTATTGCTAACCTTAGTTTAATATCAATACTTCACATTATCATAAGTTTCCGTAATAAAATTTTACCAGAAAATAGAAAAAAGTCAGTTATTTTCCCAAAAATTCATAGATTGTTGCTCCACAGTATTTAGGTATATACGACAAAACGATCACCCTAAAAGAGTGATCGTTTTAATGAATTTTACTTAGTTGCTAGTATCGTTGAACTATATCTGCATTTACTTCACCTTGTTAGTAATGCTTTTCAAACATAAACACGCGTTCTGCTTATTATCAATTATATACTTTAGAGACACTTAATGTCTTTAATTATACAGAGATTTAATCCTTTATACCTCAATCTGTCTTCTGCACAACGAGAATGTATAGAGCTTTCGCCGGGAAAAATTTCTCTGTTATCTGAAATCCGGCATCTTTCATTTTCTGCTCCATTCCTTCCAATGTAATTCTCGGTGCTTTCTCGGAACTTCCTTTTGGTTGTAGTTCAAGACAGATTAAATAGCCATCTTTTTTTAATACATTTTTCATTTGATCTAACAGCGGTGCCAGGGGCTGTATTTCATGTAGTACCAGAGAAGCAATTATCATATCGATAGAGCCATCAGGTAAAGGAAGTGCCTCCTCCATACTTCCCTGAACCGGGACAATATTCGTGAGCTGTTCCTTCAAGGCTTTCTCATTTATTATTTCTAGCATGGAAGGATCAATATCCAGCGAGTAAACATTGCCTTTGATTCTTTTCGCCGCAGGGATGGAAAAATAACCGGTACCTGCGCCAAAGTCCAACAAGCTGTCCGTTTCCTTTAAAGGAATCATATTTAGCAGCTGTTCCGGGGAGAATTCTTTTCTTCGTTCGGGACTTTCCAAGTACGATACTTTTCCTTTACTGTGCTTGCCATTAAGGTGATGCATATATATCCTCCTTTTTTAAGGGTGCTGTTTATCCTGGTTAAATTTCTGTTCTATAAGTTCTGCGTTCACTGACATGGCAGCCATAGAGCCCTCTGCTGCCGCAATAATTAATTGAGAGAGACCGGCAATTCGCGTATCTCCACAAGCAAATACACCTTCCGTATTCGTGCGTTGCCAGCTGTCGGTTTCAATTCCTCCATACTCGTTTAATGTATATTTAAGTGTAGAGCTAAAAGAAGCAGCCTGTTTCCAATCCGCAGTTATAAACCCTCCTTCACGGTGCACTGTCGTACTATCTTCAAGCTGAATTTTTTTCAGCATCCCGTCTTCTCCAATAAAAGTGGTGATCTTCTTTTCATTTAAACTGATTCCGTAGCCTTTGAGCAATTCTTGTTCTTCCAACGAAACTATCTTATTACCATTGGTAAAAATAATTAAATCGTTCGTCCAATTGGATACCATTTTCGCCATATGAAGCGCTCTTTGATCATTTGCAATCACTGCAAGCGGCCGATCTCTTAATTCCCAGCCATCACAGAAAGGACAGCTGAATAGACTCTTGCCATAGAACTCTTTCACCCGTGGGATATCAGGAAGCACTTCCTTAAAGCCAGTTGCGAGAATGATTTTTTTTGCGCTATATACTTCCCCATTTTGTGTCTCCATCTGGAACGAGGTATTTTCTTTATTAATACGATGCACCCGTTGCTTTTCGATCCTTACGTCTGGGTACTTGCCTAATTCTTCATGGGCGACTCTTTTGAATTCCTGAGGATCAATACCGTCCCTTGTGATAAACCCATGAGATTCTGAAACAACTGCATTTCTCGGTTTGTTGTCATCGAACAGGATAGTTTTACGTCTTGATCTTCCAAGAACTAATGCAGCATTAAGACCAGCTGGCCCTCCGCCAATCACAGCGCAGTCTAGTATCATCTAGTCCACTCCTTTCATTTTTTCCTTTTTTGTTATTTCTGTTTGGCTTCTGCCTCTTTAGCAATATTGATTAAAAGCTTTGATTTCAGTTCAGCTTTCATATTTTCCTCTGCCTGCCTCATTACGTTCTCAATCAGACAACCTTCATGATGAATGGAGCAGTCGAATAAGCTAGTATCTCCTTCAGTCGCATGAATAACATCTAAAAAGGATATTTCATGTTTTTTTCTGGAGATTTTATAGCCCCCTTTCGCACCAGGCGTCGACTCAATCAAACCTGCTTTCGCAAGTTTGGTTAATATCTTAGAAAGGTAAGTCGGGGAAAGATGCTGCATTTCGGCTAATTCCTGCACTCCCACCGCGCTGTCCTCTGGCTGCAGCATTAAATGAACCATCGTATGCAAGGCGTAGTTTGTCGCGTTTGAATATCTCATAGAACCCCCCAAATACCGATATTAAAGACTCTTAATATCTTTAATTAAAATGAGTTTATCACTGGAAGCGAAGGAAGTCAACATTGTGGTTTTTAAACTTCGACTAAACTGCTCCGTTACTTTTAAGTACAACTTTCACATATTGATTTTAACATAGTATTCCAATCATCTGTTGATATTCAAAAGAAAAAGCCAATTTTGACGATTCTCTTGTTTAACTAACGAACCCGTAACTTTAAGTGAAGACTATCATAAAAGCTCCAAAAGAAAAAGACAGATATGAAGTTTTTTGCTTCTTTACTGTCTGCTTAATCTTTCTATTTCAGATTCAACTTTATAAACTCTTTTATTCAATACTTCGGTTTTGTCATCAATATGTTCAGCAATTTTCTCTGTCAAGCCCCTAAACTTTCATTCAAGTTTTGCTGTAACTTTTGTTGCCCTACTTCTAACCTTGTTTGTCCCGTTTTTAGTTCGCCAATGTTTGTCTTAATGTCTTTCAGCTCATTTAAAATCTGTTTTAATATATCCTCCATAGAACCTACCTCCGCTCCAAATACTCTAAACTAATGATATCATCTATTAACTATTTAACCATATATAAATGAATGTATTCATGGCTTAAAATTCCAGATGTCATAAACCTGTGCTTGTTAAAGAAACGTCACCCTTTACTTTAAAATATTCATGACTCCCGTTAGTTCCATTAGGATTAGATTAATCTAAAAAAATATCACCCTTATTTAAATTTAATGTATGATTGTTAATGGTCACTATATCGTTACTATTCCATTCAATGTCAGCCTTGTGCATATTAATATCTTTATAAATATTCTTTTTAAACCACAATGGACCATCTAGTACTCCCAATACTGATATAGCACTGGCTGCTCCGCCATTTATTGTATAAAAGTCGATTTTATAATTAGAATCGGGCGACTGTGTCGTTTCAATTGGTTGTCTCGTAATTGTAATCACACCAATTCCCAATAAGAGAACTGCTGAAAGAGAGAAGGAAATTAGCACCGTCAGCCAACTCCTAACTTTCGCTCCCATACTCGCTTTGTATTTGGATCCCATAATTCCTAAAATAAAAGTGGAAACAGTCATTAACCATAGAACAGAAATAGGTGGCGCTATTGACCATATTTGGTTAATAGACGCATATAAAGAATAGAGAGAAAGAACCAAGAGAAATAAACATAAAAAGAATGACCATAAATTATATCTTTTTTCCAAAAAAAACATCTCCTCGTATAAATAAAAAAAACTTCACTTAAATTTTGTTCTTCAATTAACCTGTTAAGTCAGTAATATTTAACCCCTACTAGATAAAATGTCGTAACATCATCGTTGTTTTCAATGTTATTCGCTATAATTTCTAAACCATAAACCTTAGCAGAAAGCTTTGAAGCTATTGCTGCTACATTTACTAAACGATGTTCCGCAACGTGTTTTGCACCAGCTGCCGTATTATAAATTACTCGCTCTGATACATTAATTTTATTTAGATATAGACTACACTCCTGAAGCGCCTTTGGATGAGAATAAACTGTATCTATACTCCTTATGTCTGTGCCTTTTAAAGCTAGTAGACAGTGATGGGTATTGAGATTATATTTTTGCTTTACTATGTAATTATCTGAAAAAAGTAACTCTTTCACTTCTTTAACAAATCCAGAATTGGATGTCTTAACTGGTAGTACGGCAAAATCTGACTGATTTTTTTGTACTGATTCTAAAGCACTAGTGAAACTGTTACAGTACAAAAAAGAAACATTTTCACCAACCATTTTAATAGCTGCCGTTTCAGCATAAGAACCTTTTAAACCACAAATAGAAATAATCATTTATCTCCTCTTTTTCCTATTTAATAATATTAAGTGAGGGTTCCTATAATCTGTATCCCCTAGATCCCCACCCGTACTTTAACAAACCTTACCTTGTGATAACCAAACTAAAAAAAACACAACAATCGCAGCCCAAATATTGACCCTTCCCCTCACAATCAACAGTACAAAATACTTATTCAATAGATTCTCGTTAGGCTTTGTTCCATATTTTTCTGAAGTGGTGATAGTTTTGGATTACCATTAATTTTAAAGTGAAAACTTTTTAAAAATGATTTGATATTAAACACTAAGAACCAATACTTTTCGCTATCAATCTGCTGTTTTTGAACTTTTAATTCATTGGGTAACTGTTCGAGCAATTCTTCTATTTCTTTTACATTCAATCCTCTTTCTAGCATTTCAAGAATAGGAACTAGTAACCTTTCATCCTCATCGTGAACATAGACACTACTGGATATGAGAACCTTACTCCACAATACTCTTAATATTTCAGGATAATTTTCTTTATCTAACTTTGGATTCTTCACCAGCTCATCAAAAGTGTCAGCTACGTGTGCGATACTGTGAGCCCATCCTTTACCAGGGACATAACCTCTTATATCTTTCTCAAGCTCAATGTACTTAATCAATTCCTCTTTAGTGGTATCAATTGTAGTTTTAGGCAAAAAGTTTTCTTGACTATCCCGTCCCAATATTAATGCTATTAACAGCGTAGAAAACGCCCTTGTAAACACGGTGTCTGTTTCCTTTTCACCAATTCCTTTAAACATTAGTTCATTAATACAAGCATCTAAAAGTTCAGTTAAGATTTCCGCTTCTATTTCATTGCTTTCAATAATTAATCTATAAAAAGTGCTATATATCAACTGGTCACGGAGTTCACTATCCTTTGAACCAATATGCTCCAACATAGATTTTAATATTAAAGTTGTCTCTAACTCCTGCCATTGGCTTCTTTCATATTTGATTTCAGTTAAAATAGACTTCAGTTCACTTTCGCCCAATGAGATTTTCCCCAATGACAAATCCATTAATTTCTATCCCCTTTATTCTTAAAATTTAATAGCTATTTAGCCTGCCAGTTACATAGTTATACACTTTAATATTAACATAATATTCCAACTATCCACTCCAAAAATAAAAGATCACCTAGTTAAGATGATCTTCTTGTAATTAATTTGTACCGGTATATTTAATAGAAATCCTTTGTTGATGTATAAGATCTTACCAAATTAGCAAACAATTACACATGCTCAATAGAATAATATATTTTGAGTATCTTCCTTTGAATATCAACGTACTTCTCATAAGCTGTAATGAATTCATTGATGTTACCTATTCGGTAAAATTCTATTTTCGTTAGTTCATTAGAAAGATATTTAAGATCTTTATCAATTTGTTCATCTTCGATTAGATCTGCTGCTTGTTGCAAAGCAAAAGGTTTCTCTGCTAAAACCATAATAAGTTCGCCTTTTCTATTTTCGTTGTTTTTCTGAAACAATTCCAACAGTTCCTCATTACTCCCAGTAAAAAAAGAGTTGAGGTTTCTGGCTTTTGGAATTTCCACTTCTCCTGTTGGACTTACTGATTTTGCGGCTTTTTCAATTAATTCGATTGCATGTTTGGTTGATTCATCAATAGGGGCTCGATTAAAGTAGTTTGAATAAACTTGAGTATCAATCTCTATATCAATTTCGTTATACTTCGGTTCTGGTTTGCTTTCTTTTTCTTTATTCACAGAATCTGTTTCATTATTTTCTAGATCAATTGGTTCCTCAATTGCTTCCTCATCTGTCATTACATTTGTAGCAATTACAAAAAACAAAAATGCCAATAAAACAATTAATATTTGTTTCTTTATAATAGCCCTCCTTATTTAAAAGAGTGATTACTTTGTTCCGCATTCGTGCTTGTTAACTTAATAATTTTCTAGGGATTTTTAAACTTGCTATCAACTTTAACAAGAACATAATTTTCACTCCACATTTGTGTAGTAGCAACTAAGCGTTCTTCATTTTTTTTGAAAAATAGACCCGCACCATCTTTATTTTTAAATTCCCAACCATTTGAAATAATCATTTGTTTAATGTTTTCATCAGCTTTCCTAATACCCTCATTTTCATTTTTTGTGATATACCAAATCGTTTCATCTTCTTCTGCAATTTCTACTACCTTATTATCGGATTTCTTCAGTTTTTGAATTACTTCTTTTGCTGTTAAATTCTCTATAGGAAGGGGAGGATAGTATGACTTGTTTACAAAGATAAAACCAACAATAATAACTATTACAAACCCAAAAATAAATAAACCCTTTTTCAACTACTTACCCCCTTATTGGTTTCAAATCATTAAATCCGTTAGCTCTTCTGCTCCGTTACCTAATTACAATTATTCACATAACAATTTTAACATAAAATTCCAAAACATCTTATTACTTTCAAAAGAAAAGGAACGCCAATTGACGTTCCTCTTCAGTAAAACTTGCAACCCTTAGCTAAAAAATAAAAAGACTTTAGATTTTCTAAAACCCAAGCCTTTATTCTAGATCAAGTATATCGGTTATTTTATCTTTTAATAGTGGTATTTTTATTTTAAGAACGTTCCATACAATTCCCGTTATCTATAGCTGAATGGCTCCGTTTAACACATCTTCTTTCATACTCCAATGAATCGAATTTTCTGTTACAACATCGACTTTAATATCGAGTATGTCTTCAACCTCTTGTTTAAATCGAATCAAATCAAACAAACTTCTTCCTTGCTCAAATTCTACAAGTAAATCAAGATCACTTTTAGGTCCGTCTTCATACCTTGCAACAGAACCAAAAACACGTATATTTTGGATACCATGATTATCAGCTACTTTCAGAATTACATCACGTTTTTCTTGAAGAACATCAAATACCATAAAGAATCCCTCACATTCTTTCTCTTAACAAGATTATATCATGCCTAAAAAAACGTCTGCACATATTTAACAGTTTCTTTTGATTGACCCTCTATACTTACTTCAGAGCAATAATTGGGACTGATTCCTATGTTTTCTTTCTAACAATTCCCACATCAACCATCCGCATATAATTCCAACTAAAGGAAATATGACCAGGCTGATTAACAAATCTTTTAAAACTTCAATAGTTAAATAGGATGTAAAATTCATGCCAAAATCAAGGACACTTGTAACAATAAAAAATAATATTGCAGTTGTAACTCCCCATCCAATCACACCTTGGGTAATAATAAAATGCGTTTTACCTTTTTTCTTTATTTCGGGCCAAGACATTTTATTATTAATCATATTTATTTCTCCTTTCCGTTTATTGTACCTATTAAAACGCTTGCTGAAGCTATCATTGCTATACTTCACATAATCAAAACAAAAGATATTGTAAGCCAATCCAACACACACTAGCTTGTTTTTAGAACGACAATTTATTTATCTTTATCAGAGTTATTGATTACTTGTAAAGAGTTTGCTACCCAATAAAGTATAGTAAAACATAAAAGAGCAAATAGATTTTTAATATTTGTTTCTATATCAAAATAAAGGATGATTAAGCATCCAAACGGATAAAACATAATTGCACTGTTAATATTATAATTTTTAAAAAGCTTCTGCTTCATTTGTATCGCCCCAATATTTTATATGACTTTAATTCCATCCCTAACCAGCCTCTTTACTTTATCAAAGAAAGACGAATATCCTTGCTCAACATTTGCTCCCTAGAAGAATATATCCTTTAGATAGGTTCCGAAGTTATGCCCAGCGGAATACATAGTTTTACATAGCTGAACAGTCATTTCTATTAAAGTGGTCATTCCATACGTCCACACATATATTGATAGTACTATTGTTATCAAAAACAATAGCTGCTGTAACTGACGACTCAATATAAATACCTCCATTATCTATTAATCAAATATTTCACTATTCATTTGCAAAACTAACCTACCTACCAAGTTACTTTAGTACAACTATTCACATATTAATTTTACCATAAGGTTCTATAAAACCAGGTTGCTTTCAAAGAAAAAGGAACGCAGATTGACGTACCTCTTGTTTAACCCTTGTACCACATTTGTGATATAAGATTAGCCAGATTTTTTGCTTGACCTTCTTCTATATGGTTTTTTTAGTTTAATAAGATCTTATTACTTTCACTTATTTTTCAGTACTTTTTGTTATTTAAACTTATTACAATCTTAGCAATTCCCATTGCCATAAGACCATTAAGTAAAGCAAATAAAGAAATAATTGGATAAGCATTATCAGCGAAAAACATCATTATCAGTGTGATTATGCTAAATAGAACAAATAGAAAACCTATTATGTACAAAGAAATACCGATAAACAAATATACACCACCAATTACATATTTTAAAAAAGTACTGTAGGATTTATCCCGTCAACTAGTAAAAAAGAGAGTCTCCAGGTGTTCCTCCTTTTCACTCCTCAGGATTAAAAGCTACCTACCATCACGATGAGAGTCCCCGATTTCAAGAAAAAGCAATATGGAAAACGCAAATAAAACCCGCCACAATATTTTCCAACTAATAAAGCCGCTTTGAATAACCTTCTTCTAGCCTTTTCTGAATAGAATCAACACTAGTATTTGGGAGATTAGCGTGTTCAAATATTATTTTTGCAGCCGACGGCAATAAGGCTTTATCTGTCCAAGAATTAGGTTCCCATAACCCCGATCGTTTAAAGGCTTTTGCACAATGAATAAAACATTCTTCTACCTCAACACCAATACCCAAGAGAGGTTTTTTTCCTTTAAACGACATGTTCTCAAGCAATTCATTGTCTGTAACCAAAGTGGCTTTTCCATTAACTCTCAATGTTTCACCTAAACCAGGAATTAAAAAGAGAAGACCTATTCTTGGATTGGATAAAATATTACGCATAGAATCTATTCTTTTATTTCCAGGTCTTTCAGGTATGACTAACTGCTTGTCACTTAGAACTTTTACAAATCCAGTCTTATCTCCTCTTGGTGAAACATCACAAAATCCAGATTCATCAGAGGTTGAAATAACCACAAATGGCGATTTTGAAATGAATGTTGAACAATGGTTATCAAGATATGTTATTGCTTTGTTATTTACTAATTCACTAGGAAAACCAATAATGGAGCGTAATTCTTTTTCTGTTTGAATCGTATTTTTAAACTGATAATATTCTTTCATATTTACACCTCTATATGATCGATCTTATCCTAATAGCAACATTTCTTCTTTAACAGTTCTGACATTTACTTCAATCAGATAAGTACGATCCCCTTCTTGATGATAAGCATTACTTTGGCTTAACTACATAATTTTACAATTCTCCATAAGAGCTAGAATTGTAATTAACAAACCTGTTTTATCGATTCTTTTATAATCATATGGAATATCATATAACTTCTCATATTGTTCATTTCAAAGTATATTCATGCAATGGGATTTATTTTTAAAAATATGCTTAGGTTGTAGATAACACTCGTTTGGATATATTACATAACGTGTATAGCTACCGCCTTCATCAACTATATTATGTACACATTAAAAAGCCGCACTGTCTAAAGGATCGTGCCATTTTGCAAAGATTAGGGAATGTTTGCTTCCTCACAAATTACATTAACCTATTTTTAGGCGCAAAGATCTTTTTAGTAAGTCTTATCGTTAACATAACCATTTTACCAATTAACCAAAAAGGAAAATATAACATAAATACCATCAGACCGTTATTTACTAGCATTAACAGCAAGTGGTCTCCCTTGTTGTTTTTCTCTTGGTAATATTGGTCTACTTCTTTGTATTCTTCCCTCAAGCGTTGAATGAGTCCTTCCTCCTTTCCCATATCTTTGTTTCTTTTTCAAATTTCATAGTTCTACTATTTTGATACCTAATTACACCGGGTAAACTATTCAACTCTCTTACCGTTACTTTTTTTATAATCCTTGCTATCCCAACCCCAGTTTAAAAAAACAGAGATGGTGGCAATTATAAAGGAAGTACGTACATTATCAATCAAATTCAACTTCTGTTCGGTGATCACATCTAAGATTATAAAAAAAATGCACCCAAATATAACAGTCCCTATATACATTCTCATTTTGGACTTTCTTAAAAATTTCAACACCAAGAATTACCCCCATACAAATTACGTTGTAACATTTATTACTACATTTTATAAAAACTATTTCAACTTGGGTCAGTTAATAGAAAAAACTTTTATTCTTGAATGATTTCAATTTTCTCAGAGTCTTGATATGGAGGCGAACCCTGCATTACATATTGTTCTCTCTCAAATGTCACTTTAACTTGCTGTCCTACAACAAATCTATCAATCTCAACCTCATCCACTAAAAACCAAGAACCATTATTAAGTCTTGCTAAGGTTCCTAGTTTACTATTATTTGCAATATCCTCTTTCGTCACATCAGGAATAACTAATACTGCTGATCCTATTGAGTGATTAGATTTAATATAGCTAATAATACCTACTATCTCGACAGAATCCTTGATTTCATCATTCTTAAGAGTTTCTTCAGAACAACCGGTTATCGGTATTAAGATTCCCATAAATACAAATAAACTTCTAAGTAAATTCATTAAAATCTTCCTTTTTAAAGATAATCTTTACCCTTGTTAAGTTCATTCTACTTAGACCTAAAACCAATACTTCAAAATTCTTGGAACTCAAACCAATAAATACTCTTTCCACCATTCAAATTGCTAGTTTATTTGGAGTTCTTCTTCATAATCTTAAATATTAGCATTCCTATTGCAACAAACGCTCCTATAATTATCAATAGAAGTATTAAGCCAGGTATTCCAACAACTTACCATATTAATCCTCCTACCAATCCTTCATTTTTAATGATTTTAGATATCACTAAGTTTCTTCGTTCACTACCTCTGTTTAAATATAGATTTTTAACTTCTCATCACGATACCTTGCAAATGGACCGTGTTTATTGTTAATCCAAGCTGATATCAATTAAGTCAAATCATAATTTCGAGCTCACTTTTAAGCTAAGTTGTTCTTATGATTAAATTTTGCATAAAACTCCAAATGCACCATTTTTATTTCAAAACAAATGAAAAGGAACACTAATTGAGGTTCCTCTTGTTTATCTCTGGCATCCGTCTAGTTCAAGAACTATTTCTCCCTAATTAGATTTCCATTTTTATCATAATACTTGTAATTTCGATATTCATAGCTATGTTTATTTATTTGTGGCAGATCAACCCAAGTTATAGATGCTTGATATGGAGTAAAACTTTGATCTAATGTTTCCCCATTTATATCTACTTGCATTCTCGCAATCTCATTTTCATGATTCGTCACAAACATTATTTTCTTAGAACTTTCCATTAAATCTCCTAATGAAGGCAGAAACATACTAAACGCTTCATCCTTTCTAGATTCAATATGCTTCCAGACGTAGTTTCCTTTCTTATTTTGTTGAAACTCTATATAAGATGGACTATTGTTTGATAGAAAGCCCACTATTCTAACTTTATCGAAATCATCAATTTGAGTAACCTTAATTTGCTTATTCTCATAACCTTCAATAGACTTAATGACTCTAACTATGGAGTCCTTATCATTTCCATATAGCTTTTTTGAATGATAAAAATAGAAAGACACAAAGACAAATAACAGTGCTGCTATAATTATTCCTATTTTCTTCTTCCCCTTACACTATTAACCCTCACTCTTATTGCACAATCCTACCCAATAGTAAAATAAAGATTGCTGCTTATTCAGCATACGTTCCCTTTAGCTTAAGATTATTTCTTCGTATCTCTCAAAAATTCAATAGCCTCTTCTACTTCATAAGTTTTTAATTTTATTTTTTTCATTTCACCACCGCCAGTTTCAAAAATAAATACTGCTGGAGTGTTTTCAATTTCATAATTAGGATACTTTTCTTTAGCTCGTGCCAAACTTGTTATATATTCCACCTCAACAACAGAATATTCTTTATTAGCAAACTCACCAAACGTACCACTTATATTGTTTTCCCCTTCAACAACAAGAACATAGTAATTCGTTTCTTGATTATTGCTAGTCGAACAGCCTAAAATAGATAAAACCAATATCATATTTAACAAACCTAACGTGATTTTCTTCATGTTTCCTCCCTCCACATTACTACTATGTTAATCGGACAAGTGTGCAATTCCTTCTTTATAGAAACACTTCCGTTTATGAAAGATTACTGAATCTTAAAGTCATATCCTATATAATTAAATACTTTTTTGAATCCTATATTCTCTGCAACCGCAATCGATTGCTTGTTAGACTCCATACCGAATCTCACCGATAGATTACTCTAATTTACATCCTCCCTTTTCACTAAATATGCCCCTTTGATAAACTCCCCTTTAATTTAAAGTGTCTATCTTCACGTTGCTCTTTTTATAATCACATTTCTTTTTTATTTTTAATAAACGGGCTAATACCTGTTCCAATCGCTGTACCAATAAGAGCTGAAGCGGAATAGAACCCAATCGCCATTCCTTCCCAACGACCGATTCCAAAAATACTATATATTAAAATTCCAACAAATATAACAAAAAAAGTAGCAGATACCATATACAACACCATTCGTTTTATAAACCTTGCCAATAAGCAAATGACTAAGGCAGCAACAATACAAACTAAAATAATCGGCAACCACCCTTCCAAATAAAGAGCATCCAAGACAAACACCTCCTAACTTAAGTATGTCTTTAAACAAATTCACTCTGATTTTATTCCTTGATCCAACCGTTATAGATCTTCCTTTTATAGGTATAATTCCTTTATTCTTAAAAACAAAATACTACCCATTGTTGAATAAGTTTTACTGAGAATGAATATAGTAAGTCGTACCTAAAATTTTCTATATCAATACCAATTTTAACATAAAATTCCAGTAAACCACTGTATAAAATAGTAGTTCACCATTAATTAATCACTGAAATGAATGGCAATGATTCCTATCAAGCATGCACTTTTTAGACTTTTCAATAATAAAAAAGGTGTTTATCAATTAGTTAACACCTTTTTTTGCGATTAAAGTTAATTAAACTAAAAGCTTCAAGTGATTTTTTTCACAAATGTAATTATAAACTTATTAGCTCACTATCTATTTCTACAATGGAAGTATTCTCCGTTTTGAATTTTGTCATTTCTTCAAACGAAGTATTGGTTAAATAGCATTGAATACACATAATGACAGCACTATGTGTAACAATTCCAACATTCTCATCATTCCTATTTACTATTCCTCTAATAGTAGTTAAAACACGCTCCAGCATATCTTGGTATGATTCTCCGTTGTGCGGTTTAGTATGTCTTCGATTATTAAACCAATTATCATATTCGGAAGGAAATAATGATTGTACTTCATTCCATGTTAAGCCTTCCCACTGACCTAGATTTATTTCTTCTAACTTAAAATTTCTGCTGTTTTGATTGCCCTGTTTTGCTGACTTGAATATATTTTTGAGATTTCATAATTGGACTCTATTATTTTTTCACTTAACTGTTCTGCTTGTATAACACCATTAGAATTAAGTTCAATGTCTTTACTCCCCTGGATTTTGCCTTTTAAATTCCAATCTGTTTGTCCATGTCTAATCAAATACAGCTTCATTGTTATCCTTCTTAAGGAATCCCGTTACCATGAATGACTTGATGATTAAAGGGAATGTAATACAAAATATGGAAACATATGATACAATTAGGTAATCAAGTTTTACAATATAGACAATGTTTCTTATTCAACGAACAAGTTATGCTAACGAAAAGAAAGGGGGATAATTGTGATTTCACTAAAATTGAAAACATCAATTAGCATTATCCTTAGTCTCAGTATGTCTGCATATGTAATGATAATTCCTAATCCAAATTACTTTGTTATTGGTTTTTCTTGTTTAATTGCGGCAATTTTGGCTGGTTGGTCAATTGCAGATGTTATTAAAAATAATACTCAATCAAACGATAGCATCAGCGCAGAATAAGCTAATTAAAATTAAATGGTACTTTCTACTTTATACAATTAGAATTCCGATTTTTGGACCTAATATCAACATTAAACCTTTTTCAAGAGCCTATTATTAAAAAGGTTAATAGTAAACACCTCCTGTTGTATACACGAATTAATACTAATAAAAGTTCCCACGCATTACTTATCTGATTAACAAAGTACAATGATAAAAGGAACGTCCCAGCAGTCTTTTTTGTTGTTACAATAGATAACACCGTAAAGTTAAAGTGTCCTATTACATGAAAGCCATCTACTTTTGTATTATTATTTCCAATCAAATCAATAAATAATTTAGAGAAAGTGGGGTTATGTTTTGAATAAAAGTTTATTTTATTTGATGTTATTGATAGTTGCAGGTTCATTTATTCTTAATATTTTCGTAGATAGTGAATCTACTTCAACCACAATCAATATTATTGGGTTGATTGTTATGGTTGTTGTGGTGATTTATTCAAGGATTATGTTTAGTCGTGATTCTAAAAAGTAATCCTCTCGTTGATGTTTTGGAAAAGTTCAGAGGATCTCATTTAGGAGTTAAAAAAGAGAGTTGTAGGCACATAGTTATAGCGGTATAATAATATTTTATCAAATGAAAATAAGGGGCGGCTCTATGGATACTAAAGGCATTGATACTTCTATAACATACGAATACAGCGAATATCCAGACGTAAAAGCGGGGCGTTGTGATAATTGTGGACATACCCTATTCAAATCATCAGTCGGTAAAGGTAATTTTCTAAGAGAATGTAGAAACTGTGGCATGAAAAAGAATATATAATGCTTCCTTTATAAACTAGATTTTTTTGTAAACTATCCACTATCATTAAGTAAGACAGCCGAAGCAACCATTTGCTTCGGCTATTCGGCAGCATTTACGAAATTATTTTAAAAAATACTAAAAAACAAGAAGGAGCGATTTTGCTTCTTTTTTTTGTTCCTAATTTCACTATCCACTAATACCAGTTTAAGGATCATACTGTATTAATACTAGTGCAATTGATTGTACAAAAGTACCGGATCAGGAAAGGAGATCATATTGACAAAGAATTGACTATTAACAATAGTAGTATCTATCCTTCTGTGACCGCTAGATTGGATGATACAATTTTTGCTTGATAAAATGATACACTTTTTCCAGTTAAGGACTTCCCTATTTTATGGAAGAATGTGTATGATGGGTTAAGGATGATGCAACCACTATTTGTCTTTTCATCATCAATACTCACGAAACCGTATATATATACTAATAAATATGCATGTTAACGTATTAGTGCTTGTTGCACTAACTGGCAGTAATGTTTAATAAGAAAAATTTAATAGGGGTGAAATAATTGGATTTTCTAATATTCGCAACACCTATAGCAGCAATTATTTTATTTGTTAATTGTGTCTCATTAGCCAAAAAAATAAAAAAGGGCGATGAAAATACTACTAAAGAAACAGGTTGGGGTGCAATTTCGTTTGGGGTTATAATATTTGCATTAGTTTGGAGTATCTTAATAGTCTCCAATTTGTAGTGTTGTTCAATTAACGGGTGCTTATGTTCAATATCTCCAATATCTAGAAGAGCCAAAATATACATTGTTTTATGCATTAAACTGTATATTTTGGCTCTTTGTTTTTTTACCTTCATTAAAAAATCAGGGCACTGCTTAACAGATGTCTTGTTATAAGTGGCTGCAATTCACTATAAAATAGGGATGTTAATTTCCAGTAAAGTGTGTCAGTTATTCTAGCAGATTAAGGGTGAAATACATCAAAACCCCCGGTTAACGGGAACAAATTCTCTCCCTTAACATCGTCCTTCCTTCTACTTCCCCTTGTTTAGTTCACTCTACATTCATTAGATTACAATTTAACAATTCTTTCATTAGCAAAGGAGTATTAAATCACACTCGCTCATTGTCATGATTTTATACGGTAAGGTGAATAACAAAGAACACAAATATATACTTGTTTGAATAAAATAATGTATACTTGGCTCTTATTAGATAATAGAGTTATTGAACTAACGCATCCTTTAGTTTAATAAACCACTAGGATTAATTATCGCAAAATTAAATTAATCTATAATTTCCCCACTTAAAAACTTTGTGTCACAATAAGGACAACGGTATATATCATCTAAATCTGTGTCAATGTCAAATCGTAATGGAAGTCTATTCTTACATATTGGGCATTTCCATAAGAGAAAATACATGATGAAAAAGACTACCATTAATAAAATACCAAGGATAGTTATCCATCTAACCCCAAAAAAACTATTGATGATATTAAGAGGAATGGCGATAAATACACACAGTAATGATACTTTCCTATATTGCATTATGTCTCTAACCTTTCGTACCTTTTGTGAAATAATTATCCCCCCTGAATTAATTAGGTAAATTATATCTCATTTTAAATAACTACTAATATATGGAATTTGAAAATTACCGTTCCTTTACACCATAGAATCCTTTTTTCATTAGCAACTTTCCCTATTCTACATTATCACCCAGTTAGTTCATAGTTCAATAATGATTGTTTATCCTTAAGAATTCAAATCAGCTATTTTCTTAAATACTAAGGAATATGTTGCCTCAATATGCTCCTTTGTCTTTTCATCATTATATAATCCAAACCCTACTCTATCTGCTCTCTCCGAATTTTTTGGTTTATACACTCCTTGTATATAGGCTAATCCAGGTTGCCAATCCCATGAATCGCTATACTCAATATCTTCCACAGATGTAAATGGGATAAGACTTTTAGTAGCAATGAAAAAATATGGAATAGTAGATTTCAAGTAAATAGTTGCATATTGACTCTCTGAAGCCTCAGGAAATTTTTCTTTCATAATAAAGACTGCATCATAAGAATCAACTTGCTCTTTAGACAATTCATCAAAAGATATTTCATTAAACTCAACCTGTTCTTCTCTAACTTTTGGTGATTCTCCAATCACAGCAATTTTTAATGATTTACCGTTATATAAATTAAATTCTGTATTCGAAGAACTATTTAAAGATATTGAACCTTTATTTTCTTCAGAATTATCTTCATTTAGCTCTTTGGTTATCTCACTGTTATCCTTATTTTCGCAACCTACTACCGAAAAAAGAATTAAGATAAGAAAAATAAATAGCTTTTTCAAAATACAACCTCCTAGTAACCTTAATTTTAACGCACGCAAATCCAATAATGCATATTCAACATTACTGCTCTTTACTTTAATAAGAGAGGCGAATACCTTGATCAGTACTCGCAGCCGTTAGCTTAAAACTGAGAAATTAACCAAAACAACAATCACACAATAAATACAAAAATCAATAAACTGATTGCAAATAAAGTAAAAGCAATCTGTATGAGTATGTACATTGTAAATTCAAAGGTTGAAAGTTTATGTTGTTTTTTCGTTTTTTTAAATGCCTTAAAAAGAAAGCGGAACTAATAACAAGAACTACAATAGCAATTGTTCGTAAGACTTCTGCAAAAATGGTCAAGCTTATTAGCTACTCCTTCCCCTACTTGAAGTGCATTCCCTAACTATTGTTAGTTATTATCCTTTACTTACATATGTTCCACCCACAAAATCGTGAATTGCTCTTTTGTCTTCACGAAATATGACCATAAAAACACTAACTACTATGGATAATCCAAACGTGACAATACCAATAAGGTGAAAACCTACAAGTTCTCTCATTATGGTATTGGATAATTTTACATTACCGCCATCTATTCGTTTTAATTTGATATTACAAATTCTTTTACCAATGATATATCCAGACCATAATACGGGGATGACAATTAAGTATATTACATAAAATATATCCCAGCTCATTCCTTTGTTGACATCCATACTGTATTCACCTGTAAAGGCATAAAATAAAATCCCAAATAATATTGAAATGATGATAACATCTAAAAAACTTGCTAATAATCTTTCGCCAAACCCAGCATATCTTTTCAAAAATTGTTCTCCCCTTTTTCATTTCCTTAGTCAATTGTTCAACTAGCAAACATCGTTAAAATGCGAATTATTCGTATATATCCACTTTTTCGTGATCATCTATAATGTAAGACAAACAAATCATACAAACTCTTCCATAGAAAGGGGAAGTCCTTAACTGGAAAATAGTGTTTCATTTTATCATCATCTCTTTCAAACGGTCACTATCCTGCCATTATCTACAGTATGTTCTCCACCGTATTAACAAGCGTCATCTACTTTTCTTTTTTTTTCCAAAAATAGAACTATAAAAAGGATAATGAGAGCACATACTAGCAAAATACTTCCCAATAAAATATAATCAAAAAATGATGCTAATAAGAATCCGGCCAAAATCATAATGGTAAGCAAAAATCTCCAAACCATATATTTAAAGGTCATTTCTCCTACCTCCCTTTTATCTTTGTCTTCACTTCTAATCTAACAATCCTGTTGGTACTTTATATAAAACTTACATATATACCTCTCTCTACATACCACTTTGGTTTAATTTCCTCTTAAACATATAAACCAAATCTGACATTCCATTATATTTATTCCGAATCACATTTAAGGTACATATCACAGTTGAGAAAACGCACATAAGTAAAATTGTTCACGTTTCAATTTTAACACAAATTTCCAGTATATCTTTATAAAATCAAATGAAAATGATCTTCGAATTGCGAATCTTTTCGTAATTCAAATGGGAGTTAGAGGACGTGCTAATAAGCTCTTTCACTTGAATTCTGTCCTATAGTGAACCTTATTAAAATGAAACAGTGCAGCACTGCAAGACAGTTAACTGTTATTTTAAAGTAAAATGCAGACTCAAATAAGAGAATATCTATTTAATCATAGTCCCAATTTCAACACCAAAGAAATTAACAAAGAGCCAAAATACATTTTAGTGAATTAGATAATGTATTTTTGGCTCTTTGAAGCATTTGTTTTGTTGAGCTAACGCCTCTCTATTCGATTTCTTTATGGTCTTGACCTTCAACAATTACTTTATACTGGTCATTACGGATTGTTCTCGTTTCTTCACTACTCTCGATATACAAATCTACTTCAGACCGAATCTCATCTGCAATGTCTGAAGCATCTGGATTTTTAGCGTTCAGTGATGTTTTTATAATGATCTGAAGTGGATAAGGATGAAATGAAAATGCAAAACCTGTAACTGGGTAATGTTTAGTTTCCATTAATGCTTCTCCAATATTACTGATTGCACCTGTTCTTTTCCATCGTTTTTCTTGCTCAAGAGCTTTGTTCTGTATTTGACGAACATCTACTGTTAATTCATCACCATATGCACTAGCTTCTTCCCTGATTATTTCTTTAAGTTTATCTAATCGACTTTCCGATTCAGGGACAATAACGTTCATATAAACACCTTCAATATTATTAATACGAACTTGAATCGGATACATTAACTCATATCCTTCTGCTTCTATACGTTTTGTTAAGGAAGTAGTTAATTCTTTACTATCTTGTTGACCCTTCTTAATCTCAGCTCTACTTCGTTCCGTTTGGACTTCTTTTTCTTCTTCAAGTGGAACAAGTGTTACATCAAACCCATTAAGTTCCATATTATGTAGCTGATTTTGTATCTGATTTGACATTTCACGAACGTTACCAGACGAGCCAATGACTCCAACAAGCATTTCTTTATCTTCCATATTAAATTCTAGACCCCCGATACGCAGTCCGTTTGCAGCTATGATAGGTAGTACCTTTTCTCCCAACCTGTCTTGTTCTTTCAAACTTAATTCCTTTTCTTCTAGGAATTTACTAATATACGGAATCTTTGCAACAACATTTTCTACAGAAGGAATAAAAAAGGCACTTCCTAATAGCATCATTAAAATTGCAGCGACAGTTAATCCTCTAATTACAGATCGTTTTCTACTCTTTGGTTGTGTATTATCTAATTGACTAAGTACTTTTCTCTGATGGAGTTTTGTAAATCTTTGTTTTTTTATTTCTTCCGGGTATTCCCATTTATTTTTCAATAACATCTCCTCCTTCTATATATTTTCTTAAACTTTCGCGGGCACGGTAAAGTCTAGTTTTAACCGTACTAGATTTCACACTAAGTACATTGGCAATCTCACTTATGGACAACTCTTCATAATAATATAAGATAATTACCTCACGAAGTTTTACGGAAAGATTTAAAACTCTATTAAAAAGGACCGCATTTTCCTCTTTCTTTAAAATACCAGACACTACGGAATCTTCAACAAGGCCGCTCTCCTTTTTGATCAATGATTGTGGAAATACATGTCGGAAATACCTACTTCTTACATAATCTTTACAATAATTCACTGTAATTCTATATAACCAAGTTTTGTAGGTAGAACCATTCTGAAATGTATCAAGAGATTTATAACATTTGAGGAAGATCTCCTGCGACAAATCTTCAGCTAGCTGCCTTTCTTTCACATATGTAAAGGCGACACGAAGCACCATATCACCATACATCTCCATAAGACTGATTAAAATATCTTGATTCGATTCTTCTTTTAAATGTTTGTCATGCATAGCACCTTCTCCTTTACTTTCATTCCATTAGACGAAGATTAGGGGGTACAGGTTCCCTTGGCAATTATTTTTCTTGACTTTATTTCTTAACAAAAAAAGGCTGCACCATCTGATAGAGGTACAGCTTACTCAATTATTATTTATAAAACTAACTACTATTCATCCCTTTAGTGCCATAAGACTTTGTCTTTGCTGAATTGCTTCCGTCTGATCAAAATAGATTTCCACCTTTTACAAACGGGATAAAAACTACATAATTGGCACCAATAAAAATAAGCCAAAATAAGACCGATTGAACTCGATGCTTGAAAAGAATACTGTCTTTAATGCAACCCCAAAAATATTAAGCCATACATCAATGGATTGAAAAGCATCTGCTTTTTCCCACCATCCACTTGTAGGAAAAATACACTGCCCATTATTAATGCATACACGGTAATGGTTAAAAAGTTGTAATGCCAACTAATAAATTCACCTATAATGCAAACAGGATATAATGAAGGAACCACAGCAATATTTACGCTGTGTCTTTATCCCCCAGTTAAGTAAAATATATCGTTATCAGGTAATTAGCTAATTGGCTTTTTCAGTCTTTCCATTCTAGATGTTCTAATTGTGTAATATTCCTAATCTTGCTCATCGACTCTATACAATCTATGAATGACTTTGAACAAGGAAACTCCAAAGTTTTGTATTGCTTCCCTAAAACACATTCAAAGTACCCTGTATATTGCTTATTTTCGGGATTATACCCATATCTAATGAGCAATTTATACTCATAATCTAATCCTGGCATTTTATCGAAATACCGAGTAGATACTGCTCTTTGTAAACTTTCGTATGTAAAAGTGTCTAGCCCCCAGCGAATTATTATCTCTTCATCTGAAAATATAGTATTTACCTTAGCAAAAGCACCCTCTTCGTCTTTTGAAACACTTAGTATATAAAGCTGTGGAAGTACAGAAATGCTTGACAAAAAATCACTTCCTTCATCATTAATTAACCTGCCAAATAGTTAAATTAGATTATTAATCACCCAATACAAGTGTAGAAAATGCAAAAGTATTGCCGTCAATTTCACATCTAATCAATAAAGCATGTATTAGCTTCCCTTCTATTGCATAATCCTGATACGTATCAAAATCAATGATTTCCTCAAATGAAAATGTTGCAATACCTTCTTCAACGGTACTTACGGACAAGGGATTTACAGCATATTCAGAAATAATATTAGCGTTTTCGTCCACTACATAATCATAAATTTCAATTTCCTCTGTTTTAAAATTCAGAGCTTCGACTTGAATTTTGTCACCGTATGCAACTGTTGGTAAATCACTAAATCTTTTGCCTACCATAAAATCTTTTAGTCTCTCTTCCATTTCTTCTTGTTCCTTATTGTTTATATCCCCATAATATATTGGATTTAATTCCTCTGAACCAGAATGAATTTTGATTTTAGGTTCTTCCGTTCCACTTACACAAGCAGATAACATTGTTGCAACTAATAGAGAAACTATTATAACTAACAATCTTTTAGGCTTTTTCAACATAACACACATCTTTTCAATAAAATTTTTCAATATAAAACCACTGTCTTGGTTAGTAATCCTACTCCATTAGATAAACAATCCTTGTCCTTTCCATTGGTCAAAGCTGTTCTGGTAACCTATTCAGACATAGATTTCATTTTTTTCTATGATGATAAGTAGTTTAATGCTCTTTTGAGGTCAACGTCTTCTTTAGCCCCCTTATGATGAGTGTTATTCTATTTATTTTCCCTGCTGAAAAAAGAGGTAGTGCAATGGGCTTTATTGGGTTTGCGATGATATTTGCCCCTGCCCTCGCCCCAACCTTAGCCGGTTTTATTATTGATTATGTATCATGGCGATGGTTATTTATTGGTTTGGCACCTCTTGTATTAATTGTTATTTTATTAGCCTTAAAATTTTTAGTTAATGTTTCTGAAACTGAAAAATCAAAACTAGATTTAATAAGTGTTATTTTATCAACAATTGGTTTTGGATTTATATTATATGGTTTCAGTATCGCTGGTAATAAAGGCTGGAGTACCTCGATAGTTATATTTTCATTACTGATCGGATTATTGTGTACTGTTTGCTTCTGTATTCGCCAACTAAAATTAAAGGATCCATTGTTAAATTTATCAGTATTCAAGAATAAGGTATTTACTTTAACTTCATTACTCAATGTGTTAGTAACCATGATCATGTATGCAGATTTGATCTTATTACCTATTTACTTGCAAACAGGTAGAGGTTTTACAGCATTTGAAGCAGGTCTTTTATTGTTGCCTGGGGCTGTCATCAACGCTCTGTTGTCCCCAGTCACTGGTAAGTTATATGACAAAATTGGTGCAAAGCCACTATTTATTATTGGACTATTATTTATGATTCCTTCTATGTGGGCTGTAACAGATTTAACAGCATCGACGTCTTTCATGTATCTAATGATACGTACTATCATTTTGCGTATTGGTTTAAGTTTCATTACGATGCCACTCAATACATCTGCATTGAACGAATTACCTAAACAGTTAGGGTCACATGGCTCTGCGGTTGTAAATACTGTGCGTCAACTAGCAGGAGCAATCGGAACAGCTGTAGTGGTAACCATTTATACAGCAAAAGTTAACAATTATAGATCAGAAATGATAAATGATATTCCAGCTGCTTCTACCGGAGAAATTGAAAGTCTCTCTTCTATTCTAGGTTCGAGTGATGCATATTTCTTTATGATGATATTAGCAGTTGTCGCATTACTATTAACGTTATTTATGCCACAGAAAAAGAAAAGTACTAAAACAACAGGACCTGTCCCATCTAAATCCATCAGTACAAGCAATGCAGAGTAAAATGGATAGAAAAATAGTTGAGTACTAAAAATAAAACAAGCCTCATCTTTAAAGATGTAAGGCTTGTTTTCATTTAAATGAAAATTTCCGAAACAAAATAAAAAGTTATAGTTTTCACCTCATGGATAAAGAATCAACCCTAACTAGTAACTTAAGCATGTTCTTTTCAGTCAGCTTAAATGGAATTTATCTACTGCGCAGCAAAAAAGGATAGTTCTTGTTTACTTAAAACTTCCATTAATTTAGTGTATATGCTTACTATTCAAAATTAAACAGTTCTTCAACAGACACATTAAATACTTTTGCAATATCAAATGCTAATTTTAAAGAGGGATTATATTTTCCGTTCTCAAGTTTTCCAATCGTTTCACGTCTAACACCTACTGCAATCGCTAAATCTTCTTGTGATAGACTATGTTTTGCTCGATATTCTTTAATTTTTGTTGTAAATGCCATCTTCAATATCCTTCTTTTCTCTTCGTTCAATCAATTCCAAACTAATAATAAACGTTAATAGAGATACAGCAAATGTGATAACAAATAGTAGTCGTAGCACCGATACATTATCGATAACAAATGAAAAAGTAATTACTACTGTTGTGAAAATAAAGCCAAGGAAAAAAGCTTTCGTTGCAGCACTTTGAACATTTAGGATAAATAGTTCATCAGGTTCCACCTTTGAGTATAAAAAGAAAAAGAAAAAGACAAACATGAAATAGGCCACACTCATATCTTCTCCCATGAAACTAAAAGGTCCTAAAAATCCTATAAAACCCAAAAAACCTAAATACGCTAATTTATTTTTCATAATATGAAGCACCTCTTATGTGATATATTTATAACATTATGTTATAAATATATCACATTCGCAAGATAATTTATTGAAGAAATTAAATTATTTTAATCAACTTCCCGTTTGTTTAAGTGTACTATCTCATAATATGAGCAAAGGAAAACCCTATTTAGACTGGATTCTTTTCTCTATACTACCAAGTCTGTTTAAAACTTCTTTGAACTGGAAGTCAACTTTATCAAATCGTTCTAAGATGATTCTAAGCAATTGGTCATTATCCATTAAATCACCTCTTTACATAATTCAATTATATTATAAGAATAAAACATTATTATACTAATCAAAGATAGAAACTAAAAATTCAAGTTAATCCCCTTTAGGTAAACAACTCAATTTTGATTTAAAATAAATGATTTCAGCGTCTCCCTCATCTAAGTTATCAACCACCCCACTCTTAACGAACCCATTTTTTTCAAATACACTTTGCATATTAATATTAGAGCGATTAGTGGAAGAAAATACTTTGGTTGTTGGGGATGAACTAACCAAATAGTCCATCAATAAACTTGCGTATCCTTTTCTTCTGCTAGATGGTGAAACAATAATTAGGGAAATAAAAGCACATTCAAAGAAATTAACATTATATATCAAAAAACCGACGAAATCTTCGTTTTCTTTCGCAACTATACATTTTCCAAACTTTATTGAGTTCTCAATATAATTTCTTCTACTTGTATTGCCTATCACTTCACCGTCTATTTGTACTATTTTCTCTAAGTCATCGATACTGGCCTCAACGACATTTATCACCTCACTACCCCCTCTATGATTTTTATGATTTAGTACTCACGTGTTAAGCGCACATTGATATACAGTACCCATTCCAAAACATTGATCTAGTGCACCCTTTATCATTGTTTACATGTAGCCATAGAAAAGCTGTTTAAGGACTTGATTTGGAACCTCTGTGGTTAGATTTGTTTTGAAATTTATGTTTAAAGATGTTCTAAATACACAATCCCCATAAAAATGAACCAAGTTAATACTGGTATTGCCAAACTTTTAATTGCTTGTAAAGGCTTATAATCATCATGCTTTTTTTGCAGAAGTCTATCCGTAATAAAAAACAAAACAGAAGCACCTAAACTATAAAATAACAATACAAGACCAAAAACAATGTGTAGAATCCCAGACACAATTACTTCAGATTTATCATTTTCTATTTTTGTTGAAACAAAATGACCAATTTTATCACTCATCATAGATGCTAACACTCCATAAATTAAAATGACTGGAAAGCTGTACATCAAATAAATAGGCGTTACTAATACAACAGCAAATAAAAAATTGGGTAGTGAAGTGATAGCCTCACCAAAAGGATTTGGGTCGAATAGCCCTAGCAAAAAGGCAAATAAAGAACCGGAGATAGACGCCGAAATAATTTTTCTTGCTAACAGTTTGACCACCTCCATAATTAATTTCCCACTCTGTTACAATTTTAACATAAATATCCATACAACTTATTTTTTAATAGAAATTCCCACTACAATTAGATAGTGTTTTAATAAACACTATCTCAGTCGACAGAAGTTTATATCACCTAGTTAAATCTGGTTGTAATAAAATACGCTTTACTTCTGTTTCAAGCTCCGCGAATCAAAAAATAAGCATTCCAATGGATACGCCAATTGGAATGCTTATTTTTCACTCTTTAACCAGAACCAAATAAGAAGGTAGTAGCTAGCCGCTCTTCGAAAAGGAAATTCGCTTTTTAGTCTGTAGAAGTACTTATGTAGCATACAAAATCCTTTTGCTTTTACGAATGATGTAAAATCTATACAACCGATAGTCCTTATTTAGGCATATACCAATAGGAATTCATACCCGAAAGCTGTTGAATGGAGCCCTTCGGCATTTGGAAGGTCGCATTCCATACATTTAGATAATCTCCTATACCGAACAACAAACTGAATGATGCAAAAGAGAAAACGAGATCCGTTATTACCAAGTCATAGGGAAGAAATATCCAGATAAGCAGTGGTAACACACCGAACACAAGATTAGGCAATAATGATAAAAAGATAAACCTTGCCTTTGATATTGGTGCTGTGGAAACAACAAAAGCCATTAAAGATGCCGGACTAAACCATAGCTCCACTTCTTTATTCTTCGGAAAAACAATGGCGTGCAGAAATTCGTGTGGGAGGATCATTAGAAATGCCAATATAATTCCCCAAAAGTTAAAAATACCCATTTCAAAAATATTGTCCGTTAACAAAGATTTTAAAAATATGGCTAACCCAATTAATATAAATACTGGGATAACAAACAATGATGCTACAACATTCAGCTGCAACATAGAATCTGGTTCTTTGAATTTTACTGCATCCGGAGGTAGGTTGCCCACCGGAAGTTGATCCTTATCTTTATATATTCCTTTCCATACTAACTTCATAACACAACTCCTGACCTGAATGATTTCTTTTATTAAATGAACAAAACTAGATTAATATATTACTCGCTTTTAGCGAAAAGGGCATGGAGGTTCAATGCTTTTATTATACTAAAGCTCCTATACCAACTAAATGTTCTATCCGGATTTAGTACCAACCATCACAATCATACCAAAAATAACTTTCCACACTATAAAAAAAAGAATATATTATATTATGATATGAAACAAATCGTGCATTAAAAACGTACTAAACTTTTGATCTATAAAAAATTTGTGGTGGATGTTTTTAGTTTGTGGTATTTATTCAAAGTAATTATTACACTACTATTTATATATGTAATAGTACTACTATCCGTTAGTATTGATAAATTGAGTTCCTTTTTGGATAAAACTATATTCCATTCGTTAAGTAGAAAGACCAAGAAACTCACTTTCATTTTTCTAACAATCGTGTTTCAGTTTTCTTTCTTTAGCAATAGCTGTCTCGATCCTACTAAACTGGAATTATATTGATACACTATTTCTATTTGTATTTATATTTTTTGGGCTATTATGGTTTCTAAATATTTCCGAAACTTCTAGCCATAATGTTGCTGAGGTACAGAATAAATATTATTTAGGTGGTCACTCAGACCATTCTAAAATAAAGTCTATTTCATTTAACTTCTCTGCATATGCAACTGGCACCATAATATTTTCTACTATAAGCTTAATCATGACTTTCGTTCACTACTATTCTTATTTTTGATAAACCATTTATTTTAATTAAAAAATATTGCCCTCATTATTTCCTACATAAGTAAACTCACTGTCAAACGGAGTTCTAGTTTAAAATAAATATTTTAAGGTAGTTCAAAATCCCCCTATCTATTTAAATGGTACAGAAAAGAAAGGGACAAGGGACCTGACCCTATGTCCCTTTTTGTACTTATATCAGATTTCCAGCATCTAGATAGCCATGACCTTGAACATTGGGTGCTTGTCCTAAGTCTTCGCATGCATTTATTAGTCTTTGCTTTACATCGTCTGGTGTCAAGCGTGGTTCGTTTTGTAGTAGTTGGGCTACTACACCTGCACAAATTGGTGTGGCCATTGAGGTTCCTGACAGTGATATATAGTTGCTACCTACACGTGACATCGGATTGGTTCTATCAATATAGGATCTTGGAGAGCGTAAGGAAACAATGTTTACCCCTGGTGTTAAAAGATCGGGTTTGGTTATTCCATCAATTGTCGGTCCACGGCTTGAAAATTCAGCAACAACATCATCAGAGCGATCCACTGTATTATTATCATTTGCAGCACCTACTGTAATTACTTTAGGACTTGTTCCAGGACTTGCAATCGTTTGAGATGATGGTCCGGAGTTACCTGCTGCTGCGCAAACAACCATGCCATTATCCCATGCTCTATTTACAACTTTAACTACAGGGTCGTCATCAGCAGATTGCGTAGCATTAGAACCAATTGATAAAGACAGGACGTCAATATTAAATCTTGATTGATTCTGGATACACCATTCTATCCCGGCTATTATTGTTGAAAGGGAACCAGACCCCATTTTATTCAGAACTTTTACCCCAACAAGGTCTGCTTCTGGTGCCGGTCCTTGATATTTCCCCTGTGAGGAAGCACCACTTCCAGCAGCGTCCCCTGCACAATGGGTACCATGCCCGTTATCATCATAGGCTTCGGTTCGATTGTTAATAAAATCTTGAAAGCCTATGATTCGGCCTTCTAAATCAGCATGAGGATAAATACCAGTATCGACAACAGCGATCGTTACTCCATCACCTGTTAAACCTGACTGTTTCAGTTGATCAGCATTAATCGATGGAGATGCCGTATCAAGTAATGTCGTCACTTCCCTATCATAGTAAACCTTTTTAATATGGTTACAGTTATTTAGTAAGTGCTCAATATTTTCTATTGATAGATTTGCAGAACAACAGGAAATAGAAGGGAACTCTTTAAGCGTTTTCCCTTTCGCCTTTTTAACATCATTCAAGCCATAATCAAACGTATGATCCTCAAATTCAATTATAATTGGTAATCTTTTCGCCTTTTTCTTTACACGTTCAATAGGACGATGCAAGAAACATGGAACTTTCCTAAATGGTCGATAAAATTGGATCAGCTCTCGGCGAATGTCCTGATCTAACTTATTGCCCATTCTACGAACAAGCTGAATAATAGAGAAACCTAGCATAAACACCATTCCTTTTCTTAAAATTGCGTTCAAGACATCGTACGCAAAAGTAAGATTAGTGAATGGTTGATTCATAACAGTTTCTAGTAAAATAGGTAGAAATCTATCATTTAGAAGACTTTTAACCTATGGACAGTCCTTCGTTTTACTTACTAGTTTTAAATGTATACAAAAAACAGAGCATGGAGTCATCCTCACTCCATGCTCTGAATCAAAATAATCCATCAGTTTATATATTTCTTAGTGTATTGGATTAGCCGTAATATTTCTCTCAAACTAAAAAAGACTATGAATAAAGTACTGCTCTATAACCCCACGCAATCACTCTCCAAGAAAATTCCTTTTCATTTCTGGATAGGCTTTTACTTTTATAAAAAGTACAAATAATATAAATGGAATACATAACAGCAGCCCTAACAACACTATTGGCCCATAAATAAAAGCTCCTACTATTATAACAAAAGAATAAATAATAGGAATTAAATACACAAGTAAAAACAAAATATTCATAACAAGTAATGAAAGATATTTTAACTTCTCTGTTTTATCCTCTGAGTTGTTGCTCACTTGTTTACACTCTATAATTTCACCAATTGTAATACCAATAATTTCCACGAAAAGATTTAATCTCATAAACTCTCCCCTTGTGCCGCCTGGGAGTCGACACGCACTTTGCTCCTATAAAGCGTTTTTGCATCTGCTATCACGGACTCCATATTTGTGAAAGTCGATTTCCTTTTTGCCATTCATTAAATAATAAACAACCGCTCTGACTTATCCTGGACGTTATCACGACCAATCAGGTTTTTGTTTTTAGCGATAAATCAACGCATTGTTTTACTTGTCGAAATATTTTATGCATTCCAGTTCTTCAGTTGCTCTAACACTATTACCATGGTTTACTAGTTTTTTGTTTCCTACTTATTTTATCATTATGTAGACATCCGAAACAAAACCTTTTGATCGCATTTAGAATAAACAACTAGATTATCATGTTCCATTTCGATGTATGGTGCTTGTTCCCAATGGACTGAAGCATTTTTGCCAGGTTCACCGAAAACTGCAGAGACTAGCCAGTTTCTACCTGGTACTATTTTTGATTTAATCGTTGGAATAGTTGTTCGGGAATGCATAACGTTTGTATTCGAATTAGGGAATATCATTTCTACCGTACCCGTTTCCAATAAATTTTTAATCCCACTTATACCCCAACTGGCTTTCGCTAAAGCTTCCTGATCATTTTGCACTAATTCGATATCTATACTTTTCCCACAGTGATTATCTACATCCATGGCAAAACCACCCTCAGCACTATCCAAATAACGTTCAGAATCAATACAATGGATACGAACATGCCACGGTAAACCAGGTATTATCCATGAAGAAACAACAACATCTGACCATGGCTTCCATTTAGTATATACAATCCCATTTGCCACACTTTGTTCTATACAAGACCGTTTTACGCGAAACAGGTTATCTCCCTCTTCGCTTAACGCTAGCATCGAGTCAAAAGCACCTTGTTCTAATCCCCACTCGGCTCTAGGTACACTGAATCCAAAGTAATTGGAATAGGCAAACTTTTCATATTTTGCAGATGTATGCGTATGTTCATTTGTTTCTGAGTGACCTGTATTAAACGCAACTACATGTTCCTTGTTATCCTGCCTGCAAAAAATTAGATTTGGGCTTTGTTGAATGGACGTGTCGTTCAAACTAGGTAAAGGCTGTTCAGTTGCATCCCAAAAAGGATGATTATCGTTCAATGCCAAGATTAAGAACGTCTTTAATCCCCAATACGGAGAACCAGGAGAATTATAGTTTTCGGCCATAACTAAATTAGGATAACGATAACCGATAGTCAAAATGCCATCTCGGTCAAATATCGGCTGCTTAAACCACCAACGTAAGTTACTCAATATTAGACCTTTTAGTTCTCCATAAGAAAAAGCATCAACCTCAGCAAAAACGAATGCACTCCAAAAAGCAGATTGTGAAAAACGATATGTCATACTTCTACCATAGGGAACTGCCGAGCCGTCTTTAGCAAACCAATAAATAAAATCATTGGCAAATAGACTTGCTCGTTCTTTATACAAAATAGCTCGTTTTGGATCTTCATTCTCCATTAGTTTTGCGTAAATCAGACTGTAGAAATGAATAGCAAATGGAACATAATAATCGGAATGGCCATTAATACCATCAGCATACCATCCATCAGATAAATAAAATTCTTCGATTCTATTTAAATTTCTTTCTATCAATTCCTTGTTATAAGGGACATCAACTGTTTTGAAACCAAGATTTACAAGGATCGGGAAGAACAGCCAATTACAATCATGAACAGGATGATCGTCGACTTGTTTTAACCAATTCACCAAGTTTGTTTTTTCTCGTTCTGATAAAGGGTCCCATACTCTTTCTGGAACGAGCGCTAAGGTTAAACCAAATGCCGCCATTTCAACGATACGCTGATCATAGTCATGAATATCTCCCCAGTACTCTTCATGTGTTGGATTAGTACCATTTTTAATCCCTTCTAAATGCAAATCCCACAAATCATAATCGTCCCCACCTGCTAAAAGAGGGGCTAGCCCCCATAACACTCTGGAGAACCCTTCCATTTGTGCCACTTCATCGGGATAAGCTGCACTTGTATTGCCCAGATGGAACTGGGAACGCCCTCTACTGTATGTCGATTTAAGTGGCTCACATATTTGTTTTAAAGCAAGTTGAAGATCTTCTTTTGTTTTCAATTTATTTTCCTTAATTGGTAAGTCAAAAGCTTTCACGTTAACCTCCCTTTCTTATGGAAAGTAATACCTTTTCAATTGTCAACGTTTACAATTTATGAGTGAGCAACTTATTTTTATTTCGAGTAAAATATGATTTCACTCTTCTTCATAGAAATTGAAAGTTAACTGTTACATGTACATGCCTACTTGGCTGTTTGACTAGCAAACGAATGGCTATATATTCCTCCCTTTCACCAAAATGATTGAGAAATGTAAGCTCTTCTTTCGAGTAAGCTAGCTGTTTCTGATCAAAGTTAATCCGCAATTTATCACTCACCACGATACTCTCCGCACTCTCTATCAATGCTAGTTTAGGGATAATAAATTGCTCTATAATTGATTTGGGCTGAGTTCCAAACGAATAAGTATCCTCTACAAGCAAACTTGGCTTTTGATCTCTTACCCACGTAAACTTCCTTGTTAAGTCTGTTAGGTTGTCATTCTCAAATGCCTTGGATAAATCCAACTCCCATTCTTGGCACTGTGACTCTATATTAACCTTGTTTATCGATGCCATATATTGGCTACCAGGAAGCTGTAACTTTCCATCGATAATTGGAAGCGAATGCCCTTGTGCCCCATTACATAAATAGGAATAGCGCTCCTCTTCATGGAAATAGGCTTTTGTATATAACCCTGATCCTAAATCTTTTAATAAAACTTCTCCATTGCCATAAAGAATAAAATGGCCAACATCATTGTGATTGTGTGGTTCATCGTTATGTCCACCCTTGGCAGCAAAGGCAAATCTCCCTGCATCAGTCCATACCCTTGAAATAAACCAGTGAGCGTCTTTTAAATAATACGTTGCCTCCTGCCAAGGCTCTCCTACTACCTCATCATTTACCCATAACAAATTCCGAATAGCGGGTGCCCACCTGCCACAATGATCTATTATACTTTTATTACGAAGTTTAGCTTCTGGTACTTCTATATCTGGGTAGACTCTACTCAGGTAATGACTAAGACCTAGCATTACAGCTCCGTTTTGTAAAGAATCAGAGAAGTTGACAACAATGTCATCATCTAAAAAACATTTCTGTTGAAAAAGCGCAATCTGATGAACTTTTTCATTGTTAAATAGATTTATTTTTCCATCTGTTACTTTTATTAGTAAATCCGCAAAGTACACATAGAAACCAAATCCATACTGCCAGTACCCATAGCCTTCCTTACAAGCACCATCGTCTTCGAAGCCATCTAAATAACAATCCATCGTTTTCATAACTTTGTTTAATACGATAGACAAATCTTCCCGATCTTCTATTACATACATAGCAGCATTCCCTATCGATCCAGCACAAACTGCTGCCCAATTATGGTCTGCGGTTTCCCAATCAAATGGCCCTTGTTCTAGATAAGGGATAAAGACTCGTTTATATACCTCTTGCCTTATTCGCGTAATCAACACAGCATCTAATTTATCATTCATTACATGTGAAATTTCACTTAGTGCAAAGGCTGTTTCAGCAGCAAATAAATCTATTGTGAAGGAATCCCCCTTGTCCCCCATTTTGTTATTTAAGGAGTAGTGAAAGTTTGTTTTAAGTTCGACTTCATCCACAATATGGGCTGGTAAGCACCAAGTAAACTCATTACAAATATCCCAAATTGTTTCCTCTAGCAATCTTTTATAGTGTGCATTATCAGGCTCAATTAAGTACATCATTCCAAATGCAGTTAATCTCATTCTTCGTAAAAAATAAATTCGCTCATACTCTTGTCTTGAGCCCTCGGTTTCAAAAAGCCTAAACAAAGACAATGACAAGTGCGGATATTCAGATTGGGCTAACTTATCCGCTTCTTCTTTTAGTTCACCAACTAACGTTTCATAAAGCACGTTATGATTTCTTAATTTATCCCACGCTGCCTGCTCATATTGTCCATAAAAAAATGGATGGTCTATCTTTTCTTTCGATATAGGTATTTCCATCATTCTCACACCAGACCTTTATGCTTTACTTCTCCTGTAGTCAGAAGGAGTGCAACCAAGATGATTCTTAAACAATTTAATAAAATAACTCTGATTATCATAGCCTAGCCTTTCACAGATTTTTCCGATTGGCTCTGTCGTTTGATCTAGAAGTTCCTTTGCCCGTTCAATTTTTACAGATGTAACGTATTCCACAAACGTCTTTTTCATTTCCTTTTTGAACAATCTACTAAAATAACTTGGATTTAAGAATAAATGGCTAGCCACCTCATCTAAGCATAGTTTTTTCTCTATATTCTTTGTGACATAAACGCATGCATCCATAATTTCTTTATGCTTCGATTGATCTGTAACCTCTGTTTTGATATTTATTAAGGAATGAAAATAGTTAATTATCCATTCTTTTAATTCATGTAAATTATCAATATATAAAATCTCTTGGTGCAAAGCTTCCACATTAAAGCTAGATTGGAAATATTGTAATGCTTGCATTTTAACCTTAAGTTCAAGTAGCAATTTAAGAAACCACTCTTTGACAGATTCTAGTGAAAACTCTTTTTCTTTAATAAATTGTGTCCACTTCGAAATAGTAGGTCTAATGCTATTTAGATCTTGTTCAAAAATTAAATTTCTTAACTCCATAGATGCTTCGTCGTACCAAGAAAATAAGTCCTCCTTGTTTGTTTCTGTATAATCAAGCTTCCTGGTAATACTTCCCGTATCCATATAAAAACGTTGATGATTACTTGAAAGCAAACTTTTTAGTTCACCCTTTAATTCCTTAATCGTTACATATTCGCCAATCAAAAATGAAACAGAGATATTCAAATATTTGCTAAAGCTATACTGTATCTTCTTAAGCATCACTTGAGCATTTTCATAATTATTTTCTTTCAAGGTTTGTTGAACAGGGTATAAAATAAATGATTTATTTTCTTCAAAACTCATATAAATGATGTTCGAGTTCGTTTCTTCAATAATCTCGTTAATCACATTTTGCGCGACGAATTGAAGCGTGTCCACAGACGTATAAAGCTGCTTAGCAGATAAATAGTTGTCCATCACACATAGAATTGGCATATAGTTGGCACGTTTCAAATGAAAGCCCAAATTATGATGCTCCCCATACCAATCCTGACTACGATTAGAGTGATAGATAATCTCTCGTAAAAAATTAGACTTAGCAAATTCTTCATTCTTTTTAAGTTGATTTTTCATTTTAACATCATTTAACTTCCGCTTTTGTTCATTATCTAACCTTTCTTTATAAGTCAGCAACATAGACGATAGATCATCCGGATCGAGAGTTTCTTTTAAAATGTAATCTTGAACATTTAGTTTTATCGCTTTTTGCGCATATTTGAACTCATTATGACAGGATAGAATAACTACCTGAAGATTTGGATTCTTTTCTTTCAGTTTTTGGGTTAATTGGATGCCATCCATCTTTGGCATACCTATGTCCGTAATTAAGATATCTGGCATATCTAATTGAGCGTTTTCCAATGCACTTAATCCATTTTCATGGGTGCTTTGCAGCTGAAGTCCAAGTGAATCCCACTCTACCATCTCAGATAGAAACTCTAATGCAGGATAATCATCATCGACAAGCATTACTTTATACATAGTGTTTACTACCTCCTCTTGGGATAAGCAAGGTGATCTTTGAACCACTATCTTTTTTACTTTCAATGGTCATTTCAAATTCTGTTCCAAATGACATGACCATACGCTCATAAACATTTACTAATCCAATACTAGAAAATCCATTTGTACTTAGTTCATCCACATCAGCAAAATCATGTGAAGAAATTTTCCTCTGAAGTTTTTCCTTCGTTTCTTCATCCATTCCTTCCCCATTATCTTCAATAATAATTTTGAACTTATCATCGTCTACTCTAGCATGTAAATGAATATCACCAGTATGTTGGCTAAATCCGTGAATAATAGAGTTTTCAATAATTGGCTGTAAAATTAACCGAGGAACTTTTTGTTCGTATGCTTCATTGGACACATCTATACGTAAATTCACATTTCCTCTGTGTCGCATGTTCATTAATTGAACGTAATCTTTTACCATCGACACTTCATCATACAAAGTAATAATTGCTTCATCACTTTCAATTGTCATTCTCAACAGCTTGGATAAAGAGCTAATCATTTTAGCACTCTCTTTATCCCCACCTTTAAAAACTTTCATCCGAATCGAATTCAATACGTTAAATAAAAAATGAGGATTTATTTGAGCTTGTAGCATCGCTAACTCGGCTTTTCGTTGCCTACTTTGCGTGTCTGTTATTTCTTTAATCATTTCATTGATTTTATCTAACATTTCATCAAATGATTTCGAAAACGTCCCAATTTCATCCTTACTATTAATTTTCGATCGTATAGTTAAGTTACCTTTTCTCACTTTTGAAACAACATTCCCTAGAATGACAAGTGGTCTAGTAATTCGATTAATTAGTATGGCTAACAGTCCAAAAAATACAGCAAATAATACAAGTTGTAAGACAGAAACCTTGTTATAGATGGCATTCATTTCAGAAATTGCATTACGATACGGAATAAGTGAAACAAGCTTCCAATCCGTGTAAAACTCTTCCTGAACGGTTATAAGATAATCCTTACCAGATATATTTACTACATTTTTCAAACTATTAGACTTCATCTTCTTTAATGTAGAAAATGTCTGTCCAATCCTTGCCGTATCATTATGAGATAAAATAACATTATTCGAATCTAGCAAAAATACTTCCTCACCATTTGTACTATCTCGATTTTCAAAGATTTGGTTGATTTTATTTTCAAGAATGGTAACCACTACATATCCATATATTTGTGAGCTACCATTACGTAACGTTCTCGCTACAGAAATTTGGTAAGGGTTTTTTTTCTTCTCTGATTCAAATATTGTTGGCTGACTACCAAACCAAATGGATTCATAACCATGCATTGCTTTAAGGTCATTGAACCATTCTTCTTCAAATAGACGTAGTGGGTCATAATCATTGACTTCATAATTCGTATAATATTTCCCATTCGTTAACAGAATCGTAACGTATGATTTTTCCCCTACCAACGTAATGTTTTCTATCGTTTTCATGACAGTTTTGTCCGAGATAAATTGGTTATAACTTTGATTCCCGTTTTCATTCTCATTTAAAGGTGTTTTGGCCCGTGCTTTTAAAATTGAATTGATCTCTGAATCTAGTTGTATAAAGTTTGTAACGTATAACATATCATCCAAGAGCTTCGATACATACTCACCAGTCAATTTCAACTCATTATTGGCATTGAGAATCGCTTGATCCTTTACCGCATCTCTTGTTAAGAAATTATAAATACCTAACGTTATAACTACTGGAATGACAATACAAATGACAGATGTTAGGATAACTTTAGATCGAAATGAAAGGGGCGTAGATCTACCTGTTTCTAACCTCATATCCATCCTCCTAAAGAAAGGTGGGGGTAGAAACGGAAGACCACACCCCGTTTACATTTATTCTTGATTATTAGCTATGATTTCATCAGCCTTTGTTTTTAACGCTTCAATTGTCTTATCGATATCTTGCTCCCCGTAAATTAACTTCTCATATTCATCATTTACCAGTTGATAAATTTCCGCTTGATAAGAAGCAGGAGAAACAATCTTTGATGATTTAGCGTTAGTTAATACATTGATAAGCGATTCCTTATCCACTTTTTCAGGACTTACTGTACCACTTAAGATCGTGTCAATAATCCCTTCAAGGTCCGCATCGCTCACTTTGTTCCAAGAAGGAATACTCTTGCCTTGGACGATTTGTCCTTCTGTTGTGTACCAACGAATAAATTTATATGCTGCTTCTTTATGCTCTGAGCTCTGAGCAACGGACATAAAGTCTGTAGTAACTGGTGTATAACCTGCAGCATCACTGTCTGCATTTGTTGGATACGGAGCGACACCTACTTCAAAATTTAATGGGAACTGATCTGTACCACCTAGTTCCGTGTTCATCCAGCTACCTATTAAAATAGTACTAGCATCTTGGTTAAAAAATTGGGTACGATAGTGAAGTTTTTGAGATAAAATGTCTGTATAAGGTGTGGCAGATTTATCTTCTTTTTCCATTTCAAGACGCATTTCTAATGTTTTTCTAAAGTATGGGTGATCAAAGTTGTGTGATCCATCTTCATTGATGAATCCAGTTTCGGTTTCTTCACTTGCGAGGGCTAATTTCATATATTCCATCCATCCACCATCTTGGGGACCATGGAAGTACGTTCCTACGTGTTCATCTGTAGTTAGCTGTTTTGCATAATCCTTGAACTCATCCCAAGTCCACTCTGTTGGAACTTCAAGACCTGCTTTTGCTAGATGATCTTTGTTCAGAAGTACATACCATGGGTTAAACTTACCAGGTAGCGCGTAGTACTTATCATCAATCATTGTATCTACCTTATATTCTTCCGTTACTGTAAAACCTTCTTCATTAATAAACTCATCGATTGGTGCTACTATACCTAGCCCTACACGTTCGGCATATGACGCAGGATCACTGAACATTAAAACGTCAAGCTGCTCACCAGATGCTGCTGCCAAATCAAGCTTTTGCAAAGCCTCGTTTGTATCACCTTTCTCACTTAGAATAACTAGATCCACATTAATATTAGGATACTCTTCTTCAAACGCCGCTAACGTTTCCTTCCAATTATAACTAGCTTCGTTACCATGAGTGTGGAACTTAATCGTGACTTCCTCTCCACCATCACCCCCTGATGATTTCGATGATTCCGAATTTTCAGATGTAGATGCCTCTTCATCCCCATCGCTTGAACTACAACCTACAAGAATTCCAATCAAAAACAGAAAACTAAGTAAACCTACCAAATATTTACTTTTCAAACAAATACCCCCTATAACTATATCATATTTTGTAAGCCCTTACACAGAAATTATAGCAAACCTAATTAAATTTAAATGGAAATAATTTTACTTGTATTAGTAATAATTTTACTTTTAAATTTGTGGTTCCATTCCGATAATTTGTTGTCTTCCCTATAAATAGTTCGATTTTAATATAGTTCAGATACGTTTTCCTCTAATTGCTTAAAGATCTCTACACCGCACCTGACAAAAGACTCTTGTATCATCATACAATCAAACCACTATCCATATAGTTCAAAACGAGTTGATAGAAGTTTTTATACGATGACTGTGGCAGTTAATCTCATCCCCTGTCCTATCACGAAATGTTAACAATCCATAGGCAAAGAGGATTAATCTAGACTAGATTAACCCTCAGGTAACATAGTTAAAGCTATGTTTATCTTTCACTTCCAAGCGATTCTTGGTGACTAAGGCATCTGAAAACAACATTTTTATTACCCTTTTACACCACCTAATGCAATTCCCTCAATGACTTGTTTTTGACCAATAATAAATACAATTAATAATGGTAAGATTGCAGACACAGCCGCTGCCATTATTAAGGAATAAAATTCACCATTAATGGTTGTAAACTTTTGCATAGCTAGCTGGATTGTATATAGTTTATCGGTTCTTAAGAAAATTAATGGATTTTGATAATCATTCCATGTCCAGATAAAGCGTAAAATTGCATATGTGGCAATCGCTGGTTTGACAATAGGAACTGCAATTCTCCAAAAAATCTTCCAATGGCCAGCCCCATCAATTTTTGCTGCCTCAAGCAAATCATTGTGAATACCCATAAAGAACTGACGTAACATAAAGGTTCCTAGTACACTAAAGCTTCCTAACAATACTAATCCAAGGTGACTGTCAAATAAACCTATATTTCTAAACAATAGAAATTGTGGTACTAAACTAGCTTGAGGTGGGACCATATATGTTGCTAGCACAATGAAAAACAACCAACCTCCTGCGGGAAAACGTACTTTCGAAAATCCGTAAGCAGCCATTGCCGAAACAGTAACGGAGAGTAAAGTAGTGGAAACAGCTACTTTAATAGAATTCCAATAATAGAGATAGAATGGATAATCACCGAACCAAACATCTTTATAGTTACTTATGGCATTCCATCTTTCCGGTATCCACTCAATCGGAAACTTAAATACATCCGCTTCAATCTTAAACGACGTAGATAACATCCAAATGAACGGTAGTAAGAATACTAAACTACAGAAAAAAACAATAATAGTGATCATTATCTTTTTTATATCTAGCTTTGACCTCTTGTTCATCATGCTCCCCCCTTAATAATTAACCCATTTCTTTTGCGCAATCCATTGAATGATAGTAATGGCAAATACTACAAGGAACAATATGACCGCAATAGCGGAAGCATAACCGATTTCTAGGTTAATAAATGCTGTATCATATAAATACCAAACTAGCATACTGGTTGAATTTAATGGCCCACCACTAGTTAAGACTGCAATTAAATCAAACACTTTGAATGTTGCAATAATACCTGTAATTAATAAGAAAAAGGATGTCGGTGAAACTAAAGGTACTGTAATTTTTCGAAATTTGTACCATGTGTTTGCTCCATCAATCTCAGCTGCTTCATACAATTCTTTCGGGATCGACTGTAACCCTGCAATATATACAATTAAGTTAAAACCTACAGATATCCATAGATGAATCATCATAACAGATATTAACGCAAATTTTGGATCAGCTATCCACAGTGGTGGATTTTCTATTCCAATAGACATTAAAAATTGATTTATTGGCCCTGCTGTTGGATGAAATAATACTTGCCACACTACCGCGATAGCAACGACACTGGAGATATATGGCATAAAAAATGCTACTTTAAAGTAACTTTTTAGGTAAACATGCTTATCGATAATTATCGCTAATACAAGTGATACGATCATCGTTAAAGGAACAGTCAACACAAAAATTGCATTATTTAACAGTGACTTCAAGAAAACACTATCACTAAATAGAGCTTCAAAGTTAGCAAAACCAACCCACTTTAATTGATCCCATCCCGCAATAAATTTCCAATCAGCAAATGCTAGTATGAATGTAGCGACAATTGGTAGCAATGTAATAATTGATACACCGATAAACATGGGACTGACAAATAAAAAGCCTGCTAAATTTTCACTTCTTTGAATTTTTGATCGTTTCAACTTAATTTTTGTTTTTCCTAGTGGAAGTTGTCTCTCTTCTTTTGCTTCCAAATAAATCACCTCTTCTTTCAAATTAGGCTCTTTTCGTAACTATAGTAGCCTTCGTCACAAATTCTATAGACTCTGTAGTAATACTCTTATTTGGGTAAGTACTACTATAACTCGCTTTGGCAGAACTATTAAATTATCGAACAGTAATTTTTGATAACGTTTTCATTTATTGGGAGATTCAATGTTTTTTTCGATATGATGAAATAAATGGTGTGAGAAAAACATAATGACAAAACTTAACCCACTACCTAAATATAAAAAAGATATTGCAGGAATCACTGCACAAATAAACAATACCGATACAACAGATACAAACATTGTGATCGTACGAAGTGGATAGGTTATCCCAATAATTAATGCTGATTTAAAATGCTTGTATACACTATTTTTATATTGTGTAAGAACAGGAAAAATATATAGAATTACTAAAGAATATAGTATTGTTACAGTTGCTAGACTTCCTAGTAAAACATATTTGATAACTCCACCGAATGATCCAATTAACTGAAAATCAATAAAGATAAAAATACCAACTACAGTTAAAAGAGCCCCTACTACATTAGATTCTTTGAAATCTCTTTTATAATACTGCAGAAAAATTTTAAAAATGTTATGTCCATCATCTCCATTGATCCACTTTCTAGTTACTGCGAACATAGCAGCCGTTGCAGGAAAAATACCTAATACTACTCCTCCAGCAATAGTAAATAAAATCCAAAGCAAATTAATGTAGGCTAGTCGATAAATCCATTCACATAAACGATAAATCCCTCCTGATAATCCTGCATTTGTCTCCATGTACTCCCTCCTTTTCTTAGGTGCTGTACGTTTGTTTAGACAACTAAGTTCCTTATATTTCTTACAACCCGCCTTATTTTTTCCTATGTTTATTAAAGATTTCCTATTTCTAATTTTAGTCACTAAATAGTTTCTTAAATAGATAATTTTTTTACCTCTTATCATTATTTTTTTACTAATTTGTAAGAACAAGTACAAAATCCTGTTAGGTTCGTGGAAAAATATTAGTGAACTTTATTCATAGGAAAAGGACTATCCTGAAAATTTTAGGATAGTCCTTTTATGAACTAGAACGGTATTAAGCCTTCCTTCGCTTATGAACGAAAACCATAATTCCTGCTCCAACTAGTAGTATTGAACCTAGTAATAAGTAATTATAGATGGAAGTTGCTGTAGTAGGTAACTCTTTATTTCCATCATGATCACTCTCGCTGTTTTTATCGTCCCCAGTTTGCTGATCACTACCGTCACTCTGATCTTGGCCATCGCTCGGGGCTTCTCCATCTGTTGGTTTCTCTCCGTCTGTCGGTTCCTCTCCGTCTGTCGGTTCTTCTCCGTCTGTCGGTTCCTCTCCATCTGTCGGATTCTCTCCGTCTGTTGGTTCTTCTCCGTCTGTTGGTTCTTCTCCGTCTATCGGATTCTCTCCATCTGTCGGTTCCTCTCCGTCTGTTGGTTCCTCTCCGTCTGTTGGTTCTTCCCCGTCTGTTGGTTCTTCCCCGTCTGTCGGTTCTTCCCCATCTGTCGGTTCCTCTCCGTCTGTTGGGACATCATTTACCCCGGTAATAATGTCCATACCATCTAAAGTAAAGCTGCCACCTCTAACAACTACTTTAGCTGTATGTTCAGTATTTTCAAGACCTTTAATAGAATATGAGGTTTCACGATCACCTTTAGCATAAACTCGATAGTTATCCTCCACTAATTGATCATCAATATAAACATCAAGTAATGAATCAGACGTTGCACCAAACAAATGAAAGCCCGTGCCTTTAAAGTCAAAGATCATACTATTGTTACTTTCTTTCGGAGCGCCATAAATATTAACTCCTCGATAGTCCATGTAAGTCTCCTGGGCCTGATTATCACCTAAGGATACTTTTAACGTATGTTGTGTATCTTCAAGGTCCCTTACAGAATACCTGACAGTGCCATTTTCTGAACCAATGTTGCCTACAACTTCACCATCCAGTTCAAACTGATACTTTGTCTTATTTGAATCACCAACAAGAAAATCAATTCCTGTTCCAGTGAAGTTTACAAAGATATATGGATTGTCTGAGAATGCTGCCCAGGCATTCTTACTATTACTTCCCCATGAATGTCCATTTTCCCTGTAAGCGTACACTGTATTCTCATCGGTTCCTACTTCAGCATCGTCTGCTATTGGGACAATAGCAGTAGGTCCCAATTTATCAACTGAAGAAAGGTCTATCTCATCTTCCGTCTCGATTTCCGCTCTGACAAAGCTGGTCCAACCTTCTTTTGCTACTACTTTTAATGTGTGTTCTGCTTCTTCAAGGTTCTCTGCTGAGAAAACCTCTTTTACAACACTACTGTTGTTTATATAGCTTGTTTCTCCAACAAGCTCATCATCTAAGTACACATCAGCTATTCCATTATTAGGATTCGCTTCCCCATACAATCTGATTTCATTGCCTTTGAATTTAATCTCAAAAGATTCACCATCAGATCCCCAAGCATTTCCACTATTTGAACTCCATTCTCCAGAAAAGTAAACCTTGTTTAATGTTCCTTGTTCTGTTGTTACATCGGTATGTTTCACTATTCTTCCGTTCCAAACTGGATAATCTGAATTCGTAACCATTTGCGTACGATTATAATGTCCATACCCTGCTTGAATAAAGTCCCACTGTCCAACATAGCCAATTGGATTCATCGGATCATCATTGTTAAGGGCTTGTTCTTCTGTTTCAAATATTCTTCCTTGTGCATTATCAAATTTAACTGATTGATAGGGAAATCCAGCGATAGGAGAAATACGCAAGTTATCAATTAGTGTTTCGTAATACCCAGATCCTATTGCCACTCGCCCAGCCATTACAGTTGAGTCCTCATCCGTATAGGAAGCAATTTTCTCTCCATCCACATACAATGTAAATACATTCTCTTTTGCTTCAAATTCCATGTTATGCCAAACAGTGTTATCAAAATCAGCAATTGTACCTTCTGAAACTACTTCACCTAGCTTTAGAATTTCATAGCTTCCATCCACATGAACACGTGCGTTATATGGTGCTGTTGAATCTGCATAACCAGATTTAACTTGACGCACACCAATTAAGGCGTAATTACTCCGGCCCTCTACCATTGGTGTGTGAGTATCTAGTAGGAAGTCATAGGAAACTTTATAATTTACCCATCGATAGTCACCTAGTATAGTGTTTGGATTAACATCGGAGGCAGTGCCATCCTTTCCACCCCAAACGGACCAGTCAGCACCAATAGTGTCTACCGTCATTTTCTGCTGCAGCATATTACTATGAGCCGTTGCATCTGGAATATTTAATTTCGTAGTTTCAAAGCTTTCGACATTGGTATGTTGTCTTGCTTCTTTCACTACCTCAAACGCCCCTATTTGATCAGTTGTGTAACGTGGTGTACCACCGCGGCGTTCAACATAATCTCTACCTTCTTCATCCAGTCCATATTCATCGTACTCAAAGTCGTCTTCATAAGGTAATGGCATGATGGTATCCTTTGATAAATCAATCGGGCCTGATTCGTACCCAAAGTCCTTTACCGCTTCTTTATTCAAAGTAGTAATCGTCACGATTGAATATGGTTTAACTTCCACTTCATATTCACCGTTCACCGGAGTAATCTCGTTAATATTTTTAAACCAGTTCGCATCATAGTCTTGACCTTCGTCAGCCCCACGCGTTTCCCATACATATACTTTTTCATTTTCTTTCCCATTTAGATTTTGTGTTTTGATCGTATATTTACGGGTATCATCTGTATTATTCGTAAATACCGTTGTATAGTCATCTGTTTCAGGGTCTTTTAATGTCATATAATTATGGGTACTTGAGTCGACCTTTACTCCGCCATCTCCTTCCGTACCATCACTAAATGTTGCCCCTTTCACATACATCCAACGTTCATTTTCAGGTGTAGAGTGATCATCATACCCAACAAAGTTCATAAAATGTCTAACACCTTGTAACCCTGCATCTGCTTCATAAAAACCAGACCACGGATCAAATGCACTGATTAAGTGTTTTGGGTTATATTGAGCGCCTTGATAAAATGCTGCTACAGAAGGTTGAAAATCGAAGGACACCGCGGTCAATTGGTTTTCTCCTGCACCTTCCCAATTGTAAACAGATATAATTCGAGAAATTACATCGACCACTCCTACCGTTCCACCAAGTCCATTATAATTAGGTTGCATATTTTCACGGTATCTGGCATTAATCATTGGAGCTACACCTTCCGATACCCAAACCTCTTTTGGTTGTTTACCATCAGCAATCAACTTATTTTGTAACTCTGTTAGCTCACTTGAACCATTGATATCATAATGTGCGCTAATTACATCAATCTCATCAATTAAATCCGGGTTATCAAGTAGTACGCGACTAATCGATTGTGTATCACGATACCCATCTGCCGCTACTAGTTTAATATGCTCATAGTCAGATTCATAGTTTGGTTCTTGTTTAATAGTAGAAGTGAAGTATTTTATCCAATCAACCTCCACTCTACCATTACCATTGATAGCCCTTTCATTCTGAGAGATTCCAACATAATCAAGTTTAAAGCCATATTCATCATAAACAGCATCAATAGTTTGTTTATACCATTGATATCGGTTCTTAAAATCACTGTTGGCTACACCATTCCAAGAAAAACGCGGTTCACCCCAACGTAGAATTTCTGTTGTAATGTCAGGATTAATTGATTTAGCATCTGCTGCAAATTGGAAACCTGCACCTCTAAGAACATTAGCTGGTTCATCGGCATAGCGCATCGTTGCCGGCTCTGTACCAGAAGATGAGTTCACATCTCCACCTAACTCCACTTTTACGTGCGTTAATCCTGCACCTTTTTCTGGATTAAATAAATGATTCATTATCTCCCAATATTGATCAGGATGCTCTTCTTTATAATCTAATAAGAGGCGGGAGGTATTATTAGCTGATACTGCCCCAAAACCTTTAAAGCGATTGTATTCATCTACGTCCGTACCATCAATTGTGATTGTTTTAGTAATATCTTCTGCTTTAGACTGATTAACTTTAATAAAAGCAAACGAACCAATCAAAGCAATTACTACCGTTAAATAACCAAATAACTTAAGTAAGCTTTTTCTTTTCATTATCATTTAAATATCTTTCCTTTCCCTAATTTCGGCATAGAGATCACATAAATGCAAAAAAGTAATAGAAAACGATTACGTCACCTTTATCTAGAATTAATACATTTTGTCCACACAACGTGCGTTTTATCGTACTGACTAGATGATAAGGTAAATCCATGAATTCTGTGTTTTTCTAAGGAGAAATGAAAGGTATTTCGTTTGGATTTAAATCCCTCCTTTTTAGGAATAATGAATATGTTAGCTGAATCGGGACTTCCCTATCAGTTCTAACCCTTGAAGGTAAATTTGAACATTATACGAAAGGAATTCTAGAGGAGTTGTTGGTAGCGTTTTCATTGTTTCATATAACACGCCTTATCTTATAACAATATATTTACTTTATTTATAACTTTTTTGACTTTTTATGTTTAGCTACATTTTTATGAGCCGTATTTAAATCTCCTACTCTACTAAGAAGAGCCTATGCACCACCATCGACTGTCAAAATGTATCCATTCATTTAATTTGACGCTTGGCTTTACTAGGTAGGATTGTCAAGCTATATCCTAACGCGTCTCACATGTTACATTGGGACCGTTGGCTCTGGTCAATATTATATAAACTGGTAAACTAACACATTTCAGAAATAACAGCAGATACGTTATTCATTGCCCCCTATATAAAAGGAATTTAATGTTAAAATATAAAAGAAATAGGAGTGGTTTTGTATTTTGAAATTAAATAGTCAGTGCTTTAATAGAAGAAATCAAGATAGGAGAAATGATTATGGATACAACGCAACAAAACAGTAATGCTTGGGATAAGAAAGTTGAAGAAGGTTCTAGATACACCCAGTCTGTAAGTAGCGATATCATTGAAAAAAGTAAACATGGTGAATGGAAAATAACAGTCACCACTGAAAAAACAGTCCCAAGGAATTGGTTTCCTAAATCTATCGAAGGTTTAAAAGTACTTTGTTTAGCTTCTGGCGGAGGGCAACAAGGACCAGTTTTGGCTGCAGCTGGTGCAGATGTAACCGTTACTGATCTATCTAAAAAGCAATTGGAACAAGATGAGAGGGTCGCTGAACGTGATGGATTAACCTTAAAAACGATACAAGGTGATATGTCAGACTTAAGCGACTTTGATGATGAGTATTTTGATATTGTTGTTAATCCTGTTTCTAATTTATTTGTAAAAGATGTTCGCCCTGTATGGAATGAAGTTTCCAGAGTTTTAAAAACTAACGGCATCTTAATTGCTGGATTTACTAATCCTTTATTATGGATTTTCGATGATAATCAAGAAAGAAAAGGGATTCTTGATGTAAAACATTCCGTCCCCTCCTCTACATTGGACTACTTACCTACGAGTGAAATTCAAGACTACCTTGATTCAAGTCAAACAATAGAATATGCCCATACTCTAGAAGATCAAATACAAGGACAAATCGACGCTGGGTTTGTTATTTCAGGCTTTTATGAAGATGATTTTGGCGGAACAAGGATTTTAGACAATCACATTAAAACGTTTATCGCCACAAAGGCTATAAAGCTTAAGATTGATTAATCCTCCATCGCTCATTAAACGAGGGTTTTCATTGGAAGCAGACAAAATAAAAACTGAACGGGACAAGGGACCTGCCCCTGTGTCCCGTTAGTCTTGCTCCGATTAGCTTAGCAAGAAATGTATTTTATCTAAAACCAACATATTATTTTACTGCTTATCTTTAATAGTCTTAGAATTGAAATGCAAGAAAAAACTTAGCATAATTATCGTTAATAAGATAGCTTCATAATTAATATAATTGCCCCTGACAAGAGAGTATAAAAAAGAAGCTACGCCAAATAAAGTAAAAAATCCTGTGATTCTTAATAGCCACTTAAGACTTACTTTATTTATAAACATCATATTCTTACCTCCACGTCTATTGGAAAACAGGGCGTTGTTTTCTATTTGTTAAATCACTGAATGGAACGGGTAATAGAACGATATCACCTTGTTTATACATCATTCCAAACCTCATCATCAATGTCATTACCCCAAAAATCTAGGCCACTTTCGCTAGCCTTTGCTAAATCCTCAGATAACCTTTTTCCCTCTTTATTTTAGGGTACTCTGCAAAATCTAAAATTATATCCACTTCATGTTCAGATATCTCATCAATAATTTTAAGTAAACGCTCTTTTGCTGTATTCATGTTGCGTTCACCTCTTCCTTACATAGAGTTTATTTTTATTATATCAAGAAATGTTTCCTTTAACTGTATTTTAGGATTAAAGTGATCTTCAAGAAACGCACCCGTTAGTTGAAGAGTAGATTCAGTTCAGTTTTTCTAAGATTAAATAATCCTTAGTTTTTAATATAGATATATCGTATTCATTAGCATAATCAATCAAATCATCATAAATTTTTTCTGGATAGAAATTAACAATTCGTAAATTAAACCCTTTAGATGTTTGTACAACTACACATTTCTTACTCCAACCCACACGTTTAAACTTCATACCAACAATTTGATTAGGACAAATCTCTTTTCTGTAAATAAGTTTTGAAAAAATGCGGATTTCAAAACTTATGGAACTTTCCACTATCTTGATTTTGAATTGAATAAATAAGCATAAGATAAGATATGCAATAAGTACAATGTGAACGGATATTGTTTTTATCGGAAATGCCACAAGTATTGATAGCAAATTTAGTGCCAGTAAAAACAATAATAACCCTTTTTGTGTTGTTGCATTAAATACCATAACCATTCACCCCTCTTAATCACCTTTCTGTTCAACTATTCTGCCCTTTAGTTTAAGATCAACACTTCACAATATCACAAACCCGATACTTAACTCTTACAGAAGATACCATGGAATTAGTATGGTTTTTTGAGAATATTTTCGTCTTTAAGTAAATTACTATATTGTTTATCATTAATAATAAGTGAGTTTGCTTCTATAAAAAAACAGTCTTTGTTGTTTACCTGAAAAAAGAAATTAGTTGGGGCTGTTAAAGCTTCAATCTCTTTTAGGTCTGGATCCAAGCTTTTAATATATATTTGACCAAAACCTTCTGGCCGGTAAGTAATTTCAGACAATAGCAAATGATCATTTTCTTCGAATGAATTTAATCTAAAGCTTTCATACTCAGGTTCTTGATGTACATAGTAAGACAATACTTGATTAAATTGGATATATGTCTTTAGCAATTCCTGATTCTTAGTAGAAACCAACTTTAAACTGATCGATTCCTTCATATAGTCTATTTTGATATCTACAATTGACCAATACTCAGCATGATTAATAAAGATGTTGTTTATTTCATTATTTTCTCCGGAATTATTGTTCAACTCGCAACACCTCCTATTTTTTAAACTTGTTAATCATTTTCAATATAGTGAATTGTTTCGGTTGTAAGTTATTTATTATTATGGAATGAATACAGTTTAGCATGAGCCACTATATTCGGTATATTTAGTACTATGACAATTAGAACGACAACACCCAATATTATTGAAGCTGTTTTTTCATTGTGACAGTCCCCCTATCTTTATCAGAATAGTTGCTTCTCCCCCTCACACCATAGTTCCAACTCAAGCACTATTCCTTTACCCTGCCGCGTCAGTCTCCTTCATAAATCCACTCTTATTTTAACATAATTATCCAACTGTCTTGTTCTACAATCTGATCCTAACATTAGTACGATCTTTATAAAGGTTCACGTCAGATTACTGAATTGTCATCTAATACTTTAGTTTTTCTAACTCTTTCCATACTTCAAAAGCTGGTTGAAATTTCATCTAATTCTCTAACCCTCATCTCTTCTTTCAAATCCTTTTTGTCACATCATTTTTTTAAACTTCTAAGTTAAAAAGCAAAAAAATAAGAAAAATGGTTTACTTATTCAGTTAAACTGTATACAATAATATTAAGTTCAACTGTACAGTCAAACTGAATAGTAGGTGATTATATGAAACATAAACTTTTACCATTATCTGAAACCATGCACTATATTTTATTAGCTCTACGTGAACCACTTCATGGATATGCCATTATGCAAAAGATTGAAAAAATGAGTAATGGCACAGTTAGCTTGGCTGCTGGCACGTTGTACGGGGCGATTGAAAATTTAAATAAGCATGGTTGGATTGAACCAGTATCCGGAGAGACTGGTAGACGAAAAGTGTATAAAATTACAGACAAAGGAATAACAATTTTGAATGACGAGCGCCAAAGATTACGCCATATTATATCCCTTTATGAAATGAGTGAGATCGATGAAGAAGTTTAAATTGTTTTTTAATATTGTAGAAGAAGAGCAATGGTTAAATGAGCAATTACAAAAAGGTTATCGATGTACAAACATTAGTGGATTAGGAATATATACGTTTGAAAAAGCTAACAAAGCTTCTATTATACGATTAGATTATCAGGATTATTTATCAGCAAATAGATTTGAAGAATACAAAACGATATATGAGGATTTTGGGTGGACACATATAAGAGGTTCACGATTTGGTAGTATTCAATATTGGCAAAAAACAGCTGATAGTCAAAATGAGATTTTCTCAGATCGTCAATCATATGTACATTACTATAAACGATTAATGAATTACTCATTATCACTAGCTATTTCACTTTTGATGATTAGCTATATGATATATAAGGATTCCAGTTTGTATGAGACGAAAGGGCTTTGGGATATGGAAGGATCTTTATTTTGGAAAGCGTTCTTATTCGAGACACCGTTTGTCATTATAAAATTACTGCCCTTAATCATGGTTATATTATTTGGATTCAGCTACCTACATGCATATCGTCAATACTCCCTATTAAAAGATAAATAGTATTGCGGTGAAAAATAAGATGGAATAAGCAATAAAAAATAACTTTAACCCCTCCAATATATCAATTGTTGGAGGGGGTTAGATTTTCCTATAAATGATTCTATCAATATGACATTCATTACATATGAAACACTACTTTCCCCATGCCCATTTAATGATTACGATGAATGATATAATTCATTAGCTGCTTCAAAAATGGAGTGTCGTGAGGGATCTTTTGCAAGGACTCCAATGCTAGGCAGTATTGCTCCCACATCGCCTTCTTCGCACCTTCCATACCGAGAATCGATACAAAGGTGGACCGACTATTTGCTAAGTCCCTTCCAACTTGTTTCCCTAAAACATCTGTATCCCCTTCTACATCTAGTAAATCATCCTTAATCTGAAAGGCTATACCTGCATGATAGGCGAATGCTTTTAATGATTCGATTTCTGTATCCCCTACATTAGCGAGTATCGCTGGCATGACTAGAGAAGCCTCGAATCCTATTCCCGTCTTGTAAAAACACATCTGATTCAATTGCTCTAACGTTAGCACTTTCCCTTCAGAGTCTAAATCAACCGCCTGGCCTCTACACATCTCAGCAGTTATTTGAGAAGAGTATTTTATTAAGCGCAATACCACTTTCGGTTCGAAATCATCCAAGGAGGCTTGCTCTTCGTATGCTTTCTGTGTGAGAAAAAGGCCTGCTAATTCCGCTGTGGCTATGTTATACATTTCATGCAAGGTTTGGCGTCCTCTTCGAACCGGAGCGTTATCCTGTGATGGCAGATCATCAAAAATAAGGGAGGCTGTATGCATGTATTCCAGTGATTTAAGCAATGGGGTTATCGCTGACTTACTCAACCCGTAAGTATTAACTCCCATTGACCAAGTGATGATTGGCCTTAATCTTTTACCATCCCCTTGTAAACTATAATTTGCTGCAGCGACAATCGGTTCACCCATTAAACTATCCTGATCTTTTTTTGGGATAAACAATAGGCTATTTATATGATCTCGAACAGTTCTAACCGACTCGATAAACTCATCCCGCTCCTGCCTATCCCTTTCTAAGCTTGTAATAATATTGGTACGAAGCAGTTTATCAAAAAAGTCTACATCATTTGCTTTATGAACCATCTGTTGGATTAGACGGTTAAATTTAGCATTCTTTGGGGCAAATAAGGCCATCACCTGATTATAGGTTTTCACACCATTCTTTTCCTTAAATCGCTTCAAGCCATTAATCGCACGATTCAACATGACCTCTACGGCATGTTCACTAGAATGATAGACTTGTTCGATTAAATGAGAAATAACTGTCCAATACAACTCAAACGGGTTAATCAAATCCTGGCGTTGATTGTGATATTTCATATAGTAAGTATAGGGAGTTACGGCTTCTGCCTCCAAATCCTCAAACATATCAGCAAAATCGTCAGCCAACTGATTATATATCCCATAATAAAAGGTTCTATCCTCAATGTCTTTATTCTCGGAAGCACTAATGACACTACGAACAATCATCCGAGAGGAAGAAGATTTTAAGATAATCGGAATAAAAAGCTCTTCATTTGTATAATCTGGATTGGATATATCCTTTAGACGATCCACTTCCTGTGATTGAAAAAATAAATAGGACTGTTTGAAAAAAATATCAACGGACTCTGCATGCTGATAGTTCTTTATATATTCAAAAGCTTCATAGAGTTCAGAGTGGATGTATGTTACTAACTCTTTATTTTTCCCCGTCCAGCCTTTTAAAGAAGGGACTGTTCCTGTCACAAGTGTGGTACGTATCATGTCGGAATACTGGTGTTTCTCTTTCGGGGATAAGACGCTAGCATCTAGAAGGTCATCAATGAAGGGATATGTTAGTCCATAATAGTAACCTAGCCGAATAGCTTCGTCGAGCCTTTGTGTTCGTTCTTCTCTAGATACCTCCTCCCCCATTTCATCGAGCACATGCATGACTACACCTGCAATCAGCTTAATGAGTTTACGCTCGGCATGAACAGCATCCATCCCCTCAGGAATGTTGGAAGAAACAACTTTCAACTTCTCCATCACCCATATTAAGGCAGATTCTATACCTTCTTGCTGCGCTAATCGATACAAACCATTGATTCGAAATAAATCAGGTTGATCCTCTCCGTCTGATGACGACGAATGAAAGGAGTCTCTTATGTTTTCCACCACACGGTTAACCTTGTCATGCGTTTCTTTGGAGTCCGGGTCTTTCCCTAAGTCTCGCATAAAGATATATAAGAAACTGCGCTCCAAGTATTTTTCTAAACTACCGGTGCGATCTAGCCATTTCATATAATGCTCATACTGTTCTCCATCTGGTTTTCCTATGCTTGAAAAAAGCGATGTTAACGAAAACCTACGAACATGTTTTTTTCTCCAAGCTTCTATAGCTTTAGTCAAGCTTGGAATATAATCATGCTGCACCACCTGCTTCTGAAGTGATTCAAAATAATGAGCAGCCTTCTGCTCCTCTAAATAATAGTAATCTTCTGGACTATGTTTTAATTTATTATTCATACACTTATTACCTCTACTCCTGAGTTCTCTTCTAATTATATTCAATTAACCTATAAAAATAGTAGAGAAAACAATTCTTTATCATTAAACCAAAAATAACACCTTTCCAACCAGAAAGCGACACAAAAATGGGACATAGGGTCAGGTCCCTTGTCCCATTGAACCACTCCTTCAGCAAAATGAACTATGTTAAGCCATCGTTTATTCTCTCTAACAAAATATCTATTTACCTTGTGAATTCAATCCAACTCTTCCATTAATTCATCTTATAAAACCGGCATCATAACTCTAATCTTTGTACCTCTATTTACCTCACTTTGTACATTAATTGACCCACCATGTAATTGGATTAGTTGTTTCGTAATAGCCATTCCCAACCCTGTACCATTTTCAGAATCTGTTGTATTCGTTCCACGATAATACCTACTAAATAAGTGGCGAATAGTATCTTTGTCCATACCAATACCATCATCTTCAACATTTACACAAAACAACTGATCTTCAATTGTAAAGATTGATATACTGATGTTAGTTCCCGGTGGATTATGTTTAATTGCATTTGCAATCAGATTATCCATTACCCGCTGAAACCATTTAGGGTCCACAAATGCCTGCAAGGGTTGATCACTATTATGAAATATAAGTTTTTTATCTGCATTCTCCGGATTGTTAAGAAACTGAATAATCGTTCTCCGAATAAATTCGGTTATATCTATCCCCTCCTTCATTATAGGAAGAGATTCGTTTTTCAATCGATAAGTTAAGGTTAAATCTTCTAATAACCCTTTCATATATTCAGATTTCGCTGCAATAATGCTTGAGAATTCTCTAGTTTCCGCTTCATTCCAGGAATAGTGATCAGATTCTAACATATTTGCGTAACCCGAAATAGAAGCTAGTGGTGTTTTTAAGTCGTGAGAAATTCCACTAATCCATTCATCTCTCGTTCGACTAATTCGAGCTTGTTGGGATTCATTTGCCTTTAATGTTTCAGTTAACTGTGAGAGTATGGTAATTAAATCCTTGTAAAGACGGAATTTCTTTTTCAATTTCCCTTTTTTATTATACAAAATAGACTGATTGGTCAATGGATCGACTGGTTGGGTATAGTGACCTTCACCTAGGTTCTTGATCCACTTCATTAAAGAAAGTAATGGAGACCCAAACTTATGGCCATACCAAAAGGTACCAAATATTAATACAATGCCCACCAATACTGTGATGATAAAAAAACTTTTACTAACTAGTGTATTGTTTTTTAGCTTAGAAGACAACTTATCATTTCCAACGAGCAATATGCGGTTGGTTTGATCATCAACATGAGTAGCAACCGAATGATTATTCTTTAACTTAGTTAATTCTAACAACTTATTTATCTCATATTTCGTTGCTTCTTTTTCCCCATAACTATCTAATACTTTCCCATCTACATTAATTAGTTGAACCCAACCATTATGTTCATCTACCTCTTTTTTCAACATATCGGAAAGATTTAAAGAGGCTTCCCTAAAATTAACTTGATTCTTTATTCTGTCTAATGCCTGTACGCTCCAATGATGTTGTGCAAATATAACGATGTAAGATTTACCTTCCAACGTTTCTATATCCCAATAGGAATATTCTGTATCCGTATTGTCCAAAAGCAATAAAGGAGAAATTTGACTATTATCAAAGCTTGAAACTATTTGCTCCGGTGTTTGAAAAGACCCAATTACTTTTCCTTTCTTTGTTAACACTAGCAACCAACCATTCTGCTCCCTTGCTAATGTTTTAATATCATTATTAAAATGTACATTCCCATTTTCAATATTTATATTTCTTTCTATAAAAAAACCATCAGATTCCGCCAAATCTTCCATTGTTTTTTCACGAATGATAGAGAAACCTATAATAGCCCAAACAACAATAATTAATAAAAAGAATAGAAGAAAAGTAGACACAAACTGAAAGAGAAATTGAATAGTAAACCTCCTATGAATATTCATACCCTTTCTCTTCCTGGAACAAATTTATAACCAAGTCCTCTTACTGTCACAATATAGTTAGGATTACCTGGAGCTTCCTCAATTTTCTCCCTTAATTTCCTAATATGTACCATTACTGTATTATCTTCATCTATAAACTCTTCTCCCCATACACTTTCATAGAGTTGATGTTTGCTAAACACTTGGTTGGGGTGTTTACAGAAAAACAAAAGGAGTTGATACACTTGTGCAGGTAAATCTATATGTATTCCTTTCACATTAACCTCAGCAGCTTTCGTGTTAACGACGATATCACCATAATGGTATATATCCTGTTGTACGTGGACTGGATTGCTGCTTTTACGCCTTAAGTGCGCTTTGATCCTAGCAACTACTTCTAAAGGATTGAATGGTTTCGTAATATAGTCATCCGCTCCCACTGCAAAACCTGAAAGTTTATCCAAATCCGTAGTGCGCGCGGTAAGAAAGAAGATTGTGGCATCCGTGAATCCTCTTATTACTGGGCATATTTCAAACCCATCACCATCCGGTAACATCACATCTAATAAAATTAAATCATACTCCCTGTCCTTACATAGTCTTATAGCTTCTGCTCTGGTTGATGCCGTATCAATATTGGTGAATAATTCCTTATTCAATATCGTTTTTAACATATGTAATATTGCATATTCATCATCAATAATTAGTAGTTTTGCCTCTTCCATTTTACACACCCCTGTTCAGAGATTCCTATCCATTATGATACCATTCCTTTGCGAGGATTATTTTAGAATTAAGGAAAAATTAAGGTTGCATACGAAGCCTGTTAAGAAAGAGGCTATATAATACTTTTATGACAATAAAGTGCAATCCAATTTCTAGGATTTTAATTACGATAGTCAGAAGACCCGAAAAGGAAGAAGGAGGAAAACATAATGTTCAGTATTGGAAAAAGAGAATTTATTAGTTTATTTAAGGGGATAAAATCCATTGTTATTATTGCTATCTTATTAGTTTCTGCATATTATTCAACTAAACTTGCAGAGCTATTGTTATCTACTGGGATGAATATATCTGCAGAAGAAAGACAAAACATTTATACAGTAGGTATTCAGTTTCTCATTTTGTTGTTTGGTCAATTATTTGTAATGGGCCTCTCACATGATGTCATGAACAAGGAACTGCATGAACGAACCATCCGTTTTTTGGTATCAAGAGTAGCTAGATCCCAAATCGTAATTGGTAAATTCTTAGGTATTTGGTTATTTTGGTTAACATGTTTATTTGTCTCTTTTTTAATCGTCTGTGTGTTTGCACAGACATTTGACATAATTGCTTTTCTTCAATTGACTAGTTTGCTTACTTACCAAATTTCATTAACTATTTTACTATCTGTCCTAGTACCCAAACCTGGATTTACTATGTTCCTAGGAATTCTAGTAGGGATCGCCTTTCCAATTCTTATCGCATGGGTGACATTAACTTCAAACGTCTGGGTTGCTTGGATGAGATATATAACTCCTTTTTATTACATACAGCATCCAAATTTCGCCTTTCTCACTAATTTACTGTTATCTTGTGTCATGCTCATTATCTCTATAGAAATTTTCAAAAGGAGGGATTGCTAATGTTCGCCATTGAAACAAAGGACTTAAGTAAATCATTCGGAAAAACAACAGTTGTAAAGGGGATCAATCTACAAGTTCAGACTGGAGAAGTTTTAGGTTTCCTTGGCCGGAATGGTGCTGGTAAATCCACCTTTATTAATATGCTGACAGGGATTATTAGACCTACATCTGGCTCATTTTCCCTATTGGGCATTGATGGACCAAGTGACCATGTAAAAAAGAGGATAGGAGTGATGCCGGATTATTCCTCCCTATATGGCAATTTAACAGCAAAAAAACATTTAAAATATTTAGCTGGTGTTTCAGGAAAAACTGTTACTAATCAGCAATGTATAGACGTTCTTCGTTCTGTGGGATTAGAGGAACACGCAAACCAGAAGGCTGTAAAGTTTTCCATTGTTATGAAGAAAAAGCTAGGTATTGCACAAGCAATTATACATGATCCAGATCTGATCTTCTTAGATGAACCCACGTCCGGTTTAGATGCAGAATCTACAATTGAAATACAGCAGTAAATTACAAAACTGCAAGAACAAGGTAAGACGATATTTATGACCTCACATAACCTTGATGAGGTAGAAAAAATTTGTTCAAAAATAGCTATTATGAAGGAAGGAACAATTATTAAGATTGGTACAATGGATGAGTTAAGATCATTTTATCAATCCACCATTATCGTCACATTTAAACACTCCGTTTTTCCTAAGTCTGAACAACATACTTTAATAAACTGGCTAAAATCTATCGGAGCTCATTTAGAATTGAAAGACCACTATTTTACTATCCATGTAGAAAGCGAGAAAAAGATTGCCGAAATTATTAGGGCACTAAATAAATGTAAAATAGATATTTACCGTGTAGAAGTAGAAGAACCTTCACTTGAAGAAATATTTTTGGATGAGAGAGATAGCTATTTATAATAAGGTTATTTCTTATTAATTTTAAATCAACAAGCTATTTTCAAAATAGCCTCTGTCTGTATTTCTTTATACTTAACACAGAACACCTTTTAGAGGATCGTCAATCGGCGTTCCTCTTATTTTGAAATCCAAACGATTCATTGGAATTTCATGTTAAAATTAACACATGTGAAGTTCAAACAACAGGACAGGTTACTCCAACAAAAAAGAGAATGGAACAGGAGACTTAATGATGGAATTTTTCTTATATGATTTGGTTGTAGCGCAAAATATTGATAGTAAGAGTGATGAAGAGCTGGAAAAGCTTGAGGATAAATGGATGAAAAATCTAAGAAAATACAACGAAATCTACGGTACCTTGTCTGAAAGATTACCTCAAGATATTTTTAACCACTTTAACTCTTGGGGGTTTCATGATTATCAACTGGTTAAAATGGAAATAGAACATACGAGCCTTCTCCATTCAGATATTCATTTCACTCTTTCTAATAATAACAAATGGAGATTGAGTTTTGAAGATGTCTCTTTCTTTCAATTTAAACACTTAAATTATGATAATAATACCCCTATATTTAATCGCGAAGTAGATAGCTGGTTGTACGAGGAATTTTTACCCTTTGATGAATCAACATTATCATTTGAAGTCACTTTCTCTTCTGGTGGAAATATATTATTACACTTCCCTGATAAATCAGTCTCCTTAAAAAAAATAAACGGGACATAGGGTCAGGTCCCTTGTCCCATTCCGACATTCCAATGGTGCCTGTCACCACCCGAATTAGCTCGTTTTTTGTCGAGGCAGTGCTACTCTTCTATTTTATCGTTTCGATTGCTTCCGTAAATAGTTTGCGTAGTTCTTTGAAATCAACTGGCTTTGTTATATAAGCATAAGCGCCTTCTTTATATGCTTGTTTTATCGTTTCCTCCATAGCATCAGCACTCACTGCGATAACAGGTATTCCTTTTGTTGATGGTTGTGTTTTCAGCCTTCTTAATACCTCAAAACCATCTAAATCAGGTAAGTTTAAGTCTAATAAAACAAAATCTGGTTTTTGATCTGTTATCTTTTCTAACCCTTCTTCGCCAGAAGTAACACAGCACAACTCAATATTCCCAATAAAATCTAGCATCGCTTTCATAACGGCTATATTATCAGGATGATCTTCCATATATAGCACATAAAAAGATTGGTTGTTAGGACTCCATTTATCTTCACTATGGTCTACTCGTTTATAGTTCACTTTATTTATTTTATTAAAACAAACCCAAAAAGTAGATCCATTCCCCTCACTCGAGGCAACTCCATAACGTCCATTCATTCTTGTCGTTAATTGGGCAACAATAGCCAAACCTAATCCTGTCCCTTTCCATCCCTTTACATGGTTTTCGCTCCGATAAAAAGGCTCAAAAATTAATTCCTTTTCTTTTAGAGCAATACCAGGTCCATTATCCTTCACTTGGATGTTTACCGTTTCTTTATTTTCACCATCACAACAAATCGTCACGGAACCATTTGGATTACTATATTTAACCGCATTGTCTAAGAGATTCGTAATAATTTGATTTAACCGTAATGGATCTGCATCAATATAGACATCTTCCGCAACATTTTCTAATTGAACATCTACATGTGATGATTGCGTCTCTAGAATAGATCCTATGCATTCCTCTATGAAAGGCTTCAGTTGAATTACTTCTGTTTGAATCGGGATACGCCCCGTATCAATTGCCGTAAAGTCTAAAATTTCTTCAATTAATTGTAGCAGCTGTTCAGATGCATGATACATTTTTGTTAACTTCTCTAGATGCTTTTTACTTAAGTCGTTTAACAACAAGATCTGTGTATAACCTTGAATGGTATTCAGCGGTGTACGCAGATCATGACTCATTTGTGATAAAAATATACTTTTAGCATGATTTGCTTTTTCAGCATTTATTTTTTCGGTCTTTAAAAATTTCTCTCGCTCTTTCTGACGTGCCTTATCTATGAGAAGTTTCTCGTTCTTTTCCTTTAATGCGTTGTTTTCCTTCTCTAAATTATCAACCCTTTCTCTTTCTATAGGGCTAAAAGGAAGATACTGCTTATCATAAAATGGAGATTTTGCAATGGCATCATCGATCATTACATATTCATGTATTTTTAATAACTCATTTTGAAAAAAGGACGGTGTTGTAAGTGCATTATACGTACAAACAGATATGACTTCTTTCCCATAAATAAAAGCATCACATTTACTTTCATATTTTCTAATTTCACTAATTGATGAACGATCAACAATTACATTCCCCCATGTTCTTGTGTTTATACCGTTCTTGGTGTTCTCTAATACAATTCTTTCAAATTGACTAAAGCTTAAATCTGCATTAAAGCCTTTTTCGGAAAGATAGAAACTATCACGATGGATATAGATTAACCGTTCTAGTGATGCTCCCGTATAACCAATAGCTACTAATCTTTGTTTAATGGTACGGTAATTACTTCGAGATTCCGCCAATATAATTGATTCCCCGTTGTCCAAACCTTCCACTATATAAGCAATAGCATTCTCCATATACGACTCTTGTTCATTAAACATATATAAAATATGGGCACCTTTTCTCCCCATAACCTGGTTAGTTAATTGCAGCAGTGTATAATCTGTCTGCCTTTGCAAGTTTGATACCACTATCTTTCACCCTCCCATTCCAACAAAAACCTTCCTAGTTGTTATTGTAATAAAAACTTCGGTATCAATAAAGAAGTAAGAATCTCCTAAAAACAAAAGAAAAGAAGCATTAATTACCTGAATAAGAGTAATTAAATGCTTCTTGAATTAGGATAGTTCCCTCATTAATTCATTTTTTTGTAGTTTCGATACATGGGCATAATCCGGATAATTTTTAAAGTGAGCGAAATACGTTTCACCTTCCAACGATAGATGAGAAATAGCATGGATATTTACAATAAAAGACCGATGTGTCCGAAAGAACCTCTTGTCTAATTGATCCAACAAAGTATTCAACGATTCATTCGTCTCATATTTCTGATTATGCGTATGAATAATCGTTTTTCGATTTTCTCTTTCTATAAAAATAATATTTTTAAGATGAATAAAATAAGATATTCTATCCATTTTGATTGTGATGATATTCTTTGAATTTTGCTGCTTATTTGTAGATTCTGACGCTGATTTCACCTTATCTAAAGCCACATATAGTCGTTCTTTCTTAACAGGTTTCATTACATAATCAACAGCAGCTAAATCAAATGCCTTCACTGCATATTTATCGTAAGCTGTCGTAAAGATTATTTTTAATGCTGGATTCATTTTTAAACAAGCAGAAATTGCTTCAACACCATTTAACTTCGGCATGTCAATATCAGCTATAATCAAATCGGGACTCAGTTCCATATTTAAATTTAGCAAACTTTCTCCATCATCTGCTATACCAATTATTTCAAAAGTATCAATGGGTTCGATAAAGCTCATTAAAATGTCTTGAGCTTCTGAATTATCCTCGGCAATTACTACCTTTATTCTAGAACCGATAAACATTACCCCCGTTCTAACACAGTTATAGCATTAATACTAGTTGGCCAATAGTTATTTCTTACCTAATAAATATATATTAAGTGTACCATCAATTATCCATATATTCGCAGCTCCTAGTAAACTTTCCAAACATTACCTTGTGTATTCCTTTCGATCGTTAAATCACTTTTATTCCAGTTCGACGAAATTCTATTTCTTGTTCTAAAAGAATAATAAATTTTCTATCCAAATTCAGATCCACCGAACGTTTATATGCATCTATCAATTGGTCATAACTTAGATGATACATGTAAATTCCCCTTCATTACATTTTTTAGTAGATATTCACTATATTACATTCTTCAAAACTTACTTTCTCTTAAATCAGATACTTGTTAATCAACAAATGAGGTATTTAAAACGCAATATAGTTCATTTGGGAAGAATAAATCCGCTTTTCTCCTTTTTATCTCTATTTCGTGAATAAAGAAAAAAGGTGCCAACCATATAGAAATTGGTTAGCACCTTTTTTAATTAAAAGAGATCCAGCAAACGGGCCCAGAACCCTTTTTCTTCCTCTACCGGTTCTTTTGTCTTTTCTTTCTCTTCTACCTTAATACTTTCGGTTTTCAAAACAAATTGAACAGAATTGATTTTCACGTTCTTTGGTGAAACAAAGGATACAGCTTTAAAATCAGATTTATCATATTCCTCCATCATCTGATTCACTTCCTTTTTCATCTGTTCAGGTAAATTACTCGTAGACTCATCAAGCTCAGCTGTTCCGTTGTGAAGCTCATTCACTCCATTTTCAAGTTCTCCCGTTCCTTGAGACAAGCTTGCAATCCCATGGTCAAGTTCTGCATAATTACTAGATAACTGGCTGACTCCTCCAGTGTATTCAACTAGACCGGAATGGAACGTTCCATACTGAGAAGCTAATTGACCTAATCCTTCCTTCAGCTTCGTTAAGGACTCCGCAACATCCATGTCTTCTTGTGCAGTTGCTAACTCACTCGCCATGCCTTCTAGGTTCTTAACCATACCTAAAAGAGAGCCGTTAACCCCATCCAACGTTGTTCCTACTGCATCAAAACCTACTTGGACTTTCGCATACGTTTCTTTTGCAGTGCGTGCCGTCTTATATGTTTCTAACAATTTCCCAATCACTTCTTGATCTGCATTACTTTTTTGAAGCTGCTCGGCTTGTTCCTTAGAAAGCTCATAAGCTGGAATCGCCCCTATTGCTTTATCTAGTGTGCTATAAGCAGTAGCGAACTTATCCTTTAATGTGCCTAAGCCATCTGCTGTACCTTTAAGCCCTTTCGCCATTTTCCCGAGTCCATCTCCTAGCTTTTGCAAACCACTAAGATCGATTTCTTCTGAGCTGTTAGCAAGAGAAGCGTTCGTTTTTTCTAATGCCTGCTTGATCTGCTTCGATCCATTCACAAGCTCTGACGAAGAAGCATTAATCGCAGCAATTCCATCTCGATATTGCGCAGAGCCCCCTCGTAAACTAGTTGCTCCACTATTTAATTCTGATACACCATTTTCTAATTTTCCGACACCATTATTAATCTCATCAATGGCATCTGTTAACATCTCCATCTCACCTGTCATCTCTTCAATATTCGGAGAATCAATCGGCATCGAAGAAGGCACAGCTGAGATGTCAATACCATCTAACTCAAATTCCTCCACATCTGCTTCCAAGACTAACTCTTCTTCTTTTTCCGGCATCACAGTAAACGATACTTGTTTATTTTTGCCCGCATTGGCAAGTGTCGCTTCTGGTGCCTCGATATTGTGATAGTTATCTAAATTAAGAGATAGGGAGATTTGTAGTAAATAGTTTTCAAAAAACACTCGATCTACTGCATCATTCGCAGAAGTTGCGATTCTTATTTCAACATGCCCACCTTTTCCTGCAAGCTCTGTTGGGCTGACCTCTTTCCCATCTAACAAATAAGTAATTGAAATATCCCACGGCAAGGGTTGCTCATTCAGATTCCCTTGATAATAAAATTTTCCCTCTGGGGCATTTATCTCTACTTTATTACCTGTTTGTTCTAAAGGGGATAAATTTGTTAAGTTTTTCAAGCTCGTATACGGACCGTAATCCACGATCTTCCCTGCTTCTTTCATATTTAAAATGTTAACAACATAAATCTCTTGTCTTTCACCAGTGGCATTTAGCTTCGCATAAACCACTTCCTCTTTTGAGGAGAATTGACCATTTCCCTGTGGTCCCTTCTCCCCTTGTACACTGTCCTCCGACTCAGCCGAAACAAGAAGAGACGGCAGTACCAAAATGAAAGTGATAAAGACAAGTAGAATCTTTCTTATTCTCCTCATGATCATTTCTCCTTATAAAAATTTGCTTTCCAGGTTGTTTTCACTATCACTTTATCAAACACGACCAACATAGCTGGTAGTAAGAAAACGACCATAATAAACGAAAGCAGTGCCCCTCTACCGAGTAACAATCCAATCGATGAAACGACCGGATTAGAGGAAGTAATCCACAATATAAAGCCGACACTAGACAATATGGATGCAGAAATACCAATTGCAAAAATCTTCTCATCCAACGTTTTCTTAACCGCTTCTAGTGCAGACATTTCCTTGCGATCCTCTTTATAAGCATCTGTTAACAAAATCGCATAATCTACAGTTGCTGCTAGTTGTATAATACTAATCAGCAAATAGCCGACATATACCAAGGAGGCATCTGTAAAGTATGGAACAGATAGGTTCAACCATACGGCAGATTGAATTGTAGATAGTAGCACTACAGGTATCGATATCGATCTAAAGGTAACGAATAGGACAAGCGCAACAGTGGCAATCGTCAAGGTATTCACTAATTTATTATCCTTTTGAACAATATTTTTAATGTCATATAAGGTTACACTTTCACCTACCAAATAGACCTTTTCCTCATAATATTTCTCTGCTGTTTCCTGTACCTGTTCAATTAACTGGAATGCTTCGTCTCCTTCTGTTTTTGTATCCGTTTGAAGGATGATTCGACTATAATTTTCTGAATAAAATTGATCTGTTATATCCTCGTTCAAATATTCTGGTGGAATCACTGAACCTACTGTGTTCACATATGCAAGTGCACTGGTCACATGATCAACGTCCTCTAAGTCATTCACTAATTCCGCTTCCTTTGCGGTATCCCCTCTTGGAACAAGTAATACCATTGGGGTACTCTCACCAAACTGTTCTTTTATCGTTGCCAAATCACTGCCTGCCCTTGTATTTTCTGGCTGTTCACCTATTCCGTAGATGAAACTAGTTTGGCTTTGTGCAAGAAATGCTGGAACAATCAATAGTAATACAAGTATTAAACTAGGTACACGTAATTTCACAACGATACTTCCTTTGTTTTTTAAACTTGGAAGTAATGGCTTATGCTGCGTTTTATCGATCCATTTATAAAATAATAATGTTAATGCTGGTAAGAACACCATCACACTAATAAAGCTTAGTAGAATCCCTTTTACAAGATTAATCCCTAAATCGGAACCAATTTCAAAGTTCATAAAAGATAAGGCTATAAACCCAAAGAAGGTTGTGGACGCACTTGCCGCAATAGCTGAAAAGGATTTTTTCATAGCAAGCTGCATCGCTTCCTTAGGATCTGCTAGTTTTTTCCGATAGTCGGAGAAACTATGTAGAAGAAAAATAGCATAATCGAGTGATACGGCTAACTGTAAAATAGGTGCCACCGACTGGGTAACGAACGATACTTCCCCAAGAAAAATGTTCGTTCCCATGTTAATAAGTACGGAAACCCCAATAGCTGTTAAGAAAAGGATCGGCTCTAGCCACGACGTAGTAGAAACGATTAATATGAGAATAATAATCGGAACTAATAAAGCCCCCGCATACATCGATTCCTTTCCAGCCATCTTTTGCTGGGTAGCTGTATTAAGCGATTCCCCTGCCATCGCATTATCTTCACCAATTAAATCATAAATCGCATCGGTAATTGCCACTTCTTCCCCTTCACGGATACTGAAGGAAAATAGGGCATTGCCATCCTTATAATAATTTTCTACCGTTTCCTGATCCGCCATTTCCAGCGGTTGTTTAATATCAATCGTATCATCTAACCACGTAACGTTAGACACCCCATTGATGGCAGCGAGCTTTTCTTTAAAAGCAAGCGCCTCCTGTAACGTCAAGTCCTGCATCATGACTCTATTAGTAGGAACACTTCCATCAAATTCCTGTTCCATGACATCCATTGCTTCCGTAGATGGCGCATCCTCCGGTAAGTAATCTTTCATATCGTAGTTTACCGAAACCGTAAACTGTGCTAGCGAACAGAGAATTGTAAGCACCATAAACGTGATTGCAACGGCCTTTTTATGCTTGATAATTTTTGCTGCAATATTTATTATTACTCACCCTTTCTTGCATGTTTTTAAGACTCACTTTATCATTATAAGAACACAGTGTTGTCTATTCAACAAACAGTTTACTATCATTTGTGATTTCAACGACACATTTGGAAAATATGTTGGAAAACAGGAAAAAGAGAGGGAGATACCATGGCGTCCTCCAAATTAGACAGACGCAAAAAGTACACAAGGATGGTTTTAAAGGATAGTCTGATGAAGCTTTTAAAAGAAAAGCAGATTTCATCCATTACTGTAAAAGAAATTTGTGAGCTGGCCGACATTAACCGCTCTACCTTTTATTCCCATTACGCAGACCAGTTTGAACTGCTCGACAAAATGGAGGATGAAATAATTGAGGATATGAGAGGATATTTGAGCCAATATCCTTTTGATAAAGAAGAGGACTCTCTTCAAATAATTGAGAAATTAATCGAGTATTTTGCTTCAAAGCAGGAAATGTGTCAAACATTACTTAATGAAAAAGTAGATACAACTTTTCAGAAAAAAACGATGGTATTCGCTCATCAAGTTTTTATGAAAAATTGGAATGAGGTTAATAACCTCGACAAGGATGTTTCAGAGTACTTAAGTACCTTTATTATTAGTGGAAGCATTCATGTAATCAAAACTTGGTTGAACAGTGACATGGATCGATCGCCAAAGGAAATGGCTGAGATTATTAATAACTTAATCAATAAAGGGCTGTTAGGAATGAAGTAATTTTCCATATGCCTGGTATGAAAAGAGGCTATCTCAAAAGTTTGTTAAACCTTCGAGACAGCCTCTTCTAGTATAATCTACGACTTAAATTTTCTTCTTACAACCCACATACTAATTCCGCCTACTAAAAGTAACACCAACCCTACAAGTAGGAAGTTGAAAGTGTTGGTAGCAGTGTCAGGCAATGGTTGTTCTTCATCATCATTTGAATTGCTATCAGCTGTTGACTTATCCACGTCTGCAGCAAAAACGCCGTACGTAGAAAAATGTGATACCTCCAACGTAACATTACCGTCTTTTGCAGAACCACCTTGTTTCTCCCAGTTATCGTTTGCTTCATTCAGATAATAAATGCTCACATCTTCCGAATTAAAGCTTTCTTGATCATAATCTAGCGATAGGCTGAAAGTTCCGTGATAACTATCGTCTCCTGGGTATGTAAAGACAAAGTCATAAACATCCCCTGCTTGCTTAAGCCCATCTGGATCAGCACTTACCTTTTTAATTAAGAGCGTTGTTCCTTCTGGAAGGTCGTCAGGTAATGTTATTTTTGAATTGCTACCGTTAATAGAAATGACAGTACCAGCATGCACTTCTATTGTTTCACCTAACTCAACCGTAATCTCCTTACTAGGAGCTTCTTCTCCTGGAGTTTCATCACCTTCATCTGGTGTCTCATCTCCATCCTTAGGTGGCTCATTCCCGTCTCCCGGTGGCTCTTCTCCATCACCTGGTGGTTGTTCTTCTCCTGGCGGTTCATTCTCATCCCCAGGAGTTCCGTCTCCATCCCCTGGTGGTTGTTCTTCTTCTTTAGCTTTCGTAAAGTTAACCTCATAAGTTTTCGTAGCCTTTTCATCCTCAGATGTTACGTTTATCATAGCTTTACCTGGTAACGACGTCGGCAACACTAGCTCGTAACTTGCAAATAAATCATGCGTTACAACTTCAACACTTGGAACTGTGGCGTCTGCTTCCAGCTCCATGTCATACGCTAACTTCTCGGATTCAAATCCTTGTAATGATTCGCCATTGATTAGAATGTCGTCAAGTAAAGCATTACTGCCAAGACTAGGTGTATCGCCAATCCCCATTAATTCGATTTCCCTAATCGCAATACAAGCATCAGCCATCGCAGTTAAATTGGCCCTAACCATACTGGTCGTAAGCGGCGTCATGTTAATTACTGCTTCATCTTCTCCTTCAACATTTAACTCCGTATTAGGGATGGCAATCCATTCACTTCCATTCCAGTATTCCAAGTTTACGGACTCTGGTGGTCTCGTACCACCATTATCATCATAAAAAGTAAATTTCACCTCTGTAATTTCCTTCTCTTCTCCAAGATCAATTTGAACCCAATCATTCTCCCTCCAGCTATTCGGATCCCAATTCGTCCACCTAGCAGAGCCTTCTTTTACCCCATCATTTAGGTTATTAACATGATCCCATTCCCCTGTAAACGAGGCACTGGCCTTCGGAAACTCTGACCCAGTATTCAAAGCTAGATTTTCAATTCCAGCTTCTAATACTTGAACGTGTGCGACCGCTTTAACGCCTGTACCTTTGACAGAGCCATTTACCGTAAATTTATTCGTGTCCTCGTATAATTTTTGGTCAATATCCTCCCATGTAACTGGCACCGTTACATGCGCACCAACATGAAGTTGAGCAACCACTGTTTCTGGTAAATTTGGTCTTTTTCCTGGTATTGTCTTAACCTTACTTTCCTGAATAGTTGCGATCTCACTAACGTACACGGTAGCTTTTGCTTTAACGGATGCACCTTCAACAGAGCCTTCCACAACAAATTGACCTTCTGCTTCGTAACTTTCTTTAGCAATCTGATCCCATGTAACAGGCTTAACAACTGTTTCGCCATCTCCATACGTGGCCATTACGCTAGTCGGTAATACAGGTTCCTTACCAGGAGTCGTCCAAACCGTTTGCAATTCTATACTTGTGATTCCTACTTCAACAATTGTCCAAGTTTGATTAGCACCAGCATTCGCTTGCCACAAACTAACCGCAGCACCAGCTTCTTTGGACTGGCCTCCTACCTCCAGCAATGTACCACTTGCTTCATTTATAAAGGTATATTCGTTCCCATTTGTCGATAATATCCATCGCTGCGTACTTAAATTTTCATCAGCTGCCAAGACAACGGAACCATCTTGATTCGTTAACACATTGCCCGTTTCCGTATTAACTATTTCATACATTTCTTTATTTGAGTAACCATCCGTCACTTTTTCAAAAGTCCATTCTTGGCCCACTTTATTCCTCGAAACATTTTCTTGGACAACAGACGTTTGATCTTCCTTCTTATCAAGCACTAAGCCACTATTTTTATTCACTAGCTTATAGGCTACATCTTCTTTTACAACCCCTGCATCTACATCGACACCCGAAACGTCAGAAATTACAAATGTTGTAACAGATTTAGGCGCCACTGTGGTGGAAAGACTCTCATCAACAACTTTAACAGAAGCCTTCTCCGCAATATTATCAGTAGCTGATGTCACATATGGGGTTGCTGCTGCTGTGTCCCCGATAGTTTCAAAGCCGGATATATCAATATCAATTGGTTGTGCTGATTCTGATTGATTTGTGTACACCACAACAACCTGTTTACCTTGTTTATCAATCGCAGCCAATGTATTAGTATCATCAGCATTAATCACTTGATATCCAGGACGGATAAATTTAGAATAGTTCCCCATCGCGTAATACTTTTTGTTTTCATGCCATTCTAATGTAGAAAAATCTTCCGGGTCAAAATCTACTTGGATCAGACCCCAGTTCATATTTTCATGCTCTGCATTCATATTTTCTTCATCTTCAATCGCTTGCCAGAGTACCCAAGCTTGAGACTCTAAATTACTAAGGTCTGACGTAATCCGTTCCGATAGGGCAAGACCTGGTTCGATGTTATCAAAGTCTTGCGGAATTCCGCCTGGACCTAGGTCTACCTCAGACATCCATAATGGCTTGTCTTCAATCTTAGCTAGATCTCTAACAGCTGAACGAGCGCCAGGCCAATAAGTATGAACGTTCATTTGTCCGACATTCGCCTTAGTAGCATCATCATATTGATACCAATTATTTCGAAACTTCTCTGGATTTGTCTCATCCATCGCTGCGACATTTACATCCAGATTTAATGCTTCTATTTGTTTGCTTACTTCGTTGATCATTTTTGCCTGTGAAGCAGGATCCCAGTGTGATCCTTCTTGTCTTCCTTTTGCTCCCCAATAATCGGTGTTTGGCTCATTAACAGGAGAAAGTGTGCTTATATCGATATTCATCTCTGTTTCGAGATGCTCGACTACTCTTGTGAGGTATGTTGCAAAATTTTGATATTGATCTTGTTGAAGGTTATCTTCTGCAGAATTCCAGTTACCTGATGTAAAGCCACTTTGTGTCATAAAATAAGGTGCAGAGTTAGAAAATGCTTCAAACGTATCTGCCCCTCGTGTTTGAGCAGCTTTTAGCCACCATTGCTGATTTTTATCTTTATTAAAATTCCAATGCTCAGGATTGGTTGGATCCCACCAGTCTTCTTGTTCTACCCAATCATCTCCAGCATTGTCTGGTGGAGAAAATTCAGCTGGACGATTCCAATACCCAGGTACCGCTCCCCCTGGACGCATGTAGGGCTCTGTTTCCGGTGAATCTTGGCCACCAATATTATAGCGAGCAATGTTAAAGTTTAAGCCATCCTCACCAAACAAAGCATCCGCTAATTCATTTCTAATTTCATCTGGCCATCCACCAGTTACATTGGCAAACCAAACAAGTGCCGTACCCCATCCATCAAAAGGAGCATGCTGGTAGCTCGGGTCTAATTTAATTGTTTTGGCTTGATCTTCTGCATTTGACTCTACTGTTGTTTCAGCTGCGACTGTCATAGGCGTAACTAATCCAAATAAAAGAATAGCAATCGACCCTAAAACAGTTAATTTACTTAATAGATTCCTGAGATGCTTTCTGTACAATAGATCTCACTCCTTTATTATTCACTTTCTCTACAGCATATGTCTCTCAAAATAGGATAGCTAGATTAGTAGTAACACTATACGAAACGATAAGTTCAAACACCCCTTTCCTTGACATAAACAGTATCCTTCAGAGACCACCCCCTTTAATCCAAACCAAAATAAAGCGCTGTCATTTGCTTTTATGTAAAGAATGACACAGTTAAGATAAAATCTGCGTCACCTGGTTGCGATAATTTGCTCTGCTCTCCATTATCCGCTCTATTACAACTCAATCTTTGCGGTATTTTTCTCCACTCTCCATTATCTGCTCTATTACAACTCAATCTTTGCGATATTTTTCACCACTCTCCATTATCTGCTCTATTACAACTGAATCCCTACGAATTCACCAGTTACTGCACAATCTATCCCTATCGCAAAAATAAAAGCACCTATGTAAAAAGGGGAAAGCAATGTTCCCCCTTTTCCAGCCTCACCCTTCTGTTAAAATCAAGACACCTCTAGCCTCCAACGAAACCGTTCCTGTCACCTGATTACCTTGAAGTAGCTCTTGATATTTTTTATTCCCTAGATCAATCGCCACTTGTTCTTTATTATGATTGAGCACAAACAAGTAAGTCTGTCCGTCCTTCGCTCTTTCCGTTGTCTCGACTCCTTCTGGTACACGTAAAAGTGGCGAGATTCCCTTCTCTTCACAAATGTTATCCATCAGACCTTGAAGAAAATCACTGTCAGGACTCGAAGCCACATAATACGCTTTTCCTTTTCCAAACTGATTGGCGGTTACGACTGGCATTCCTTGATAAAAGTCGGACCCATAGGTAGCAAGCACTTCTGCCCCTTCAGAATGAATTAGATCAAACAGGAGATTGCAGCTATACTCCCCTTTTAAATTCCCCCAATTTTCCTTCATCACAATTTGATTCGTCTCATCTGGATGTAGCGCATCGATTTCCTCTGCCCAAATGCCTAACACATTCCGTAGTTCACCTGGGTAACCACCGAGCGTAACTAAATCATTTTCATTCACAATCCCACTAAAGAAAGTAGTCAGGAATGTACCACCATTTTCGACAAATGCCTCTACCTTGGCCGCATACCCGCTTTTCACCATATAAAGCACCGGCGCAATCACGACATCGTACTTCGATAAATCCTCTTCGACTCCAATCATGTCAACCTGGACATTCAGTTTGTACAAGGCATCATAGTATTTATGAACCTCTGACACATAATCTAAAGCAACAGACGGTCCACTCGTTAGTTCGGTTGCCCAACGGTTTTCCCAATCATAGACAATCGCAACCTTCGCATTCACACGCGCATCTAATAACGTATCACCTAAGCTTCCTAGTTCTTGCCCCAATTGTGCAACTTCCTTAAATACTCTCGTATGCTCATTACCAACATGTTCAATCACGGCACCATGGTATTTCTCACAGGCTCCAACAGATCGTCTTAGTTGGAAATATAAAATCGTATCCGCACCACGCCCAACTGCTTGGTAGCTCCATAAGCGCATCACACCAGGACGTTTTAAGGAATTATACGGCTGCCAATTTTGTTGACTTGGTGTTTGCTCCATCAACATAAACGGCAATCCACTTTTTAATCCACGCATTAAATCGTGTGTCATTGCTGTAAAACTAACCGGCGTATCAATCGATGGATAGTTGTCCCAAGACACTACATCCATTTCCTTCGCCCATTTAAAATAATCAAGCATCGGAAACGTTCCCATTAAATTCGTCGTGATTGGTGTATTAGGAGTATGCTTTCGAATCGCATTGTACTCTAGCTTATAACAGTCTAGTAAACTGTCAGACATGAACCGGCGATAGTCGATCGAGATGCCCTGGAAGTCAGAAACCTCCCCTTCTCGTTCCTCGCTCAGGATATTTGGTGCGACGATTTCATCCCACTCATAGAACGTATGACCCCAAAAGCCTGTGTTCCAAGCCTTGTTGACCGCTTCGATTGTTTCATATTTTTCACGAAGCCATTCACGGAAAGCATCCTGACATTGATCACAATAACAATAGCCTCCATACTCGTTCGACACGTGCCAGATAAGAACTGCGGGATGGTCTTTGTATCGTTCCGCTAGCTTCTCCGCAATTCGCTCAGCGTATTTTCGGTAAGTAGGACTATTCGGACATGAGTTATGTCTGCTACCGAACTTTCTTTTTCTCCCATAAAAATCAACACGTAATACATCTGGATATTTCTTAGCCATCCAAGCTGGATGAGCCGCCGTACTTGTTGCTAAACACGTGTAAATTCCATTTTCATGGAGTCGATTAATCTTATCGTCTAACCATTCAAAGTTATACGTATCCTCGTCTGGTTGATTTAATGCCCAAGAAAACACATTTAATGTGGCAACATCAATCCCTGCAAGCTTAAACATCCGAACATCTTCATCCCAAATTGCAGATGACTCCCACTGCTCCGGATTGTAGTCTCCACCATGCCAAATTTTCGGTAACTTATCATTAATCATAAATGCCACTTCCTTTCTCGATTTTCATTACTAGCCAAGCACTAACTAATTGAATAGATTCTTCTATCACCCTATATTCTTATGTTTACTCTCCTCTACACCTTTGTCACCTTAAATATGGTAGAGGAAAAGTCGCCAACGAAGGAATCTGATAAATATTTTTCAAGCTGAATACCAGCGTTCATTAACTCATCACCATAAAATGTCGTTTCTATTTCATTAATACGATACTCGTAGTTTGGATCTAGTCCAGCTAGAATTAGTCTCTTAAACCCAGGATTAGGATCAGCTAACACTTGGTAATACCCAACTAACGCTTCTGTCTTATCCTCTGAAACAACCATCCAACTAGTTTCATTGCTGTTGACTACAAACGGGCTTGTTAGTCTGTAAAATTCTCCTGTTTGAATTAAGCCTCGATTTTCCTTATAAAATGCTGTTTGCTTCCTAACTTGCGCCTTTTCCTTCTCAGTCATTTTTGTTATATCTAGTTCATAGCCAAATGTACCGAAATAGGCCACGTTTGCTCTCGTTTCGAGGCTTGTTATTCTACCTACTTGATGATTAGGAACAGCGGAAACATGGGCACCCATCGCACTAATCGGATAGACCATCGACGTACCATATTGAATTTTTAAACGTTCTACAGCATCTGTGTCATCACTCGTCCAACCTTGTGGGGCGTAGTAAAGCATTCCCGGATCGAAACGACACCCACCACTTGCACACGACTCAAATAGAATATGTGGGAAATCAGCTATTAGTCGTTCATATAGCTGGTAGACACCTAAAATATAGCGGTGAGCCACCTCCTTTTGTCGATTGGCAGGTAATGACAGAGAACCGATCTCTGTCATAAAGCGATTCATATCCCACTTCACATAGGAAATTGGTGCTTCCCTTAACGTCTTTGCCATTAGCTCATAAATATAATCGACAACCTCTTGACGGGAAAAATCTAAGACATACTGATTTCTACCATGAGATAGCTTGCGTTCTGGTCGATGAATAACCCAATCAGGATGCGCTTCATAAAGCTCACTCACCTTCGAAACCATTTCAGGCTCGAACCAAAGGCCAAAGTCTAATCCTAACGCAGTTATTTTCTTTGCAAGACCTTCTATACCATTTGGCAATTTACGTTTATTAACAAACCAATCCCCTAGTGATGTTGTGTCATCATCTCGCTTCCCAAACCAACCATCATCAAGAACAAATAACTCCACACCTAGCTCTTTTGACTGCTCTGCAATCTCGACTATTTTCTGTTCATCAAACTGGAAATACGTTGCTTCCCAGTTATTTATTAATATTGGTCGCTCCTGATCACGCCATCTCCCTCGTGCAAGCCTAGTGCGATACAGCTTGTGGTAAACCTGACTCATCCCATTTAATCCATTATTCGAATAAACCATGACTACTTCTGGTGCTTGAAAGCTTTCTCCCTTTGTGAGCAACCAATTAAAATCAAACGGATTAATTCCGATCATTACTCGACTAACATCATAGTGATCAACCTCTACCTGTGCCAGAAAATTTCCACTATAAACGAGACTAAAGCCGTAAACATCCCCATGCGTTTCTGTTGTCTCTGGCCTTTTTAACGCTAAAAACGGGTTATGTTGAGAACTACTCGTTCCTCTTGCACTACTTATACTCTGTATCCCTGGGACAAGCTGTCTCTCCTTCATATGCCTTTCTCTTGCCCAGGCACCTGACAGCTGCAGCATCTCAAAATTAGAATCTGGCAAATCGACACTTGCACTCATTACTCTTGTAAGATTAACCGGCTCATTTCCATGATTGATAAATGTTACAGATCTAGTAATCGCATCTAATGACTCAAATACACTATAGGAAAGCTTCATTTCTACGTTGATCACAGCATCTAGTAAGGAGATTTCTAGTGTAGTAGCTTCTTCCTCCCTTTCTACATACGTTGCTGGTAAGCCTTCTAGCTGCTTTTTCCCTTTATAAACACAATGCGTGTTGTATTCAAAATTAGTCGTTCTACTCCCGTTTTCTTGTAACAATTGAAAAGCAGGTTCTCTGAAATCGGTGTTTCCAAACGTTGGATATTCCTGTTTAATCAAATCCAACGAAAATTCCAAGTTTCCTTCATACTCATAATTCGTGTTCGGTCTATGGGAAACATGATACAGGCGTTCAAATGAGTCTCGGTGTCTCAGCCTTTTCCCATAATAGATCTGTCCCAATTGGTTATTTTCTAATCGTTTAAAAATATAACTAACATTCTTCGTTTGCAGATGGAACTCGTTTGTTTGGTTATTAAAATGAATCGTCATAAAATCCCCCTCAAAGTAACACAATGAATCGTCGTGCTTATCCTTTCACTGATCCCATCATACCTGCAACAAAGTGCTTTTGCATAATGAAGAAGACAATCGCTGTCGGTAATGTAGCAATCACGATAGCTGTCATAATCACACCATAATCTGGTGCGTAACTTGAACCGAGGTTAGAGATAAGCAGCGGAATCGTTCTCTTCTCAGGTGATTGCAAGATTACTAGTGGCCATAAATAGTTATTCCAGCTATTCATAAAGGCGATAATCGCCGCAGCTGCATACGTTGTTTTCATCGTTGGTACGTATATACGGAAAAAGATACCGAGCTCACTTAATCCATCAATTCTTCCAGCTTCAATCAATTCCTTTTGGAACATTTTCGTATTTTGACGGAAGAAAAAGATAAAGAATGCTGTCGTTACAGTCGGTAAGATTGCTGCAGCTAATGTATCAATCCCGATCCAAGGCATCGTATCGGATACTCCACCAAACAGACGATATAACGGAATCATAATCGCAGCAAACGGAATCATCATAGACACTAACAAAATCGTAAACGCGATATCTTTCCCACGGCTGCGATACATCTCGAATCCATAGCCAGCCAAGGAAGCAATTAACAAGGTTAATACAGTCGTAATTACCGCTATAATTGTTGAATTCACAAATGCCGGCACCATATCTACCGTTGCAAATAATTCTTTAATATTGGCAAAGAGGTGTGTGCCAGGTAGCAGTTTACCTTGTGTAACATCCACTGATTTATTGGTCATGCTGACGAGCATCCATAGAAATGGAAAGATAGATACAATCGCCGCTACACTTAAGAAGCAATACGTTGCTATTCTTTTTATCTTCTTCATTTGTCGTCACCTGCCACTTTAAACTGAATAATAGATAAGACTACGATCAAAATCACGACAACATAAGATACCGTTGCGGCATACCCAAAGTCAGGCGTATATTTAAAGGAAAGGTTGTAAATATATTGAGAGATCGATAGTGTTGCGTTTCCTGGGCCGCCTTGTGTAATATTCATTACCTCATCAAAAATTTGAAGTGTACCTATCGTCGAGGTAATCGATGTAAATAAAATAATTGGTTTTAATAGTGGAACAGTAATTTTAAAGAACTGCTGAATCGACGATGCTCCATCCATTTTTGCTGATTCATAAATAGATCGATCAATATTTTGCAATGCTGATAAATAAAAGATCATATTATAACCAGTCCATCTCCACGTAATCGCCATGATAATCGTCACCTTTGCCCAAAACGGATCTGTTAGCCACTGAATCGGCTCTTGTAAAAGATGTAGGTTCATTAAAAACTTATTGACCATTCCATCTGTCGCAAACAAATATTTAAAAATAACAGAGTAAGCAACCAATGACGTTACACAGGGTAAGAATATCGCCGTTCGGAAGAATCCTTTGAACTTAAGCGTTGCATCATTTAACAAAACAGAAAAGACCATAGCAAGGACGATCATAATTGGCACCTGTACAATTAAAAACGTAAACGTATTCGTAATCGCAGCGATAAAGCTCGGATCATTAAATAGTCGAGCATAATTGTCGAACCCGGTATAGGTAAGGTTTGCACCTGCCCCTGATTGAAAAGACAAAATAAAGGCCTGGATCATTGGATAAAAGTAAAATAAACAAATGGCTAAAATGGCGATAATCGTAAATAACCAGCCCACACCATTTTTCCTCCAAAAAAACCGGAAGCTACTTTTCTTCAATGGCGTACCACTTGATTTAGAAAGTTGCATGATGCTCTACACCCCTTTATAGAAAAATGCCGAGGGTATCACCTGTTAAAAGCGGGTGAGATACCCTCGGAACTATTATTTGGTACTAGCAATTATTTCACTTGCGCTTCTGCTTGTGTTTGGGCATCTTTTAAGACTTGGTCTAAGTCTTTGCCATTCAAATAATTCTGCATTTCAGCTATAAGAATATCTTCGATTGCATAGGTGTGCATCCCATAGTTAACTCCTGGAATCTCTTTCGTCCACTCAGAAAAATCTGAAATGATCTTTTGGCCACCGAAGAACTCATCTGCAGCATTGTACGCGTCGCCTTCCGCTGCAGGCTTATAAGTACCAATCGCACCAATTTCTGTAACAAGATTTTGATAGAATTCTGTGTTAGAACCAAACGTATCAGCAAGGAATTCAGCCGCAGCTTCTTTTCCATCTACATTTAATACGTACCATGAGCTACCACCTAAGTTAGATGCATTAACAGCTCCATCAATTGATAATTTTGGTGGTGGAACAACTGCCCATTTTCCAGATTGGTCTGCTGAAGCTTTCACACTAGGTGTTATCCAGTTACCTGTTGGTACAGAAGCAACTTCACCTGAGTTGAATGCCCCAACAAATTGACTCCAATCCGATACAACTTTTACTGTATCTGATTCCATTAATTCTTTATAAATCTCAAAAGCTTCTTTCAACGCCTCATTATTAGCTAAGTGAGGTGTTGAACCATCTTCATCTAAATACCAAGAACCAGCCGTTTGAATCATCATACGAAGCTGAGCTAAATCGTTTGGATCTAGGGTTAACATACTTTTCCCTGTTGCTTTTTTCACTGCTTTTGCAACTTCGATGTATTCTTTCCACGTAATATTCGTTACATCTTCCACCGTATAACCTGCTTCTTCTAAATAGTCAGTACGCACATATAAACCAGCTACACCTGAATCAAAAGGTAAACCGTACTGTTCACCATCTAAACTAGTTGTTGCGACTTTATAATCGGCAAAATCATCTGGATTAAAGTAGTCTGAAATCGGGACAAATGAATCTGGGTATGCTTGTAAAAAACTTTGTGCGCGATAATCTTCAATTAACACAATATTTGGCATTCCTTTTGTTGTCCCAGAACTAAGACCTGTATTCAATTTTTGAATAATATCATCTTGTGCATTTTCAATGACTTCGACTTCCACATCCCCAGTGTAAGCCTCTTTTGCTAGATCAAGCGCTGCAATATTGAAGTTTGGATCCCATGCCCAAACTGTAATTTTGTCAGTACTTGCAGCTTCTTTACCAGTATCTTCCCCTCCATCAGTATCCCCACTCGAATCGTCAGATGAGGAACATGCTGCAAGGATCAAAATAAACATTGCAGTAAATAAAAATAATAACTTCTTCTTCATTAACAAAACCCCCTATATTTTTATTTAATGTAAGCGTTTACTAACTTACACTTTGTAGTATATCACTGTAAAAAAAAGACCGTTAGCACGATCTTTAGTGTTTACTTTGATTTTTTTTAGGTATTTGGTCAAGTAATGTATGTGAATTTCTGAATAATAGTATTATTTTTAGAAATTGGTAATATATTTTGAAGCGCTTTCACTATTTACTAATGGCAATTCAATAACAACAGTTGTTCCTTTATCTAACTCACTTGAAATCTTCACCCCGTAGTCTTTTCCAAACAATAGTTGAATCCGCTCATGTACATTGCGCACCCCGATCCCACTAAATAGCTGACGTTTACTTTTAAAGTTTAATGGTAGGTTCTTGGCACTATTCCCTTTCGTATCCATCCCATCACCGTTATCGATTACCTCACATACAAGTCGATCTTCCTTCCGAGCAATAAGCACCTGAATGTAGCCCTCCTTCTTTTTGGAAAAAGCATGAAAGAATGCATTTTCTATAAACGGCTGAAGAACAAGCTTTGGCAGTAGATAATCCCGACAATCTGGAGATACAAAATAATTTACTTGAATTTGTTTGCCATACCTTCCATGGTTGATCTTGACATAATTTTCTAAGTTAACTACTTCCTGTTTCACCGGAATCATTTCATTAATGTTCGTTAAAGAACTTTGTAATAATGAAATTAACGAATCGATCGTTTCAGTAGCTTTTCCTTCTTGGCCTTGCTGAACCATAAACTTAACAGAAGTTAGGGTATTATATAAAAAATGCGGATTAATCTGATGCTGTAAGACTTCTAACTCTACTTTGCTTTGCTTCTTCTGCGTTTCGATTAATATACTGACATAATCATGCAGTTCATTAAGCATATAGTTAAATGCACTCGCAATCTTTTTCGCTTCGTATCCATGACTAACGCTAACCTTCTTACTAAAATTATATTTAGCCATATTGGATATCTGTTGAACAAGCTTACTCAACGACTTAGTCATTCGCCTTGTAAAAATAAACACAACAAGAACTGCTAAGATCACGATCCCAATACTAATCAATACAATTTGTTTCGGATTAACTAAGTTTTCTATTAACGAATTTGTATCAATTAAATTAACTAAATACATGTCATATGTAGGAAGATACTTAGATAACAACATATATTTTTCCCCGAATACTTCAACATTTTGATAGGTAGAAGTAGAGGTTGGATCATCGTTCTTTTTGGAGTAGTCTAGTAATTGCGTTGATTTTTCTCCAACCTTATTTTTTAAATTACTAGAAATAATTGTACCTGCTGCATCTAACAGTAGAATACTATTGGCATCGCTCGTATAGCCGTCGTAAAAACTTTGTAGTTCACTCTCTTTAATAGAAATAAACAAAGTGCCGTAAACGTTCCCAGTCGATCTCTCTGTTAGGGCTTTTGATGTCACGATCATTGGTGGGTAGGTAGCAGTACCTGGATCATATTGATAAAGTATCTTATCAGGTTGCTCCAACGCGCTTTTGTGTGCTTGATGTTCCCTTAATTGTTTTTCTGAAACAGACCAAAAGGAATAATTCATATTAAACGGATTTGGATTATTTTTTCCAAGTACAATCATATTTGCTTCATATGGTTCTAAAATCGGATAAATCGGATCCATTTGCTCCAAAATATCATGGGCAGATCTTCCCATTGCAAGCGAATTTCCCTCTGGCTCTGTTAGCACTCTTTTAATTGTTCCGTTATTCTGCACCTTAATAGCTGCACTCACGACAGCATAGCTATACGATTCAAATTTGGTCGTAATCTGGTTGAGAACTTTCGTATTTGTAATCCCAAACGTTTTAACAAAAAGAGCCCCAGACATACTAATCGAACTGTAGGTAATCAATATCGATACAGAGACAATACTAACTACCGTAACAACGAAGATCTTGACGAATAAATTATTGTTCTTGATTGTTTGAATGAATCTACTCATACCACATACCTACATCCCTTTCCGAAAGCCACTCGGGGACATGCCTTTTACTTTCTTAAAAACTTTACAGAAATAACTATGGTCGGAGTATCCAACCATCGCACTTATATCGGAAATGGAAATCTCACTGTTCTTTAAATAATCTGCTGCCTTATTAATTCGAACTTTATTAAGATACTCGCTAAATCCTTCGTGATGATGGGTACTAAAGTAGTTGGATAAATAAGAAGGGTTAAAGTGAAAATGGTTAGCTAATTCCTTTAAACTAAGCTGTTCGGTACAATGCTGCTCAATATAGTGCAACAACCGATGCATTTTTAAGTCGTCCTTCCCCTCATTCGAAATGGATAGGATTTGACTAACTTGTGCGATAAAGTCCTGTAAAGTAGCAATCGCCTCGCTGCTATGCTCTGCTTCGTTAATGGCAGAAAAATACTTATATTTATCTTTCTCTAATTGATCAGTATCGTATTTCATATTACCCATCAAAACAATCACATTGAACATTACATTACCTAAAAAGGACTTAAATTCAACGCGATCAGTCGTATATTGTTTCGTCAAGGTAGTAACGTGTCTAGATAAATATTCACATGCTGCGGAAAATTGCTCCCTTTTAAATAACTCGATAAAATAGTCTAAATCAAACTTGGGGTTCGACTGACCAACCTTTGGGATCTCATCATAAATAAGCACTTGATCGTCTAAATAAAATTGATAGTTTTCTAACATCATAAGGTTGTTGTTGTATATACTTTGTAATGCGTGAAGCGATTGAAAAGATATGCTTAATATCCCTTTAGTTCTCTCATTTCTCTTAAGAAGATCATGGACAGCATCCTTAACCTGTTGAAATTGAGTATTATCAAAGTTTAAGAGAAAGATCGTCTCTTTTTCCTCTTCTTTAATTAAATAAATAGTGATACCGCTTACAATTCGGGTTAAATATGATATAATTTCTGCTTGATTTTCACCCAATGGTTCTCCAGTCACTTTAAATATACTAAAGGTATGGTGTGCAAATTTACTTGTAATCCAACCTTCATCTAGCTGTACATCGTAGCCTAGTAGCAGCTTTTTGATAAGCGGTTCAACAGATCGGTCCTCTTCTTGATCATTAGACTCAACATCCTCCGGAAGACGCTCCACAATTTTGCTTAATACTGTCAAAAGCTCAGGTCCATTTATTTTCGGCTTTAAAATATAGTCTGACACCCCGTTATGAAAAGCCGAGCGAACATAATCAAAATCTTCAAAACTACTTAACACAATAATCTCCATTTGAGGGTAGCGTTTTTTTACTTCTTTGACCAGTTCCATCCCATCCATGACGGGCATGACAATATCAGTAAGGATAATATGAGGCTGTGACTTGTCCATCAGCTTTAAAGCCTCCTGGCCGTTCGAGGCCTCTCCAACAATTTGGAAGCCTTCTTCTTCCCATTTAATATAGTTAATAATTCCTTGTCTTATAAGCATCTCATCATCCACAATTAACACTTTCCACAACTTTTTCAACTGACACTCCCCCTTACTCGGTGTACAATCAGATGATTGTCTCGGACGCTACTAAAGTATTTTCAACAATTAAATATTGGTGATAAGACTACTACTTTTGTAAATAATGTTACATATTTAGTACAATTCTATTTTATAGTATAACATTTATTGATCTTTATTTCGGAAAAGTTTCTTGAGAGTCAAGTCCCGATTATCGTTTATGAGATTAATAGCTTATCGTTACTTTGGCGCTTAATAATTGTATTTACTTACAATGGACTCTCCTACAAATCAGGATCAGAGTAAATGTATATTAACTACCTTATAAAAGTAAAAAGGTACTAGCTAATACAATTTAGCCAGTACCATTAGAGCAGTTATCTTCTTTCGTTTTTAATAAAAAGCGCAACGATTGACGACATATTCCAATCATTACGCAAGAACCCAAATTTATTCTAACCTTTAGTTATCCGTAATTCTAATAATACCTTCCTTGTCTAGATACATCCGCTTATCCGCTATACTATATAATTGATCCATTGTTTCCCCATCGCAAGGATAGCGACTAACACCTATACTAGCAGCTATTCGTATTTGTATTTGGTTAGATAACTTTAAAGGGATTTCTAATTTATCTTTTATTTTTTCTATAATAGGCTCTGTTTGATTTTCACCTAGTAATAAAACAAATTCATCGCCACCTAATCGAGCAGCATGATGATAATCCACCGTTACCTCTTTCAATATATTCGCAAAATGTTGAATAGCTTGATCTCCAGCCTGGTGTCCGTATGTATCATTTATTTGCTTTAATTTATTCAAATCTAATAGAACAAAATCAAACTTATCTTGCTTTTCTAATAAGGAATGAACTTGTTTTTCAAATGCAGCTCGATTAAATAAATCTGTTAAAACATCATGATAGGCAAGATATTGCACCTTCTCTTCTTTCATTTTGGCTTCCGTAATATCTTTTATCATGACGAATTGAAGCGTTTTTCCATCCACAAAAATAAAATCAGAATCTATTAATAAGGTTATTTTTACACCTAATCTATTTTCAAATGATACTTCTAGGTCTTCTAGTTTTATTAAATTATCAAATAAATGATGATGTTCCTTAATAAAATGAGTCTGATTAATTCCACGTAAAAATGAAAGTAGCGATGACTGAAACAGTTCCTGTCTTTCCACTCCTAGGTACCTGGCTATTTGTGGACTCGCCTCAATAACTGTTGCCTCTTTATCCATGATAAGTATCCCTAAAGGAGATCGTTCAAATAAGATATTATAACGTTTTTCATACGAGGATAAATAATCGTATTTTGACATACTAAGAAAGATAGAAAATGCCCAGAATAAAGTTCCATGCGGGATAAAGTAAACTACGAAACTAAACGATGTATTTTGAAGAATCAAACCAGACGCTAACAAAACAACAGTCCAAACAAAAAATAACATTATTCCTTTGAACCATAACTTCGCTGCCTTATTCCCCTTTTTCATTTCTATTACCGATAAGATCAGATTAATAACAAGGTAAGCAAAATCAATTATCCATAGTAAATAGAGACCTGGTCCAGGAGTATACAATGAGGTTTGTTCATCATAGTTTTCTAGCATCCACGAATCAAATGGAATCATTGCTAACATAACGATTCCTGGGACAAATAAAAGCTTTAAATATCTGCCCTTTTTACTGTTATACATGTTCGCATTCATTAACCAGAGATGTAGGGATAATAACCCACCGATGGCGATCGATCCATTAATCCAATAATTAGAAATCTCATCGAGATAGGTGGGAGAAACAATGCTGGCTGTGAACACACCGAAAAACCAACTTGATGTAAATAGAAATAGTAAACTACAGGTAATGTGAGGAGCACTGTGGCGGTTATAGCTATAAACCATACCCGCCATGAAAATAAAAATACTAGCCGGAATGAGGTACAAGATGCTGAAAAATAATATATTCAAAAATTTCACCTAACATTTTTTAGACATTAATAAACACTAACATTATATTTTATTATAGTTCATTTTTACTAGTAGCGAAATAACTTTTTGTAACTCTTTATAGTACTATTTAGGAACTATATATGTTTTATATCTTAAATATATAAATATTGAAACCAAATTTCTTACAAATAAAAAGATACCTAGCATGATAACGAAAGCTAGATATCTCTAAAAGATATTAGTAAATAAGTCTTCGTATAAAACCAAATGCACGTAACTTTACGTAAGAAGAACTGACCTTTCTATTTTATCAAGCTCATTAATAAATGCTGGTTTTCGCTCGTATGTTTTCTTCAGTTCTGCTACAATAGTTTGGAATTTGTCTTCCCCAAAAGCATTCTTATATGCTTCTAATTTTCTGCAAACACTACGATACATTTTGCGATCAGTAGCCTCTTCTGCTTCCTTTTTTAAATAAGTAGTAAATAATTTTTCCGCTTTATCACGATAATCACCTAACAAGTATGGATAAAGCTCTAAAATAGAGATTGGTGATTCTTCACAGTAGAATAGGATTTTATCACTACGATCCTCCGTTTTCGCTATATACACATAAATGTTTGGTAAATATCCAGTATCTGCGGTTTCAAAGGTATTGAATATGTTCTCCACTGCATCTTTCCACTCCACAGGTGTATAGAGTTCCTTCAGTTTATTATAAGATTCGTATTCATTCGCAAAAACAAACTCTAAGAGAATCTCCTTTTGTTTTTCTATGTCCTCTAAACCTTCGTAAACCTGTAATCGGTATTGCTTCCACTGTTTGACAAGACCAGGGTATTTTTCATTATTTTCTTCCCCTTCCTCACAAAGTTGCAAGGCAGCCTGATAGTTTTTATTTTCTAATTCCTTCTCAATTGCTAGTTCCCTAAACTCACTATACTGCAAATTATCATGAACAAATTGACCAACCTTTTCAAATTCACCATTACGTTCCATAATTTTTAACTGGATTCGTTTGATTTCCTCTTGCTCATAACCTGCTGACCAGGAAGATGTTTTGTTTATTTGTGATAGGAGCTTTTCTAATGTCGCTTCTAGTTTCTTTCTTGCTGATTCACGTACCGAATAAATGGTACAAACATCTAACAATTGAAAACGTGTATCACTCCATCCATCATAACGCTTATGCATTGCTTCCTTTAATAGGAGCTGAAAGATGGTGTCTTGGGCATAATAATCAGAAGAAACAAGCACAAGAGAAGATGCATCTTCAAGCAGACTAATGCATTGATTGACCATGTATGCAATTTCTCCACCTGAATCATCAGTATATTGAAGCATATCTATAACGACAGAAAGTGTTGTGATCCCCAATCGGACCGTTATCTCTTCTTCGCCTGTAATGAGTTTATCTCTGCCTTTATCCAGTACCATTTCTGCCCCTTGAAGTGCAGCATGAACATTACGCCATGAGATAAATCCTCGTCTCTTATTCTCATTTATATATTTTCGAATTAATTGTTTACTAGCCTTCACTTCATCATCAGAGGCAACTATTTTATATTCCACTTTCTTTTCAACTTCTTCATCGCTCTCGATTAAATACATAACTAATTCCACCAAGTCTTGCTTTGAAAGTTTCGTAATCTTTTTATGTAGATCCAAGCTAGGACTCTCCTTCCCGGAAAAGCAATAATAATAGGTTCAGAATTAGTTTACATAATTTAATGAATCCTTAGCAAATTTAAAAAGCACCAAACTTAAATAAAGTGACTCTTCGACAAAAATCGGGTGGTGACAGGCACCTATATGATATCACCTGTCACCACATCGATATAACGTATCGATTCGCCAGTCTTTCGATCGTAAGGTTTATATACCAAGTTATAAACCTCGTCATCACTTTCATAATCCTTTTCCCATTCTAGTTTAAAGTCTAAACGCTCCAAGAATATTCGGATTGCTTCTTGTTCAGAAATAGCTGGTTTAGAAGGAATTTTCTTTAATTCCTCTAGATCGAATTTAGGACCACTATAAAGCTCCACTTTACCTGTTGTCCGATTTACAGTAACCATTACAAACCCGAACTGAACCTTGACACCATTACCGTTTTGTATAGTAAATACATAGGAGTTCTTTAACAATTCTTCCTCGTCATCTTCCCTTTCGTTCTCTACAATTAGCTTCATATATGGTAGATATTCCGGAATTGCTGTCTGCAAGAAATCAATGGCTCTCCCATAGCATTCTTCATGACTAAGGTTTAGCGTACCCTGCTGTTCCTTAAACCAGATAAAGCTGCGTACTTTTCCAGTCTGTTTCGAAATGAATGCTTTTACTGTATCATCATTCCTTCTTTTAAAGAAGTCGACAACAGATAGATCAGTCTCTTCCATTTCCCAGCCTTTTTCCCGCCAGACAATTCCAGTCTCATCTCCTACATCAGATTCACGAATAACCTCCATCGAATCTGTAATACCGATAAGGCTTTCTAGTGTAATGTCACCCTGTTCTCGCGCAGCCTGAACGGGTAGATCCACGTATGTTTCGGTCTCTTCTTGATCATGGATAATCGAAATAGTTGGATCCGTAACATCTGCTTTATATTCCATAAAGGGTTCTATATCATACACAAGGCGGAGTCCATCTTGTTTAACACGATGTAAATCAGTGTATAGCTCTACAATCATAGGTTGCAAGGATATCTTTTCCTCTACATCTTTCTTTAGCGTTTCCTTCTCTATTAATCTAGTTGGTATTTCAGGTGTAGGCTTTATCCCATTGTAAGCAAAACGAACTATATTACCTTCTGAATCAACATCAATAAAACAACCTGCTTGAGGTAACGGTAAATCCATGACTAGCTGCTCGTAATAAAACCGCTCTACATGGGATAAACTACTTGAACTATAGAATGATAAGACAGTTAAAGCTTCAGGATAATGTTCATTCAAAAACGTTTCTGCACACTGTCTTCTTTCTAAAATGGATAAAGCCGGACCTTCACTTACATCCTTATTAAGATCAATTGAAAGATCCGTTAATTTCCCATCTAAATCCAATGAGATAGAAATGCTCTCCTCTTGCTCATCATTTGCCCAAGCAAACATAGCCTCTCCTTCACCATTATCTTCTACAGTATAATCCTCTAACTCTAGTTTAAGATGATTTGGTATATCTACTAACGATAATGCCCTCTGTTTTAATGCTTTCTTATCCATCCATATCCCTCCACGTGATCTTAGTATCTTTATATACGTAATACATGAGGTTTAGTTTCGGAATAACTAACATTATCATATAGACGCTTCCTAGGTTAACTTAATATCACTAAATCTACTGGACACCTATCCAAAGAAGTAGTTATTACTGCAGAGTCTATAAACATTACGACTAAGCAACATTAGTAAAGAAAAAAGCCTAATAAAAGAAACACAACCATTCTGAAGCTAAATAAGCATTACCCAAAAATATCTGGGTAAAGTAAACATGCATATAATTTTACAAATCAATTTATTTTGATTAACATTAGCTTTGTAATTTATGGAAGGAGAGAAACTTATGAATAAAGATAATGAACAGCTATTATCTTCCTATACACTACCAAATGGGGTGGAACTTAAAAATAGGATGATTATGGCACCAATGACTAACTTCTCATCTAATCAGGATGGCACTGTGACAGATAGTGAAGTAAAATATTATGCTCGTCGTTCTGCTGGGGTAAGCATGGTAATTACGGCATGTACAAATGTAACACCAAATGGACAAGGGTTCCCAGGCGAATTCGCTGCTTACAGCGATGAGTTTATCCCGAGTTTAAAGCAATTAGCGAATGGCATTAAAGAAAAAGGTGCTAAAGCTGTACTCCAAATTTTCCATGGTGGCAGAATGTGTCCACCAGATTTAGTAGATGGCGATGTAGTCAGTGCAAGTGACATTCCTGCTGAAGGAGAAGGCAACCCAACACCACGTGCCCTTTCCGAATCAGAGGTAGAGGACTTAATCGAAGCCTTTGGCGAAACTACTCGCCGTGCAATAGAAGCAGGCTTTGATGGAGTAGAGATTCATGGCGCTAATGGATACATAATCCAACAGTTCTTCTCCCCTCATTCTAATAGAAGAGAAGACCGATTTGGAGGAAGCCTACAGGAACGAATGACGTTTCCTTTAGCAGTTGTAGAAAAGGTTAAAAGTGTTGTCGAAAAGCATGCCACTTCTCCCTTTATTGTAGGGTACCGCTTTTCTCCTGAAGAACCAGAAACACCTGGGATCACAATGGATGATACCCTTACTCTAGTAGACAAGCTAGCTGACCAAGGCTTAGATTATCTACATGTTTCCCTTCAGGAATTCTTTTCTAAGCCAAGAAGAGGCGTAGAAGATTTAACTAAATCCCGTATTGATTATTTATTAGAAACAATTAATAATCGCGTTCCCCTTATTGGTGTAGGTTCCATCTACAGCGCACAGGATGCACGTCTTGCAGCAGATACAGGAATTCCACTTTTAGCTATTGGTAGAGAAATTATTATCGATCCAGACTGGGTTCAGAAGTTAGCTGAAGGTAAGGAAGACGAAATTGTTACAAAGCTTAACAAGGATAACCAAGAACAACTAGTAGTACCTGATCCACTTTGGAATATTATCTCTAATACACCAGGATGGTTCCCAGGAGTATAAGCAGGACACTAAAAAACTATTTTTATAAAAAGGAGTCAGGTACAATCATTTGATCATACCTGACTCCTTTTTTCTTATAAGCTATTCCTTAATAATCAGTCCAAGTAATTTAGAAAAACCGATAGCTTGATTAGTAGATACCTTACAGCCAACTAAACTATCATGCGAAACATTTATTTCTTCAAAGGTACAAGTACTTATATCAATGCCCTTAAGTTCAGTATATCTAAAATCAACATCATTCAGATCACACTGATGAAGGCTGATTTTATTCCATTTAGTTTGAAAGAAGTTAGCACTTTTCAATGATGACTCCACAAAATTCACTTGTTTTAAGCGAGATTCTGCAAAGTTACTTAAACTAAGATCACAGCCTTCAAATAAAACATTCCCTAGGTTCGCATTTGATAAATCTAACCCTAAGAGTTTACTACCTTTAAACTCCACTCTATGTAAATTACCACCAACCAAACTTACATTGGATAGATTACAGTTTTCAAAAATAACATCTGTCATGTCTACATTGATAAATGTACTATTAAGAAAGGTAACATTTTTAAAAATAACAGTCGATAAAATAAGATTGTCCACAGACTCATCTTCAACTTCCGTATTAACGATTGAACTACTTATTAATTCAGGCTCTTCTTCATAAAAAACATCTTGAAAGTTAACACTTTTTAATTCTGCTGGTACTTTCGGTTTTTCAATCTTGGTTACTTTTGACATCATACACCCCTACATTATCTTATAATCTAATTATTTTACTTTACAAGAAAACCCAAAGGAATATAAGACTTTATTTTTCACCAAAACTGTGTGCAACCTGGGACACAGGGACAGGTACCTTGTCCCTGATCTTGCTAAAGACCCTTTTACTCCACAGGTTTTAACTCGTCTTCCGTAACCCACTTGTGATTAACAACTTTCTGTCCATCCTCTGTTTTAAAGTTAATCATATAAACCGTTGTTTCTTCCGAAGAAACTATCTCTTGTATCGTGCCTTCCATCCCCATCATATGATTCGCAGAGGTTTTAACTTCCGCACCTGGTTGTAGAGTATCCTCTCCCACGTCGATCAATTCTTCGTGAATAATCCACTTATGACTTTCCACCCTTAAGTGATCGTCTGAAGGGGTATAGGAAGTGACATATGCCGTTGTTTCATAGGCGCCAACGATTTCGACTTCAACACCCTCCATCATCTCTCCCATGTGATCTGCCTGGCTAATTGCTTTAGTGCCAACAGGATAAGTTGGGTTTTCAGCTACCTTTAAATTTTCTGGCACCTCTCCAGAACCTTGCATAACCATATGAGAATGGTCCATTTCTTCCTTATTATTAGTGGCACATGCGGATAAAACAAGCATAGAAGTCAATATTATAATTCCTGTTTCCCATCTAATTTCCCTCATTATTGAAGCTCCTTTTATCCAATGTTCTCGTAAATAGAGTGAAGGTAGTTTATGTGATTTTGGCTAACTGCATACTTTCTTAATAAATCAGAAAAACACCAACAATTTCATTTCCACCTTTTCAAAAAATAAAAAAATCACACAAACATTGTTAACAACAACATTTGTGCGATTCTATTTTTATAAAAATATATATCCCTTACGTTACATCTAAAAGGACTTATTTCTGTGAAACTGTCTCTTTACTAGTCGCTTTTGGATTACGGATCAGATAATCGAATGCACCTAATGCTGCAGTTGCACCTGAACCCATTGAGATAATAATTTGATTATAAGCAGTGTCTGTGCAATCACCTGCTGCAAATAATCCTGGCACACTAGTAGCACCATGCTTATCCACAACGATTTCACCGATACGGTTTTTCTCCACTGTATCGTCTAACCAATCTGTATTTGGGATTAGCCCGATTTGAACAAAGACACCTTGAAGGTCAACATGTTTTTCATCTTGTGTTTCACGATCCACATAGCTAATTCCATTTACATTTTGATCACCAGTAATTTCACTAGTTTGCGCATTTTTGATAACCGTTACGTTCGGTAAGTTAAACAGGTTATCCTGAAGGACATTATCAGCTTTTAGCTCTGGTGCAAATTCCAGAACCGTTACATGGTTCACAATACCGGCAAGGTCAATAGCCGCTTCGATACCAGAGTTACCGCCACCAATAACTGCAACATCTTTCCCTTCAAACAATGGTCCATCACAATGGGCACAATATGCTACACCTTTGTTTTTGAACTCTTGTTCTCCTGGTACACCGATATTACGCCAGCGAGCACCTGTAGAAATAATAACACTTCTACTTTTGAGAATAGCACCATTTTCAAGCTCTATTTCGAAAAGATCTTTCTTTTCAATACGACTAGCACGTTGAGAATTGATAATATCGACATTATAATCTTTCACATGCTCTTCTAGGCTCGCTACAAGCTTAGGGCCTTCCGTTTGCTTCACACTGATAAAGTTCTCAATGCTCATCGTATCTAATACTTGACCACCAAATCGATCTGTTACGATACCTGTACGAATCCCTTTACGCGCTGCATAAATTGCAGCACTTGCACCAGATGGTCCTCCACCAACAACGAGTACATCGTATGGCTCTTTGCTGGATAACTCCGATGCATCTGGTCCTGTACCTAATTTAGAAAGTATATCGGTAATTGTCATGCGACCACTACCAAATTCCTCCCCATTTAAGTGGACAGTAGGAACCGCCATGATATTTTTACGTTCTACCTCTTCTTTATTTGTCGCACCATCAATCATGGTATGGGTAATGCCAGGATTTAAAACACTCATCATATTTAACGCTTGTACAACATCAGGGCAGTTGTGACAACTTAAGCTAACGAAAGTTTCAAAATGATACTCACCAGAGACTTTTTTCACTTGGTCAATAACACTTTGATCCACTTTTGGAGCTCGTCCACTAACCTGCAGTAAAGCTAATACTAATGAAGTGAATTCGTGCCCTAACGGAATACCTGCAAATGTAACACCTGTATCTTCTCCTACACGATTAACACTAAAGCTAGGTGTTCTATCTAACGTAGTTTTCTCAATCGTGATCTTAGGTGACATGGCAGCTATCTCATCTACAAGTTCCAACATTTCCTTTGACACATCATCAGATCCAACACTCACCTTAAGTTGGATCTCACTTTCAAGTAATTGAAGGTATTGGTCTAATTGCGCTTTTATACCTGCTTCAAGCATTTATATCGCTCTCCTTAGATTTTACCTACTAGGTCTAGGCTTGGTGTAAGTGTTTCAGAACCCTCTTTCCATTTAGCTGGGCATACTTCACCTGGATTTTTACGTACATATTGTGCTGCTTTAATTTTATCAACAAGGATACTAGCATCACGGCCAATACCATCTGCATTAATTTCAACTGTTTGGATCACACCGTCTGGATCGATGATGAAAGTACCACGATCAGCAAGACCTGCTTCTTCGTTTAACACTTCAAAGTTACGAGAAATCGTTTGAGATGGATCACCAATCATTGCGTACGTGATCTTACCAATTTTCTCAGAGCTATCATGCCATCCCTTATGTACAAAGTGTGTGTCAGTAGAAACAGAGAACACTTCTACACCAAGCTCTTTCAAGCTTGCATATTCATTTTGAAGATCTTCTAGCTCCGTAGGACATACGAATGAAAAATCTGCTGGGTAAAAGCAAACTACACTCCATTGCCCTTTGAAACTTTCCTCTGTTACATCGATAAATTCACCATTTTTATAAGCTGTTGCACTGAATGGTTTTACTTCGCTTCCGATTAAAGACATAATTAATCTTCCTCCTAATGTAGATATGTTTTACAAATTAACATTTGTATTAAATGTAATTATTATAATTCATATTGTTAACTACTGATCATTCTTTGTCAAGAAAGGTGCTAATATTTTTCACTATTTTTTAGTATTCATACTACTTAAATCAAAAGTTTGTACACATTACCTTAGTGAATGCGATTACAAAATAAAAGTAATTAATCTATCTAATTGAGAATAGACGATGTTACGAGAATGACGCATTTCTTATATTAAGTGACGCACTTTTTATTTAGTCTGACGCATTTCCCACTGGATTGACGCATTCCTACTATAGTTTGACGGATTTAGCGATTGGTCCGACGCATTCCCTCTTCGACTTGCGCACACACCCCGTCTAGTTCAAATCGCTTTAGTTCAAATACATTCTAGCGAAGCACCCCTGTCTAACTTGCGCTTACTATTCTATAAAAAATTTGCAGAACCATTAAGAGTGAAAAAGATACTTATAGTCCCTTAGCACCAAATTGTACGATGAGAGCCTAATAAGTGTAAAAGTACTTGAATTGAGGAAAAGAATGGTATAACATACAATTAATAATTAACAATTTGTTAATTAAAATACAGACATTACAGCCCATTAATTATGGTTAGAATATAGAAAACCAGCCAATTGAGGAGGATTTGCATGGGTAAGTACAATACAGAAGAAGAAGCACTACAAAACTATGACTCCAAAAAGTACAGAACACCAGATGGATACACTAGTGACATTGCTATTTTCACAATTATTTCAGAAGATATGGCACCCTATAAACCTCCTAATAAAATACTAAAATTAATGTTGATCCAAAGAGCACAAACAAATGCAGAAGGCGAACTAAACATAGAGGGCGGTAAATGGGCGCTGCCAGGTGGCTTTATAAATGAAAATGAAACAGCATACGAGGCTGCCGTAAGAGAATTGCAGGAGGAAACAGGAGTAGAAGGTTTGAAAATCAAACATTTCGGCACTTATGATAAACCTGGTAGGGACAAACGAGGATGGATCATCTCTAATGCCCATTATGCGATTGTACAGGAATCTAAATTAGCTAAGAGAAAAGCAGCCGATGACGCAGCTAAAGTGGAATTGTTTGATCTACACGAAGTAGAAAAATTGAAATTAGCATTTGATCACGAAGACATCATTAACGACGCGATATGGAACATAAAAAAAGATATGGCCTTAACAACAATAGCCAAAGACTTTTTACCAAAAGAATTTGTACTATCTGAATTAAGAGGTGTGTTATCAACTGTTTTAGATGAACCTTGGTTAAAAATAGAGTCACAATTTTACCGTAAAGCTCCCTCTCTTCCATTTATAGATAAGGTTACGCTAAACGGTGAGTTGAAAAAGACGAATAAGTATTCCAAAAAGGAAGCACAGCTTTACCAATTTAATGATTATCAACCTTTTGTTTCGATCTATAATGCCAATTATTAAGTTTTATGAACATAATTAGGAGTGATAAGGATGAACAGAGCGTTAATTAACATTGATTATACCAATGATTTTGTTGCAGAAAATGGTGCTTTAACATGTGGGGAACCAGGTCAAAAAATAGAATCTAAAATAGTATCACTTACAGAGGAATTTACGGAAAAAGGAGATTACGTTGTCTTTGCGGTAGATACACACTATGAAAACGACCACCACCATCCAGAATCTACTTTATACCCACCCCACAATATATCAAATACAAAAGGGATTGAGCTCTATGGTTCACTAAAGGCTGTTTATGAAAATAATAAGGACAAAGAAAATGTTTATTATATGAGTAAAACTAGATATAGTGCTTTTGCTGGTACTGATCTAGAAATCAAACTAAGGGAACGCGGAATAGAAGAGCTTCACTTAGTTGGCGTTTGCACCGATATATGTGTTCTTCACACTGCAGTAGACGCCTATAACAAAGGCTTTAACATAGTCGTTCGTGAAGATGCAGTAGCAAGCTTTAATCAAGTTGGGCATGAATGGGCACTTGGCCACTTCAAGGGTTCCATGGGAGCAACAGTAAAATAACAGGAGAGGGTTCACCTCCTCTCTACTAGCAATCGGAGGGAAAACAATGAATAAAGCATATGAAGATGACAGCTTAGCATTGCATACAGACTTATACCAAATCAACATGGCAGAGACCTATTGGGAAGATGGCGTGCACAATCGAAATGCAGTATTTGAAATATATTTTCGACATTTACCATTCGGAAACGGGTACGGTGTTTTTGCAGGGCTAGAAAGAATCATCCACTACCTTAATGATTTCCAATTTACCAAAAGTGATATCGACTATTTGAAAGAAGAATTAGGTTATCCTGATGATTTTTTATCGTATTTAGAAGGAATGAAATTTACCGGAACCGTTCGTTCGATGGTCGAAGGGGAAATGGTTTTTGCCAACGAACCGATCTTACGAATTGAGGCACCACTTGCTGAAGCACAATTAGTTGAAACTGCCCTACTTAACATTGTGAACTATCAAACACTCATTGCCACAAAAGCTTCTAGAATAAAGCATGTTGTTGGCGACGAAACGGCAATGGAATTTGGAACGCGTCGTGCCCAGGAGATGGATGCAGCGATATGGGGCACAAGAGCTGCCTTTATCGGTGGATTCGAAGCAACTAGTAATGTACGTGCAGGTAAATTATTTCATATTCCCGTTTCCGGAACACATGCACACTCCATGATTCAAGCATATAAGGATGAATACACAGCCTTTCACAAATACGCACAAAGACATAAAGATTGCGTGTTTCTAGTGGATACCTACGACACTTTAAAATCAGGTGTTCCTACCGCCATCAAGGTAGCGAAGGAACTAGGAGATAAGATTAATTTTAAAGGGATTCGACTAGACAGCGGTGATTTGGCCTACTTGTCTAAAGAAGCGAGAAAAATGCTCGATGAGGCTGGTTTTCCAAATACCAAAATTGTAGCTTCTAATGACTTAGATGAATATACGATACTTCATTTAAAACAACAGGGTGCTAAAATTGATATGTGGGGAATTGGAACCAAACTAATTACCGCCTATGATCAACCCGCTTTGGGTGCCGTCTATAAACTAGTCGCAATTGAAGATGATAATGGGAACATGACAGATACCATTAAAATTTCTGGAAATCCTGAAAAAGTCACAACACCAGGCATGAAGAGAGTATACCGGATTATAAATCAATTAAATAGCAAATCTGAAGGTGACTATATTGCCTTAGAAAATGAACAACCGAACGAACAAGATAAATTAAAAATGTTCCATCCAGTCCATACTTTTGTTAGTAAATTTGTTACGGACTTTAAAGCTAAAGATCTTCATCAAGAAATTTTTGTTAACGGAAAATTAGTTTATTCGCTACCTGAAATTAGAGAGATTCAAGCATACGCTAAAGAAAACATGGCATTGTTATGGGACGAATATAAACGCTCAATGAACCCGGAAGAATATCCAGTAGATTTGAGCCCCGATTGCTGGGAAAATAAGATGCGTAACATTGAGCAAGTACGTAAAAAAATAGGAAAACCTGTTTAATAGTAGTAAGGAGTGACTATTATGGCGAAGATAGGAATATATGGTTCATCCTTTGACCCTATTACAAATGTTCACCTTTGGACAGCGAGTACAATTGCGAATAGATGTAAACTAGATAAGGTTATTTTCCTCCCTTGCTCTAGCAAAAGAAAAGATAAGAAATTGAAAACGACGGACGAACATCGTTGGAACATGCTACTGATGGCATTAGAGGAAGAAAAGGAAAAAGATTTTGTTGCGGACGATTATGAAATGAACAAAAATGCATGGGAAGCAACAACCTACGAAACGATGAAATTTTTTAAAAACAAATTCCCTAATGATGACGTTTATTTTATCATGGGTGCCGACTTATTAGTTGATATCGGAGAAGGAAAATGGGGAAGCTCAGAACAACTGATCAATGAAAATAAATTCATTGTGATGGCAAGAGACGGAATTGATATGTTGAAAACCATTAGCCGATCTCCGATTTTACGGAATAATGATAATGGGCATACGTTTCACCTCGTAGATAAAGGGATTGCCATGGAGATTAGCTCCAGTTACATCAGAGACGAATTTGCTTACGGTGGCGAGCCAAAACATTTGCTTCCTAATAGCTGTTATTACTATATTAAAGAAAATGGATTGTATCAGGAAATGGGCTAAATTATTAAGATAAAGTATTTAAATTAGAGGATAACTTTAATAACTGTCAAAAAAGTTCTCAAGATAATATCTCATATGTATTTAGATTAAGAAGTTTCCCTTGTTGCATATGACGCAACATCTATAGAATGCGAAGTAACTTATTTGGTGCCGCTACGGAAATTCACTACGCTTTCCGCGGGCGGAGCTTGAGCCTCCTCGGTCGCAAAAGTGCGTGCACCTGCGTCTTCTAGTAACACTTCGAAGCTGGCTTCCTGTGGGGTCTCAACGTCTTCGCTTTCCCACAGGACAAGGAATGCTTCGTAGCGTAGTCATCGCACGAAGAAAATCGGGCTGTATTTTCGAGGAGTCTACGTGAATTTCCTCCGCTCTCTGTTTATGGAGTATTAGAAATTAAGAAAACGAAATCTGACTCTCTTTAGTAGTGGATTTTCGTTACGGGCAGTTGACTCCTGTGGGAAAAGCAACAGGTGAAGACCCCATGTGATGCACCTGCGTCTACTAGTAACGCTTCGCAGCTTGCTTCCTCGGTGCAAGGACGCAAAGAAGCCAATTCAAGTAGTTCCCTGGCTGAGGCGTTACCCACGGAAAGCAACTGCCCGGAACGGAAAGGAACGTCAATATTTACACTATGACGCATTTTCTCTCAACTGTGACATCTGAGTATAACATTTTTAAAAAAGAGCTTTTGTATAAAAAGCAAATAAGAAAAGTTCAGGAGGTAATAAATATGCGAGAGACGCAACGTGAAATTATTAACGCAACAAAAGTAAAACAAGAGATTGACCCAGCTGAAGAAATTCGATTAAGTGTCGACTTTTTAAAGGACTACTTAAAAAAGCATTCCTTCCTAACTAGTTTAGTTTTAGGAATTTCTGGTGGCCAAGACTCTACCCTTACAGGTAAACTTGCACAAACAGCAGTAAATGAACTTAATAGTGAGTTAGAGGAAGATAAATACTCCTTCATCGCAGTTCGGTTACCTTACGGGACACAGGCAGATGAAAAAGATTGTGGAATGGCACTTGAATTCATTAAGCCATCAAAGGTGTTTACAGTAAATATCAAGACTGCAGTTGACGCAAGCAGACAATCCCTAGTAGATGCTGGTGTAACATTGAGTGACTTCGCAAAAGGAAATGAAAAAGCTCGCGAAAGGATGAAGGTTCAATTCAGTATAGCAGCTATGAATAATGGTGTTGTGTTGGGAACAGATCACAGTGCTGAAAATGTAACTGGTTTCTACACTAAATTCGGTGATGGTGCAGCAGACCTCGTTCCTATTTTCCGTTTAAATAAAAGGCAAGGGAAAATGTTATTGAAGGAACTAGGCTGTCCGGAAAGATTGTACCTAAAAACGCCTACAGCAGATCTAGAGGAAGATAGACCGCAATTGCCAGACGAAGTTGCTTTAGGCGTAACCTATGATGAAATCGATGATTATTTAGAAGGTAAAGAAATAAAAGAAGAAAGTGCATTAAAAATAGAAAATTGGTACAAAAAAACAGAACACAAGCGACACGACCCAATCTCTGTATTTGATGACTGGTGGAAGTGATGAATGCGGACGGAGCTTAATCCCTCCGTCCTCACTGTTCAAAGCTATAAGCAAAGACAACAAAAAACTCCGCAACCTTGTACCAGTTATGGAGTGGCCATGATAATATTAAAGATTCAATAGCTTGTTACGCTTTACAGTTTGAATTTGCATTTTATTGTAGGAAACATCTTTTTTTACTCCCCGGTTGTGTCCATTCTATCCGATTATAATACAGCACTACCTTAGATTCCATCACAGCGTAATAAATCCAGATAAAAGGGCAACACTATCTTTCCATTTTTATTACGCGACAGATCGTTTCTGTTGCAGCTGTTAAGTTGGCTTCCCCATTTTTTAACGCTTCGTCTAATGAAGATAATTCCTTTACAATCCCTACTATTGCGGTAAAGCCATTATCATATAACGATTCAACACCATCTCCAATCCTACCTGCAAAAGCAATAACAGGAACCGAGTGTTTCTTTGCAACGGTTGCTACTCCATACGGTGTTTTACCGAATAACGTTTGATGATCAATGCTTCCTTCACCTGTAAAAACGTAGTCAGCACCCTTCACAATATCCTCTAGTTGCGTATATTCAATAACAAGATCGATGCCTTTTCTTAAGTTAGCATTCAAGAAAGCCAATAATCCTGCACCAAGGCCGCCTGCAGCACCTGCACCTTCTATATCCGCAATATCTTTTCTTAAATGGCCTTTTATTACTTGGGCATAGTGTGCCAAGCTTGCATCCAAGGTCTTTACCATTGCTGGTGTAGCACCTTTTTGTGGGCCAAAAATTGCGGAAGCACCATTATCACCTATTAATGGATTTGTCACATCACAGGCTACATCAATTTGCGCTGTTTTTAACCTGGCATCTAGCCCACTCATATCAATGGAATGTAGTCGGTGGAGCTCACCTCCACCGAATGGTAGCTCTTCCCCACTTTGGTCTTTAAAGGAAACGCCGAGTGCTTGGAGCATGCCCACTCCACCGTCATTGGTTGCACTTCCTCCAATTCCAATCAAAAATTTACTTACACCCTTTTCTAAAGCATCCTTCATTAATTGACCTGTTCCGTAAGTAGTGCTTCGTAATGGGTTGCGTTCCTCTAGGCTAATTAACTCTAAACCACTAGCACTTGCCATTTCTATTACTGCTGTTTTCCCGTCACCAACAAGTCCATATTGTGCCGTAACCTTGTCCCCTAAAGGACCAATGACATCTACAAGCACGATGCGACCATTTGTTGCACTAACAAGGGATTCTACCGTTCCTTCTCCACCATCGGCCATTGGAACAATCACACATTCTGCTTCCGGGAAAACAGTCTTTATCCCTTTTTCCATTGCATGGGCGGCATGTTTCGCCTTCATACTCTCTTTAAATGAATCGGGCGCTAGCACAAATTTCATTCTAATCGTTCCTTTTCTTTTTATAATTTTTAAAAAGTAGAGATGACACGGCAGTATCAGCTAGCCAAAGAACTAACCGATAACCTACTATGCTAATTACTCACCTTTAAATTTACATGAGTAATAGTCTTTAAAGGTGACTAATTAGCTACCCTTTTGTTTATCGTACAAGACAAAGACGTTTTTATCAAACTTCCATCCTAGAATATAGTATTGCATACCTACTGAATCATCGTGAGAAATGAATCCATATTGTGTACAATTCATGTGCTTTTAAAACTTGATCCTAATCTATGTCGATTCCTAGACATGGCTTCTCAGGAATTGTTAAATAACCATCTTTAATTTGGAAAGGATTTTTCGTTATTATCAAAAGGCCTAGTATATATTTTTTCACTCCTAGTTTACATTTGTCACTCCATATCTACCTTTAAGGTTAACAATTACAACTTTAGCTGACTCTTCAAGTACTTCACGTTGGTTGAGAGTATTATTTATATTCTCTTTTAACTGTAATACCATTTAAAGAGATAGATATATCTAACGGCACAATGTTTGCAGTTTGCCAATCATTCTTTAATTTTTTCACTTTGTCCTCACCCTTAACAAAAGCAATTCCACAATCACCACCACCTGCCCCAGAAGATTTTCCACCTCCATATTTCTCGGCAATGGTTGCCAACTCTGTTAGTGCTTTAGTTTCTATCGAAGCATTTGTGTAATGACTTAACTGAAGCAAGGCTTGACGGTTTTGATAAAGACCAATTATCGCCTCATCATAATCATTATTACGGAAGCTTTCTACTAATTTAGTAACGGAAGTGTTACTTTCCTTAATAAAGTACTGATACTTTAATAGATCATTCTTTTTAATCTCATGAACTTTATCAATCATTTTTACAGTAGATGCTTCACTAGTAGTCCATCCGACACATAATTGAAGCTCTCTTGGCGGTGATATTTTTTGCACACGTAAGCCAGGCCAATTTACGTCAACCAAATGTAATACCGATATCTGTTGGTTCAATTGGTCAATAAGCCAATCACGATCGAGTCCATTATATTGAATCCACCCACCATACACAGCCGCAGCTATATCTGCACCTGAACCACTTCCCTGCGTACTGAAATGGGCAAGCACGGATAATTTGAAAATTAAATCAGATGAGGATTGAATTTGTATTTCCGTATTGAACTTTAGCATTGCCGTTACTACACCTACTACTATTGCAGCGCTAGAACCTAGTCCATACTTACGCCCAGAAGAATCATTCAATTCACTCAGAACCGTTAAATGAAACGGTTTTGATTCAATTGATTTCCCTTCCAAATAGCTTTCCACAAAAGCAATGGCTTGTTGAACAAACTGTAATCGACCATCCGATATACTATATTGCTTATAAAGCCCTTGTCCTGTCCAGGTAACCTTGTCATGACCTAGTTGAGGAAGAGAAAGAATGTTTTCATGACTTGCTTTGATTGTCACGTTTATAAAACGGTCAACAGCAACGACAATTGCTGGTTGACCTGATTCTAGCACCGCATATTCACCAGCGATCATCAACTTTCCCGGAACTTTAATATGATAAATAGGACATTTCATTCCTCTTCCTCCTTGTGCTGTTCTATCCACTAGCATTTTTCGTTACGCAAACTATTCATCTAGCTTTCCTAGTTTGTACAGGAGTGATGATGAAATTGATTTAACATTTTTTTACTCGTACCACTGAGAGATGATCTTGACAACACCTTTGCACCTGGGCCAGGATGACATAGATAAATAGATTGGACTGTCGGTATTGCTGCAAGTACCTTTTGTACGTACGCTTCATTCTCTGGTTGACAGAGCACTTTTACATTTGGGCCAGCATCTATTGTAAAATAAACAGGTACGCCTTCCGCTCGCATTTGCTTTACAGCTTCCATCACGTCTAGCGTTGCACCTTGGAAGTACGTAAAAGGTGGATCTGCTCCAAGTGTTGTCGCGTGCATCTTTAATGCGTTTGCCTCGACTACTTTACCAAGCAAACCAAAATCACGATTAATAATAGCTCCCTTGGCTATTTCAAGGTCCTCTTCTACTGTATCTAACCATCCAGAATAAAACGGAGATGTATCTACTGTTCGCTTCATACCTTCTCTGCTTAAAACCTTCTTATTCCTTGAATCAACCATCACTGATAAAATACTTAGGTCCCAAGCCTCCCCATCCATAATTGGCGAAGCATAGGAATCCGATCCATCTGCTGCCACGCCCTTCTCCCATTCTACGTAACCACCATAGACAGACCTACAAGCCGAACCTGATCCCTGACGTGCTATTCTAGAAACGATAGAATGATCTATATCCAATCCAATTGCTTTCGTTGCAGCAAGTGCTAACGCTGCAAATCCAGAAGCGGAAGATGCAAACCCTGCCGAGGTAGGAACATTATTTACTGAACTAACCATGGCATGCAGGTTCACCCCGGCTAATGCACGAACCTTATCAAGAAAATTTGAAATTTTCTTTGTCTCTTCCTCGTTCGTTAAATTTCCATTTAGTACAAACATATCGGACTTTAAACATGAACAAAATTCAACAGAAGTGGTCGTATAAAATGCATCCAACGTAATAGAAAGACTACTGTTCATGGGTAAGAACAATGTTTCATCTCGCTTACCCCAATACTTTATTAAAGCTATGTTTGTATGTGCTTTCGCCAATGCTTCCATATTATCTCTTCCTCTCTTAATTACTCTTGTGGATAGCGTGTTGCCAGGTTGTACAATTGAATTTTGTAAAAAGTGAATCTGCAATCATGGTTGCTTGATGAGTGTTCTCCGCTAAAGCTATGATGCATCCACCTCTTCCTGCACCTGTTAATTTAGCACCGATTGCTCCCAGGGACATAGAAGCTTGGACTAGTTGGTCTATCCCCTGATCACTAACTCCTAGTCTTTGTAACTCTATTTGTGCTGAATTCATAGCATTTCCAAGGCTTTTTATGTCACCCTTTTGCAAAGCAATCTCTGACGTTCTCGTAATCGAACCGAGCTGAAGAAGCGATTGATAGGTTTCCCGTGAATTTTGATCAAATTTTTCCTTTATAGAACCTACTGCTGCATGGGTGTCGCCGATGCGCCCGGTATCCGCAATCACAAAATGAAATGAACCACCTACCTGGAGTGTTTTTACAGGTTGTTTTTTTTGAAATATAATCGGGTTGGAATTGGTAACAGCATTCATGTCAATCCCACTCGGATTACCATGTGCAAATACTTCTGCTAAGTGGACAAGCTCCATTAGCTCCTGATCCTTCCAGTTATAACCAAAATAGTTAAATAGAGCTTTAACTAAAGCACTTGCAATAGCCGCACTAGATCCCAAGCCTCTACCAAGCGGAATCGTTGAATCGATTCTAATCAACAATTCTGCCTGAGGGTTCTCTAATTTCTTCAAAGTCTCCTTTATGCAAGCCGCAATTCCTAACAATTTTTCAGGCACTTTACTAATAGGTCCCTCGTAAAATTTTGATTCAAGCCAAATCCCTTTCGTATAGGCCTCGATCTGTGCTGTTACCTTAACTAACGGAAAAGGAATGGCAATTGCAGGCTGTCCATAAACGACAGCGTGTTCACCTGTTATGATTAGTTTTCCCGGTGAAATACCTACTGCTGTTTTACCTGGTAGTTGAATCATTTGCATCTCCTCATTTCTGCAAAAATCGTATTTTCCTTAAAATCCTATTAGTTGGCTTATAATCCATGGGGCTGCGTATAGCACCATGAATTGAACTCCATAATTTACTCCCCATCTATGGAGCTGTCCTGCTACTATTCCAATTAAGAATACACCTGCGATATTAATCCATCCCGCATCCATGAAAGCTAATAGCAGAACGAGTGAAAAAAATAAGCCTAATAGCGCTTCATGCGGAATTCTTTTAAATATAAATGCACAGATCTGCTCAGCATATTTTACTATAATAAAATACGTAATTACTAAAGCAACTAGCGCTCCTATAACAGATGCCCAAATAAAGTCACTACTAGACAGGACATCATGCATATTGTGATCTACTGTAAATACTGGTGGTGCATTAAATAGCGCATTAGCTGGGCCAATAGCCATTGGTGACAAAGGAATTCCTAAAGCTATCAAAGGAATCAAAGTCCCCGCAATATAGGTTGCATTGGTTAATGCGTCCATTGACGATATCGCCATTGTTGCCTTTTTAACTGGATCTTTAATCCGACTAGCAACCATTTCTCCTAAAAAGATAGTCATCCCTACTGGGCTCATCATAAATGTGAATGATCCCATTAATGAGCTAAATGCACTAGCTCCTAATTCTCTTTTCGATAAAATGGTAAATGGATTAGGAAATCCTGTCTTTTGTTTCCCTTTATGAAGCGTAATGGTTTTGTTGGGGTATCGTTTAAGTGTTCTTCTTTTTTCACCATTTAATAATTCAAAGAGCATTAATATAACTGGACCAATTGTAATTCCTAAAAAGAATGAAACAAATACGGTTTTATCCTCCGGGACAATGCCTAGTCCCCAATAAAGGTGTCTCAATCCTTGAATCAGTACAGCGAAAGGAATGATACTGACAATTGCTAACCATCTATTTTTACACATTAGCGCTAAAGCTACTGCGCCCACGAAAAAAAGTGGATTTGCATAATCTTTGATTACATTCGCTACCGGAATAAGCGCGTGAGCCAACAGAAGACTTGTTGGAATAGCTACTAATGTACCAATAACTGAACCAGATGCCATTTTTCGAATACTTAAATCCGGTACACCATGCCGTTTCAGTATTAATGCATGCTCAACCATAGGAGTGGCCATTACTCCACCTGGAATACCTGCTACAGCAACCGGAACTGAGTCCGTCAATTTCTTTGCCACGATTGCAGATATAAAAAAGGTTAGAACAACTACTGGCTCTACCCCCATCAAAACAAGAACTAAAGTAACTGGGGCCAATACAGCTGTTTCATCTGTTCCTGGTGCCACTCCAATAATAGTGTAAAGTAACGCAGCAACAATAGCGGCGCCTACCATTTCTAGAAGTAATATTGGATCCATATTCAGTCCTCGCTCTCAATTTTGTCGAATTTCCGTTTCGGCTTAATAATCAAACTAGAAAGGATAAATCCAATTAATGCTCCCCCAAGTCCATAAAACAACGGCTGTGATGCCCCATTTGGAGCTAAAAAGAAAGCAGTTAATGTTGTGAAACTGCTCACAAATAATGCTATAGCTAAATCTTTTATACTTACAAGATCCTCCCAGACCTCTATATTATTTGATGTCTGATCCGAACTAGTTGGCTGTTCTTTCACAGTAATCGTCTCCTTATTTATCTTTCTCTACCTCTTCATTATATTGATAATGATTATCATTTGCAATATGAAAGAGGTGTGATTTTTGTCACAAATGATATATTTTTCATTCTCCCTTTATGGAGCTATGCTAAATAGCACCTGCAGGATTGACGTAGCTATACTCTCTATCACTAAAATGAAAGCAATATGATGAGAACAAAGCTTTAATCAACTTTAAAAAATAAACGATTCTACAAAAAATAGAACCGTTTATTTCTTGCTTATATAATAACTTACCTGGATTATCAACTCGGGCTAAATCCACTTTGTGAAACACCAATATCAATTCCTGAACCTCTGAATTCCTCTTGCAACATTTTTAACACCACTTTATAAGCTGTAGGATTATACCACTTTTCAAGACCAAGTTGTTTATAAATGTCTTCTACCCCTAGTTTATCTGTCCTACGTCCACCACTTCCATCCCCCATCCAAAAGTCATCGATCGTCACTCTTTTAGCAATCTGTTTTAACTTGCTCGGAAACTCTCTTGTACAAGGTAGTAATGGTGCAATTGTAGCTTGTGTCATAATCCCAGCATCCGTTATCTCCTCCAGGGCTTTCATTCTTGCAGGGATTGGAGGTGCTTTCGGTGAAAAAGCTTTTCTTACTTCTTCTTTGTCGGTTTCAATTGTCATGGAAACACGGAGTTTATCTCCAAATTGTTTAAAAAGATCAATATCCCGCTTAACTAAAGGCGATCTAGTTTGTAAGTGAATGAATTCGGGTTGAATCCTAATCATTACTTCCAAAAGACTTCTTGTTAATTTAGTCTTTGCTTCAATAGGTTGGTAAGGATCGGTTGAGGATGACATAAACAACGTTACAGGTCCTTTTTTCTTAGACTTAACTAATTCCTTTTCCAGAATATCTGCTGCATTGGTTTTAATGTCAATCCATGTTCCCCACTCTTGATCACGATATAACGAAATAGGCATTTGTCGTACATAACAATATTTACAACCAAAGACACAACCAGCATAAGGGTTTAATGAATGGGTAAAGTCATCAATTGCTCCTGAAGCCTTCGTTAAAATGCTTTTAGAGACGATATCCTTTAACTCAGGTTTCACTTTGACAATCTCCTTTTTTATAAACTATTTATAACATATCACTATACATAGAATCTTACCTGTGGGAAAGGAACAGTCTGAAGATCCCACAGAGAGCGAGGGGACTACTTGAACAATCATCTTTGCGCCCTTGCACCGAGGAAGCCCACTTCGAAGCGTTACTAGCAGACGCAGGTGCATGCACTTTTGCGACCGAGGAGGCTCAGCGCGAGCCCGCGGAAAGCGTAGTATATTTCCGGAACGGTTGACCAGCATTTATTAAGATTGTAAAAAGTTAGTTACTGCAGATTCCATCTCAACTATACAATAAAGGTTTCTCTTATAAGCAAGAATAGCCATTGTTTTGCATGTATTAAATTTATCAGGAAGGTTACCTTAACAATGAGGTTATAAGGAGGTATTTCTTATGGATAGTACACATGAATTTGTAGAGAAATTTAATGAAAACAAACGAAAACAAGAAAGAAATAAAAGAAGACAAGGAAATGGTCGTCCAAGTAATAAACTTCCTAGCAAACAGCATAATGACAGCAACAGTTAATAAAAGGTATGGGTGGTTCCTCGATAACCACCCTTTACTATTTCACACCTAAAATAGCATACAGCTCTCGTAGGTGACGAATTTCATAAGTCGGTTCAACATTTAAATCGTTTGATTTGCCTATTGGATTAACCCAACACGTGTCAAGTCCTGCTCGTTGCCCACCTTTAATATCAGCACCTAATGAATCTCCAATAATCAGAGCCTCCTCTGGATTGAAATCAGGAATTCTTTCAAATGCGTAATCAAAATATTCCTTCATCGGTTTTTGGAAACCAGTATCCTCTGAAACAAAGACGCCTCTAAAAAATGGATATAATCCAGAGTCATGCAACCGTTTATACTGCGTCTTGGAAACACCATTCGTAACAATATACAAATCATAATTATTTTCAATAGTAGTAATTAAATCCATCGCACCATCCATTAGCTGCTTTCCTTGCCCTAAGTATTCGCGATAACTTTGTTCCATAACAGCCCCATCGACTTCTTTTCCATATATTTTGAAAAAGCGTGAAAAACGGGTATTAAGTAACTCATCACGAGCTATCTCGCCTTCCTCATATTGCTTCCATAATTCTGTATTGACAAGTTTATATTGCTGTTTCATTTCATCAGTTAATTCGAGCCCTTTTTCATTAAATAGAAATCGCAGTGCCGCACTTTCAGCTGCTCCAAAATCCAGCAATGTATCATCAATATCGAACAATAATGTTTTGTAGTACTTCAAATTCCTCCGTCTCCTCTACCCACTTTTTATAGCTCAATCCCCTGTTCTTCTAACTGCTTATATATTTCTTTTAATTTCGGTTTTTTGGCAATAATACTTCTCGCACTATACGCCAGATTCATCACATCACTATTTTGTTCCTTTTCAGGTAATCCTTTTTGATTGAGGTAAGTCTCCTGTAACGTAAGCTCTAACAATTGCAAAATCGAGCGTTGAGTTTTTACTGCTTGTAACAGCAATTCTTCCTTTTCGGTACTAGTACTCATACTTTCACTCCAACTCTAATATTTGTCCTGAGCAGATAATAACACATCCAACTCATCAGAGCCACAGGGACTGCTTTTTGTCATTCAGGTACCATCCCAATAAAAAAAATCAGACACCCTAGTAATTACACTAAAGTATCTGATCTATAGACTATTAGTTCTCCACTAAGGTAGGAACTACACCTTTATCATTATCACCTGAAGGCTTTGTTTCAATCGGACTATCTTGAGGTGTGGAACGTTTAATGAAGAAAGCAAGTACAAGCGCCACAACCGCGATGATCGAAGCAATGTAGAAAGCAAAATTAATTCCTTCTAGCATAGACTCAAGCATAATTTGTTGTTTCATATCCACACCTGACGCTCCGTAGCTTTTCGCAATATCCGTTGCAGCAGATTCTGATCTATTAGACATTAGCGTTACGAGTAGCGCTGTTCCAATTGCACCAGATACTTGGTTTAGTGTATTGTTCATCGCTGTTCCGTGCGGATAGAATTTTGCTGGTAACTGATTTAAACCGTTTGTAGAAACAGGCATCATAACCATTGAGATCCCAAACATACGGACTGAGTTTAATATAACTAAATATGTGTAAGTGGAATCTAAAGACAACTTTCCAAATAGATAAGTGGTTACTACTGTAATTGCTAACCCAGTTACAGCTAAGATTCGACCACCAAATTTATCAAATAATCTACCTGTAATTGGTGACATAAATGCCATCACAAGTGCACCAGGAAGCATTAATAATCCAGCATCCATCGGTGAAATACCACGAATAGTTTGGACATAAATCGGAAGTAGAAGCATTCCAGAGAACATCGCCATATTTAGAACCATCGTAATCGATGAAGATAAAGCAAACATTGGATATTTGAATATTCCAAAGTTAAGCATTGGTCGTTCTTGCTTCCTTTGACGCATGATAAAGGTTACAAGGGATACAGCCCCAATAATAATAGTGCCGTAAACGAGTGGACTATCCCAACCTTTATTCCCTGCAGAGCTAAAACCGTAAAGGATCCCACCAAAACCAACACTTGATAATAATAGAGAAAGAATGTCGAGACGGATATTAACCTTTTCCTTCTTGTCCTTCAATAAGACGATACCAAGTAGAAGAATTAGTGCTGCAATTGGAGTTACAAAATGGAATAACATTCTCCATTCATAACGCTCTACAATCCAACCAGACAAGGTTGGGCCAATTGCTGGTGCAGCCATTAAGATTAGACCGAATACACCCATAGCTGCTCCTCTTTTTTCAACTGGAAAGCTAACTAACATAACATTCATTAATAGTGGCATCATAATTGCGGTTCCGGAAGCTTGTAGCATTCTTCCAGCAAGCAACAACGGAAACACGTGTGACATACCTGCAACGATTGTTCCAATTGTAAACAGAGTCATTGCCGCTATAAATAATTTTCGAACAGAATACTTTTGAATTAAAAATGCCGTTGTCGGAATCATAATTCCGTTCACCAGCATAAATCCAGTTGTTAACCATTGCACCGTAGCAGTTTCGATTTTTAAGTCAATCATAATAGATGGTAATGCTATATTAAGCAAAGTATTATTTAAAAAAGCTATAAAAGCTCCAACCATTAGGACAGCTAGTATTCCATAGTTTGGACCACTAGTCTTTTGTGTAGTTGAATTCATGGATGTTTCCCCCTTATACTATCAGTTCATTTGTTTATACCATTTGTTCACATTGCAATATCATATACCAACAGTCCAAGGATTGCAACAATAATTTTCTCCCATAATAAAAGGGTTTGTTAGTTTCCACACAATAAGGTATGATGATCATTAGACTGACAGTATAATACGAATTTATAAATAGAAAGAAACTAAAGGTGATTTAATGAATAGTCGTAAGCAGCATGTGATAAGGAAGTCACATGAATTATTTATTGAACGTGGTTTTCAAGCAACATCTATTCAGGATATTTTGGATTATAGTGGCATTTCGAAAGGGACATTTTACAATTACTTCACATCAAAAAATGAATTACTGATCTCTATATTTAGAGAATTACACTCTAAGATGGAACAAGAACGAAATGAATTACTTATTGGCCAAGACCCATCCGATATTAATGTCTTTGTTCAGCAGTTTGAGTTACAGATGTACATCAATAAAAAAAATAGACTAACCACTCTATTTGAAGAAGTATTGATCTCAAATGATCCTGAACTGAAGCAATTTTTGAAAAGGGCACAGTTAAAAGTAGTTGAGTGGACTTATAAACGGTTCGTTGAGATATTCGGTGAGGAAAAAAAGCCATATTTGCTAGATTGCGCAATAATGTTTATTGGGATCTTACAGCAAAACATGAAGTTCTATGTATTAGATCATGATCGCCATACAGGGATTTCTAGAGTAGTACAATATAGTGTTAAGCGGGTGGAACGGATCGTTGAGGAACTAGCATTATCGAAAGATCAATTACACGATCCAAGTTCCTTAGACAAATGGCTTCCTGACCATCTTACTGCCGATCGAACCTTTCAAGAAGAGCTCAATGAAATAGTTAACGAATTAAAAACGACAATACGGAGCGATAAACCTGATGATCGTAAATATTTAGAACTAATAAATTTTATCCAAGAGGAACTACTACACGAAACAAATCCCCGACCTTTTTTATTAGAAAATGCACTACAACCACTAATAAATTCAGAGTTATTTAATCCAAAAGAAGTGGGACGGTTGAGTAAACTTGTATCTCGATTCTTTAAGAAAAAGACATGAGCCTTATCGATAGGCTCGTGTCTCTTTTGATTACTATGGGCTTTGGGAGAGTTTTTGGGCTTTGACGCATATCTCCTTTTTTTGGTGCATTTCCAGTCCATTTTGACGCATTACTTAGAGGGAATGGCGCATATATCTCCCCATTTGACGTATTCCAATTCTCGAATGACGCATATCCTTATAAAATCATTAATCAAACAGCCTCACTCCTATTTAAAAATTAAAAAATGCCAGGCTCGGGGAGAACCTGACACTAGCTACATCCATATTCGTCTACATATTTCCTCTGCTGAAATCATTACTACTGCATATTTCTTAATTCATCTAATAACTGTTCCGTTCGTTTAGCATTACCTTCTGCAAAATTTTGTAGCCGCTCTTTTAAATCAGGATTATGGTGAACTCGCTCTGCAGTTATTAAATATTCTCTCATTAACTTTACTTCCATGTCATGAGAACTTTGCAGGATATGCCTTAAATGGTCCTCACTCAAATAATCCTCACGGTCATGATCCCTATCGTAATCTTGTTCATGATTCAATCAAATCACCTCACGCTTATACTTATCAAAAAAGCCAATTTTATACACCCCATTGGGTGCCTGTCACCACCCGAATTTTGTCGATGGATATAAATATCCACACTTTTTGTCAGTATTAATATTTCCTTGGAAATATTTGCGGGTATTTGCTATTTCATGAAACAATAGTTCCACTCCCACTATCTTCTAATAGAAATGAAATATCACACGTGTTATAATTTAAATAGGCAAAGGACGAACATTGAATCAGGGGCAAGCCCTCTACATTCAGTGTTCGTCCTTTTTTTACAATATGCATACGAGCAACTCGCTATGGAGCAAATGGGAAATAGGTGAAAGCCACAATGAACACCAAAAATCCTCCACACCAGATGTATAACAAACTGAAAAATAAATCTAAAACGATTAAACCCCATCGCTGCCATGCCTGTTTCTTAAGTGCTGCTTTAATCCATCGATAATTAATCATTCCCAGTAAATAGACCCCTAACACTATAAAACAAGGAAGAACCCATTTCCCAACTGTTTGAGATGATTCATTATTAACTGTTTCAAAGAATCCAGACTGAAATTTAATAATCTGACTAACAATAATAAAAACAGTAACTAGAACTCCACCAATCCCGCCAATCCATTTCTTTTCTTTATTAGTTAAACCGATTATCAAACACCAACCAGCGACAGTAAATAACAAAAATAAAATGTAATCGATCTTTAACATCCCCCTTTAGAATTAGTACTTAAGCGCTAGAATTACTTATTCGTTAAAACGCGAATCTCCCTTAACACTGGCATTTCTTCTAACTCTTCCTCGGTTACTAGTTCCCACTTTATTCCACTAGGTTTCGCATAGGTTGAATTAGTTTGTATTAATTCTGTCTCTGTAGCGATCCAATCCACAGTTAAATCAAATGAATCTCTAGGTATATCCGCATCCGTTAATTGGGCACTATGAATGGTACCTATAACAGGAACATCTGGATTTCCAAGTTCTCTTATAATTGCATACTCCCTATCTGCATATCCTTCGCCTTTGCCAATTCTTCTGCCATCTCTATGTAAAGCCACAGATCCAACGAAAAATAGATCAATTTTCGGCATTTCAGATAAAGAGATTTCTTTCCCGTAAGATTTTATATGAGAGAGACTAGCGGCCTTTCTTTCTTCTCCCTGTGGAACCCATTCGGGCTTAACCATGATAAATCCTGCTTTTAATCGCGGAGTAGGAACAAGCAATATCTTTCCATCTTTTAATATTTGCGCACGAATCGGTAATTGTGGCGCATCAGGGTTAACCTTGATAACCTTTGCTTTCATATATTCAGGAATGGTCGTCACAAAATGTGCCGCCTTCTCTGCCCCTTTAAAATTAGGAATACGCTTGTGCAACGGGAAGGGGAATCTTCCAAGTTTATTTTCCGTAAAATAATTCCATTTCAGTTCACGAATTTCTTGTTTGGTTATTGTCATTTATTACACCTACTTTATTTTGCTATTTATACTTCATCATCGTTCAAAAGTTATTTACAAGTACGTCAACTATACCTATTATTAGTTTAACAGATTTTTACTAATACATTTAAAAAGGATGTGATTTCGTGCTGTCAAAACCAACACCAAATGAGTACCCAAAATTTTACCATACCTATATAAAACTTCTGGAGGATGAAAACTTAGAAATTCTTCTCCACCAACAAGCCAAAGAACTTACCACCCTATTATCATCTATTTCTGAAGAACAGTGGAATTTCCGTTATGAACCTGGCAAGTGGAGTGTAAAGGAGCTAGTAGGACACTTAATTGATAACGAAATTATCATGCATTATCGTCTGATCCATATCTCAAGAGGGGATGAAAAACCGATCTCTGGCTACAATCAAGAAAAGTATATTGCAGCATCAAATTATCATACATACAGCCCAGATCAACTTATCAATTATTATAAAAATGTCCGTCAAACTACACTTTTCACTATGAAAGGAATAACTGATGAACAGTGGTTAAGGACTGGTAAGATCAATGAAGGTTACCAAATCTCAGCACGTGCCATTGCCTATATTATAGTTGGGCACGAATTACACCATTTAAAAGTTTTGAAAGAAAAGTACATTTAAATATAAATCAAAGGCTAGGGAACCAATTCCCTAGCCTTTGTTTATTTCTTTTGAAATATAGTATCGACTATTTTATTAACGTGAATTTCTGTTGTATTGAACTGCGGAATAATTAAATCTTCTTCTTTTATAATCATTGGCAATTCTGTGCATCCTAGTATAATACCTTTTATACCGTCTTCTTTGATCATTCGTTCGATAATACCTAGATACTTCTGCTTCGTCTCTTCATTTACAATCCCATTTTCTAACTCAGCGACAATTGTTTCATGTATATATATTTGCTCTAGGTCAGTTGGCACTACAATATCTTTATTGCCTGAAAGGAATGGTTGTTTAAAAAAATCATTTTCCATTGTGAATTTAGTTCCAATCAGTCCTACTTTATCCAATCCTAATTGAAGCGTAGTCTTATACGTTTCTTCCACTATACTTATCATCGGAATACCTACTTTTTGTTGCACTTGGTCAAAAACTATGTGTGGGGTATTAGCAGAAATAATCGCAAAATCAACCCCAACTGCTTCTAACTTATTCACCGCTTCGATAAGATAATCAGCTAAGCCACTCAAATCGTCGTTCGTTATCAATTCAAACACTTTATACATATTAATGCTGTTAATAAATAGTTCAGGCAACACTTCTTGGCTACCAATTCTCTCTTGATATTTAGAGATGATCGATTGGTAGTAATCTACAGTTGATTCTGGCCCCAATCCCCCAACAATTCCTACTTTATTCATCAAATCCTCCTTAATCTCTATGAGAGTTTTAGACTCTATCCATAGTTATTCGGCTTTCTTATTTTTTCATGTCGTGATCTACATAACGCTCCCCATTCAGTTCACTTAATAAATTGATAGCCACTCTTGCCCCGTCACCTGCAGTAACAATCGTATGTACACTAACTCCGGCAACAGTTCCAGCTCCCCAAATGCCATTTACATTGGTCTTCCCTTGTTCATCCAAATCTAGAATCGTTTTGACACGTGGTTCTGTACCCTCTTTAGTAGCCAGACCCACTTTGTCTGCCAAATCAGTAGCAAATCCAGTAGCTAAAATAACATGCTGTGCTTGATAGGAACCTTGATCTGTTTCAACTAAAAACCCGCTATCTTCCTTTGTTATATTAGTCACTGATCCATCTACATATTCAGCACCAAAAGTCTTGGCTTGTTTACGACCAGTCTCCACAAGGTCTGGTCCATCCACTTCATTTACTCCATAGTGATTTTTAACCCAAGCACGCTTCGTTACCCCTTTATCGTTATCAACTACAATCGTTTTCTTTCCAGCTTTTGCAGTAAAAATTGCTGCACTTGATCCCGCTGGTCCTCCACCAACAATTAATACATCATACATTTTGTAGCCCCCAATATTTTAATTATTCTAATTGTAAAATAATCAAAAACACTAGTAAACTAATGTGCAGTACTCTAGAAAGCCTCACCTTACATTTCAGTGGGATATGTCGACATTTTTAGCATGATATTGGATTCTTACAGCTTATCAAATTACTATTAATTCATTTTCGTTGACCATCTTTGCAGTTTCTTGTTCATTAGTCCCACGAATAACAACGGTTGCTGTCATTTTCCACCAAACAATTAACAGTATCCCACAATTATTTCCACGGAAATAATTGTTTTGACAAAATGTTTTGTCGATTATTTTATCATTTCGAAATTAACCCATTTTATTACTCTATTTGTAGAATTTTAGCTTTATTCCCCATAAACCAAAACCTATCCTTATAAAAAACCAGAAGAGCCATTACTCTTCTGGTTTTTCAAACTGATCTACTTTTCCACCGATTCCGCCAAAGATACCTAGAATGATTAAAAGTAATACCCCTAGCATTTTCTTCCATGTACTTTTTTTCATATGAGCACTCCTTTTCAAGGCTTCCTACTAGTTAAATGGAGATTTTAACTATAGTATAACAAATCAATTTCTCAATATTAACTTTGCAAAAAGTCACGTGGCACTCTGAAGGACCACACATTTTTTTTAGATAGTCTGGCTTTGCTTCAAGCCTGATCTATTTTTCTTATGTGAAGAAATTGCCCTATATTGATAAACACTAGACTAAAGATCAACAACAATAACCAAAGACGATAGCCAAAATTCAAAGTTGCAGTATCATGATACAAAAAAACTAATAAAAACATAACACCACTTAAGAAAAAATCAGAAAATATAGATTGTATTTGTTGTTTTTTCCACTCAGTACCCATTCTCTGCTTTTCATAATGATCCACTTTCTTATAAATAGGGATGAGTGACATAGTAGACTCCCCTTTTAGTAAACTATAAATCGCTTCAAATAGCATGATAATACCAATTCCGAGGTAAAGTTGCGTGTGGGTAATCTCAAACCTATTCTCTAAAAAAAATAGTCCAGTAAAGTTAAAAACAATAAGTCCATTCATCACCAGAAATTGTACTTGTCTCATTTTCTTTATTTCTGACTTATCCACCTAACCCCTCCAATACAAAGCATTTAACCTTTTTCAGGCTAATCAAGGATTATCTCACGACTCAGTTTTGCTTCATTGTCCGAACTCATAATTAAACAAAATATAAACCATAAATAGAATCGGAGCGATAGTTGCATGTGTTTCATTTACCACCAGTTGATAAACTGAATTTCTAGTTCTTTTTCCAGTTGCAACAGTAACATCATCTAGGCTAATTTCTGTTTTAGATCCGATGCCTAGCGATTTGAAATGAAAGGAATCACCATGATAGTCCAAATAAAGACTTTCTTTTAACTTTGAGGCATTTTTCAAAGAATAGTCTGTCCGAACTGTCCCTACCTCTACCTCATTCATATAGAGGGTCCATTCATTATTTCCACGAAGCTTATTTTCTTTTTTTCCTCTAAATAAGAATTCATCTCCATTAGATAAGGAGAAGGATAGATTAAGATACCATTGTCCTGGTTTTCCCATTGTATCTGCAACTAACCGCTTCCATCGACTAGTATAAAACCGATGAAATGAACCGATATGCACGTTATGATTGTATAGCTGTTTGGGCGCCTCAGATACTCGATCACCTAGTCGTGTTACCAAATAGGTATCTTTTTCCTCAGGTTTAAAATCACGATCTTTATTATATTGCGACCTCATTATAAAGATAGCTAATAAGGCACCTATAGGGAACATAAGTAAAAGATACAGTTGATTTACATTGAATTCTCCATAAACGATGTACCTAAGAGATAACCCAACGAAACCCGCTAGAAATAAAACAAGTAGTTTAGTCATATCTATCTAACCCCTTATCATTAGATTTTTTGATTATTTATTATGTAAAAGTTGTCTCATAAACTAGTATCTATAATTAAATGAACACAACTAGATTCATTCTATTACAAACAACAGTATTTCAATTTAATTTTAACACATTTTGCCAGTACATTTCTAAACAAACCAAAAAGGCACTCCCTATAAATTGGATAGCGCCTCTTTTTATTAACTTATTTTAATATTTATAAAATATTCTTATCCTCTATACCTTAACGCCAGCCCCTTCAAAAAATTTCTAGCGTAACGATCACCGCAAGGCTTATAATTTTTATGTCCTTCTTTTCTCAACAAGGCACTCAATTCACCTTTCGTCACCATTACATCCACTGACTCTAGTATTTCTAACATATCCTCACTTGTTAGGGATAACGCTATTTTTAACTTCTTAAGCAAGACATTATTTACACTCGCATTTTTCTTTATCGACATCACAGGTTTATCTGATTGACCTTGTTTCGGATCCTGTTTCCCTCTTTTATATGTAATTAAACCATTTAAAAATGATTCTAAAGTGACGTTATCGCATTCTGTATAGTCTTCATCGATATAGCCATCTTCATCGTAGCCATCTCTAGACTTTACGAGGAGCTTTTGCAGGTCTACATCACTTATGTTAATGCCACCCAGCTTAAATATCTCTATCATTTCTCTATCTTTTAGGTCTAAACCATATCTCAAACGAATTAATATATCATTGTTATTCATATCCATCTTGTAAATCCTCCTAATATCCATCCATTTCACTCTATACAAATCTAGTATAGTTTTTGCGTCTATCTTAATTAACACTTCTGACTGAAACTAAGCTTAACACTATAATGACTTATTTTATAGGAATAAAAATCTTTAAGCTATCAACAAGCTAGAAACTTCCCCTATATGATAAAATTGTTTTAGTAATAGTTTTTAATTGGACGGTGCAAACATATATGAAAGAAACGATAAAACTGAAAGAAGCAGATTTATATAAACCAATTCAAAATCATTTTGTACGTGAAGGCTATGAAGTTTATGGAGAAGTGAAAGACTGTGATATGGTTGCTGTTCAAGATGATGAATTAATTATCATCGAATTAAAATTAAACTTAAGTGTTGAACTTCTTATCCAGGCAACAAAAAGACAACGATTGTCCGAGCAAGTTTATATAGCTGTACCAAGACCAAAAAAATATAACCCTCGTTCCAAACGTTGGCGAGATATATGTCAATTAGTTAGACGGCTTGAATTAGGCTTGATCCTGGTATCCATTACAGGAAAGTCTAAACGAATGGAGATTATCTTTGAACCTACAGCATTTAACCGAAAAAAAAGTTTAAGTCAACATAAACGGAAGCGCCAAGAAATATTAAAAGAGATTGATGGACGAAGCGCGGACTTTAATATCGGCGGTTCTAACCGTACACAAATTATGACTGCTTATCGTGAAAATTGCATCCAAATTGCAAGTTATCTCAAGCAAAATGAAGAATTATCACCAAAGGCCTTAATCGAATTAGGAACAGGTAAAAAAACACAATCCATTTTATCCAAAAACTATTATGGTTGGTTTGACCGTATTAAGAGAGGCATGTACGCTCTCAGCGAAAAAGGAAAACAGGAGCTGGAAGAGTACCCTGATCTTTTGGACTTTTATAGTACAAGTAAAGATTAAGAAAGACAACTGCCAAATTAAATTACTGGCCAGTTGCTCCCATCTTTACGATACTTTTTTTGGAAATTATTTATATTATCTATTGGACCTTTTGTCCCCAGTGGACATGTCAGAGAGCCTTTGCCGATCTGGAGCAGTTGGGGGCTCTTCCAACCACCCTTTATCAATAATTAAATTCAATCCCTTGTTTGCATATTTTGCTATGTCTGCTGTTAATAATGCAAATTGACCATGCAGATCATGCCTCATCATTTTGGAGACAGCCATGCCGTAGTTTTGAATACCAATCCCTGTTGCTAGTGAGGTATGATACAACATTAATTTATCTGAGAATGGTGGTGTAGTTGAATCTGTAATATGAGCATCCATTGTGCTTGGTGTAGGTAAGTTAGCACTCATTAGAAATTCTCCCATTTCTCTTATTTGTCTATCCGCTATTTTTGCACCTTGCTGAAAATACTTACGGACCTTATCAGAGGATGCCACCTGACTAAAGCCTAACATTAAGGCTTTACCCAAAATGTTAGTATTAATATTAAGTTGTAAATGTTTAATCTCTAAACTTGTTAATGGCCTATCCTTCCCTGCTAATAAGGAAATAAAAGATGCATTTTCAACAAAATCGACCTGTTTAGGATAAGGAATGGAAGGTGGATAGATGCTTTTCCCTTTGGAAAGTAAAAGACGGCTTCCCTTTTCATAAGTAAGCACTGTATCGTCTAAACACATTTTAAAATAATCTACGATATCCTCTCTTGAAGAACTGGAAAGGGCACTCGCATAGGTTGTAAGACCTTCAATAGCCATTTGCGTGACATAAAATACCATAAATAGATCACTAAACAGACCTGGTGCATCTTTCCTCAAGTCTTGTTCCCCAAAACCAACAGGCTTCGGTATCTGCTCCTTCGCATATATTTCTTCTAATGAATTTATGTGTTTTCGAGAAATTCTTAATGCAAACTCCAGAAAATCTTTAACCTCATCGTCTTCCACTACAGTAAGATGATGTTCAAATACACAAGTGAATAAAGAATCTCCTAAATAGTTGGAATATAAATCACCTAATTCAGATGAGATGAGCTTTTTATTTTGTTGATGTTCGTAAACTTTTTTCATTCCTCCTGTTTCTTGTTCAGATGTTTTTTCGTTATCCACACTTATCAAACCTCCAACTATCAGTTTATGGTCATTATTTTTATCATAAATACGTTTCCCCGCATCATTCCTATAAGCTTACTTATTACCTATTAACTTTCATCCTCCATTTACTCTCTACTAAATACTGAACTCCGTATAGTAAATATGCTTTGTAATGTAAGTATAGGAAGAATTGAAGGGAATTTATTCTATTTAAACCAACGATCCTCAGTTTTTTTAGTATATGAATAATCACGAAAGCAAACATTCCGTCTGCAACAATATTAAGAAACAGAAACTTCTTAAAGTTACCGAATGAGTATTTAAGCAGCCACATCGATAGAGGCATATATGGACCAATGCTAAACGGTAGTTCATTTGTCATAAATGATTTACGTTTGTCATAAAACTTCCACCAGTTACGCTTTTGTCCAAACTTGTGATTTAATATTTCAAAGACAACGATAAAAATCCCTGCTAGAGAGAAACGTTTAAAACTGCGCTTGCCAATAAAAAGTAAGGATGCCCAAGGAAATACTATAATACAAATGTTAAATAATAAATGCCTCTTTGACATCATGACTGATACCACCACCCTACCCACTTTGATATAACCACTTTTAAGATTTACATATTGTGAATAAAGTATGCACTAACTGATGAGTTAACTCTTTTAAACAAACAGACCTACTCACCACTCTTGGTTTCAGCAATTGTTCAAACGTTTGTAATAGTTCCATTTCCCAACACAAAAGTTAATGTAAAATAAGATGTACCCTATAGAAAAGACATCAAATCAAGTCCATCTAGAGTACATCTAGCAGCCTAAGGTTTCAAAACAACTTTAATACAGTTATCCATTTTTATATCAAAAATTTCATAGCCATGCTTAGCCTCACTTAATGGTAAGGGGTGCGTGATAATATCACTCAGGTCTACCTTGCCATCCGCTATTAAATCGTGTAAGTATGGCATATAGTGAATCACTTGAGCTTGTCCTGTTTCTATATTCACATTACGCTCAAAAATATCTCCAAATGGGAATCCACTTAAGCAATCCAATCGTTTTCATGTTTAAAAGTTCATGGGTATCCATTGTTTCATGGAAGGCCAAATCTTCTTTCCCCATCGGCAAACCTCCTCGCTATTCATAAAACTACCGGTATTTTGTCCACCAATACCACTTCGTATGCATCTTTTAGATTTCGTATAAATTAATTTGTATTACGCAATCTATGTATAACTATCCTTGAGGAGTGAGGGAATGACAGATAAATTAGCTCTTCATGAACGATTAGAGTTACACGAAATGTTAACATTTAGAAACTTATGCTTAACTAAATCATCCACCATGCATGGATTAGTCGGTTGTGAGGATTTAAAGGCTATCTTATCTACAGATGTAACAGAAGGAAAGCAGCATGTAGAACAATTAACAAATTTATTAAAAAATAGGGATGTGGTATCATGACCAATATGATTCAAAAGGTCGCCGGCATGGCAGGTATGACAGACCAAGTTATTGCAACAGACTTTTTAATTTCTACAAAGTCAGCAGTTCGAAATATGACATTCGCTTTGACTGAATCGGTTACGCCCGAGGTAAGAGATGTTTTACACGACCAGCTAAATTATGCAATCGAAGCCCACGAAAAAATAAGTCAATACATGATGGACAAAGGCTACTATAATCCAAGTGATCTAGAGGAACAATTAGCAGTTGATTTAAAGGCATCAAAGGCTGCAATGAAACTGGCTAAATAACATGGCATTTACAGAGAGACTTGAGAGTAACTTCCTTAATAATCTTGGTAAGCATCAATTACCAACTAATCTTTATTGAACATGAGAATAAGTTTTCCTGTATCTTTAAATAATAAGGGATGAAAAGGAGGACAAGTCATGAAACATGGTAAAGCATTACTAATAAAATTTGTGGCTACTCTAGCCCTTCTTTATATCATTCTTGACCTCATGTACGCTATGACCTTTGGTGAGGTTTTTGCCTTAACTGCAGTCTTAGGAATTGTAGCGTATCTAGTTGGAGACATGTTTGTATTACCAAGAACCAATAATACGATTGCGACCCTTGCTGACTTTGGTTTAGCTTGGCTGATTATATACTTGTTTGCAGATGGTACAACGATCGCAGACAATCCTTTTACTATCTCATTAATAGGTGCAATAGGAGTAGCAGCATTTGAAATGTTCTTCCACCGCTATTTAGCAAATAACACGTTGCCAGATGAAAAACAAAGTCCAGCAACAAGAAACCTTCAATACCAAACGGAGACATCTGAAGAGTTATTGGCAATTGTCTCTGATAATGAAAAAAAGAAAGACGAATAACATCAACAAGGGCACAGTGGATTACTACGCACTGTGCCCTTAAGTTACATAATTTTAAATAAGAATAAGAACGTAATCTATATTTTTTATTTCGGAACAAAATCCTAGTTTTAGACGTCACATTTGAACAATATGCTAATATATAATTAAGAAAAAAATACCATTTGGAGGTGTGACCTTTGGATCAAGTCTTACTATTTGGTGTATTAATTACATTGTTTTCCCTGGTAACCATTAAAAAATTAAAAGAAGAGACAAGAATACAAAAAATATTCCATCTAGGTTCCTTAGCACTAGGTATTACATTCATCATACTATTCATACTCCAATTCACTACCTATGTGTCTTATACTAGTTAATTACTAAACTAACTAAAAAGCCACTACAATTATCATCAAAGGATAAGTGTAGTGGCTGTAAAGATTTAATACGAAAAGTACAATGCCTATACTCTAAACTTTCTAATCATCTCTCTCAAATCCTCCGCCATATCAGCCAAGTTAGAAGCAGATGCAGTTACTTCTTCCATCGTAGCTAACTGTTCCTCAGATGAGGATGCAATATCCGAAGTACTTGCAGCCGATGTTTTTGCGATGTTGGATACTTCATTAATAGAAGCATTAACTTGTTCCATACTTGCAGACATTTGCTCTGATACAGCTGATAGTTCTTGCACTTCACCACTTACATTTTCAATAGAAGTTAAGATACTAGCAAAACTTTTTCCTGTATCCTCTACTAAAATCATACCCTCATCCACTTCTTGCGTACTGTTGTTCATCATTTCTACCACTTTAACTACATCGCTTTGAATGAATTGAACTAAGCTTGATATTTGGCTTGCAGAGTGTCTTGATTGTTCTGCTAGCTTACGAACTTCATCTGCAACAACAGCAAATCCCTTACCATGTTCACCAGCTCTTGCCGATTCAATCGCAGCATTCAAGGCTAGTAAGTTAGTCTGTTCTGCTATATCTGTAATAACATCAATTATTTTTCCGATCTCATTTGAATTTGTATCCAATTCCTTAATAACACTGTTCGTTTCATTTGTAGAGTTATTAATCGACTTCATTTGACCAACGACCTTCTGCAACATGTCATTACCAATAGTAGCTTGGTTTGTTGTATCTGATGCAGACTCTGCCACACTTGAAGATGTATCTGCAATACGACCAATACCAATCGACATTTCACTGATCGCTGTAGCACTTTCTTCTGTTGCTTTTCCTTGTACTTCTGATCCGCTAGCAACCTCTTGAATTGCTGTAGTAACCTGATGAGTGGCAGTCGTTGTTTGTTCTGCACTTGCCATTAGCTCTTCAGCAGAAGATGCCACTTGTTCAGATGTGCCACTTACATTGACAATTAAATCCCTTAAATTAATAGTCATTTGGTTAAACGATGCTGCCAGTTCACCAATCTCATCATTATTTTTCACTTTCAATTCGTCAATCACTAAGTTTCCACTAGCAATTTCTTGTGCAGACTTCGATATTTGTTTGACTGGTTTAGAAATGATTCTACTAATATATAAAGCGATAATTACTCCAAGAATCATGGCGAAAACGCTAATGATAATAATAGAAGTTTTACTTGCCTTTGCTTTGGCAGAAAGGTTACTACTTACCTCCTCAATGTTGGTTTCTTGATAAGTACGCGCCTTTTCTCCAACCTCAGTAATTTGTTGCGTTAATCCATTTCCTTGTTCTTTCATTAGCGTAGCTATTTCTTTCGTCTTCTCTTGCCTCTTTAATTCAATCAGCTGCTGAGCTAATTGATTATATTTGCTCTCGACTTCTATAAATTCCTCCACTACCTGCTCTACTTCTGTTGTAATGTCTAATTGAAGAAATTTATTTGCATTTTCGGAAAATATACCTGAGACTCTATTAAACTCTTCAATGTTTCCCTCGTCCCCATTCGCTAAGTATCCACGAACAGTAATCTGTTCCTTAAGAACTGCATTTTCCATATCAGTAAGAATACTTAGTTTTTTAAAACTATCATCAATCGAGTCTGAGTAGTTTTTATCTACAGTGGTAAATTGAATTACTGTAACTACTGTAACTGCGGCAAGTAAAAGTAATACAGAAAAGAAACCTGCTAATAACTTTTTGGATAGATTAAATTTCATTTAAAACGCCCCTATTCATCTTTGGTGTATTTTTATTCATGTTAGTTTTCAAGTAGGTGTTTAAAGATAACTAATTCATAACTTGTGAAAATTAAGTACCTATTTCTGAATCATAATCATTTATGTGAAAATTTCTCTATAATCTATTTATTCACCAACACTTCCTTTCCCAAAATAAAAGAACCCTATTTTATAGGGTTCCTTTAAATAATGTATCATTACTTAATTGGCAACTGGCTGACATAGAATAACTGATATTCGTTAGTCCCTCTAGTTTTGCGTCACTATTTTTCAATAGCTATGCCCCTACTTAAAGATATTCTTTTTTAATATAATATTTACTATATAGCAAGTTTATATTTTACACAATTGGACAAATTGTGACGAAATTTTCATCCTTATTAATAGTTATACACAAAAGCCTGCCATTAACCGAAAACACCCCATCTTACAAGTGTCGATACGCTGACCTCCAATTATTGGAGCTTGTTACAGCAAATTATCTCCTTTATAATTATTAACTTTTATGCATAACCTCCCTGAAATTAATAGCCGCTACTTAAAGTAAACTTATTATTTTTAATTGCATAGTTGAGACAAAATCTTCAGCAATTAACTCCTTACAATTTTTTGAGTAAATACTTGGCAACCATTCCGGAAATATACTACGCTTTCCGCGGGCGGAGCTTGAGCCTCCTCGGTCGCCAAAGTGCGTGCACCTGCGTCTTCTAGTAACGCTTCGAAGCAGGCTTCCTCGGTGCAAGGGAGCAAGATGGTTACTCAAGTAGCCCCCTCGCTCCC
>NZ_JACLZI010000063.1 GCF_014280935.1 Aquibacillus kalidii
AAACAACCTCTAAAAATTTAATTTGATGGTGTATATCGCTTATCTAGTTTGTCACGATGAGACTGAAAAATATCTTCGAGAGAAATATCATAGTTGTTGGCAATCACAATAAGGTTTCCTAGAACATCCCCAAGTTCTTCTGTTAATTCTTGTTTTTGTTGTTCTAATGTTCCCGTACTTTCATCTGGTCTGTCTCTACCAATTTCAAGCTCTCTTATAGCTCTTGCAACTTCCCCTGTTTCCTCAGCTAAAAAACCAATTCGAATAAAAATGTCTAATTCAGACCATCCTCGTTGTTCATAATACGCTTTAACCCATTCCTGAAACTCAATAACATTCAAGATTTCCCCCTCCTTTAATAGTCCCCTTTTAGCCTATCAGAAAAAACTATATAATGAGAAGGAAAATCAATATATTTATAGTTTATCGGAGGTTATTAATTTGGAATGTATAGCGGTTTTTTGTGGTTCAAGTAATGGAGCGTCTGATATTTATAAAGAAGGTGCCATTCAATTAGGAAAAGAATTAGTCAGGCGTAATATTACATTAGTGTATGGTGGTGCAAGTGTGGGAACTATGGGGGCGGTAGCTGATACTGTCTTAGAAGAAGGTGGGAATGTCATAGGTGTTATACCAAGACTTCTTGAAGAGCGTGAAATATCTCATCAAAATTTAACTGAATTATATACCGTAGATACCATGCACGAAAGAAAAGCGAAAATGGCAGAATTAGCGGATGGATTTATTGCATTACCCGGCGGTCCGGGAACTTTAGAAGAGTTTTTTGAAATATATACATGGGCGCAAATTGGATTACACCAAAAACCTTTTGGGCTTCTTAATATTAATGGATACTACAATCCTCTTGTTGACCTACTTGACCATATGGTAGAGCAACAATTTTTGCAGGAGAAATATCGCTCATTAGCTTTATTAAATTCAAATCCTAAAGACTTAATTGATAAATTTAATACATATGAACCACCAACAATAAAAACCTACAACAAATAAACAGTTGCGATAGCACTCAGGTCATTTGTGAATTTCAGAAACCTAAAAAGCTTACTCCCCTTGTTATATAGGAGGATTAGGCTTTTAAAAGTAAATATTTCTAAAGCTTTTCTAATGGTAAAAATCCGTTGGCGAAGAATGGCAAAATGCTTTGTCTTTAGATAGAGTGACCCCTATATTCCACTACCTATGTCGTCCCCCTTTATAGAAAAATCACACGTTTGTTATTCGACAGGATTTGACCTCTTTATATAATATATCCCATTATTAATTATAAGCAGTAAAAAAATGTAGAAATATAGAAAATTATGGTGCAAAATAGTATTTAGACAAAACAACTAAATAGGTTAATTTAGTCATAAAACCTTCAGGAGGAAACAAAATGGAACTCGCATCAATATTTTTTGGATTTATTATAGCCTATTTTGCTTACACACAATCAGGCTTAAGTAGTAGATTAGGTTGCGCCGGTTGGCTAACTGTATTTTGGGGATTTTGGATTTGCGGTGCTTTGTTAGCATTTTTTATTATATTGATTACAGGTTTTTTAGCAAAGTGGATATTTATAGGATTTATTGTTTTACTATTAATCTCATTTTTTAGAAGAAAGTAATCATTAGGAAGAGTAGTATTTGCTAATTAATTAGATTCACACAGTATTTTATCTATAGATGTCACTTTAATCTCTACATAAATTTTACTCCATACTTATATATTCTTGCGATAATTACTTTAATCCTATTGTACATGATACCTATAATATACCTATTAATGGTAACTTCTCAATGAGAGAATGAAATGGATTGCATCAAGAATATTCTGAAGCCAATATAAAATATGATAGTGGCTCTCTTATGATAGAGTTGGATTCCTTTCTTGTCCGGAGTGGACCAAAAAATGCCAGTGTTGGACCTAACCTATTTCCTACTAAAGTAAACCAAACAACGCAAAGAATTATACTGTCCTTCTCTAATGAACAAATCAACCTCTTTATTTCAACAGGGTCTGAATCCTTTATTCTACTTTGTTTTTACAGGTTCTTTTATTTGTTCAATTACTTCGTGGGGCCACTGAAGTGATTCTAAAAAACCAATAGCGGGGAAGTACACACCATCCTTATGTAGATAACGTGCTATTCCCTTCTCCGCTCCGCCTTCCAAAATCTCTATTACTATGGTAGTGAATTACTTAAAGTATTGGTATATTACATACTTCCTGTTTTATCTAAATGCTGAATAGGCTTATAGGTTTAGATGATGAGGTTAACTAGGTAGGATGTAGACAAAAAAAGTAGGAAAATTGATAATAATAAGATAATAATTGTAATTCTTAATCAACCAGAGAAATGGAAGTTAAAATTTTCAGTTGATTATAACTTGTTTTCCCTAATGAATCTAGTCATCATTGGAGTGGGTTTGACAGAAACAGTAATAAACAACAAACCCTACAGTGTATATGGCATTTAATCTATGTATGAAATGACAGAATGATTATTATGTTAATGAATAATTGGAATATGACTTGTTGAACTAACGGTGCAGGATAATTTAACAAGGAATTGGATTTTTATGGTATATTATGATGGAATGGAGGTAAAAAAATGAGTCTGTCATTTTTTGGTTTTCTTAGTATTATGTGTGGTTTCTTAGTAATGATAAATAAAAACAAATTTTATTGGTTAGTTGTACCAATGGGGTTTAAAAATAACTCCAAAGTTGCAATTGGCTTTTATTTACTTCTTGGAGCTGGATTATTGATTAGTGGTGTTGTCAATATTCCATACATTAATCACTTTGTTTTACCTGCCTTGGTTTTAGGGCTTTCTTTATTTACAATCTTGGTAATAAATTCTAAAAAGACTAACGAGGCAAGTTAGTAAAAATCTTTTTTATTATAAAAAACTACATATCAAATTGAACTTAATATCTTATTCATCGGGCGCAAATGTTCATTAAAAGGACCGTCATATATTATTGGCGATCCTTTTATTATGTAGAGAAAGTGCCATGATAACTTTATCTTCAAATTGTTGTATATTATTTCCTCCAAAGCTTCTTGCGTTACAAATAAGCGCTTCAATAATCATTCTTCATCGACAAAATATAAGAGAATTTCTAAATGGAACAGAGAACAATATAGTCTAAAAATATTTATTATGTTAAGCTAACGGGCGCTTTACTTTAATAAGATCCATAATCAAAAGACATACCATTTCATACATAGATTAAATGCCAAATACACCCTACAATCTTAGAAACTCCTATTGTGCTTCATGATGTTTGGCAAAGCATTCTTTCAGTTTTCATTGGTAATAAGCATGAAACACTGAATTCCTAGGCAATTTACTTCCTTTTGCTACTTGCACTTGTTGTACTGCCAAGTTATAAAACAAAGCGTTCAGCGCATGATTTCCCTGTTTGCTTTTTTTTGTTCCTTGCCTTTCCCACCAGACCCAAAGTAAACAGGCGCAACCCCCTCAAATCGTGCAAATTACTGTAAAATAGCTGTTCAATGCTCTTAATGTCACAGCCATATTCCTTCAACTCTCGTTGTATCAAGACCTTTACAATATCCAACCGCCATAATCGGCTTGTGTTCAGCACCACTAAATAATCAATTTGGACAGACGAAAGGTGAGCCAACATTTCCTGTAAGCCCACCCTGTCTATTTCTAATGCCTCTTCATTTAGTTTTGCGCCACTAATTCCTTCATCTCTAAACATATGTATCAAGGTTAAGCCTTGTTCCTTACAATATGCTTTAATTTCATCTTCTTGATATTTCAAGCTATATCCATCTCTTGCCTGCCCTTGAGTTGAGACTCTTATATACCCAACAACGTTTAACTTTTCACTCTTCCGTTACATAAATTTTAATTTTCGTAACGCTTTTTAACGAATAGCGAGTATTATACGACCCTCTCTAGTAAAAATACAACCGAAAAATTATTAGTCAAAAGTTGTAAAGGAATGGCCCTTCTCGTTATCCATTCTTTATCACACGAGCGTGTACGCTCTCGTTAGATTGTTAGCCATTCCATATCATAACTACCCCTGCCAGGTAAATTGTCATCTCGCCCCTTTTTCGTTCTTGTTCAGTTCTCCAAGTATCAAAAGATACTCCATGAAGGTACAACCTTCATGAGTTATGAATTTCACAAGTAACATCACTCACTTTTTCCCCAATTATTTATCCGAGTTATTTTCTATCTCTTTTAAAAAATCTGGATCAATCCATACTTTTTTCACTTTATATCCTTCTTCTGATTCCTTTAGGTCATCTCTCTCAATAGAATTTAAAAATTCATTAAATGTTTCTGTAATAAAATACAAATCATTAATAGTTATTTTTCCTTCTTCGTAGTTAAGTTCTTCTTCATGATTCCAAAAGTATACATATCCATATCTATCTTCTGATAAATTTAAACATACCAAATTCCCACCTACATCTCTTCCAATTGGAATACAAGTATTAGGTATTCTACTTTTATATGTTTCAAATTGGCTTAGTAAATCATCGTCTGACCCTAATCCAAACATAGATGTCAAAATAAACGTTTGCTTTCCATTTTTAAAATAACTACTAATGCTATTTTTTACATAGCCACCATTATGGTGTCGCAAAAATTCAACGTAATCTTTTGGTAACTCATAACCAATTTTTTTAGAAAATATAATTAATTCATTTTCATTAAATCCTTCATTTGAAACTATATTAATCATAAAACACCTCCGCTATTTCTTCTAAGGTCTTAGACCTTTATTAATCAGCGAAGCACCACCAGTGTGCCTTACTGCTCCATGAATATCACTTGGAACCAACATCATTGTTTTTCCATCTTCTACATGATGCCATGTATATCCTGCTGGAGTATTTTTGAGGCCTAATACCTCATTTGCTTTTTTAAAATCATAATAATAGTCGCCGATTAATCCCTCTATTTCTAATTTTGCTTTTGAATAAGGACTAAAGTCAGGAAAGCCTTCTTTCGAAAACTTGACACCTTCAGGATACTTCTTGCCTAAATCACCACTTAGATTATAGACTTCTCCTTCATATTTCTTATTTATTATTCTTACCCCATCTAAAGCATTGTCTATACCCTTACCAGTTCCCCCACCACTATCCTTCACATCAATCTTACTAATCTCTACTATCTATTCTATCAAACTGACGCGTACCAAATCCAATTCCACTAAAAGCTAAACTATTAGAACTGGTAAGTCATTAGCATTTTTTATGTAGACCAAGCATAAATTTCTCACAAAAAACAAAAAGCACCTGCTGCCTATCAGACAATCAAGTGCTTAAAGTATATTAAATAAGTGTTACTAACTTACGGGCATTCTATCAAGGATTAGATACTACCAACAAGTTTCTATTCTGTTAACATATTTAAAAAATCTTCAAAGCTATTACTTACAATATATGTTATAGGATTTAAATCTGAAGACTCTTCATGATTCCAAACGCATACAATAGGCTCTTCAACCTTGTTACGATAGTCTAAGCAAACAAAGTCACCTGCAAATAAAACAGCTATTGGTAGCAGTTCAGTACCTATTAAATTTTCATCAAAAACAATTCTTTCGTCTAGTTGTGTTCTAACTACTCCTATATCGTAATACTCATCATCTCTTTCCCTAGTTATTTTTAATATACATAAAAACCTATCAATCGCATAAATATGGCTATTACACTTAAAACTATCCTTTATAGGAGTTCCACCATTATATTTTTTTATAAATTCTTTATATGTTTCTGGTAAATTTATTCTCCACTTACCTTCCTTTTCAGAAAGCAAAGTATCATCCGGCAAGGGATAAATTATTGATCCATCCTTAAATTCCATTTCCATACCTCCACAATATATTATCCTAGAGTATCTTATTGGATTGAGAACTTCCTTTACTTTGAACTTTTTCCAAACATCAAAAGCACTTGATGTCCCAAATGGTAATCAAGTGCTTTTGATTATTTTTCTTCAAAATTCTTCATTCTTTCTATCAAATCCAATTCTATCTGTTCTTTATTTTTATTTAAGTACTTATACTCAAAATATTGAATTCTGGCTGTTGGACCAAAATCACTATCATGCCAATTGTTATAATCAAAATGCACATTCAATTTACCTGTATTATCGACTAATAATGTAACTGAGAACCATGATTCTTGTCCGTTTTTAATAAATACTTTTTGGAGTTCAACTGTCATTTCAAATAATCTAAGCAATTCTTTATTGTAAGCTCTCTTATCTACATTATATAATTTTGGGATATAGTGAGAATAAATGTTTTGTTCTTCATCTGTAGGTTTAAAAAAGAAGAAAACTCCTCCCGATTCATCCTTAACCTCTCCATTAAAACTGAAACTTTCCCATTCAGTTGGAATCATATCATTTATTTGTTGAGCAATTTGATTATATAACCTAGTTAATTCTGTTTCAAAACTCATTATAGTATCAATCTCCTGGTTTATTCGCAATCTCTCGAATTACAGTGAATTCGCCTTCTATTTCATATTCAACTATAAAAGAATCGGTCGCATAGAATTATTAGAATAACTGGGTTCAATGTCCATTATGGTATAATCATCATGAGTTATGAAAATCATTAGCATATTTTTATATTGTCTATACTTCATAAAAAACACTTGATGCCTAAAATGGCAATCAAGTGCTTACTTCCATACTCTAAAATTTATCCATTATTAATATCACATGTAATTCCCTATATTTTCAACTATTACTCTATTTGTTTCTATATGATGGTACAACCTTCATGAGCTCTTGATTTTAATGTTTATTTTCTTAAATTCTTAGTCATGTAACTTATCTAAAAAGTCACTAAATGTATCTGCGATATAAAATACATTTTCTCTTGCTAATTCTTCTACTTGTTCTTCTGTTAATCCTTCTTCTCGCATTAACATTTCTTTTTCACCAGCATTTTCATGTTCCCAAAATACTACCTTAGGCTTTTTTTTATCCTCTTTATAATCAAAACATATTAAATTCCCTGAGGGATCAAAAGCAATTGGAACTAATTCTTTTGGTAAAGTTAACTTATAATCATTATAAACAGATACTAAAAACTCATCATTATTTTCATCAAATGATAGCAACGTACCGAATACTTTTTCTCGATTTTCCACATCAAATAATCTTGGTTCTGCATTCGCCCCATTATTTATAGCCACACACTCTATATAATCACTTGGAAACTTAACACCTAAATTATCACCGACTGTTTGCACTACCTCTCGACTTACAGGCTCGTCTGCAAACTCCCATTTAATTTTACTCACCTAATACCATCTCCCCACAATTTATTTCCACCTAAATGATTTACATCATGTACTTTTGATACAACCAACTGCATCTTTCCTGGTACCTGATGATGATGCCAGGTTAATCCTTGTATTCTTTCTTTTCCTGCATTTATTTGAGCCAGTTGCTTTGGAGTAAATATGTCTCTTGATACCTCGCCAGCTTCGATAGCTTTTTGTAAAGCTCTAGTACACTCTTCAAATTGCTTTAAATCTTTCACTATATACATTTCTTTATCCAATGTCGTTTGAAATTTAACAGCATCTCCTTTAAAAATTGGAAAGCCTAATATGTCATAATCTACACCTTTCATGTGTGTACCTCCCGCTAATGTTTTGTTTAATATATTATTTTTAGGTGAGGCATTTAAATATTCATCTACGTGCCCTACTACTGCTTTAAATTCTTCAACACTATCATAACCTTTAGGTACAATTGACCTATTAACCATATTCCCATCTATATCGTAGTCATTTTTAATTACGTCGTCAATTTCTGATTTATGAACAGAATTACCAGTACCCTTTCCAATTCCCCCACCACTATCCTTCACATCAATCTTACTAATCTCAACTCTACTATCTATTCTATCAAATTGTCGCGCACCAAATCCAATTCCACTAAAAGCTAAACTATTAGAACCCGTAAGATTCTTCATATTATTAATCAGATTGTTAAAATTCTGAGATGTCGCTACCATCGGTCCTTTGATCATTTTTCCATAGGACTGACTTATTATATTCCGAAGTCTAGTTGGCATTAGATTATAAGTGGTTTTAGAAATAGTCTTCCCAGCTGCAGTACCTTTGTCAGCAAGCTTGCCCAACTTACCGGCCTTCGCTAGCTTATCCAATCCCTTCGCACCTATAAGTCCTATAGCGACTTCCCCTAACATCTCAGACCTTTTCAACCCATCCGCTTCAACAAAGGTGTGATAGTAGTCCTTCCCAGCATCTACCATACCTTCAATCGATATGTTCTTAAATGACTCTATCGTTTGTATCGGATTCGTCGCCATACTGTACAGACCTTGAAATGTACCGATAGCTCCATTTAACATACCTTTTCCAAAGCTCTCGGTGAAAGCATTTGCTTTGAAGTAGCTATTAATCAGGGAGTCCCATTCCTGATCAGCTAGCTTATCGCCCAACTCCTTCAAATCAGGATCTACTCGCCCCATATACTTCCAAAAGTAAGGAGACTTTACCACATCGGTTGCCGCTGATTTAGCTAACTGTTCCACTTTTTCTTGCGCCACGACATTTATGATTTTCGCTAAGGTTTTGGGATTGCTCGTAACGATAAAGTAATTGATTACGTAAAGTGAATCACCCACTGTTAAATAGCCAAAAGGAAAATGATTTACTTGAAAATCGAAAGCTCATGATGGTTATACCATCATGGATTATAGTTAAACGGAAAAAAATTATAAATGAGATTGCTGAAAATCAAAAACTCTTGATGGTACAACCATCAAGAGTTTTTATAATGATATTTTGTTTATAAAAAATTGCCATATCACTGGGAGTAGTTAATAAACTAACGAATTGACAATCTATCTTAAAAATCTTCTTCCCATGCTTCTTTTGCATCCAACAACCTTTGTGATAAAAACTCATAAAAATCCTTTGCTGTATTGTAGTCATCAAGTCCCCCTGGTCTATTCCACGCTATTACCGGGCACTCATTATTCTCCATTTCACTGATATATAGACAATAAGCATATTCTCCAGCATCTTCAATAACTACTAAATCCTTGTCCATTCCTAAATCTCTATATCTCTTTGTATTAACAATAACAGGAGTTCTATTTGACTTAGCCACTCCTAAAATATCAACTCCAAATAACCCACCAGAACCATAGGTAGTTAAAAACCACTTATAACTTTCTGGTAATTCCACCCCTAGCTCATTTTGGATTGAATTAATTTGACTTTCATCTACTCCACCTGTAAAGTCATCTGATTCCTTATGTTCATTAATAAAGTTTATTAATTCCTCTTTATCCAATCAAGGTTCCTCCTTTTACAATTCACTTTTATCTATTTGCTTAGCTCTCCATCTCCAATATTTACTTCTGAAGTTGTCATATTGCTTTTTTAATACAGGATCATTTCTAAAGCTCCCACCATTCTCCACCAAACCATGCAAAATTTTATTATATTCATCATGCATACTTGGAGGAAGGGAAGTACCATGCCTATTACAATCAAGCTAAAGGAAATCCTTAAAAAACGTGATCTTTCACAACGTGAATTGGCACGAATGACAGGGCTTCGCCCTAATACAATAAGCCATCTTTGTTCAGACAACGTAGATAGGGTATATCTATCAACATTAGAAACTATGCAAAGTGTTAGACAACGACATTCAGGAGTTAATCGAGGTTGAGTAGTCCTCTTGCTATAGTAATCGTTCTATGTACGTAAAAGTTGCGAAAATTTTAATAAGAGTAGGAAAACAAAGGTATCGTATTAGAGAATAAAAATGGTGATAACTAATGATTTTGTAATTACTTTTAAGAGGTAGAATACATTAAATAGGTTATACGTTTTAAAGGTGTTGTACGTACTTTATAATTTGTTAAAACATTATATAGAGATTACGAGGCTTATCTTCACTCTGAAAATAATAAGTCGTTTATTCGGCACTAGGTAGCCCCCACAAAAAAAACCTTGAAATGCATTTTGCCAATCAAGGTTTCTAAAAAATCACATCATATCTTAGGTATATCAATCTCTTTGCCTGGAGTCTTACTAATTAAAACATCAGGAAGGTCTGGGTTATTCTTTTTTAACTTATACTTCTGAATTTTTGTTAATTCAGGGTCAAAGGAAATGTCTTGTGATTTAAAGTTTAAGCTCAATAGTTTATTAAAAATCTTTCTCAAAAAAACTTTCCATTCCTCTAATGAAGAACTTGAAATTTCATCTGAACTCTCTAATAAACGATAACCATCTGCATAATGGAACATTAGTAAACCTGTCCCTAAATCACAAGCCTCATTATCTAAGATGACTGTTGGTACATCAAACCCACTATTCCAATTATAACTTGCAGCAAAGTAATGGAGTATTAGTGGATTATCCACTTTTTTTAACTGGCTGATTAAAATATTTTTATCTGTATTATAAAGCAACCCCACAAGATAAGTAATTTCTGAGTTAACCATCAACTATATCAATTCTCCATACCTTTAAAATTAATCTTACTCATAATTTGTAGCAGCAATAAAATCAAAAGCATCTGTTGAACTAATTTCATTTTTATATTCAAAATTATATATTAAAATTACTGCATTATATGATTTATTTAAGTTTATACTTTTCTGGATTTTTGGGATAACAATTTCTTCATACGAACACCCATCTAATAATGCTGAAATATCACTACTACTATTCTTATAGACCGCTTTTTCTATAGTATCCTCATCTGTTTCATCCATATCAATATTAAAATCGATAAAGAATTGGGAAGGGACAGACTCGCCATCCTCATCATACGTTAAATCAGCGTACTCTCCTATTGAGTCCTCATCGTTAATATTCCCTAACCAAATTGAAACCCATCCTTGTTTTTCCACTATAGTAGCCTCCTACTTTAATCTTTTAATCTTAGACCTTGTGGTAAAGACGAAACTCCACCCTCTAATCTATAATCAGCCCAATTATTAAGTCGTCTAACAAATGTATTATAGTCGCTAGAAGTATCTATTATTGCTAACAATTTATTATGTGCTTTAATTGAGCCTAACCCTCCATGTACACCGTTTGGATTGACAAATTTGACATCGGATATAGCTGTTCTTAAATCCTTAATCTCTTCAGCACCAATATTCCAATACTTAAATTGAGTCGCCCTTGAAACTAAGTGCCACTCATGTAAACCTCCAGGTTCTCTAAGCTGACGTTCAATTTTCTTTCTAATCTTTTTATCTTTCCAAAGTTCGTCTAGTTCACTACTTGTAAGGGAATTGAAAAATTTATTAAAGTTTTCACTCTTTGCAGTTGGTATATCATCGACAGTTACTTTGGGTATATCTTTATTACCTATACCCTTACCAGCTCCCCCACCACTATCCTTCACATCAATCTTACTAATCTCAACTCTACTATCTATTCTATCAAACTGTCGCGCACCAAATCCAATTCCACTATAAGCTAAACTATTAGAACCCGTAAGATTCTTCATATTATTAATCAGATTGTTAAAATTCTGAGATGTCGCATCGGTCCTTTGATCATTTTCCCATAGGACTGACTTATTATATTACGGACTTTCACAGGCATTAAGTTATACGTAGTTTTCGTGACAGACTTCCCAACAGCAGTACCTTTGTCAGCAAACTTTCCCAACTTACCAGCCTTCGCTAGCTTATCCAATCCCTTCGCACCTATAAGCGACTTCCCCTAACATCTCGATTTCTCCTAGGTATAGTATTTGAGAATATAGATGGTGGTAACTGATGGTTTTATGATTACTTTTAAGAGATAGAATACATTAAATAGGTTATACGTTTTATAAGTATTGTACGTACTAAAGAATTCACTTAAATCATATGGGGCATACTGAGGCATAACTACATTCTAACAATTCGGCACTAGGTAGTCCGATTAAAAAACAACCTTAAAAGGCATTCAGCCAATCAAGGTTGTTTTTCTCCTAATAATTCTATTTTGTTTTTATAGCTTCTTTTATTTGTTCTATTATCTCATAGAGCCACTGAAGTGGTTCCAAACCAACAGCAGGAAAGTACACACCATCTGCACAAGATTGAATGTAATCGTTCTTTTCAGTATCTGAATACTCACTTTGAATAAAATCCGTTAAAAAAGCAACAGCAGATTCCAAATACTCTTTACTTTCGTCAGTCAATAATTCTTCTAATGCCTCTTCTGGAGAATTTATATCCTGATGAAAAGTTCCAGCCAAGAACTGAAAAACAGGTTCTTCTATTTTGTTAGAAGACAACATAACATCTCACCCTTCAGTATTAATTTGGATAACCAGTTAGAATATAATTCCCCTTTCCATCTTTTTTTAAGACAATTCTAGCATTTGTCTTATTTTCAACAGTTGTAGAACCCCTTTTTACACCACGTCCAATGGTATCCGTTCCTTCATAAGTCAAGACTAAGTTTGATTTACTTTGAGGATTATTTAGCCAAGATTCAATTGCTTTCTTGTTATCTAAATCATTTAATACCTCACTAGCAACTCTCTCAGCAGTAGCCCTTTCTGTAAAAGTAGAAGAGCCATTTATTCTAGGATTATTTCTTATTCTTTCTAATAATTCAGCATCAGTTTTTCCAACATGTCTTTCAAGCAAATGCCCACCTTGTAACTCATGAGCAGCTAATCCACCACCCGGGGCTATAGAACTTTTATCGCCTTGCTTAACATTATCCGGACCCTTACCAGTTCCCCCACCACTATCCTTCACATCAATCTTACTAATTTCAACCCTACTATCTATTCTATCAAATGGTCGCGCACCAAATCCAATTCCACTAAAAGCTAAACTATTAGAACCGGTAAGATTCTTCATATTATTAATCAGATTATTAAAATTCTGTGATGTCGCCACCATCGGTCCTTTGATCATTTTCCCATAGGACTGACTTATTATATTCCGAAGTCTAGTTGGCATTAGATTATAAGTAGTTTTAGAAATAGTCTTCCCAGCTGCAGTACCTTTGTCAGCAAACTTGCCCAACTTACCAGCCTTCGCTAGCTTATCCAATCCCTTCGCACCTATAAGTCCTATAGCGACTTCCCCTAACATCTCAGACCTTTTCAACCCATCCGCTTCAACAAA
>NZ_JACLZI010000064.1 GCF_014280935.1 Aquibacillus kalidii
TACGCTCTAGGTGTTTCCCTTTTTTTAGACTACATAAGATGTGCCTACAATAATTAGTAAGATGAACAGCACTACGATCAATGCAAATCCGTTTTCCATGTCTTCTCACCCCCGAAGTTCGTTGGTTTACGCTCTAAGTGTTTCTTTTTTAGACTACATAAGATGTGCCTACAATAATTAGTAAGATGAACAGCACTACGATCAATGCGAATCCGTTTTGCATGTCTTCTCACCCCCGAAGTTCGTTGGTTTACGCTCTAGGTGTTTCCCTTTTTTTAGACTACATAAGATGTGCCTACAATAATTAGTAAGATGAACAGCACTACGATCAATGCAAATCCGTTTTGCATGTCTTCTCACCCCCGAAGTTCGTTTGGTTTAACCCTCTAGCTTTTCTTTCATTTAGACTGCAAAAGATGTGCCTACGATGATTAACAAGATGAACAACACTACGATCAATGCAAATCCGTTTTGCATGTCTTCTCACCCCCGAAATACGTTGGTTTATTATCTGAATGTCTATATAATATTTTAATTATACAACGTAAGAAGTTCCTATAATAATCAATAGGATAAACAGCACCACGATTAACGCGAAACCGTTTTGCATGTTTTAACACCTCCTGATGTGTTACATTACCTATCCTATGGCATTTATCCAAAAATGAATGGGCAAATGTACAATTTTTTTAAATCTGGGCGATTTTTGAGCAAAAAAAAAGAGCAAGGTGCCCTGAGACTGCTGAATAGATAAGCAGTCTCAGGTGCCCCTTGCTTTTTTGCTTAATTATTTAGAAACTTTACACAGACAGCCTCAGGAACTTCCACTCCTGTTTGCAATAAACTTAATTTTCCTGTTTCTTTGTCCCGTTCAAATAACACTAAAGTATTAGAGTTTTGGTTTGCTACAACCACAAATTCCCCCGTTGGATCAATAGCAAAATCCCTTGGCCAATCACCTTCAGTTGATGTCCATTCTAAGAAAGTAAGTTCTCCAGAGTTTTTATCCACACGGTAACTTGCTATACTGTTATGTCCACGATTGCCAGCGTAAACAAACTCACCATCTGAGGAGATATGAATAGCACTACCCTGACTATTTTCCGTGAAATCTCTTGGAATTGCGGAAAGATATTGTAGTTCCGTAAAACTTCCATCTTCATGATTATAATTTAACGCAATTACCTCATTACTTAGCTCTGTCATTACATAAGCAAATTTTCCATTTGGATGAAAAGTAATATGTCTTGGACCACTTCCTGGCTTTGTTGACAATACATTTACTTCAGTCCATTCACCATTTGCGAAAGAGTAAGTAATAATTCTGTCTGTTCCTAAATCGATTGCTACAATATACTTTTCATCTGGTGTAAAACCTGAAAAATGAAGATGTGGTTTGTCTTGTCTTTCATGAGGTCCAGAACCAGTATGCTTTACTGCAACTCCGGGTTGAACGGAACCATCCTCATTGGTCAGGTAAGATTCAATTACAGTTGTATGATAGTTTGCAGCAACAACTTGGCTATTATCTTGATTAATACTAACGTGGCAAGGAGGCGACCCCTTTGTAGCTTGACTATTTAAAATATCAAGTCCTGCTGAGGAATTAATTTTAAATGCAGTGACACCGCCTTGATCCCCTTCCTTTGAAACAGCATAAAGAAATGTGTTGTCCTCGCTAACCGTTACATATGTTGGATTGCTTAATTCAGCTGCAACCTTTACATCTGTAATTTTCTTCGCGATAGTATCTAACTCAAACGAATAAACCCCTTTACTCTCCGCTTTAGTGTAGGTACCAATATACCCAACAATAGTCGCCATAAATGTAAAACCCCTTCATATGTATGATTGGTTCATTATACCAAAATGCGGATCTTTTATCTAATCCAAGCTTATGCAAGAAAAGGGGTAGACCTTTTAAAGCCTACCCAAATAAATTTATTGCATTTGATTTTGATCGTCTGACTGATTGTTACCACTAGCTATAGCATTTGCGAAAGGGATTGCTTGCTGAGCAACACTACCAATGCCTCTTCCCTTTTTCATACTATAATATGCTGCAGCTCCTATACCAACTGAAGCTATAATTGGGACTATGCGATTTCTTTTCATATTTTTGTACCCCCTAATTAAATTTTCACTATTACTTTGTCCTAATTAAGGGATGTTATTGAAGTTATTTGTTGGAAGAAACTTAGAAACTCTTTCTGTCATTTAAAATTAATTTCAACTGGTAAAACATTGGATATTTCTTCGATATACATCTTTCTTTCTTTATCCTTCATCCATAGCTGGATCATGCCCATATCATTATTACTTCTAATCAATCTTCCTATCCCCTGCCTCAACCTTAATAACATATAAGGGACTTCAACCTCCTTAATTGGATCTTTAACATGATTTCGCTTAGCTTGGAAAACTGGATCATGTGGAGGGAAAGGCAAGGATACAATAATAACTTGTGATAAAGATTCACCAGGAATATCTAACCCTTCCCAAAGATTATAGGAACAGAGTACAGATGTAGTATCTGTTTGGAATTGACGAACAGACTCACTTATCTCTCTGTCTCCTTCGTATATAAAGGAATACGGCCATTTTATGGTTTCTGCCCAGTTTCTAAACGCGTTCATTTCCTCTTTAGTCGAAAATAAACAAAGGGTTCTTCCACCACATTGAATGATTTGCTCTTTTATTTCTAACCATTTGTCACCTTGAGAGCTTTCCATTGATCCTACTATTGTCATCGTGTCATTATAATTAAAGGGTGAATCAACAGCAAAGGAATCAAATGATTTAATTCCCAAACTTTGTGCAATATACGTGAAATCTCCTGCTTGAGACAATGTTGCCGACGAAAAAACAAACGGTATTTCTTGTGAAAATACTTCTTTTTCTAAAATGTCTTCTACTAAACGTGGCATAATCACAAATGTTGATGTTGTTTCATCTTCTTCTAACCAGTAAATACCTTCATCATCCTTGAGCAATATAGATAAACCGTAGGAGTAAAATTCTAAATACTCCTCAATAATCTTGATGTGATATTCTTCTATGGTAAACATTTCAGAATCAAATACAAGCTGCTCCAATAGCTGAGTCACTTTCTCATCTAACTCTTGAACGATTCGGTTAACAAAGTTCGTCTTTTCCACCTGTTGACGAATAGATCCGGCAATTTCTGTTGCATTTTCACTTAAATGCTCAAACAACTTTTCATTTAATTCAAGTATATCTTCAATAAGATATAAAGACTCTTCCCGGACATCCTGGCTCATATAACCTGTAAGAATAGTGTGCAAAGCATCAGAGTTGAACCGATAAGTCAATCCTTTTTGTGCAGCAAATTCCAGCAAATGGCCCTCGTCAAAAATAACACTACTTGCTTCAGGAAGTAACGGCATTTGTCCTTCCCTTTTTCTAGAGTCTTTCGTCCAAACGTGTTCCATGTAAAAGTCATGAGAGCATATGATTAAATCCGTTGCATGACGGTAATACTCTCGATTCAAGGTTTGTCCACTTCTGTGTCGCCAATCACAAGTAGAACATTGTTGTAATGGATCCCAAGCAATTTTTTCCCATTTTTCATTAGATACCCATGGATATTCTTTTCTATCTCCATACCTTTCGAAGGATTGCATAGAACTTCCTTGGTCAAATACGAAATCGGGAATTTGTTCATGAACATTCAATATATCTGAATCGTCTGTTTTATTTGCAAGTGGATCTAATTTTTTCAAACAAATATATTGCTCTCTAGCCTTTGCTAGCCTAACGTCAATCTTTAATCCTAAAGCTTTTTCTAGCTTATCGATATCACCATTCTCTTTCACAAGCTGTTCAATTAATGTTTCATCTGCGCAGGAAATAATCGCGGGCTTTCTTTTGTATCTTGCATAGCAAATTGCATATAATAAGTAGACAAAAGTTTTCCCTGTCCCTACTCCTGCCTCTGCAAATATTATAGATTTGTTCTTAAAGGCTTTCTCCAATTGGTAAGCCATGTATATTTGTTCGTCCCTTAGTTCAAAACCTTGTTCAGGTAAAATATCATAAAAGACATCCCCTACATAATCACCAAGGCGCTCAAAAAAGTTTTCTTGTTTAGAGATCGAAAATGGAAGTGCTTGCGTCATGTTTTTTCTCCTTTATCATCCGTTTATAACGATACAGCATTCTTAATAATAGCAGAAATCGTCTCCCTATGACCACATATGTAAAAATCTATTCATCTTTTTTTATAATGTTAATATTAAGTGTCCGTTTAAAATGGATTCCATATACTTCTTTAGTGGACTTTATAATTAGAAAGGGGCATCGTATGGGGAGTAAGTTCCGTTCTTTCGTAACAGAAAAATTATATACGAAGAACTATGGTGGGAGATATCTCTATAGCATAGATGGATTATCACAAACTGAAGGTTGCAAAATTTCGGGATGGCAATACGGTCGAAATGCATATAATGCAAAGTTAATTCCAATCTTATAGATCACCGATTACACACTTTACTCGTAACCATATGGAGTTTATTAAATCAGTGGTAAATATTTGAACAATAAAATAGGCACCTGACTAATCAGGTACCTTTCTCGTTTTGCGGCGAAGAACCACCGTCCACATACGGCGTTCTATTATAAGCATGTTCTTCGTCTTACGCAAAATAGCTCATCGCAACTGCTTAACTATATCATGCCATCTTCCATTACACAATGGTAATTTCATACAACTAATAAAATACATAATGGTGTAAATTAACGAAAATTACTTATGCTTGTATACTATTTGAAGTAGTTCAAGTAAATTATCAATAGCATAGTCACTAGGAACCTGCTTGTGTTCACCATTGATTTTCCATATGCTAACCATCCCTAGATCATTTGCTGGCTTTATATCATTTAGCGGATGATCTCCTACATAAGCAGCCTCAACAGGATCAATATTTAACTGGTTCAGACATTTGTGAAATAATCGATGGTCTGGCTTCTTTATTCCTTCTTGCTCAGAAATTAGTATAGTATCAAAATACGACTCCATTTGTAAGGCTTTTATGTTATTCAATTGAAAACACGTCTTCCCATTAGTAATCATTCCTAATTTATATGAACGTTCTTGTAGTTCCTGAAGTGTACCTATTGCGCCTGGGAATGGGACTACCGTATTACTAAAATTCGTTATATAATCCTGCAAAAGTACATTCCAACTTACTGTATGTATATCATTCTCCTCTAAAAGCTGTTGATATACTTTGTCTTTCCATACATAACCGTTTTGGTCTAACTCAATAAATCTTTCCAAATAACTTGACTTTGTCATTACCTTTAGATCGTTATAGAAACGCTCATATTGCTTCGATACAAATTTTTTCACGGACAGTTTCCTATCCAGTAATGTCCCATCTAAATCAAAAATAATTGCTCGAATCATTTTAATCCCTTCAGACTTTAATTTTTTTACTTATCCATAAAATAAATAATATAAATAACCCTATCGTAAAAGGTAATGCACCGATTAGGCTAATTCCCATCCCTTCAAATCCTCCGATTACCTGAAGACCAACTAAATAAATGATAATACCTAACATACAAGATAGAAATCCCCACATATAAGATGACTTTTTTCGGAAACAGTAAATACTACTAATCGAAAAAATAAATAATAATGTCCATGGTAGTATGACAAATAGAATTTCACTCAATTTTATTTCACCTTCTAGTTTAATTCTAAAAATATCGTAATGTGTGTATTTCCAAATTCGACATTTTTAACTCAAATCCTTTTTTTCATTATTTTTCAATCTAAGTTTCTTTATTACAGGATAATAAAGAAACACGTACTCTTTTCTTTAAGATGTGAAAATTTGCTCCTTGATCATTGCTCAGAGCGTGGTAGTTAGCAGCAACAAGCTATTTGAAAAGCACTTTATATAAAGAAAGAACCTAATCCGAGGATTAGGTTCAAGCACTTATTATATTATTCGTTATGTTCACTTCCTTACTTTCAACCTGGTCTTGTAAAATCTTTCTTGCACGATAAAGTCTGGTTTTCACTGCTGACAAAGAAATATTTAATTGTCTAGCAATTTCCTCATCTTTATAATCCTTAAGATATTTTAAGAAGAAAACATGACGAAGCTTCGGACTTAGCTGAATTACTTCTTGATTAAGTTGATCGATTCTTATTAATCTATCTACCTCTTTATCCACTACAAGTAATGGAGCAAGACTTTCCAAATCTGTATATAATACATCATCGATAGAAATGCATGACTGCTTTCGCTCTTTTCTTAAAGTATCAATAGCCGTTCTTGTTGCTATCGTAGTTAACCATGCACAAACTTTATAACTTTCTTTTAAGTCATTTATATGTTTGTAGGCTTTTATAAATGTTTCTTGTGCAATATCTTCGGCTAATTGAGAATCTTTAATAATGTACCATGCTGATTGATATACTTTTCGATAAAATGACTCATAAATATAATTAAAATCGATAGTTTTCGATTCTCCCCCTGTTAATTCCACGTCGCCCTTCCTCCCCTCATTTTAACCTCACTCTAAATATTCAGTAACAAATTCAGGTAAAAGCTTTTTTTCCATTGTCATAACATAAGGTTCAGGTTCACCCGGTATATATAATCCAACTAAGGATAAATTGTTTTCATCATATCCCCTATAGACACGGGATAGATTATTCAGAATCTGTTTCTTTTCTTCTTCTTTTGTTATAAATAAAATATCTTCAGATGATTCACTTTCGTGTAATAACTGATCATAGCCATTTTCATCATTTGCATCCACTATACCAATCCTACTAACCTCATCTGACACTAAAAATGCATCATTATAATAGCCATTTTGTTGCAACCAATTATCCATGTTCTCAAAGCTAGTTTCGTATTCAATTAAGAAAGTATCGTTATCGTCCATTAATATTTCTATAGATGTTAAACGTACTCTAGGATTAGTTACTTCATCTGCTGTTTTATCGTAAATGTCTTGTTCAATCTGGTTTAAAACTTCTTCAATTTCATTCGGCTTTACAATGGCAACCTTCTTATTCCCAACCGGATCAGCACTAAATGTAATTTTACTGACACGATTCGGCTCTACACCAAGAACAGGGTTTGTATAGTCCTTATATTGTTTAGACTCATAAACAGGTTCAATATATGGATTTAATTTTTCTTCCATTATAATTGGATATTCTCTTACTACTTTTTTACCGTTCTTTAATTGATAAGCAATATACATTTGTCGATAGTAAGTTTCATTAAAATGGTTTCTTCCAGTCATGTCGATTAATTGACGATGAAGTGCACGAGCCGCATTAATGGATACTTCTGTATCTAAAAAATTCTCCCCTGTTACTTCGTGGTCTGTATTTTCAACATATTGGTAAGGATACTCACCTACATAAACTTGTTCTATTTCGTTAATTTCAGGTATTCTGTTCTCATAACCAGTTAAATCGAACGAGATTATTAGAAAAATACAAGTTATTCCTATTGTGTAGTAAAGGTATCCTTTCCAACTACGATATATTCGCCAAGTTTTCTGGAGTAACATCTCAGCTAGCAGATAACCTACTAACGAGCCGATTAAATAACCAATCAATACCCAGTAATCATGGTTCTGTGTTTCACCATAGTAAAAGCCACCTAACATTGTCGTACAAAATGTCACGCCATATTTAAAAATTGGCCTTAGCTGCGGATAGACTAATGCCTGTGACGCTGCCTCTAATTTTCTCCTTTTATAAAATTGAACAGACAATAAGTACAGAACAACCGTAATCCCAATATAAATAACTGCTTTTAGTAAAGAAAAGTGAAACTCGTAATATTGCACAAAGTCAGTAATCGGAGAAAACTCTGAAACTTGAAATGTCCAATAGTATCCTTCAGCAAATCCAATTAGAAGGAAGTCCAGGTTAAAGTAGGATAAGAATATGAATCCTGCTGGAAATAATATAATGATATAAGTTAAAACACCTTGAACAACCGAAATTCCAGTGATTACACCAACGAAGATAGTTGTGATAAACATAAGAATTGTTACGATAATGGTGACACCTAACCAGTAACCAAGGTCTATATAGTTAAAATAGTTACTTAAATCTACTATTCCATCCATTATTGCTAGACAGATAGCTGTCAGCAGTACCGGCAACAACAATAAAATGATCCCATTTATAATATGGTGGTTGAGTAATTTTGTTCTCTTAATTGGTAGACTATGAATAAAATCTGATGCAGTCTTCACTTGCAAATATCTTAGTAAAAAAACCCCAAGTAAAACAGGAGCAATGAACATACTTAATATTTGTACCTCAGGATGATAATTAAATAGATTTGTATCATCTAAATAATAGTTAGTAGGATCAATACTTGTTTCTCTCATTAACAATTCTAATGGCAGCGCAAAAATCAGAACTACTAAATAAAGAACACCTATCCAACCTGATTGACGAAGATCCCGTTTTCCAACTTCTTTCTTATACCAAGATGTTTTCAATTGCATAGCCAGCATCCCCCATCTCATAAATAAATATTTCCTCAAGGGTTAACGGCAACAGGTCATAAACTACCGGTTTATATTTCGTTATGATTCTATCAATCTCGTGTTCCTGTCCTCTAACAATAAACAAAATAACGCTTCCTCGTTTTTCTTGATACAACAATTCTACCTCAGTAAGTAGAACTGCTGGCATCTCACCCTTGAATGCTAATTGGACTTTATGTATGTCAGACTTCAAATCATCTAGATCCTTTTCTAATATAAACGTTCCCTGATGAAGAATCCCTACATAATCACAAATATCTTCTACTTCTCTTAAATTGTGCGAGGAAATGATTACTGTCATCTCCCTTTCCGCTACATCTTGAATTATTAGATTTTTGATTTTTTGGCGAATGACAGGATCCAAACCATCAAACGGTTCATCTAGAATTAACAATTGAGGCATTGCACACAATGCCAACCAGAAAGCTACTTGGCGCTGCATCCCTTTTGAAAATCTTTGAATCTTCTTATTTATATCTAGGTTCAAAATCAGTTGCATCTTATCAAATCTGTCTTGATTCCAATTCGGATAAAAATCCTTATAATAGCTCGCCATTTGTTTTACCGTATATTGAGAAAAGAAATATAGAACATCAGGGATAAAGATTATACCTTCCTTTATAGATGGGTTTTCAAAAACGATAGCCTCATTTACTAACACGCTTCCTTGATCCTGTTTAAAAATACCAGCTATCATTTTCAATAAAGTTGTTTTACCAGCACCGTTCGATCCAAGCAACCCATATATAGAGCCTCTATTTACATGTAGCGATATATTATTTAATACAGACTCACTTTCAAATTTTTTACTAACATTTGTTACATTAATCATTTGGATATCCTCCTCCACCAAGGACCTTAACTTCATCAATAAGCGAATATAAATCGGCCTCGGAGACTCCAATAAATAATGCTTCTGCAATTAGTTTCTTCAATTCCTCTTTCATTTTCTTTAACTCCTCCGTGTTATCCGTTTTTGAAGACTTATTGACAAAGCTTCCTTTACCTTTTATTGAATAAATATATCCTTGAGTTTCTAACTCTCTATATGCTTTTTGAATCGTATTTGGATTAATTGTTAGTTGTTGCGCAAGTGTTCGTACAGAGGGAAGTTTTTCATCTTCCTGTAGCACATCATTTATGATCAACTCTTTTAACTTATCAACCAACTGCTCATAGATTGGTTTTCTACTTCTTAAATCAAGATCAAACATTCCATCCCCCCTCGCAACTGTATCAGCTGTACTAATATATATAATACAGTTAAAGTATATATTACCATTTTCATTTTGTGAAGTACCCATTTTGGTTAAATTTATAATTTACATATAATTAAAATATCTCCAACTCTATAAAAGTGGCGCATCTTAGCGCAGTTAAATAATGCCTTTATGCTGATTTAACCTAGCATTATCAAAGAAACTCTATCTGTTCTAAGGTAATAAGAAGAAACAAAAAAAGGATAGATGCCGTAAGTTTGTTTACAACATCTACCCTTTTTCGTTTGATTTTTCCAATTAAAAAAATTTATCGTACCATACCTTCGCAGCTTCTACTTCCGTACGTGTTAATTGATGCCCATTATTTTCCCAATGCACCGTGACATTTCCTCCACTATTTTCTAGTAAAGATTGAAGATCAATCGACTCTTGTTCGGTACAAAGAGGATCATTATGACCAGCTGAAATAAATACTTCGGTTCCGTCAAGGTTTGGTAATTCGACACCGCGTCTAGGTACCATTGGATGATGAAGTACTGCTGCCATTAGTGTGTTTTCAAAATGGAATAATAGGCTACCAGCAATATTAGCTCCGTTTGAATAGCCAATTGCAACGATATTATCTCGGTCGAATCCGTACTGATTCGAGGCTTCATCTAAGAAATCATTCAATTCCTTAGTACGAAATATTAAATCCTCCTCATCAAATACTCCCTCTGCTAAACGACGAAAAAACCTTGGCATCCCATTTTCAGACACATTACCCCTTACACTTAGCACCGCTGCCTCGTCATCTATCATAGACGCAATGGGCAATAAATCCTGCTCTGTTCCACCCGTGCCGTGTAATAACAATAAGGTGGGTTTCGATTTATCTATTCCTTCTTTAAAAATATGTTTCATCCTATATCCTCCAAACTAAAATTAAAAGCGAATATTAATCTTGATTTCGAGATAATTATATAATTTATAAAATTAATATGTCAAACCATCCATCTATTCTACCCAAAGGCTTTACATACATACTCCGTTGCTTTTTTTATTGCATAGTTGAGATAAAATCTGCAGTAACTAAGTTCTATATTTTTTAAGTGAATGTTGGATAGCCGTTCCGGAAAAATACTACGCTTTCCGCGGGCTCGCGCTGAGCCTCCTCGGTCGCCAAGAGCGCTCCCTGTGGGGTCTCACCGTCTTCGCTGTTCCCGCAGGACAAGGAATGCTACGGAAGCGATACATCGCACGAAGAAAATTGGGTTGTATTTTCGAGGAGTCTCCGTATATTTCCTCCACTTATGATAGGCTTTCTGCATTTTAAGTGATGTCATACTATTTTTAATGCTTTGTTGAGTAAATGATCTACACTGAGCTGCGGAAAAATGCGAGACTCCTGTGGGAAAGGAACAGTCTGAAGACCCCACAGTGAGCAGTCTTTGCGAGCGAGGAGGCTGAAGCGTTCCCCACGGAAAGCGAGCGTTTTTCCGCAGCGATGGTTTAGCATTCATCCTATATAATGAATGTAGGTCTTAGGACTTTACTTCGCTTTCTATAGACATTACGAATAAACAGCATTTTTTAGAACACATCTCTCCTATGTTCATTAGTGGCTGTTTCTATTACCATTGTAATTTTATCTTAATTCGGTCAAGAATTTATCCTGTATCATGAATCATTAGATTGAAGGCTACTATTGGTCGTTATACAATAGAAGGAGAATCATAAAGATCACTAGAATAAATAATCAATATAGTACATTACTAATAGGAGCCGAAATGAATGAGTATTATTCCGTTAATGATTGACATGAAAGACAAAAAGGTAGTAGTTGTAGGAGGAGGAAAAGTTGCGGAGAGACGAGTATCATCCCTACTAGATATGAAATGCAATATCTTTGTGATTAGCCCTGCAATAACTGATAGATTGCAAAGTTACCATAATAAAAAATTAATCCAATGGAAGGAGAAATATTTCTCCAAAAGTGATCTTGATGAGGCTTTTCTAACTATAGCAGCTACCAATGATACAGCTGTTAATAAAGAAGTTTCAATATCTATACCACCAAATTCATTAATTAATACAGTGGATTCTGCTGAACAAGGTAATGTCCAATTTCCTATTCAAGTAAAAAGAGGTAAACTCTCTATCGCTGTGTCGACCAATGGCGCTAGCCCAACACTTGCTAAGAAGATCCAACAAGAATTAGCAAAACAATACGATACCCAATACGAAGGGTACGTCGATTTTTTGTATAAAGCACGTGTCCAAGTAAAGAAAAGTAACCTTCCTCCCAAAGAAAGACAACAAATTCTTAAAGAACTTGTATCTAACAGCGAATATAAACACCCTTTAAAACAAATGGAATGGCTTAATAAGAATAAATAAGAAATGACTTGCACCCTTTTATAGCTCGGAACAGCATGCGACCGAAGACCCCGGAAGAGCGTTCTTTGCTATGCGAAGACTAAGGCCATGCACACCAAATAAATTAGGGAGAAATTAAAAAATAACAACTGACAATTAGTTGTTATTTTTTACGTTTCAAATTTTTAATAGGCCTGTTTTAGGACACTTTCCATTTCTTTTTTATGAATGATTTTTAGATTGTTTAATTTTTCCCTAAAACGAACCACTTCGCCTACGATAATCATTGCTGGGTTTGAAATTTCTTCTTTTTCAACAATACTACAAATGGAATCAATTGTCCCGATTACAGTTTTTTGCTCCGATGTGGTTCCTTGTTGAATAATGGCAATGGGTGTCTTTTTACCCTTCCCATTTTTTATTAATTGATCACAGATATATGGTAAATTGCCTATTCCCATATAGATTGCAATAGTATCTACAGCTTTTACCAATATATCCCATTTCACATCAGTTGGTTTTCCCTTTTTACAATGTCCTGTAACAATAGCAAAAGAACTGCCAAGATCACGGTGAGTGATTGGTATATCAGCATAAGCTGGAGCTGCGATTCCTGCCGTAACACCAGGTACTACTTCATATTCCAACCCTTGTCTAGCTAATGCTTCTACCTCTTCTGCTCCCCGTCCAAATACGAAGGGATCTCCGCCTTTAAGCCTTGTTACAATCTTACCTTGTTTCGCATATTTCACAAGCAAATGATTAATTGTTTCTTGCTTCATCGTGTGGAATCTTGGCAGTTTGCCACAGTAGATTAAATCCGCCGTAGGCTTTGCTTCCTCTAGCAACTCTCGATTGATTAATCGGTCATATAATATAACATCTGCTTCACGGATACATCGCAATGCTTTTACTGTTATTAATTCAGGGTCACCAGGACCACCACCAACCAAATATACTTTACCCATAATAGCCCCCTTAACCGGTCCTTACTAATGATTGAAATTATGCAATCCTTTAAATAATGTTTACTTTTTACGACTATGTTTAACCCCATCTTTTGACCTCTAACTATTAAAACAAAGTCGAGAAGCACTCCCCCAAGCACTTCTCGTATAATCCAATCATTTCTAATCCATATAATTCATCAAATACAAGCATCTCTATGACTTTAGCAATAGATAAACTAATTCATTTTCAATTTCAGTTTCAAAGGTTTGAACACAACCCTCATCCGGTTCTTGAACCTTTCCATCCTTCACACTAATTTTCCAATCGTGCATTGGACAAAAGACATGCTCTCCACTTACAAACCCCTCAGCTAACACGCCACCACGATGGGGACATTTGTTTTCTATTGCACGAATCTCTCCGCTATCTAGTTTAAAAACAGCCACCTCTTGATCCTCTATTACAACAGTCTTTCCAAAACCTTCTGGAAGATCTTCGTAATTACCAACAAGTACTCTTCGAAGTGTTTTTTCCATTTTTCATTCCCCCCAACAATTTATTTAGCTTCTGCTGCTACGTTAACCTTTTCATAAAGATCCCTAAGTAAAGTCGGATTTTCAATCGTTTCTTTCCATGGTTCCTTGATTACAGATAATGCTTCTTCCATACGAGCATAATATTCCGCTCGTTTTACTTTATCTTCTACAATAATGGCCTTGACGTGTTCAATACCTACACGTTCTACCCAAGCAGATGTTCGTTCTAAATAATTAGCTTCCTCCCTATAATATTGAAGAAAGGCCCCTACAATCTCCATTAACTCTTCACTCGTTTTAACTTTACACAGAAGGTCTGCTTTTCTCATCTCAGTACCTCCATTACCACCTACATGGATTTCCCATACACCATCTAGACCAACAACACCCACATCTTTCACGGCACCTTCCGCACAATTCCTCGGACACGCAGAGACACTCATTTTGATTTTGTGTGGTGTATTTAATCCTTCAAATTTTTTCTCTAGATCGACACCCATTCCTACAGAATCCTGTGTACCAAATCGGCAGAAGCTTGCTCCAATGCATGTTTTCACTGTACGTAAGCCTTTTGCATAGGCATGCCCCGATGGCATGTCTAAGTCAGCCCATATACTAGGTAGATCCTGCTTTTCAATGCCTACTAAATCTATTCGTTGCCCACCTGTAAGTTTTATCATTCCAACTTCGTATTTATCAGCTACATCGGCAATCTTTCTTAAATCATCAGAATTGGTAACCCCTCCGTACATTCTAGGAACAACCGAATACGTACCATTCTTTTGAATGTTGGCATGTAATCGTTCATTTACAAATCGTGATTCTTTCTCATCCACATATCCTTTTGGATTTAACATTCCCATATAATAATTTAATGCAGGCTTACATTTCGAACAGCCACCTTTAGATGTCCACCCTAAAACATCTCTTACTTGCTGTGTATTTGTTAACCCTTTCTCTTTTATTTTGGCAATTACTTCATCTTTCGTTAAGGTCGTACACGCACAAATACTTTCTTTTTGGTCAGCACTATATTCATCACCTAATGTTAATTTTAGTAAATCATTCACTAAGGACTTACAAGTTCCACAAGACCTAGATGCATTTGTATGGCCCTTAACCTCTTCAAGAGTAGTAAGGTCTTTTGTTTTTATTGCTTCTACAATCGTGCCCTTGGTTACCCCATTACAGCCACAAATAACTTCATCCTCTGGCATGGACGCAACAATATCGGATTCCGATTCATCACTAGACGTTGACTCCAAATACTCTTCAACTCTAGCGCCCTTTTTAATGAAGCTTAATAGTTTTGTTCTTTCTTTCGTATCACCAAAAAGAACTGAACCAGTTAATATGCCATCTTCTACTACTACTTTTTTATAAACCCCATTCCACTCATCATACAATTTGATAGCTTTTGAGTTTTCATCCTCGTTTATTTTTCCTGTTGAAAACACATCTACACCTGAAACCTTAAGTTGCGTTGAAAGTACAGAGCCTTGATAACCTTTATCATCAACTCCGCAAATGCGTTTTGCTAAAGCTTGACCTTGTTCATATAATGGTGCAACTAACCCGTAAACCATTTGACGGTGTTCCGCACATTCCCCGACAGCAAATACATTCGGTACATTTGTTTCCATGTAGTCATTCACTACAATACCGCGGTTTACTTCAATACCACTTTCGTTTGCAAGTGCAACATTTGGCTTAATACCTACAGCCATTACGACCAAATCTGCATCTATGCTATCTCCATCTTTAAACTTTAATCCAGTAACCCTTTTTTTACCTGTTATTTCTGTGGTACTTTTATTTAAAAGAAAGTTCATTCCTTGCTGTTCTAATTCTTTTTGTAATAATTCTCCGGCTGCGCGATCTAATTGACGTTCCATTAAGAAATCACTAATATGAATGACATCAACATCCATCCCGAGATTTAATAATCCACGGGCAGCCTCGAGTCCAAGCAATCCTCCGCCTATAACAGCTGCTTTTTTATATTTTCTAGAATATTCAATCATCTTTTCGCAATCTTTTATATCCCTAAATGCTGTTACACCTTCTTTGTCTGCACCCGGTAAAGGTAACATAAAAGGATTTGATCCAGTTGCAATAATTAAATAATCATATGCTTCTTGACGGTCTTTATCCGTTAGAACAAGTTGTTTTTCTTTATCAATGTTGATTACAGTTTCACCGGGATATAGTCTAATATTGTTATCCTCGTACCATTGCCATTCATTTAATGTAATATCACTAACTTGTGTATCACCTTGGAGTACCTTTGATAGTTGGATTCTATTGTAATTTGGATATGGTTCTGTTCCAAATACAACTATATCAAACTGATTTGGTTTTCTTTTTAACAACTCTTCCACTGCACGAATTCCTGCCATCCCATTCCCAATCAACACTAACCTTTGCTTTGGCATTTCGTTAAGCCCTCCATCCAATTTTAATTTTTCTGAAAACTTCTATTAGGTACAGAATACAGGGATTTCAGGATGGCAACAAACAACTTGTCAGGTTTTCTAACAAGTACAGGAATCTTAAATACATGTTTTGCAACCGCTTTATTAAAGTGAATCAAAAATGCGAAAAATCCAGCAATCACAACTGTTTAAGGGCATTATTTAAACATGTAAATTTAATACTTATTTTAATCAAAAAAATGATTATATAGTCCTACACAGGATCTTTACCATCATTCACTTCACTAATTGGGGATTTTACTCTCCTACTTCAATCTCCCTCGGTAAATCTTCGATCGCTTCAGGAACTTCCCTTTTTAATGGCTTTACATTATTGGAAGAAAAAATTGAAATGGTTACAACACCATTTTTTGCCTTTGCTCTAATAAGAATCGGTTGTTGATAATTATTTTGAAAGGAAAAGTCGGGCCCATACCAACTAACCGTTGCATCTCGTTTTGGTGGAACATATGGGACACTTTTACTATGTGAATACCGTTCCGTCACCTTTAATCCTGCACGGTCTATTGCGTTGTACAAAGTAGACGAAACTTGGCATATCCCTCCTCCAATATCCTCTACTAGTTCACCTTTTACAATGACAGGGGCAGGTAAATATCCTTTCTCTTTTGTACGCTTACCAACAATTCGATTAAACGAAAATGTTTCGTTTGGAAATACTACAACATTATTGATTGCTTTTGCAGAAAGGGAAACATTTTTTGATCTTTCTTTATTTCCAGAATTATAATAGGTAACATATTCACTGATTTGATTATCTCTAATGGAATCCAATAACTCTCCATCCACTCTAGGATAAATAGTTCGAATTGGTACCTCCATACTAGATAATTGTTTAGTGTAAAGAAAGCGATAGAACTGTTCCTTAAACAGGCTCTGATCTAACATTTGTCCGGACTTTCCAGGAATGATGTTACCTTTTTCATCTAACTCTGCATTTATTGGCTCTATTGTAACTTTATTGTTAATGGAAGAAATCAGTTCTTCTACTTTTCTTGATTCAATTAATCCTACAAAAGGAACTATATAATCTTCTTTTACAGCTTCTGTAATTGGTTCATCCTTATAGCTGATATCCAGGTGACTCGTACTAGAAGTTGCTATAAAAATGGACATGATCACGGAATACATAAAAAAACCTCCCTTTTTTGATAGTATTCACTCTTACTACTAAAATCATGTAGATTCACCTTTGATCAAGTTGTTTTGTCTAAAAAAAAGTAGTCAGGAAAATTTTTAAAGCAATTTTCCTGACTACTTTTTAAAGCTATAATTAGTTTTTACTCTCTTCTAAGAAAGCATGATCACATTGTTTCAATAATAGCGTTACATCTGCTACTTGTAATGGTTTACTATAATAAAATCCTTGAATAATATGGCAACTCATTTCACGAAGGATTGTCATTTGTAATTCTGTCTCGACACCTTCTATCACTATTATGTAATTTAACTGATTAGCTAATGATACTAAAGAAGCTAGAACTGCATCATTTGCTGTCCCATAACCGATTTTATCTACAAACTCTTTGGCAATCTTAATGGTATCAATCGGAAGTGTTGTTAAATAAGATAAGGAAGAGAACCCTGTGCCAAAGTCATCTAATGCAACTAGGACTCCTATTTCTTTAAGTTCCATTAATTTAGAAATAGCTGTCTCCATATTATTAATTGCTATTGCCTCTGTGATCTCGATAACAAGGTCATGTGGATTCAATTGATTTTTTCTTATTACATGTTTTACTTGCTCAATTAAATCCCTCTCTTGAAAAAACTGTTGTGGTGAAATATTAACGGAAATTTTCAAATCATACCCTAAACCTTTCCATAATTTCAACTGTTTACAAGCTTCTTCTAATACCCATTCATTTAAAGAAAAAATCACACCATTTGCCTCGGCAATAGATATAAATTCACCTGGTGAAATTATCCCTAAATCAGGATGATTCCACCGGACCAATGCCTCTACCCCTACAATTTTCTCAGACACCGTGTCAATTTGTGGCTGATAGTAAACTTCAAACTGATTATTTAATATAGCAGTATGGATATCCTTCTCAATAGTTAATTCACGTAATGACTTTGAATCACTAGACACCCTATATGATTGGAAATGGTTTTTCCCATTTCTTTTCACCCGATACATGGCCATATCAGCATTTTTCATTAAATCCTTCGTTGTATTTGCATCATCAGGAAATATAGAAATACCAATACTAGGTGTAACATTAATTCTCCGGTTATCCACAAAAAATGGTTCATTCAGTTTGGCTATTAAACTTTCAACCTTCGAAAAAACTTCTTCCTCATTTGAGACATACTTTATTAAAATAATAAATTCATCGCCACCCTGTCTAGCCACGACATCTTCACTATTTATGTGCATTTTAATTCGATTTCCGATTTCTCTTAAAAGAGTGTCCCCGATAGCATGTCCTAATGTATCATTAATAACTTTAAAATGATCCAAATCAACAAATAAAACGGCAAGCTTTTTTTCAGACATAGCTACTAACTCTACGGCGGAATTTAATTCTTTTTCAAAATATCTTCTATTCGGCAAATTTGTTAAAGGGTCGTGATTAGCTAGATACTTCTGACGTTCTTGGCTTAATTTGATTTCGCTAATGTCTTGCGCAATGCCGTACACACCTTCAACTTCATCACTTACAAATATAGGGATGTAAGTAATACTTAGATACCTAACATCCTTTTCACTATAAGGATAAGTAATGATATGGTGGCTAGATGATCCTTTTTTAGCTTGCAAGAAGCAATTCAATACTTCATATCTGGCCTCTAAAGGAAAAATTGAACAAATAGATTTTTTGATCAATTTATCATGCGATACTCTTAGAAACTCTGTAGCCTTGTTATTAACAGTAATAAACTTCCCTTTTAAATCCAATGAGAACACCGCATCTGTGTTATGTTCAAATAAAGAACGGTATCGTTGCTCATTAACCGATAACTTTTTCATTTGTTCTGTAGAAAGCGAGAGCAATTTTTTGTTTTCCATTATCGCAAAAATTTGCCTACACAGTATCAGAACAATTGTAATAGAAGTACCTAACAGAACAGAGAATTCGGTGTTACCTAACATAAAGATTATTAGTCCAATTACATAAACATACGGTAATAATATACGTAACAAGCTTCTATTTTCCACTATAAGCAACGATTGTTTTTCCAACATTTCTTTCCTATTAAACTTTAACCGAATAAATCCTGCCAGTGCGAACAGAGTATAGGAAAGAAGATATAAAAGATCAATTAATCCCCAAGAATTATATCCCTCTTGAGATTGTATATATAGAAAAGCGGAGTCCGAAAGAGCTAAGACAAATAACCCAAGCGAAATATAAAGTTGACTATTCTTTACACGAGCATAGGTGCCGTCTAGATAAAATCCAACTGCTAACAGCAAGAGTAATAAATCTCCGATTGGATAGCCAATAGCCACCAACAAGTTTACTCCTGTAAATTCTGGGGATTGAATAATTGGTTTCACAATAAAATAGTAGCTAAATGTAGAAGCTACTGCTATAACAATAGCTATATCAAGCATATATCTGAATATAGCTGAATTTTTCTTTTCGATAATTATCTTATATGTAAACGCACTTAATAGGAAAAAGTAATTAAAATAATAAAACAGATCGGGTAACCCCGGGTATGGTACATTAACTTGTAAATATATTTCATATACATCCCATATAATTTCAGCTAAGAAATTACTAATGTTCCCAATAGAAATCAACAACCAAAAAGGTTTTTCAACTTTATCTACTTTTCGATAAGCCTTATAAAGCCAGATACTAGCTAGTAATGGTGAAAAAGAAAAAATAATCTCTATAATAAAAACAACAAAATCCATATCTAAGGTAAAGCGATAGAATCCTAAATACAAAAACAACAAGCTGATAAATAATATACATGTCGTTACAAAGGTTAGTTTGCTCCTCATGTTCCACCCTCCATGCCCACCAACAAATTGTTATACCTTTGCAAAAAAACTTCCCTACTATACAAGGAAAGGGAAGTTTTTATCGGATAACACAGTTATGGAAACTTAATAGGATTTGTCTTGTAAATGGTTAAAACTATAAACTAGTTCTTATTTACTATATTACCATATCACAAAAGAATATCCTATCCTAATTTTACAAACTTGTATATTCTCTATTACAGCTTTTGAAACTGAAAAGTTACCCATTCATTTGTTTGGATTTCCGTTACTACTTCAAAACCATTTGACTCGAACTTTTTTATAACCTCTTCTTTATTCCATTCAACAATCCCGGATATAAGAAAGTTTGAGGATTTTTCTAGCAGGCTATTATGTCTATTTAAAATTTGAATCGTCTCATCCGCGCCTATATTAATGATAACGAAATCGTATTTTTCCGTTATAAAATTATCACTGTGGAGTAGATCTGCTTGTATCACATCAATCTTCGACACTATAGAATTTAACTTAATGTTGTGCATAACTTCTCTTCTAACTGGCTGATAATCAATTGCAGTTACTAATTTTGCTTTTTTTAAGGCTGCAGCTACGGTTAATAAACCAGAACCAGTACCCAAATCTAAGACTGATTGCCCCTCTAAATTTTTAGATAGAATCACCCGTAAACAATTTTGAGTAGTTTCATGTAAACCAGTTCCAAAAGCAGCTTGTGGTTCAAAATTTAATACATTTTTATTAGAATAATTATTTCTGTTTTTCTCTGAATAACAAATAATCCAACCATTTCCTAAATCAAGATCTTGGAAGTCCGGTTCCCAATTGGAATCTTCCACTTTTCTTATGGTTATCTCTTCTTTTTTTATTTTTAACGCTTCTGCAATTAACTGTAAATAGGACTGAGGTAGGTCATCTACCAAGGTGTCTTCGGCGAAAATTTTTAAATCCAAGGTGTCTGTCTCGACCTCTTTGTAATCATAGCCATTCTTTACACGTACTACTTTTATCTTAGGCTCATAAAAATGTTGATAAATCTCATTCATGTTCAATAACTCTATCGCCATATCAATATCATTTTGTAATATTTCTACCTTAAACTCATACAACACGTCTCCTTACGCCCCTTCTGGTTTGTGAAAGTCCATTTTCCAACTGAAATATGGATTCTCAGAATTCTTTTGATAACGAAGATATGCATTAAATTTCTTACCCTTCTTGCTTGTCAGCCCTTTAACAAAAACCACATTATTTTTTAACAGGGTTTTTACCATTGTTTTGGAAGCTTTCTTTTTCATTGTGGCAAGGAATTTATCATTTTTCCATATCACAAAGGTACAACCTTTTTTCCAATTACTACATCCAAATCCCTTTGTTCCTTCTATAATATTACCTCCACATTGTGGACACTTGCCTAGGATCTCTCGAGTCTTTGGGCTTTGATCAACTTTGTTTATTTTTATGTCTACATCATCTTTTATAAACGCCACTGACTTTGTAGTAAACTGAAAGACAAATTCTAAAAAAGATTCTCTTTTCACCTTATTTTTCTCTATATCAGATAAACTCTTTTCTAATCGACCAGTAAATTGAAGATCAAACAATTCTTTCACTGGAAAAGTCTCTACTAACTTTTGTCCAAGTTCTGTCGCTAGTAAATATTTACCCTCGAAAGTTATATATCCAATATTCTTCAATTTCTTAATAGTTTCAGCTCGCGTTGCCGGCGTACCAATACTAAAACCAGATAGAATAGATCCTACGAACTCTTCACTATCATCCTCTTTATAGTTTTTACCACAAGTTTCCATTATCCGTAATAGTGTTTTTTCAGTATGATGTTTTGGCGGTTTCGTCACATAATCCGTAAGTTCGGACTTCGTCACATGAACCTTTTCATGTTGACTAAGAGAAGGTAGTAATACATCTTTACTTTGGTAATCTTCGACTTTTTTCCACCCTTTTACAAGTTGTACCTTGCCCTTTGATACAAAGCCACCCTTTATATTCTCATTTGAAACTTTTATTAATAGCCTTGTTTCTTCGTATTCTGCAACAGGCATAAACTGCATAATCAACCTATTTTTAATAGCCTCATAAACTATCTTTTGATCAGGAGTTAAACTTCTAGGCTTTATGTAGGTTGGTATAATGGCACTGTGACTTTCTACTTTAGCATTATTAAAAACCCGTTTTGATTTCGTAAATCGGATTTCATCTTTATAGGGTAATCCCTCCGTAATAACGTCTAATACCTTTGCAGTTTTCCCTACTAAACTTTCCTCTAAAGCCATACTTGCCGTTCGTGGATAAGTTATTAACTTTTTTTCATACAAGGATTGTGCAACCTTTAAAACCTTATCAGAAGTCCACCCTTTATATCGATTGGTGATATATCCCTGTAAATTTGATAAATTAAATAGCAACGGTGGAAATTCCTTTTTCTTTTCTACATGCTTATCCATTATAGAGGCTTGTTTTCCAACAAGTTGACGTTGAACATCCTCTAACAGTTGCCTTACTTTAAATTTATCTTGCTTCTCTTCCACATAAGTACCTTCAAATGTTTCGTTACCCTCCGTCTGAAAGGTCGCAACGAGTTTATAATAATCTTCAGGTACAAATTGTTTAATTTCCTTGTCCCGATCATAAATGATTTTAAGTGTTGGTAACAGAACACGACCGATATTAAGTGCCTTGCCTCTTCCTTGTTGGTACTTTAGTGTAGCTACAGAAGTTAAATTAATTCCAATTACCCAATCGGCCCACTGTCTACTAAGCCCTGCATCGCTAAGAGGTCTCATTTTTTCATTCGGACACAACCTTTCAAGACCTTGGAGTACTTCTTGCTGCGTCCATTCATTCAATAATAAACGGTACACTCTTTTATTTGGATTAAGCTCATTGATAATACTATCGCCTATTAATTGTCCTTCTCTATCGTAATCACATGCAGAGATAATTGCCTCCACATCTTTCCTATTCATAAGATAGCCAATTGTTTTTAATTGTTTATTAGCCCCCATGTCTTTAGCACCTTTTCGACGGGGGTTGCTTTTAACCTTATATTTAAATTGACTTGGTATGAATGGAAAATTATCCATTTTCCATTTAGCGTACTTAGAGTCATAGTCTTTCGCATCATACAACTCAAGTAAATGTCCGAAGGCCCAAGTAATAATATAGTTATCTCCTTCTAGATAACCATCACCTTTTGACGTTATTTTCAATGCTTCTGCTATATTTTTGGCGACTGAAGGTTTTTCTGCAATAATTAATGTTTTACTCATAGGTACGCCTCCTTTAATACCTTTATTAGTAAATCAAAAGTTGTCTCAAATGGCAATGTTTTTTCTTCCTCTATTACAATGTTCTTTTGCTCACCTTACTCACAAAATCAACCATATTTCTTTGTGAGTTGTTTTATAAATAATGCGGTGAATGCTATCCAACAGTCACACCTATATTCACAAGTTCAAGACCATGCGCTAACAGATCAACGAGCATTTTCAAACTGTATGCATCAATAATTCCCAAAAAACTAATAGGAGTTTACTATCCCTTAATTAATTGATGTAGGTTATTTTAAGTATCTCAATGACAATATTGGGTATTTTATAGGAACTGATGTGTTAGTGATTCTTACAAATGTGGTTAATGACTCGATCAGGAAAGATGATATCTCTTTTAGGTTGGCGAAGAGGAATTTGCCGTTCTAATTACCAAGTTCAACTCAAAAGCAAACAAATTTGATAGCAGAACGAATTAGGTATAATGTGGAAACTCAGAAATTTAGAATGGATTCTATCAGTCTGGTGAAAAGGTGACGATTAATAGGATCAATATTTACGTAACAGCTAATAAAACAAAATATTATTTACTAATAAAAGATTTCCAACTTCCTTCCCTCGAATTACTACTAGACCAAGGAAAAATTTTTGAAAAACATATTTTAAAATCCGTGTGTACAAGCTAATCCCCCGCAGACAATAGGAGAAATAGCAGAGGATGTATTTAAGCAAATCCGTGTTGGACGGTACGAACAAACAAGTAGCATTCACCGAAGTCTCATCTTATTTAGGCTTCGGTTTGAACGCTTTTACAAATAGAACTATTTTATTATTGTAATCCACCACATATAGAGACTTAAAAATACAGCAACACCGAGAATAGCATTTTTGAATCCATAGGATATGGGAATAAACTTAAGAATTACCACAACTACACCTCCGGTAATAAGCATATATATAAGCGCATATAGCAGCATTCCTAGTAAATTATCCACTGGTAGTTTCATTGCATCTGTTATTACATCCATGTTCATTGCACCTCATTATTTTATTTAGCTACTATCTATCATTTTATATAATCTTATAGAATTTTCCAATTATTTTTTTATGCATCAATCTTGAATAAACAGGTAGCTATTTTAATAAAATGAGAGTAACAATATACTAGGGGAGCGAAATAATATGGAATTAGAGGAATTGGAATACTTGTTAACCTATAATGCAAGTAATTATGAATGGTTTGCTTCTGAAGAAGAATTGGTCTCTTTTATAAAGGAACATGATATAACTTCCTATGAGGCCTGGCACATTCCAGAAGCTTTTGAAATTGAGATAGAACTAGATTAATTGAAAATTTAATGGTGAAAGAAGCTTGATTGTATCAAGCTTCTTTTCTATTAAGTATAGTGAATAATTATTTACTTTGCGTTGTGACAGGTCTAGGGAACTCATCTATCTTATTTTTCCCATCTAATTCTTTATTCTTATTAGCTAAATAAGTTAACCAATAAGCCCCTGCTACAAACATACTTCCTCCTACTGCATTACCAAGAAATACTGGTACAAAGTTTTCTAAGTATTCTATCCAGGTAAAATACCCTGCAAAGATTGCAGCTGGAATCAAAAACATGTTGGCGACAACGTGTTGAAATCCAATTGCAACAAAAGCCATTGTTGGGAACCAAATCCCTAACACTTTTCCACTCATATCTTTAGCACCGTAACTTAACCATACTGCAGATGCCACTAGCCAGTTACAACCGATCCCCGAGACAAATGCCTGGACGAAACTAGCTTCTATTTTATGTTCTGCAAGGGATATCGTTTGAGTTAAATATAAGCGTGTTTCGGTTAAACCTACTACATGCCCAAAAAAATAAGCAACAAATATTGCGCCTGCAAAGTTACTCATTGTGATAATACTTATGTTTTTCAATAATTGTATCGTACTTATTCTATTGGCCATCCTAGATAACGGGACTGCCATCATATTACCAGTTAACAGTTCTCCGCCAGCCATTAAGGTTAGAATTAATCCTAAGGGGAATAGCGCTGCCCCTATAAAGGAAGTAAAACTTCCCCACTCACTTGGCATGGAAGCCGTAACTCTGATATAAAGCAAAAATCCTAGAGCAATAAATGCTCCTGCTTCAAACCCAAGTATAGTCGATTGGACAATCGACAGGTTGGCTTTCTTATAACCAGATGTCACAGTATAACTTGCAATTTCCTGTGGACTATAAAAGCCCATAAAATCAGATCCTTTCAAAAAATAATATTATGTGAAATAGTACACATAATATTATACTCTTTATTAAACTAGTTACACGTGAACAAATTATGAATTTTCTTACAAAGGACATCCTAATTTACTGTATATTGATATGATAAAGAAGTAACAGGATAGGAGGAATTTTATTGTTTAGTAACCAAATTGCTATAAAATTAGAAATTACTGCAAGGAGAGCATTAAATATACAACAAAAAAGTGGAATGGCTTCTGTCATTTCAACAGAATTCATTGAAAACGAACGCGGAGCTTTTACCGTACTTTGTGCAGCACTTGCCCCTTACTATCTTCATGCGACCAAGGTAGAAAGGGCTCCACTGGATGATTTTATTGAGAGATATAAACATTTACGAAACTGTAGTAATGAGGAATATTTTAAGGGAACAGATCGCGCTTCAGAGGAATTGAGAATATTATTAGACAACTTAGGTGTTCAAAACTATGACAATTTTTAACTTACTGTAAAAGGAGCGTCTATAGACACTCCTTTTATGAACAGTTATTTTTCTTCTTCCTCATTAATGCCGAATTGTACTTTTGGATTGTTAGACATCTCTATATCGACACCAGTTGCATTCTTAAGATTGGCAGGCGTTTGAGGAAGCCTGTTTTTGTTATTTTTGTGTTGACGATGTTCATCTCTACCCATGATCATCCACCTTCCCTAAATCATCTTAACAATATTAGTATGAAATATTATTAGTGATTTCATGTGTATAACCATAGAAATTCAAGATGGAAAATAATTCAAACTAGCCGCAAACATTGTTCTTTCCATCTAGTGTCTCTAAATATTTAACCCACTTATAATAAAATAACACGATCAACAATAAAAATGGATCTAAGACGGCTGAATATCCTAAATTCCACCAACCGTAATGAAAATAGCCGAAAGGTTGAGGAAGCAAAGCAATTAACTCATACAGAAGTAGTGATATAACCCACCCTCCTATATATGCTATTTGCTTTAATAAGGAAGACTTAAGCGGGAACCAATTTATGTACAAAACATTTACTGGGGGTATTAATATCGTTAGATTTAGTAACGAAATCCAATCCACATCCTTAGTGAAATACCAATATCCCAAATACTTAAGATCAATATAAATATCAACTAGTGTATTTAAAGCAATAGTAAATGTCCAAATATGAACCATTTGGTTTCTAGTCAGATTGTCATTATTTAGATACGCTAACAAATTAAACACTATTATCGATAGAATAAGTCCAATCATATAAAACGCTTCCCTTTTTTTTAGTATTGTCCCCTCCCTCTTTAAATGTACTTATTCACACAGTAAAAACATTCCGTCTAAAAAACGGTTGTTTATCCTTTTGCGATTATTTGAACGATCTCGTCTTCTACTTGTTGCGCTTGATCTTCACTTAAGACATTGTTACAAAGGATAGAAAAGATCAATTTATGTCCGGAATCTGACGTTACATATCCCGACAAAGAACTTACAGTAGAAAGCGTACCTGTCTTAGCCTTTACATTAGTATCATTTAATCGATAACGCAATGTTCCACCAACCAAACGCTCCTCGACTCCTGCTACTGGTAACGAATTTAAGAAAGAAGGAAACCAACTTTCGTTTTGTACTTGATAAAGAAGTTTAGTTATTTCATTAGCTGGAATTAAATTAACATGAGATAAACCGGATCCATCTCTGATAACAATTTGCTCGACGTCCACAGCTAAATTTTTCAATGTCGTGTTCATTACTTCTATGCCTTTTTCCCAACTTCCCTCTCCTTTATAAACCTTCCCCATTTCTTTGACCAACGTTTCCGCATGTCCATTATTACTTAATTTCATAAAAGGTACTAATAGCTCAGAAATTGGGATTGATGAGCTAGATACTAAAACCTTCTTTTTGTTACTTTTGTGAGCTAAGGTTTCCTTTTCACTCCATGATATTCCCTGTCGCTCCAAGGATTCTTTAAATACTTCTAAAGCATAACCAGTAGGCTCCCAAACACTTACCCACTCTCTTTCCTGCAGAGAGTCTATTGGAATGGTACCCTTTATAACAATAGTATTAGTTCCATGACTACGTTCGAATGAAAGTTTCCCCTTCTCTCCCTTAGGAATGGTGTTTATTTTGTTTATTACCTTTATGTATTCCGTATTTGGAACTAGGTCGATTATCGCTTTATCTCCAACTTCTTCACCTGCTTCTACTTCCACAATAACTGTACCTGCATCATAGTCTTTATTAGGGGAAATAGTTAAAGCAGATATGCCTGCACCATAATATGTTGATTCATCACTCCACACTAAATCCTTTGAATAGCGTTCTTCATCATACCAGGAATCGTCAGCTAATACGTCTCCTTCTATCTTCTTAATTCCCTTTTCACGAAGTTTCTGAGCAAACATTTCTAAATCACTCGGCAGGAGGGTAGGATCGCCTTTTCCCTTTAATACGAGGTTGCCAACTAGTGTATCTCCTTGAATAACGCCATCTGTTAAAATTTCAGTAGTAAATTGATAATTTCCCCCTAGTGTGGAAAGAGCAGACGCTGCTGTTAATAGCTTCATATTGGATGCAGGTCGTAAACGAGTATCTCCCATATGATCAAATACAACCGCACCCGATGTAGCTGACCGAACACTTAGACCTACAATTGCTCCATTAAGTTCTGGACTAGTATTCACATATTTTGATAGTTCCTCTTGCCAGGTAACAGTAGTTTCCTCACCTTTCAATTTATTAAAAGATATATCATTTAATATTAAGATTAGCGTTATAGGAACGACCAACACTAAAATAATACGAGTAATTTTATTCATAGAACCACCTTTTTACGTTTGTGGTACTATTATTTCCGAATATATCAGATTATAGACTGTTCTATTTTCTTTGGTACAACCACTTCACAACAGTTGGAAATCGCTGAATGAAATAATGACGCTTGTGGTCAGCCCCATCTATTAGCTTAAAACGCAGTTGGCTATCGGATAATCCTTTAGTACGTAAAATTTGATTGGCAAGTATAGTCCTATCCACCATTTCACACTGAATCGTAGTTTTATTTTTACCCTCTTCTGTTCCTACATCCATATAGATTTTCATGTCATTTAATAATAATTCATTTCTTTCCATAAATGGCAGGATACCATCGAACCAGAAAGAACCAGAAATGCAACCAACCTTTTTAAAATGATCAGGGTAGCAAAATGCTGCATAGATTGAAATCAACCCTCCTAAGGACTTGCCGATAATACTAGTGTCTGTAACGCTTGTGCTATATTTTTGATTTATAAGTGGTATTAATTTCTCGACTATAAACGAAAGATATAAATCTCCATTTCCTCCAAAATCATTGAACTTTGTTGGTTCAATTGCCTTAGCAAACCACGGCGTGTACTCATTCAGACGGTTTTCAGATTCAATTCCAACAAGGATCACCTCTTGCAATTCACCATCTTGAAACAACTTTTCTAGCTCATTCAACGAATTACTATGTGCTGGATTAAATAAATCACCACTATCATGGATATAGGATACCGGATAGTGCTGCTCTACGGAATAGGAAGGTGGCAAATAGACAATAATTCCCCTTCCACTAACGGTTAGTGATTCTATTCTACCTTTCATTTTTATATTACCTCATTTCTGTTCACAATAATCTTATAACTGTCTACGTTTAATATTCCGACCTATTTGATAAAAAGATTAAAAAAAGGCAAAGGGAGTTCCCCCTTACCTACCTGTCTTTTCCTTTACAATTGTAAGAAACTCATCTAATCTACTGCTCAACTCTCTCTTTGGAATAATATAGGCACTTACGGAACTATTATAAAGGAAAATATAGTCTTGTTCGTGCACTACCTTATCAATACCTGACCAATTAACCTTTGTTTCTCCATTTTCATTAATATCTGTTAATCCGTTGTCATTTACGATCATATGATGCGTTCCTAGTAGATTTTCATTTTTTCCTTCTTTAATCATTTTACTAGCATTTTTTCTGATACTTCTAAGAAAAATTTTAGGATAAGTAATTACCCAAATAACGCTTAAAACAGAAAAAGGTACAAGCATCCACAATACAGGTATGTCAAGTAGTGCTGACATAACAAATGCTAAAGCAATGTAAATGATTGGAATAGAAAATCGTTGAATTCCAATCGACCTCTTTACTGTAATGGATTGTTTAACGTGTGTTAAATTAAAGTTAATATAATCCTCTTCTGTTAATGTATAAGTAAATTCCATCGGCACTTTCCTTCCTGATCTTGTTAGCTTATATTTTATCTTTCACGAGCACATATATCTAGCTTTTTTTCTAAAATTTGTGACATAATCAGCTTTAAATACGACCAATACTATAACAAATCATTTATAAGGAGATTGATGATGAAAAAAACATTATTTTTGTTTAGTTGTTGTTTCATGTTAATAGGTTGTGGAACAGGTGAAAATACGAAAGAGGATGTAGCCTCTGAAGTCAATGGTGCAAAACCGGATCAAGAGATAGCGACAGATGATGATAGTGCGCAAGAAAATCAAGGTATTGTTGCTGGTGAAATGGAGGCAAGCCTTACAGAAACAAGTCCTTTGACCTATACCTACAAGGTAACGAATCAAACAGAAAAAGAAGTAAAACTTAAATTTACAAGTTCACAACGCTATGACTTTTCCGTTAGAAATCAAGCTGGTGAACAAGTGTATTTATTTTCGAGTTTAGCTTCCTTTTTACAAGTTCTAGGCGAAGAAACTATTAAGCAAGGAGAATCTCTAGAATATACGATCGATTTATCTAATATTGGGCTAAAAACTGGAGATTATGTGTTGACTGCCTGGATGACACCAGAAGAAGGCGAAAAATACAGTGCAACAACAAAGGTCGTAATTCCTTAAGCGAATCACTTCCATTTTTCAGTCACATAAGTATAATAAAGTTACTAGAAAAGAGGTGCTTCTATATGAACTGCAAAATAAATCGAAATGCTGCGAAGGTATTGAAAGAGTGGTTAGAAAGCGATGGAGTAGAGGGTAAAATGGTCCGCGTTTTTGTGACTGAAATGCATGGTAACCACGCACATTATGATATTATGTTAGACGAACCTACAGAACATGATGAAATTGTTAAAACAGATAAAGGTATTGATGTTCTACTAGACAGTAGGGAAGAATTTTTAGATGGTGTATGGGTTCAATATTTTTATGTTCCTGAAGAAGGATTTGCAATTAGTAATTCATCAAAAGGACATCCTCCTCACCACCATCATTAAAATGACCCGAATTAATTGCAGAACAAATTGCATATTTTTATAATTTGTTACTTATGATATAATGTTGGCATACAATAATAGCTTAACAGACCACAGTTGAAACTGTGGTCTGAGCGATAAGCGGTTCCCCCAGGGGGATCGGCTATCCTTTTACGAGATAGACCTCACCTAAAAACTTTGCGGGCTAATAGGGGGGTCTATTTTTTATTGATCATATTGACGATCAAAGCGAGCAATGCAATCAAGAATGTACCAAAACTAAACAGTACCATAAAACTTTCATACATGCCCATAGGCATCACCCCCTTTACTATGGGGTTAGCCGACCCGACCCTAAAAGAACTTTATCTAATTTAGATTGTACCATATAAATTCTAGTTTTCGAACAAATGTTCGTATATTTTCTATCAAATCGTTCTATATTCCTAATTTTGCTTGATTCAACTATAGACTATTGTCTACTTCTGGTTACTATATTGTCACTTCTCTGAAGCTTCTTTAGTGTATAGATCCAAATAATCAGTAAAGATACCTGTTACCCCCCAATTTAAAGCACTTCTAATATCTTTTCTAGAATTTATAGTATAAGCATGAACGTCTAAACCGGAATTTCTAAGTAGTTGTACATCCCATCTAGATAAAGCATCAAAATCTGGACCTACCCCAGTTACATATTTAGACCAGCCTTCTATTGCTAGTTGATTTATTTTTTCTGTTTCCTCATGATCCAATAATAAAATTAATCTAAGGTTTGGATAGGATTTATGGATTTGTTGAAGACTTTTCTTATCGAACGATTCTATTATCACCCCGTCTGTATTTCCATCATTGCCTATCAATTTATATTTGTTTAAAAGCCTTATTAACTCTAACACTATTCCTGGATTCTCTTCAGGTGATTTAATCTCTAAATAGTACTTCGTCGTTGTACCAAAATAAGTAAATATCTCTTCTAATGTTGGTATTCTCTCATCTAAATAACTTTTCTTAGCAAGTATTGAGTTTTGTTGATTGAACCATGTTCCTGCATTTAACTTTTTCAATTCACTTAAATTAAAGGAAGATACCATTCCAACACCATCAGTTGTCCGATCAACCAACTCATCATGGATGGCAACAAGCTGACCATCATTCGTCATCTGTAGGTCTATCTCAATATAATCAGCTCCCAAAGAAAGAGCCTGTTTGTAAGCCTCCATCGTATGTTCTGGAGCATAACCAGATGCCCCTCGGTGCGCTATAGATATAGAATTAATTTCCTCAATCTCTTTTCGTTGAGCAAGTAAATTTAATAATTGTAATGATATTACGAAACAAATTATTATAATAATTTTCTTCATACTTTCCTCCATATCTCGTAAGGTACGTCCCTATTATAAAAGAAAAAAGGAAACATTTTGTTAACGGAAGGTAAAAATTGTAATTCATTTATTTCACCTCTTCTATATTAGGTAAAGATGTTTACCAATTATTATGTAAATTTTGTAAAAATATCCATTATTAATTTAACAACAGATTTATACAAGCTTAATAGTCCAATCTTATACTACCTAAGTGTAAAGGATTTAAGAAAGGAGGAACAATGATGAAAAATGTTGAGTTATTCAACGTTTCAAAATCTTATGAAAAACAAAAAGAAGTAATATCAGATATTAGTGTCTCTATAGAACCTGGTGAGTTTTTTGTATTAGTAGGACCCTCTGGATGTGGTAAGAGCACCATATTAAGAATGATTGCCGGATTAGAGGATATTACTAAAGGAAGTTTACGAATAGATGGTAACGAGGTAAACCTACTTCCTCCTAGTAAACGAGATATTTCGATGGTGTTTCAAAACTATGCTCTTTACCCCCATCTTAACGTGGAAGAAAACATTGTCTTTGGTTTAGATGTGAAAAAAGTTAAAAAATTTGAGAGAAAAGAGCGCTGTATGGAAGTAGCTGAGATGCTTGGACTCACCGATTATCTAAAGCGAAAGCCAAGACATTTATCAGGTGGTCAACGCCAACGTGTTGCTCTTGCACGTGCCATTGTCAATCAAGCACCTATTTGTTTGATGGATGAGCCATTATCTAATTTAGATGCAAAATTACGAGCACACATGCGCTCTGAAATTAGACAAATACAAAGAAAACTAAAGATTACGATGATATATGTGACTCATGATCAGGTTGAAGCAATGACTATGGGGGATCGCATTATGATTCTTAATGAAGGTAAGATACAACAAGTAGGTAAACCTATCGATGTGTACAACGCTCCTGCTAATCCCTTTGTTGCACAATTTATTGGTTCGCCACCAATGAATTTAGCTACAGCCAACATTAACCTATCAAAACAAGAACTTTCGATTGGCGGAAGACTGAAACTATCGATTCCTAGTAACGATTTACAAAGTTATCAAGAGGATACAGTAACTCTGGGTATTCGTCCAGAATATTTAAAAATCGTAAATTCCATTAACACAAAATCAACAAATAACTATCTAGACGTTAAAGTAGAACATGTGGAAGTATTAGGAAACGAAACAATTGTCTCCTTTCAGCTAGATACATATAGATGGCAAGCGAAGTGGAATGGACAATGGAATGTAGATGTTGGTGACATCGTTCCTATCGCCATTAACTATGAATCCATTTGCTTATTTAACTCCGCTTCAGGCCATTTGATCAAGGGTCCAACTCAAGTCGAAAATCATATCATTCATGAGGTAACGGTATGAAGAGTCAAGTAGAACTAAATGGCATGCTTGATAACGTTGTTAAGAAGAAAAAAGGTATTTGGCAACAATCACTAAACTGGAGAACTGCCCTTTTATATTTATTACCATCATTAATCCTATTTAGTGTTTTCTTATTCTATCCAATGGGCAAAACCTTGTATTTAAGCTTTTTCCTAACCGATAGACAAGGAGAAGCAAATGTTTTTGTAGGATTAGAGAACTACCTGTATTTACTCGAATCTGAAGCATTCCTAAAAAGTATTAAAGCTACCATATTATTTGTTCTTTATACGGTCCCAACCGGAATTATTATTTCGTTGTTCTTGGCTTTATTAGCAAATGAAAAGTTAAAAGGGATTGGGTTTTTTCGCACAATATTTGCTTCAACAATGGGGATTTCTGTTGCAGCTTCATCTGTTGTCTGGCTATTTCTTTTTCATCCGAGTGTAGGCTTTTTAAATAAAATAATTGCTTCATTGGGCGGACAAGGTGTTGACTGGCTCCTTGATCCAAAATGGGCACTATTGTCCGTTTCCATCACAACTATTTGGATGAACATTGGTTTTACTTTTTTAATCATCTTAGGAGGAATTCAGAATATAGACGAGCATTTGTATGAAAGTGCCAAAATTGATGGTGCAGGCTACTTTTATCAATTACGTAGGATTACGATTCCGATGCTCTCCCCCACTTTATTTTTTGTTATAACTGTATCGTTAATTAATGCTTTCCAAACTTTTGGCCAAGTTGATATTTTAACACAGGGTGGTCCATCTGAATCCACTAACTTAATCGTCTACTCTATTTATCGAGAGGCTTTCGTTAATTATCAATTTGGAACAGCAAGTGCACAATCTATTTTCTTATTCCTTTGTATCTTAGTTGTGACAATTCTACAATTTAAGTTCGGAGAAAAGAAGGTGCATTATCAATGAGGTGGGTAAAGAAAGGTCTCGTTTATATTATTTTATCTATTGCAGCATTATTAATTTTCTTTCCAATTCTCTACGCCTTTTTGATTAGCTTTATGACTGGTGGAGAACTATTGCAAGGAAATATATTCCCGGAACGATTTCATCTAGAAAACTATCAAAAAGCATTTGATAGATTACCGTTAGCCCATTATTTGTTAAACAGCCTTATTATTTCCTTAAGTGTTATGTTAGGGCAACTAGTTGTAAGTGCTATGGCAGCTTATGCTTTTGTCTTTATTCCTTTTAAGGGACGAACCTTACTTTTCTTTATCTTTATTTCAACAATGATGATCCCTTGGGAAGCTACTATGATTCCAAACTTTATGACGATTCAAAAGTTAGATTGGATTAATACATACCAAGGGTTAACTGTGCCATTTTTTGCAATAGCTTTTGGAACGTTTTTACTTAGACAGCATTTTAAAACAATACCTAAAGAACTCCATGAGGCTTCTGAAGTGGCAGGGTTAAGTAAGTTTAGATTTTTCATAAAGGTCGTCTTACCTTATTGTAAAACGTCGTTAGTAACGTTAGGAGCCTATGGATTTTTAACAACTTGGAACATGTATTTATGGCCCCTTCTCGCCACAAACAATGATTCAGTTCGTACCGTTCAAATCGGCTTAAAGCAGCTACAAACCCAAGAAATGGCGACAGAATGGGGGGTGGTAATGGCAGGAGTAATCGTTGTAATTATCCCAACACTCATTTTATTATTTTTAGGGCAAAAGCAACTGCAAAAAGGCTTGGCGCAAGGAGCACTTAAATAAAGGAGATGGAAAACGAATGAAAACCAATAATAAGCTACTTGTCTTATTCGCAATGATGGCACTTTTACTAATTGTGACAGCATGTTCGAACAGTGCAAACGGAGAAGAAACGGAAAGTACAGAAAAAACAGATACCACTGATGCTTCTAGCAGTAGTCAGGATGATTCAACAGACAACTCCACCGGTAAAACCGAAGCTGTTTTCTGGCACGCAATGTCAGGTGCTGGCCAGGAATCACTTGAACAGATCGTTCATAACTTCAACGAATCACAAGATAAGTACACAATCACCCCAGAATTTCAAGGCTCTTATGAAGAAGCTCTAACAAAATTTCGTAGTGTTGGTGGTACGAACGATGCACCAGCGATTATTCAGACATTTGAAGTGGGTACAAAGTATATGATTGATAGTGGATTCATCCAGCCTGTTCAAACATTTATTGATGAAGAAGGTTATGATGTATCTAAACTGGAAAAGAATATCCTAAATTATTATACGGTAGACGATAAACTTTACTCTATGCCATTTAACTCCTCCACTCCTGTTATGCTTTATAATAAAGATGCATTTAAAGAAGTAGGCTTAGATCCAGAAAAGGCCCCTCAAACGTTTGCTGAAATTAAAGAAGCAGCTGAGAAATTAACGAAGAAAAACGGGGGCGCAACGGAACGTTATGGTTTTTCTATCCTAAACTATGGTTGGTTCTTTGAAGAATTAGTGGCAACTCAGGGCGGAATGTACGTAAATAACGAAAATGGAAGATCTGATAATGCAACAGAAGCCACTTTTAACGGAGAAGAAGGATTACGTGTCTTTGAAATGATTAATGACATGAATAAAGCAGGTACATACGGTAACTTCGGTTCAAATTGGGATGATATCCGAGCAGCATTCCAAACTGGAAAAACAGCTATGTATTTAGACTCCTCTGCAGGTGTTGCCAATACTATTGAAACAGCACCATTTGATGTTGGTGTTGCCTATATTCCATATTCTGAGGAAGCAGAAAGACATGGCGTTATCATCGGTGGTGCTTCGTTATGGATGTCTAAAGGAATAAATGAAGAAAAACAAAAAGCAGCATGGGAATTTATGAAATACTTACAAACTCCTGAAAGCCAAGCAAAATGGCATGTTGACACAGGCTACTTTGCAATTAATCCTGCAGCCTATGAAGAAGACTTAGTAAAAGAAAAGTGGGAAAAGTATCCCGAGCTAAAAGTTACTGTCGAACAGTTACAAGCTACTAAGCCATCACCAGCAACCCAAGGTGCTTTGATTTCTGTTTTCCCTGAATCTCGTCAACAAGTTGTTACATCCATGGAAAATCTGTTGCAAGGTACTGATCCACAAGAAGCCCTTGATAGAGCAGCAAAAGAAACAAATCGTGTGATGGAACAAGCAGCAAGAGCTAACCAGTAAGGTAAGAAACAGTACCATCTCTATTTAAGGTGGTACTGTTCTTTTATCCCTGTAATATAAAAACCCCTCTGTTCAATAAAGGGGTAAAATCATTATTCGGTTCAATGACATTTCTTTCTTATATGTAACGACTTCCCTTCAGATCATAGCGACCCTCAAGGAAAATGTAACATATCAGAAATATTAGGTCTTTCATTTTGTCAGATTGTCTTTCGAAGTAATTAGGTCTCCTATTACAATAAATGAATTCCTCACTCGTTTGTGTAAGAAGTAGCCAATGAAGGACATTAATCATTCAATTATTCATTACTTACCTGTTTCATTACCTTACAATTCCAGATTTTTTCTTTTTGCGTCTTAACTTAGGTGTAATATAACTTCTTTCAAAAATTTTACCGCTCGATATTTGGCAGGAGTCTGCTAATTCTATTACACTATTTTTAGACTTTTCCCTCATCGCTTCTGTTAACAAATGTACTACCACCCTGGCATCGTCTAATGCATGATGGTGAGAAAAAGATATATTCTTACTATCAGCTAATGTATTCAGTTTATAATTTGGCAGTCCTGGCCATAATTGTTTAGCAAGCATAACAGAACAGAAATACTGCATGTCCGGATAAACAATATCAAACCTGTCTAATGTAGCTCGTAATACACTCATATCAAAGCTAGCATTATGGGCGACCACAATATTATCAACGAGATACGGCTCAATCGATGGCCATATTTCTTTAAAAGTAGGTGCATTCATGACATCCATTTCTGTTATTCCATGCACATTTATGTTATGTATCTCAAAATCTGTCAATGGATTAATCAAACTATAAAACTCATCTATTATACCGTTTTCGTCACCAACAACTATCCCTACAGCACATGGACTGTTACGATAACGATTTGCCGTTTCAAAATCGATTGAAATTACATTCATTTCTAATCCTCCAACTATTTGGTCTATCGAATCATCTCCTATTCTATCAGATCAGAATCTACTTTTGGTCGAATAACCTTTATATCCTTATTTTTCCTGTGTTTAACTTCTTCCATCTTAGCATAAAAGCTTTCTTCCAAATCTATTTCAAAATAATTAGCCATTTTAGTTATATAAGCTAAACAATCAGCCATTTCCTTCCCGACATCCTGTTTTATTTCTTCTTTCGCTAATCGAAAAGCATCTTCACTGTTCATTCCATTATTTATTTGAGTATTGGTAAAATTAAATGCTTTTCTAAGTTCCTCTGCAATTTCTGCAACTTCTGTCGTCAATAGCATGTAATTGTTCATCAAAGATGATTTAGTTGTTTCATAATTCACTGTTTGTATATCCCAATTCATTTCCTTTTGAAATTCGCGTGCATAAGCTTGCAATTCTTTCATTACATCATCCCCTAGTTATATAAGATTCAAAGATTTGATTTGTGATTTATTTTAACATTCTCTACTTCTCCCGTAACTACTGTTGCTTATTTCGTAATATGTATAGAATCACCAGTAAGTTGAGACGTTGATTTCCGCTCCGGGCAGTTGCTTTCCGTGGGCAACGCCTCAGCCTCCTCGGTCGCAAAGAACGCTCCCTGTGGGGTCTTCAGCTGTTGCTTTTCCCACAGGAGTCAACTGCCCTCCGCTCCAATCAACCAACAAAGGTGGAAAAATTGTAGGAGTAACAGTCCTTAGAATCAACGCTTTAGTTGGGAGATTAGTGATTAATGTTTTAAAGAGGTAGAAATCTATCATAAGTGTAGGCAGAATACGGAGACTCCTGTGGGAACAGCACGAGGTGAAGATCCCGGAAGAGCGTTCTTTGCTCTGAGGAAGCTGAGGCCGTGCCCACGGAAAGCGGAGTATTCTGCCGGAACGAGTTCAAGCACACATCCAAAAGGTTTTAATAAAGTTACTACAGATTTTATCTCAATTGCGTAATTCTGAAAGTACCGTTTGCGGAAAGAGTCATTTTAAATATTATCATAAAATCCAGATCTGTTTACATCCTCCATATTAACTGACACAGCAATATAATAAGGAAGTCTCTTTATTGACACGTAAACGTCAATGTGAAAATATATAGCTACTGAGTCGCGAGTCAATTAAAAAAATTATATCTTATAGAGGGTAATTTAAGAGAGTGAAAGGGAGTTTTCATTATGAACCGATATTGGTCGCTAGTAGTTCTGGCGGCAGTATTTGAGGTCGGTTGGGTTTCTGGCTTAAAACATGCAGAGTCAATTTTAGAGTGGTCTTTGACGATTGGGGCAACGGTTATAACATTTATCATACTTCCAATTACCGCCAAATATCTACCTATTGGAACTGTGTATTCTGTGTTTGCGGGTCTCGGTACTGTTGGAACAGTTTTAGTAGAAATGATTTTTTTCGAGGAGCCATTTAACTTGTTAAAGGTGCTTCTAATTGGCACGCTATTAATTGGTGTCGTTGGACTAAAAATAGTTTCCAATCAACCAGAAACTAGTAAGGATGTGGCATAATGCCTTGGTTAGCAATTATCATAGCAGGATGTCTTGAAGTGACAGGTGTAATAAATATTAAGCGACTGGCAATGAAAAAGTGGGATGCAATTATTTGGTTAATCATTACCTTTGGATCAAGCCTCGCACTTCTATCCTATGCTATGCAATCATTATCCATGGGCGTTGTCTATGGTGTATGGACTGGAATAGGTACAGTAGGTTCAGCATTAATAGGAATGTGGATTTACGCTGAACCGAAGGATTGGAAACGAATATTATTCATATCCATCATCTTAGCCTCCGCTGTTGGATTAAAGTTAATCACATAATACTAAAACTTACAATTAAAAAGGGATGAGTACGGTTAACTCATCCCCTAACTATATACCTGATAGGTACTTCCTGACAGACTTAGGAACATCCAAATAATACAATCCGCGATATCTAGCGTCCTTTTTCATTAACTCCTGATGACTACCTCTCATGACTATTTTCCCGTCTTCTAAAAAGATAACTTCATCCATCTTCTGTACACCTGTTAAATGATGCGTAATCCATATTAATGTCTTATCTTGTAGTGCGGTAAAAATGGTAGTTAGCAAAGCTGACTCCGTTTCTGGATCTAGACCTACTGTCGGTTCATCAAGGATCACAACCGATGAGCCTTTTAACAAGGTTCTAGCTAACGCAATGCGTTGCTGTTGTCCACCACTAAAAATGCTTCCTGATTCAGACATATGTGTGTCAAATCCTTTAGGTAAAGTCATAATGTAATCATACAACCCTACTTTTCTGGCAACCTCATAAACTTCTTCTGCTGCCGCATTTTGATTAGCTAGACGAATATTATTATAAATTGTTGTATTAAAAAGGTGCGGTCGCTGATTTAAAACAGATATTTTTTCAAATAACGAATCACCAATTGCTTGTGGTGAATAACCATTTATCTCAACTTGTCCTTGAGTAGCACCTCTTACACCTGTAATTAATTGTACGATACTAGATTTTCCTGCTCCACTTCTTCCGAGTATCGCTATTTTTTCCCCTTGGGATATAGTTAAATCAATTCCATTTAATACAAATCGTTCAGAATCAGGATATTTAAAGAATACATCTTTAAGATTAATCAACATGTTATTATTCGAAAGAGTTTGATATTCATGATTATCGTCTTCCCCAATATGTTCCTCTAGCTGTTTTAACCGATGAATCGAATCACTATACTCAGGAAGCTTCTCTATTGCGTCTGAAACAGGTAAGAAAGCCTCTGAAATACTAATGGTTACTAATACAAAAGCTGCAATCATAGTAACGGATAGGCGGTCGGATCCAACCATGCCACTACTCCAATAAACCATCGATATAACGATTGCTCCGATTACTAATTGGCTAATAAAGTCCCGGAGTCTTTTTACTTTTTTAGCCTTTGCTTCCAAACGAGTTACGATTTGATCTTTTACCTGGGATTGATTAATTAATTCCGATTGTCTACCCGTTACCATCCAATCTCGTATTCCTAAAGTAGAATCAGTTAATTCCTGATACTGAATGTTACGATCTTTCTTTATAAACTTTAAACTAATTCGTAAGTATGCTAATGATGCAATAGGAATTAGGATTACTAGCAGAAATACATAACAAGCGATTAATATGGCGAATGTCCAATCAAACCATCCCAGAGATAATACGACAGTAGCATACATACCTAGCGAAACGATACTTGGTAAGATAGTTCTAATAAATAGATCTTGTAAATGATCAATATCATCAACTAGAACTCCCAAAACACTACCCGTTTTTAATCTAGAGTGTAAAAAGGCTGCTTGTAGTTCCAGTACTCGATAAAGTTTACCTCGCATGTCTGATAGTATTCCTAAAATAGTATGATGACTACTTAACCTAGAAAGATATTGAATCACCGCTCGGCTAATACCAAATGTTCTAACTCCTACAATTGGTACATAGACCATCAAAATATTCTCCGGTCTAAGTGCAGACTTTGAAATAAGAAACCCAGATGTAAACATTAAAGCAGACCCACAAAATAAAGCGAATAGTCCGAGAAATATACTTAGTAATAATCCTTTATAGTGTAATTTCACATATGGGATTAGCCATGTTTTCATTGAATACCCTCCAGTTGCGTTAGTATAAGTGAGTAATATTCTCCCTTTAGTTTCATTAATTCATCAAGCGTTCCCATTTCCGCAATTTCCCCATCTTTTAGAACAATAATTCGATCCATTTGTTCCATCCAGTGTAAGCGGTGTGTAGCAAAAAAGACCAATTTATTTTCAAATAAACCTAGCATCTTTTCCTTTAATTCATATTCTGTTTCAATATCTAAATGGGCTGTTGGTTCATCAAGAAGTAAAATAGGACGATCACTTACAAGCGCTCTTGCTAAAGCAACCCGTTGCTCTTGCCCCCCACTCAGAGACCTTTGACCATTGCCAATTTCTTCATCCAAGCCGTTTGGTAAGCTCTTCATCATTTCGATTAGCCCTGCAGAAACGACTGCCTTTTCAACCATATCCCTAGTAGCATCCTGATTATAGAAACGAATATTTTCTGCCAACGAATCACTAAACAAATAAGGATGCTGCGGAAGATAGGTCACTTGCTTTCGCCATCCATTAGAAGTTAGAGTCGGTAGGATTTGGTCATGGACTCGAAATGTACCTTGATCTGGCTGTAAAAAACCACCTAAGATATCAATTAACGTAGATTTTCCAGCCCCACTAGCACCAACAATTCCAATTCTTTCAAAGCCTTTCACCTGAAATCCTATGGAAGACAAGGCGCTTTGTTGATCATTTTCATGAGCGTAATTTACTGATGATAACTTAAGAATACTTGAACGGTTCCACCCTTTTGAAGAGGAAACGACGAGTTCGTCCTTCTCTTCTTCTTCGATAATCGTACGAATTGCTTTTGCAGCTTCCTGTCCATTTAAAGTAGCGTGATAATCGGAGCCTACTTCTTTAATTGGTAAAAAAAATTCAGGAGATAAAATTAAGATAAGAAGAGCTACATCTAGCAGTAGCTCCCCATTTATCAGTCGTAACCCTAAACCTACAGCAACAGACGCCACGGATAGCATAGTAAAAAAGTCCAATGCAAAAGATGATAAAAAAGCAATTCGTAAAGTTCCCATAGTTGATTTTCGGTAAGAATCACTTACATCGTCAATTGTAGCCCCATGCTTCTTACTTAAACCCAAATATTTTAACGTTTCCATGCCCCTCAAGGAATCTAGATAGTGATTAGAAAGTAGGTGATAGTCATCCCACTGTTTTTCCATTTTTTTATTAGCTGCCAATCCAAGTAATATCATGAAGGCAACTATAATTGGTAATGTTAAAAATAGAATGATACTAGACAGCTTATCTTGAAAAAACACATAGATAAAGATTACCGCAGGAATTACAAAGGCTGCTACCATTTTGGGAATCAGTAATTCTAAATAAGTACGTACTTGTGTTGTGCCTTCCATCGCTAAAGTGACAAGCTTAGCTGTCCCTTGTTTATTTGTAAACTTGGGGCCAAGCTCAAAAATTTTCGTTAAAAGCTGTTTTTTCATCGTTATACTTGTTCGCTGAGCATAATGGAACGTTATTTTCTTTTTGATCATAACAACGAAGTGTCTTATGACAAATGTAGTGATAAATAGTATCCCTATCGTCAGCGTTTTTCGGAAAATAGATCCATTAAATAACTGAAATAGCCAGGTAGAAAGCAATTTAGCCTGTAAAATAATTGAAGCTACTTCTATCAATGTGATGAATAGTACACTAGCCAGTACCTTCATAATTCCTTTATATGCTAGTAAGTCTCTACCCATCAGTACTCCAAATGCTCATTTTGTGTTACGCGTTTCCGGAAAATATAATAGCTCCAAATCTGATAAGCTAGTACAAAAGGAAGTAGCGTAACAGCAACAATAGTCATTACTTTTAAGGAATAATGTCCAGAGGCAGCGTTGTAAATAGTTAAATCAAACGCAGAACCTAAACTACTAACCATTAAACGTGGGAATAACCCAATAAATACAGAAGAAACGGTTAAACCAATGGTGAGTCCCGTCATAACAAATGACCAACCATCTTTTCTTTTATTTGCAAATATACTAGTAAGGATGACTGCTAATACGATGAATAGAAAAATTGGAATTAGTATAACGCCTCTTGCTTTAAAAATATCTGTATTAAAATAGGAAGCTATTACAAATACTACTAACGATAGTCCAACTGTAACGACTAACTTTTTTGCCAATGAACGTGCTCTATTTTGCAAGTCACCTGTCGTTTTTAATGTGATAAAAAATAATCCATGTAAAAAGCACAGTAAAGTAACAGCAATACCACTTATTACAGTGTACACATTAACAACATCAGATAAAGAAGCATATATATTCATCTCATTATCTATTGGAAGTCCTTTAAGAAAAGCTGCAAATACTACTCCCCATAGAAAAGGATTAAGCAATCCACTAACAAAAATAGTCCAGTCCCATGTATTTCTCCATCTTGGGTTCTCTAGCTTACTTCTAAACTCAAATGCTACCCCACGACCAATTAGTAATAGTAGCATAAATACGAGTGGTAGATATAACCCACTGAATAAAGTTGCATACCAATTTGGGAATGCTGCAAACATTGCTCCACCAGCAGTTATTAACCAAACCTCGTTCCCATCCCAAACAGGACCTATCGTGTTAATTAATACCCGACGTTCTGCATCTGTCTTAGCAAGAAAACGAACAGACATACCAACTCCAAAATCAAATCCTTCTAGGAACAAAAATCCCACAAATAAAATAGCAATCAAAACAAACCATAACTCATTTAGCATATGCGTGCCCCCCTTTTCCATCGAACGGATCGGCTGTGTGATGTGTATCTTGCGTTTCTTCTACTGGACCCTTTTTTATAACTCGAATAAATAAGTATGCCATTACAATCGCGAGAAGTAAGTAAATAGCACTAAAAGTGATTAATGAAAACAAAACTTGACCAGCACTTACATTTGGTGAGACAGCGTCAGCGGTTGTCATGTAGCCAAAAACCACCCAAGGCTGACGGCCTATTTCTGTCATAATCCACCCAGTTGCACTTCCGATAAGTGGTAAGAAAATTGCTGGAACCATCAGTTTTAAATATTTTTTACTTGTCTCTAACCTACCCCTTAACGCTTGAATCGCTCCAAACAATGCTAGTACGATCATTAGACCTCCGCTTATGATCATAATACGAAAACTCCAAAAGGTTGTTTTGACAGGTGGGATATAATTCCCTTCCCCATACTTCTCTTCATAACGAGATTGCAGGGTATTCATCCCTTCTACTACACCACTAAACTTACTATAAGATAAATAGCTCAAAAGGTAAGGAACCTTAATTTCAGCAGAATTTTCTTTGTTCTCCGTGTCAATTAGGGCAGCCAACGTCCAAGGTGCAGGATCAGCACTGTCATTCCATAGACCTTCGCTTGCCGCCATCTTCATCGGTTGTGTTTTTACCAGATATTGCGCTTGGTAATGACCAGTAAACGCAATTCCCATTCCCGAAACAACAGCCACTATCATGCCGATAAGAAATGATTTTTTAAAGAATTCTACCTCTTGTTTTTTAAGTAATTTGAATGCACTCACACCTGTTAACAAAAAGGCACCTGTTGCAAACGAACCGAATACAGTATGAGGAAATTCCACTAAAACTTGCGGATTAGTAATTAACGCAAAGAAGTCGTTCATTTCAGCACGGCCATTGTTAATTTCAAAGCCTACTGGATGCTGCATAAATGAGTTTGCAGCTAAAATCCAAAATGCAGAAATAATAGTGCCTAATGATACTAACCAAATACATAAAAGATGAACTTTTTTAGATAAACGATCCCAACCAAAAATCCATAATCCGATAAATGTTGATTCCATAAAAAAGGCAAGCAACGCTTCCACTGCTAAAGGAGCCCCAAACACATCTCCTACAAATCTAGAATAGTTAGACCAGTTCATTCCAAATTGAAACTCTTGTAAAATACCTGTAACCACTCCAACTGCAAAATTAATTAAAAATAGTTGTCCCCAGAATTTAGCCATTTTTTTGTACATTTCATTACCTTTAAAAACATAAAGAGTTTCCATAATAGCTATTAAGAATACTAATCCAATCGATAATGGTACAAAAATAAAGTGAAATAGTGTTGTTGAAGCAAATTGAATCCTTGATAACATGACTGCATCCATACAAATCCTCCTTCATTCTGTTTACTTTATGTTCGCTTTTTCACATATGGATATGGAACAATTTAGTAATTTTTCATCTAACTATATTTTAGAACTCGTTATCAAAATCAATCTGTGATAAATATCACAAAAACTAATATAACTGTTACAGACTTTTGACAATTTTGTAGACAAAAAGTATATAAACTTAAGTTAGGTCGGGTTTATATGCTAATTATTCAAAAGAGATTGTGTTAAGTCGTTGCCTCAAAAAAATCCCCATTTACTCGTATAGTAAATGGGGATTGCGTTATAAAGCTTATTTTCGTCGCTTGTTTGCTTGTTCTGGTGCCTCGACTCTTGTAGCACCACCGTAATCTAATCCTTGATCTCGATCGGATTCTACTCTTCCTGATTCGCGTAATTTTTTTTCTTGACGATCTTTTCCCATCACAGACAACTCCTTTTTTCTAGTTTGAAGATTTTTTCTTCCTAACTAGTATGGAAAAGGAAAGCTATCTTGATACTTTAACAGGCAAAATTGCGATTATAATGTTTAACAGTCCAAGTCCCTAAAAGTCTACGTGAAGTATGTTATTAATTTCGTCTAATATCTCTTTATGTTTAGCCACAGATTTACTTGTCAGTTTAATTTTATTATCTTTCATGGTAGAAAAATAAAAATATCCTTCTTCATTTGCAAAAAACACGTAAGTCGGCTTTCCAGTATGATCAGCCTTCCCCTCAATAAAACTAAACATATACGTGTTCTCACTTTTAATTTCTGTTAAAATCGTCGAACTATCCATGTCTTCTATTTCTATATCTTCTATCTTATTGATTACTTCCGCTATTTGTTTTTCGTTTATTATTGTTTTAGATAATTCTTGTGATGAATCACTTTGAATTTTCTGTACAAAAAGTGTATTTGTTAGTTTACCCCTATCTATTTCAACCTTCATTTGAGAAGAATCTGAACAAGCAGACACAAATAAAAGGAAGAAAAGGGCTACTATTATCTTAACTCTCACCTATAACCATCCCCAAATTAAAATCAAAAAAGCTACCCTCATATATTACCATAGCTAGGGATACATAATCCTAGTTAATTTGGGCTAATTTCGGTAAATACTAAATCTGTATCACTCTCCCTATAATCGTTCTCAAAATGATATTTGTTTAATCTCCAATTGAGATATATAATAGTCACATAACAAAGAAAGCGATTACATAAACACTTCAAGCTATGAAGGTTTATCAAGGGGGATCTACAATGAGCCAAGTAGAACGTAATTACAAAATAGAACACTTGTTGGAGAAAAACAAATTTAGTAAAGAAGTTGTTTTAGAGATGTCTGACGAACAGGTTGAATATTTCCACTGGCTCTATTTCGAGGAATCAGTATATGACTTAATGTAAGGATAGATAGAAACACTACCTCTAAAAGCAGGGTAGTGTTTCTTTTTTATATCCAAGACTGTCATTAAACTTTCTTTTAACTAGAAATGTGCATTTCTTTTTCGGCTTGATCCCATGTAACTTTGTATCCATGTCCTTTTGCACAGAATATTGACGTAGATGTATAGGATGGGTCAGCATCTTTATCATAGCCGATTCTTGCTATAACCTCTTGTGCATTATGGCATTGATCATACCCACCAAACCTTAGGGACAGAGCCCCTTTCCCTTGAGTAACAGAAGCAAATTCTGTACTATAATTCAGAAAGGTTGCGACAGGTACTTTTCCAGTAATCGTTACTTTATTTCCCTGCATATCCGGTTCCTTAAAAGTACCATAAGCTTGTTGAATGTCCGACAGTACTCGACCCATATGATCTGTATCCACTCTGATCTTAAAATCGTAATATGGTTCTAGTAATAGATTGGTGGCTTGCTCTAGCCCTTGTCTTAATGCCCGAAAAGTAGCTTCTCTAAAATCACCACCAGAAGTATGTTTCGTATGCGCTCTACCAGTCAAGAGCGTTACCTTTACATCCATTAAGCTCGAGCCTGTTAATAGGCCATGGTGGTCACGTTCAAACAAGTGATGTCTGATAAGATTCTGGTTTCCAACTGTTAAGTCATGCGGATGACACTTACTTTCAAAAGTTATTCCACTTCCTCTTGATTGTGGTTCCATTAACAGGTGTACTTCTGCATAATGTTTTAAAGGTTCAAAGTGACCATAGCCCTTAATAGAATCAGCTATTGTTTCCTTATACAAAATTTCCGGATCACCAAAGGAAATTTTATACCCAAACCGCTCTTCGACTATATGCTCGAGTACCTCTAGTTGAATAACGCCCATCACCTTTATGTGAATCTCCTGAAGTTTTTCATCCCATATTACTTGTAAGGAAGGATCTTCCGCGTCTAATAGTTGAAAACAAGCATACACCTCTTTTATATTCAAGCTTGGATCTACATTAATTTTAGTATGTAATGTAGGAATTAACTCAAAAAACGTTTTCCCATTCAAAAGGCCAATCCCATCCCCTACCGCCAGTTGAGATAACCCTAGCACTCCAAACAATTGTCCGGCTTCTACTTGAGTAACTGTTTCGTATTGATGTCCTTTATAAACCCTTAGTTGCGTTACCTTTTCCGTTACCTCATGTTCTCCGTGAAGATAATTAATTTCATCACGAACTCGAAGCGTACCACTTAATGCTTTTATGAATGTAATACGGTTGCCATTTTTATCGTGCCGTATCTTGTAGACGCGACCAGAAAAAACTTCATCTTCGGGATAATTGGTACTAGTTAATTGATCAAATGACTGAAAAAATTCCATAATCCCCTCATCATTTAATGCTGATCCACTCCAACATGGAAAACAACGACTTTGATTTATTAGTTTCTTTAAGGTATGTAAGCCTAACATTTGATCAAAGTTTCCAGTCAAATATTTATCCAAAAGCGTTTCATCACGCTCTGCGACGAACTCCGTTAATTGTTCATTCCATTTTTCTAGTATGGAATGATTGGTCATATTTATCATATCAATGGATAAGTCTGTACGAAGTTGATCTATCGTTTTTTCCACGTTAGCACCAACACGATCTGTCTTATTAATAAAGAAAAAGGTCGGGACCGCGTGCCTTCTCAACAATTGCCAGATCGTTTCGGTATGTCCTTCAACCCCTTCAACTGCACTAACCATAACTATTGCGTAATCCATTATTTGAATGGTTCTTTCCATTTCAGGAGAAAAATCGACATGCCCGGGTGTATCTACTAAATAGTAAGTAGAATCTTGATAGGAGATAACTGCTTGATCAGCATATACTGTAATACCTCTAGCCTTTTCAATGTCATGATTATCTAAATAGGCACTTTGATGATCAACACGCCCTCTTTGACCAATGCTATTAGTATGATAAAGTAGTTGTTCAGCAAAGGTTGTTTTCCCTGCGTCGACATGCGCTAGAATACCTATTGTTTTTTTCATCTATAGCCCCCCTAACCTTAGAGATTGTTCCGTGAAGTTATCTATATTATAATTTAAAGGTTGTTCGAATAAAATATATCGGTTTTATCTAACTACTAGTTTACCCTCAATAAAAAAAAGCGTAGGGTTACTATAAATTGGCACCCTACGCCTTTATCCATGACTTTTTTCAAATAAACAAACGATCGATTTCCTCTATTTCTGCTTTTGATAACTGAACCTCTAAGGCTTTTAGATTACTGAGTACTTGGCCAGCGTTTTTAGCACCTGGAATCAAGGCATCTATTCCCTCACGCGTTAAATACCAAGCCAGTACAACATGAGCAACTTCTGCCTCATGTTTATCTGCTATTCGCTTAATTTGTTCCACCTTGTTCAAGTTCTGAATAAAGGCATTGCCTTGGAAATGAGGCATATCCTTCCGAAGGTCATCGAATGTCATTTCCTTCGTATATTTGCCTGCCAGTAATCCAGATGCTAACGGAAAATATGGAATAAAGGAAATGTCTTTTTCCACAGTATAAGGGAGCAGTTTTTGTTCTGCTTCACGCTGCAGTAAATTGTATTCACCTTGGAAAACATCGACATAGCCATCCTGATTTGCATCTTTCAACTGTTCAAGTGAAAAGTTTGATACGCCTATTGCCCTAATTTTACCTTGCTCCTTTAAGCGGCTCAAAGCACCAACTGCCTCAGCCTTCGGAGTATCTTCATCAGGAAAGTGTATATAGAACAAATCAATGTAATCTGTTTGTAAACGTTTCAAACTACCTTCTACGGCTTGCTTTAAAAACTCTGGTGAATTATCCATCACTAGTTCTTTACCAATCAGCTTATGCGAACCTTTTGTGGCAATTATGACATCTTTTCGCTTACCTTCTTCTTTTATCACTTGTCCTACCAACTCTTCTGAACGCTCAGGTCCGTAAATGAAAGCTGTATCTAGAAAATTCATTTCATTATGTAATGCTGTTCGGACTAAATCTTTGCCAGCCTCTTCATTCAAGTTAGGATATAAATTATGACCACCAACAGCATTTGTCCCTAACCCAATCGGATGAATTTGTAACTCCGACTTACCTAACTGTACCTTATTAACCATCCATTAATCACTCCTTTTCCATTTTCACCCTCCATTTTAGAGCAATTGATAGGTGCCTGTCACCACCCGAGTTTTGTCGAACAGAAATAAATGTCTTTCTTGCATCACTTTTCCAAAAATCCATCTCGAAATGATATTTGTTTAATCTCATTTCGAGATGTATAATAAAAGTAAGAAAGATTGGTAAGCGATTACAAACTAAATAAACACTTCTTTCAAGGAAGGTTTATAAGGAGGATTTACGATGAGCCAAATAGAACGTAACTACAAAATTGAACACCTATTAGACTTTAAAAAATTTAACGAAGATGAAGTTCTATCAATGTCGGATGAACAAATTGAGTACTTCCACTGGCTCTATTTTGAAGAATCAGTTTATGACTTAATGTAAGAATAATAAAACCCAGCTGGCACTGCCAAATAATTGGCAGTACTGCTGGGTTTTACTTTCTTTTTTTTGCATCTAGCAATCGGGCAAATCGATCTTCTTTGCTTTCAGACTTATGGCCTTTTGTATCATTTTCAAGTTTCGGTTTATCTTTTTGTTCAACTTTAAGCCTATCGTACTGTTTTTTGACTATAACTGGTTCAACTGTTCGTCTTTGTTCTTGATTGGAAGTTCGAGATTCTACTTTTCGATAACTCCCCTTCTTCGTTGCTTGCTTTAGCTGGCTAAGCTGTGATGACCTTTCCTTTTCTTTTCCTTTTTTCATTTCTGTTTTCGCTTTACGGCTATTTCCCCTATGTCGAATAAAGCTAAAATCAATTCTAAATCTACGAACAGCCACATCTAGTAAGAATAACAAAAGTGACGCTACTAGCAGCCAAAAGAACACATCTTGTTTCTCATAATGGGGTTCGATTCCTCGTTCAGAAAATGCATGATCTAGATCTGATAGAACTGTTCCTCCACCAGCTTCAGCAATTTGCCGTAATAGCTCTTTATTAGTAGGTTGAAATGTATACTCTTGGGAATAAGGTACTACTAGGCCGGTTTTAAAGGAACCTACTACTTTGTCTTGCTCTGTTTCCGTTAATTGTAAGAAATACACACCTGGTTCTTCGGAAGTAAAGACCCCTTCAAACTCTCCCGGTGCCTTTTGTTGTAATTGAAGGTCTACCGTTGACCCCTTTTCATTAACCAAACTCGCATTTAGTTTTGAAAGCCCCTGATCTGGTGATGTGACATTCAACTTTACCTGATTTCCTTCTAATGTTTGGTTCAGTTGGTAAGGCTCTGATTCGTATTGCGGGAAAGTCCACGTTACAACATCATTCCATAGTGGTGACCAAGATTCCCAAGTTGGCCATGTTCCAGCCCATTTACCTGATAGATCTGAGGTCCATGCCACTGTTTTTCCCAGTCCATATTGCCAACGGGCCAAAACCGGGTCATCCTTTTCACTGACAAGCATAACTTGCGCTCGCTTTTTTGGTGTTGTTGCAATATACGCATTCATTTCAGGTACGCCTTCAGAGAAATAGTCAGTCCACTCATATCCATTAACTAGCTTTGGAAAAAAAGGATTATCTTCAATATATGTTCGCGTAATTAAGGCAGTTTCTCTCGATAAAATAGTTGGAATACTCGAATCATTTTGTACGAGATAAAAACGACCATCACCTAATGTAGCCATTTCTTCAAGAAGTACCCCATCGGCTTCGATACCAATTGCCACTGTTGACAGAGTAATCCCTTCTTCTTTTCCATGTTTGATCATTTCCTGATAATCTAACGTAGTTCCGGATTGTCCGTCAGTTAATAAAATAATATGCTTTCGCTTCAATTCTAGTTGTTCTAATTGATCATATGCCTGACCTGTTGGTGTGAAGATATCCGTACCACCACTGGCTGTTATGGAACGAACTTTATCCATGACAGCCTCCTTATCAGTAATAGGTCCCGTTTCCACAACCTGCCACGGAACGGAATCGAAGGCAATTACACCTAACGTATCCTTTTCACGTAGTAAATCAATGGAACGCGCAGCTGCTTCTCTTGCTAGCGCAATCTTGTTGCCCATCATACTGCCAGACTTATCCATAACAATGACTAGACCAAGTGAAGGCAGCTCCTTTTTACCTTTAATATCTGTATCAACAGGCAATAACTTTTCAATTGGGGTTTTATAATACCCACCAACACCAAACGATTGGTCTCCCCCTGTCATAATAAATCCTAAACCAAAGTCTCTTACTGCCGTTTGGATCATATCCATTTGTTCTCCAGAAACGGAGGTAGCTGAAACATCGCTAAAAATAATCGTGTCGTATTTTAGGTAATTACTTAATTGCCCAGGTAATAATGCTGGTTCAATTGTTTTTACATTTAGAGCAGATGATTGTAATGATTGCTGTAAATTATTTGCTGCTCCTTTTTTCCCTTCCACAATCAGTACATGTGGTAATCCTCTTGTCTCAGCAAACGCTGAAAGTTGATTATTCTCAACAACTTCATCACCATTAGCTATGATCTCTGCTGTATAAGTATGAAAACCATCTTCAACAACCAACTGTTGAAAAGATAATTGATTCGTACCTTCCTTTATCTCTATCGCTTGATCAACAATTAGCTTTCCATCTTCCTTGATTCTAATCTGACTGGTTGACTCTATATTACTATTAATAGTCATGGACAATTTGGCTTGTTCACCAAGATAAATTGTCTCCGGAACCTCAAATGAATCAATGGCAACATCCGCCTGGTACACTGTATCATAAGGCAATACATCAACCGTGTATCCCCGTTTCTTTAAGTAAGTAGCTTGGTTGACAGCATCTCCTATATTTTCATTTCCATCACTCAATAAAACAATTCGTCCTTTACTATTACCAGAAAATAAACTGCTAGCTAATTGCAAACCTGCTCCAATATTTGTAAAGGACTTATTAATGTCTGTTTGAAATTCGGAAATACCACTCATTCGTTCTGTTAAAGGGGAGTCAACAGTTGCATGTGATCCGATGGAAATAACTCCAACTTTATCATCTAATTGTTTCTGTTTAACAGATTCATTAATAGACTTGATAATAGTACTTTCATGATCCATCATACTATGGGAACGATCTGCTACAAATACTGTTGTCATATGTTGGATAGGAATAAGTATTTGTACCCCAGCAAGTGCAAGGATAACGAAGCTAAATATAATAGATCTTAATATAAGAAGTATTACTTTACGACTTCCAAACAAATTCATATTCTTTCTTGAAAATAAAAACAAAACATAGACCATTGGTATGAAGGCCAGTAACCACAGGGGATTATCGACTTGAAATGCCACGTCGATACACCTCCCATTCGATAAACAAAATTAGAAGAGCAATTGCCGCAAAAATTCTCCAAAGTTCTAATTTGGATAACGTCTTTGTATCGCTCGCTTCACCTTTCCTATTCAATGAAAAGGAATCTACCGATCGTATGATTTTTTCTTCATCAGGTAACTGAACTACAAATGGACGAAACTCAGAACCATATGATGTCTGCTCATGTAGTTGATACATACTTGGTCTTTTCGGAACAAGCGTTTCTTTTTGATTTAAAACAATCGGGTAAAGGTCATCCCCATCTAACGTTTCGATGATTGCCTTTTCCGTTGTTGGTGATAGATTGATAGTCATTGATTCCAATGGTGTAAAATACCCCAGTGTCTCCTGATCAGCAGACAGATAGTGGATACTATTGGCCAGTAGTATTGGGAAACCTGGGTGCAAAGGCCAATCAGAATCGTTGATATCAAAGGCAAACAAAACTATAGGAGATCTTTGATAGTTTCCTTTCGCTATGACTCCCTCTTCTCCACTCTTTACGATAGGTTTAAGACCCTGCCAATCACCAACTTGAAAAGCTTTACTTAAATACATAGATTTGACGTTACTAAATTGCAATATAGGCTCACTAGACTCCGATTGGAGACTATAGGAAAGATCCTTCTTTTCTTTAATTGCAAAAGGACCACCGATCTTTGGAGATAGAATTATTTTGGGGCCCTTAGGCCATTTGTCGGCTTCTACATTAGACACTATATAAGTATTTACTTGCTCGTTATCGGGATAAGCATATTCACCTTGATCATTCTTCGTAACCACAACCGTATCTATACTAGCAGAATTTAAAGCCTTTTCTACAAAAGGATTCGTATCTCCAACTAAATACACAGTGTCAGTTGTTTGTTTAGGTAGTAACGCATAGATCGTATTATCAAGGTCATAGTCATCATCATCTAACTTTGCCGTATAATGATTATGTAATGGTAAATCATTGATAGTGAGTGTCTTTTGTTCGGCCGCAGCAAGTTTATCTGTAAGCTGTTTTATTTTTCCATCCTCCCCTTCAATCGACAGGGTAAATTCCTTTTCTTCCGCAGTTTGATTTTCAATCGTTACAATTGCGGCTACAGTTTCTCCCGAAGGCTTTACTCCAAACGTAGTTAACGATAGATTATTTGATGACACACTACGATTATGTATAACGATATCACTCGTTATATCTAATTCTTTCAACTGCTCCGTTTGTAAATGGTCAGTGAAAATATGAATCTCTCCTGTTCCATTTTTAATTAAAGACTGAGCCAATTGAATGCTATCTACCATATTCTCATGCTGGAAGGATATCTCCATCTCATTTAAGAGATGATCAACATTTGGTAGGTCCGTTTCACTAGATGCGAGTAGTATTGGGGCTCTTTGGGCTTCTATTAGGCTAACTTGCTGATCGTCCCCCAACTTATCTACTAATTCCTTCGCCTCTTGCTTAACAGATTGAAACCTAGAATCAGAACCATTTGTGACCGACATTGTTGCAGAAGTATCCATAATAATTACTACATGTTCACTAAATACTTCCTTTCCATCTAGAAAGGGCCGCGTTAAGGCTATAATGATAAACAATAAAAATAACAGCTGTAAAAGTAATAAGATGTTTTTCTGCAGTCTTTTCCACCAACGGTCTGTTTCCCACTCTTTCATGGTTTGTTCCCATAAATATATAGAAGAGATCGGTTGATTTTCGTATTGTTTTTTAAAGAAATAAAGCAGCAATAATAGTGGAATTGACATTAAAAACACAAAGGAAATGGGTGTTAGAACCCCCATAGCCTCACCTCCCAATCCAACCTTTACCCATTAGTGTTGAAAAAACGGTTTCATCTAATGCAGTTGAAGTTGTACATGGAATTAGATCAATTCCACGACCTCGACAGAAAGAACTAATGGATAGCATATGAGATTGTAGCAATTGCCTGTAATTTTCCATCACCTTTGGGGACATAGACACCTGGCGTTCCCCCATTGTTTCGACATCAATTAACTTAACATCACCAACAAATCCCGGTTGTTTTTCTTCTGGTAATAATACTTGAATCAATAGAACTTGCTGACGTTTAGCTTGCATCCTTTTGATAGCGGAGAACAAGTGCTCAGGATTGTCTAGGAAATCACTTATCATGATATGAAGTCCACCATGCTTCCCTTCTTTTATGGAATGCAATAAACAATCACCGAAGGATTTACTGTCATTGGCAACAGCAACTTGATCCATAAAGGTTAAAGCTTTCTTGGTCATAGCTTTGCCCTTTGTAAATGGTAACGATCGTGATGATGACGCGACAGGCTTTATCATCACTCTGTCTGAATTTGCAAGACTCAGAAAACTGAATACGGCGGCCATTTGTTTTGCTCTAAGCCACTTATGATTATTTATTGCCATTGACTTCGTACAATCTAAATAAATAGTGATATCTAATTCTTGTTCATCTAAAAACCGTTTAATATAAAACTTTCCTGATCTCGCATATGTATTCCAGTCAATCTGTCTTAAATCATCTCCAGGATTATATGTCCGGTAATCAGAGAACTCTAATGAAGAACCTAAACGCTGTGATCTCCTTTCCCCTTTTTGCCCTCCACGTACATAGCGTTTAGATATAATCTTGTAGTTTGATAGTCTTCTCGTTAATACTGGCGATAGAAGATCACTCACGAAATTCACGACCTCTCTTCTATTAAAGTAAGTAACCCATTTATCAGATCTTCCGGTTTTACTTCTGCAGCTTCCCCTTCAAAATTCAAAAAAACTCGATGGCGCAAAACCGGACAAGCTACCTCTTTTATGTCACCTATTGAAACATTATAGCGCCCATCAAAAAGTGCCCTTACTTTGGCAACAGCAATAATGCTTTGTAGTCCCCTTGGTCCTGAACCGTACTGTACATATTGGTTAATTTGTTCGGAAGCGTGGCTATCTCCCGGATGTGTCGCCATAATCACATTCACGGCATAGTCTAAGACACTATCTGCTACAAGTATATGCTTTGCCATCTCTTGTACCTCAAGAACAAAAGCTGCGTCCATCAATTTTTCTAATCCTACCTGAGTAGGACTAGTTGTTCTCTTTGCTATTTCTCTTAATTCGTCACGGCTTGGATAAGCAACATTTATCTTCATAATAAACCGATCCATTTGTGCCTCTGGTAAAGGATACGTCCCTTCCAACTCAACTGGGTTTTGTGTAGCTAAAACAAAGAAAGGTGAAGGTAATTTTCTCATTTCCCCCATTACTGTCACTGTTTTTTCTCCCATAGCCTCTAATAAAGCACTCTGAGTCTTTGGCGTGGCTCGGTTAACTTCATCTGCCAAGACTATATTTGAGAACAATGGCCCTTCGTAAAACTCGAACGACTGTCCACCTGATTCATTCGGTTGAATCATATTCGTACCTGTAATATCCGTGGGCATCAAATCGGGTGTAAATTGAACTCGAGAAAATTGTAAATTCATAACCTCTGAAATTTTTCGAACTAGCATTGTTTTACCTAACCCAGGTAACCCTTCTAAAAGTACATGACCTTGTGCAAAGATCCCCCAAAGGAGTTGATTAAGTACCTCATCCTGTCCGACAATGAATCGTCCAATTTCTGCTTTGATTTCCTTCATTTTCTTTTTTACGTCCGTAATAGCTTGTTCACTAATCGTATCCATTTAATTTGTTCCTCCCCCTGGGTCTATATCCGAAAAATAACTTTTTATAATAGATTGTAAATGATCTGGATAGTCGTTCCTTTCCATAGCTTGGCGGTAGGTTTCTTCATATTGCTGATAAACTTCTCCATAAGAACGAACCTCACCAGGTAGAATAGGGGCATTTGGAGCAATTTGTTGTTCGCTATTACCCTCTCCAAGTTGACCGTTATCCACTTCTGTATTATTTTGACCTTCCAGTTGCTTCGGTACAGTTAAATCATGATTTCCAGCACCTAGTCCTGCTCCATTTCCCGAACCCGAGCCTGAGCCAGATCCACTTCCTGAGCCCGAACCTGATCCACTTCCTGAACCTGCTCCCGAACCACTACCAGATCCATTCCCTGAACCACTTGCCCCGGATGCTCCGCTACCCGAACCATTTCCAGATTTAGAGGTATTACTACCAGATGAACTATTACCTTGTGTTGATCCTGAACTACCACTGCCGGAAAAAGCTAATTTGCCTGAAGGACTAAGCCCAGCAGCCTGTAATTGTTGATTTAACTGCTGTGCTAACTGTTGAAGATCAGTTTGCGCCTTCGCTAAGCTAGATTCCTTAGCAGCCTCTTCTAGAAGTTCAGCCATTTGTTCCTCCATGGAGGTAAGTAATTTTTCTAGCTCTTGTTTGGATAATTCTTGATTAGCTAACTCAGGTGACTCTAACCCGAGTTGTTCAGCAGCCTGTTTCATCTGTTCTTGAAGCTTTTGTAATTCTTCTTCACTCAATCCTTCTAACTGATTCATTAGATCAGCCATTTGTTTTTCCATTTGTTTTTTATCCAGATTGGTTAATGCTTGAGCTAATTTATCCAAGTTATTCCCTTTCAACTTCTCACTCAAAGATTGAAGAGATTGTTTTTTTTGCTCCGATTTTTTCTTTAGTTCATCCAACTTTTTCTCCGCTCGAAGCATATCTTCCTTTAATTCTGAGGCCTTCTTCTCTTTTTGAGCTTCTTTTAAAAGCTTTTCTAATTCTTTATTGGTCTTTTCATCTACTTTTTCTTCATGTTCATCCGCAAAATTTTTCACCTTTTCCTTTTGCTCTTCTAATATTTCTCTATCTTTTTCTTTATTATTTGCCGTCTCCATTACTTCATTTGGAAATAAAAGACCAAGACATGTTAGAGAACCAAACAGTAAGAAAAGAAACATCTTCCTCCAGTACATCCATTGCAGCTTTTCACTTTTAATAATAGGCAGCATTTCTTTCATACTGTTTAAACAATCTTTACGTTGGATTAACGCGATTGGTGAGCTTTCATCTAAAAATTGAAAAGCTGTTACAACCTTATCATTTAACCCTTTTTTGTCGTACTCTTTAGCTGCATCTAGATCTGAAGGTCTTCGCTTCCAAAAGTAGCCAAGTAAAACGACAACTATTACTACAGCACTTAATGCAATTTTCCACTCTAGATAAAGAACGATAAAAATGCGACTCCATATCGTCCAGGCCAATGCGATGCCTGCCAGATAAATTAATCCATTATAACAGATCCGTATCGCTTCTTTTACCAATAGCTTTCGTTTTACTTCCTTTAACATTTGAAAAAATAGATTTTCTTCACTCATGGGTTACCCCTTCTTTTTTCTTGATTTTAGCTGAGTCGAAGGTCTAAGTCTTATAATACTAACAAACAAGGAAAAAATCGTAATAATCGAGTAGGATGTAATAAACCCTTTCCACAAATCCCAATTCACCCCCGCCGATTGAAGTGATCTCTCAACAGTAGGTTCATAAATTGAAAATAGTGTCGCAGCTGGATTAAGCATTAAAGCTACATACGGTAGGTAGTGATTCCCTTGGGTTACCCCACTCGGTCCTGTATATTGTTGCATCACAAAACGTAGGGAGATGAAGAATAAAATTAATGTTCCAACAACTAGGAACACCATCACCCCATACGTAGTGATTGTTGCCACCATCGTCCGTCGTATCAATGTAGAAAACATAATCCCAAGGCTTCCAATAGTAAGCATTGTCAATAAATGAAAACTAAATGTTATCATCACCATTTCCGGTGATACACCACCATATAAGAACACAATACTATAAAGCGGTAAGGATGCGATTAGCATTAGAAATAAGTAGGCTATCGAAGAGAATAGTTTGCTTAAAATGATCGATGTAGACGATTGTTGTGTTGTTAATAAAATATTTAACGTCTGCATTTCTCGCTCTCCACTTATTGCACCGGCTGTAAGTCCAGGAGTCATAAACAGAATTAACCCTAATTGTCCTATCCCTAATACCATAAAGAGATTTCGACTGTCGGTTGCAGTGAAACTATCATAACTAAGATATGATTCTATATAAATAAACGCTAAACAGGCAATACCACATACAAGTAAATAGAAAAACAGACCGAGAAAACTTTTAAATGTACGAAATCTTAATTTTACTTCCTTATTCAAAACTGGATTGATGAACAATGACATGAAGCGGTCCAATTACTCGTCCCCCTTTGTTATTTCCATAAAGATGTCCTCTAAATTACTCTGCTTCTGAGTAAAGGTTAGAATCGGAATTTCATTTTTAACTGCTTTTCTCAGTAATTCTATTTGATCATCTTCTGTCCCTTCATAGGAAACATGAAGCAGAAGTTCAGTTTTTTCATCCCGCTCGACTTGAAGAACATTAGGATCCTCCTGGAAAAAAGCTATGGTACGTTCTATATTATTCTTCACTTGGATATTCAGTATTTTTTGTGCTTGCAGTTGGTTTTCAATTTGACCAACATTGCCACTAGCAATCAAATTTCCATGTTCAATAATACCCAGGTAATCACACATTTCAGATAGTTCTGGAAGGATGTGAGAGGAAATAATGATCGTTTTTTCCATGTTTTTTAATTCTTTTAAAATACCTCTCATCTCTATTCTTGCACGCGGATCCAAACCAGATGCAGGTTCATCTAAAATTAAAACCTCTGGGTCATGAATTAATGCTCTTGCCAAACAAAGTCTTTGCTTCATTCCTCTTGAGAGGACATCTACGTAACTATCTTTTTTATCTATTAAGTTAACTAACTCTAGTAACTGTGGAATGATTGCTTTTCTTTCATTACTCGGTACACCATAACTAGCGCCATAGAAATCTAAGTATTCGTGTACTTTAAATTGATCGTAGACACCAAAGAAATCTGGCATATACCCTATGTGCTTACGAACCTGCTTCGGATTTTTCGTAACATCATATCCATTTACATAAGCAGTTCCATTTGTTGGTGCAAGTAAGGTAGCTAGTATAGAGAAGGTAGTAGACTTCCCAGCACCGTTAGGCCCGACAAATCCAAATACTGTCCCTTTATCAATAGAAAGATTTAAATTATTCAATGCGGTAAATGAACCGTACTTTTTAGTTAAATTATTTATTTCTATCACTGTCCAATGCCCCCTTCTATGGTAACAACGGGTACTTCAATACCAGTCCCCATACTTGAAACCACTTTTAAAACGATAGCATTGTCCTTCACGTATTTGACATCTGCATCCTGATCAAGTGTAACTAGATTTTTATTCAACGGCTCGTACTCTCCCGTTTCATTATTGTAAATATTGTAGGCAAGTCCTGCTGCTGGCTGCTTCAATTTTATATCTAATTCATTGAGAACAAATTGTTTATTTATAAACGCTTCCGGGAATCGGTAGGTTAATAGGTATGTTCCCGATTCAGCATCAAAAAATGGCTCCCCATCCAATAGACCGTTATAATGAATTATTCCATTTTGTGCGGAAAGTTCTGGCATTGTTAGGTCTGTTGAGAAACTCTCTTCCCCAGTTGGTAGATCAATCGTAACTGGTTGTGTAAACAGATTTAAATTGGTCTGATCCGTTTCTTTATCATTTACATTTATCTTCACTAATTGTTGATTAGTAAATCCGATTAAAATAGGAGTATTATCAGCCGCATACATATGGTTTCTTATTGCATTTGATAATAATTCTATTTTTTTCTGATCCTCACTCATCTGATTCATAGAACCATTTTGCGCCCCAAACATTTGATAGGCTAGATCAGGACCTGGAGATTGAAACAATTGGTTTTTAGATGTACTCATTTTAATTTTCTTTGTTTCATTCGCTTCTAGTTTACCGATTTTTTCATATTTCTGACCTGATAATAAGTACACATCTTCAAAATCATAAGCAAACTTATTGGTAAGATTACCCTTTATAGCACCATCTTTAATTTGTAAATCCGCTTCAAAGTAACCATACTGTTGTGTCGGAATGTCAATACTAGCGCTTCGTGGTGACCAAAATTCCACATCTAAGTAATGGAGATTTTGTATATCCCCATCCGTTTCGATTACTGGTCTGTTCACCGTTGACATTTCCCCACTATAAGAGCCATTAGAAGGAAAAGGATGGAGACTTTTATTTACATTTAGGATATAAGATCCAGAATCCTGAGAAAGCATGGAAATAGCCCCTTCTCCTCCACCAACACCTTGTTCATTTATAGAAATAATAGATGCTGAACTCGCTTGAATACTGCCCAACCGATCCTTTGCACCTGTTGCGTATAAACCAATACTAGAGATAACCGCTATTACAGGTATTACAACCCAGGCCCACTCACGCTTATCCATCTTCTTTAACACAAAAAACAAAATCGGAATGATAACGAGGAGATAGACAACAAAAAGTAACACCAAAGTCGGTAATTCAAAATTGGCAAGTGTTGCAAATTGATTAGCAATCGACACTAAATCTTCTCCCATAACATACCCTTGCTGTTGCATGTTTTGATTCATATTGACCGTTATTTGATTAACGATAGCTTGCCATAACATCTCATTTCCCTTCCAATCAGAGAAGGAAGGATGTCCTAGATCATAGCTGAATTGTGTGACAGTACCTTTTCCAGCATTTAATTCCATAACCAATGGAATACCATGTTCGTCAAATTGGACAGTAGCTTGATCCTTTAAATCACCTGTAAAAATCTCTAAATTGTCAACCTCTATACCATTCTCGGAAAATTCGGCATACGATTCGATTGTTTGTACAGTTTCTTTACCTGTGATAGATAGTGGCAAAAGTTCTGATAACTCACCTAACTGTTGCTCCATACCTGGTTCACTGCCCACTACTAATGTTCCACCGTCATGGACCCATTCTACAATAGTCTTTTGTATATCCACTGGAAGCTTTGCAATAGCATAGTCATTAATGACTAATAAATCAAATACCTCATAACCTACAGCTTCACTTGGTAAATCTTCCTCATCTAGAACTAGCATTTCTGGAGTATTACCTACTAAAGAAGTAAGCTTTAAGTAATTCAAGCTATCAGGACGTTCGCTAAGTACTCCAATGATAAGTTGATTCTGTTGTACATATGTAGGGGTTATTTCCAATTTCGAGTCAATTTTAACTTCTTTACCGTCTTTCCAATCACCCTCATATAAATGGAACTGTTGCACTTTCGCTTGAGACGGACCTTGCCGCAATACGTCCATTCCAATCATGCCAGGCAATGAAAACTTAATGGTTTTTGTTGCGCCAGATGCTATGTCTATTGGAATAATCGTATCACCGATAGATTGATAGTTTTTTGGAATAGTGATAACAAGATCTCCGGAGAAATCCTCTTTGTTATTAGTAATTGTCAGTGTTACTGGCAACCCCTGCTCCATTTTTGCTTTCCCATTAATTCCAGCTTCCACCTTTATATCCAATCTGTTCTCTTCAACAGCTTGCACGTTATCCACTAGAATAAATTGCGTAAAGAAAAAAATGATCATTATGATTCCTAGTAACTTAGTTTTATTGTTCACTAATTTACCTCCCTTTTTTGTTCTTACTGTTAATGACGATACTCTAGTCACAAAAGTTTCTTTTTGTCTAAAACTTATAAAACGTTTAAATAAATACAATAAATTGGTAAATTTATGTAAAATGGATTATTTAGCATACTATTTCCAATAAGATGAATTATAAGTATGGATTTACAAGTGAAGATTGATTTGTAAATCCAAATAACTTAGTAAAACGGAGGATCTTATACTTATGCAAACAGGAGTACAACAACTTAATCAATGCCGTCAGACAGTTCAGCAACTGATCAACCAGACACAACAAAGCAGTCATCAATATCGCCAAATGTTACATCAAGAACATTCTAACATCCAAATGCTACAACAAATCCTTTCACACGAGCAACAGGCAGCACAAGTTATTCAAAACGCTTTAAAAGAACATGAAAATGCTATCCAACAATGTCAACAAGTGTTAAACATCTGTAACCAAATCCAGCAAGAAGTTACTGGTCAACAAACTTCCATGGTTAACCCTAGTATGCAAGGTTTCCAAGCTCAAACACACACGCACAGCTCAGTGCCTAATTTCCAACAGCAAAACACTTATCAGCAGTAAAAAAACAGACCGGCTTATAGGGTAACTACCCTAATGCTGGTCTGCTTTTTCTCTTCGGAAATTATAAATATTAAGATATAACTAGATTAGGTTTTTTCACTAAGCTATGTTTCCCATCAATGAATCTTACTGTACCCGATTTCGCTCGCATTACAACAGATTGAGTTGTACCTGAAGATGCTTTGAATTGGACACCTTTTAATAGCTCTCCATCCGTTACACCTGTAGCTGCAAAGATTGCGTCATCACCTGAAACAAGATCTTCCATTCTTAATACTTTGTTAACATCTAGCCCCATTTTTATGCAACGCTCTAATTCATCATTATTTTTGGGGACGAGCTTACCTTGTATTTCACCACCAAGACATTTCAATGCTACCGCTGCAAGGACTCCCTCCGGTGCTCCACCTTCACCAATTAGCATATCAACACCAGTATGGTCAAATGCAGTATTTATAGCACCAGCAACGTCACCGTTATCAATTAATTTAATTCGAACACCTGCCTCACGTAATTCGTTAATAATAGGTGTATGTTTTTCTCTTTTTAATATGGTAACAACTAGGTCTTCCACATCTTTATTTTTGGCTTTAGCAACTGCTTTTAAATTATCAATAACAGGGGCTTCTATATCAATACAACCCACGGCTTCAGGGCCAACAGCGATTTTGTTCATATACATATCCGGAGCATGGAGTAAATGGCCACTATCAGCAATTGCAATTACCGCTAAAGCATTCCATCCTCCTGATGCCACAATCGTTGTTCCTTCTAATGGGTCCACCGCAACGTCTACTCTAGGACCATAACCAGTTCCTAATTTTTCACCAATGTAAAGCATTGGTGCCTCATCCATTTCTCCTTCTCCAATTACCACTGTTCCTTTCATAGGAACAGTGTCTAACACATCCCTCATCGCTGTAGTGGCTGCTTCATCTGCCTCATCCTTTTTACCACGCCCCATCCAACGCGCTGATGCTAGCGCCGCAGCTTCCGTAATTCTAACAATCTCCATTGATAAACTTCTTTCCATCATCTTCATCCCCCTTAAATTAATTCAAAATATTCAGTAATTTTATGATATAGAAAAACCAAGAAGGTTTCTCTCTACATAAGTCCAATTATAATTCCAGCAGTTTCTTCAATTGATTTATCTGAGACATTAATAACTGGGCATTGCAATCGTTTCATGATTTGATCAGCATTTTGAATTTCCTTTTTTATTTGCTCAATCGATGCATAGGAAGCTTCGTTAGGTAACCCTAATGCCTTTAAACGCTCTGTTCTAACCTTAAGCAGATGGTCTGGATCGATAGTTAAACCAATAATAAGCTGATTTCCTGACGCTGTTAGTTCCAACGGCGGTTTTGAATCAGGTAGAATCGGAAAATTTGCTGTTTTAATTCCTTTATGTGCTAAGAATATACTCAATGGGGTCTTAGAAGTTCTCGAAACCCCTATTAATACTACTTGCGCTTTTAATAAACCTCGAACATCCTTTCCATCATCATACTTAACAGCAAACTCAACTGCTTCAATACGTTTAAAATATTCTTCATCTAATACTTGACGTTGACCAGGTTCAGGCTTAGGTGAATCGTTAAACGTATCTATATAGGCTTGCATCATTGGACCCATTACATCGACTGCACGGATTCCATTTACAATCGATTCTTGTTTCATTTTTTCTCTTAAATGTGGTTGAACTAAGGTATAAGCAATAAACCCTCCAGTAGATACTACTTCAGCTAGAATTTCTTGAATATCTTCTTCACTTTGAATATGTCCGTAGCGTTTGAGCTTAACATCGTTACTAGAGAACTGTCTTGCGGTTGCTTTAGCTACTGCTTCTGCTGTTTCACCAACAGCATCAGAACAAATATAAATGATTGGTTGTTGGGAAGTCATTGCCCAAGTCCTCCTCACTATCTTTCTTGACTAATTTCTAACAATACTTTTGTAAGATGAGTTTTAGTTATTCGCCCCACAACCAATTGTTTAGCTGGTTGTTGATCGTTATCTGGTTCTACTACGGGTAAACTGTCAACTTCAAATTGGACCATTTTTCTAGCAGCTTCTAGGATGGGATCATCTTGCAATACAGTATAGATATTCGGATGTCGTGTCATTACCAAGTGTACAGGGATAGTTGTAGTATTGGCATTTCCTAAAGTTACTTTTAGCAAGTCTTTACGAGAAACAATGCCTTCTAGGTATCCTTCACTGTCCACAACAACTAACGTCCCGACATCTTCCATAAACAAAGAAATGACGGCATCGTGAACAGGTGTTTTACCTTGTATTATTACAGGCAAGCCCTGAATATCTTTCACTTTAATTTCATGTAGTTTGTTCGGCAGACGATCCTCGTATTTTGCAGCATTCCCAAGAAAGTATCCGACCTTAGGCTTTGCATCCAAATAACCAGTCATAACAAGTACAGCTAAATCTGATCGAATCGTTGTTTTACTAACAGAAAGTAATTCAGCTATTTGTTCTGCGGTTATTGGTTCATGTTTCTTTAATATCTCTATTATATCTAGTTGACGATTTGTAAATTCGATCATGAAGTCCTCCTTCTCTAGATTAAAGTTATGTAATGACAGTTATTTAAACCAAAAAATCGCATTTATATAGTTTTCTTCTTAAATAATATATAATTAGTGTATCATATATATTAAATAATGTGCATTAATTATATGTAAATTTTATTTTTCGGGTAAAAAAGACCACAAACACACATTACTTCCATAAAAAAAACGCTACCTAGTTAAAGTAACGTTTTATGCTGCATATTTAGTAAGTGACTACTTCAAATTGTTACAATTCTTGAATGAGATTTTTAAGTAATAACAGTAGTTATAGCTTTATTTTCAAAACAATTTCTCCCCACATCACTTCTCCCGTCCTTGTAAAACCAATGTCTTCATAAAGACCAAGAGCATGATTATTTTCTGGTTCAGCACTAGTATAAAAATCGATAGCATCATAATTTTCTCTTAATTGCTCCATCAACTTTAAGGTAGCTTCCTTGCCATAACCTTGTTTTTGGTATCTCTTATCAATCATTAACCGGCAAAGCTCCATCCTATTTGTTTCTGGATCTATCCCATACATTAAGAATCCAACCATGCTATCGTTTTTAAAAATGGAGAGTGGATAAAGCTCATCTTCGAATACAGATTGCAACAAGGAATATGAATTTTCCGCCACAAAATCTCTTTGTTCTGCGGATACACTTAATGCAATGCACTCTTCCCAATTCTGTTTGTTTATTTCTTTAAATTCCAAACTCATTAAACCCTTCCTTTCATTCCATAAACTCCTTACCCATTAATAACTATATCAGCTTGGACTTTTGGATTAATTATATCTAAATAATAGTCTTCGGCTTTCCAATATCTATCTTCAAACTTACTTAGATTAGCCTTGATTGTTTTCCCTTCTCGTCTAAATCGTTCTTCCCTAGAACAATCTAAATAGACAATATAGTCAAAGAACTGCCGCCATTCCTTCCGTTGAAGAAAAATACCTTCTAGAAAAACAATAGAATTTTCTTTTAAATCAATTTCCTTAAAAGTCCTTTTATCATCGATAGTATCGTAAAAAGGGAGAGATAATACATATGTATTCTTAGTTAATACTTTTTCAAATAGCTGTTCTCTAAGCTTGTCCACCTCCCATTGTAACTCGTAATACTCATACCACTGCTCGTAATCTGTGTTATACCTTTTATTTGACTCAACGATAAAATCATCAATATGTAAAATAACAATGTCTCTGTTCAGCACTAAATTTCTTTTTAAATAACCTACTAAAGTAGTTTTACCAGACCTACTTAGTCCATCAATACCTATAAGTAATCTTTTGTCTGACTGCATTTGTGATATAGCATGCTGAATTGTCTTCAAATCTTTATTTTTGTCTTTCAGATTAATTCCTCCTACTTCAAAACAAGGTCGTAATAATTGAAAGCACCCTCCACAATGCGGACAAGGGGACTATTTGAATAATCATGCTATTCCATTTTGCCAAGGATGGTAAATTTGGAGTTGTTGATATTAATCATCTAAGTCAACCCTTTGAAATGGACTTTCTAATTCTTCTTGTTCTGCTTCTTCCCCATACTTTTCACGAAGCAATTGACCTAATTTCGAATTATCTATTCCACTTCTGACAGCTTTTTCAACAACTAGATATAAAATAAAAAGCGAAACTAGGTACCATATGAACATCATGTTATCCCTCCGCAGTTACATAATTTTATCATTTATAAGTTAACGTGATGAATAATATTAATCCTATTATATCATTAAAAAAGAGGTAAATAATCCCAACAGGCGAATATAGGTAGATGAGTAATCTAGAGGAGGAACAAAGATGGGATACGTTGAAGATCTCAGACAATTAGTTGGGAATGAACCTATCATTCTTGTCGGAGCCGTTGTAGCCGTAATAAATGAAGATGGACAAATCTTACTCCAGAAAAGAAAGGAAGGAGTATGGGGTTTACCAGGTGGACTTATGGAATTAGGTGAATCAGCTGAAGAGACCGCCAGAAGAGAGGTGTATGAAGAAACAGGTATCAAGATTGGTAATTTAGTTTTAAAAGGTGTTTTCTCTGGAAAACAGTATTTCGTAACATTACCAAACGGTGATCAGTTCCACCCAGTTACCATAGCGTATATTTCTAAAGATTTAAGAGGTGGAAAACCAAAGGCTGATGGTAAGGAAACGATCGATGTTAACTTTTTTGATGCAGACCGCTTACCAGAAAATCTAAGCCCTCTAATTCGGAATTTAATTGAAAAATATTATCCACTGAATTTATAAGTTTTTTCAAAGACAGAAATTATAAGATTATTTTTCAGCAAAAGAGAGGTGAAGAGCCTCGGCTATTTACTTGGCATCAAAAAAATCTAAATCTTTAATAGTAGATTTTTATAATCAGACCTAAAACGAGGTCATTTAATTCGCGATAATACCTTGTTAATTTTAGGTCTGATGTACTATTTACTACAATCTATGTTAGCTGCTTTTTCCCCATATCTGCTAACGCATAGTGTATTCCATGTTGCAAAGTCTGGAAGCAATCAAACGCTGACATGCTAATGCCTAATTTTGCTATATGAACACTTATCTGTGCTGAAATCCCTACTAAAACTGTACGTACACCAATTAGAGAAGCTGATGCACCAAGTTTTTCAATCAGTGTAAACGTTTGTTCACTGAATTTGGCATCTAAGCCAGTAAAATCTAATATCAGGTAGTTTGCTTGATAAGATGGTAGGTTGTGTAACGTTTTATCAATTAAGTCTTCTACTCGTTCTTCATCATATTTACCAATCAAAGGAACAACAACAATCCCATCTAACACAGGAATAATTGGTGTAGATAATTTCTTAACAAGCTCTTGTAGCTCCTTTGTTTTAGCATCGACCATCTCTTCTAATTCCACAATGTGCTCTAGCTCTTTTTTACGAGAAAGCTGGTGAATGTTATCTGTTATGGTTATATTAGAAGGGAAATATTTAACAACCGTAGAATCATAGCCCTCTAATTGAAATTGTTCTACATTGTACCAGATATTTTCACTTAAAAGCCCGCTAAAAATCCCCGCAAAATGCGCAGGAAGAAAGCTGCCACCTCTTGTTTTCTTTTGAGCCTCATTAATCTTGTGCTCCCAACTATCTTTCATTTCAATAGTCAGCGTTTTTGTTTCCATATTCAAATTATGTACTAACGTTCTTCCCCATCCTGCTGTTGCATATGTGTTTGTAATCATATCTGCTGCTTCAGAGGGATTTACCCCTTTCATCTTTTGAAAGTATTCACCTACCAATAGACCCTGCCTAAAGCCTGTTGCTTCTAAAACTAAATTTGAAGCTTCTATACCGGATATTTCCTCTATCGTATCAAAAAAAGCTTTCATTGCATCTGTAATCCAAAACAGAACTGCATCTTGACCCTCAAATTTAAATTCTCCTTTTGCTGTAACCCATTCGAAGTCGAGTCCGTCTATGCTTTTCTTGACATGTTCCCCCACTCTAACACCCCTTCCACCTAACAATTTTTAATTCCTATAATCATGATAAAGCAATTATTCTTTAATTAAAATGAAAACACCCTATGTAATAACAAAAGCGTTAATACAATAGGATGTTTATTTATAGTTAGATTTTGTTTTACTTGCTTCGATCTATTGTTGTTTTCGTTTCTAGTTTGACAATAAATTGATTTGGTAACTTGTTTCCTTTTTGATATAAACGCAAAAAGTCTTGAACCTCTTGCTTGCTTACCCCAGACAATCTTGCTTGCAGCATTAAACTAATCCATTCATGGTCGATTTCTGATGATTCCACCATATCCCCCCTAAAATACATTGTATCCCAGGCAGTCCAGCCATCTTGCTATAAAAATAACCAAGACCTGTGACTTTGCGTCCCAACCTTTCAGTAGGTTTGCCTTTTTCTTTGCGCCTCCCCTCCCCCTCTAACAGACTTGTTCGGTTAAAAGAATTTTCTGTAACTTATGATAGCAAATCAATCATTACTGTATCATTACACTAAAACACAATTAAAAAGTACCATTAACTAAAATAGTAATACCAAAGACAATATTACCTTATTTTAAAAAGATATTTTTTTGTAGTTGTATCATTTTTTTCTTTAAGTGATTATAGTCACCGTAATATTTTAGCGCCATGTTTAAATAGAATAATTCTTCTTTATGGTTATTTTTTTGATCATAATAGTTAACTAAAAAAAGCGCCATTTCTCCCCATTCACTCTCAATCGAATCACGAAGATCTAAAAACCAATCTTCAAATAAACCAAGTAGGATATTTTCACTCGCCTCTTTTAACATACTTCGATAGTGTTTTACCTTTTGCTCCATGTCATCTATCTGATGTCCTTCCCTAATTTTAGCAAGATGGATAAGTAAATCAGATTGTATTTGCCCATGAATAGAAATGTGTTCTCTATCCGTCGTAATAATAGGGTTACTTTCCAAATGAGCACTTGGTTCCAATATTTGTTTCAAATGATGGATGGCTACTCTTAAACAATTTCTTGCATTTTTAAGTTCTAATCCATGCCAAAATGTTTCACAAAGTATATCTCTTGTCACTGTTCGTTGGATTACAAGGTACACAAATATCTGCTTCGCTTTACGCTTGCCCCATCCTTCCGTAATCGGCACTCCATTTACAGAGACACGAAATCCATTTAAAATATCTAATTGAATGTTATTCTCCGCTGCCAATAAGATGTCTTCCTGATTCCTATAAAGGAGCTCTCGTATTTCTGCATACATTTCCATCGTCAGATATCTCTTATATTCATTACCTGGCAAGCTAGTTAAGAGGTCTCGACCTTTATTTTTTTCAATAAAACGGGTGATCCATTGAGCAGTTAGTTTAGGTTGGTCCATCTGAATCATAAAAGATGCGTATGGCACCGTCATGTAACTTGCATTTGGATTAAAATTCAAACTAGCACTAAACAATTCAGGAGGATATATAGCATCTTCAGAACCAGACAATAATAGAATTGGTACTTCAGTCTGCTGTAACGATTTTGCACCAACACTACCATACCCTATCTGAAATAGTTCAAAATATGTTGTTGGAGATACCTTGCTGTACGCATTAAGTAGAATTTTCTCTTTTCTTTTACTAGGAATATAGCAGATTTGACTAACTAAAGGCTCCCCAAGAGTAAGCATGGATTTATGTCCCTGAACCTGGCCCATTCTTTCCCTAGTTATTTTATCGCCGAGTAATTTAGGGTAATGAAGAGGCACACCAATTAATATAAGACTCTTCAATAAACCTTCTTTTTCACCAGCAATTTGTACACCGATGAAACCTCCAAAACCTTGACCAACAAAATAGTAGGATGAGATATTTAATTCCTTTACAATGAACTTCAAATCCTGACAAAGTAAATCTATCGTTTTCTTTTCCGCTCCCCCATCACTTTGTCCATGCCCTCTTAAGTCATATCTTAAAATATTATAATTCCTCTTAAAATAAGGGATTACGAAATCCCAAGAGTACATGTCCAAGCCAATACCATGTACTAAAATAATCGTATCCGTTATATCTTCACCATTTGATTCAATCCACTCATAGTGAATTTTTAACGATTTACGCATTAACAAAGCCAATTAGTCATCTCCTAACCTTCCAAAAATAGCAGACACATATCTGTAACCATACTAATTCGGTAAAAAAGAACATAATTCCTTTATGAGAGTTAGAATTTTCCAAAACTTTATAATTTCTAATTATGCTTCTTTTAACAGGATCGTTTGTTCTTCTAAATATAACTCAAATTGTTTAGGATCTATAGGCTTTGAATACAGGTATCCTTGTCCATAATTACACCCCTGCTCATCCAAAATTTTAGCTTGATATTCTTCTTCGATCCCTTCCGCTATAACATCAAGCTTCAAATTCAACCCAATATCTATAATAGTTTTTACCATTGACAGACTAGTTTGATCGGAAATATCTTGGACAAAAGACTTATCAATCTTAATAGCATCGATAGGTAACTCTTTTAAAATATGGAGTGAAGAGTATCCTGTACCAAAATCATCTATAGAGGTACTTAACCCCAATTCTCTCAACTGAGATAAAATAGTGATTGTGTCATCCACATTTTTCATAATACTCTCTGTGATTTCTAACTCTATAAAGTTCGAGTTTAACCCTGTATCCTTAAGAACCTCTTTAACCATTTCAATAAAACGATAATGCTCTAATTGACGCACAGAAACATTAACAGATACCGCTAACGTTGAGAAACCTTTTTCATGCCACTTCTTTGTTTGCATACAAGCTGTTCGTAAAACCCATTCTCCCACCGAAACGATGTTGCCTGTTTCCTCTAGTATCGGAATGAATTCCTGTGGTGAGATATGGCCCAGTTTTGGATGATCCCATCTAAGTAATGCTTCCATCCCTATAACTACACCTGATTTCAGTTCAATCTTGGGTTGATAAACAAGGGAAAATTGACCTTGATCTAGTGCTTTTCTTAATTCATTTTCTAACTCTACCTTTCTTGTTACCTTTTCATTTAATTCATTTGTAAAGAAACGATAGTTGTTTTTCCCACTGGCTTTAGCTAAATACATAGCTGTATCAGCATTCTTCAACAACAGATCTCTCGTTTTTCCGTTATCAGGGTATAGACTAATCCCAATACTTGGTGTCACTGCAATCTCATACTGGTTAAACTCGAATGGTTTCTTAAACGTATTAAGGACCTTGTTAGCTATGCTAATACAAGTTTGTTCGGTTGCATTTTCTATAACAATGACAAACTCATCCCCACCGATTCGATAGATTGAATCTATTGAAAATATTGATTTTAATCTCTCTCCAGCCAAAGTTAATATTTGATCACCAATCACATGACCTAACGTGTCATTAACATTTTTAAACCGATCTAGGTCAATTAGAAGAATGGCTGGTGAACACCTGTTATGATTTGCTTCAGCAATCATACTTCCTAAATCACTTGAAAAACTAGTCCTGTTCTTTAAACCAGTTAATAAATCATGATAGGCTAAATGACGAAATTCGCTCATTAGTTTTTTGTTACTAGCTGTTATTTTAACTTGGCGCACAATTATTATTACAAAAATAATAGATAAACCTGCACTCAAGTAATTTAGCTTCCAGTCATAACTACTAGTAACAAGCACTAGTAATAGAATAGCGATTGCATACGGAATTTTATCCTCCATTTTTTTAAAGAAATCATTCATTTCCCATTTTGACTCGTATGATTCACTTGAGACATTTTGCCCCGAAAATCCTATTAACAGAAGAGCTACCATATAAATAAGATCTATCCAACTACCAGTTTGGTAAATACCATTTAATGTTTGAAACGTATAACTCAAATCTGCTATTACTTGAAGGAATATCCCAACAATAATAAATAACAGGTTTTTGTTTTCTGGACTTTGATGGGACAGGAAATACAGCAAAGCTATTAGAAATAAATAACTCAGGTTGAAAATTGGATACATCATTGTAGCAAGTATTGCAACTAAAGACTCATTGTTAGCCATAATCGGGGTAACCAAATAATGCATCACTACAGAAACAGCAAAGATCATAAAAACAAATACGTAGAATGTATAAGGGTTATTTCGTATATGTAAACTTAGTAATTTCACTTTGTAAATTAAAGCAATTAAAAATAATGAATAGGCAAATAACCATATAATATAAGATAGGTTAGTGTAATTAGTAGATTCAAATAGTATCTGGTTCATTATCCATATTGTATTAGCAAGTATGTATAGAAGAACCCCATTACTTAATAAAAGCCAGAAGTTTCTACTTTTTCCACTTGTCTGTTTATATGCTCTCATTAACCAATATAAGCTTATTACACCAGTAATAAGGGGTCCAACTGATGCAAGCAGTGACCTTATCCAATCATTATTCTGAAATATATATATCCATAAAAGGGAATAAACACATATAATAAGCAGGAAAAAGCCAATAGAACGTCGATTATTATTCATTAAAACATCCCCCAACATGATTCATTAAAAAAAAAAGGTTATTTCCAGATTGGAAATAACCTTTTACTTATTATTGGTCATTCCTTTGGTAACTCAGCCACCATAGGTTATTACCTTTAGGCCTGTAGCTTTGCGTCCTTATTTTTCAATAAGTTTGCCATTATCAATGAAATTATTAGTAATATTGAACTAGTATCTTTATACACACATCTTACTATAAAAGACCAATAATTGACAGAGGATTTATTGCAATTTTGTAAAAAAATAAACTATTTTGTCGACATCTGTTAAAGCGCGCAATATTTAACCATTTATTTGTGCCTGCCACTTATGTTTGTTGATTATAAAATTTTATTTGATTCCTACCTGAATATTTTGCTGAATACAGTGCTTTATCCGCTCTGCTAATCAATTCGTGGACAGAGCTCCCATCATCTGGATATATAGCAACACCGATCGAGGAAGTGGTTTCTAGTAAACAATCTTTCAATTTCCAGGGATGCGCAAGCGACTCGGATAGACGATAGACAATTTCTTCGACCTCACTACGAGTCTTTAAATCTGATAACAATATAACAAATTCATCTCCACCAATTCTAGCAACCGTGTCTGTTTCACGAAGATTATTCTGAATACGTTGGACAAATTTCATCAGTAATGCATCACCGATATCATGTCCCTTTTCATCGTTAATTTCCTTAAAGTAGTCTAGATCCAAATAAATAAGACCTAACATTGTCCCATCTTTGTCTGCTAGTTTAATTGCTTTTGGAAACTCTAGCATAAAATAACGTCGATTAGGAATATTAGTTAAATAATCATAATAGGCCATAGACTGCAGACGATCCTCGTATTTCTTTCGTTCTGTTACTTCCCTCGCGGATATAACAATCGTATCGATACTTCCGTCTAAATTGTAAACACAAGACCAGTTTGCCTCAAACCATGCGTACTGTTTGTTTCGATTTAAGCATCTAAGTTCTAACTTGTCTTTAGAATATTTATTTTGGATCATTTCCTTAAAGATAGCGATCAAATCAGCATGATCATCTGGATGGACAAATTGAAGTGGACTCTTTCCGATAAATTGCGTATAAGGGTGACCGAGTTCTTGTTCGAATGATGGAGAGAGAAAAGTAATGGTACCATTATGATCCAACATTAATACCAAATCTTTCATATTTTCAGCAATTAGACGATATCTCATTTCGCTTGCACGTAATTTTTCTTCAGCATATTTCCGATCAGTAATATTTCGACTGACAATCACCATGTATTGCCTTTCTCCTAGTTCATCAAAAACAGGAGTTTTGCTAACCTCATAGGTTTGCATTCCATTTTCACTAATGAGAGTCTTCTCTACCTTTATGGCAGAACCATGTTCCCATGCTAAATTATCAGTTTCAACATTATACTCTAGGGAATCCTTTAGATGAGGACTATATTGAATTAAATCTATATCTGTTTTCCCTTGATACTCAACGTTAAGTAGGTCGTACGCTTTCAGTACTTGCTTATTTGTAACTAGCCAACGTCCTTGACCATCCTTTAGTACAATAAACTCCTCAACCATATCAATTAATAACCGTAATTGAGGCTCATTATCCATAAGGTGTAATAATTGATCTGAAAGTTTCATGTAAATTTTCCTTCCTACCTTACATAATAAGTATATTTAACACTTTCAAAAAAACGGTGGTGTAGAAAACAAAAAAGGTTATCCCCATTGGAAATAACCTGAACAATCAGTTACCCCTTTGGTAGCCCAGCCACCATAGAAAGTCCTTAGGTCTGCAGCTTTGCGCCCCCACTTTTCAATGAGTTAGCCATTTCAGTGAATACATATCATAATAGTTTTATATTTTATTTTATCATATCCCGTTCTAAAAAAATAATTAAAAAGTCCCTGTTGAATGAATGGACATACATGAATTGAAAACGTTTAACCTATAAATGAACTATCTTACCTAGGGCAGAGATACATTTTTCAATTTATCGTTTACATTAGATTGTTTATTTTTATTACTACAATCATCCTAAAATAATTATGGCAAAGTTGAAAAGTTGAAATTTATTATTCGAGTATATTTACTAACGCTTTAAATGAATGCTTACGTAATCTTATTGCTTTTTTATTGCATAGTTGAGAGAAAATCTGCAGCAACTAATTTTTTACACTCCCTTTCCACAAAGAAAATCGCAACTTATTGAAGCAGATTAGTGCGGTTAATTTCTTCTACCTCAAAATACCGCAACGATTGAAGCAGATTAGTGCAGGTAATTTCTTCTACCTCTAAATACCGCAACGATTGAAATGGATTAGTGCAGGTAATTTCTTCTACCTCTAAATACCGCAACGGTTGGGATGGATAGAATAATTTCTTGCGACGCATTCTATGGATATTGCGACAAAGGCAACGATGATTACTATAAGAGCCTACATTATTTAGCTACATACAATAACCTGTCTAGCAAAATTCCGCTTTCTTAATTCACACCGATCTACTATTGTAAAACCGCTTTTAATTAATATAGTATCAATTGGCTCGATTGTGATTACTACTAATTTCTTTGTAAACCTACGAGCATTTTGTATCATCTGAACTTTTACCTCTTCAGGCAAAACTGAGCATAGGTTATAAGGTAAATCAATAATTGCAACATCGTATTCCTCTTCGATGGAACATATATCTTCTATCCGCACTTCAGCCTTATAACCAAAATAGGCAATATTTTCTCTTATCCCTTTCATAATAAGTGGGTTAATGTCACTACCCACTATATCTATTCCCATGGATAACGCTTCGATTAAAACTGTCCCAATTCCACAGCATGGATCAATTACTTTAATACCTTTGGGATCGGGAACGGCTATGTTAATAACCGCCCTTGCAACTCGAGTATTTAAAGCTGTGGAATAATTGTAAGGCTTAGATTTATGCTTTAACCACACCGCTTGATTTTCCTTGTATGGACCAAAAAGCCACTTGCCCTTAACGAACATAACGGCAAACTGGATTTCGGGGTGATGCATATCTGCCTTCCCTCTTATATTATTTGCCACTTGCCTTATAATCTCGTTCCTATTTTCATAGTTAATTCTAGCTTTAGATGAATCCCCTCGATTTTTCACAAATAAAACCTTAAATGAGGAAGCTAACTCTGACATTGTATTCACTTGCTCAAGTAGGTCCTTGATGTTTTCACTCTGAAACATAACATCTAGTCTTCCACTTATAAACGGACTACGGCTTGGATCTATTAGTAAATGTGATTCAATACTGTTGTATTGAGATAAGGAATCTTTTCCAAATAATGATCGAATTTCTAAAGCGCATAAGGGAATTTCTTCCTCAGCACAAGCGTAATTGTATATGTAATATGAATCTTTACTGATGACGTTCACTACATTTTTGCCTCCAATTCTGAAGTTTATTATACCACGCTTGCCCCCACCTATATAACAAGTGCTTCTTACCCTTTACGCTTAATAACTGTTTCACTTAAGTAAGATCTTTTAGAAAACCTTTAGTATTAGAAAGAAAATTTATTTAATATTCATTATTTATTTTAAAACCTCTAAAACAATTCACTAAACATGGATGATCAGGTGGTGATAGGTACTATTTCAGAGCAATTATAAGAACGGAACCTTTATTGTAGTTCTTTTAATGCAAATCACGTTATATCTATTCAGGTAGAGTGTAATGACGTTTTGCCTCAGTCTGTTGCTATGCTAGAATTTCCTTATGAAATAAAGCTTTTAACCTATGCTTAATTCAGGAGGAGATTACGATCGCATTTGAAATGGCACCTAAATCTAAAACTTGTAGATTAGTAGCAACAACAAAAATGGGAGCAGATGTACACCTTACCGTACTTCATCAGGAGGATGGCTTTGTATATTTCCAACTTAGCGAAACAGATAAACAAAGGAAAGATATACAGGAATACATTAGCAACCTTCAACCTAAGATCCTCTCAGGAGTCTATAATACAGAATTGGTTGATATGTCAACAGAAGAAATATGTTGCTAGATAGGAAAAGCCCACTCGATTAAAATTATAATGAGGGGCTTTTTTTTACGCTATAAGAAAACAGTCGCTTCCTATGTCACTTGATTAGTATTCTTTAACAGGTTGAGTTTTAGTCCTATTTGTAACACGGAATCCAATACCTCTATATGAACCAAATATCATTCTCTTTCCACTTCCTACTAGTAAATATAAAAGGTTTATTAAGTATGATAAATTAAAAAGCTTTATAAAACTTGTAAAAGGTAAAATTAGGAGTAAAGAACAGAAACTCATTACATGTATCTTAAATAGAATTGGTGAGACTATAATGTTTTGATATTCTGCTTTAAAGCAGATCAAGTTCCAAATCCAAAAGAAATTCCCTTTTCCATACAGCAAGAAGAAAGAAACAATTCCCGTTACAATTGTAATAAACCCAACAAATGTACAGCAATCTTTTTTAAAGCCTGTTGCATAACTTTCTTTATTACCGTATTGCCAGATTAAACCCATTAGAAAAATTGCTATTGATGAAAAAGGTAATACAACCCACAGTACAATCTCAACCATCCCCATTGCTTCCACCCCTTACTTGTATTCTCTATACTTATCTTAAAGGTTATGACGATTTTGTGACATCGGGGATAATCCTTATTTTATAGAGAGAAAACCCCTACTAATTAAAAAGAGAATCCATAATGGGAATAGAATTCACACAGATCCGTGAAACATCCTGTGAAACAAGATCATTCGGGTGGTGACAGGCACTATATGTATGCTAGAATAATGTACATCTTATTAGATTGAGGTGTTACTTGTGAAAATAGAAGTATGGTCGGACTTTGTTTGCCCATTTTGTTATATTGGAAAGCGTAGGTTGGAATTAGCTCTTGATCAATTTGCTCATAAAGATCAAGTAGAAATTGAATATAAGAGTTTTGAATTAGACCCACATGCACCAAAGTACACAGAAAAAAGTATTTACGAAAGCTTGGCTACTAAATTTGGTACTAGTGAAGAACAAGTCATTGAAATGAACCAAGGACTAATTCAACAAGCTGCCGAAATTGGTTTAACTTATAACTATGATGACATGAAACCTACCAATACCTTTGATGCACATCGTTTAGCCAAATATGCCCAGACAGTAGGCAAGGAATCAGAAATAACTGAAAAACTTCTCTACAGTTATTTTACCGAATCCAAAAATGTAGGCGACATCGAGACGTTAATAGAAATTGCAGAAATTGTAGGACTAGATAAAAACAAAACATCAGAAGTATTGAATAACACAGATGCATTTGCAGATAAAGTTCGTGCGGACCAGAAACAAGCTCAACAACACCAGATAACCGGTGTTCCATTCTTCCTAATTAATGACAAATATGCTATTTCTGGAGCACAACCACTTGAAGCTTTTCAAAATGCGATTCAAAAAGTATGGGAGGAAGAGAACCCTAAGCCGCAATTCCTAGATCTCTCCTCTAACAATGATTTTGTTTGTAACGATGAAAGCTGCATAATCCCAACAGACAAAAAATAAAAAGATATAATTATATAAGGCGATTGAACACGACTCTAGTGTTCAATCGCCTTATTTTATAAAACGGAATTTAAAAACGCTCTCGTTCTTTCTTCTTTTGGATTATCGAAAATTTCTGATGGATGTCCATACTCTACAATCTGTCCTTCATGCATATAAAGAACATAATCTGCCACCTCGCGTGCAAAACCCATTTCATGAGTAACGACAACCATTGTCATCCCATCTTGAGCAAGTTCTTTCATTGTTGTGAGCACCTCACCAACTAATTCCGGATCAAGGGCAGAAGTGGGTTCATCAAATAACATAATATCTGGTTTCATAGCTAGTGCTCGTGCAATTGCAACTCGCTGCTTTTGTCCACCAGATAATTTAGAAGGGTAAACATCATATTTATCCCCTAATCCCACTTTATTTAATAAAGCCTTTCCTTCTTCCATTGCCTCTTTCTTATCAATACCCTTAACCTGAATCGGTGCTTCGATTACATTACCTAGAACAGTCTTATGGGGAAAAAGATTAAAATGTTGGAACACCATCCCTACTTTTTCTCTCACTTTATTTAAATCATGTGTTTTTGGTTCAACTTGTTCCCCTTCAACAATGATTCGCCCGGAATTTTTTAATTCAAGAAAGTTTAAGCACCGAAGCAAGGTACTTTTACCAGATCCACTAGCTCCAATTAGGACAACTACATCACTTTCATTAACCGTCAAATCCACACCTTTTAACACGTTTAGATCACCAAATGATTTGTTTAATTGCTCTACCCTCAGCATTTCTTTCCCATCCATCGTCTCCCTCCTTTCTTAATCACTAACTGCAAGTCTTTTTTCAACTTTATTCACAACAAAGGTTAGTACAAGAACTATTAAAAGGTAATATACTGCAACGGTTAAAAAATATGGGAAGAAGTCAAACGTATTGGATCCCATTGTACTAGCAACCCCGAACAAATCTTGCATCCCAATAAATGAGACTAGTGACGAATCCTTAATCCCAATAATAAATTGATTCCCTAATGATGGCACTGCTCTACGAAATGCCTGTGGCAATATAATACGCCTCATGGATAAGCTCTTTGTCATACCTAGCGAGCGAGCTGCTTCTTTTTGTCCCTGATCTATCGATTGTATGGCTCCCCGAATGATCTCAGCAATATAAGCACCGCTATGAAAAGCTAGTCCGGCTGCCCCCGCCCAGAACATCGGGATGAGTAAGATATCCGTAAGTCCGTAAAACAGAATAAAAATCTGTACGATTAACGGTGTACCTCTAACAATCCAAATATAACCATCAGCAATCCATTGAAGAGGCTTTATATTAGAAATTTTCAAGATGGCAAAAAATAAGCCAATTATTATTGCTATAAATAAGGAAACGACAGAGAGCTTTAATGTGATCCATAGACCGTCAATAAAAACGTCTAAACTGCTCGTGAAAACATCGAAGAAGTGTAAAATCTCTATCAACCCCTTTCAGATAAAAGTGTTATTCCCGTTTGATTGTTGGAGCTTTATACTATCTTAAAAAATAGTTCTACTCCTCGACATTCTCAGGTTCTTTCGTAATATCTACTCCAACCCACTCTTCTGAAAGTTTCTGCAATTCACCACTTTCAATCAATTCCTTTAGCGCTTTATCTACGGCCTTATATAATTTTTCATTTTCTTTATTAACTGCTATAGCCTGCTCGCTTACTCCTAGATGAAGTTTTGCTTCGATTTCTAATCCATTTTTAGTAGCTGTCATACCTGTTATATCATCCGTTATTACTGCATCATGGTGTCCACTTGCTAATGATTGCAACGCGACAACATCACTATCAACTTGCGGAATTTTATCCGTATATTCCTCTGCAATATCTAAATAAGTAGTACCCCTTGCGACGGATATTTCTTTACCATTTAAGTCTTCTTTCGTTTCAACATCACTATCTGGTCTTGTATAAACTACTGGACCTGAATAATAGTAAGGTGTTGTGAAGTCTACCTTTTTTAACCTATCCTCCGTTATCGTATGGCTGGCAACCGCTATGTCATAACGCCCTTCTGTTACCCCGGTTACGATGCCTGAAAACTTTGCCCGAACAGGATTTGCTTCTAATCCCAGTTTCTCAGCAATTGCTTTCCCGACTGCTACATCATAGCCCACCATTTCCGCTCCTTTCATAAAACTAAATGGTTTAAATTCGCCCGAGGAAGCAAATGTAAGTTTACCGTCTTCTACCAATGTAAACGCTGACTCTGTTTTTTCTGAATCCGTTTCATTTGAAGAACTTTCTCCACTACCACATGCTGATATCACGAATAGGATCATCATACTGACTAAAAACAAGCCTATCTTTTTCATAGAAAAACCCCTTTTATTTTTTTATCCACAAATGTTGTGGTTTGTACAACTTAGACATTTTTTTGTCTATTTTTTCATCTTGTTCCTTGTGCAGAAGACGCCTTCTCTGAAACGTCCAAACGGAACTCAAAGTGCTATTTAGAATTTACATTAACTTAAGCACAAGTCACCTTAGAATAATGGAGTTTTTAGGAATAGGTCCAACCAATAGTTAAGAGCAACTGTTAGTAATCTGCTGGATATTTTTTTCATTCGATAATTTCATAAGGGTTTCTAACATGTTGAATACTTTTCTTTCGGAGTTAATTAGGAGAGATTGAGAATGGATGTCTTTATATAACACTATGTCTGTATTAGAATAAAAATAACTGTAAATAGAGTGTTTCTAGATCTATAGATAGGAATATGTAGGAAAAAGAACAAAAGCGCAGAGCGCCGGTAAGCGACGTACGGACTGGACTGAGCCGTAGGAGATAAAGGCAACACGGTGAACGAAGTGAACCGATGT
>NZ_JACLZI010000065.1 GCF_014280935.1 Aquibacillus kalidii
TTCCCCACGGAAAGCGAGCGTTTTTCCGCAGCGATGGTTTAGCATTCATCCTATATAATGAATGTAGGTCTTAGGACTTTACTTCGCTTTCTATACAAATGGTGCAAGAAGCAATAAACGGTTAGGAAAGGATCTTTAACTAATTTCTACAAAGCGATAAAGTGTTCCTCCAATTAGTAGAAAAAACCCTTTATCCTATTTGATAAAGGGTTACATATAATTATTTCAACGCATGTTGACTAACTAAATGATTAATTTGACGGGCAACTTCTCCCGGATCATTAGCCATACTAATAGCAGTAATAACAGATACCCCATCAGCTCCAGCTTTGATAATCTCCGGAACATGTACCTGTTTAATACCACCAATTGCAACAATAGGTACATCACCTACTAGTTTTCTGATTTCTATCATCCCATTTGTACCTATTGGTTGTTTGGCATCGGCCTTAGTGGATGTCGCATAGATTGGTCCTACACCAATATAATCTGCCCCGTCCCTAACTGCTTGAATAGCCTGTTCAGTGTTAGTTGCTGAGACACCAATAATAAAATGGCTCGGACATTTTTTTCTGATTTCAGTGACGCTTTCGTCATCCTGTCCTACGTGAACACCGTCAGCATTAATCTCGATAGCTAACGTTACATCATCATTAACGATAAAAGGGACCTTATATTTCTTACAAAGTTCCTGCATTTTCATTGCCAGTTCTTTTTTCTGGTTACCTTCTAAAGCATTTTCCCCTTTTTCCCTAAACTGAAAAAACGTTATACCTCCCTGTAATGCTTTGTCTAACACTAGTAACGGATCTTTATCACTGTTGTTACTCCCCATTATAAAATAAGCTTGTAAACTTCTTTTTAAATCCATATGATCACTCTACCTCTTCCACAAGCTTTAACCTCTCGAGCTTAATTGTTTCCTCCACAACTTCACTTCTCAATTCATATAATGAATCTAAGAAAGCTACTTGGAAACTTCCTGGTGCATTTGTGTGTTGAGCTGCTATTTCAGCTGCAACACCATAAAACCCAACAGCACTTGCTGCCGCGTCTAAATAATTGTCACTATTAGCTAAAAATGCTGCAACTACTGAGCTAAGTAGGCAACCCGCACCAGTCACCTTCGTAAGTAAAAAGTGACCATTAGATATAACATAAGTCGTTTTACCATCTGTAATAACGTCTTGTTTACCTGTTACAATTACGGGAACTCCAAGCGTCTTTACAGCTTGGTGTGCCACTAGCTTATTATCGCTCTCACCGCTAGCATCGACACCTCTCATCTGACTGGTCAAGCCCGCTAAATGTCCAACTTCTCCAGCATTTCCTCGAATAAAAGATACCTTAACCTCTTTTAATATTTTCTCTGCCGCTCTGCTTCGGAAGTGAGTTGCTCCTACCCCTACTGGATCTAAGACTACAGGAATTCCTTTTTGATTCGCTGCTTTTCCCGCTAAAATCATGGCTTCTACTTGAGCACTTGTTAACGTTCCAATATTCAGTAATAACGCATCCGCATTCGATGCCATATCAGCAGCTTCCTCCACAGCATTTGCCATCACCGGAGCTGCACCTAACGCATACAATCCATTTGCAGTGAAATTTATAACTACTTGGTTGGTTATATTGTGTACTAGAGGTTGCTTGTCTCTTACTTGATCTATCATTCTAGCTAGGAATGTCATTTTTATCCCCTTTCTGATTAGGTAAACCCTTTAAACGATACCCCCAATGATTGGTGGGCCCGTTGCCCTTACCTAATCCTAATGTGTATTGGATAGCATCCGTAATATACTTTTTCCCCAATGCTACAGCCTCAGCAATCGACCTTCCTTTCGCTAACTCAGCCGTAATTGCAGCAGAAAAGGTACATCCCGTTCCATGTGTATGTTTTGTCTCTGTTCGATTTGAAGTAAAGTAGTGGAATTCATTATTGACGTATAAAATGTCAATTGCTTCTCCACTTAAATGGCCACCCTTTACTACTGCGGCTTGTGCCCCTAAATCTTCCACAATAACTCTTGCAGCCTTCTTAGCATCTTCTGTATTATTAATCTTAAAGTCTACTAATATCTCAGCTTCCGGAATATTTGGAGTTACAACAGTTGCTAACGGAATCAAGGTTTCTCTGATCACCTTTTTCGAGGCATCCTCCATTAAATCGTGGCCACTTTTTGCAACCATTACAGGGTCTAATACATAAGGAATAGATTTTGATTTAAGGGTGTTTGCTATCAATTTCATCATGTCTACTGTTGCGATCATACCTGTTTTCACTGCATTCGGCTCAATATCATCAAAAACTGCAGTTAATTGTTGTTCAATAAATTCTATTGGAAGGTGATGGATATCCTTTACCCCTAAGGTATTTTGTGCAACTACTGAAGTAACAACACTCATACCGTAAACTTCTCGTTCCTGAAATGTTTTTAAATCAGCTTGAATTCCAGCCCCTCCGGTGGGATCTGTTCCAGCTATCGATAATGCACTAACTACTTGCGCCACTTAATCGTACCTCCTCAATAGTAAACGGCCATTCTTCTAATGTATAAGCCATTTCCCAGAATGCATACTCTAATTGACAGCTTTTTATAAATGCTTGTCTTGCTTTATCCTTTTCTGCCTCGCCCACTGTCTTTGCCCATGAATCTAGACGCTCACGTAGCTCAGTTGTAACAGACGCAGTATCTTCTTTTGCATAAAAGGTAATCCACTCATAAAATGGATGGTCAATTGTTGGTTTATATTTGTTTTTTAAATAGTTACCAATTTCTAAATATGTCCATGGACAAGGTAGTAAAGCAGCAAGTAACTCTCCCATACTTCCTTGTTGTGCTGCCGTCTTCATATGACTAACGTAATGATCTGCTGTTGGGGGTAATGGATATCCTTGCAACTCATCATATCCAACCCCAGCTACATCACACAAATTATGATGTGGATGAATTTCGCTATTCAAAACAAACCCTATTTTTTCGTAAAAGTATTCCATGTCTGCTCTTATAGAACTCTTTGCTATGGCCAAGCCATAAATGTTCATAAACGCATTCAGGTATTCAAAATCAGCTTTGACATAGTGCATGATTGCATGCTTATCTAACTCCCCAGTTCCTAGCCCTTCTACAAATGGGTGTTCAAAAATTCCTTGAAAAATAACATCTGACTCTTTTCTTAATTCACTTGAAAATGACATCTTAACATTCCTCCCCAAATTTTGAAGGAAGTCAAAGTAGGTCAGGGATAAAATACAATAAAAAAACCGCCCCCGAAAACTGGAGCGGTTATCTACATACATACAAATAAAAGTATATACCTATACTTAATCCCGTCTCCACTTTCCTACGCTGGTATTAACCAGTTCAGGTTCAAAGGGACAAAGGTTTACACCTTATCTCAGCCAAAAATCAGCGCCCCTAGTGGACTTCCTATATTCAATTACACTTCTACTTAAACACTATATGTTACTCCTGTCAACTATATTCATTCACGTAAAGTATTCAATTCTAGCTTCCGGGAAAAGTCGATCGATATATCCCCCAATGGTGTCCTTCATATCTTCTTGCTCTTCATTCGTATAAACATACTTGCCTATACCATATCGTCCCCATTTCCACTTTCGCTTTGATTCATCCAACTCTAGTTTAGTCATCGGGTAATTTTTCTGAATCACTCGCTTTGCTGGCTGCGTGAACCGGTGCTGAATCAATTCAAACGTAAGGTCCTTCTTTGCAAAGGCAGGAAGTGCTTCCTCTAATTTTTCTAACATTTCACCGTATCCCGTTTTCCATCCTTCATGCAAATAGATAGGGGCAATAATAAAGCCTAACGGATAACCAGCTTCAGCTATTTTAACTGCTGCTTCAATACGTTCTGGAAGCCTGGAAGTACCTGGTTCAAAGTACTTAATTACATAATCTGCGTTAATACTAAAGCGAAATCGTGTGCGACCGTTATGTTCCGCATCTAATAAATGATCTACATGCGCAAATTTAGTAACAAAACGAAGCAAACCATGTTGAGATTTACCAAAGTATTCAATCGCTTGTTTTAGGCTATGTGTAAGATGATCAATCCCAACAATATCTGATGTACAAGATGCTTCAAATCTTGTAATTTCGGGTGCACGCTCTTTCATGTATTTATCCGCTGCATCAAAAATTTCATCCGTATTGACATATGTACGGATATAAGGTTTACTACCCATAGTTGTCTGTAGGTAACAATAGTGGCAGTGTCCCATGCATCCTGTCGCAAAAGGAATCGCATACTCAGCAGATGGCTTGGATGTATCAAACTTTAATGTCTTTCTAACGCCTACTACTAATGTAGATTTAGCATTTCGGTATTTCTGGAAGTCATTATCACCTGGCAGATTACGAACTTGATTATGAGAAGTTGTTTCTCGAATTTCCAGACCCATATTTTCAAATTTATCCTTTAGCCTCTTGCCTAATGGATACTCTAATGCTCTAGGTTCAAAGTAGACAAGCTGAGGCACAAATGGCTTAACCATAAAAACCCTCAATGTCATCTACAGATCCAAAAGCTTGGCTGAATTCTTCTTCTGCCTCTGTACGTGATACATACACCGCAACATCATCAGTTAACGGGTAGTACGTTTCATATACAAATAACGCTAATTCTCCTGGATGATCAGGATTATTAACTACTGCAGCCTCTTGGACATTAGCAGCTCCTTGGACATGGGGATTTCTAATAATTACATAAACAATATCACCTGCATGATAAATTGTATTATTCATTTCCATATTCTCACCTATTTTCCTGTAGTGTTGCTTTATTATTTGCTAAATATTAAAGGAATATGTTTAAAGAAAAAAACTTACTGCATATGGCAGCAAGTTTTTTTCTCTACTTTTATACGTTCCATTTACGTTCAATGTCAGGTATTTGATAATTATTCATCATTGTTAATAACTGCTCTGGTTCTGAAGACGATTGAACAATATAGGAATGCGCATGCCCTGAGAATCCCTCATTCACACTGTATTCAATCAAATTTAATAGTGGATCATAATAACCCTGTACGTTCAACAGTCCTATAGGTTTCTGATGAATTCCAATTTGAGCCCAACACAATACTTCAAAAAGCTCCTCAAATGTTCCTAGTCCTCCTGGTAAGGCAATATAGCCGTCCGCTAAATCACTCATCATAGCTTTCCGCTGATGCATGCTCTCCACTTCTATGAATTCAGACAATCCTATATGTACATTTTCACCATGAAACAATCCTTTTGGCATGATACCAACCACTTGACCACCTGAAGCTAAGACTGCATTTGCAATCACACCCATCAATCCTGTTTTTGAGCCTCCATAAATGAGCTTTATTCCCTTTTCAGCAATCAACTCCCCAAGCTCAAAGGCTTTACTTTGATATGCTGGTTTTGATCCCAAACTAGAACCAGCAAATACACAGATAGATTTCATTTTATCACCACCGTTTGTTATTCCTTTTATTTTACATTATTAATATTAAGATTCTGTTAAAAAGAGATATAGATTCCCTTACTAGATAAATTATCTATACACTCTGTTAAATAGCCCTCATTATGCTCTGGATATATAATTAAACCTTCTTCATTGTCCTGTCCATATAGGCCTTTATCATCAAAGCTTTCACAAGACTTTCCTCTATAATAAGGATCTAACCATAACTCATTGACGTTATAACCACGTTGTTTCATCTCATCCATAATTAGTTGGTGGTACCTCACTAATCTAATTGGAGCATATCGAAATACATAGTTCACTATTGCATGTGGTTTACCCCAACCATTTCCTCTTAGTGCACAACATTCTCGGTGTTGTCCGAGTAACTGTTGACGTGGTAATTTGCTTATTAACTTTTCATGCCACAATCGCATACCTATACCCCTAACTAGTTTAGTGTTATACCATACATAGTAAGTGGTAAACGTAATCAAGTCTAGCTATCTCCCCAATGTTCATTGCGATACTTTTTTAATATTTTCCCTTCTTTCGGATGGATATGAGTAAAAAAAAGAGACCTTCTCCTAGAAGCCCTCTATCTAATTAATATTAAATCAATCTTCACTAATTAGTTTATTACAGTATTCATAAGTTTAGATCCGTACTATTAATTTATAATCTCAATGGAATCTAATGGCCAAATCCTCATTTTAACATCGCCAATCACGGACTCTTCAGAGATAAAGCCAAAAATCCTACTATCTTTACTCAATTTGCGATTATCACCAAGAACAAATAATTTTCCTTCTGGAACCTCTGTTTCCCCTGTTAGATCTTCTAAATTAAAATCGTAGGTAAAGGATTGGTTTTCTGGCAGTTGTGATTTAGATGCATTCAAGTATGGTTCATCATAAACCTTCCCATTAATAATTAATTTGTCATTATTCATTTGAATTTGGTCACCCGGTAAACCAATCACCCTCTTCACATAATTATCCTTTGAATCAGGTGCATGAAACGCAATTTCATCAAACCGATCTATCTTACTTATTTTACTCAATATAATTCGATCCCCATCTTGGAGATTAGGCATCATCGATTCACCTTTTACAATAGATGGGGTTATTAAAAACTGTCTACATACTAAAACAATAATCAGTGCAATTGCTAATGCTTTTACCCAGGAAATTAATTCTGATACCATTTTATTTTTCATAATGAATACAGTCCTCTTTTATAAATTATTTAATGCAACCATAAGCTTTTATCGTGGAAAATGGATTATCACTTTTATCTCTCTATGTTATTCTATACTAATATGATAAAAACTGAAATATAGGAGATCTTCTATGAACAAAACAAACACAAAATATTATTTTCTAATCATAGGCATTATATTAATTGCCTTTAATCTAAGGCCTGCCATAACAGCAGTAGGTCCACTAATGGGGACGATTAGGGATGATTTACAGCTCGCCAATTGGAATACTGGTCTTATTACCAGTTTGCCTCTTTTGGCTTTTGCAGCAATATCTCCTTTGGCACCTAAGATCGGAAATAAAATTGGGAATGAAAGAACGTTATTACTAGGACTAATCATATTATTTATCGGTATTCTAATCCGCTCAGTTGCTGCTACGCTTACCCTTTATATCGGTACGACATTAGTAGGTATAGGAGTAGCATTGTGTAATGTAATTCTGCCTGGCTTTATTAAAGAGAAGTTCCCAAATAAAATAGGTCTACTAACAGCAATTTATACAACATGTATGTCTATTTTTGCGGCAACCGCTTCCGGACTTAGTATTCCTTTAGCCAAAAATTTCGGATTAGGATGGCAAAAGTCTTTACTAAGTTGGTCACTTCTAGCCTTATTAGCAATAATAGTTTGGACAATTAGTATAAAGTTAACGCGCACCACTATGGATACTAGGTTATATGAACCATCTGCAAGGAAGCTATTAAACTCTTCATTAGCTTGGCAAGTGACGCTATTTATGGGATTACAATCCTTTACTTTTTATGTAACTATCTCATGGTTACCAGAAATATTACATAGCCAAGGGTTTTCCATCTCAACCGCGGGTTGGCTTCTATCCTATATGCAATTTGTTAGTTTACCAGCTACCTTTATAACACCCATTCTAGCAGGACGTTTTAAAAACCAACAAGGAATTGTCTTATCTTTCGGTATCCTTGCCCTAACAGGATATATCGGGTTATACTTTGGCGGTTCATTTTTACTGACTACTATTTGGATTACTTTAATTGGCCTTGCTCTAGGATCAAGCATAAGTCTTGCACTTGCCTTGTTAGGGTTACGTACTACCAATGCAAGACAATCGGCTGAGCTATCTGGAATGGCCCAATCATTCGGTTATTTATTAGCCTCCATAGGACCAATTGCAATTGGTTTACTCTTTGATGTCACATCAAATTGGTCACCTTCCATTATTACCATAATGATCGTCTGCTTATTCATGACTATGTTTGGATTAGGCGCAAGTAGAGATAAATACGTAATTTAGCTGCCGTACTGATCAAGCTCCGGATTAAGGTGAAGGCCTTAATCCGCTTTCTACAATGTTAATTCCTAAGAATAACTTATTGATATAGTTCCTTATATATAACAACTTTTAGTGCATCAAGTTCATCCGAAGACAATTTATCTTCTACTTTTTTTAATAAGATCTGTTGTTCCTCTGTTGATACACCGTTTTCAACCATAGCCTGTATTTCTTGTATCTCTGTAACATTAAGTTTAGTAACTACTTTTTTCACCGCTTCTTCCTTCGTAGTAAATGGTAATGACTCATCTGATAGACTTGCCCCTTCTTCAACGAATTGCTTTAATTCTGGTGAATTATCTAGATACCTCTGTATTTCTTCCCTTGCTTCAATAGAAGTCAGTTGAACATCCATCTCTTCAACAACCTTACTTGCAATATATTCTGTACCAAAATGATATATTGCATAAAGTAATCCCCCTATAATTATAGCAGCAATCGTTAACCTTCTTATCCATTTCACCCGTAACACCCTCCTTTTTCTTTAACGAGTATCCGTCTGTGGTATAAGAGGATTATACATCATTACTGCATGATTAACTGTCAAAAATTCATCATCTAGCTTTTATACCTAGATAAATTCGTAGTGGACTTCTTTTTATTTGTTTCAAATTAACCCCTCCCTTGTACTATTATATCAAAATGTAAGCGCTACATTTATATTTATATGATGAAATTCTGTTGGCCTTCTTAAGTTTATTTTTGATAAGTAAAATCTATAGAATCTGCAGTAAGTAATTCCCTTATTTACTTATCTGAAGGGTATGATTACTCCGCTTTCCGTGGCAGCATTCACTTAAAAAAATAGTAAGAAGTTAGTTACTGCAGAGTTTATCTCTAAAGTGAAAATATTTATGTTTAGTAAGTGAGCTATAAATAGCAAAAACCAGATGAGATCATCTGGTTTTTGCTATTTATATAGTTCTTCTAAACTTAACTATTCCAGCTCCTACAACAAGAAGTAGGGTCCCTATTAACATAAGATTTCCAAATGGACTTGCTGTATTCGGCAATTCATTCTGTTCCTCAGTTTGTTTAGCTACACTTTCAACCTTTGTAGTTTTCTCAGGTGTTGCTTGAACAGGAGGTTGTTCAATTGTTACATCTTCTACTAAGTCTGAACCGAACATCTCACCTGTTATTACCATATCAGCCAATAAATCACCATTTAAATTATACAACTCAATAGTAAGGGCGCTAATATCCGCATCTGGAATTTGCAACAAATAGTCAAGAGTCACTTCTGATTCCACACCGTTTTCTACTATATAATATTTGGCTTGAAGTTCGAAACCTTGAAGGATTCTATTCCATACTGTCTTGAATTGTTCTAATTGTTCTGCAGTTAAATCACTAGCCGAATCAAATTCACCCAGTGCATCGAAATCAGCAGAAATCGCTTCTAGTTCTTCTAATAGCTGACTTCCATTGAGTACCGTTTCAAAATGACTAGTTAGTTTATCCATCTCTGCTTCAGTTAGACCAAAGCTCTCCATCATTTCACCGATAAGGTCAAATGCGCCATCACCTAAGTAATATTCTGAGACAATAAAATCAATATCATCGATAAAAGTAAATTCATCAATAGTATAGCCAGACTCTGCTAATATACCCTCTAGCTCCTCTAACGTAATATCATAGCTTACTACTAACTCTTGTAATGTAGCCTCTGTTACCGTTTCTCCTAAGAAATCCTTCAGGTCAATCAAAGATTCATAGTTAGCAATTGAATCATCATAGTTTTCATTTAAGTAGTTTTCTAACTGTTCTTGACTCATTCCAATAGATGTCAAATAATCATCTAATTCACTTTGTTGTACTGCAGCAGATGTTGAGAATGGATTAATACCAATAAAAATTAAAACAGACAAGAAACTTGCAAGCCAATACTTTTTCAACCTAATTCCTCCATAAAAAAATGAATTTTAACAATCTAATTATATACCGTTTTAACTCAAAAACAATCATTTTTTTACAAATTTTGATAAAAATTAAATATAACTAACTATAACATCAAAATTCTAGATAATACTAAATATAACTCTAATTTACTTAAAATAATTCCATACGACAATCCAAACCTCATTAAATCCCACCATAAAATGGGAACTTTTTGCCATTTTTAAACGTATATATTAGTTGAACAGCTAGAAAATTACGAAAGGATGTGTTCTTATTGTTGCTTTAGATATTTATTGGGGCCTACTCTGGGGCAGTCTTTCAATTGCAATCATTTCGTTATTCTTTGGGGACATGATTAATGGCTTACTAGATAGCATATTCGATAGTTTAGGTGAATTCCTCAACCCACTTTTAGTCTTTGGTACACTATCCGTTGTTGGTGGTGCCGGCGTTTTATTAACTAAGTACTCTAGCTTGGATAGTCTTTATGTACTCATCGCCAGTCTGTTTATAGGTATTTTGTCTTATATTATGATCTATTACTTTATTGTTATTCCTATGTCACATGCAGAGGCATCTACTTCCATCTCGATAAAAGATCTAGAAGGGCGGATTGGAGAAGTATTGACAACCATTCCGGCTCAAGGCCTTGGAGAGGTGTTTATTGAATCACCAAATGGAAGTCGTAACGAATCAGCTCAAAGTTTTGATTCTAATGAAATTAAACAAGGGTCTAAAGTTGTTGTTGTTCAAGTAAAAGATCAGATTTTACATGTATCCGAAATAAACGAGTTATAAAATTTCAGGGGGCTAATTATGGATTTTATTATTGTGATTGGTGTTATTGCCGCTGTCTTTGTAGCGTTTGCTATTTTATTTGCAGCTCGATATAAAACAGTTGGTGCAGACGATGCTATGATCGTTACCGGTAGCTTTCTTGGTAACAAAAATGTACATAAAGTGGATGGCGGTAGTGGAATAAAGATTGTCCGTGGTGGCGGTGCTTTTATTCTCCCGATCTTTCAACAGTTTGAAAAAATCAGCTTACGATCTCACAGTCTCGATATTTCCACACCAAATGTTTATACCGAAAATGGGGTACCTGTTATGGCAGACGGTACAGCTATTATTAAAGTACAAAGCACTACTGAAGGAATTGCAACAGCCGGGGAACAATTCCTTGGTAAAGATAATTCCGAACTTCGAGGAGAAGCTCAAGAGGTACTCGAGGGGCACCTTCGTGCGATTCTAGGAACGATGACTGTTGAGGAAATTTACAAAAACCGAGAACGTTTTGCTCAAGAGGTACAAACACAAGCAGCTGTAGACTTAAAAAAAATGGGGCTACAAATCGTTTCTTTTACCATTAAAGATGTTCAAGATGAGAATGGTTATTTAGAAGCCTTAGGTAAGCCACGAATTTCTGAAGTTAAACGAGATGCACAAATTGCAGAAGCAAATGCAATGCGTGATGCTAGAATTAAGAAGGCGGAAGCAGAAAGAGAAAGTAAAAGCGCAGAGCTACTAAGCGAAACGCAAATTGCAGAGGCAACAAAAGAAAAGGAACTAAAGATCGCAGCATATAAACGAGATCAAGACACCGCCAAAGCCGAAGCGGATATGGCTTATAAATTACAAGGTGCCAAATCTGAACAGCAAGTAAAACAGGAAGAAATGCAAATTCAACTCGTTGAGAAAAATAAACAAATTGAAATTGATGAAAAAGAGGTTCTGCGTAAACAGCGTCAATATGAAGCAGAAATATCTAAAAAGGCGGAAGCAGAACGGTATGCCGCCGAACAAAAAGCAGAGGCAGATAAAGTTACCCGAGTTAAGAATGCCGAAGCTGAAGCTGCCCAAATTCGACTTGACGGGGAAGCAGAAGCTGAAGCTATCCGCTTAAAAGGTTTTGCTGAAGCTGAAGCTAAAGAAAAATTAGCAGATGCAATGGAGAAATACGGGGAAGCAGCAATCCTTGAAATGATCATTAAAATGCTACCTGAGTTTGCAGGTAAAATTGCGGATCCTGTTCGTGCTATTGATAAGGTTACTGTGGTTGATAACGGAAATGGAGATGGTGACGGCGCCACTCGAATGAGTAGTTATGTAACAAAATTAATGAGCCAACTTCCAGAAACCTTAAAAGATGTCTCAGGAGTAGACCTAAAAGGAATGTTAGATAATGTAGCTGCAAAAAGTGAATCTAAGATAAAAAATAACCTAGCCCAAACTACAAAGGAGAATTTAAATACAGGTGATATTGAGTAAAAAGTCACCCTATCAAAATTAAAACTAGTAATAATTTTAAAATGAATATAACAACGATAAGGGAAGTAAGGTATCTAATGCTTCCCTTATCAATTGTTTACCCAACATGATTTCTACAAGCCCCTATAGCAGCTTTCATTAATTCATCTAACTTATTTTCTTGCAATACTCTTAAGCCCTCTGCTGTAGATCCACCTGGTGTTGCTACTTGATTAGCTAAATCCATAGGAGCTTCCGCAGTTTGTAACATAGCTGCAGACCCAGAAATCATTTGAGCAATTATCTTTCGTGCCTGGGTTTCTGTAATACCCGTTTCACGTGCGATATTTACTAATGCATCTGCCATTAGATAGACGAATGCAGGTGCACTACCAGTTAGTGCTGTTAATTGCTTAACTTGCTGTTCGCTTACTTCTTGATAATCCCCTATTGGCTCCAGGACTTCTTCTAACAACTGCACATGACCGGAGGTAGTACTTTTACCCAATGTGTAAAGGGTTGAAGATTCACCTAACTCAGCAGCAGTGTTTGGCATTACCCAAGCAACTGGTGTATTTTCTGGAAGAGTTTTTTCTAGCGTACTTGGTCCAATCCCAGCTGCAACAGTGACTACTAATTGACTATTCACATAATCCTTCATTTCCTTAAGTAGCTCTTTATGTGTTTCAGGGGGAATGGCTAAAATAACTACATTTACTTCATTAATGACTTGCTGCCAATTGGATACAGCCTGTATTCCATATTTTTGAACAACATCTTCTAATCGTTTTTGATTTCCGTTATTCGTTACATAGATTTGTGCATTTCCGTTTTGGGTTAGTCCAGCTATCATAGCCTGCGCCATACGTCCTGCTCCGATAAACAATAGTTTTGTTTTTGTCATAACTTCTCCTCCCATGTACTTAATTGCCTATATTGTAGCATATTGAAATAGCATTATCTTAAATAAGGAATTGGTCACAAAACCTACCTTTGACTTTAATTCAATATTGTATAAAGATAGAATAGTAACTTCAAATATAAGAAGGGGGTGAATACAGTTGGTTTTAGACCTTATTAGTGAAATCAATAGTGATTTTTACCCGATGTACTTTTATATAACGATTATTTTAACAATTTTCTGTTCACTGCAGCTTGTTCATATTACACATCATTATCTTAATGATTACCGGTCCATTACGACAAAAAATCAAAAGTTTATAAATATAACAGCTCAACTAAACCGAGTGAATGTTAACTCTAAATCAGATAGACTTAGTTGGATCACCAAGAAAATGAAGCGCAAAGAAGGACCTGAAGACGATTCAGACAACAATTCCTCGAATTTGAACAAAACGTATCTAACAATTCGAGGAGGACTAACATGTCTAAACAAACTTTATTCACTTTTTTCAAAAAATATAGCTTTATAGGTTTACTACTTCTATTGTTCGTTTTATCAGGCTGCCAAGGAGCTAACAGTCAAACAATTGACCCTGAAACTGCAGGTTTTTTTGACCGTTATTTCGTTTATACTTTTATTGTTTTCATTAAGAATGTTGCTACATTTTTTGGTGGTAACTACGGACTGTCCATTGTTCTTGTTACATTAATTGTTCGCTTGGCATTAATGCCACTAATGCTTAAACAACAAAAGGGCAGTTATCAAATGAAGGACAAAATGAGTACAATGAAGCCCGAACTTGATGCGTTACAGACAAAGTATAAACAAAAAAAGGATGCAGAGTCTCAGAAAAAAATGCAAGAGGAGATGATGGCCCTTTATAAGAAGCATAACTTTAATCCAATTGCATCGATGGGTTGCCTGCCAATGATTATTCAATTCCCTATTCTAATTGGGTTTTATTATGCAATTAGATCAACTCCTGAGATTGCGGAGCATTCTTTTTTATGGTTTAACCTAGGACAAACAGATATGATTATGCCTTTTATAGCAGCAGCCATTTATTTCATACAATTTAAGGTCACCCAAATTGGTTTGGAACCAAAGCAACAAAAACAAATGGCCATGATGGGACTTATTTCTCCTGTTATGATTGGCTTTGTATCCTTTTCGGCCCCCGCTGCTTTACCTCTCTATTGGACGGTCGGAGGTATGTTCTTGATTTTTCAACAGTTTCTATCTAAAAAGCTTTATCAACCTAAGCAAACATTAACACCTTCTAGCATTAAGAATTAAGAACAGAATGCAGAGCGCGGCTAGCGACATACGGAATGGACTAGGTCGTAGGAGATAAGGCAACACGGTAAACGAATTGTTATCGTACGGAGGCGAGGGAAGTGTTGCTAGTCGCTGGCGTTTGAAGCTGATTTTATAATTTTCTATACTAAAAAAAGGGAGAAAGTCCGTTTTGGACCTTCTCCCTTTTTCTATTATTATACAGCTTTAGGCTTCAACTCTACGTCAATATTACCTCTTGTAGCTTTAGAATATGGGCAGAAGTCATGTGCCGCTTTAGCAAGTTGTTCTGCTTCTTCCTGTGTTACTCCTTTAATATTAACGTTAAGTACAACACCAATCTTAAAACCGTTATCAGCTTCATCTTTTAATAAGCTAACTTCAGCTGTTACCTCTGACTCAATTTCCTTCTTTTGCTTAGATGCCATAAGATTTAGCGCACCATCATAACAAGCTGAATAACCTGCCGCAAACAATTGCTCTGGGTTTGAACCTGCTTCTTTTGATCCACTAGCAGGGTTAACTAGTTTTACATCAATGATTCCGTCACTTGATTTTACGTGACCTTCACGTCCACCTTGTGCTGTAGCTTGGGATGTAAATAGTACATTACTCATTAAATCCACTCCTTTTTTATATAGACCTTTACTTTTAAAGTCCTATTCTAATTAATTCTACTCTATTTATTCCTTTTCCTACCATTATCTAAACATTAATAACACAAAAAATAAAAAAATCGGCCTACAAGATTATTTTTCTCTTGTTTTCCGTTTTCCATAAAAACTTCTAAACCCTAATTTCCCTTTAGTAAAAGCTAATACTAAATATATGACACAATCTCTATAGATGCGAAGTAATAAATACTTATGGAGGAGTGCTATAAACTCGCTTCGGCAGAATACTCCGCTTTCCGTGGGCACGGCCTCAAGCCTTCCCGTGACGCAAAGACCGCTCTTCCGGGATCTTCACCTCGTGCTGTTCCCACAGAAGTCTCCGTATTCTGCCTACGCTAATTGAAAAATTCTAATTATATATAGTGATACGAAATACCAATATATCAACGAATCCGGCTTTTTTCACTAGAAAAGAAAGCTATACTAAGCGGAGGAAAAATGCGAGATCCTCGAAAATATAGACCAATTTTCTTCGTGCGATGTGTCACTAAGAAGCATCCCTTGTCCTGTGGGAAAGGAACAGTCTGAAGATCCCACAGGGAGCGAGGGGACTACTTGAACAATCATCTTTGCGCCCTTGCACCGAGGAAGCCCACTTCGAAGCGTTACTAGCAGACGCAGGTGCATGCACTTTTGCGAGCGAGGAAGCTGAAGCGTTCCCCACGGAAAGCGAGTGTTTTTCCGCAGCGACATATTTGCACTCGTCTAATAAAAGAGTGAAGAAAAGCGAGCTATATTTACTGGTGAGTTTCTCTCTTATGCATATTCGCTTATATAACTGGTTAAAAAAAGAGTACCAAATTCATTTTATAGAATTCGGCACCCTTTTTTTATTGCATAACTTCCACTCTATTTAAAATATCCTCTGCATTTTTCACTCGTTCTGCCGAAGGAGGTTCTACACCGTTCAGTTTATATTCTAAGCCAAGACTTTCCCATTTATAGATACCTAACTTGTGGTATGGAAGAACTTCTATTCTTTCGACATTATTTAATGTTTGAATAAAATCAGATAGACCGTGAAGATATTCATCATAATCACTTATAGTAGGAACTAATACGTGTCTAATCCAAACAGGAACTTGTTTCTCTGATAGGTAATTAGCTAATTCAATGATATGCTCATTAGACATACCAGTAAGTTCTTTATGTCTTGTTGGATCAATATGTTTTAAGTCTAGTAAAACTAAATCAGTTAATTCTAGTAATTGATCTAAGTTATTCATAAAACGTGGAGAGCGACTGAAACATCCACCAGAACTATCAATGGTAGTATGAACACCGAGCTTCTTTAGTTCTCTAAATAATTCAATTAAGAACTCCAGTTGCAATAAAGGTTCCCCACCACTAACAGTGACACCACCGCCCGTTGATTGGAAAAATGGAAGATAACTTTTTATATCTTTTACTATGTCTTGTACAGACATTTCTTTCCCTTTATTTATCTTCCATGTATCTGGATTATGACAAAATTGACACCGAAGTAAACATCCTTGTGTAAATATGACATAACGAAGACCTGGCCCATCAACAGTACCGCAAGTTTCTATGGAATGTATTCTACCCTTCATTTTGTTCGCCCTCCTTGTTTTTGAAAACCAAGGGGGAAAATCCCCCTCGATTTATAACTTACATACTTTCGTGGAATGTACGGTTAATTACATCTATTTGTTGTTCTCTTGTTAATTTAATAAAGTTAACAGCATATCCAGATACACGAATTGTTAATTGTGGATACAACTCAGGATGATCCATTGCGTCCATTAATGTTTCACGGTCAAATACGTTTACGTTTAGGTGGTGTCCTTTTTTGATTGCATACCCATCTAGCATACCTGCTAAGTTAGCAATTCTAGTATCCTCGTCTTTACCCAAAGCTTTAGGAACGATGGAGAATGTGTTAGAAATACCATCTAACGAATATTCATATGGCATTTTAGCGACTGAGCTTAATGATGCTAACGATCCATTTGTATCTCTTCCGTGAAGTGGGTTAGCACCTGGAGCAAATGGTTCCCCAGCTTTACGTCCATCTGGTGTATTACCTGTTTTCTTACCATATACAACGTTAGAAGTGATCGTTAATATTGATTGAGTCGGTACTGAATTGCGGTAAGTTTTATTTTTAGCTATTTTTTGCATGAATGCTTTTACTAAATCTGATGCAATATCGTCTACACGATCATCATTATTACCATACTTAGGGAAATCCCCTTCAATTTCATAATCCACAACCAAACCGTTTTCATCACGAATTGTTTTTACTCTTGCATATTTGATAGCACTTAATGAATCTGCAACTACAGACAACCCAGCAATACCACAAGCCATTGTACGTAACACCTCTCTGTCATGCAGAGCCATCTCTAGACGTTCATAGCTATATTTATCGTGCATATAGTGAATAACATTTAATGCATTTAAATACAGGCTTGATAACCAATCTAACATTGTGTCATATTTTGACATTACTTCATCGTATTCCAAATACTCAGATGTAATCGGTGCATAGTTAGGAGCTACTTGTACTTTTAACTTTTCGTCAACCCCACCATTAATTGCATATAGTAAAGCTTTTGCAAGGTTAGCACGTGCGCCAAAGAACTGCATTTGTTTACCAATACGCATTGCAGATACACAGCACGCAATTCCATAATCATCACCATAAATATCTCTCATTAAATCATCATTTTCATATTGAATAGAACTTGTTTTAATTGACATTTTTGCACAGTACTTTTTATAGTTATCTGGTAAGTTAGTTGACCAAAGTACAGTTAAGTTTGGCTCTGGTGCAGGTCCTAAGTTATCCAAAGTATGCAAGAAACGATAAGAGTTTTTCGTTACTAAAGGACGACCATCTAACGCCATACCACCTAGAGATTCTGTAACCCAAGTTGGGTCTCCGCTAAATAACTCATTATACTCCGGTGTTCTTGCAAATTTTACTAGGCGTAATTTCATTACAAAATGATCTACTAGTTCTTGTGCTGCTTCTTCTGTTAATACACCATTTTCAATATCTCTTTCAACGTATATGTCTAAGAAAGTAGAAACACGACCAAGACTCATTGCAGCACCATTTTGTTCTTTGATAGCTGCAAGATAACCGAAGTATAGCCACTGGAATGCTTCTTGCGCTGTAGTTGCTGGTTTTGAGATATCAAATCCATAGGCTTTACCTAACTGTTTTAGCTCTTGAAGGGCACGAATTTGCTCAGCCGTTTCCTCACGATCACGGATAATGTCCTCTGACATAGTACCATTGCCAATCAAATCTAATTCCTTTTTCTTTTCGGAAATTAAGTGATCTACTCCATATAAAGCCACTCTACGATAGTCTCCAATAATACGACCTCTTCCGTAAGCATCTGGTAAACCAGTTACAATTCCTGCTTTACGAGCCATTCTCATCTCTGGAGTATAGGCATCAAATACACCTTGGTTATGTGTTTTGCGGTAATCAGTGAATACTTTTTCTACTTCTTCATCAATTTTAAATCCATAAGATTCAGCTGCTGCAACCGCCATACGCATTCCACCGAATGGTTGTAAGGAACGCTTAAATGGTTCATCTGTTTGAACTCCAACTACTTTTTCCTGTTCCTTATTTAAATATCCTGGACCATGAGATGTAATAGTAGAAACAATCTTTGTATCAAGATCTAATACACCACCATTTTCGCGTTCTTGCTTAGTCAAATCCATTACTCGATCCCACAGCGCTAATGTGTTAGAAGTTGCGCCTGCTAAAAATTCATCATTTCCTTCATATAAAGTAAAGTTTTTCAAAATAAAGTCACGTACATCTATTTCTTTTTGCCATCTACCCTCGTTAAATCCGTCCCACGGGTTACTTTGTTTCACTTCATCAATAACTTTCATTTTTCTAACCTCCTAAATGAATGAATCAAATGTAGTATGTTCAATACTGAACATTTAATATCTTTAAATTGATTATATACCCTCGCAAGTTATTTTGCATGTGATATTTGTCACAATTAAAAACTGTTATAGTTGTTGTTCTTAAAATGTTCATAATTTGTAAAAGATGATGATTTTCATACGACAGAGCCTTAATTTACCAGATTCCCCTATAAATAAAGAGTTTTCTTCATTTTTATCATCCCCAAATTTTTCCATTAAAACTATCAAAAAAAACTGTATTATACTGTTATATTAACTTTATCCGTTTTAACTAATACAGATTAATCTCAATGACTAACTAATACACACCACTATAACGTGGTGTATAAGTGAAAAATGTTCATTAAAAACTTGTAGTGTTATTTAGATGCTCGTCCGAATACAATGTACAAGTCGTTGTTAACAAAGGGGAGAATTTTAGTGAGCAGTTTTATAAGTTACATCATCTTAGGGCTATCTCTTGCAGCTCCAATTGGACCAGTAAACGCAGCACAGCTTGATAAAGGCATTAAGCAAGGTTTTACTCACTCATGGTTTATCGGGCTCGGTTCCTTAAGCGCAGATATTGTCTATATGTTGGCAGTGTATTTTGGTGTGGTGAATTTTTTAGAATTACCTTTTATGAAGTCATTTTTATGGTCATTTGGATGCTTTGTGCTTATTTACACCGGAATCGAGGGGTTAGTTGGGGCAAAACAAGTGGCTAATAACCAAAGTAAACGCTCTAAACCATCCTCTCTATCCAAGACCTTTTTCACTGGTTTCTTTCTGTCTATTTCGAATCCCTTAACCATTTTGTTCTGGTTAGGAATTTACGGTTCGGTTTTAGCAGAAACAGCCTCTGAATATGATATAAATCATCTAGCATTATACAGCTTTGCAATAATTCTGGGCCTAATTATTTGGGATTTCACTATGGCTATTGTAGCTAGTGGTTTTCGTAAAATTTTAACCAATACAATACTGGTTTGGATATCTGTTATCTCTGCCCTATCCTTAGTTGGCTTTGGTATTTACTTCGGGTACAAAGCATGTCAGTTACTTTTTAACATTTAATCCTAGTAACCAATTCGTTCTTTCGTTAATAGGCTATTTCGAAAGGACTGATACTCGTGCAACTTTTGGAAACCTACCAAATTGACAATTCTCATCCAAACTTAGAACAATGGAAGCAAAAAGCTTACCATAGCTTTATTGATAAAATGACAAATAAACAACATAAGTTCCCTTGCATCCCTGCCACACAAGGTTTTCACTTAGAACAATTACGATACAGCTTTGTAGGGGATCCTACTTCTGAAGAGACATTTGGGGAAATAGCATCGTTACTTAAGGAGTATGGAAGTAATTATAGAAAGTTTGGTCATTACACCTCGCTTATTGTTTTTTTTCATCCATCATATCAGAAATCTTCCTCGACAGTATTAGACTTCGAGAAGCAATTTTGGTGTATAGTAAATGAAGTTAGTAAATTGGATGATACTAAATGGCCAGAAGAAATTCCTTTGAACGCATCTGACCCACTTTGGGAATTTTGTTTTGAAGGGGAAAGATATTTTGTGTACTGTGCAACTCCAAGTCACAAGAATAGACAAAGTAGATATTTTCCTAATTTAATGTTAGCTATTACTCCAAGAGAAGTTTTTTCTCAATTTGAAACACTACCGTATTCCAATCATATTAAATCTAAAATAAGAGATCGTATAAAAGAATATGATTCGTTAGAACCACATCCAGATTTAAAAAGCTATGGCGACCAAAATAATTATGAAGCAAAACAGTATTTTTTGCGCGATGACCAAAGCTCGATGAGTGGTTGTCCATTTCATAAACATATAGACAAAAAGGGATAGAATAATTCTATCCCTTTCCTTTTTCAAATAATGAAGTAGGCTGTCCTTTTTTTGGCGGTTCGTTCTTCCACTTTTTTCGCTTGGAAAGAGTAACAATGCCTATTAATATAATAAACCCTAGACTTACCAAAAATCCCGGTCTACTGGACCCATCAAACCAAGTTCCACTAACAGCAATTATTATTAATAGTAAACCAGTATAGAGCTTCATTTTTTGGAAAAAGCTTGTCTGATGCATCTTCCTATATGTTAACAAAATAAATAACCAAGTATATAAAAGCATTAAACCTGCCGCCGTAGTAAAGTACTCATATATTTTATCAGGGAGAAGAATTGATACGACAATAGAAAAGATTAAACCAGTTACTGTCAAACCCAAGGCCCGAAACGGAATATTACTTTTCCCTACCTTTGAGAAGAATTTTGGCGCATCACCATCTTTTGCTAATGTCACAATCATAGTTGTGATTGCGTATAAAGAGGCTACCATAGTAGAGAAACCACCAATAATAAGCGCTCCATTAAAAACATGGGGCACAAATGACAGATTGTATTTATCTAAAGCAATAATGAAAGGACTTTCGTCCGTCGTAAAGTTATCCCATGGTACTAAATAAATGGACATCAATAAGGATACAACATAAATAGTGGCTAACATTACAAGCATCACACTTCCGGACTTTGGTGCTTGTTTAGGATCCTTTAAATCATTTGCCATTATCCCCATTACTTCTATCCCACCAAATGCATAAAACGCATAAATCATAGCCGTCCAAAAGCCCATAATTCCATGAGGAAACAGCCCCTCATAACTGTAGGTGATTGAATTATTTGGCTTTTCTCCATCTAGAAATCCAAAAATCGCTACCCCTGCTATAATAATGAACATAAAAATAGCCGCTACTTTAATAACTGCAAATATGTTTTCCATTTTCTCAAAACCACTAATACCAGTTAAAATAATTAAAATACCTAAGACCCCATAAACAGATGCAAAAATCCATAGTGGTGTATTAGGAAACCAAAACTTAGTAAAAATCCCTAACGCAGTTAATTGACTCCCCATAATTAACAATTCTGAGGACCAGTAAACCCAACCATTACTAAACCCTGCCCACTTTCCAAAGGCCTGTTTGGCATAGGAGCGAAAAGAACCCTTAACAGGATGATTAGCTGTCATTCTTGCTAGTGAATCAAATACTACATACGTACCCAATGCAGCCAGCAAAAAAGCAAAGATAGCAGAAGGTCCTCCTGTTTTTATCGCTATACTTGAGCCAAGGAAAAAACCTGTTCCTATTATCGCACCAATTCCCACTAAAGATAATTGCCACCATGATAGGTTTTTGGTTGATGCACCACCTTTACTTTTAGCCAATATATTTTCCTCCTCTAATCAAGTCTTAGTCTATTTTTTTTGCTCGAATTTACAACCACGCTTTAGTCTGAGATAAATATCATAAGTTTATACGACCCCTATTCGAGTTTCAGCAGAAAATCATTTTCTATATGCCTCCAATGAGAAGGAAGTTGATGTGTTTATCTAATCGGTTTTGGTTTATAAGAAAGGAAAATTTTATTTATGACAGGAAATCGTAAAGTTTACTTCCATTCATACAACTAACACGAAAAGAGCATAAATAAAGGGTACCAGGCGTTATCCAGGTACCCTTCTCTTACGCTCTTGCTTCTATTTTTTGTGCTTCTCTTTCTTCGGCTGGAGAGGAACCGCTAATAAAGAACGATAATATCAACCCAACTATAGAGAGACCTGTTGCCACATAAAAGGCAACATTTACACCATGAATTAAGTCACTCGGTACTGCATTTGACCCTGAATCTAAAGCAGTACTCGTCATTACAGTCACTAGGATTGCTGTTCCAATTGATGCAGATACTTGCCTCATTGTATTATTCATCGCAGTTCCATGCGCTATCAACCTTGTTGGTAACTGATTAAGTCCAGCTGTTGTTACTGGCATCATTACCATAGACATTCCTAGCATCCTAATCGAGAATACAATCGTTAAGTACGTTAAAGATGTGGAGGTAGAAAGATTAGTAAACAAAAAGGTAGTTATAGTCATAAGCGAAAGACCAATTATCGCTAGCCATCGTGCCCCAATCCTATCAAAAATCCTACCTGTTATCGGCGACATTATCCCCATCAACAGCGCCCCAGGCATAATCATTAATCCTGATTCAAATGCTGTAAAATCTACGTAATTCTGCATGTAGATGGGTAATATCGTCTCAGAACCAATTAACCCCATAAATACGATCATCCCGATTATAGTAGTAATTGTGAATGCTTTTGATTGAAATACTCTGAACTCTAAAATAGGTTGCTCAAGCCTTAACTGCCTACTTACAAAGAACCCAAGGCATATTAAACCTATTATTAGCGAAATTACAACTTCAGCCCTACCCCAACCAATATTACCTGCGCTACTGAATCCGTATAATAATCCCCCAAATCCTAATGTGGAAAGGACAATGGATAAAAAGTCCACTTTTGGATACGTTTGTTTCGTCACATTTTTCATAGCGTAATAAGCAAAAATGATATCGAGAATGATAATAGGAAGTATGACTAGGAACATGACGCGCCATGGATAGTTTTCTACAATATACCCTGATAGCGTTGGTCCAATAGCAGGCGCAAATGAAATAACTAATCCAACCATCCCCATCGCAGCCCCTCGCTTTTCTATAGGGAAAATAGTAAGAAATACAGTCATCATAAGCGGCATCATGACACCCGCACCACTTGCTTGAACAACCCTTCCGACCATTAATAATTCAAATGTTGGTGCCACTAAACAAATGAGGGTTCCAACACCGAAAACCGACATGGCAATTAGTACAAGACGCCTAGTCGTGAATGTTTCTATTAAAAATGCTGTTATTGGAATCATTACACCATTTACTAACATAAATATCGTAGTTAACCACTGCGCTGTATTCTCAGAGATATTAAAATCTTTCATTACATGTGGTGTTGCTGTTGCAAACAAGGTCTGATTTAAGATGGAGATAAACCCTCCTACAAGCAGCACAGCTACAATTAACTTACGTTCGAATTTGTTCTCTGTTGTTGCTTCTCCCATGGTTTTCCTCCTTATATATTACATATTTAGCTATATGGTCTTAACTAAATTTCTCAATGATACCTAGATCCCCATCCAGATTTCTTAATCACTATCTTACTAAACAACAGTTTCTTATATTACTTTTAGTGACAATGCACAATTAAACACTTAGACAAACAAATTCTCTTTGTAACTATAAAGACAAAATTTTGACTTTGTTCTTAAGGTCCGTCCGAAAAGTCACAATCATGATTATAGTTTTTTCAGCTGTTAGCGGTCAATGGATACACATTGAACGTCTGCCACTAGACTTGAATATAGTGAAAAAGGAACAAGATAAAGGAGGAGTTTCGAATGAAAAATTCCAACCAATTTAACTTTACCGAAGATAAGCAACCTGTGTACCAAGACATCCCACCTCAACATCAACCAAAGCAACCAGGTGTTGAATCCCTGATGAACCCTAAGCCAATCATAGAAGATCCGTCCTATAAAGGATCTGAAAAATTAAGCAATAAAGTTGCTATTATAACTGGAGGAGATAGTGGCATTGGAGCCGCTACTGCTATCGCGTTTGCCAAGGAAGGTGCAGATATTGTAATTCCCTATTACTATGAATATGAAAACGAAGACGCTTTTCGAACCAAAAAAAGAATTGAGCAGTTGGGTAGAAACTGCCTTTTATTAGTAGGAGATTTGAAGGAAGAAGAAAATTGTAAACAGGTCATCAGTGAAACAATTAAGTATTTTGGCAAACTCGATATTCTTGTTAATAATCATGGTGTTCAGTTTCCACAAGAGAGTATCTTGGACATAACAAGCGAGCAATTTGACTTTACGTTTAAAACAAACATTTATGCATTCTTTTATTTATCTAAAGCAGCGCTTCCGTATTTACAGAAAGGAAGTAGCATTATTAATACAGCATCCATTGTAGCATATGAAGGTAACAAAATTCTGATTGATTATACAGCAACTAAAGGAGCTATCGTTGGATTTACACGCGCTTTATCCCAAAATTTAGCAGACAATGGAATTCGGGTAAACGCTGTTGCGCCAGGACCAATATGGACACCACTAATTCCTTCAAGCTTCTCCGCTGAAAAAGTCGATACCTTTGGTAAAGATGTCCCATTCAATCGCCCTGGTCAACCATATGAACTTGCACCTGCTTATGTGTACTTAGCTTCTTCAGACTCCTCTTATGTTTCAGGTCAAGTCATCCATGTTAATGGAGGTACAATGGTTAGCTCATAATAATTTTCCACAATCCCCCTTTTGGTAACGGGGGATTTTTTCATATAAACAAAGAAGCATGGTTAAACTACAAAGGTTAATCGCTTTACAATACAGCTAATTGTTGCGATATTATTAATTGTAATCTGATAGCTTGCCTAATTTATAAAATTGGAGGAATGAAAAGGTGCAAAATTTTACATACCAGAATCCAACAAAGTTAATATTTGGTAAAGGACAACTTGACCAATTACAAGAAGAGGTACCAAAGTACGGTAAGAAAGTATTAGTAGTGTATGGTGGCGGAAGTATAAAACGTAATGGCCTTTATGACAATGTAATGGACATTTTAAAAAATATTGGTGCAGAAGTCTTTGAACTTAGTGGTGTAGAACCAAACCCTCGTGTTACGACTGCAAGAAAAGGTATCGAAATCTGCAAGTCTGAAGGCATTGAATTTATTTTAGCTGTAGGCGGAGGTAGTACCATTGATTGTACGAAAGCAATTGCAGCTGGTGCTAAAACAGATGCTGACATTTGGGATGTAGTTACTAAAAAAGCATTTGCAGCTGATGCACTTCCGTTTGGTACTGTTCTAACATTAGCAGCTACTGGTTCTGAGATGAATGCTGGTTCTGTAATCACAAACTGGGAAACAAATGAGAAACATGGATGGGGTAGCCCTGCAACGTTCCCTAAATTCTCTATCCTGGATCCTGTAAATACGTTTACAGTTCCACGTGATCAAACTATTTATGGCATTGTTGATATGATGTCTCATGCATTAGAGCATTATTTTCATCACGAAACAAATACCTTACTACAAGATCGTATGGTAGAAGGCATTCTCAATACTGTTATAGAAACAGCACCTAAACTACTAGATGACCTAGAAAGCTATGAACATCGTGCAACCATTCTTTATAATGGTACGATGGCACTAAATGGCATGGTAAATATGGGTTACCGAGGGGATTGGGCAACACATAACTTAGAACATGCTGTTTCCGCAGTTCATGATATCCCTCATGGTGGAGGTCTTGCAATTCTCTTCCCTCACTGGATGGAGTACACAATTGATGAAAACGTAGGTCGTTTTAAACAGCTTGCAGAACGTGTATTTGATATTAATCCTGATGGGAAATCAGATCGTGAAGTTGGATTAGAAGGCATCAAAAAACTACGTGAATTTTGGAACAGCATCGGTGCTCCATCACGATTAGCTGATTATGATATTACGGAAGCTACCGTGGAAGAAATGGCTGACAAAACAGTAGTTGCAAATCCACAGTTTGGTAATTTCAAAAAACTAAATAAAGAAGATTCTATTGCTATATATCGCGCTAGTCTTTAGAAGAAGTGAAATTGAAGGCAACCTTTTAAATATGAGAGGTTGCCTTCCTTTTTGTATTTGGTATAAGATGGGAGTGTTAGTTGAAAGGGGCATTAGAAGTGAGTAAATTGGGATATCAACCTTACATTACATCCATTCAATTGTTACGTGAAAAGATTTCTTCTTTTAAGAAGTATCCATTTAACTTACCAGTTGTAAATAATCTGAATCAATTATCTATACATCCGCAGGTAACCTATATTGTCGGCGAAAACGGAATGGGAAAGTCAACCTTACTAGAAGCTATTGCTGTGGCATGTGGATTTAATCCAGAGGGCGGAACCTTTAACCTTAATTTTTCAACAAAAGAAACTCACTCTGAACTTGAGGAATTCATACGCATCATCAAAAGTTCAAGCAAACCTAAAGATGGATTTTTTCTACGTGCAGAATCATTCTATAATCTAGCCACTGAAATAGATAACCTAGATAAACAGCGAGGTGGTAGACGTATTATAGACTCGTATGGTGGGAAATCATTGCATGAACAATCTCATGGCGAATCTTTTTTTGCAGCATTCATGAACCGTTTTTCAGGGGAAGGTATTTATATTTTAGATGAGCCTGAAGCAGCATTATCACCATTACGACAACTCTCTATGCTTTCAAGAATCAATGAATTAGTAAAAGAAGATTCTCAATTTATTATCGCAACACATTCACCAATTGTAATGGCATATCCAAATTCCAAAATACTTGAACTATCAGAAAGCGGTATCAAAGAAACTAGTTTAGAACACACCCAAAATTTCCAATTGATGAGTCAGTTTTTTCAAGACAAAGATCGCTTATTGCACCACTTACTCTCCTAGTCTTTTTCTTTCTGTTGGTTAACTTGTTCCGCTTCAATAGATTCGCCTGGTAATGGATCAACAGTTTGTTTATATGCATAACCTTTGTTGATCGTAACTAAAGAAAGAATTAATACCAAAAGCGTTACAGCAACGCATACACTTATTACTACAATCATCACCAATTACCCCCATTTCTTTTAAATCATCTTCATTAAAGGATAACTTGTTATTCCTATTTTAACAAGAATTAATGTATAGCCTTCAATTCTTTACCTCATAATAAGCTTAGCTTTCAAAGAGTCGAGGAGGTAATTAAATGGATCAGGAAATGATAAAAGAACAAGCAGAAAAAATCCTTACTAATCATCAAATTGGAACATTATCTTCAGTAAAGGATAGTAAACCTTATTCACGTTTTATGACTTTCTTTAACGATAACTATACGTTATATACGGCAACAGACAAGGACACTCATAAGGTGGATGAAATTAACGAAAACCCGAACGTTCATATTTTACTTGGTTATACTTATGATGGAACAGAAGATACTTATTTAGAGATTGAAGGAAAAGCAACAGTTGATAGTTCTGAAGAAACAAAAACAAAGTTATGGAATGATAAATTATCTCCATGGTTTGATGGTCCACAAGATAAGGACTACACAGTTCTAAAAATAGACCCTATCGAGATACACCTGATGAATACTAACGAACACGAGCCGCAGATTGTTTCCTTTCATTAATGTACTATGAAAGCCATCTCCACTAAAAAAGAGATGGCTTTTATTATAGTAATAACCATTTTTAGCCCTACGATTTATTTCCTATATTTAAAGGATGCTTACCCCACTCCTAGTATGAACAAATTTCATTTTCCATTATAGTAATGAGACATCTTTTCTAATATAATTTAGGTACGCCTATAGAGGATATGAATAGATTTAACAAAATCATTTATTTGGAGGAAAAAATGTGATAGAAACGGAAAGACTACTATTAGTTCCCTTTAAATTAGATTACATTACAGCAGCCATTAAAGGTAATTATTTTTTAGTGAAAACTTTGGGTTTTACAATAGATGACAATTGGCCAAACCCAGATTATAAGGAAATATTCCCTTTTCTTGAAGAAGATTTCATCAATGATCCATCCTTAGCGAGCTGGAGTAGATTGGTTATTAATAAGCAGGATAATAGACTGATTGGAGATATAGGCTGTAAAGGCCGCCCAGATTCAAAAGGTGTTGCGGAGATAGGTTATAGTATTGTTCCCACATACCGCAACCAAGGAATAGCTACAGAAGCGGTTAAGGCATTAGTTACCTGGCTAGAAAACGCGGCAGAAGTAAAACAAGTAACAGCTGAATGCCTTGTTGAAAATGTCGCTTCAGCAAATGTTCTTAAAAAAGCAGGTTTCTCGAAAACTCACTCCACACAGGAAATGATATACTGGAAAAGGTAAAGGAGACGGCATAAAGCATCTCCTTATTAATTTATAAGGTTATCTATCTTCTCGATTGCTTGTTTAACTTGCGTCACATTAACATCATAGTGCGTAACAAACCGAACAGTTTCCGAACTATATCCACCTACTAAAATTTCTTTTTTTCGCAATTCTTCTACAAACTGTTCCGCGTTATACCCTGTACCGCTAACATCAACTATTACTATATTTGTTTCTACCTCATTTACGATAGTTATTCCATTTATATTGCCTAATCCGTTCGCTAGTATTTTTGCATTATCATGATCTTCAACCAATCTATCTACATTATTTTGTAGAGCTACCAATCCCGGGGCAGCAATCATACCAGACTGCCTTAATCCACCACCTAACCGTTTACGCCACTTTCTAGCTTTTTGAATGAACTCACTAGGTCCTGCAATAATGGAACCAACTGGCGCACCTAGTCCTTTGGATAGACAAAATTGCACAGTGTCTGCATAACTAGCAAAATCCTTGACTGACTTCCCTGATGCTACAGCCGCATTAAATAAACGAGCACCATCTAAATGAACAGGTATACGATTTGAATTAGCAATCTCATATATTGCTTTCATATTATCAATCGGTATCACAGCACCACCAGCCTTGTTATGGGTATTTTCTAAACAAATAAGACTTGTTTCAGGGAAGTGAATATCGTCTGCACGTATAGCAGAAGCTACCTCAAATGGATCCATTGCCCCCCTAACACCAGGAATTGGTCGTGGTTGAACACCAGCCAAAGCAGAGAATGCTCCTGCTTCATATACATATACATGTGCATTTGCTTCCATTATTACTTCATCACCTGGTTTACAGTGTGTTAATGCTGCAATTTGATTTCCTTGAGTTCCACTTGTTACAAATAATGCTCCTTCCTTACCTAGCATCTCTGCAGCAATTTCCTCAAGTTTGTTAACAGATGGATCCTCCTTATATACATCGTCACCAACCTCAGCCTCGTATGCTGCCTTACGCATTGTAGCTGTTGGCTTTGTTACCGTATCACTTCTAAAATCAATCATGATAACTTCCCCCATTATTTTTCTTTCTATCATACTACAAAAGACTTCTATTGCGTAAAAGTCATTGTTTGTGAATCTTTTCACAAATGTGTCACAATTACCTATTTCTGTAAACGTTATCAAGGTGTTATGATGAAATCAGAAAGAGCGAAGGGGTGAAAATAATGATCTTAACGGAATGGAAAACGTTTGGTACTGATACTGATGTGTACACAAAGGAAATGTTTGAAAAAGAAGTTAAAGATGTGTTTGAGGCTATGATGGTAGATGAGACCAAAGATTTCCCAACATATATCTGGACAAAAAATTATGTAATCCAAATCAAGCCAACATCAAGAATGTATAAAGATGTATCCTTTGTAAAGGTCCCCCGTAACCCATCGTCGGAATTAGCAAGCGAACAACTAAGATAATTTTTGGGTTTATATGCTCAATGTTTCACAAATTAAAGGAGGGTTTTAAATGGCAACTAAAGTTGGTAAGAAACCAGAGCAAGAACAGAAAACAGTAGCTCAAAGCATTGATGTTTTAGTAGAAAATGCACAAGTAGCTTTAAAAGAAATGAAAAAATTGAATCAAGAGCAAGTTGATAATATTGTAAAAGAAATGGCCCTAGCAGGTTTGGATCAGCATATGCCACTAGCAAAGTTGGCTATTGAAGAAACTGGACGCGGTGTATATGAAGATAAGATAATTAAAAATATATTTGCAACTGAATATATATATCACAACGTAAAATACGATAAAACAATTGGTGTAATTAGTGAGAATGAACAAGATGGAGTTGTGGAGATTGCTGAACCAATTGGTGTTATTGCCGGTGTTACACCTGTAACTAACCCAACATCAACTACCATGTTTAAGTCAATTATTTCTATTAAGACAGGAAATCCTATTATCTTTGCTTTTCACCCATCTGCACAAAAAAGTAGCTCAACTGCTGCAAGAACAGTATATGAAGCAGCTGTAAAAGCTGGTGCGCCTGAAAACTGTATTCAGTGGATTGAGACACCATCATTGGAAGCCACGCAAACATTAATGAATCATGATCGTGTTTCATTAATTCTTGCAACAGGTGGAGCAGGAATGGTGAAAGCTGCTTATAGCTCTGGTAAACCGGCATTAGGAGTTGGACCAGGTAACGTACCTTGCTACATTGAGAAAACAGCTAATATTAAACGTTCTGTAAATGACCTTATTTTATCTAAAACATTTGATAATGGTATGATTTGTGCATCAGAACAAGCAGTTATTATCGATAAAGAAATCTATGATTCTGTTAAATCTGAAATGATTAATAATAGTTGTTATTTCTTAAATGCAGAAGAAAAGGCAAAGGTTGAAAAGTTAGTAATAAACGAAAATACATGTGCTGTAAATCCATCTATCGTAGGAATGAAGCCAGTTAAAATTGCAGAAATGGCTGGGGTAACAGTTCCAGAAGATACTAAAATCCTTGTTGCCGAGTTAACCGGAGTTGGACCAGACCATCCATTATCTCGTGAAAAGTTAAGCCCAGTACTTGCTTGTTATAAAGTTAAGAACACGGAAGAAGGTTTGACAAGAGCAGAAGAGATGTTAGAATTTGGCGGATTAGGACACTCTGCTGTTATCCACTCTGAGGATCAAAGTGTACTTGACCAATTTGGTCGTAGAATGAAAGCAGGACGTATTATCGTTAACGCTCCATCATCTCAAGGTGCGATAGGGGATATCTACAACGCCTACATGCCATCCCTAACACTTGGTTGTGGTTCATATGGAGGAAACTCAGTATCCACAAACGTAGGAGCAGTACACTTAATTAACGTTAAAAAAATGGCTAGAAGGAATGTTAATATGCAATGGTTCAAGGTTCCACCAAAAGTTTATTTTGAGAAAAACTCTGTTCAATACCTAGCAAAAATGCCAAAAATATCTAAAGCATTTATCGTTACAGACCCTATGATGGTGAAACTTGGCTATGTTGATAAAGTATTATATAACTTACGTAAGCGTCCTGACTATGTTCATTGTGAAATTTTCTCTGATGTAGAACCAGATCCATCAAAAGAAACCGTTATGCGTGGTGCAGCAGCAATGGATGCCTTCCAACCAGATGTTATCATTGCACTTGGCGGCGGATCAGCAATGGATGCTGCCAAAGGAATGTGGTTATTCCATGAGCACCCAGATACTGATTTCAATGGATTAAAACAAAAGTTCCTAGATATTCGTAAGCGTGTGTACAAATATCCAGAGTTAGGTCAACGTGCACAATTTGTCGCTATCCCGACTACATCTGGAACAGGCTCTGAAGTAACATCATTCTCTGTTATCACAGATAAAGAAAATAATATCAAATATCCATTAGCTGATTATGAACTCACTCCCGATGTTGCAATTATAGATCCACAATTCGTTATGACTGTACCACCTGTTGTAACTGCCGATACTGGTATGGATGTATTAACACATGCTATTGAAGCTTATGTATCTAACATGGCCAATGATTATACAGACGGTCTAGCTATTAAAGCAATTCAACTAGTGTTTGAATACCTACCACTCGCTTATAAAGATGGATCAAACGAAAAGGCTCGCGAGAAAATGCACAACGCATCAACGATAGCTGGTATGGCCTTTGCCAATGCATTCTTAGGTATAAACCACAGCCTTGCGCATAAATTAGGTGCAGAATTCCATATTGCACATGGTCGTGCCAATGCAATTCTAATGCCACACGTAATTCGTTACAATGCGATTAAACCGAAGAAATTTGCTGCGTTCCCTAAATATGAGCACTTTATCGCAGATCAACGTTATGCAGAAATCGCAAAAGTACTTGGTTTACCTGCAAGAACTACAGAAGAAGGCGTTGAAAGTTTAGTTCAAGCCATTATTAAACTTTCAAAAGAATTAAATATTCCTATGAGTATTGAAGAAAATGGTGTAACGAAAGCAGCATTTGAAAAAGAGGTTGACCGCTTAGCAGATCGTGCATTTGAAGATCAGTGTACAACTGCTAACCCTAAACTACCTCTAGTTACCGAATTAGCTGATGTTTACAGAAACGCATTTAAAGGAGTCTAACTAACTAGCTTTCCCCCACTTTATATAGGAAACCCCCTTCTGAATAAGGAAGGGGGTTTCAAATTTAAAAATTTAATATAGCAGCATCTGATCATGCTTATTTAACCATTTTTCCGCAAAATAAACAGCCACTTTTAATGGAATTAAACGAGAAGCAGCTGAACCTACTATCCCTATATTTACAGGATATTCCGCTTCAAAATCTTGTCCCAATTTTTCAAACAATTCTTCTCTAAACTCAAGTTCTTGATATTCCTTCCAAACTCTTTTTCCGTTCAAGTTCAGAGGCGCACCTTTCGTCATTACCTTCTTATATCCCACTCGATATTCAGCCAAGTGAAAAGCTGTACAAGTTTCATAAGTAGTACCTAAGAATAGAATATGTGCATCACTATCATATAATTTAGCCAAAGGAGATTGCTCTCCAAGACTAAAATTTAACGATTGATTAGCAATAATCTTTTCTTTATCCTTTCCCCAAGCAACAAAGGAATAACTAGGATGACTACTTCTAATAACACCTGGAAAGCTTCTAAATACTTCAACAACACTTCCCATTCCGGTAGTTGGCGTATAAATCGGATCGTACGCTGGCATTGTATCTCGAATTACTTTCCACCAATCCCTGGGGACCGGAGGATTTTCCCATTCAGCTGGATTAGATAGAATAACAGACTGAGATGGCATTACAATTGTCCCTGTATCTGTTACGGTATCCATCAATGCTTGAATAATCGCTACTTCTCCTCCATTGATCCAACCCATTGATGATAAGGATGAATGCACCAAAACCCTTGCACCTGGCTCAAGACCTAGATTTTGCAAATCAATCTGTAACGATTCTCTCGTTCTAGGATAGTTAGTTGACTTCATTAACTTTTCCACATTAAACCCTACCTAACTTCGCTAATTAATTGCTTTTAATACATCTATTAACATTTCTTTATAGACGTCTCTATTAATAGCCTGACATACACGGACATTCGGTTGATTGCCCAACCTTCCATTTATATCAACAACCGAATAACCCCTTGTAAACTCACCCTTTGTTTCTATATCCACATAGAATTTATGGGATTCTATCATAATCGATTCATCAGCTGCAACAGCCATTAATAATGTGTCTGGATGTGTAGTCCCATTTAATTTATGAACATCCTTATTGAATTGCTTCACAACACGATTGATAGTCGCAAAAAATTCTGACCCTTTCGTATTGAGATTAACTATCTCCTCATGATCGTCGTCATCCATAATGGAAAATTTAGTACACATCTCCCATCCAACCATTGTCATTTCAATACCGGAATTAAGAACAATTCTTGCCGCTTCAGGATCAACATAAAAGTTATACTCAGCAGCAGGGGTAATATTTCCCAGGGAATTATTTGTCCCGCCCATTATGAATATGTCCCGGATTTTAGATTTAATCGTAGGATCCTTTTTAAGGGCCATGGCAATGTTAGTCAGTGGAGCAATAGCAAGCAATGTAATCTCACCTGGATGATTATGGACTGTTTCAATAATAAAATCAATGGCATGTTTCGCTTCAGGGCGCTGAATAGCCGGGGCAAAATTAGCCCCACCCATACCATCCGAACCGTGTACATCTTCCACCGTTCTATGTTGTTTTTCACCTATTTGCAATAGAGGTCCTTCATGCCCTTTATATACCGGAACCTGCTCACCTTTCCCAGCAACTTCAACTGTATATAACGCATTTTCCACTTGCTGGTCAAACTGGACATTACCTCCAGTAATTGTAATTCCTTCAACCTGGAAGTAATGAAGTGCTGTTAAAATGGCAATCGTATCATCACCAGCTGTATCAGTATCTATAATTACTCTACGCACATTTCATGTCCCCTATCTTACTTTTTTTGCTAAATCAGTTATATATGCAAAAAATTCATCTGCCTTTACATCATATACAACATCTACAGGTCGTCCATTTTCAGAAATTGCTGTTTTACCTTGGCTAGGAGCATCAGTAATAACTGTACTTTTCACTGTTTTCGACTTTATAAGTTCCGGTTTTCCAACAGCTGCAGTAGTAAGAACATCCCAAAGGTAGTAGGTTGAATTTGTTTCTACATGAACAAGTGGAGGTACAGCTGCATAGCATTGACCTACAAAGTCTACACCCTCATATTTTCTTTCAGCAGCCCAGTTATTTCTAACTTGCAAAGTAAGAGGTACTTGTTGCGTGCTCTCCAAGGCAACCATATCAATTGTTAAACCACTTGCCCATACTCGTTGGACAGCATGTGGGTCCCAGAATGCATTCCATTCCGCTGTACCATCATGCTCTGGTTCTTCAACATTCCCTACTTCTTGGAAAGTTCCACCCATCCAAACTAGTTTTTCAATCTTATCTTCAATTTCTGGTGCTTCATCCAAGGCCCTTGCAAGGTCTGTCAGTGGACCTGTGAAAAGTAATGTTGTTTTACCCTCTGTTTCTTGTAATGTTTTTATCATATGTTTATGTGCAAATAAAGGGCTTAAAGGCGCCTCCATTGTTCCACTCTCATTTAGAATCGGTAAAGCATCGACTGTAAAAGTATGCAATCGCCAATCACTCGGAAAAGGATTTTCACCACGGGAATTAGATTTCGCTACTTCAATTGGATATGAACTAAATCTATCAATAATTTTACGACTTGCATTGGTACCAGGCTCCAAGTATCCATCCGCTGGAATAACAGAAACACCAGTCACTTTCACATCTTCCATTTGTGTTAATAAGAATAAAGATACTAAGTCATCTACGCCTGCATCATGGTTGAAATAAATGTTATTCGTCATGTCATTTTCTCCTTATGTATATTCTATTTTTATGTTAGGCTTTGCATAATCTGATTATTGATTCCTATCTAAGTAACTAAATAATAAACAATAAACAATAAAAATTCACAAAGCATACTCCTCAAAGCTCTTACATAATAGATGTAGACTTTAAAATCTTACTGTAAAGTCCATAGATGTTTTTCAAAAGCATAATTTTTAGAATAGAGCCAATATAAAAAAACCTATTTCTAGTTTAACAGTTTCATCGTTGTTTTACACTTCATATAGGTACCTGGTGATATTTTTTAAATAGAAGGAAAGGAAACCCCACATTAACAAAATACTTAGTTAAAAATAGACCGGATTCCCCCGTCTTCTTCATCCATTACGTTCAAAATCTAAATACCTTTTTTGACCGGTTTAATAAAATTGGAATAAACCGACAATAACCAATATTAAAATTGCACAAACAATATACAAGGTTTGAAATCCATATCCTGTAGCAATCATACCTAATACAAAAAAGCCAAGTGCTATCCCCGTATCATACAACATGAAAAAGGTTGCCGTCGCATGCCCACTTCGGCGTCTTGGAGCAGACTGAATCGCTAATGTTTGAAAACTTTATATCAAATAATTTACCAAGAAACGGCCTTGAAAGAGAAAAGCCTTTAGAAAATTAAAAGCCATAGCGATGGCTATGGCTTTTAATTATTTTGCTTTACGAGTGCCACTTGAACTTCATCATCTACAAGTTCAATAGCAGCAGGATAATAATTTAAGACAGCTTCAACATATTTATAATCACCGTAGCAAGCATCATATTGCTCTGCTTCTTCTCTAATACATTTGTAGATTCCAGTATGCTTTAATTCCTCATACTTTTGTTTTGAAAATTGAATCGCCAGCTTTTCTGAGTAATTCCCACCATTATTTAATACATAATTGATAAATCCAGCGCCAAAATTATAGGATTGTAACGCGACTTTCACATCACCATTAGACTTATCTAACACCTTAGAGAAATAGGAAACACCTTGTTCAATGGAGGTTTCAGAGTCTTTTATACAACCCACTTCACCACAATAGCTTTCAGATGCCTGCATCGGATCATCTCCTCTACCCCCTGACTCTTGCATCATTAAAGCAAGCACTATTGCTGTGTACTCTTTCTTCCCATGAGCCTCTAGATTTTTCATGACAGAAGGCTTGTACTGAATTACTTGATCAGTCAATTTTATCCCTTGCTCAGTGGGTCTATTATCACTATTGCTAATAAGCATAACGGAGTATAGCAAAACCGTAATGGCAGACCCGGTTAAAATTAAATAAACAAAACCATGGATGATAGATTTTTTTCTTTTATTTACTAAGCTAGTATTCTTATTAAACACTTATTCTCCACCCTATATTCTTGAGACATTACGCTAAATAAGCTTAACCCATATCAATAGAATAACAATTTTATAAAGTTTCGTCATTAGCCCTCTCAAATAAAGCACTTTATTCATATACATAAATAAGGTTTCTTTCCTGTTATATATTGGCTCTTATTATACAATGAGGTGATTCAAATGCGTAATAAAAAAGAGGTTGTTCAGCCCAATAAACTAAGAAAGAAAAAAGGAAGAAGAGCAGGTTGTAATTGCGGTACAGGTAGAAGAAGAAAGAAAAAGTAGATGAAAAATGACCCTAGACAGTTTTCTCTGTCTAGGGTTTTATTTTAACCATTTAAATGCGTGAGGGCAGATTGAATTATGGATGAAACAGCTGCAATTGCTAATATAGCGATTACTGGAAAAAACATATAAGGAAACATGGAGTAAAATACATAAATAAAAGCTGCACTCCACACTCCAGTACACCAATGGCAACTTAATAACTCACCGATGAACTTTTGTACCCCTTTACCCTTAATATACAGCACTTCTTCTATCGTGCCATCTTCTTGTTCCTCTTCCTCCACCTCATGAAAGGGTGCCCTTAGAAAACTTGTGATATCATCCATTACAATTAATCTCGTTAACCTAAAAGTTGCTAAACCCAATAAAACAAACGTAAACCAAGAAAGCATACTGTCACCTCCATATATTACTGATATATTCTATTCCAACTTTATAAAAGTGGTATTCAGTAATATTTAAATAAAGAAATATCATCGCTTTTGACACATTTTGTATAGAATCACCAATAAGTAATTCTCTTATTTACTTATTCGATGGGTGCGATCACTCGCTTCGGCAGAATACTCCGCTTTCCGTGGGCACGGCCTCAGCTTCCTCAGAGCAAAGACCGCTCTTCCGGGATCTTCG
>NZ_JACLZI010000066.1 GCF_014280935.1 Aquibacillus kalidii
TATTTCGAGAAGAAAGGAAATAACTGCACTAATCAATCTCAATCGTTGCGCTATTTCGAGAAGAAAGGAAATAACTGCACTAATCAATCTCAATCGTTGCGCTATTTCGAGAAGAAAGGAAATAACTGTACTAATCAACCACAATTGTTGTTGCGCTATTTCGAGAAGAAAGGAACATATCTGTCTATCTTAAAAGAGGTAAATCACCACCAGCCTTTGGTGTCTGGTGGTGAAAGCCGTGTACTCGAAAGGAGATCGTAAACCCATTAGATCTTGTGTACACATTATTACAATATGTTGGTGTTATTTTTCTGAATCAACACTTGTCATTAGTGCGTTGAAAATGATGAGATTGTCTATCAGCCATTGACTAGATAGATTCATTTTTTATTAGGACAAGGTTATCCTAGTGTAATGCTATATCTATCAAAAGCTTGTCGTAATTGTTTTACGAAGGTCAGCGCATGAGGGCTATCCCCATGAACACATATAGTATCTGCCTGAATGGCTATACGTGAACCATCTATAGCAGTTACACTACCTTCTGTAATCATTTGAATCACTTGGTTAATTGCTTGTTTTTCATCGTTTATAACTGCTCCATTTTCAGAACGAGGAGTTAGTGTACCATCTGCTTGATAGGTTCGATCCGCAAACACTTCCTCCGCCACTTGTAATCCTACAGCCTTTCCAGCATCAATTAACTTACTCTTAGAAAGACCAACGAGAATGAGGGTTTTGTCGAGATCAGCTACAGCATTTGCAATTGCGCTAGCAATGGATTCCTTTTTACATGCCATATTATATAACGCACCATGGGCTTTAACATGGTGGAGGTTTCCTCGATTGGATCTGACGAAGCCTTGAAGCGCACCGACTTGGTAAATTGTTAGTTCATATGCCTCGTCTGGACTTATATCGATCATTCTTCTACCAAAACCGTTTAAATCAGGTAACCCTGGATGGGCACCAATCTTAACGTTGTGTGCAATAGCTTGCTTTACTGTTTTGTTCATTGTGGAAGGATCGCCTGCATGGAATCCACATGCGATATTAACTGATGATACATAAGGAATAATTGCTTGATCATTTCCAATTGTATAATTACCAAAGCCTTCACCCATATCACAATTTAAATCAACAGTAAGCATTTTCCCACTCCTTCCATTTGGATGCTATGGCTACCTTTAACCGGGAAATAGTATTTTCTGTAATCTTTAATTCGGTTAGTGCTTCTTCGATACTAGATTTTTGGAAGTGAAAGGCTTGGGTTGGTCTTAATTGACTTAGTTTCGGTAAATCAGCTTGAATTACTTGGCCAATTTTAGGGTAGCCGCCAGTCGGTTGCCGATCAGCCATTAGCACGATGGGTTGTCCGTTTGGTGGTACTTGTATCGTACCAAAAGCGGTCGCTTCTGTAATTAACTCTTTCTGATCGTTAACTAGTAGCTCAGCCCCTATTAGCCGGTAACCCATTCGGTTAGACTTAGTAGAAATTTTCCATTGCTTTGATGTAAAATTATCTAATGATTGAGAGCTGAATGACTTATATTGTTTCCCTTCCAAAAAACGAATGATCGGCTTTTCCGACCGTAAGTAAGCAAATAAAGTGGAGTCAAGCTGCCACGGAATGCGACCGACATAACTATACGATTTTTTAATGGGGATAAAATCACCAGTTTGCAGTTTTCTTCCATTGTATCCACCAACCTGAGCAGTTAAGGAAGTACTCTTACTGTTTAACACTTCAGGTATATCCAAGCCACCTTTAACAGCTAGGTAGCTATAAAGTCCTGACTTGGAGGTGCGTAATTGCAACGTTTGGCCAGTTTTGACAGCTAAAGGCTTTCCGAGTGAAACAGGTACATCATCGATTCTAGGAGACATATCTGCGCCGGTAAGGGCAATAATCATATCAGATTCAAAGCTGATCGAGGGACCTAAAAAGCTCATCTCAAGAACAGCTTCATTTTGATCATTTCCTAGAATGATATTAGCAAGTCGCATTGCTAGTTGATCCATTGGGCCGTTTACAGAAAAGCCAAGGGATTGGTAGCCTTTGCGACCTAGATCTTGAACAGTTGTTAATAATCCTTCTTCAATCATTCTTAGACCCATTGGTTTTCCTCCCATTGTTCGAACTCATCCTTTGAAATGGCATAGAAAGATAAGTTATCCCCTGGTTGTAAGAGAGTTGGGGGATTTTTTTCTATTTGTAGTAGTGACTTGGGAGTACGACCGATGATTTGCCAACCACCCGGTGAATCACTTGGATAAATTCCTGTTTGGTTACCAGCAATTCCTACTGAACCAGCATTAATTTTGATTCTTGGATTTGATTTTCTCGGGGTTGCCAGCTTTGGATTTAACCCACCTAGAAAAGGAAACCCTGGGGAGAAGCCAAGAAAATAGACATGATATATGATTTCTGTATGGTACTTCACAACTTGTTTTACAGTTAAATTATTAGTCCTTGCTACCTCTTCTATATCTGGTGCATATGCTAAATCGTAACACACTGGAATATTAATCGTGTTAGCAGAGGTATCATCCAATGGTAGATTGTCTAGATAGTTTTCGATCCATGAACAGATTTTAGTAAAGGATTGGCTTTCCCCTATAATAGGGTCGTAATAAACGGTGAGCGTCGTATATGCAGGAACAGCTTCAATAAAACCATGAAAAGGCTGGTCCTTCAGTACTTTGGCTAACTGTAGTATTTTCTTATTGGTCTCTCTATTTATTGTTTTTCCAAAGTCAATCATTACTGCGCCTTCATGTAATGGGAAATATGTGACATCTTTCATGGATACACCTCTTTAATATCTTTGTTTTATTTTAACGTATTAGGGAAAAAATCTTAAATGAAATGAAAACAAGGTATATTCTCGGTCTATTTTGGTTATCTTTTAAATAAGATGTATTAAGAGATTACTAGATTAGTGCGGAAGGTTTCGAAATAGTTTAGGAGGGGAACAATGAGAAGCAAGTTGTTAATTGTATGGGTGGTATCCATTAGTTTTCTTGTAGTCGCTTGTGGTAGTAATAATCCTTTTTCTGATAAATATGGTTTTCTCTATCAGGAGGACAATCATTTAAGTCTTGTAAAATTGGAAGGGGATAATCGAAAAGTAAGCGGAACATATCAAACCTTTGACTTGGTAGAGGAAGGACTAGTAAAAACAAACCGAGAATTTTCAGGAAGTCTTTCGAATAATAAGCTTGAACGTATCAATATCGGGTTAGCGAAAAGTGGAACGGTCAATGGAGAGCAAATCACCTTACATTTAACTGATGGAAAGGATCAGGCTTTTAAACTCGTAAGTAAAGAAGAGTTTGAAGCGGCTCTAAAAGATTTAGAAAGTAAGGAAATGGCAGTTAAGGCTGCTAGTGTACAAGTATCGGCAGCGAATGTAGAAAAGGCTGTACCAGATGATACTAAAACGAAAAATGAGCAAGAAGTTGAGCGTGGCCAAACAACAGTTGGAATGGAACAACTCGTAAAATTAACAAATAACATTGGCAAAGTAAAAAAAGAAATCATTAATACAATTGAAGAAAAGGGATGGTATGATTCTGGTCAACCATCAAAACAAGCTTTTGCGGAAGTTGTCAAACCGATAGCAGCAGAGTACTTTTCGGAAACCTTTATAACGGAGCATATAGTTGGTCAAATGGATGCCTTCTTTTGTTATTGTGATGCACCAGGTCCACTTCATGGTTCCATGATGCCCGATGTGTTAGCTAATGTAAATCAAGAAGGAGATACTGCTACTTTTCAGGCTTATCGCCCGGCTAATGATATGTATTCCGGAACGAAGCTAGATGTAACAGTTGTTAAAGAAGAGGATAAATGGAAAATTGACCAGTTAACACCACTATTTGGTTCGCATGAAAAGTCCTTTTCTCTCACTAGTGAACAGGTGAAAGCATATTATGAGTATCGTGGAATAGAACTTGAGTTGGTTAAAACAATAAAGGAAGAGGAAGCTATTTACATTTTCCGAAATAAACATAATGGATCAATGCTAGCGGTACAATCACAAGATTATTATACTGCTGAGGGGAAAGAGTGGATTGAGCAGCTGTACGGTGAGATAGGTACTAAAAAATAACGATACTACTGGCTCGCTAAACCAACAGCATCGTTGTTTTCTTCCTCTACTAACAGTTTTTCAACTAAATTATAGATCGACAGCAATTCATATAAAATGATGATTTCTGGACTAAAGAAACTTATTTTCGCTGGGTCATGTTGTATATTAGCTTGTCGCTTACTTTCCCAAAATTGATCCATTAATGACTTCACCTGCTTCTGGTGTTCTTCGATAGTGAAATGCTCAGGGTATTTCATTGCATCAGCAAGTCTATGAACCATATCAATTAATTTACTACATTCGTTATTGTCCCATGAGACATGGTCAAGTGGAGTGTTAATTAGATTGCCGATATGATAATGGATGAGTCTAAGCGCGGTAAGTTTCTCGTGTTCCTCCTCAAAAACTTTACGTGCTTGCGCGTCGAATCGATGATATTTGGATTCATCTTTTTGAAACCGAAGTAGCATTTCGGTATTATCTAACTTTTTCTTTAGTTGGCTGAAGGTTTGTTTAATTAATTGTTGATTACTATGTTCATCTTTATTGCCCATAATAATTTCTTTTGTAAGAACTTCAAGTTCCTCTCCAGTTGCTTTTAATAAAGAATGAATGTTTGTAAGGATTGTTTTGGAATAGTTCGGTGGTAATACAAACATATTGACAAGTGTAGAAACTAGCAAGCCAATTGTTGTCGTCCCAAGTCTTATGAAAAAGGAAAAAAATAAGTTACTGTGAATCACTTCGATCATGGCAACCGATGTTAAGGTAGCGACTAGCAAGCCGGCATGTAGTCGTAGTTTGAAACAAGTTATAATCGTAAATAATGCGGCTAACGTATAGGTGATTGGGGAATTCCCAAAAAAGTAAATAAAAATAACAGCGTAAGCAGAACCAATTGCTGAAGCAGGGAAACGAACAATTCCTTTTTTAATGGAATCTGCAACGGTTGGCTCAATCGTTACAATCGCCGTAATGACCGCAAATACAGCAGGCCAATTCAGTAATTGACAAAATAACGAGGTTAAAAAAACAGCCAATCCCGTTTTGACGACTCTACTTCCAATAAATTTAAACCGAAACCTTTTCATCATAGTGTCCACCTTCGAATCATGCTTTGCTTTTCAAGTATAACGAAATAAAGAAACAAAAAACAATGTCTTTTAGGTATTTTGTCGGAAAACAACATATTTTATAATTATTAAACAGTTAAGTAGTTTACTGATGTAAACGCTATCACCATTTGTTATAATGATATGACAAGGGGAAGTGATTTTTCATTATTTAGAAAAAATATTAAAAAGTTGTTAACTTTATAGGAAGTCCTGTCATATACTAAATTAAAACAATCGTTGTTAACCTTTACTAGACAGGTTTCTCTTAGTTCAGCTTCATTGTTGTTGGTGATATTCTACAAGGGGGTGTCGGGATGCTTTCTGTTAAAATGTTAAAACCTTATTACGTAAAAGAAGAAGAAGAAGCGATTCGAGTCGTATTAGCGTATCAATATTTCTCCTTATCATTAGACGATAAAGTATATCAATTTGTACCTTTAGAGTCTCGAGAAATTCGTATCAACAGAAAGACGCAAAAGGTGGAAAACGAACAGGATGTATTTGTATTTCAAAAAGGCAAAGAATACAGTCGTGTTGCATTATCTGAACTGTTGAAATTAAGTGATTTTGTCAATCATCTAGATTCCATCGTTCATCCTTATTTAAATGGCGACAAAACTCCATTAAAAGATGAAAAAGTAGACCAAGTGATCATTGAACTTGAAAAAGAAAATATAAAAAGACTAATTGACCATGCATTAGAGGAAAGAAATTATTCTAAATTCATGGACTATACAGAAATTCTAAACAAAATGTAATGGCGTTAGATGTTAGTAAGCTGTCATGCAAAGCAGCAGAAGCCAGGAGGTTTCTGCTGCTTTGCATGACTATGCTTGTGAATAGAGGTTATGAGTAGCTACACTTTCAGTTGTGAGAGAAGCTGTCTAACGCAGGGTAGAGGGAAATCGCTGTCCATGCAAAGTAAATTACTGTAATATGAAACTGTGAAAACGATAACAATGTTGAAGGTGGCTAGTAAACTATGACAAATGTTAAATTTGGTGTGCTAAGTACAGCAAAAATCGGGCTAGAACAGGTAATCCCTGCAATTAAACGATCAGAGTATGCAGAAGTGCTTGCAATTGCAAGTCGTGATGATAAGTCCATAAAAATTGCAGAAGAGATGGCAATTCCTAAAGCGTACACTAGTTATGAAGAATTGTTAGATGATCCAGAGATTGATGCAGTCTATATCCCGTTACCGAATAACCTACATAAACATTGGGTAATTGAAGCTGCTAAAAAAGGTAAACACGTACTCTGTGAAAAACCGGCTACATTGAATAGTGAGGAGCTTGCTGAAATTTTTGAAGTATGTGAAAAATATGGCGTTACATTCATGGAAGCCTTCATGTACCAATTCCATCCACAACATGATAAAGTCAAAGAATTAATAATGAGTGGTGAAATCGGTGATGTTAGCTTCATGCGTTCTAGTTTTTCCTTTTTACTAGACGATTTAACCAATATCCGTATGGTTAAAGAGTTGGGTGGTGGTTCATTATATGATGTGGGTTGTTACACCTTACATTCGATTCGAAACATTATCGGGCAAGAACCAACAAAAGTATATGCAAGCGCCAAATTACAGCCTGAAACAGGTGTTGATACGACCGTGGCAGGTGTGATGTCTTTTGCGAATGGGGTAGAAGCATCATTTGATTGCAGTTTCGATTCCACTAGTCGTCAAACCTATGAGGTTGTTGGTAGCAATGGAACAATTGAAGTGCTAGGTGCGTTCAGACCCGATCAGAATGAGGACGGAAAGGGAATTATCCGTGTGAAAAAGGATGGAGAAGTAAGTGAGCAAAAAGTAGAGAGTGATCAATACAAAGAGCAAGTTGATAACTTCGCAAATGCTATACTTAATCAAACAGAACCACGCTACACCAAGGACGATATGATGAAGCAAATGAAATTGTTAGAAGCATGCTTACAGTCAATTGACAGTGGTGAAAGCGTGAAGCTGCTGTAAAATGTGAATATATTGATTGTAGTACCGGGTTTCCTTTAAGGGGGAGCTCGGTATTTTTTGATTTAATTCATATGCGTCGTTGGCGAGTTGGAATGCGTTAAATTTTGAAGGAAATGCGCCGGGTGCGTGTTAGAATGCGTTGTATTTAGATTATATGCGTCAGTTTAACATGGGAATGCGTCGTTCTACTCAAATGCGTTACTTTTTGGAATAAATGCGTCAAATTACAGGGGGGAATGCGTCAACTCCACAGAAGATACTGCACGCGACTTGGAATGCGTCAAATTATGAAATAAATGAGTCAACTCACTGGTGAAATGCGTCACCCCACAGAATAAATGCGTCCTCCCCAAACACACATGATTATAAAAAAAGTACCAGCCAGGATCTCTCCCAACCGGCACTTCATTAAAATTATCTTATTTTTTCATAAATATCTGCCATTTTCTCCACGACATAGGCGCTGCCGTGTGGTTTATCTTCGACGTGCTCTACCATCATCGAGATTAAGATATCTTCTTGGCTAGGATAGCTTACGAACCATCCATTTTCTTGACCATTTTCTTCGTCCTGGGATGCTTTTAACTCAGCTGTTCCGGTTTTACCAGAGATTTCAATGCCACTGATGTTAGCTCCGCGTCCAGTACCTTTTGGATCGGTAACTACTTTTCGAAGGGCATCCTTTATGACTGCGATATTTTCTGAGCTAATCAGATCATCTTTCCAAACTTGTGATGTTTCTTCTGTGATTTCCAATGTTGGTTTGATCATACTACCATCATTTAGGAAGGGAGTATAACTAACTGCCAGATGGAGGATGTTCATTTGCATTTCTCCCTGACCATATCCAGTGTCAGCTAGTAACGTTTTGCGATCTAGCTCTCCTGATGATGATAGTGTACTTTGTTCAAGTGGATAGGTAAACGGAAATTCTTCATTGAATCCAAAGTCCTTCAATCCTTTAGCTAACGTTTCTCCACCCATTTCAACGGCTTGCTTTGCGAAATAAATATTGTCGGAACGAATGAGTGCATCTGTTAGATCAACTGGCCCATTTGACTCGGATACACGACGAACACTGTAACCGTCCACTTTCCATGTTAATCCTTCAATTTCGATTCCTTCGTTAGGCTTGATACTACCATTTTTCAATCCTATTGCCGCTGTGATCGGTTTAATGGTTGAACCGGGTGCAAAGGTTGCAGCAAAACGATTAATTAACGGTTGTTTTTCATCATCTTGCAGTGCATCCCAATCTTCTTGGTTAATGCCGTACGTTAATTGATTTGGATCAAAAGCGGGACTACTAACTAAAGCTAGTGTTTCACCAGTTTTAGGGTGAATAGCGGATGCAGTTCCAGCATCACCATTAAATGACTCATAAATTGTTTTTTGTAACTCTGCATCAATGGTTAGTGTAATATTTTCCCCATGCTGAACTTCAGTTTCAGCAAGTGTTACAGGCTCTTCATCTTCTTTTTCCACTACTATTTTAAGCCCCTTATGTCCTTTTAAACGATCTTCAAAAAGTTCTTCCAGACCACGTATGCCGATCATGTCATTCGCAGAGTATCTCGTTTGGTCTAACTTTTCAAGACGTTCTGCCGTCATTTTACCGATGTAACCTACCATATGTGCGGTTGCTTTCCCATACGGATAAAGTCTACCGGTTGTATTTTGATATGTTAATGGTCCTATGTCTTCATTCAATTTAGCTGCTTCTGCTTCGGTTAGGGAAGGCATTACTTTTAGTGGAACAAAATAATTTGGTTTTACCCATGAAGCGTTCATCGCCTTATCAATTGCTTCCACATCCATATCTAACACTTCCGCAATTTGTTGCTTTTCTTTCTCTGGATCCTCTGCAAATTGTTCAGGAACAACACCCAGTTCATAAACGACAGCATTTACGGCTAATCCATTATGATTACGATCATAGATTTCACCACGTGTTGGCTGTGTAGATTGGAAGGTGATTTCTCCACCATTTTTAATTTCTGGGAAAATTAAACCTGGATTCCATTCAACAAACCAATTTTTCTCTTCTTTTTCTTTATCTATTACTTCTTGGACTAAACGGATATTGTAGTCAAATGTTATCGGACCTGCTACAGTATCCATCGAAACGGTGATCGGAAAAGAAGCACTTGTTGCTTCTTCCTCTTCCTTGCTTTCTTTTTCCTTTTGTTCTGGAATTTCATAATCGATTTTTAAATTACTCACTTCTAAATCTTCATAAATCTTTTGATACCGATCTATGTATTCTTCTGTCGGATAGTGCTCTTTTGTAGAAGCCGAGACCATCTGATACATCTCAGAGAACTTTTCCTCATTCCAATTACTGACATACTCCTTTAAACGGTCTTCGGGTTTTACTTCCTCTTTTGAACAGGAAGCTAAAATTGTGACGAGTATTAGTAAAGATAGCAATTTTATTAACTTTTGCAATGCTTTTACCTCCCTTTTATAAACACTTCATACTTACCATATTATACAATTAATAGTGGTCATATGTTAAAAAATGGTTCCCCTTTAATAGAAAATAATCAAAAGGAGCATTGGTATGACACCAACACTCCATCTATTTTTTTTGTATCTTTAATTATGATTTCTCTTCTACAACTGGTTTAGCGTAAATAATGTATCGTTCTGGTGCATTTCCAACATAAGAAAACGGATAGCATGTTGTTATGACTAATTCTTCATTTGGTGCAGTAGATTTTATGATAGAAGTATCATCAGCATCTACAATTTTATGATCGACCATTTCGTAGGTAAAATCTCCATATGGAAGTTTGACAACGAAAGTGTCACCAACCTTCACATCACCTAACTTTCGAAATACAGTATCTCGGTGTCCTGAAAGAACAATTTGATCTTGTTGCATTGGGTAGGCGGAACCTTTATAGTGTCCGACTCCTTTTTCTAAATCATCAGGGTCTGTTCCTTCTACAATAGGAAGTTCTGCATCAATAGCTGGAATCTCAAGAATTCCTACAGTATCGCCCATTCCTGGGAAAAATGTTTCGGGACTTTCCTTACTAGCTTGGTCTGAATCACTATTAGCACTATCCTTACTAAGCAATTCTTTTGCTTCATCTAACGCATTCTTCTCTGCTGCTATCGTTTTTATATACTGATAGCCACCGATACTCAACAAAACGACGCCAGCAATGATAAATAAAACCGCTAACTTTTTCATGCAACACGCTCCCACAACAATAATATTTCGATAATTCCATTATACTAATTTTACTAGACTGATGCACCTTTATTAAGAATTTATTCAAAAATTTATTTATTGTAAATTTATTAAATGTTATTTAGTATAATTTTCCAAAAATAGAATCGTTTCGACAAAACAAGTCATTAACATGTTAGAAGTAAAGGTTTAAAATAAAGTTAATAAATATTGCTTCTTAAGCAAAGGCAAACTTATTGAAAAATAGGGGCGCAAAGTAACAGGTCTAAGGCGATAAGGCTAAGGCGGCTGTACTATCTGAAAGGGGTTAGGGAGGAAATCTTATGACAAAACTACTACATAAGAGCCTTTTAGACGACGAATGGGTAACCATGTTAGAAGAAGCAAAAGCGATAGGGCTCACGATTGAGGAAATTAGACTTTTTTTGCAAGGAAATGATAACAGAAAACTTGCACATTAATTGTTCAATCCGCATTCTTTTTATAGAACGTTTACTATTCTATATGGTATAATGGCGATGGAAAGAAGGTGGATGGTCTTGATCGGTGAGAAAATAAAGCAACTACGGAAAGAAAAGCGCATGTCTTTATCAGAATTGGCTGAACAAGCAGGTGTAGCTAAATCTTACTTAAGTTCTATTGAACGGAACCTACAATCGAACCCATCTATTCAATTCATTGAAAAGATTGGCAAAGTACTAAACGTCTCTGTCAATGAACTCTTGATGAGTGAGAGCGATCAAGAACTAAGAAGCCAGCTGGATGAAGATTGGTTGAAACTCGCACAAGAGGCCATGAACTCAGGCGTGTCAAAACAACAATTCAAAGAATTTTTGGAATTTAATCGTTGGAGACAAAAACAGGATAGCTAAAAAAAATAAAACCAGTAAGGTTCACTAGAGCTTTACTGGTTTTTTTCGTGAACATTTTTATAAACCTAGATTATACGTAATTGGTAAAAATCATCAAGTAGTAAACGATTACTGAAATTTAAATTTTACAAAAAATTCAAAACCCCTTCTCACAAACGAAAAAATGTAGTACTATCCTAATGGTAAATATATCCCATACATATTAGGCAAACTTTCCGAAAGGTCAGGACGCAAAGCTAAAGGGGCTCTAATAGAGGTGCCAGCCAGTTGCTTTATTATTAAAAAGTTTCTATATAATAAGTTATAGGAATTTTTCTTCGTCTTAACTTAGAATTCTTTTTAACGATAGGATAGTGAAGACTTGGTTGGAACTAGGTAGTACCTATAGAGATTCGTTATAGGGATACCTAGTTTGTTTTTTGTGACGAGCTAACCCTTATGTGAAATAGGTTGATTGGGATAAAAAAAGAGGGAGACAGCCAGCATGAAATTTACTATCAAGCAAAAACTTATCGGTAGTTTTGTTATTGTTTCACTTATATTCGGTATTGCATCATTCCTGTCCTATACCAGTATGAAGGATACGAATGAAACCTATGATTATTTAATTGATACAGTTGCAGAATTAAGGTCCATTTCTCAATCGATTGAAATGGAAAATGCTAAACAAGTTGGGTTTTACCGAGCGTTTATGTTATATGAGGATGAAACTTATTTACAGAAGTTAAATCAGTCTAGTGAAAATATAAAAGGTTTAATTGAACAAGGTAGAAAATTATCTACTTTAGAAGAAACAGTCGAACGCTTAGATGAAATACTGTATTCAAATCAGGATTTCAATAAAGCGGCAAATGAGATTGCTAATTCTGTATCTCTAGATAAACAAGCCGCATTAGATAGAGGAATAAAGGAAATTGTACCATTAACGAATAGTTTAGATATTGAGACAAAATCTTTCCAGAAATGGTTGACTACGGATATTTTAGAAAAGAAGAAAGAAGAAACGGATAAACTTTCAAAAGCAAGCTTATTTACAGTATTAATTGTTAGCATAGTCGCAGCCTTAATCGCAATAGCTAGTGGATTCGTTATTTCTGTCTTTATCTCGCGTCCGATTGTGAAGCTTGGCAATTTAGCGAAGCAAGTGGCGGCGGGAGACTTACGTGTAGAGAAGTTGAAACTGAAAAGTAAAGATGAAGTCTATTATTTAAATGAATCCTTCCAACAGATGACCAAAAATCTAAGAGAGATGATCGGTGGAATAGCAGATAACTCTGACCAAGTCGCAGCATCTGCGGAGCAATTAAATGCAAGTTCAGGGCAATCAAGCAAGGCTGCAGAAATAGTTGCTTCATCCATTCAAGAAGTGGCAAGCAGTGCAGAAGAAAGTACATCTAAATTAGAATCAAACTCAAAAGCTTTACAAGAAATCCAGCAAGGAATCACGATGATCTCAAGTAATTCAGCGCGAGTATCTGAGTTATCTAAGGAAACTACTAAGGAAGCTGAAGAAGGCGATCAATTCGTTAATGACAATTTAAAACAAATGCGATTTATTCGTGAATCGGTTCAACGTTCCAACGAGGTGATTGGAACCCTTTCTGATCGTTCCAATGAGATTGGTAACATCTTAAATGTTATTAATGATATCGCTGAACAAACAAACCTACTTGCATTAAACGCAGCGATTGAAGCTGCTCGTGCTGGTGAACATGGGAAAGGATTTGCGGTTGTTGCAGATGAAGTTCGTAAATTAGCAGAACAATCTCAGGATTCAACCAAATCTATTGCTAAACTAGTAGCTGATATTCAAAAGGATACTAGTGAGTCTGTGTCGATGATGAGTGAAGTGATGAAAAACGCAGAAAATGGTGTACAAGTTTCCGAACAAACATCAGACAAATTTAGTAGAATCCTAAGTGGAACAAAAGATATTGCACCTAAAATTGAAGAAGTAACAGCAACTGTTCAGCAAATTTTGGCGAGCATCGAGGAAGTATCAACATCTGCAAAAGAAGTAGCAGAGCTATCTCAAACGAATGCAGCAAATTCTGAAGAAGTAGCAGCATCTACAGAAGAACAACTAGCTTCCATGCAAGAAATCAGTGCATCCTCTGATGCCCTAGCTTCTATGGCGGAAGATTTAAAGACTATTGTTAACCGATTTAAGTATTGATATATGTGTAAGGAGTAGTATCTATTAGGATACTGCTCTTTTCTTTTGCCTGGAGTGTTTGATTAGATGGGGGATGCTGAGTTTGACGCAAATATTTATTATCTGGCGCATTAAATGATTAGATTGACTCATATCTCAGCGAGACTGACGCATTTGATGGCTGAGGTGACGCATTCTATTAGTGGATCGACGCATATTCAAAATTTGTAGCTTGAAACTTTCACCTATCGACAAATAATCAGTTTGTAATAGTATAATAGTTAAATCACAGATATTTTATTAATAGGAGGAAACTATGAAAAAGTGGCTATATTGGATCTTTCCACTCAGTTGGATGGGAGTTATATTTTATTCTTCTGCCCAACCTTATCAAAAGCAGGATATTAAACCATTCCTCTCCGATAATATCGATCTTTCTTTTTTAGAGCCATTGATACAGACGATTGTATTTAGTTATCATCAGCAAGAAGTTAGTGTTGCGAATTTAGGTATAAATGGATTTGTCGAATTTTTCGTCCGTAAGGGAGCACATGTAACAGTATTTTTATTGTTATTTCTGCTTTTTTATTTGGCAATAATAAAGACAACCAACTTAAGTGTAGGGAAAACGATAGGTACTGCATTCTTTGCTTCTGTTTTATATGCGAGTTTTGATGAAATTCACCAAGGATTCACACCGAATCGAACTCCGTATATTGGTGATGTAATATTGGACAGTGTTGGGGCAATACTTGGAATTGGATTATTATTAATCGGGATTGCGTGTTACAAGCGATCAAAACCAAGGAAAGAAGCTCGATAGGTGTTGCTTGTAACCAGAGAAAAGCTATCCTCATATGATGATAGTGGTCTAACAGTTTAGGCGATGGGGTGATATGGTGACAGAGCAGGATTTGTACAAAAATATCCTAAGCAAAGTAATCAATCAGACTGAGCAACTACAATTTAAAAATACACGAGAGATCGTACAGCATTTAGTAGACGAATTACATGATAACCAGTTACCTAGTAATAGGGAATATCTTAACTAAAGAGAAAGAGGTTGATCAAAATAAATTTGGTCAACCTCATTTGTAATATTAAGAGATTGGTGCTTTTGATTTAAGTGTCGAGTTTTTTCATTTCCTGGGAAATATTTTGTCATATGACATTATTCCACATCTATTTCCAGATATTTCGTGCCACCTTCATTTATTTCTGCCTGATCACTAGTTAAGTCAACGATCCAATTACAAAAGGCTTCTTCTTCCCCTTCAATAACAAAAACTTTTAAATGTACCTTTTCTAAATAGTCGATATTTTCTAAAATATAAGTGGCATTTCGTAATTCGTTTTCTACTTTTCCAAGTAATGTGTAATCTACGGAGACGATAAATTCTTTCATAAGCTGTCGTTTAACGACACCAGTTGTATTAATTGCTAGAGAAGTTGTACTTGAATAGGCACGAATCAGTCCACCAGCTCCAAGCTTTATACCACCGAAATATCTGGTAATAACAATAGCAGTATCTTTCAACTCTTGTTTTTTTAGTACTTCCAATATCGGGACACCAGCCGTTCCGCTAGGCTCACCATCATCATTAGCCTTTTGAATGTGATCGTGTTCTCCTATCATATATGCTGAACAATTATGTGTGGCATCACGATGCTTTTTCTTTATGTCATTAATAAAAGCCTGTGCCTCTTCCTCAGATTCCACTCGTTTTACATAACCGATAAATCTTGATTTTTGAATGATTTGTTCATCAGAACCTGCTTTTTTAACTGTAAAATACTGATTTAACATAGTGAGACTAACCTCCTATTCTTCATTATATAGAGTACCATTATGTGCAGCAAATGTATTATAATAAGACTATTATAGTAGAATAAATATGATTACCCCCTTAACGGCAAAAGATAATGCGAATTTCTGTAAATATAGTGTGGATGGGTGGCGGAATTTTGAAAAAAATGATGAATGATCAAACACTAGACTTCATCATCGACGAAATGATTGATGCAGTTGAAAATAGTAAAGACGAAATTTTTCATATAGGAGAAGATTCTCGTCAAGAATATGAGAAGTTATTAGAAGAACTAGAAGCGATAAAGGTCCAGGTTGTTGATGTTATTGAAGATGGTGATGAAATAGAGAGGAAAACAAAACTCTCTCGTACAAGATTATTAGAAGTGAATAAAAATTTCAGGAAATACTCTGAAGATGAGATTCGTGCCGTATATGATCAGACGCATAAGCTGCAAACGGAATTAACGATGAAGCGTGAAAAGGAACATACGCTTCGTGACAAAAGGGATGACATTCAGAGAAGACTGCAAAATCTTGAACAGACTGTCGAGCGAGCAGAGGGGCTTGTCGGAAAGATTTCTGTTGTGCTAAATTATTTAAATGAAGATTTTAAACAGGTTACAGAATTAATTCATGATGCGGAAGAGAAGCAAGAATTTGGCTTGAAAATAATTGAGGCGCAAGAAGAGGAAAGAAGAAGATTATCGAGAGAAATGCATGATGGTCCAGCGCAAATGCTTGCAAATATTTTGTTGCGTTCGGAGATAGTTGATCGGACATTCCGAGAGCGAAGTGTTGATGAAGCGATTGAAGAAATGAAAAGTATGCGATCAATGGTTCGATCATCTTTATATGAAGTAAGAAGAATTATTTATGATTTAAGGCCAATGGCTTTGGATGACCTTGGACTAGTCCCAACTATAAGGAAATACTTAACAACTATTGAAGAATATAACCATAACCAATTTGAAATTAAGTTTGAACCTTTTGGGAAAGAAGGGCGTCTAAATAGTAAGTATGAAGTGGCATTATTCCGTCTTATTCAGGAGTCTGTTCAAAATGCAGTCAAGCATGCAGAGCCTAAAAACATTGTCGTGAAAATGGAAACGTGTAAAAACTTTGTGACTGCTTCGATTCAAGATGATGGAAAGGGATTTGATATATCCAATAAGAAAGATAAGTCTTTTGGCATACTTGGCATGCGCGAACGCCTCGAAATATTGGATGGGAAACTAACGATTGACTCAAAAGAAGGGGTGGGTACTAAAGTGCTTATCCAAGTTCCGTTAAATTAATTCAAAAGTAATAATACAAATGAACATTAATGCGTTATAATAAGTAAAGTTGCTAAAATTGACAAACTTTTTATTACATAGATTAATAGATAGTATAGGAGGACAAAAAATGACAACACAAATAATTCTAATAGATGATCATAAGTTGTTCAGAGAAGGAGTAAAACGCATTCTTGACTTTGAACCTAGTTTTTCTGTTGTTGCTGAAGGGGATGACGGTGCGATGGCGCTCACTTTAGTAGAAGAGTACCAACCAGACGTTGTACTGATGGACATCAATATGCCAACAATAAATGGTGTCGAAGCGACTGCTGAGCTAATTAAACGTTTCCCGGATATTAACGTGATTATCTTGTCGATTCACGATGATGAGAACTATGTCACACATGCACTGAAATCTGGTGCACAAGGCTACTTACTGAAAGAGATGGATTCTAATTCACTAATTGAAGCAATTAAGGTAGTAAGTGAAGGTGGGTCTTATTTACATCCAAAGGTTACACATAATCTAGTAAAGGAATACCGTCGACTTACTTCTGAAACTACTACGAAATTAGTAGATAAAATGATAGATTACCGTAAACCTTTACATCTGTTGACTAGAAGAGAATGTGAAGTGCTACAATTATTAGCAGATGGTAAAAGTAACCGCGGCGTAGCTGAAACGTTATATATTAGTGAAAAAACAGTTAAAAACCATGTGAGTAATATCTTGCAAAAGATGAATGTTAACGACCGTACACAAGCAGTGGTTACAGCTATTCGTAATGGATGGGTAGAAGTGCTATAATACAATCCTTCGTTTAAATAAACCGGTGTAAGTAATGCGCCGGTTTATCTGGGCTGATCCGTAGTGAATTCTCGTTTCCCTCATTTTAACCCCAATAAACTCTAGACGAAGATATTAACCTTTTCCTAATTAATATACGAATATGGTTTGGTAAAATATCACAAATCGTGTTTATGCTCTATTATTTTTTTTCTTTATTATGTAAAATAATGTAGGAATGAATTAATTAATAGTATAGCTTCTAAATGTTAGGTTATGCTGAATAGAATTAGAAAGTAAATCTGGACAAGAAGGGTACGATTATTTAATGAAAGTAGCTGTGATGACAGATAGTACGGCCTACATCCCTAAAGCCATACGTGAACAGTGGGATATATACATGGTTCCACTAAATGTTGTCTTTGGTCATGAGTCCTATCAAGAGGAAGTGGACCTGTCGATAGATGATTTTTATAGTTTAGTTAAAAACGAAGCGGAGTTACCAAAAACATCGCAGCCGTCGTTCGGATTGATTACACAAACGTTAGAAGAATTAGCAAAAGATTATGATGCTGTTATTTCAATCCATTTATCTAGCGGTATAAGCGGAACATATCAATCTGTTCTTTCTGCTAACAATATGGTAGACGGTATTGAAGTATATGGCTTTGATTCGGAAATTAGCTGTATGCCACAAGGGTTTTATGTGCTAGAAGCTGCAGAAATGGCCAGGAATGGTGCTGAACCAGAAGAAATAATCGAGCGCTTAAATGAAATGAAACAATCAATGAAAGCCTATTTCGTTGTCGATGATTTAAGTCATTTACACCGCGGTGGCCGTTTAAGTGGTGCGCAAGCGTTAGTTGGTAGTATGCTGCAGATTAAGCCAGTACTTCATTTTGAAGATACTAAGATTGTACCGTTTGAAAAAATTAGAACACAAAAACGAGCTTACAAACGCATTAAAGGACTGTTTGAAGAGGATGCCCAGACTGGCAAGCCGATTCGGGCTGTTGTGATTCACGCCAATTGTGAAGCAGAAGCTGAAGACTTTAAACGAGATTTAGAGCAGCAGTTCCCTAATGCAGAAATAATGTTAAGTTATTTTGGCCCAGTAATTGGCACACACCTTGGTGAAGGTGCGCTTGGGCTTGGTTGGTATTTTAAGTAATATTTTGATTCATGCAATTATTATTAATTATCTTTGGCGCCAGGGGAACCTGGTGCCTTACTTCTATATTCCCCATAAACTTCAACTACTATGTTATTCCTTATTTCGAATTCTTTTACAAAGGCTCTTTTCTCATAGTTTGTTGCTTCAGAATGATGCAGTTAAGATAAATAGCGTCATAGTGTAAATATTCAGCTGTAAAGGATGAGTGCAACGTTGATTTCCGCTCCGGGCAGTTGCTTTCCGTGGGCAACGCCTCAGCCTCCTCGGAAGAACACCGCTTCCTGTGGGGTCTTCACCTGTTGCTCTTCCCACAGGAGTCAACTGCCCTCCACTCCAATCACCCACTAAAAGAGGCTGGATTTCGTTTGCTTAATTGCAAATAATCTATAAACTGAGAGCGGAGGAAATTCACGTAAACTCCTGTGGGAAAGCGAAGTGAATTTCTGTAGTGACACCTATAAGTTAATTCGCATTCTATCGATATTGTGACAAAAGCAATAATAGTTACGAAAAGAGCCTTTGCAAAAGTTTCTCACTATTAATTAAATTACTCATATATTATCACTTGATATTAAAAAAGGAGGTTTAACTATGCTGAATATAGCATCCTCATTAAAATCCTACTTTACCCCTTCCTATTCATGGGTTCCCTCTTCCAATACTAAACAAGACGACTCAATTTATTCCAAACAATTTGCTGGAAAACTATTACTAAGACAGGAAATTCCACTAGATGATCCAACGTTAAATGAATTACTTCATAATAATCTATTCACAACATTAGATTCCATTGAGAAATACATATGGGGACATCGCTGTAGGCGGTGTGGGAATAAGAAAAAGCACTTGTTTGCAAATATTCCCTGTGCTAGGTGCAATCATACTCATCTTTATTGTAGAAAATGTATCGAAATGGGTAGAGTACTAGAATGTGAGCCCCTATATTATTGGACTGGATCCTCACCAACTTGGTTAGAACAGGAAGAGCCATGTGGATGGTCAGGGGAACTAACAAGACACCAACAGGTTGCCTCAGACCGAATAAAAGAAATGATGATAAAAGGGAATTCGGAGCTCTTATGCTGGGCTGTATGTGGTGCAGGAAAAACGGAGATGCTTTTTGATGGTATATCAGCAGCCATTAAACTTGGAAAGAGAGTGTGTCTTGCTACTCCACGTGCTGATGTAGTTAGAGAACTGCTGCCGCGTTTTCGAATTGCCTTTCCTAATACAGAAATCGAAGCGCTATATGGTGGGAGTGAGGAAAAACAGGGAGCTGCACAATTAATCATTGCGACAACCCACCAGCTATTACGTTTTGCACATGCATTTGATGTAATGATTATAGATGAAATTGACGCATTCCCATTTCATGCAGATTCCTCTTTGCCATTTGCTGCTAAGCGCGCAGTAAAACCTTCAGCTGCCACCATCTACCTAACAGCAACACCAAGAAAGCAACAAAAAAGGCGTATCGAAGCGAAAACATTGCCAACTGTTTTTGTCCCTGTTCGTTTTCATGGTCACCCTCTTCCAATCCCAAAACTACAAATGAGCTTTACATTGAATAAATCCCTAAATGCGAACTTGCCCCCCACTTCCTTTATGAAATGGTATCAACACTACCGTATCAATCCAAATAGACAGCTTTTAATATTTGTAGCCAAAATTGAGTTAGCAGAGCCTCTAGTAGAGTCCCTCATAAGCCTTCATATTGCTAGCGGAAAAGATGAAATAACATCGGTACATGCAGCTGATCCAGATCGGGAAATCAAGGTTCAGCAATTCCGTGAGCAGAAATTAAAACTTTTAGTCACCACTACGATTTTAGAACGTGGCGTAACATTTCCTTCTGTGGATGTCGTTGTATTTGATGCGGGTCACCAGGTGTTTGATGAAGCAGCACTTGTTCAGATTGCCGGGAGGGCTGGTAGAAGTCCAGATGATCCAACAGGAGAGGTGATTTTTTATCATAGTGGAAAAACAGATGCCATGGTAGAAGCGGTCCATTCTATTATTAGAATGAATAGGAAAGGTAGGAGATTATAGTGTATTGCTTATGGTGTGATGAGGAAATTTTAGTTGAGGTGAATTGGACTAACTTTTTATTGCCAGATAGGCCTAAACAGCTGTGTGAAGCTTGTGAGAAATCATTACAGCGAATAGAAGGAGCAATATGCAAACTATGTGGTAGGCCATCAGATGTTGAGGTTTGTATGGATTGTGAAAGATGGGAGAATGATGCTGGTTGGAAAGGGGTACTTACGTTTAATAGGTCTGTTTTTCAATATAATTCTAGAATGAAGGAAATGATTGCTAGGTGGAAATATAGAGGGGATTATGCACTACTAGAAGCCTTTCGTGAAACAATTATTAAGACTTTTAATCAAACGTTTGTTCAAGTTCGGAAAGATACTATTTTAGTACCTATTCCGCTTAGTGAAGAGAGACTTTTCGAACGTGGGTTTAACCAAGCTGAAGCATTAGCTAATTTAACTGGACTACCATGTGAAAATCGGCTATCAAGAATACATACTGAAAAGCAATCAAAGAAAACGAGGAGTGATAGATTAGCCACAACGAACCCTTTTAAAATAGAAACTAAAATAGATAGGCCAGTTATCTTAATAGATGATATTTATACGACTGGAATTACACTTCGACATGCAGCATCTTTACTAAAAAAACATGGTTGTCCAAAAGTATATTCGTTTACATTGGTTAGGTAAATGGTAAATAAATACATGATTTATTCCACATAGTCTATGCTATAATGAAGCCAAAAATGTTAAGGTGGAATTATAGATGGGTGAATTATCAAATTGCTCACAATGTAACGGGTTATTTGTGAAAACAACAAAGGATATCTGTCCTAACTGCGTGAAGGAAGAAGAAAAGGCATTTAGAACAGTGTATGATTTTCTGAAAATTAGAATGAATCGTCAGGCTACTATTGTAGAAATAGTGGAAGCGACAGGTGTGGAGGAACGTTTAATTATTAAATTTGTGAAGGAACAGCGTTTACGGCCGTCACAGTTTCCTAACCTGACTTATCCTTGTCAAAGGTGCGGATCAGAAATAAATGAAGGTAATTTATGCAGTGATTGTTCTAAGGAATTGGCGACAGATTTGAAAAATCAGGATGTATATAACGATTTAGCCAAAAGAAAAGCGGAAGAAGAAAAAAGAAAAGCTAATACTTATTATTCAATAAAAAGACAAAATTGATTTAAATTACTAAACAATTTAAGGACAAATCCGATAATAAGATTAGAGATAAGTGTGAATTTAACGAAAGAGGTGATCGATCTTGAAAATACAAGGTCCAAACCACTCTAATTTTAATCCATATCAAAAACAAATTAATAAACAAGCAGAAATTAAAAGTCAGCTAACTAAACGGGAAGACCAGCTACATATTTCTGATAAGGCGAAGGCACTACAAGATATTGATAAGCCAAGCTTCGTGAGACAGAAGAAGGTAGCGCAGATTAAGCAGGCTGTGCAGTCTGGTGAATATACTGTCGATGCAAAAGAGACAGCTAAGAAAATGTTAGATTTCTGGAATAACAAAATCTAAAGGAGAGGACGCATCATGTCCGTTCAATCAATAATTGATACACTGCAAAAAATAGCGCAACTACACCAAAGTTTGTTGAACATTTCTGAAATGAAAACAGATGTCTTGAAAAAAGGCGATACAGACGAATTACAAAAGCTTTTAAAGCAGGAGCAAAAGCATGCCCAAGCTATTAACCAGTTGGAAAATGCACGTCTTGGCTTGGTTGAGAAATGGGGACGTGAAAAAGGAATTGATTCTTCTTCACTGACTGTTTCAGAAATGTTAGATAACCATCTGGAAGGACCGGAAAAGCGAGACCTGGAAGATGTGACTGTTCAGTTAGCCGAGGTGTTAGTGAAGTTAAAGCAACAAGAAGATTTAAACCAACAATTAACACAGCAATCGCTGCAATTTATTCAATTGTCGATGGACATGATAAATCCCGGTATTAAAAACATAAATTATGGTGTGAAACATACTAAACAAGCTAGCCAAACTTCAAATCGATCGGTATTTGATTCTAAGGCGTAGGGATAGGGAGGAAACAAAGGATGGGTTCAACCTTTGGAGGTTTAGAGATTGCGAAGCGTGCGTTAAACACGCAGCAGTCAGCGCTTTATACAACGAGTCACAACATAGCAAATGCAAATACAGAAGGTTATACAAGGCAGCGAGTGAACTTTGAACAAACAGCTCCCTATCCACCAGCGTCTAGAAACAGACCAGAAATACCTGGACAAGTTGGTAGTGGAGTAGAAGCTGGATCTATTGAACGAGTAAGAGATAGTTTTCTAGATGTTCAATACCGTAGTGAAAATAGTAAACTAGGTTATTATCAGTCTAAAGCAGATGCAATGGCTCAGATGGAAACAATTATGAATGAGCCATCCGAGCAAGGGTTAGCAAATACAATGGATCAATTTTGGCAATCATTGCAGGATTTATCAGTAAATCCTGAGGATGCTGGGGCTAGATCAGTTGTGCGTCAACGTGGTGTTGCAGTTGCTGAAGCGTTTAACTATATATCTAATTCACTGAATTCAGTGAGAGCAGATTTACAAAGTGAAATTGGTGTTACGGAAACGGAAGTAAACTCTATTATCGATCAGATTAATAATGTAAACCAACAAATTGGTGATATTGAGCCACACGGTTATTTACCAAATGATTTGTATGATGAACGAGATAGATTGATAGATAAGCTTTCTGGAATAGTTAACATAAAAGTTTCCTATGAAAAAAGTGGCGGACAGCCTAGTCCACAAGCAAGCGGTAAAGCTACTATTACATTAGCAGGTAACGGAGCGGAAAGTGGAATTAAGCTAGTTGACGCTTCTTCTAATACGGTTAATCATTTTGATGTTGGATATGATGGGAATAAGGATGTTAATACTATTACATTTTATAATCCAAAAGACTTAGCGAATGGCGAAACAGATCCTGCTACCATTGCAGCAGATAAAAAGACAGCAGTTGATGCTTATTCTTTTCAGTCTAGTGGAAAGCTTAAGGCGTTAGTTGAAACCAATGGGTATGTTGCAGCGAATGGTCAAGCTACTGGTGAATTTAATAAGATGGTAGCTAATCTTGATAAGATGGCCTATGCGTTTGTAAATACGTTTAATACACAACATCAATTGGGAACTGACTTAGAAGGTAATACAGGAACTGATGCTAAGTTGTTTTTCACAGCTTTAGCTACAGAGAAAGGTGCTGCTTCTACTATTTCTGTCAGCCAAGATATTAAGGATAGTACTGACTATATTACAGCTAGTTTAAATGGAGACAGTGGTGATGGTACGAATGCTAATAAGTTAGCAGATGTATTTAATCAGTTGAATGTTGGTTTAGGTGCAACTACTTCTATTAATAGTTACTACCAGTCAGCTATAGGCGAAATGGCTGTTATTACACAGGAATCAAATAGAATGGTTAATAACGCTACAATATTAAAGCAGCAAGTCCAGGAGAATCGTCAATCTGTTAGTGCAGTTTCTCTTGATGAAGAAATGACGAATATGATTCAGTTCCAACACGCTTATAATGCTGCTGCACGTAGTATGACTACTGTAGATGAAATGCTAGATAGAATTATTAATAATATGGGATTAGTTGGAAGGTAGGTGAATGTGGATGCGAGTAACACAGGGTATGCTGAGTAATAATATGTTACGGAATATGAGTAATAGCTATAATAGTTTAGGAAAATATATGGATCAGTTGGCTACAGGAAAGAAAATAAATAAACCCTCTGATGACCCAGTAGTGGCGATGAAGGGGATGAATTATCGATCCGAATTAAAAAATGTAGAGCAATACCAAAGAAATATTAGTGAAGTGCATAATTGGATGGATAACTCCGATTCTGCTTTGGATCAAACAACAAGTACTCTACACAGGCTGCGTGAACTTGCGGTTCAATCGGCAAATGGCACTTATGATAAGGATCAACGTGAGGCTATTGCTGCCGAAGTGGATCAACTAAAGGAGCATTTAGTAGGTATTTCCAATACGAAAGTAAATGGTAAGTATATTTTTAATGGAACAAAAACAACAGGGGATGGGCCTGTGAAATTGGATGCTAATGGTATGGTTATTAGTACTCCAGATCAAGAGGGTTTAATAGATAGTAAAAAAACAGTACTTATAGAAGTATCCAGGGGAACGAGTATACAAGCGAACATTGATCCTACTAGCATTTTTACTAAATCGTTTTTTGAAGAGATTGAGAACTTTTCATCTGCGCTTAAAGCAGATGAAGTTAATTTCGACCAAAGTAAATTGGGAACAGCCATCTCTAAAATGGATGATAATATTAATGTTGTTGTAAATGCAAGAGCAGACTTAGGTGCTAGAATGAATAGGTTGGATCTAATTGAAAATCGTGTTGCTGATCAGGAAGTTAGTGCTACTAAAAAGATGTCTGACAACGAAGATGCAGATATGGAAAAGGTAATGATTGGTTTAACAGCTCAAGAAAGTATCCATCGTGCTGCGTTAAGTGCTGGGGCACGAGTGATTCAACCGACTTTATTAGATTTCTTAAGATAGAAAAATTAGTTCTTGCCACTGCTTTAGTGGCAAGGCTTTTTATTAGCGATCAGAAATGGTGGTGTAGACATGGAAATACCTCAAATAAGAATTCAAACCCAATTAGCGAAGCTACAAATACATACAGAGCCAGCAACACTAACAATGGAGCAGCCTAAAGCAATTCAAAGCATTGAACAACCTAAAGCTGATATCAAGATAAAAACAATTCCTTCTAAGTTATCCATTGATCAGACTCAAGCATGGAATGATATGGATTTAAAAAATGTTTTTAAACGAACAGAAGAAGCAGCAAATCTGGGGAAACAAGATCTATTTCAAGGTATAGCGAGACGAATTCAACAGGGAGCGGAATTAATGAAAATAGAAAACAAAGGCAATCCTATAAAAAGGCAAGCAATTGAAAATGGATTTGATGAACCAAAGCAATTTAATATTGGTTGGATTCCCTCTGCTGGATCTGTTAAAATACACTATCAAAAGGCAAAAGTAGAAATAAATGTAACTCCGAGAAAGCCTATCATTGAAACAACGCCACAAAAACCAGAAGTGATTTATAATGTAGGTGATGTGGAGATAACTTTAGGACAAAGAAACGAATTAACTATTGATTTTGTTAATTGAAAGCAACGAGGTATAAAAATTTAAGTTTCTATATAAGATGGGGTGAATTATGCTGATTCAAACAAAATATTTTGGCGAAATTGAAATAAATAAAGAGCAAATAATTGAGTTTACGCAAGGGATACCTGGATTCCTAGAGGAAAGGCAATTTGTACTATTGCCATTAGAAGAAAATGAATTTTTTTACGTATTACAGTCTGTTAAACATGCGAATCCTGCATTTATCGTTGTAAATCCATTTCATTTTGTTTCACAATACGAATTTGATTTAGATGAAGTAACACTTAAATTACTTGATATAGAGTCACAATCAGATGTACAAGTTTTGTGCATTGTCTCTCTTAAGGAACCATTTGAAACGAGCACGGCTAATTTACAAGCGCCTATTATCATCAATCATAAAAATAAAAGAGCAAGACAGTATATTACCAATTCAAAGGATTATTCAACAAAAGAAAGGTTATTTATGAAGTCAAATACCTCCGAGGTAAAGGAGGATTAATTATGTTAGTACTTACTAGAAAAATTAATGAAGCAATTAAAATTGGTGAAGACATAGAACTAAAGGTACTCGCCGTTGATGGTGACCAAATAAAATTAGGAATATCTGCGCCAAAGCATATTGATATTCATCGCATGGAAGTATACCTAGATATTCAAGAGCAGAATAGCGAAGCAGCAAAGGTTTCGACAGATTTATTTAATATTTTTAAAAAAAGTACTAAAAATGATTAAACATCTTGTTAATCGTTCCGATAATATAAGTGTAGCCAAGGTGAGCTAAAGACGGCCGCTTTAGTTTACTTGGTAAAACTAAATCAACCACATGGATGTGGGTTCAAACTCAAGGAGGAAATTTAAAATGAGAATTAATCACAATATCGCAGCTCTTAACACATACCGCCAATTAAGCAATGCAAATGGTGCGCAATCTAAATCAATGGAAAAATTATCTTCAGGTCTACGTATCAACCGTGCTGGTGATGACGCAGCTGGTCTATCTATCTCAGAAAAAATGCGTGGTCAAATCCGTGGTTTAGAACAAGCTTCTCGTAACTCTCAAGATGGTATTTCTCTAATCCAAACTGCTGAGGGTGGATTAAACGAAACACACTCAATTCTTCAAAGAATGAGAGAATTAGCGGTACAAGGTGCTAACGATACAAACGTTGCAGCTGACCGTGATGCAATCAAAGATGAATTAGAAGCACTTAGAACAGAAATCGATAGAATTTCTACAGATACTCAATTTAACGAACAAGACTTATTAGCTGCATCAGGTACTTATGATTTCCAAGTTGGAGCTAACTCTGGTCAAACTATCACTTTATCTATTGGAAAAATGGATGCTGCCTCATTGGCGACAGGACTTACTTCAGCTGGTATTACTGGTTTAGCATCATCTGGTGACTTTTCATCATTCGTAACAACTGTAAATGATGCAATCACAAAGGTTTCATCTGAACGTTCTAACTTAGGTGCTGTTCAAAACCGTTTAGAGCACACTATCGCTAACCTTGATACAAGTGCTGAAAACTTAACAGCTGCTGAATCTCGTGTTCGTGACGTTGATATGGCAAAAGAAATGATGAATCAAACTAAGAATTCAATACTTGCTCAAGCTTCTCAAGCTATGTTGGCTCAAGCTAACCAACAACCTCAAGGTGTTTTACAGTTATTAAGATAATAATTTTACAGATGGACAACTTAAGCATAAGTTGTCCATCTTATTCTTTAGGAGTGATTTTTTATGGTGAATATTCTGAATTTAAATAGTCCTATAGACGACATGCAAGATGATTTGTTGATCGTTAAAGCTAAAACCGGTGAACCTATTGGAATTCAAGGAGGATATTATTTAAACAGTAAATATGATCCAAAGAAAGAAGCAAACCAATTAGCTAATCGATATTATAAAAAGAATTTTACCCATGTTCTATTTGGCCTTTCTTTTGGTTACTTAGCGAACGAACTTTTAAAAAAAATGGGAAAAACAGATTTTTTACTTATTGTCGAACCAAACAAATACTTGTTTGAAATTGTAAAGAAAAGTGGTGTATTGGCCGGTTTATTAGATCATAGTCAAGTACTTTTCTTAATTGGTTATGAATTTAATACAGTTGAAGAGGAGGTTAAAAAGTTTGTCCATTCAAAATCAAGAAACATTGGGCAAGTAGAATTTATCTTATCCCCCAATTATGATAAGCTACATCCTCATTTATACAAACACCTCAAGGAAGAGATAATAAAGAACGTGAGATTGTCAATAGTAAATGTTGCCACACTTGTAAAGTTTGACAAATCATGGCATGATAACTTTTTGCATAATTTATATAGTTTATGGAAGGCTGTACCGTTTAAAAACTTTGAAAATAAATTTGATTGTCCGGTGATCATTGCTGCCTCGGGGCCATCTTTAAATAAGCAATTAGATAAATTAAGGAATCTTAGAGATAAAAATAAAGCCATAATAATAGCTGCGGGCTCAACGATTAATCCATTACTAAATGCGGGAATTAAACCTCATCTAATCGTATCAATTGATGGTGGAGAAGCAAATTGGAACCATTTTAAAGATATAAATTTTGATGATATTCCTCTATTCTATGGTTTTAATGTCCACAAAAATATTGTGAATAAGCATAATGGCTTAAAAGTAATTTTTAATTCATATGAACAGGGATTAACTAATTGGATAAACAGTCTTGCGGGTACAGAGTTAGGTTTCCTACACAGTGGTGCATCTGTAGCAAACTTTTGTTTTCAAATTGCCCAAAAAATAACTACTGGCCCAATTGCTCTAGTAGGACAGGATTTGGCATATACTGATAACTTAACTCATGCTGTCGGAAACAAGAACACTAAATTAATCCCTAATAATGAAATTCAAAATAACAAAAAGTATGTTGAGGTGCAAGGCTATTATGGTAAATCTGTACTTAGTGATTATTCTTTTTTAAGTATGAAAAAAGCATTTGAAGATATGGTTCTCTATTTCAGAAATAAGGGAGTAGATCGTACGATTTTTAATTGTACGGAAGGAGGGGCTTTTATTGAAGGAATAATTAACCTAAGTTTCGGAGAATTTATTAGTAAATATTGTGAGACAAACTATAAATCAGAATTGATCGAAGCTTTCCAAATAAGAAATGAAGAAAAAATTTCAAGAGAAAAGGTTACTCAAGGATTAAAGGAAGAAAAAGTAAATCTTAAAAGTCTAGAAAGAACTGTAAAGAAAGCAATAAACACAATCAAAGGTATTTCAGAGACAACGGAATATATCGACAACATAATCTTGAAAAAACTTGATCGTCTTGATGATGAGATAACTAGGTATTCCAAAAATAATATAATCCATAGTCAGATTATGTCAATAAGCTTTAAAATAGACCACATTTATCAGGAGAATGAAAACGAAACGAAATTAGAAAGAAAAAATAGAGTAATTAAGAAATCTAAAGCACTATATAAAAGTATTTTAGAAGCTGTTGAGTATTCATTGGAAATAATTGAAGATATAGAAAACGAAAGATAAGGGAGTGAATAGTTATGGAAAAAATTGTAAAAGAAACCTTAATAAGCTTACAAGAATACTTGCCCCGTTTAATAAACGGGTGCAGTCAGGTCGTTGATAATTTGAAGGAAGGCGACGAAGGAAGTGGTTTACGTAAAATGCCTTCTATTGTAGAAGGGATGCAATGGGTGTTTGAAGCTGTGTCCGGGATACAAAACAATGGATTTTTGCATAATATTTACTTACATTCACTTAAAGAACACTTTAAAGAAGTAGTTAAAGCACTAGAAATTGGTGATTATGTATTATTAGCGGATGTACTTAACTATGAAATACTTCCAGTTTTAGAAGAATGGTTGGAAATAGCCGAAGAATTGGCATGATTTGGGGAAGTGTTGGGAAGATTAACAAAGATTGATAATTAATATTAACTAGGTGGTATTTTAGTATGGCATTAGATCTAAACGATAAGACAATATTAATAACTGGTGGTACGGGTTCATTTGGTAAAAAGTTCATAAAACAAGTGCTTAATCAAGAAGTAAAAAAAGTAATCATCTTTAGCCGTGATGAATTAAAACAATACGAAATGGCTCAAGAATTTACCGACCCACGCATTCGTTTCTTTATTGGGGATGTACGTGATAAAGAACGCTTGTATCGAGCGTTTGATGGAGTGGACGTAGTTGTACATGCTGCGGCATTAAAGCATGTCGGTGCTTGTGAATACAATCCATTTGAAGCTGTTAAGACAAATATATATGGTGCTCAGAACATTATCGAGGCTGCAATAGATCGAGGTGTTCAACGAGTTATTGCATTAAGTACAGATAAAGCTGCTGCACCAATTAATCTATACGGTGCAACAAAACTAGCTTCCGATAAATTGTTTGTTGCAGCTAATTCTTATGCAGGGGATAAAGAAACGAAGTTTTCTGTGGTAAGGTATGGAAATGTTGTAGGAAGTCGAGGAAGTGTGGTGCCTTTCTTTAGGAAGTTAGTACATACAGGTAAGCTACCGATAACTGATAAACGTATGACTCGTTTTTGGATTACTTTAGATCAAGGTGTTCAGTTTGTAATTGATAGTTTAGAACGAATGAATGGTGGGGAAATATTTGTTCCAAAAATACCAAGCATGAAAGTTACGGATTTAGCAATGGCCATTGCACCTGAGGCTAAAGTTGACTTTGTTGGTATTAGACCAGGAGAAAAACTTCATGAGGCGATGATAACAGAAGATGATGCAAGACATACTATTGAAATGAATGATCATTTTATTATTTATCCTGAATTTCCTTGGTGGACAGATCAACTTCATGAGGAAGGGAAAAGACTTTCCGAAGACTTTAAATACACAAGTGATACAAATACGGAGTGGTTATCAGTAGAGGATCTAAGGGAACTAATTGAAGAAATGTAACTATTTTGTATAGGAGTTTGAAGATGAGAGAGTCATTTTTGCCGTATGGAAAGCAATGGATAGATGATGAGGATATTCAGAAAGTGATAGAAGTACTAAAGAGTGATTATTTAACTACGGGACCTTATATTGAACAATTTGAAAAAGATATTGCCAGTTTTGTCGGGACAAAATATGCAGTAGCATTTTCAAATGGTACTGCAGCTCTGCATGGAGCTTGTTTTGCAGCAGATATTAAGGAAGGGGATGAGGTAATCACCTCACCAATGACCTTCGTTGCAAGTGCTAATTGTGTATTATATCAGGGGGGAAAACCTGTATTTGTTGATGTCGATGAAATGACATACAATATAGATCCAGGAAAAATTGAAGAGAAAATTAATAATAGTACAAAAGCAATTATTCCGGTTGATTTTACAGGTCAGCCAGCTGATCTAGATAAAATTATGGAGATTGCAAAGGAAAATAATTTAATCGTCATTGAAGATGCTGCACATGCTTTAGGTGCAACATACAAAGGACGAAAAATTGGATCTATCTCTGATATGACAATGTTTAGCTTTCATCCTGTAAAGCATATTACTTCAGGTGAAGGTGGAATTATAACAACAAATAATGAAATGTATTATCAAAAACTCTTACAATTTCGTTCACACGGCATCACCAGAGAGCATGATAAGATAAAAGATAATCATGGTCCATGGTATTATGAGATGCAATTTTTGGGATATAACTACCGTATGACAGATATTCAGGCTGCATTAGGATCTAGCCAATTGAGAAAAATAGATCGTTTTATTGAACTTCGTAAAAAATATGTTCATTTATACAATGAAGCATTTAGTAATGTAGAAGAATTCACCACACCTTTTCAAAAACAAGATGGTGATTCAAGTTGGCATTTATACATTATCCGTCTAAATTTAGAGAAATTGAAAGTTAATCGAAAAGCAATTTACGAAGAACTATTGCAACAGAACATAGGAGTAAATGTTCATTACATTCCTGTTCATTTACAACCATATTATCAGGAAAGAGGATATAAACAGGGAAGTTGTCCAATAGCAGAAAATCTTTATGAGGAGATTATAACCTTGCCATTATTTCCTGCAATGACTGAGAAAGACGTAATGGATGTAATACGTGTGGTTAAAAGTGTTATTAGTCAATATAGAAGGTGAACTAATGAAAATAGCTGTTATTATTCAAGCAAGAATGGGATCCACTAGGTTACCCGGAAAAATCTTGATGGAAGTTATGGGAAAACCATTAATTGAATACCAAATCGAAAGAATCAATCAAACTAGATCTATAGATGAAGTCATCATTGCAACTACTACAAAAAGTGAAGACGATTCGATTGTGAATCTTTGTAATAAAAGAAAAATTAACTTTTTCAGGGGATCAGAAGAAGATGTTCTTTCTAGATTTTATGATACAGCTGTTAAATATAACGTTGATGTAATAGTTCGTTTAACATCGGATTGCCCTTTAATAGACCCAGAAGTAATTGATAGAACAGTATATTATTTTTTGAATAACAGTTTTGATTATGTATCTAATACTGTAAATAGAAAATATCCAAGAGGTTTAGATGTCGAAGTACTAACTATGAATACTTTAACTAGAATGCACAATGAGGCAAAATCGAAATGTGAAAGGGAGCATGTTACACCTTATGTGTTTAATAATTCAAATGATTTTATAATTGGATCTATTGAAAATGACATTGATCTAAGTTCTTATAGGTGGACAGTGGATACTGAGGAAGACTTTTTATTAGTTAAAAAGATAATATCTTCTCTGTATCCTAAAACAGAATCTTTTCTCATGAAAGATATATTAGACTTACTGGAATTAAACAGTGAATGGAAAGAAATAAATAATTATGTAAAACAAAAACTCTTATAGTAAAGGAATTATCAATGATAGTCATTATTAGAGTTGATTCTTCAAATAGCATAGGCACTGGACATGTATATCGTTGTGTGACATTAGCAGAACAGTTAAGAAATTACAAAGTTAAGGTCTTATTTATATGTATGAATCTAGAGGGTAACAGTATTAATTATATTAAGAATAATGGATTTGAAATTCGTATTATTAAATCTCTGAACAATAATGGAATGTTCTTATATTATGATGATTTAATGGATATCAAAGAGACTTGTAAAATCTTAACTGAATATCAAAATGATAATACTTGCTTAATAGTAGATCATTATAATATTGATATAAGTTTGGAGCTACAAGTTAGTCCATACATTAATAAAATCTTGGTAATAGATGATTTAGCCAATAGGAAACATTGTTGTGATTTGTTATTAGATCAAACATTTAATGAAGATGGGGAAAAATACAAAGGTCTTATAAATGATAGTTGTAAGAAGTTGTTAGGACTTAATTATGCACTTGTGCGAGAACAATTTAGAAGATATAGAAAGAAAAAGTTTTTTCTCGATAATAAGAAAATTAAGATTCATGTGTTTTTTGGGGGAACTGATAATAATAATTTCACTTTTAAATATAGTGATCTAATCCTTCAAAATTTTGATAATACATCAATAATTGCAATTGTGGGTGCAGGATTTAAGTTTACAGAAGAACTTATTTCTCTCGAAAAAAAATACTCAGGTAGATTTTATTGGAAACAAAATATTACCAATATGGCTAAGACAATGGCAAGTTGTGATATAGCAATAGGTGCACCAGGAAGTACGACATGGGAAAGAGCATGTATTGGTTTACCAGCAGCATACTTTAGTATAGTTGATAATCAAGTAAATATATTGAAAAAAATGGAGCTCGATCACTTTTGTACTTATTTAGGAGATGCAAGAAAAACAACAGAACAAGAATTTACCAATAAATTTAGTCAATTTATTAATAATAAAAAGGCGTTAAAAAAATATTTTATGATAAATACTATTTATCTTGACGGAAACGGTGCAAATCGAGTGGCTAAAAGTATTGAAATGTTATTAAAGGAATGATCTTTTTGGAAGTGTGTTTATTTAATGATAAAGTAAAATTAATCCCTTATTCTGACAAACATGATATGCAAACTATTAAGTGGTTAAAAGATCCAGAAGTATATTTAAGTTTTGGATTAACTAGAAGAATAACTCTAAATTCTCATCGTGAGTGGGTAAAAAGTTTAAAAAACACATTGATTTGGGCAATTTATGATGTAGATAATTTTAAACACCAGGGTAATATTATTTTAAAAATAGATGTTCCGGAAAATTCCGCATATTTACAAATTTACATAGGTAATGGAAAATATAGGAATAAAAAGATAGGCTATAATTCAATGAAGTGTGTCATAAATTTTGCATTTAATTTTTTGGATATATCCAAGTTGTGGCTTCATGTTTTTCCTGATAATGTTAAAGCAATAAATTTATATATGAAATTAGGATTTAATATTGAAGCTACAGAAAAACTGTCTCATTATTATAATGGGGAGTATAAAGATCAAATGCGCTACTCTTTATTAAAAATGTATTGGGTTAAAAAGGAGAATAATAATTGATTTGTGCGATAATGCAACCTACGTATATACCATGGGCGGGTTATTTTAATATGATATATAATGTAGATAAGTTTGTTTTTTTAGATGATGTTAAGTTTTCCAAGCGTTCATGGCAACAAAGAAATAAGTTGATTATTTCAGGTAATGAAAAGTTCCTTACAATCCCTGTTAGTAATAGTAGTGATACAAGCAAATTTATTAAGGATATTAAAACTGATAACGAGCAAGATTGGAAAATGGAACATCTTTTGACATTAAAACATAATTATAGAAAACATCCTTACTATGATAAGGTATCAGAAATTATGGAAAGAAGTCTATTAGAGAACAGTGACAGTTTGGTTGATATTAACATATCTGCTATTCAATTAATTATGAAAGAATTAAAAATAAAAACTGATACTATAAGAAGTAGTGAAATAGAAGTATCTGGAAAAAAATCAGAGTATTTATTAAACCTTTGTGAATACTTAGGTGCTAATCAGTATTTAAGTGCTGGTGGATCAAAAGAATATATTCAAGCTGAAGAAAAGTTTAGTAATAGTAAAATTAATGTTATTTATCATAATTTTGAATGCAAACCGTATTTACAGAAAAATAGTAATAAGTTCATTTCACATTTATCAATAATTGACATAATAGCAAATATTGGGGTTGTTGATACAAAAAAATATATTATGGAGTGATTAAGATGCTTATTGAACTCGAAGGTCGTTCGATAGGAAGGAATTCTAAACCATTTATTATTGCAGAGATGTCAGGAAATCACAATAAATCACTGGAACGTGCACTAAAAATTGTAGAAGAAGCCGCTAAAGCTGGTGTTGATGCATTAAAAATACAGACTTATACTGCTGAAACAATGACTTTAAATTCTGAAAAATCAGAATTTATTATCAGTGATTATGGTAATATATGGAAGGGTGAATCTTTATTTGAGCTTTATAAAAAAGCTTATACTCCATGGGAATGGCACAAACCTATTTTTGACCGTGCTAGAGAATTAGGTATGATTCCATTTAGTACCCCTTTTGATGAGACAGCTGTTGACTTTCTAGAAGAATTAGATGTTCCTTTGTATAAGATTGCTTCTTTTGAAAATAATGATTTACCTCTAATTAGAAAAGTTGCTTCTACTGGGAAACCAATGATTATTTCCACTGGTATGGCAACGATTGCAGAACTAGATGAAACGGTAAGTGAAGCAAGAAAAGCTGGCTGCAATGAATTAATCTTATTAAAATGCACTAGTACTTATCCTGCTTCGCCTATGAATTCTAATATCTCAACTATCCCTCATATGAAAGATCTCTTTAATTGTCAAGTTGGTCTTTCCGATCATACCTTAGGAACAGGGGTTGCTGTTGCAAGTGTGGCATTAGGAGCAACTGTGATTGAAAAGCACTTTACTTTATCTAGAGAAGATGGAGGAGTGGACTCAACTTTTTCTATGGAGCCAGATGAAATGAGTCAGTTAGTTACCGAGACAGAAAAAGCTTGGCAAGCAATTGGTGCTATTACATATGGGCCAACTGAGGCTGAATTAAATTCTTTAAAGTTTCGCCGTTCTATTTACGTAACAAAAGATATCAAAGCTGGTGAGAGTTTTACTAAAGATAACATAAGAGTAATCAGGCCAGGTTATGGAATGAAGCCTAAGTATTTTGATAAAGTGCTAGGAAGAGTTGCGACTAAAGATATTTGTGCAGGTAGCCCTCTATCTGCCGATTTTGTTTAATTAGGTTTATCTAAAGAATAATAATTGTTTACTACATATTCTTTTATAGATAAACGATAAAAGTTCGTATAAATATTAAAAAGACTTATCATTAGAAGAAGATGACTTTGTAAACAATGAAGCCATCTTCTTTTTTGTGACCTATGATTTAATCAGTAGATTGTACTTCTTAGTATTTGTCATTTACCAAATCTAGAACTTTATAATGTCATTTTCAAGCCGATATAATAGTCAAGAACAAAAAATATGACTCTTAATTTATTATGCCATATGATAATTATTAACATCAGGAGAATAATCAATGATCATAAAACATAACATCCCGTCATTAAATACATATCGTCAACTTTCAAAGAACCAATCCCAACTAGTTAAATCAATGGAAAAGTTATCATCAGGATTAAAAATAAATCGTGCCGGAGACGATGCTGCTGGTTTATCTATATCTGAAAAGATGAGAGCACAAATCCGAGGTTTGGAACAAGTATCTAGAAATATTCAAGATACAATATCTTTGGTACAGACTGCAGAAGGTGGACTTAAAGAGATTCATTCTTTATTACACCGGGGGCGTGAATTAGCTGTACAGGCTTCTAATGGAACATTAACCGTGAATGATAGAAAGGCAATTGAGCAAGAAACAAATCAAATAGTAAAAGAAATTGACAATATTGCTATTAATACGAAGTTTAATGGTAAGTATTTATTAAGCTCTGGTTCCACCTTTTCAGGCCCATCTACTGGAGGAGGTACAGGTGGAACCACAAATCCCCCACCATCTTCCGTTGACACAATCACTACAACAGAAGAAGCGGGAATTATTGATTCTTTAAAAAGATCTATGCTTGAACAATCTGAAAGTATGGTTTTAACTCATTTTGGTATACAAGCAGATAACTCCGACTTAACCATTTACTTAGATGATCCTGATGGTAATAATACCCTTGCTTTCGTTAGTTATTATGTGGGTGCTGACGGAAAAGGGGTCAATTTGGAGCTCCATTTAGACAAAGGAGTATTTACTGCCCCCTATTATCCTAATGGTGGTACAGGACCAATTTATAATGACCGTATAATCGTTCACGAAATGACACATGCGATTATGGCACGTAGCATGAATTTCGCATCGCTCCCGAAATGGTTTAAGGAAGGAGCTGCTGAATTTATCCATGGTGGAGATGAACGGTTAGAGGGTGATATATACTACAGTGGGAAAGCTGGTGTTGTTTCAGCAATAGGTGATGGTACAGATAGTACATGGGTGAACGATAGTAAACATTACTCTGCGGGTTATACAGCTGTGCGCTATTTACACGACCGAATTAAAGACGCTGGTGGAGAAGGGATAAAGGACGTAATGGTTTATCTCAATCAACACCAAGATCAAACATTGGACGATGCACTTCGGAATATCTCAAAAGGGTCTTATATGGGGGGAATAACAGATTTTATCAGTGATTATAAGACAAATGGAGTAGATTTTATCAATACTGAGATAGATCTAACAAATAGTGATACTGGTGCAATTGGAGGATTTGACGCGGATAGTGGCGCTATCAAGACCGCGGAAAATGTTGTGGCTGATACGGATAACTATAATGAGGATCCATTAACATATTTTAATGAAGTATGGCCTGTTTCATTAATGGAATCAACTTCAACAACATCACCTTTTGTCTCAATATCAAATCCATTGATAACTAGTGATTTATCAGCTATCTCAAGTAATAAATTAATCTCAACACAAATCGGTGCTAACTCAGGTCAGACATTCGTGTTTAATCGAAGTAATGCAACAACTATTAACTTAAGCATTGATGATGTTGATATGATTAATAATCCTACTACAGCTATAGAAAAATTTAATGTTGCCATCGGTTATGTATCCAGTGAACGCTCTAGATATGGTGCTATCCAAAATCGTCTAGAACATGCTTTTTCAAACTCATCTATAATGAATGATAATTTAGTAGGTGCTGAGTCTCTTATTCGTGATGCTGATATAGCGAAAGAAATGATGCAGGTTACAAAAAAGAACATTCTTGCTCAAGTGGCACAGAGCATGTTATCACAAGCAAATCAACATCCTCAAGGTGTTTTAAAACTTTTAGGATGAAATAGTTTTAAAGCTTAGTAAGAATCAATAACCTTTATCTGATCTATTTTAATTAACAATAGTTGTTTCCTATTAAAAAAACCCTAAAGTTAGAAGGAGGCAAACTTTAGGGTTTTTTAGATAGACTCGAAATGTTGTTCTTCAGAAAATTACCCATTTCTGAAACGGATATTTCTACATATTTTATCTAAAATCGAAATTAAAAATTGGTAGACCATGTGAGTAATCGACCGTTATAAACGTATTTTTTAGTCTAATTTCATATTTACTTTCTCTTTCCAGACTCTTTCTGGTGGAACGTTCAAAATTAATAGCATACTGAAAGAGTTCAAAAAAATCTGCATTTAAACCATGATTATTGGACTTATATTTTATATTATCTATATCTTCCTTTTTAACAAGAATATAATCTGAATTAGATAAAGAAGCGATTATTTTTTTCTTTTCGTTATGATTTATTAAATTGTCTTCGTCACCTTGAAATGCTAAGACCTGTGTTCTCATATTAAAGTTCTTATACAGTGTACTCAAGTTTAAATCATTTTTATGTTTAATAATATCTTTGGCTAAATAATTGAATTCAATGGCAAGAGTTGCTTTGCCAAGTTTGTTATAAAGGTGTCTATTTCCTGAAAGATAACCAGGCTCTGTCCAAGCTGAATTATCAATTATAAAAGAAAATAAGTTAGGTGCTAATCTATTGGATAAGTGTAACAAATAAGCTCCATGAGAATGACCATAGCCAATAATCCTTTTGGAATTAAAGGATAAATTATTATCTTTAAGTATAATCTTTATAGTTTCTATTGCACAGATTAAATCTATTGCCTGCATATAGCCCATATCATTAAAATGTTCAATAGTTTCATCGAGGTCAGCAGTTAATGGTAGGACAGTATTTTTATTGGATATTATTTGAGATAAAGCAGAAGAATTTATCTTAATTTTTTCTAACTCTTCTACTGTGAGGATTGAATTTAAAAGGTCGGGATCTTTGTAACTAAATTTATTAGTGGATTGCATATAGCAACTACCAAAATAGTCACATTGGATTGTAACTAAATTATATTTATCTGCAAATTGTCTTCGCATTTTTGTATAAACGTTTGAGTCAATGTCCCCGCCAAATCCAGGAACGAATATTACCAATCCTGTTCGTTCATTTACTCCATTTTCTGGGATGGAAAACTCAATTCGTAATTCACGATTACAAGACCCATTATATATATTTTGATGAGCCGGTATGTGTAAACTGTGTTGTTCAGCCATAATAGACATCTCCTAAGAAGTAGTTAATAGAAACTTTTTATTGATATTTTAAAGCATCTCAGCTTATTTGACATAAAATTGCATCTAATAATTTCATGTAAAAAATGGATAGCTAATAATTATTTTAAATTTATTTAATCTATAAAAATTTCTGCATGTACCATACCATATTACAACAAAACTTCAATAATTACTTTAAAATTCTAAGAGGTAACCGATAAAATAACTATACGACTTTAATTAACGTAAAGGATTGGTGTGACCATGAATGTAGAAAAAACCATTTCTGGATCTCAACTCCTGCAAAAGTCTTCAAACAACGGGCATGGTACAACTGCAGAAGAAAGAACCACTATTATTCAAAATTCTATTGCTGAGAGAACTACATTACCAGAAGGAACATATGAAGGGCAAACATTGGATAAGAAAGAAATTGAAAAAATGATAGCGGGTTTGAATGATTTTCTAAAGCCCACTGAAACAGCACTTCATTTTGAATTCCATGAAAAATTAGACGAATATTATGTTACGATTATTAATCCTCAAACGAAAGAAGTAATAAAAGAAATACCACCTAAAAAATTATTAGATGCTTATGCTTCAATGGCTGAATTTTTAGGATTTATAGTTGACGAGAAGATATAGGATGGTGAATTAATATGGTAAGTGGAATTAGTAGTACAAGGTTAAGTGGACTTGCTTCAGGGATGGATACGGAAGCCCTGGTAGCCAAATTGATGGATGTGGAGAAAATGCCTTTGACCAAGATGCAACAAGATAAATCTTGGATGACGTGGCAAAGAGATGCTTATCGTGACACCAACAAAGCTTTGTATGATTTTAATTTAAAACTCTCTGATATGAAGTATACCAAATCATATATGTCTAAAACGACAACATCATCTCAACCGAATGCTGTTACAGTAACTGGAAATACTGCAAGTTCAAATGGTAGCTATAGTATTCAGGTTAATGAACTAGCAACAGCAGCAATAAAAGTAGGGACACAGTCATTAGGCTCATCTTTTGATCCGGATGCAGCTTTATCAAGTGACTTACATGGTGATATTACTTTTTCTACTTATAACGAAAGTGGCGAGATGGTAACAAAGTCTGTGACGATTGCAGCGGGTGATACATTGAATGGAGTTTTAAAGAAAATCTCTGATAGTGACGCTGGTTTGCGAGCATTTTATGATAAATCGTCTGGAAAAGTAGTAATGGAAAGAACAGCAACAGGCGACTTTAATCCAGTAGATCCAACAACAGGGGATAATGATGGAGAAGAAATAATACTAGGTGCTTCAAGTTTCTTTGATTTTGTAAACTTAAGTGGATCTGTAGAACAAAACGGAACAAATGCAGAAATAGTTTATAATGGTGGACTGACACTAACACCAAAGAGTAACTCTTATACAATGAATGGTTTAACTTTTAATTTCAATACTACAACTACTTCACCTGCTCAAATAACTGTAGACAATAATGTTGACGAAGCGTTTAATAAGATTAAAGAATTCATCGATGAGTATAATAAATTAGTAGAGAAATTAAATGGTAGCCTAACAGAAACTAGATATAGAGATTATAAGCCATTAACGGATGAACAAAAAGAAGGGATGTCTGAAGACCAAGTTAAGCTTTGGGAAGAAAGAGCTAAAAGCGGTTTGTTGAAAGGGGACAGCTTAGTAACAGATGGTCTGTTTGATATTCGTGAAAAATGGTACACAGAAGTTAATACAGGTGGAGCGTATGATTTAATCACGGATCTAGGTATTGGAACTTCAAAAGAATTTCTAGAGAGCGGAATATTAACGATAAAAGATGAGCAAAAGCTTAAAGATGCACTAAGAAATGATCCTGAGAGTGTCTATAAGTTATTCGCGAATAATGAAGCCGGTTCAGATAAAGGACTTGTCTATAAATTAGAAGCATCCATTAAGAAAACCATGACTTCAATCGAGGAACGTGCAGGAAAAAGTACATCCACTAACCAGCAGTATACATTAGGAAAACGATTAGATGATCTGGATGATAGAATTGATGACTTTCAACAAAGGTTAGCTACCATCGAAAACAGATATTGGAGTCAATTTACGGCCATGGAAAAAGCCATGACTCGATTTAACTCCCAATCGATGTATCTTTCCAATCAATTTGGTGGATTTTAAAAAGGAGGAGCTATTACACTAATGATGAATCAAACATATAACACTTATCAAAACAATTCCGTTATGACTGCTTCCCCAGCAGATCTAACTTTAATGCTGTATAATGGCTGTTTAAAATTTATTAAACAGGCTAAGAAAGGTATTGAAGAAAACAATTACGAGAAAAAGAATACGAATATACAAAAGTCTCAAAACATCATTGATGAACTATCTATTACTTTAGATCAAGAGGTGGCAATATCTAAGCAAGTTTTACCACTATATGATTTTATTAAGAGGCAACTTGTTGAAGCGAATATCAAAAATGATGTGGAAAAACTAGACCAAGCTGCTGAGTTAATAACAGAATTTCGTGATACTTGGCAACAAGTGATTAAGATTAATCGTCAAAGGCAGTATAGTGGGCAAGGTTCAGTTTAATGTCAAAAGTAGAAGAGTATTATAAGTTATCTAATAGTTTATTAGAAACGTTAAATACCAAAGTTACAAAAGATCAAAGGCAAGAAAAAATAGATAAGATAACGTCCATTCTTGCTGCAAGGGAAGCTCTAGCTTCTAATTTTAGCAAAACATATACTGAAGAAGAAAAAGAAATTGGAACTTCTATTATCGCATTAGACAAACAAATCCAAGTTAAAATGACTGATTTTTTTGAAGAGATAAAGTTAGATATAAAGAACACTAAGAAACAAAAGAATTCCAATCAAAAGTATGTTAATCCATATCAAAACCTTTCCTCTTTTGATGGTATGTACCTTGATAAAAAGAATTAATCTTTGTAACCTGTTGTATGATGATTGATATTATCGTGCAACAGGTTTTTTTACGGAAATAGTAGGGATAATGAGAGCATAGGTTGTATAATGGAACTTAACAGTAAATATATGAAAGGGGTTAACCATTTATGAAAATAGACCAAATCCAACATTTATCCCAAAAAATAAAATCCAACATCCAACAAGTTATCGTCGGTAAAAATGACACCATCGACCTACTTTTAGTAGCACTTATTTCTTCCGGTCATGTCTTATTAGAGGATGTACCTGGAACAGGGAAAACGCTGATGGCGAAGACGCTTGCTAAATCTTTATCTAGTAAATTTAAGCGCATACAATTCACTCCGGACCTACTTCCTTCAGATGTTACCGGGATTAATTTTTATAGTCAGCAAAAAGGAGAATTTGAGTTTCGAGAAGGTCCGATTTTTTCAAATATACTCTTAGCGGATGAGATAAACCGTGCTACCCCGAGAACGCAATCTAGTTTGCTAGAAGCAATGGAGGAAAGACAGGTTACGGTTGATGGTGAAACTCGTAAACTATTAGCTCCATTTTTAGTAATCGCGACACAAAACCCTGTAGAAAGCCAAGGAACCTTTCCGTTACCAGAGGCACAGCTGGACCGCTTTTTATTAAAAATTAATATAGGCTACCCAACTAAAGAAGAAGGCATTTCCATCCTAAAACGATTCAAAGAAAAAAATCCGTTAGAGAATATTCAACAAGTTTTGAGTTCAGAAGAGATCATCGAAATGCAACAGTTATATTCTCAAGTAATGGTAAGTGAAGATATTCTTTCTTACATGATGGATATTATTGAACAAACAAGATCCCACTCTGATTTAGCGTTAGGCGTTAGTCCGCGTGGAAGTCAGGCTTTATTAAAAGCCGTTCAGGTTTATGCGTTGATTCAGGGGCGTGAATTTGTTATTCCAGATGATGTAAAGGCAATGGTTAAGCCTGTTTTAGCGCACCGACTTGTTCTAAATCAACGAATTGGAACGAAACAAAATCAAGCACACGATATTTTAGCAAAGATCCTAAACGAAGTACAGGTACCTACAGAAGAGGAACTTGCAAAGGAATGGAATGAAAAATGAGTATTGCTTGGACGATCTTTATTACCCTAATGGTTATGCTTGCTCAGGGTGCTGTCTACAGTAAATGGGGACTAAATCGTATCAAATATACGCGAACCTTCAGTCAAGAAACGGCCTTTGAAGGGGAAGAGGTGGAGATGATTGATCGTATTTCTAATCATAAACTTCTTCCGCTACCATGGTTGCGACTAGAGTCAAAGATGAATCCGAATCTCGTGTTTCATAAAAGCACAATTCATCCTAATTTGAATCAGGAAGACGATCAGTTTCATCGAACATTGTTTACCCTTTTACCATTTCAAAAAATTACGAGAAGGCATAAGCTGACATGTGTAAAAAGAGGATATTATCCATTGCAAACTGTCTCTATCGCTACTGGAGATGTGATTGGTTTTGGGGAAACGTTTCAATCCGTTGAAGCAAAGGCGAGTATGACGGTCTATCCTCGTATCGTACCAATCAAGGAGATTCCACTTCCATCGCACAGTTGGCTAGGAGATATTACGGTTCGAAGGTGGATCGTTGAGGATCCCTTTTTATATGCTGGGGTACGTGAATATGCTTATGGTGATCCAATGAATGCAGTCAATTGGAAAGCAACGGCACGAACAGGTCAACTGCAAATCAATAAGCGAGATTTCACGGCTGACCATCATTTAATGATCTACGTTAACTTTGATTTATCGGAGGATTTTCGTTTACCAATTTATAATGAAGCGGTAATTGAAAGAGGATTATCCTATGCTGCATCGATTGCTAATCACACGATTAGTAATGGCATCCAGACCGGCTTCGGATGTAATGCCTATTTTGTAGAGCCATTTACAAATTCGACTGATCCGGTCAAGGAGTCTGTTCGAATAGAACCAAGCAGTAGTAATGGGCAAATAGCTTATTTGCTAGACACAATAGCAAAGCTAAAGATGGATCGAAGTAGAACCTTTTTTAGCTTTTTACAAGAAGACATTGATCAGGAAAGAACGAATGCTGATATCCTTATCATAACAGCGATTGTAACTGATAAGATGCAAGTGAAAATTAGGCAACTTGAAACTATGGGAAATGCAGTTGAAGTGGTTCAGTTGCAAGATGACATGGGAGAGGTGGGTGAAGAAATTGCGCAGTAAGTTAAAGGTAATCGCATTGAAATTTCTTCAAGGATTAGTCGAATACATTGTCCTTTTCCCAATATTCTTATGGCTTGCAGTTTATTTTGTACCAGATCAAACATTAGTTATTTGGTTATCTAGCATAGCCATTATCTTTCTGATCGTAATAGCTTTCCGTGTGATTTTCTTGAATCAACCTAGATGGATCCCTATTTTGTTTGGTCTTGCTGTTGTTGGTGTATTTACTTATCTTTTTCAAGAAACATGGTTGGAATTAGCTGCTAGTTGCCTCGTCAGTTTAGTAGTTGCTTATCGAGCTTTGTTATACGCAGAAAACGAATGGGGTAGGCTCTTTTCAAGTGTGTATATGTGGTCGTTAGGGATACCTGTCTACTTTATAGGCTACTTTTTATTTAAATACGTCGATAAATTGGTACCTTATCAAAGTCCTGTTACGGTTTTAGGTGTAGTCCTACTGATACTGGCTTTGTTTATATCTAACGACCAACACCTTGCAACGGCAACACTATCGAAAAAAGAACAGCCCCGCGTTAGTAGTGAGATTAAGAGAAATAATCGTGTTTTCCTTATCGTAACGATTCTCGTCATTGGTGTAATTACTAATTTTCAAGTGATTCAACACGCGTTATTTGTTGCTGTTAAGTCTGTTGCTCAAGGAGTAATCGGATTTCTTACCCTATTCGAATCTGAACCCGAACCCCTTGAAACACCAAAGCAACAAGCACAACAGCCTCTAATGATGCAACCGGAAGAATATGACCCATCCCTTTTTGCCATTTTGATGGAAAAGCTAATGATTTTGACGGGTTACCTTGCCATAGTTGTATTTATTTTTTTATTGTTGGCTGTTTTTGTAAAACGTTTCCGAGGGTGGTTAATTACCGCGTATCGTTTTGTTAGGGGTTTATTTAAACAAGTATTTAGCAGGGGGAACAAAACTGAAACAGAGAACGAATATGTTGATGAAAAGGAAAGCAGTTTTGACTGGAATTTGTGGCGTAAGCAGGGGCAAGAAAAGGTTAAAAATATGTTTGGAAGAATATACAAAAGACCGGTAAAGTTTGATAATTTATCCTCGCGTGAAAAGGTTCGCTTTATCTATAAGCATTTAATAAAGGAACATAGTAAATCTGGTTCTAAGCTTTCCCTTTCCGCTACTGCACATGAAATGATTAGGCAGCTTGAACAGGAGTACCCTGATCGGCAAGCTTTACTGGCTGAGTTGGAACTAGAATATGACAGAGTTAGGTATGGGGATAAGGATGGGGAGAAGACGATTATTGATCGGATAGCTGGACTTATAAATAAATAAATAAATAAATAAATAAGTTAAATAAGAAGGTTACTAGAAAAAATTATTAGTAACCTTCTTCCATAGTAAGTACCTATATGTAAGAAAGGGTGATGGAATGCTTATATTCGCTGCATTTGTTACGATTGTTTCCATGCTGTTGGGATCGTCTATTCAAACGAAGATATTAAAGTCGAGAAGACTCGTTTTCCTCAAATTAAGTGGATTTTATTTTGCTATTACGCTACTTCCATTTTTCGCAGTAATGATTCTTGCATATATTCTAAACTCGTTTGGTAGGATACTGGCCGAATTGGTAGGTGGGATATTCTTTGTGTACTTCTTTTCTCTCCCTTATATCGCTCTATTAAACTTACTTTGGATGATTGTGCAATATGTTACTAATCGTAAGGATGTTAGTAATGAATCGTAGGTTTTCGAAGTAATTTCACATGCTTCTTTATATCCCCCCTTTAACTCTTTCCAACGCTCTGAATCACTTTCTTTGCTAAAAATTTCACAATAACATACGATATACCTTATTGATATAAAACAAGCAGGAGATGACATAAATTGAGAGGTTTATTTAAAAATAAAATATCGGTGATCGGGATAGCTGTATTCTGCTCGATCCTGTGGGGAAGTGCCTTTCCAGTATTAAAAGTTAGCTATGAGGAGCTGCAAATGAGTCCAGATGATATCATTGCGAAAATTGTCTTTGCTGGGATCCGGTTCTTACTGGCTGGCCTTCTTGTGCTAGCGTTTCTATTAGTTATTAGCCCGAAAAGGATTTTAGTTACAAGTCGACAGTTTATGATATTAATAATCTTAGGGATAGTCCAGACTGCGCTACAATACTTTTTCTTCTACAATGGTCTAGCAAAAGTATCTGGTATGCAGGGAGCCATTCTTTCCTCTAGTGGAACGTTTTTTACGGTAATCCTAGCCCATTATTTTTATAAAAATGATCGTCTAAGTTGGAAAAAAGCTGTCGGATTGATCGCAGGCTTTTCAGGGATTGCGATTGCGAATTGGGGGCAAGAATTTCAATTAAATTTTCAGTGGGACGGGGAAGGCTATATGATCCTGTCCGGAATCACTAGTGCGGTTGCAACAATCATGGCTAAGGAGCTTGCAACAGGTATTCATCCATTTGCTGTTACTGGTTGGCAATTGAGTTTGGGGGCGTCCATTTTGCTACTGATTGGTGTTCCACAGATCAACGATGGAGCGATCGTTTTCACCCCATTTGGAGTAGGGTTATTGGTTTACTCAGCCATTCTATCTGCAGTTGCGTTCGGACTTTGGTATTCTCTATTAAAATACAATCAGGCCGGAGAGATTAGTATGTACAAGTTTATTGTTCCTGTCTCGGGTGCTGTTTTGTCGTCGATTTTTATTCCCGGTGAGGAATTGAACTTGTTTATTTTCGCTGCGATAACAATGGTTGCGATTGGAATAATTGTTGTCAACTATAAGGGGAGAAGGGCAAGGCGTGAACAAAATTTGGCTAGGAGTAAATCATAATAGTATAGTGTTAGGTGAAATAAAAAATCCCAACTAAAATAACTAGCTGGGATTCACTGTATCTATTAGTTACATGCTTGCAAACATAGCCAAACTAAGAACTACCATGAGTATTAGAATTGCATAAAATGACGTACCAATAATGCTAGTTGTTAAACTAGCATTCGCCAGACCACGGCCACCTTGGTTGTAATTTCTAATTTCTTTAAGGGCTTTGGCTGCCAGAACGATACCAATAATTCCAAGGAAAAAACCTAGATAAGGAATAAGAATAGATAAAATTCCTAATACCAATGCTGCAATTGCCTTTCCATTTGTTTGAACAGGTGTTTGATAATGATTAAATGATTGCTATTTTTTAAGGTTATTTTAACCGTTGAAAAATGAATACTTTCATTACTTATCAAACTTTATATTCCATTTTATCAATAGACAAAAAATCGCCACATTCGACAAAGAAATTTACCTGTTTAAGAAGGATTTTATAAGGGTATCCTAGAATATAAATACATAGGTTAAAAAAAGGAGGACACTTTTATGAAATATAACATCCGTGGTGAAAATGTCGAGGTTACAAGTGCCATTAAGGATTACGTTGAGAAGAAGATTGGGAAGTTAGAGCGTTATTTTGATACTCCGCCAACATCTGATGTAAACGTGAACATAAGTGTCTATAACGATGAACAACAAATAGAGGTTACGATTCCGATGACAAATTTATTACTTCGTGCCGAAGAGAATCACAATGATCTATATGCTGCCATCGACCTTGTTGTAGATAAGCTAGAACGTCAAATTCGTAAATATAAAACAAAAGTTAACCGTAAGTTCCGTCAAAATGGTGCACCAAAGCACGTTTTTGCTGAATTAGAAAAAGAAGCAATGGCTGCCCAAACAGCGGTAGAAGAAGACGAAGAAAGTGAAATGGAAATCGTTCGTAATAAACGATTCGACTTAAAGCCAATGGATTCAGAAGAAGCAATTTTACAAATGGATATGCTTGGTCACGAGTTCTTCGTATTTACTAACGCCGTTTCTGGGAATACGAATGTAGTGTACAAACGCCGTGATGGTCGTTATGGATTAATAGAGCCAAGCTAATAAATTGATGTTAGACAGAGGGGATTCCTAGTGAGTCTCCTCTAATTTTTTTCAAATACTTCAACAATATATAATTTATCATAAAAAAATTTCAGGAAACGTAAATTTACATAATCAAAACATATTTTTAACATATAGCTTACATAGCATTTTTCTCATATGCTGATTAGCTTCTTTTTCGTTTACATGCTATAAAGTAAGTAACGAAAAGGGGGCGTATTCTATGTCAGTAGATCAGGAGCAATCCTATCAATCTATTTGTCGCAAACTGGAACAGCATGAGGAAACCATTACACAGTTACTTGCCATACTTGCTGTTAATAATCGAAAATTAAATGAAATAAATCAAAGGCAAATTAGTCTTGAGCGACATGTGCTTTATTCCTCCAGCTCACCCCACACGACATTTGCTGAAGCAAGACCTCCTTTATCCACGAATACGTCCCACTCAAATAAGTAGCTCATCCCCTGGGCTGCTTATTTGTACGCAACTTGGACATATCGGGATTCTTGTCTTTGCAAGGTGCTAGTGTTATTATTAAGTTTGGATTTAAAAATTAACTAATAGCAATATATAGCTTAAATTAAATAAAAATTTTTCACTAAATAGAGGAGCGTTTATATGCGTGGATTACTAAAGAAAGTCTTCGGGGATGGTAACCAACGCCAACTAAGCAGGTTGCAAAAAGTAGTTGACGAAATTGAAGCGCTAGAACCAGAGTTTGAAAAGCTAACGGACGATGGTTTAAGAGCTAAAACAGAGGAACTTAAAAAGCGATATCAAGATGGTGAAAGTCTTGATGATTTAATGGTTGAGGCATACGCTGTTGTTCGTGAAGGGGCGAAAAGAGTTCTAAATATGCGTCCATTCCCTGTACAGATTCAAGGTGCTGTTGCGATGCACGAAGGTAACATAGCTGAGATGAAAACTGGGGAAGGTAAAACATTAGCGTCTACTATGCCAGCTTACTTAAATGCATTGACTGGTAAAGGTGTTCACGTTATTACAGTGAACGATTATTTGGCTGAACGTGACTCTCGTGAAATGGGACAACTTTATGAATTTCTTGGCCTAACGGTTGGTTTTAACGCGAATAGCATGACAAAAGAACAAAAGCGAGAAGCGTATCTAGCTGACATTACGTATGGTACAAACAACGAATATGGGTTTGACTACCTTCGTGATAACATGGTGCTTTATAAAGAGCAAATGGTACAGCGTCCGTTGCATTTTGCGATTATCGATGAGGTTGACTCCATTTTAATTGATGAAGCAAGAACACCATTGATTATTTCTGGATCTGCATCAAAATCAGCCAGTCTGTATCAACACGCTAATTCATTTGTGCGTACGTTAAAAGATGAAGATGATTACACGTATGATGTGAAATCCAAAGGTGTTCAATTAACGGAAGAAGGTATCAATAAGGCAGAGCGTTTCTTCGGAATTGAAAACCTTTATGATTTAAATAACGTGACACTAACTCACCATATTAACCAAGCACTAAAAGCACATGTATCCATGCAACGTGATACAGATTATGTGGTGGAAGAAGATCAAGTAGTCATTGTTGACCAATTTACTGGACGTCTAATGAAAGGTCGTCGTTATAGTGATGGGCTTCACCAAGCAATCGAAGCTAAAGAGGGATTACAGATCCAGAATGAAAGTATGACGTTAGCATCGATTACGTTCCAAAACTTTTTCCGTATGTATGAAAAGCTTGCTGGGATGACTGGTACGGCAAAAACGGAGGAAGAGGAATTCCGTAATATTTATAACATGGACGTTATTGCTATTCCAACGAACCGCCCGATCGTTCGTGACGATAAAGCGGATTTAATTTATAAGTCAATGGAAGGCAAGTTTAGAGCTGTTGTTGAGGAAATTAAAACTCGTTATCAAAAAGGACAACCAGTATTGGTTGGTACGGTAGCGGTTGAAACTTCTGAATTAATATCTCAGCTATTGAAAAAAGCTGGCGTAAAGCATAACGTTTTAAATGCGAAAAATCACTATCGCGAAGCAGAAATTATTGAAAATGCTGGACAACCTGGTGCCGTAACCATTGCAACAAACATGGCTGGTCGTGGTACGGATATTAAACTAGGTGAAGGTGTAAAAGAACTTGGTGGTTTAGCGGTAATTGGTACAGAGCGTCATGAATCTCGCCGTATTGATAATCAGTTACGTGGTCGTTCTGGTCGTCAAGGGGACCCTGGTGTTACACAGTTCTATCTTTCTATGGAAGATGAGCTAATGCGCCGTTTCGGTTCTGACAATATGAAAGCCATGATGGAACGTTTAGGGATGGATGATACTCAACCGATCGAAAGTAAGATGGTTTCAAGAGCTGTTGAATCCGCTCAAAAACGAGTAGAAGGAAATAACTTCGATGCTCGTAAAACTGTTCTTTCTTATGATGATGTGTTACGTCAGCAGCGTGAAGTTATTTATAAACAACGTTTTGATGTTATTGATTCCGATAACCTACGTGAAATTATTGAAAAAATGATCCAGTCTACAGTTGAGAATACGGTACATTCCTTTACTGCAGATGACGATGAACAAGAATGGAACATCACTGGTCTATTGGAGTATCTTCATGCTAACCTTTTAGATGCTGATCAAATTGGAGAAGCTGATCTGAAAGGTAAGGATCCTCAGGAAATGATCGATTCAATCATGGAGAAAATTAAAGTGAAATACGATCAAAAAGAGGAAGAGCTTACTCCAGAGCAAATGCGTGAATTTGAAAAAGTTATTGTGCTTCGTACAGTTGATACGAAGTGGATGGATCATATTGACCAAATGGATCAGCTCCGCCAAGGTATTCACTTACGAGCATATGGACAAAACGATCCGCTTCGTGAGTACCAAATGGAAGGTTTCGCGATGTTTGAGCAAATGATCGAATCAATTAACGAAGATGTTGCTAGATACGTTATGAAAGCACAGATTCGTGAAAACTTACAACGTGAAGAAGTTGTGAAGGATACGCAAGCAGTATCTGGCGACCAAGCGAGTGAAAAGAAAAAGGTGAAACGCCCTTACGTGAAAGCAGAAAGTGTTGGGCGTAATGAGCCGTGTCCATGTGGCAGCGGTAAGAAGTATAAGCACTGTCATGGGCGTTAAGGCTTATAGAGGTTAAGAGGAAAGGCACTTCCTATATGGAGGTGTCTTCCGACTTTTTATACATTATAGTTGAGGTGGATAATATGGAATTAGTAGAAATACGACAAGATTTAGATAAAATGGCTAAACGTTTAGCGGACTTTAGGGGGTCTCTTTGACTTAGATGAGAAGAGAGCCCGAATTGCTGAGCTAGAAGAACTAATGACAGAGCCTGACTTTTGGGATGATCAACAAGGTGCTCAAAAGGTTATCGGAGAAGTAAATGGATTAAAAGATTTGGTTCAAACCTTTGATAAGCATGAAGAGAACCTTGAGAATCTAGAGGTTTCCTATGAGCTTGTAAAGGAAGAAGATGACGCTGATTTACGCGAAGAATTGGAGTCGGAGGTCACGGAACTAACAGAGGCTTTAAACAGATTCGAATTATTTATGCTGTTAAGCGAACCATATGACAAAAATAATGCTATCTTAGAATTGCACCCTGGTGCTGGTGGTACAGAATCCCAAGACTGGGCAAGCATGTTATTGCGTATGTACACGCGCTGGGCTGAGAAAAAGAACTTTAAAGTGGAAACAATGGACTATCTCCCTGGTGAAGAAGCAGGTGTGAAGAGTGTTACACTGATGATTAAAGGTCATAATGCTTATGGCTATTTGAAGGCGGAAAAAGGTGTCCACCGTTTAGTTCGTATTTCACCATTTGATTCTTCAGGCCGTAGACATACTTCCTTCGTATCTTGTGAGGTTATGCCAGAGCTTGATGATGATATCGACATTGAGGTTAGAACTGAGGATCTGAAAATTGATACGTACCGCTCTAGTGGTGCAGGTGGTCAGCACGTTAATACGACTGACTCAGCAGTGCGGATTACACACATACCAACAAACACGGTTGTAACGTGTCAATCAGAACGTTCCCAAATCAAGAACCGCGAACAAGCAATGAAAATGTTAAAAGCAAAGCTATACCAATTAGAAATTGAAAGGCAACAACAAGAACTAAACGACATCCGTGGTGAGCAGAAAGAAATCGGATGGGGCAGCCAAATCCGTTCCTACGTGTTCCACCCATATTCCATGGTTAAAGATCACCGGACCAATCATGAAGTAGGGAACACAAATGGCGTGATGGATGGTGACCTTGACCCGTTTATCGATGCATACTTGCGCTCTAGAATGGATTAATTATTTTGGAAGAGGCTCTTTCTTAGATGAGAGAGCTTCTTTTTTGTATGCTGAATTACTGTTGGCAGGATGATTTTGTACTGTTGGCACATAACCTCTCTCGTTTGGCACATAAATGCTTGGAAGTGGCACATAACTCCTGAATAGTGGCACATAACTCATACAAAGTGGCACATATATAAACAATACTGGCACATAACCTAACTCACGCCTAATATTATGTACGCTGCAAACAGCTACAAATTAAAAAGAGCTCCCACACAGGAAGCTCTCCATAAAAAGATCATCTACCGAACAAATTTAAGTTAAACTGTCTCCATTTAGACGTATCATTATTCATCGAATAGACACCAATTAGCTCAAGTGCAATACCAACTCCGTAGCCTAATCCCATTACGAAATCAGGTAGGTGCACTTCAAATTGACGAAGTAAAATCATAGTGACAATAATCGTTGCACCAACTGGAAAGCACATACTCATTTTCTTCATTCGTAAACACCCTCTGAAAAATTATTTTAAGAATCTCCTAGCACCCATTTACTCTTCTTAAACATAAATGTAGCGGCTGTGAAAATTAATAGGATGAACACTGCTGAACTTCCAAGTACCATGACAATGCTGGATATTTCATAAATACCTGCGATTAATTGTTTTATTAAGGCGAATATGTTTACAATCGGTACGAGAAAGTGCAAGTTTGTTAATTCGTGTGGTGATACCATTAGTAATATGAAGTATGGTACCATGCCAAGCATCGAAATAGGTGACAAGTAGTTTTGCGCTTCTTTGACCGTTTTGGCTATCATGCTGAGCAACATTTCGATCGCTGCGATTAAAAAGGCGAATGAGAAGATCCCGATACATAGGCTAGTAACGAAAAACGGTAAATTCTGGTCTAACTGCATGGCACTTTTCATTTGAGTGGTAAATAGCTGTACGAAAACGACGAAGGTGATGACAGAGAATACGCCACTCATGGCACCTAATGTAGAAATCGTTAACCATTTTCCTGTTACAATGTTAATGCGCTTGACTGGTGTCATAATCAAGGCTTCCATCGTTTTCCGTTCTTTCTCTCCTGCAAACAGATCAGTAGATGCTGGGAGGCCACCCATAATTACTGCGAGCACGATGATTAATTGAGCAAAAATCGATACCATATAGCTAGAGGTAGCGTCGTCTTCTGGTGATAGACTTAACTGATTGATAGTGAAAGGTTCTAAGCTGCTAACGTCTACCCCTTGTTCCTGTAGTGTATTTCCGACTAATATTTCCTTTTTACTAGAAAGCAAGACAGTAATTTTATCCATAACTGTGCTAGCTTTCGTGCTTATTGGGTCTCCATGTAATTCAATAACCGGTTTTTCATTAGTTGCTAGAGCTTCTGTGAAATTATCTGCTACGACAACTGCTAGTGATGTATTACCATCTGTTACTTCTTCCACTGGGTTTTCACTTGAAATAAATTTTATAGATTCAAGTTCTTCTAACCAACTGACAACTTCCTCATCTGCATTACTATTAATCGAAACATCAATAACTTCTTCGTTATCTACACTAAACATAAAGTTATCCATAAAATAAACGAGCGCAATATTGAAAAGGATTGGAATGACGATACTGAGCCATAATGTTTTTTTATCACGAAAAGCGTCTTTCAGTTCTTTGAAATAAATATGTTTAATCAATGCTATTCCCCCTAACGATTTTGGACATGAAGATATAATTGAGATTGTCTGTTTCTTCTTCTTTGTAAAGGTTTTGAAGTGTGCCGTTATACACAACATTACCTTTGTGAATCATAACAATCGCTTCGCAAAGTTGCTGTACTTCTTCCATAATGTGGCTTGAAAAAATGATTGTTTTGCCTTCGTTTTGCAAATGGTGAATAAACTCACGAAACATATTTGCAGATGTAATATCTAAACCAGTTGTTGGTTCATCTAACAAAATCACTTGTGGGTCATGAATTAATGTCCTAGCAATGGCTACTTTTTGCCTCATCCCTTTCGAAAAACCCCCAACACGTCGGTCTAAATAATCCTTCATACCAAATCGTGTAGCTAACAGTTCAATTTGATTTTCCGTATGGTGGCGACTTAGTCCGTATAACCTAGCAAAATATTGGAGGTTTTCCCGTGCAGTGAGGCGATCGTATAACCCTGTTTCACTACCGAACAAAACACCTATTGTCTTTTTGATTTCAGTCGGATTTTTTTGTACATCTAAATTGTTTATTGAAATCCCACCAGAAGTTGGCTCTAAAATGCCAGCTATCATTCGTAGCAAGGTTGTTTTCCCTGCCCCGTTTTCTCCTAATAATCCGATTACCTCTCCTTTTTCAATTGAAAAGGAAACGTTATTAACTGCAGTTACCGTCTTTTTCTTTTCTTTAAATACGCGTGTTACTTGATCTATTTGGATCATGTAAAGACCTCCTCGTGCTAAAGTTGTTATCTTAGTTATAAGCGAAAAATAACAGGGTGTCAGTAGGTATGTCATGAAGCGTCCTTATGATGTCACAAAACGTCTATTTTTTTGCTAATCCATGTTACAATAAAAGAAATAAAGACAGATGGATCGAGTGATAGGATGATAAAGGTAGGTTTAGTGGACGACCAAGTATATGATTTAGAAAAGCTACAACTGATTCTTGGCAAACAAGAAGATGTGGAAATTGTGTTTGCAACAACTAAGTCTGAAGAGGCTTATGAACTTCTCAAAAAAGATGAGATAGATTTATTAGTCTCAGATATTGAAATGCCTAGTTTATCAGGCTACGAGCTAGCAGACTTTATAAATACATATGGATTGGATGTTAAAGTGATTTTTGTAACAGGCTATAGCGCCTACGCTGTTCATGCGTTCGAGCTGGATGTGCTTGATTACATTTTAAAACCATATTCTAAGGAGCGTTTGATAAAAGGGATTGGTCGATTTGAACAAAAGCAAACAGAGGTAACTAGCTCAGAGAAGTTGATGCTGAAACAGCAAAGTGAAATACATATGATTAACAAGAAGGACATTGTTTTTATTGAACGCACTGGGAGATCTACAACGATTGTCACACTCGCGCAGGAGCTTGAAACATACCAATCGCTAGTTCAATTGGAAAAACAATTAAATAAGCAATATTTCATACGTTCCCATAAGGGGTTTATTATTAACGTGCAGTATATAAAGAACTTCACGATCTATTCCAAGCATTCTTATCTTGTTCATTTTCAACAGACGAACAAAACAGCGATGATTACAAAAGCGAATCTAGAAACCTACCAACAACAGTTTTACTAGGTTTGTAAAGGAGTAATTTTATTGTATAGTAGAACTTTTTATTATTTTCATATTTTCCTCTTTTTACTGATATCGATTGTAGTTGGGTTAGATAGTATTAGTCGATCAGCTGTTACCGCTATTATATTTATAGTTGGTTTGGTGATCACGTATAAATTGTATCTCCAATCGGAAAAGTGGGCTAAGCAAATGTGGTTACTATATACGTATCTATTGATTCAGCTGTTATGTAGTAGCTTGTTTGTAATACATAATTTAATAGTTAACGTTATTGTTTCCTTAATAATGACCCTACTATTTATAAGCATTTCTAAGGTGATTGCTGAAAAAATTAGTAATCAAAAAAAGTTAGAGACTTTAATGGAAAAGGTAGCGACGATGGATGATTCTTTCCGTGTTGTTCGTGCTCAGCGCCACGATTTCATGGGACATGTTAGTAGGATTGATTTTCTAGTTTCGGAGTCAAGATTTGATGAAGGAAAGGAATACCTGGCTGCTTTAATTAAACAGTATCAGCTTGTCAATTCTGCGGTAAAAGGGGAGGAAGGCCATGCAGCGTCGGTCTTATTAACCTACCAAAAGCAAGCGGAACACGTTGGTTCAGAAGTGTCATATCAGCTAGATGCACCAATCTCGCAATTGCCTATCCCAACTGTGGACCAGGTCAGTTTATTGTCGAACTTGCTAACAAATGCAATTGAGGCAGCTAGCGAGCATTCGAATAAACAAGTTCAATTACATACGTCGATACATAGAGGTTTATATATTTTAGAACTCACTAACACAACATTACCGTTACCTAACGAAATTGCAGACAACTTATTTAAACGGTTCGATCTAACTTCGAAACAGGAGCACCACGAAGGATTAGGTACATATATCATTCATGAGATCGTCACTAGCAACATGGGTCATTTAGAATATAAATATGAAGCTGAATTGATGGAAATAAAAATTAAATTCCCGATGGTGGAGAGGTAGTGACCAGGTCAAGATTAAATGGATCTGGTCTTTTTTGTTCGATATGGTGTAGGTGGCACATATCTGAGATGTTATGGCATATAAGTTCCTAGAAGTGGCACATATCCATCACAAACTGGCACATAAATCCATCAAAGTGGAACATATCTCCTTTTCATCCTCACAAAAACATCGAATCACATCATTATAGTATAAAAACATCGCTCCATCCCTCTGTCACTCCATTACAATACAGTGCTAAACACTGTTGTGATAGGCTTCTATGCGTGTTATACTCCATAAGGTTGAAATCATGGAATTGATTACGAGCTTAAAAGTTTTAACAACAGAGGTGTTTAAGTGATGATGACTAAATATAGACGTGAGCCGATGCCGCGTGTATTGGTTAATATAATTGAATATACACTTATTTTTATTGGTTCTTTTTTCGTTGCAACAGCATTTAACGTATTTCTTTTGCCACATGAAATAGCATCAGGTGGTGTTGCTGGGATCAGTACGATAACAAAATCCTTGTTTGGATGGGAGCCTTCGCTTGTACAATGGCTCATTAATATCCCGCTATTTATCACCGGAGTCCTTGTGCTCGGGAAAAATTTTGGTTTGAAATCATTGGTCGGGACGATTGTGTTACCGCTGTTTGTTTTTTTGACAAAGGAATGGGCAACAGCTACTCCGGATCCATTACTGGGAGCAATCTTTGGTGGTATGGGTGTTGGATTAGGGTTAGGAATTGTTTTCCGTGGTAAAGCTTCCACTGGTGGGATTGATTTGGCAGCTCAAATCTTTCATAAATTTTTCCCACTGCCACTAGGCGTCTGTGTTGCCTTATTTGATGGAATGATCGTCTTGACGGCAACGCTTGTATTTTCTGTGGAACAAGGATTATATGCCTTAATTGCCCTGTTTGTAACTAGCAGAACGATAGACTTTGTGCAGGTTGGTTTGAACACATCCAAAAATGTGATGATTATAACCGATCAGGTTGAAGAAGTGCGCCGAGTCTTGCTAGATGATATTGACCGAGGTGTTACCGTTCTAAATGGTACGGGAGGATATACGGACGAAGAAAGAAAAGTACTAATGTGTGTTGTCGCGCAAAACGAATTTAGCAAAGTGAAACAGATTGTCAGACATGTGGATGCCAAAGCATTTGTGGTTGCCATGAACGCAACCGAAGTACTAGGTGAAGGTTTCAAAACGTCATAACTAATTAAATAGTCTACCGGACATAGGACCTATCTCTTAATATAGGAGAATGGGTTCTTTTTTATTTTGAAGAAACAAGACACTTTTACAAAAAAGATAGAATTATGCTAAAAATTAGTAGCGTTTGAAATACAAATGTAATAAAAATATGTCTAAAAAAATTGAAATTAGATGTTATAATAAATAGGACTTGCTAATTTCGACATTTGTTGCGAGATAATATTCATTGAAAAGATAAAATTGTTTTTTACTAATTAAATTAAAAAGGTGATTAATATATGATAGAAATGCAGGGAGTTTACAAGACATACCCGAACGGCGTGACGGCTTTAAATGGTATTGACGTCATGATAGAACAAGGCGAGTTTGTCTATGTAGTTGGCCCAAGTGGTGCTGGTAAATCAACGTTTATCAAGTTAATATTCAGAGAAGAGAAGCCTTCCAAAGGTTCCATCAACGTTAACAATAAAGATCTTCTAACCATGAAGTGGAAAGATGTACCTTACCTTCGAAGAGACATTGGTGTTGTCTTTCAGGATTTTAAACTTCTACCAAACTTTACAGTCTATGAAAATGTAGCTTTTGCTTTAGAGGTAATTGAAGAAAGCCCAAAAGCGATGCGGAAGCGTGTAATGGAAGTGTTGGATCAAGTAGGGTTAAAGAATAAAGCTCGATTTATACCTGACGAATTGTCTGGAGGAGAGCAGCAGCGTGTTGCTATTGCTAGAGCTATCGTCAATCATCCTTCGTTATTAATTGCGGATGAACCTACAGGTAACCTTGATCCCGATACATCTTGGGAAATCATGAGAATACTAGAAGAAATAAATGCAAGTGGGACAACGATTATCATGGCTACTCATAGTAAAGAGATAGTAAACACAATTAAAAAACGTGTTATTGCCATTGAAGATGGCTTAATTGCACGTGATGAGCATCGAGGTGAATACGGCTATGAAATTTAGAACATTGAAAAGGCATTTTAGAGAAGGTGCTAAGAACATCCTTCGTAATAGCTGGATGACAATTGCATCTGTGGGTGCTGTTACGACAACACTTATCTTGGTAGGTGCATTTTTAGTCTTGATGTTCAACCTAAATCATATTGCGGACAAACTAGAAGAGGATGTCCAAATAAAAGCATTAGTCGATTTAACTGCTGATGATGCCGAGATAGAAGCGGTTGGAGAAGCGATTAACAAGATTCCGGAAGTGTCTAGTGTTGAATTTTCTACTAAAGAAGAAGAATTAGCAGATTTGGTTAAGAGTATGGGAGAAGAAGGGGAAGTTTGGGAGCTTTATGAACAGGACAACCCATTAAACCATGCCTATATCATAAAAGCAACAGATCCTCTTGATACAGAGTCGATTGCTAAAAAGATTAAGAAAATCGACAATATCGAGAATGTTACGTTTGGCCAAGAGGCTGTTCAAAACTTGTTCAAATTTAATCAATTAGCCCGAAATATCGGCCTGGCCCTTATTATCGGATTAATATTTACCGCGATCTTCCTAATTTCAAATACAATTAAAATTACAATCATGGCAAGAAAAAGAGAAATTGGCATTATGAAGCTTGTCGGTGCAACGAACGGATTTATTCGCTGGCCGTTTTTCGTGGAAGGAATGCTATTAGGTGTACTAGGGAGTATCGTACCTATCGCAGTAATCGTCACAGGTTACTACTATATTAGTGAAAATGTAAGTGCCTTTAAACAATTTAATTTTGTGGAACTATTACCGTTTAGTCCATTTGCCTGGCAGATCTCTCTTATTATTCTATTAATAGGAGCATCGATCGGAGTTTGGGGTAGTGTAATGAGTGTCCGCAAGTTCCTAAAAGTGTAATTACTAGTTAATTTGTAAGATATAAGAGGGGAAGGGGAAGATAAACGATGAAGAAGACCTTAACTTATCTAGCAATCTCTACTTTGGTTGTTACTTCCATCCTGCCAGTTTCACAACATGTGTCGGCAGAAGGGGTTGGATCCCTTAATCAAAAAATCAATGAGCTAAAAGAAGAGAAAAGTGATATTAGCCAACAGAAAAACAGCATAACTAATAAAGCAAATGAAACTGCTGAAAAAATTGAAAAGAATAAAGAAAAGCAAGAAGAGGTAACAAGTGAGATTAACCAAATAGATAATCAACTAGAAGTTACACAAAACAAGGTGGCTGCAAAAGAAACTGAAATAGCGGCTACAGAAAGTGAAATTAAAAAGACAGAAACAGAAATCAAAGATACAGAAGAGGATATTGTTGCGCTTAAAGAAGAAATAAAGAAAGTAAAAGAGCGTATAGAAGAGCGTGAAGAGTTACTAAAAAATAGACTTCGTGCGATTCAAAAAAGTGGTGGAGACCTCTCTTATTTTGAGGTGCTGATGGGTGCTTCAAGTTTCGGTGATTTTATAAATAGAGCTACAGCTGTTAATAAGATCATGGATCAAGATAAAGAAATAATGGAATCACAAAAGAAGGATAAAGAAAGTTTAGAATCCAATCAAAAGGAGTTAGAGGATAAGCAAGCGTCCTTAGAAGCTAACCGTGAAGGATTGGTAAGTAAGAAAGCATCTCTTGAAACACAAAAGCAAGAGTTAAGCAATTTACAAGCATCATTAAACCAACAATTGTCTAGTAAACAATCGTTGAAATCAGAATTAAAAGAAGAGGAACAGCATCTAGAAGAATATAAAATATCTATGGAAGAAGAACGACGCGTATTAGCAAATCAACAGGCAATTATTGATAAAGCTATCCAAGATGCTAAGAAAGAAAAAGAACGCGTCGAGCAATTAGCAAAAGAACAATCATCTGCCAATAATGGTACATCAACTACTCCATCAACTTCTACTGGAGGAAGTAGTTCGTTTATCCGACCAACGTCTGGATATATTAGTTCGCACTTTGGTAGTAGAAGTTTAGGATACCATTATGGTCTTGACTTTGCAGCTGGTGCTGGTACACCGATATACGCTGTTGCTGACGGTGTGGTTACGAGATCCGAGTATTCGTCTAGTTACGGTAATGTAGTTTACATTTACCATGCAAGCTTAAATAAAACAACCGTATATGCGCACATGGTAAGTAGACCGTCTGTATCATATGGGCAATCAGTCTCACAAGGTACACAGATTGGTGGGGTAGGTAACACAGGTAATTCATTTGGAAACCATTTACACTTTGAAGTACACAACGGTGGATGGAGCTACCACGGTGGAATAAACCCATTACCTTTCTTACCTTAATTAAAAATAAACATGTTTTGGACAAGTATTGCATAAACTAAATTATCAAAGGGCATCGCACGATTATGTTGTGGTGCCTTTTTGTGGCATAATCGATACATAAAACAGAATTAAATTCGTAGAGGTGAAACCATGAACTTGAAAAAGCGTTACATAGTAATACTATTGGTCGCTGCACTACTATTAGGGGCTGGTGGTTCTTATGTTGGTGTGCAACTTGCACAGTCAGAAGATGGACAATCAGAAATTTCTTCTGGTAATGCAGATTTAACTACCGAAGAAAGTCAATTTCTAGATTTATCTAATGATGAGCAAAAGCAACTTTTAAGTAAAATGCAGGATATGCAAAAAGTAATTAAAGCATATGAGCTTATCAAAGGTAATTATGTGGAGAAAATTGAAGACAAAGAACTTATTGAAGGTGCCGTGCAGGGAATGCTCAATACGTTAGAGGACCCATACAGTGTTTATATGGATAAGGAAACTGTTGAGGAGTTTAATCATCAAATTGAATCCTCGTTTGAAGGTATTGGTGCCGAGGTAAGCATGGTTGAAGGAAAAGTTACGATCATCGCACCAATTAAAGATTCACCAGCTGAAGACGCAGGCTTAAAACCAAATGATCAAATTCTAACGGTTAATGGGGAAAGTGTTGAAGGATTAGATTTATATGATGCAGTTTCGAAAATACGTGGGGAACAAGGAACTAAAGTGACGCTAGAAATACAGCGTCCGGGTGTGGAAGATTTATTAACGATAGATTTAATTCGTGATGATATTCCATTAGAAACAGTCTATTCTGAAACGAAAGAAATCGATGGGAAGAAAGCTGGTATCATTGAAATCACATCGTTCTCAGAAAAAACAGCTGAACGATTCCATGAAGAGCTAACTAAATTAGAAGAAGCGGGAATCGAAGGCTTAGTAATTGACGTTCGTGGTAACCCAGGTGGATTATTGCCAGCTGTCGAGGAGATTTTGAAGAACTTTATACCAAAAGATAGTCCATACTTACAAATTGAAGATCGTGATGGGAAAAAGTCTCGCTACTTCTCAGAATTGAAGGAAGCAAAGGATTACCCTGTGAGCGTATTAATAAATGAAGGTAGTGCCTCAGCTTCAGAAATATTAGCCGTTTCTATGAAGGAAGCTGGCGGATATGATGTTGTTGGAACAACCAGTTTTGGTAAAGGAACTGTACAACAAACTGTTCCAATGGGAGATGGAAGTACCATTAAATTAACTCTGTTTAAATGGTTGTCTCCAGATGGTAACTGGATCCATAAAAAAGGTGTAGAGCCTACTGTAAAAGTTAAACAACCTGAGTATTATTATACAAATCCAATCCAAATAAAAGAGCCGCTAACATACAACCAATCGAATGATAAAATAGCTAATGCTCAAGTAATGTTAAATGGCTTAGGCTATGATCCTGGAAGAGAAGATGGATTCTTTAGCAAAGAAACAGTAGAAGCAGTTAAAAGCTATCAATCTGATCAAGGAATAGACGTAACAGGTGAGATTAATAAGCAAACAGCGGAAAAGCTACAAGCAAGTGTAGTTGAAAAAATAACTAATGGTGAAAATGATAATCAAATGGAAAAAGCGTTAGAGGTTTTATTCCAATAACCAACAGAAATAATCCGTGGGCTTCCCACGGATTATTTGTTTTTATGGTATGCTAATAGAAGAAGGAAAATTGCGATAGTTATCGAATTAATTACATACAGGTTTTGATGTTGTTGGAAGGGGTAATAGCGGATGTCAGATTGGTTAATAGAGTTTGCAAAAGGAGTCGGGAAACTATTTTTAAATCCCCTGTTTTATTGGTTCTTCATACTTACCTTTCTTGTTTCGCTATCACGAATTAAGAATGAAAGAAAGAACTTCGGTACAAAAATATTTGATGTCTATTATGAGGCTGCTTATACTTGGCCAGTATCATTAATTAGTGGAGCCATCCTATCTGTACTAGCTGTAGGATTAGGAGTAACGTTTGATTACACGGTAATAGCACTTTTATCACTTGTTACTATTTTATTAAGTGTTTCAGGTCGTTTCTCATGGTTATCTGCTGCTTATTCATTTGGATTTACTTATTTATTATTATTAATTTTTCCATCGGTACTAGACAATGTGCTCCCTTCTGAGTGGCAAGAAAATTTTAAGAACGTAGAATTTGTTAGCTTTACTACCTTGTTAGGTTTAATGATTATGGTGGAAGCTGTTCTTGTACTACAAATAAGGAAGAGAGAAACATTTCCAGAGCTGGTTAAGGGAAATAGAGGTAAATGGGTTGGACAACACCGGTTAAAGAAGATTACGATGATCCCCTTCTTTGGTTTAGTGCCTAGTGGGTTAATTACACCTTTTGCTGACTGGTGGCCAATGTTTTCGATTAACGGGGAAAGCTATGGCATACTTCTGATTCCTATAGTTATTGGATTTGAACATGTAGCAAAAGGTGCCTTACCAATTAAGGTTACCCGCGCATTAGGACAATCCTTATTAATTTTAGGACTTGCTACAATTGCATTATCTATTATTGGTTATTACCTACCAATCTTTACGTTAATCAGTGTGATTGTTGCGTTAATTGGAAGAGAGTGGCTGTCTTTTCATTTCCGCTCGAAAGATCAGCAAAACCAGCCATTCTTTAGTCCGGATCAAACAGGATTACTAGTTCTAGGAGTTATCCCGGGAACACCTGCAGAAAGTTTGAAATTATCCGTTGGAGAAAAAATTCTTAAAGTAAATGGAATCCGCGTAGCAAACGAGCAGCAATTTTATGAAGCACTGCAAGCAAATAGTGCCTATTGTAAACTTGATATTCGAGATGAGCGTGGAGAAATCCGGTTTGCGCAGCGTGCACTTTATCAAGGAGAGCACCATGAATTAGGAATTTTGTTTGCTAAAAAGCAATACAGAATAACAACGAAAGAACAGAAAACAGCACAGAAAAATTAAGTTAACATCCTCTAGACACTACAAGTCTATGAGGATGTTTTTTATCTTATCGTGACAAAATAAGGAACTTTATAAATGGACATCCCATTCTCGTCACTTGGTGATATACTAATTGAAGGTTAGTTTTCTTAGAAGGGTGAAGTTGTATGAGTAAAATGGAAGAACAATTTAATGAATGGAAAAATGGTTTGTTAATCTATAAATTTGCATTAGATGAAATAAATACGAAATTAAACATTTTAAATGAGGAATTTCAATTCATTCATAACCATAATCCAATCGAACATATTAAATCACGAATAAAAACACCTGAGGGAATTATTAAAAAGTTAAAGCGAAAAGAGTTACCAATTACACTTGCTAATGCACGTGAAAATGTGAATGATATTGCTGGAATTCGGATCACGTGTTCCTTTGTTTCGGATATTTATAAGATCTATGAATTAATTAGTTCACAGGATGATATTAAAGTTATTTCAGTAAAAGATTATATAAGAAATCCAAAACCTAATGGTTACCGTAGCTTTCATTTGATTTTGGAGGTGCCTGTTTTTCTTGCGGCATCAACAGAACTAGTAAAGGTTGAAATTCAAATTCGTACGATTGCCATGGATACGTGGGCAAGTCTGGAGCACAAAATTTTTTATAAATTTGACCAGGATATCCCGGATGTTCTGAAAAATGAGTTGAAATTAGCAGCAGATACAGTCTGTGAACTAGATGAAAAAATGGCTAGTATTAACAAAGAAGTGGATAAGATTAAATTGACGACTAGTACGCCTGTATAATTTTGGATAGTGTTTTGCATTTGAATAGTACAAGTAGATACAGTATGATTATTAGAATAATAGGTATGCTAAAGGCAAACTATTTGAAAAAATAGGACGCAAAGCTAGGGGTCTAAGGTTGATTTATATTGACTAGGATAGCCCGGTTTCCATAGAATTTTTGGTTATCCACTCGGGATAACCATTTTGCTTCTAGTGGTTTATTGTATGGAGGGGAAAGAGTTGCGGTTGATTAAAATGACTGACTATAACTATCGGACAATGGTATTAGGACAGCCAATATATGATTCTAAGAGAAGGATATTATTAACAGCAGGAAGAACTATTGATCCTAAGATCAAGGATCGTCTCCTTGATCTTGGTATTAGTTATATTTTTGTGGAGGATGAAGTGTCCAAGGGTATAGAATTAGATGATATGTTAGATATGCCGACTTGGACGGAAGCAATAAAGGATGTACAAGAATATCATGAACTTGTTCGGGATAATAAAAAAGCGGATATAAGGAAAATTCAAGAGGTGGCAAAGAAGCTTACGAATGAAGTGAAGGGCCGAGTAATGCTTGTCTTGATTCCATCTGGAGCGATTGCCAAAGAGTTACATCTTTATGCGCATTCTGTTAACGTAGCAATCCTATCTTTATTAACTGCTAAAAAATTAGGTTATAGTGACATTCGTCTTAAGGACCTAGCGGTTGGAGCCCTGCTTCATGACGTTGGTAAGATGCTGACACGAGACTATGACAAGCATAGTGAGAGCGGATTTAATCATTTGCGTTTTGTTAGTCAAATGAGTATTGTATCAGCACACATTGCCTATCAGCATCATGAAAAGGTTGATGGAACTGGATCTCCGAGAAAAATAGCGGGTAAGGACTTCATAGAGGTAGCGCAAATTTGTGGCGTGGCAAATCTGTATGAGAATTTGATTACGAAAGAAGGCATGCCACCGCATGAGGCGATGGAAGGAATCATGGCTGCTTCCGATATCTATTTTGACCATCACATCGTCCAAAGCTTCACCCATGCTGTTCCGACCTATCCGCCTGGAACAAGAGTCATCGTCGACAATCAATATCCATCAATTGTTACAAAAGTTGATAAGCATTTTCAGAGACCGGTTGTGAAAATTTTAGCTGATGATAGGGTGGTAGACCTTGCAGAGGTACCAACCGTGATGATTAAGCCTGATTTAACAGCTAGTTAAAATACGGATGTTTTAGAGGTGCTGCTAGCGTTGCTAGTAGCACTATTTTTTTGTTGGTTAGCCGTGATGAGTGTGGACGGAGCTTTCTTTTACTAAAGAAGAAGAAGCTGTTGTGCTGGACATAATTGAGAGCTAGAGTTTGTGTGCAGATGAAAAGGAGGAACACCAAAAAGCGCAACGAGAGCATCGATTTTTCAAATGAAAGCAACTACACCAAATATCGAAACATAATTCCAACCCCAACGAAAAGAAAAATCCCCACCTATCCAACGATAAGTAAGGATTCTATTAAAACTAGTTTACATTAAGATGATAATTAAAACCACCCAATACCAATGCAATCATTACCGCTAACATGTAATGCACATCAAAACTTTTCTGCAGTTTCAACGAATTTTAAACCTTTACCTGCAGTAACTCTCTAATTTCTTTTTCAGATAGCTTAGAAAGCATTGTTTCTCCAGGTTGGATAATTTGATCGACAAGCTCTCGTTTCTTTTGTTGTAGCTCGTAAATCTTCTCCTCAATGGTTCCCTCGGTGATCAATCTAATAACCTGCACAACGTTTTTCTGGCCAATTCGGTGTGCACGACCTGCTGCTTGCTCTTCTATCGCAGGGTTCCACCATAAGTCGTACAAAATAACGGTATCTGCTCCGGTTAAGTTTAGACCAGTTCCACCAGCCTTAAGGGAAATAAGAAATACAGATTTTTCACCTTCATTGAAGGCATCTACCATTTCCATTCGCTTTGCCGATGGGGTAGAACCATCGAGATAGAAGGTTTCGTATCCTTCTTTTTCGAGTTGACCATTGATCATCGAAAGCATACTTGAAAACTGAGAAAAGATAAGCGTACGCTTGCCGTTTTGTTTAAGCTCTTCTAGTAACTCTTTTAATTGTTCTAGTTTACCGGACTTGCCTGTATAGTTTTCTAAAAATAACGACGGGTGACAACAAATTTGACGAAGTCTTGTTAGTCCAGCAAGGATTTCTAACTTGCCGCGTTCAAATCCTTTTTCCTGAATCGTTTGTTTTAATTGTTCTTGCATTTGTTCTAAATAGGCTAAATATACTTCTTTTTGATTTTTCGTTAAGTCAGAGTACTGGACCGTTTCAATCTTGTCAGGCAATTCTTCCAATACATCCTTCTTAACCCTTCTCAAAATGAATGGTCGCGTTATTTTGGCAATATAAGCTGGTTCTAAATTTAAAAAGGACTTTTTATTGCCAAATAAACCAGGTGATACCGTATAAAAGATTGACCATAGCTCTTCCAAAGAGTTTTCAATTGGTGTACCACTAAGCGCAAATTTCTTAGTTGCCTGAAGAGAACGGACTGCTTTTGCTGTTTGGGTTAAATGATTCTTAATCGCTTGAGCTTCATCAAGGATTAACGCATCAAAGGAGCTCTTTTCATATAAATCGATGTCTTGTCTTAACGTTGGATATGACGTGATAAAGATATCCACATCCTGACTAGACTCAATTAGACGTTGACGATGATCTCTTGTCCCAGTTGCGACACAAACGCGAACATGTGGTGCAAACTTTTCAAATTCTTTCTTCCAGTTGTACAAGAGTGATGCAGGAGCAACGACAAGTCCACGGAAGCTGTCTCGTTCCTCCATTTCTGATACGAGATAGCTAATCGTTTGCAAGGTTTTACCAAGACCCATATCATCGGCTAATATGCCGCCAAGATGGTAATGGGAAAGGGATTTTAACCACTGAAAGCCGACAAGTTGATAGTCTCTTAACTCTGCGTTTATAGAAGAAGGAAGAGAAAAATCTAGTAGGCTAGGCTGCTTTAACTCTGTCAGTAACCTCTGGAATGACTCTGAATAGCGTGCAGATTTAGCATTTAGAGCTTCTTCTACTTGAAAGCTTCTGGCAGCAGGTAACTGTAAATGGCCGTCCTCGATTTGTTTTTTTGTTAATTGTAATTGATCGGCAAGCTGATAAAAAGATTGGTATTCTTCCTCTTCTAATGAAAGCAAGGCACCATTTGGGATTCTGTAATAGTTTTTCTTCTCCACCATTGCTTGTAACACGTTCTGTATATCTTTTTCTGAGATGCCATCCATATCAAAATAGATATCAAGCATCCCACTCTTCTGATCTAAGTTAATCGTAGACACTAGAGGAGACCTAGTAGGTCCTCCAATCATTGCTTTTACTTGTGTAGAAGTATATACAGTTGCTTTTTCTTGAAGGACAGAAAGGGTCTCCTGTAAAAATTGATAGATGGCTGCGTTATTAAAAAGTTGAAACTGACCGTTTAAGAAAGTAAAGCCAGATTTTTGCAAAAGTTGCTGAATCTCGTTTTCTTTCTCGCTATCTCGTTTGATGATTTTATCGGATTGCTGGCTCTTAGAGAACGGTTCAATGATAGTATCCCCGTATTGATAGGATAGCTTTGCAGTCAACGTATCTCGTGATTCATCTAAATAAACTTTAGCCTCCAACGGTTTCAAGACGACTTTATCCTTTGTTTTTTCAGTAAATTTCACTTTACCGATTGCCTCTAGCTTAGGAACTACGTCCGCAACGAAAGGATTAATCTTATCCTTAGGAATCGTGTGTGCTTGCTTGGTCCGGTATGGTAATAAACTAAATAGTTGTTCCATAATGCTTTGTTGCTCTTTTTGGATTTTATAAAAAATCCCTTGCTTAAATAAATAATGATAGTTTTCCAAATACGTAAACGAAGACAGAGGTGAGATATCGATCGTATAAGAGTCATCTTCATCCTGATCTAACAAAAAATGAAGATGATTGATGTTATCGGTAATTTTTATGCCTCTATTAATTTCTCCATCGTATCCTTTATAATAACAATTTTCATTTCTACTAAGGATTTCAAGAATTTCATCTGCACCGCTCGGTTGAAGTGTAATCGTGCGCTTATCTTGTAGTGGATTGGAGAATGAATTCTCATACAGTGATTCACTGTCATAAGCAGTAATAAGTGCATGGATAATATCCTGATCGTCCTCGGTAAAATAATGTTGACTTGGATCATAAGAAAAGGTTGGCGTAATTTTATAGACTTTTGCCTTTTTTATATGCAATAGTAATTCTCGAATGTTTTTAATAATGTAGGTTTTCTTTGTACCCAGCTTTAGTTCGACTTCTAAAAAGGATTTTGAATTATGTGGATTGATTCTTAATCCAATTGTATATTCCACAACAATTTGTTCTTGTTTTCCCGGTGAAGATTTCGGATCCGAACGAAACGCATCAATCATTCTTGTCGTAAACGTATCCTTCTGTTGCGGAACGACACTAGTCTCGATTGGATCGTCATGGTCCTCTCGTAATTTATCCCACGAATCCTGACCTATCGCTAGGAGAACAGCAGCAATATGCTTACAAGTAAAGTGAGTTGCGTAAGCCGGACAATCACAGCTACCTTCTAGCTCATCATCTTCAAAAAAGAAAATCCGCACGCTATATGTCTCGGTCCCTTTTACTTGTCCGCGCCAAGAGTTAATAGTTGGGTTATAGCTTAAGCCGAAAACTCGGCCTTTTTTGTAATAGTCATAGCCACGTTTATAAAAACGTTCGCCAGTTATGCGAACGATATCTTGTTTATCAATAAAAAAGGTGCGCATTGGTTATCCCTTCCTTTTAAAACCTATCCTTATATTATAACAAATTTTCGCTTCTAATAGGTAACAGCCTTTCCTATTTGCCATATAATTAATAGTGTAGTTGACTTTATTACGGAGATCATGCTATTTTTACTATCGTGAATAAAATATTAATCGACTAATCATATATAATGGATATAAGTTTTTATTAAAGGAGAAATAGGACCGATGTGAAACTAAAATCCCGTCTGTTTGGAAGGAAATTAACTTTAAATATAATAGTGGAAGGGATTTTTTTTGATGAGTATAAAAGATGAAGCACAAAAACGTAAAACGTTTGCGATTATTTCGCACCCGGATGCTGGTAAAACGACGTTAACCGAAAAGCTATTATTATTCGGAAACTTGATTCGATCAGCTGGAACAGTGAAAGGTAAAAAATCAGGTAAGTTCGCAACGTCTGACTGGATGGAAATTGAAAAACAACGTGGAATTTCTGTTACGTCAAGTGTAATGAATTTTCCTTATAAAGACTATAAAGTCAATATTCTTGATACACCTGGACACGAAGATTTTAGTGAAGACACATATCGTACCCTAACAGCAGTTGACAGTGTTGTCATGATTATTGATGCGACTAAAGGGATTGAAGCACAAACGATTAAACTTTTCAAAGTCTGCCGTATGCGTGGAATTCCGATCTTTACGTTTATTAATAAGATGGACCGTGAAGGTAGAGAGCCTTTGGAATTACTGGAACAAATAGAGGAAGTATTAGATATTGAAACATATCCAATGAATTGGCCAGTAGGAATGGGGAAGCGTTTCTTAGGTATTTTTGACCGCCACAATGAGCAATTTGTAAAATTCAACGGGAATGAAGAAGAAACATACATTCCATACGCTGACTTAGATAATCCTGAATACCAGGAGTTAGTTAATCATCCAACCTATCAGGAAACGTCTGGTGAGTTAGAGTTGTTAGATGAAGCAGGGGACCAGTTCTCGCTTGAGTCTGTTCTAAAAGGCGAACAAACACCTGTATTCTTTGGTAGTGCGTTAGCCCCATTCGGTGTGCAAACGTTTTTTGATACGTTTGTAGAAATGGCACCAAATCCAACGCCAAGAAAAACTACAGAGGGGTTAGTCAGTCCTGAAAATGAAGAGTTTTCTGGATTTATTTTCAAAATTCAAGCTAATATGAATCCTGCCCACCGTGACCGTGTTGCGTTCCTACGCGTATGTTCAGGAAAATTTGAGCGTGGTATGACCGTTAAATTAGCCCGAAATGATAAAACGCTAAAGCTATCTCAAACACAGCAATTCGTGGCATCCTCACGTGACACCGTTGAGGAAGCTTACCCTGGTGATATTATCGGGATTTATGATCCTAACGCTTACCGAATTGGTGATACGTTGATGGAAGGGAAGAGTAGTTTTGAGTATGATGAACTACCACAATTCCCGCCAGAGCTGTTTAAGCGTGTAACGGCTAAAAACGTAATGAAGGCGAAGCAATTTAAAAAGGGAATTGAACAACTCGTACAAGAAGGTGCGATTCAGTTATTTAGAGGTCATCCTATGGAATCCTATATCATTGGTGCAGTTGGTGAACTTCAATATGAGGTTTTCCAATATCGGATGAAGAATGAGTACAATGTTGAAGTTGTGCTGGAATCAATCGGGGAACGTATTCCTCGTTGGTTAAAAACAGATCAAGTTGACACCTCTTTATTTGATGAGCGAAATATGCTCGTTAAGGATCGTGAAGATGAGTTCCTTGTCTTATTTAAAAATGACTTTGCATTGCGATGGTTCCAGGATAAACATCCTAAGATTGAATTGATCGATCTGTTTGAAGTGAATAAATATGATCAAAGCTACGCTTAAAAAATAAAGGCTGTTGCGAGGGGACTTCCCTTCGTAACAGCCTTATTTACATGGGGAATAGATTCTGTATGAGTCTTTATATTGAAACCAAATAAAAAGGACCTTGCTACAACAAAGGTCCAGGTAAACACTATCTCCTAGTTATTCCACTGTCACATGAAACTCCTTATGATCATGGAGTTCATCTTTCTTTACGTGAACAGTAATTAAATATTCTCCACTATAACCAAAAGTAACATCCCCAACATATTGATTATTGTCAGTTTCCTCTAAATCAACCCAAGAGCCATCCTCTTTTTCTGTATGACTTATTTGTAAGGATATGGCTGCATCTGTCAGTGTTTGATCGTTATTCGTTACCTTCACGGAAAAGCTTTGTCCTTGATGGGGAGTAATTGAATCTGGATGGTCCAACTCAATTGCTAACTCACTATCATGATGGCTATGCTCTTCTGAAGAGGAGCTTTCAGCATGTGCGTCATCATGGTGTTGTGTAGCTTCAGACTCTTCAGTTGCTGAATCAGATCCCACTAGAATCTCAGCTTTAGGCATTGTATGCATTCCACGGGCTGTGACATGTGATTGGACAGTGTACGTGCCAGGTTGATCAAATGTTGTATGTAATACATAGACACCATCGCCTTTGAACTCGGATTCTATCATTTCACTTTCTTCTTTTAAACCATCTTTCCATACTTCAAACATAACTTCATCTGCATCATCTACGAAACTATCTGCTTGTGTTACAGTTACTTTAACACTTGTCTCGGCACCAATCTCAGCCGTTTCTGGTGCGTGAAGCTGTGCCTCAATAGAAGCAAGTGCTTCCTCGTCTTGACCTCCGTCTGAGTGGTTATCTTCAGCCTGTCCACATGCACTTAACAAACTAATCGTCAATATTAAGAGTAATATATTTTTCAAAATAAACTTCCTTCCTAAAATCAGCTTAAATATCTCTATCTCATTATAATTAATAACTATTTATTCCACAATGTATAGGAAGTAGAAAAAGAAAACGCACCCAATCATATTCCTAAAAAAATACAACAATACATGGTAATCTAAAAAAGAATGAAGAAATTCAGTATTTACTGCTTGTTATTTTTATAGTAGGAAATACTGTTTATCATATCTAAATTACTGATGCTTGAAAGTTTGACTAACCTTCAAGGCCAAACGAACTAATTAAGAAAAATAAACGAATGTTTGTTCGTGTTATTTAGAAATATATAGTATAATAGGATAAACTATTTTTAATAGAGTGAACGGAGGTTGCATCGTGGATAATAAATTTCAATTAGAATCTAAATATCAACCACAAGGAGATCAACCAAGAGCAATTGACGAACTAGTGACGGGAATCCAATCAGGGAAGAGATGTCAGACACTCTTAGGTGCGACAGGAACGGGTAAGACGTTTACTATGTCTAATGTTATAAAGGAAGTTAATAAGCCGACATTAGTAATTGCCCACAACAAAACATTAGCAGGCCAGTTGTACAGTGAATTCAAGGATTTCTTTCCAAACAATGCGGTTGAGTACTTTGTCAGTTACTATGATTATTACCAACCAGAAGCATATGTACCATCAACAGATACATTTATTGAAAAGGATGCAAGCATTAATGACGAAATTGATAAGCTCAGACACTCTGCCACCTCTTCTTTATTTGAACGTAACGATGTATTGATCGTAGCGAGTGTATCTTGTATTTATGGCTTGGGTTCTCCAGAAGAATACCGGAATCAAGTGTTATCGATTCGGGTTGGAATGGAAAAGGATCGGGACGAGCTACTCCGAAACCTTGTAGATATACAGTATGCGAGAAATGATATTGATTTTCAACGCGGTACTTTTCGTGTCCGTGGTGATTCTGTGGAAATTATTCCAGCATCACGTGAAGAGCACTGTGTGCGCGTGGAATTTTTTGGTGATGAAATTGATCGTATTCGAGAAGTGGATGCATTAACAGGTGAAATCATCGGTGATCGCGAGCATATTGCTATTTTCCCTGCTTCCCACTTCGTAACTGGTGAAGAAAAACTTAAAGTCGCGATGAAAAATATTGAAAAGGAACTCCATGAACAATTGAAGGTGTTCCGTGAACAAAACAAGTTACTAGAAGCACAGCGACTAGAACAGCGGACGAATTATGACCTAGAGATGATGGGCGAAATGGGGTTTTGTTCAGGAATTGAAAACTATTCTAGACATCTAACTTTAAGAGAATCCGGTTCTACACCATATACACTATTAGATTACTTTCCAGATGACTTTCTTATTGTTGTTGATGAGTCGCACGTTACACTTCCACAAGTTCGTGGTATGTATAACGGGGACCAAGCTAGAAAGAAGGTATTAGTCGATCATGGGTTTAGACTGCCTTCTGCAATGGATAATCGTCCGTTAACGTTCACAGAATTTGAGAAGAAAGCAGGTCAGATGGTGTTTGTTTCGGCGACACCTGGTCCATATGAATTAGAGCATACGCCTAAAATGACCGAGCAAATTATACGGCCTACAGGGTTGCTTGACCCTGAGATTCAGGTTAGGCCAATTGAAGGTCAAATAGATGATCTGATCGGAGAGATCAACGAACGGGTCGAACGAAATGAAAGAGTCTTGGTAACAACACTTACGAAAAAAATGTCAGAGGATTTAACAGATTACTTAAAAGAAGTCGGGATAAAGGTTGCTTATTTACATTCGGAAATTAAGACACTAGAACGTATTGAAATTATTCGAGACCTACGTGTTGGAAAATATGATGTTCTCGTCGGGATCAACCTTTTGCGAGAAGGACTCGATATTCCAGAGGTGTCACTTGTTACGATATTAGATGCCGATAAGGAAGGATTTTTACGTTCCGAACGTTCGTTAATTCAAACAATCGGTAGAGCAGCACGAAATCAAAATGGACAAGTTATTATGTACGCAGATAGAATGACAGATTCGATGATAAAAGCAATCGATGAAACAAACAGGCGTCGTGAGAAACAAGAGGCTTATAATAAGGAACATGGTGTGACGCCGACTACCATTAAAAAAGAAGTGCGTGATGTTATTCGTGCTACAATGGCAGCAGAAGATACGGCAGAGTATAAAGAGGATAAACCGAAAGTCAGCAATTTAACGAAGAAAGAAAAAGACAAGTTAATTGCGGAAATGGAAAAAGAAATGAAGCAGGCGGCAAGAGATCTAAATTTCGAAAAAGCAGCTGAGCTTCGTGACTTAGTTTTAGAACTAAAAGCGGAAGGGTGACCGTGAGTGGCTAAAAAGGCAATAACGATTAAAGGTGCACGTGCACACAATTTGAAAAATATTGATGTCGATATACCTAAAGATAAATTAGTTGTGTTAACTGGATTGTCTGGCTCTGGGAAATCTTCGTTAGCATTTGATACGATTTACGCTGAAGGGCAACGTCGTTACGTAGAGTCACTGTCTGCCTATGCCAGACAGTTTCTCGGGCAAATGGATAAACCAGATGTAGATGTCATAGAAGGTTTATCCCCAGCGATTTCTATTGATCAAAAAACGACTAGTCGAAACCCAAGGTCTACTGTCGGTACTGTAACTGAAGTTTATGATTATTTGAGACTATTATATGCTAGAGTGGGACACCCTACTTGTCCAAAGCACGGTATTGAGATTACCTCGCAAACCGTTCAACAAATGGTGGATCGTATTTTCGAGTACCCAGAAAGAACAAAGCTCCAGGTTTTGGCGCCAGTTGTCTCTGGTCGAAAAGGTGAACATGTAAAAGTGTTGGAAAGCTTAAAACAGGAAGGGTATGTTCGTGTTCGTGTTGACGGGGAAATGCGTGAAGTAACAGAAGAGATAAATTTGGAGAAAAACAAAAAGCACTCGATTGAGGTTGTTGTTGACCGGATTGTTGTAAAGGATGGAATCTCGGCACGTCTTACAGATTCCCTTGAGACAGCTCTCCGTTTAGGAGAAGGAAAGGTTATTGTCGACGTAATAGGGGAAGAGGAGCTCATGTTTAGCGAGCACCATGCTTGTCCGATTTGTGGATTTTCAATCGGTGAGATGGAGCCTCGACTATTTTCTTTTAATAGTCCATTCGGTGCATGTAGTCGCTGTGATGGATTAGGTTCCCAGCTTGAAGTAGATTTAGAACTAGTCATTCCTGATTGGGACCTTTCATTAAAAGATGGAGCGATTGTAGCTTGGGAACCAACTAGCTCTCAATACTATCCAAAATTATTGGAGAGTGTTTGTACTTTTTATGGAATTGATATGGAAGTACCAGTTAAAGCTTTACCGAAAGATCATATCGATAAAATATTGAATGGTAGTGGCAAAGATAAAATATTCTTCCGCTATGAAAATGATTTTGGTGTAGTAAGGGAAAATGAAATTATATTTGAAGGTGTACTTGCAAATATAGCGCGTCGCTATAAAGAAACGAGCTCAGATTTTATTCGCGAGCAAATGGAAAAATATATGGCACAGAAACCTTGTCCAAAATGTAAAGGATACCGGTTAAAAGAAGAAGCTAGAGCGGTTTTAATTAACGGGTTACACGTTGGACAAGTTACAGAGATGTCTGTAGTAGAAATTAATCAATTTTTTGAACAAGTACCATTGAGTGAAAAAGAGAGAACAATCTCTAAGATGATTATAAAAGAAATCAATGATCGGTTAACGTTCTTAGTGAATGTTGGATTGGATTATTTGACACTTTCCCGAGCAGCTGGAACGTTATCCGGTGGGGAAGCCCAACGTATCCGACTCGCTACCCAAATCGGTTCTGCCTTAACGGGTGTTCTTTATGTACTGGATGAGCCGTCGATTGGACTTCATCAAAGGGACAACGATCGACTAATTGGAACACTACAACGGATGCGTGATTTAGGAAATACGTTGATTGTAGTAGAGCATGATGAGGATACGATGCTTGCTGCAGACTGGTTAATCGATATTGGACCAGGTGCAGGAGAACATGGTGGACAAATAGTGGCTAGTGGTACGCCAGCGAAAGTGATGAAGGATAAAGCATCGTTAACAGGACAATACCTTTCTGGTAAGAAATTTATTCCGTTACCAATTGAAAGAAGAAAACCAGATGGGCGATTCCTAGAGGTCATTGGAGCGGAAGAGAACAACCTGAAAAAAGTAGATGCAAAAATCCCGATTGGAATGTTTACTGCTGTTACAGGTGTTTCTGGATCAGGGAAAAGTACCTTGATCAACGAAATTCTTCATAAAGGGCTGTCCATGAAGCTTCACCGTGCCAAACAGAAGCCAGGAAAGCATAAAACGATCAAGGGCATTGACTATCTAGAGAAAGTGATTGATATTGACCAGTCTCCTATTGGACGTACTCCTCGTTCAAACCCTGCCACGTATACAGGTGTTTTTGACGATATTCGAGATGTTTATGCGCAAACTAACGAAGCGAAAATTCGTGGATATAAAAAAGGGCGGTTTAGCTTTAATGTCAAAGGCGGACGCTGTGAAGCATGTCGTGGGGATGGAATATTAAAAATTGAAATGCACTTTTTACCAGATGTGTATGTACCTTGTGAAATTTGTGATGGCAAACGATACAACCGCGAGACGTTAGAGGTAAAATACAAAGGGAAGAACATTTCTGATGTACTAAATATGACCATTGAGGAATCATTAGACTTTTTTGCCAACATTCCTAAAATTAAACGCAAGCTCCAAACCGTTTTTGACGTAGGATTGGGCTATGTACGCTTGGGACAACCCGCAACAACCTTATCCGGTGGGGAAGCACAACGGGTGAAACTAGCCAGCGAACTGCACAGACGCTCTAATGGTAAAACCTTGTATATCCTGGATGAGCCAACTACAGGCTTACACGTTGACGATATTTCTAGGTTATTAGAAGTGTTGCAGAGGTTAGTAGAAAATGGAGATACCGTCCTGATTATTGAACACAATTTAGATGTCATCAAGGCTGCCGATTATTTAATTGATCTTGGCCCAGAGGGGGGAGATCGCGGTGGACAAATCATTGCAACAGGTACGCCAGAGGACATTGCTGAAGAACCAATGTCTCACACTGGCACATACCTTAAGCCCATTTTGGAACGCGATCGCAAACGAATGGGAGAAATATTGCAAACTAAAGAAAAGGTTAAACAATAAATTAGATATGGAAGGCTGTCTCTCATCGCTAGAGGCAGTCTTTTTTTGATGCTCAAACTTTTGACGGTTTTATAGTTTTTGGTTATGGTTAAATCAGGAGTTGTTATCATGTTCGAAGTTGTTACTCGAACTTTATAGAAAGAAGGTAAAAATAAAATGGAACCGATAGATATTAATAAAGTTCAGACAGAATTAGAACGTTTTTTGAATAAAGATGTGTATGTTCACTTAGAAACAACCAATGGTGCATATGCTAGCCATTTTGATGAAAAGGCGTATAACGTAGGTGCTTTTATTCGGAATGCAAAGGTGAATTATAATCATGCCAAAATCGTCGGAAGTGGCAACGCATTTCGTGTTGGGTTAAAGCTAGACTTAGGCTGGGTTTATGCAGAGGGTGTCAGTCAATATGAAGTAGATGAAAAAAATCGCTTACTAATGGCAGGGCATGATAGAGAAGGTAGATTAATGGTTGCTTTAGAAATAAGTGAAACCCCGTTTAAGAATTAAACGTAAAAAAGGAGTAATGAAACGATGGAAAAACATGTAGTCTTAATATACCCACATCCTGATGATGAAGCGTTTGGAGCATCTGGTACAATAGCAAAATTTCGCAATGAAGGTGTACCTGTGACATATTTATGTGGAACCCTCGGTGAAATGGGACGTAATATGGGTAATCCAACATTTGCAAATCGGGAAACATTACCGGAAATTCGTAAAAAAGAATTAATAGATGCTTGTAATGTTTTAGATGTAGATTTACATATGTTAGGATATCGGGATAAAACACTAGAATTTGAATCAAGACAGGAAATCGCTGAACATCTAAAAGGCATCTTGGAAGAGATAAAACCAAGTCTTGTAATCACCCATCATCCAGAACAAGCGGTTCACCCTGATCACAATGCACTTGGAGCAGCTGCAGTTGAGGCAGTTCGATTGATCGATGAATCAGAGCGTCCAAAGTTATGGGTTCAAGCTATTAGTCAAAATCATGTAGAAGTACTAGGCGATCCAGATATCGTCCTTGATATCACACCATTTTTTAAAACAAAAATGGATACCATTCTTGCTCACCGTTCGCAAGCTCAAGGTGTACTTGGGAGTATGGATAAGGAAAAGGTTGATATGGAGGAAATCGCAAAGCATCGCTTAGGTACTGAACGATTTTACACTTGGAATTTCTAGAAAGGCTCAGTCTTCGTCATCTTTACGAAGATTGTAGTTTTGTTATGCTAGCAATCTTTTTGATTGTGATAACAAAGGTCTGGTTTAGGACCTGATAAGAAATTCCCTTTTCATAGATATGAAAGGTGGGAAAGCCATGCAAGAAGAACGTAAAAAGATTTTAAAAATGGTTGAGGATGGCATTATTAGTTCAGAAGAGGCTGAAGAAATCTTTGATTCTTTAGACAAAGCCGAACAGGCAAAGTATCAGCAGGTCTCGCAGCATGTCGATTGGGATCAGGCAGAATCAAACTCAAACTACTATCAGAAGCAAGCTAAATCAGGTACAACCGCAAAGAAACTTCTAGGTTTTATAGAAGAGGCATTTAGCAAAATAAAAAATGTTGACCTGGACTTCAACTTTGGTACGCATACAAAAGTGTCTCATATTTTTCAAAGTCAACAGCCTGAAATTGAAAAGGTAGATGTTGATATTTCGAACGGTAACTTGCAAATAGTTCCATGGGATGAACGGGATGTCCGTATTGAATGTGAGGCAAAGGTTTACCAGGAAAGTAAGCTTGATGAAGCAAGAAAGAGGTTTTTGTCTGACGTAGAATTTCACCTGGATAATGGAATCCTTCGTTTTTATATTCCATCCAAGCAGTTGAAAACTGATGTAGTGATACGAATTCCGGAGCTTCTGTATGACAAGGTAACCATAAAATTGTTTAATGGTTCTATTGATGTGGAAAATTTACAAGTGAAGCAATTCAGAAGTAAAACGACGAATGGTGCCATCACCCTGCAAGGGATAAGTGGCGAAACCTATATGGTAGAAACAGCAAATGGATCAATTAAAGTGGAGCAAGCAGTACTGAAAGAATTAGAAGCCGAAACGATTAACGGCTCGATTCATCTTAATGGTGAATTCGATCACGTCGATGCACAAGCCGTGAGTGGCAGTATTCATACGATGTGGAATGGAATCGAAGCTAAATCTGGATTTTTTAAAACAACAACAGGCAGCATCCGACTCCATCTACCACAAAGGTTGAAGGTTGATGGAAAGCTTGCCACAAACATCGGCAGTATCCATTGTAATTTTTCCGATTATAAAGTGATCGAAAAGAAAAGTGAAATGATGAGAAACCTACTTCATTTTGAAGCAAATAGCGAAATCGAACAGTTACTTCATCTTGAAGCAGAAACAAAAACAGGATCGATTTGGATGTTGCCGAACGAATAAAGGAGGAATTCTCGTGAAAAAGAAATTAGTTCGTTCTAAAACCAATAAAATGTTTGCGGGTGTTTTAGGTGGGATTTCTGAATATTTTCAAATAGATGCGACGATCATTCGATTACTTTTCGTGATTACTATCCCATTTACAGCAGGCTTCATGTTTTTCTTTTACTTGGCAGCAATATTTATTATTCCTAGACGCGGAGATGTTCTGTAATGAAGCGATGGATTTTATCCTTGCTGTTAAATGCAGTAGCCTTAGTTGTGGTGAATGTACTGTTTGAATCGTTTCACATAGATGGCTTTGGAACTGCACTATTAGCAAGTATAATTTTGTCAATTTTAAATGTGATTGTAAAACCAATTTTGATTATCTTAACACTGCCAATAACTGTAGTTTCTTTAGGGTTATTCTTATTTGTCATCAATGCGATCACTTTAATGTTAACCCAAGGACTAATCGGTTCTTCCTTCGTTATTAGTGGCTTTGGTACAGCAATAATTGCGGCTGTTGTACTGTCCATCATAAACTTGCTTCTAAATCGTTTAGTAAAGGATACGATTCTATTGAATAAATAGGTTTGGATTTTATCCTTCGTAGTTGAGGTGAAATGGGTAATAGCTTCTATAAAACCTATGGATGTGTGCTTGAACTCGTTCCGGCAGAATACTCCGCTTTCCGTGGGCACGGCCTCAGCTTCCTCAGAGCAAAGAACGCTCTTCCGGGATCTTCGGACTCGTGCTGTTCCCACAGGACAAGGAAGGCTTCGACAGCATTGACATCGCACGAAGAAAATTGGGTTGTATTTTCTAGGAGTCTCCGTATTCTGCCTACACTTATGATAGGCTTTCTGCATTTTAAGTGATGTCATACTAATTTTAAAAGCTTAATTGAGTACATGATCTACACTGAGCTGCGGAAAAATGCGAGATCCTCGAAAATATAGACCAATTTTCTTCGTGCGATGTGTCACTAGGAAGCATCCCTTGTCCTGTGGGAAAGGAACAGTCTGAAGACCCCACAGCGAGCGGTCTTTGCGAGCGAGGAGGCTGAAGCGTTCCCCACGGAAAGCGAGCGTTTTTCCGCAGCGTTGGTTTAGCATTCATCTTATATAATGAATGTAGGTCTTAGGGCTTTACTTTGCTTTCTATAGAAATAGTGACAATAGGTACAGGGAGATAATAATGAAAAAGGCGTAGGTAACATGCCTACGTCTTTTGTATGAAATAAGATAAGAGTAAAAAGGTTTATTAGAGCCAGGTTATTATTGAGGTGCTTGCTAATCGAAAAAATGCTACAATAAGTTACAATGAATAACAAACTCATGCAGAAGGCAAGATGGAGGTTATAGATATGGTGAAAGTACGCACCCAAGATTTATTAGACCAATTTAAACTAGAGTTAATTGCAGGAAAAGACGGTGTCCATCGCGAGATCTTTATGAGTGAAATTTCTCGGCCTGGTATCGAAATGACAGGTTACTTCAAATATTATCCTAAGGATAGACTCCAATTATTAGGAAAAACAGAGCTTTCTTATTATTTTGATTTGGAATCTAGCGAAAGAACAGATCGTGCATTACGTCTTTGTACAGATATTACACCAGGAATTGTCATAACAAGAGGCTTAGAAGTGCCTGAAGAGCTGGTTAATGCTTGTAATGAATCAGGTGTTCCATTGTTACGTTCACCTTTTAAAACAACAAGAGTAATTAGTCGTCTAACTAATTTTTTAGAAGCTAAATTCGCACCATTTACTGCTGTTCACGGAGTATTAGTAGATATTTATGGGATTGGTGTTTTAATTACTGGCCAGAGTGGTGTAGGTAAAAGTGAAACAGCACTTGAACTCGTAAAAAGAGGACACCGATTAGTTGCAGATGATAGTGTAGAAATTCGTCAAGAGGACTATGATCGTTTAATTGGAACATCTCCACCATTGATTGAACACTTGCTAGAAATTAGAGGGCTAGGAATAATTAATGTGATGACATTGTTTGGTGCTGGTTCTGTGCGTTCATACAAAAAAATCTCACTAATTATTAACCTTGAATCTTGGGATCAAAAGCGAGAATATGATCGCCTTGGATTAGAAGAAGAAACATTAAAAATTATTGATGTAGATGTACCGAAAATCACTCTACCTGTAAGACCTGGACGAAACTTGGCGGTAATTATTGAAGTGGCTGCCATGAACTTCCGCTTAAAACGTATGGGTGTCAATGCGGCAGAGGAATTTTCAGAACGACTAACTACCATGATCAAACAGGAAAAGACAGGTTTAGAAACAAAAGTAGATTTAGATATTGATATTGATTGATTTAGGAGTGATCAGTTTTGACTGGTTTGACATGTGATGCACCTTCATTAAGTAGAGTATTTATAGACATTGGACCGTTTACGATTTATTGGTACGGTGTCATCATTGCAACAGGCGTGTTTTTGGGGTTATGGTTAGCGACAAGAGAATCCAATCGTCTTGGATTAAACAAGGATTTATTTGTCGATCTAATTGTTTTCGCAATCCCTGTTGCGATTATTTCTGCGAGAATTTATTATGTTGTTTTTGAATGGGAAAACTATCAAGGTGGACCCTGGTGGGATGTATTTGCGATCTGGGAAGGCGGTATTGCCATTCACGGTGCATTAATTGGTTCTGTAATGACAGCGATCATTTATGCACGTGTTCGTAAGTTGTCTTTTTGGCAGCTTGCTGATATTGCTGCACCAAGTATTATATTGGGGCAAGCAATTGGACGTTGGGGTAACTTCATGAACCAGGAAGCTCATGGCGGTCCGGTTTCACAAGAAGCCTATAATAACTTTTTACAATACCTGCCTGACTTTATTACGAACCAGATGTGTATCGGAGGCGTGATGTATCATCCAACATTCCTCTATGAGTCGGTTTGGAACATAGTAGGGCTTATCCTTTTACTAGTATTGCGTCGATATAATCCTAGAAGGGGCGAAGTGTTCTTAAGCTATATGATCTGGTATTCAATTGGGAGATATTTCATTGAAGGAATGCGAACAGATAGCCTTTATATTATTGGCAATTTAAGAACAGCACAAGTAATCTCGATTGTACTAATCATCTTCGGTATTGGCTTAATTATTTATAGACGCTATACGGGATTAGCGAATAAGAAATATAATGGCAAAAAAGTATAAATGGGGGAATAATCTTGTTAGGTATTTTACAACGAGGTTTTATGCAAGGATTAAACTTAACATGGACATTAGGAAAAGTGATTTTCCCTGTCACCTTACTAGTCACTATCCTTCGCTATACTCCTGTAATACCTTGGTTAATGGATATCCTAACACCAATGATGAAATACATAGGGCTGCCTGGTGAGGCAGCCGTTCCATTGGTTATTGGAAATTTATTAAGTTTGTACGCAGGGATTGGAGCGATTATTTCCTTTGATTTCACGATTAAGGAAGTTTTTATAATGGCTATTATGCTCTCTTTTTCTCACAACCTTATTATTGAATCTTCTGTTGCTTCCAAGGTCGGCGTGAAGTGGTGGATCGTTGTTGGTATTCGGATTATGTTGGCACTTAGTTCTGCTTTTATGATCAGTACCTTTTGGAAAGGTGGAAGTGATCTAGCAAAGTATGGTTTTATTTCAAAAAGCGAACAGCTACCAGAAGGTTGGGGGAATATCATACTAGAAGGACTTCAAACAGCTTTTTTAAGCATAGTACAATTAGCACTCATCGTAATTCCACTTATGATTGTCATGCAATATTTTCGTGAATTGGGTTGGATGAATAAATTGTCTAGTTTGTTTGCACCGGGGATGAAATTTTTAGGTATGGAAAAAAATGCTTCAGTTACTCTGGTTGCTGGTTTAGTAATCGGCCTTGCTTATGGAGCAGGTGTGATGATCCAAGCAATTAAAGAAGATGGTGTCTCTAAAAAAGATATGTATTTAGCACTTATTTTTCTCGTTTCCTGTCATGCAGTAATAGAGGACACGCTCGTCTTTATCCCACTTGGTATTCCAGTTTGGCCACTCCTAATTATCAGGATAACTACCGCAATCATTTTAACAGCAACCATTTCCTTTATATGGAAACGTAGTGCTGCTAGAAGGAAGGAGATCAAACATGACCATACGTACGATTCTATTTGATTTGGATGGAACATTAATTGATACGAATGAATTGATTATAGCTTCCTTTTCCCACACATTAGAAAAACATGCCGATAGAAAATATACTCGAGAAGAGATTTTAAACTTTATCGGGCCGCCTTTAAAGGATAGCTTTTTATCAATCGATGAAAGCCGAGTAGAGGAAATGATTGCGACATATAAAGAACACAATCTTTCGAATCACAGTGATTATGTTGTTGCTTATCCTACTGTTGTTGAAACGATGAAACAATTAAAAAAAGCAGGTTTTCAACTTGGGATCGTTACGACTAAAATCGGTGCTACTGCGAAACTGGGGTTGGAAATTACAGGATTAGAGAACATTTTCGAATGTCTAATTGCTCTGGAGGATGTTAAGCATGCGAAGCCTCACCCAGAACCAATAATAAAGGCACTAACGGAATTAAATGCACAACCAGCAACAACAATAATGGTGGGAGATAACTATCATGATATTGAAGCAGGTAAAAATGCTGGAACGAAAACAGCTGGAGTGGCTTGGACGATTAAGGGAAGAGAAACGTTAGAAGCCTATCAACCCGATTTCATGCTTGAAGAAATGAGCGATTTGTTGAAAATACTAGGAGTGTAGCCAATGCGTAGGACGAAACGATATCGAGTAAGTGAAGCGAATTCGTTATGGCATATCTATAAGACGGTTCCTTTCTGGAAAGTAATTAAGAACTTTATTGTCATTCAGCTTGCTCGCTATACGCCTTTTTTAGGTATGAAAAACTGGCTATATCGTACTTTTCTTCGGATGAAGGTTGGAGATCAGACTGCTTTTGCTTTAATGGTTATGTTAGACATTATGTTTCCTGAAAAAATCTCTGTAGGAAAAAATACAGTAATTGGCTATAATACGACGATTCTGGCCCATGAATATTTAATTCGGGAATATCGATTAGGTAACGTTGATATCGGAAGCGGCGTAATGATTGGTGCCAATAGTACGATATTACCAGGAGTTACGATTGGGGATAACGCAACTGTAGCTGCTGGTACTGTTGTTCATAAAGATGTTCCGGAAGGTTGTTTCGTTGGTGGAAATCCGATGAGAGTGATTTTCACCAAACAGGAAATGGAGAAGCGGTTAGAAGAGGATGATTTTTTTAGTCAGTAAGGTGAATGATGCAAGGATTGAATAAAATAAGTCTCTTATCTCATACTAGTAGGTGCAAATTGCTTCCGTTTGTTCTACTAGTATATTTTTAATAAAAGTACATAAATAAAGCTATTATGTATGTTTTTCGTGCATTAAAATAAGGAAATAAGTATGTAAAGAATTGTTAGTTGTTTTTCAGGGAGGTTTGGTTGTGGTTAAGTTTTCTAATTTAAATCGTCAACATTTATACGATGGACTTACTAGTGAGACATTAGATGTCCTAATCATTGGTGGTGGCATTACTGGTGCTGGAATAGCATTAGATGCAGCTAGTCGTGGTTTAAAAGCGGGAGTCGTGGAAATGCAGGATTTTGCTGCGGGTACATCTAGTCGTTCAACCAAGCTTATCCATGGTGGGCTCCGCTACTTACAGCAATTTGAAATAGCAATGGTAGCAGAGGTTGGTAGAGAAAGAGCGATCGTGTATGAAAATGGACCACACATTACCAAACCTGAGTGGATGCTTTTGCCTTTCTATAAAGAAGGTAGTTTAGGTTCATTATCCACGAATGTTGGCCTACGGATGTATGATTTTTTAGCAAAAGTTAAGAAACGAGAGCGCAGGACGATGTTATCTGCTAAAGAGGCATTAGAAAAGGAACCTCTGCTAAAGCGTGAACAGCTTAAAGGCGCAGGTTTCTATGTTGAATATAAAACCGATGATGCTCGATTAACGGTTGAAGTCATCAAAAAAGCAGTGGAGTACGGTGCAAAAGCCATTAACTATGCGAAATTAATCGAACTGCTATATGACGAAAATGGAAAAGTAAATGGAGCTGTTATAGAGGATCAGGTAAATGGAGAGCAATATAATATTCGTGCCAAAAAAGTTATTAATGCGACAGGTCCATGGGTCGATTCGATTAGAGAGATGGATGGGTCTAAGCAAGGAAAGACGCTTCATCTTACAAAAGGGATCCACCTTGTATTTGATACGAAGCGGTTCCCGTTGTCCCAAGCTATTTATTTCGATTTAAAGGATGGGAGAATGGTATTTGCTATTCCTCGTGGTGGGAAGACATATCTAGGTACAACAGATACTTCTTATACTGGGGATATCGCACATCCAATTGCAACTAAGGCAGATAGAGAATACTTAGTAGATGCAGCGAATTCTCTTTTTCCTTCATTAAAATTGGAACTAGAGGATGTAGAATCTAGTTGGGCAGGCATTCGGCCATTAATCGAAGAAGAAGGCAAGAGTCCGGATGAAATATCAAGAAAAGACGAAATATTTGTAGCTGATTCAGGTCTTATCTCAATTGCAGGTGGAAAACTGACTGGATACCGAAAAATGGCGGAACAGATTATTGATTTAGTTTGTAAGCAAATAAAAGCAGATGATGGGATTTTATATTCTGAATCAGAAACAATTAACATACCTATTTCTGGTGGAGATGTTGGTGGAGCGAAGGGATTCAAAAAGTTTAAAGCTGAGCAATTAACAAATGCTATAGACATAAGGATAGATGCGCATCAGGCTGTTGAGATAATTGATCGGTATGGTACAAACGTAGAAAAAGTGTTGCAAAGGTATCAGGAGTTGCATAACGAAGCAATGGAAGCAAGGATTGATCCACTTCTATTTGCTGAACTACGCTATACGTTAGAAGAAGAGTGTGTGTATAAGCCGGAAGATTTCTTTGTGAGACGAACAGGGGCACTCTACTTTAATATCGAGTTAGTAGAAGAGTATTTACGTCCTGTCTCAGCATACCTATCCAAGGTCCTGCATTGGAACAGTGAGGAAGAGGCTTATTATATTAGAGAGTTCCAACAAATTATTAAAGAAGCAAAATATCCAATAACATAAAAACACTCAACTACTGTAGGTTGAGTGTTTTTTCGTTATTTATTCTCAAATGGCTTTATAACACCGTAGATGGTTTCGACGTATGGCAAGCTAACACCTGCTTGTTTAGCAAATCGAAGTGCCCCGCCTTGTAGGTGCTCTACTTCTAAGGTGAGCCCTTTTCTACGGTCTTGATGCATCGAGGAGGTAGCTTCTTCATTTAATTTTTGCATGCTTGTTATTGCATTTTCAACTTCTTGTTCGTCTATGTTGATGCTGTGTGCATTGGCTAACTTTCTCATATCTTGTACTAGCTGTTTTGCGATTTCAAAAGTTGCTGGTTGATTTCTAATTTCGCCGATTGGTAAATTTGTAGCGGTCGTTATACCTGAAAATGCAGTGATAAACATGTACTTTTTCCACATTTCAGCGGTGATCGTTTCCTTGTTAACTACGTTCATGTTTGCGTTTTGAGATATAGATTCAATCTTCTTACACAAGCTTTCCTGGCTAGGATGTAAAGCACCTAACAATAAATCATGAAATGGGCTTGTGTGTACGACATCACCTTTATCATCTAAGGTAGAGATAATAAAGGATAAGCCTCCCAGTACTGCTTCTTCACCTAGTTCTTTTTGTAAGATAGAAATATGTTCCACGCCATTTAAAATTGGAAGTACCTTTGCCCCTTTTGCGACCAATTCCTTTAAAGGCTTTATAGTTCCTTCTAGGTGGTATCCTTTAACAGATAGTAGAACAAGGTCAGCAGAATCTATGTCTTTCGTGTCCTCGGCCACTTTTGGGCCCTTGATGGCGTATTCCCCTTTTACACTATGTATCAAAAGGCCGTTATCCTTCAGCTGTTTTGCTCGTCTTTCTCTTACTAGAAACGTAACATCTTGCCCGATTTGCTCCCATCTAGACCCAAAATAAGCCCCAAGAGCCCCCGCACCTAACACAACAATCTTCATCCAATAAGCCTCCCTAAAATATCAATCACCTATAAATATATTCCTAATGGTACAGGATATGCAGGGTGCCTGTCACCACCCGTGTTTTGTCGATTATTGCGTAGGGGGCAGTTTTCTCTTTATTTTCTATATAATATTGATAAAAAGTATGGTATACTTCAAACGCATATATCGTTCACTAATAACCGAATGTTATTTGATGAACTAGACAGGGGGAAGACGAATGCCAACTACACAAGATATAAACACAGAAGATAAAGTCATTCCTTTTATCCCCGAGGGCGATTTTTACTTCACAAAGGGTGTAGAAGCCTTTCATAAGAGAAAATTTGATATAGCGTTAAAATGGTTAAAGAAAGCTGTGGAAGCATCTCCAGATGAGGCTGTTTACCAATGTCAAATGTCCATCATTTATACGGAGATTGGCGCATTCCATGCAGCGAATCAAATTCTAACAAAAGTACTTTCCGCTAACGGGGAAAGTTATATAGATTGCTATTATCTAATTGCTAATAATTATGCGCATCTTGGATTACTTCAAGATGCGAAAAAATATGTAGAAACCTATTTGGAAAAAGACCCAGATGGAGATTTTCGTGAAGATGCAGAGAATTTGCTAGCGGTACTTAACATCGGGGAAGAAGAGGACGATGATGATGATTGGTTGTTCGAAGAGGAAGACGAGCTACTAATCTATCAAGAGACTGCCTTTTATCATTTAGAAAGACAGGAATGGGAGCAAGCTATTCTTCTTTTGGAAGAAATGATGACTTTATTTCCTGACCATATTTCTGCAAAGCATGAATACAGCTATGCATTGTTCTTTTCGGGAGAACGAGAAGAAGCAATTCGATTAGAGACAAAATGGCTCGAGGAAAACCCTCAATCTCTATTCTGTCAAACGAACCTAGCTATTTTCTATTACGAAAATAACGATACAGACCATTTCCATCAACACATAGAATCGATTAAAAACGTATTTCCGATTCATGAACAACAGAAATTACGGATTGCAACTACGCTTGCTCGTACTGGTTTCTATGAGGAAGCAAATCAACGATTTCTATCGTTAAACAAATCGTTGTTAAAAGGTCATGCGTCTTATTTTCTTTATTATAGTGAAACTGCTTTTAAATTAGGTGACTTAGCTAAAGCGAATGCTATTTGGGAAGAAGGGTGTAGGCATCATTCCATTCTAAAATCAAAAGTAAAGCGTTGGGTACGTGAATAAGGTTTCCGTAATAGGCTAATTATATGTAGAAAATGAGCATAATATTAGACCAAATGCCTTATTTCTATGATAATGTGTTAAGAATGCTTTTGAAAGTAAGAAAGGGTGAACATTATGTCAGAAGAACGGATTTATGATGTGATTATTGCAGGTGCAGGTCCCGCAGGTATGACGGCAGCGGTTTACACTTCACGTGCAAATTTAGATACACTAATGCTTGAACGAGGAATTCCTGGTGGTCAAATGGCCAATACGGAAGATGTGGAGAACTATCCAGGATATGATCATATTCTTGGACCCGATTTATCAACGAAGATGTTCGAGCACTCTAAGAAATTTGGTGCTGAATATGCTTATGGTGATATTAAAGAAATCATTGATGGAAAAGAATATAAAACGATTATTGCAGGTAAAAAGGAATACAAAACGCGTGCTCTTATCATAGCTACTGGTGCTCAATACAAGAAGCTTGGTGTCCCAGGTGAGCAAGAATTAAGTGGTCGCGGTGTTTCCTATTGCGCAGTTTGTGACGGAGCTTTCTTTAAAGAAAAAGAATTAATCGTTGTTGGTGGAGGTGACTCTGCAGTAGAAGAGGGCGTTTATTTAACGCGCTTTGCTAGCAAAGTAACTATTGTACACCGTCGTAGCGAATTACGTGCTCAAAAAATCTTGCAGGATCGCGCGTTCAATAATGATAAGATTGACTTTATCTGGGATACAGTTGTTAAAACAATAAATGATAAAGATGGAAAAGTAGGCAGTGTAACTTTAGAAAATACGAAGTCAGGCGAAACCTACGATCATCCTGCTGATGGTGCATTCATTTATATTGGTATGGTACCATTGAGTGAACCATTCAAATCTTTAGGAATTACAAATGACGAAGGTTACATTGTAACGAATGAAAATATGCAAACGAGCGTACCTGGCATTTTTGCTGCTGGAGATATTCGTGATAAAGAGTTAAGACAGATTGTTACTGCGACAGGCGATGGAAGTATTGCTGCTCAAGCTGCTCAAGCCTATATTGAAAATTTAGCCGAGTCATTTAACGCTGTTAAATAACACGCTGTAATCGTTTAGCAATAAATGCGTAATTGCAACTTAACTCTGCTGTAACACGCACGAAACAATTGTGGGGTACAATGGTATTAACTAATTGACCCCCTTTTAATAGATATACATGGAAGGCATAGGTGTAACCCACCTGTGCCGATTTTTTTGTGCCCAAAAGTGTGGAAACGATAGATGGACGCATAATTTCGCTAGGTGGACGGATTTAATTGGAACTTCGATACAATTATTAGGGATAAGACTGATATATGTTATCTATTGACTCATTTCCTGGTTAATCAGACGCATTACTCTGGAAAAGTCATTTATCCTAACAAAGAGAGTAAAGCCCTTCCGTAGGTGTTATGTTCAAGCTATACCAATTAAGAAACTAGCTTTTATAAGAATGAACAAATTAGTGAACAATTGGTAATCTATTCATAATATTGTTAGAGAAGAAATATTCATTGTATAATAAAGAGAATAGCAATCCAGTTTAGACAAAATACTTTAAGGTACAGACATCTAAGAATAGTCATCCTCTGGGTTAGAAAGAGTGATTTATTTGCGAAGGGTAACTAATTGTATTTTAAAACACGATAATCATATCCTAATGTTACAAAAACCAAAACGTGGTTGGTATTCCGTTCCGGGTGGAAAAATGGAAACAGGTGAGTCTATTAAGGAAACCACGGTACGAGAATTTTATGAAGAAACTGGTTTGAAACTAATTGAACCAGAACTTAGAAGTACATTTACTTTTGTTGTAGAAGAAAATGAGGCAGTTCAACAAGAATGGATGTTGTTTACTTTCTATTGTGAAAACTATGAAGGTGAGCTAGTAGAGCATTGTGATGAAGGTGTTCTAGAGTGGGTCCCGGTTGGTGAGGTATTGAGTAAACCGATGGCGGAAGGGGATTTGTCTATTTATAAGCATATTCTCTCGAGAGATGACCTTATATACGGAACCTTTACTTACACGCCGGAATATCAATTAATTAAGAGTAGAATCGACCCGTCTAATACATAACGGATTGAACACTAGATGCAAAATAAATCTAGAACCATTTTACAGTTATTTGAGTAAGTTATTTCATGACCTGTGTAGCGAACAAGTCTGAATAAAGGAGAGAGGTCGTCATGGCAGTCAATGAACAAGAAACGAAGCTAGTCATTATTACAGGTATGTCAGGAGCAGGAAAAACCGTGGCAGTTCAAAGCTTTGAAGATTTGGGCTATTATTGTGTGGATAATTTACCGCCAGCTCTACTTCCTAAATTCTTAGATTTAATGCGAGATGCTACCAATGATATCCAAAAGGTCGCACTTGTTATGGATTTAAGGGGCAGGGAGTTTTTTGACACTTTATTTGAAGCATTAGACAAACTAGGAAAAGAAGATTGGCTGGAAGAACATATCTTATTCCTAGATGCTAGTGACAAATCATTAGTTTCTCGTTATAAGGAAACCAGAAGATCTCATCCCCTTGCTCTTGATAGCTTGCCGCATGATGGGATTAAGCAAGAACGAAAAATTTTAGATGAATTAAGAGGACGAGCACAGAATATAATTAATACAACCGATTTAAAACCGAAGGAACTACGAGAAAAAATTGTTAGCAAGTATGGGGAAAAGGAACAAGAGATTTTCTCTGTTCATACACTTTCTTTTGGGTTTAAATACGGTTTACCAATCGATGCTGACCTAGTATTTGATGTTCGCTTTTTACCAAATCCACACTATGTCGAGCACATGCGTCCTTTAACAGGTCTAAACTCGGACGTGTCATCCTATGTTTTCAAATGGTCTGACACACAAACGTTTATGGAGAAGGTTACCGACCTCTTGCAATTTATGCTACCACAGTACAAAAAAGAGGGGAAAAGCCAACTAGTGATCGCGATTGGTTGTACCGGTGGACAGCACCGTTCTGTCGCCATTGCCGAGCACTTAGCAAAGCATTTTTCTACTAACTATGTCACTCATGTCAGTCACCGTGATATAGACAAGAGAAAGGGACATTAAGTATGAGTTTAAATCAAGGTCGTGACGTAGTCGTCATAGGTGGTGGTACAGGAATGCCTGTTCTACTCCGTGGTCTTCGGGACTTTCCCATTGATTTATCAGCTATTGTTACAGTGGCAGATGATGGGGGAAGTTCAGGACGACTACGATCAGAAATGGCAATGCCAGCTCCCGGTGACATTAGAAATGTTATTGCAGCACTTTCAGACGTCGAGCCGATGTTGATGAATTTATTCCAGCATCGTTTTAAACAAGGGAATGGATTGTCTGGACATTCCATGGGTAATTTACTATTAGCAGCTATGACATCCGTTACAGGTGACTTCTACAACGGAATTAAGGAAATCTCACGCGTTTTAAATGTAAAAGGGAAGATATACCCTATCGCTAATCAAAACATGTTTCTGCATGCTGAAATGGCAGATGGCGAAATCATATCAGGAGAATCAAACATCCCACTGGCTAATAAGAAAATTAAGCGCGTTTTTCTAAAACCAGAGCCAGTGCTACCATTACCTGAAGCTATTAGTGCAATTGAAAATGCTGACTTGGTTGTGATTGCACCTGGAAGTCTTTATACGAGTACACTTCCAAATCTAATTTTACCGCAAATTGGAGATGCATTAAGACATGCCAAGGGTAAGGTTGTTTATGTTTGTAATGTGATGACTCAAGAAGGTGAGACGACAGGATATTCGGCTGCTGACCATGTCCAGGCAATAACGAACCATGTTGGTGAAGGGTGTATCCATTCGATTATTGTTCATAACAAACCAATCCATGGGCCTGTTCGAAAGCTATATGCGGAAGAAAATGCAGAGCCAGTTATTTACGATACCGATCGTTTAATCGATATGGGCTTGGAAATAATTGAGGCTGACATCATAGACCACAGTAAACAAATGCTACGCCATGATACTGACAAGATAGCTAAGTTACTGTTCTCTTTGTTATGACAACTCATGGTTTCACGGGGAGGTGAGAAAGTTGTCATTTGCTTCAGATATTAAGAAAGAGTTAACACAAATTGAAAACGAGCCGTGCTGCATCCAATCTGAATTGGCAGCTTTAATCCGAATGAATGGAGCGATCTCGCTTTCGAGGCAAGAGTATATACTAGATGTACAAACAGAAAATGCAGCTATTGCTAGAAGGATTTATACGTTAATTAAATCCCTATATTCTTACCCAGTTGAACTTTTAGTTCGTAAAAAAATGAAATTAAAGAAAAACAATGTATATATCGTACGAATGAATGAAGGAGTTAAACAAATTTTATTAGACTTCGGAATTTTAGAAGAACCATTTCGTTTAATTAGAACGATTTCGACAAAGTATATGAAAAAAACATGTTGTCGTCGTGCCTATTTACGAGGTGCATTTTTAGCAGGTGGTTCAGTAAATAATCCTGAAACTTCTTCCTATCACCTAGAAATTTATAATTTCTATGAAGAGCATAATGATGCATTATGCGATTTATTAAATGACTTCGGATTACATGCAAGAAAATTAGAAAGAAAAAAAGGTTTTATTGCCTATATAAAAGAAGCAGAAAAAATAACAGAGTTCCTAAATTATATTGGGGCACACAAAGCACTCTTGAAGTTTGAAGATGTCCGGATTGTTCGTGATATGAGAAATTCAGTAAATCGGTTAGTGAACTGTGAAACAGCTAATCTGAACAAGACGATTGGTGCCGCATTCCGTCAAGTAGAAAATATTCGCTTTATTGACCGAACGGTTGGTCTTGAAGCGTTACCAGATAAATTACAAGAGATTGCCAAGCTTCGAGTCGAACATCAGGATGTTTCTCTAAAGGAACTAGGGGAACTGGTTTCAACAGGGAAAATAAGTAAGTCAGGAATAAATCATCGCTTAAGAAAAATTGATGAGTTTGCAGAACGTTTAAAAAATGGTGATTTAATAAGTAAATAGTGTCACAAACTATATATACGGTATTTCTTTTGCGTGATATAATTGTAAAAAAGCTCTCTTATCTTTGTATAAGAGAGTCTTTATCGATATTATGTGATAGCGCTTTCTTGTTAATGCAGAGAGGAGAGGTTACTTTGGTAGAAAAGTTAGTTGTTGTAGAGCTTTTATCAGGTTTACAAGCACGACCTGCTGCAGAATTCGTTCGTAGAGCTAATGGATTTACATCCGAATTGTTTATCGAAAAAGGGGAAAAGCGGGTAAATGCTAAAAGTATTATGGGGCTTATGAGCTTGGCGATTGCAAGTGGAGATCAAATTAAGCTGATTGCTGACGGAAGTGATGATCAAATAGCAATAGATGAACTAACCGAATTTGTTTCAAACGAATAATAAGAAAAACCCTTCCAATATGGAAGGGTTTTGTTATTCAGTCTTTCAATCGGAAAAAATGGCTACTTATTAGTCAGCCTTTTTCTCCATTACCTTGTCGATTAAACCATACTCTGCTGCTCTAGCAGCCGTCATGAAGTTATCACGTTCTGTATCGCGCTCGATAACTTCTAGCGGTTGACCTGTGCGTTCAGACAGGATTGAGTTCAATTTGCCACGCATTTCAATGATTCGGTTAGCATGGATTTGGATGTCCGTTGCTTGACCTTGTGTACCACCTAATGGTTGGTGAATCATTACTTCACTGTTTGGAAGAGCATAACGTTTTCCTGGCTCACCAGCAGCAAGTAAGAATGCTCCCATAGAAGCAGCCATACCGATACAAATTGTAGATACATTTGGCTTAATAAACTGCATTGTATCATAAATCGCCATACCAGCTGTAATAGAACCACCTGGTGAGTTGATGTATAAAGAAATATCTTTATCCGGATCTTCTGCAGCTAGGAAAAGTAATTGCGATACAATGCTGTTAGCAACATTATCATCTATTCCGCTTCCTAACATAATAATTCTGTCTTTTAACAACCTTGAGTAAATATCGTATGCACGTTCTCCTCGGTTTGTTTGTTCAATAACTGTAGGTATTAAGTTCATTGGATGTTCCTCCTTTTTCTTGGTTATATCATGTAATTTAATTGATTGACTAACTACGTATATCTTACCTAATTGGTCAATAAAGGTCAAACAATATGATGGTTAAATCGTAAATCGTTTATGTATGTATAGCTCTTTTGAACTTTGACCTTTTTACTAATTACATCCTTCCCTTTTTCAGTATAAATAAACCCAGTCGAAATGAAAACTTATCCGGTTTATCGTATATACCATTATATGGTGAGTTATCGTTATTTATCATAAAAAACTTGAGATTAGTGGGATAAAAGGTTTAAGAAAAAATTGTTGAAACGGTGGAGGTATTTAAGTTGGAAGTGTTATAGCGGAACGAATTGTATTGGATAGAGCAGATAATTCCGTTTGGAGTAAAATACCGCAACGAATGGTTAGGAATAGAGCAGATAATTTTGTTTGGAGTAAAATACCGCAACGAATGGTTAGGAATAGAGCAGATAATTTCGTTTGGAGTAAAATACCGCAACGAATGGTTAGGAATAGAGCAGATAATTTCGTTTGGAATAAAATACCGCAACGAATAGTAAGGAATAGAGCAGATAATTTCGTTTAGAGTAAAATACCGCAACGAATGGTAAGGAATAGAGCAGATAATTTCGTTTAGAGTAAAATACCGTAACGAATGGTAAGGAATAGAGCAGATAATTTTGTTTGGAGTAAAATACCGTAACGAACCAGAAGGAATAGAGCGGATATTTTCACACGGAGACGAAAAAGCGCAATAAAGGAGTTTAAAATTTAAGCAAAACATAAAGGACAAGGGATAAAACCCTTGTCCTTTATGATAAATAAATAGTGTAGTGCGCCCGGAGGGATTCGAACCCCCGACACATGGTACCGGAAACCAATGCTCTATCCCCTGAGCTACGGGCGCATATTTTCATGGTAATAAATTAGACACAAAGATTATTATAACCTATCTAGCAGTTAATTTCAATGTGAAATTAACTGCTCCGAAACAACTTAATATTTAGAAATATTATTTTATATCAATTGAATATTTAAATCAAAATAGCAGAAATATAAGGAAACATGATTTTTGGAGGGGTGAGGTATGGACTTTCAGCAGTACAGAAATGAAATAATGAAAACAAGTGATCAGTTATCTAGCCTAATGAGTTCCTTTTGGAAGAACTATTCAGGCTTTGGAACATGGCAGTTTTGGGTAGTTATATCTCTATTAATTATCCCGCTTGTTTTACTTTATATTAAGATAGATCGAAGTAGAATTTTTGAATTATTTGTTTTTGGATATACGGTACACATTTTATGGTCGTATGTAGATATTATTTTGGAACGGTATAACTATATGATACATCCTTACTCGTTAACCCCGATATTACCGTATGCTTTAAATATAACTACATCGGTATTGCCGGTCGGATTTATTCTGCTTTATCAGTATTGTACAAACAATAATAAAAACTTCTATATCTATACAGTGATACTAAGTGGAATCTTTTCTTTTCTATTTGCTAGCATAGAAATGTATATAGGGCTTCTCGAGGTTAGAAAAGGATTTAATTTAATTTGTGTTTTTGGAATTGATGTTGGAATTACAGTTATTGCCTATTGGTTCACGCATTTATGTCATAAACTCAAATCTAATAGTTGAGCATCCTATCATGGGTGCTTTTTTTTGCTGAATTCCTAATCAGGATTGATTGGCCCGTTCTACTTAAAAGTAGATTATTAGTCCATGCTATTGCCAATTTAGTTCATACCATATTATAAGAAAGGTGTGGATAGAATGAAGTATTGGGAAGATGAAGGTTTTCATATATCGATATATGATGGGATAATAATAGAGGAATTAGCAGGATCATCAACCTTTTCGGTAGGAAAAACCCAAGTGAAACAGCTATATACCAATGAAAAGAACAATAACCTTGCTTATATATCTGGTAATAATAATTGTATTAACTTTAACCCGAAAAAGTCACCGATATTAGACAAAGATTTAAAGGATTCTATACTGTATAAATAGGTCCCGATATGTGGGCTGCTCCATCTAAAAGCCAGAAGTCTTCTTGTGACTTCTGGCTAAGCTACATGGTCGTTATTACTATTTTTACGGGTGGTGAGTAGGTGCAATAGGTTCCGTTTGTACAGATAGGCAATCATATTCAGTACTTTCAATGGAATCTTTTTTGGGAATAACTCACGGTTATAGAAGGAGTAGAAAGCTTGTTTTAAATCACTCCATTGTTGACACTGTTTTGTCTGCCTAAACCTTGCAACATCCACTAATTTAATATCTCCTTTATCGGTTAAAAGGATGTTTCGTAGATGAATATCTGAAGGGTTAAGTCCTCGTTGCTTTGCTAGATGTAAAGCACTATCAACTTCTTTAATATGTTCATCCTTTATTGGGATCCCACTCGCCAAACAATCGAATAGTGTATTGCCCGCGATATAATCAATTAGTAAAAAATTTTCTCCATACTCGTAAAGAGTTGGGTAATAGTTTATTCCTAAGAGGATTTTGTATATTTCAGCTTCCTCACGTGCTACCTCAATGAATTCAGGTAAAAAAACTTTTAGTACCTGATTGGTTTCATTCACTCTAAATGCTGCTGCACTTCTGCCAGTACCAATGTAAGTTAAATGTTCGCTATGCTTTTTTACAATTACACCTTGCTTTGTGTTACCCATAACAACGGAATTCACAAGATCAATCGTCTTCATTAATAGAAAGCTCCTTTCTGTAATAGGAGTTCTGAGATTCAGGTAACAGGCTTTTAAGGAAAAGATAAAAAAAGTAGTTTTTTATGAGATGAGTTAGTATTTCTAATTATCGTATGTCCTTTATAAGGAAATGGTCAAGAAAAATGTTTAGATTGTATTAAGTTCTATCGTGATCTTATTGACACTAATCTATTCCCATGCTAGACTGCTTTTAGCAGAATAATGTGAAAACTATAAATGCGCAACTAAAATATTTGAATAGTTCTTATCTAGAGAGGTGGAGGGACTGGCCCTACGAAGCCTCGGCAACCATTAAGTTTCTTGTAACTTAACAAGGTGCCAATTCCTGCTGAGCAATATTTGCTTGGAAGATAAGAGAGAAATAGGATTTTAGAAGTCTCTCTATCTATATGGGGAGGCTTTTTTTGTTATGCAAAACTTAGGGGCAGCCATATGGCGAAAAGAGGCTTTTTATGTCTGCTCTTCTAAAAAGCAAAAGTGGGGATGGATAAGAGGAAGGTGGAGATTTCCTATGAAGGTGTCGGTCGCCCTACCTAGGGAAACTGGAACAATTAATATTGGGGATTTGCAATTAGAATCAGGTGAAATAATTCAAGAGGCTCAATTGGCCTATGAACGTGTAGGTTCAGCTAAAAATCCTACTATCCTCATTTGCCATGCACTTACCGGAACACAAGAGGCAGTAGGTGAAAAGGAATCACCAGGTTACTGGGCAAAGTTAATCAAGCCAGGAGGGTATATAAATTTAGATGATTACCAAGTTCTTTCCTTCAATGTTATTGGTGGGTGCAATGGATCAACAGGGCCCTTAAGCATCAACCCTAAGACAGGAAAACCTTACCAATCCAATTTTCCTTTCATCACAGTGCGGGATATGGTAAATGCGCAATATCAGGCGCTTCATAAGATGAAGATCTCACATTTAAAGGCAATTATAGGTGGTTCTTTAGGTGGAATGCAAGTACTGGAATGGGGCATTATGTATCCAGATAAAATGGATGCATTGTTTCCGATTGCGGTTACTCCATTTTTAAATGACTACGCAATTGCCTTTAATACTATTGCGCGATTAGCGATTCGACAAGATCCAAACTGGAATGGTGGAAATTATTCTTTTGATACAAAACCTGAAGATGGTTTGAGCCTAGCGCGAATGGTAGGGATGGTGACGTATCGAACGAGTGAACTATTTAGTGAACGGTTTGGAAGAGAGCAAAGAGGTAACAACGGGACTTCACATGATGAAATCAATTATGAAGTTGAATCTTACTTAGACTATCAAGGGGAAAAATTAACGAAGCGTTTTGATGCAAATAGTTACTTATATTTATTAAGAGCGATGGATACCCATGATGTTGGTCGAGGTCGTGGAGGATGGAAACAGGCTTTATTATCGATCAAGGCCCGTCTTCATGCGGTTACGTTTGCGGGGGACCTATTATTTCCAACAAAGGATTTAGAAGATTTTGTTTATATGATGAAGGAAAATAAAGCGGACGCATCGCTTGATCATGTTGATACCCAATTTGGGCATGATGGTTTCCTAGTTGAATTTGAGAAATGGGGACATCTTCTCAAATATAGGTTACAAATATAGAGATATAAAGGGACGATTAGCTAGGAGGGAAAAGATGGGCAATTTAAGAATAGCGTTAATTGGCTTAGGAACAGTTGGGCAAGGAGTTTACCAAGCGATCGATACGCATCAAGAGCGTTTAGAAAAATTACTAGGAAAACATGTTGAAATAGTCGGTGTACTCGTACATAATCCTACCAAAAAAAGAAATATTTCCTCTAATGCAATACTTACACAGGATATAGATGAGTTATTAACAATTAATGAGCTAGATGTTGTCGTAGAAGCTATAGTCGGAGTCGAGCCCGGCTACACCTATCTCATGAAAGCATTGGAGAAGGGGATTCATGTGATTACAGCTAATAAAGAACTTCTAGCTCATAGAGGGAAAGAACTTCGTGAAAGAGCAAGAGAAAACAACGTTCGCTTACAATATGAGGCAGCTGTTGCGGGTGGTATTCCAGTAATAAGTACGTTAAAGCATATTTTGCGTGTTAATTCGGTTATTAAAATTGACGCTATTCTTAATGGTACATCCAACTATATATTGAGTGATATTCGCCAAAACCAAACCTCATTTACAGAATCTCTCCTAGCAGCTCAAGCAAAAGGTTATGCAGAAGCGGATCCAACGAATGATATTGATGGTTGGGATGCTTTTTATAAGCTAATGATATTATGTGATTTATTATTTGGTGAGCAGCCTGACTGGAATAAAGTAGTTAGGGATGGCATAAGACAAATGGATACGATTGACCATGCAGCTGCAAAGTCAATTGAACATCGAATTAAATTGGTTGCCTCCATTGAAGTAAAACAAAACTCTGTCACCGCTAGTGTTAAACCATTATTAGTATCTAACGAACATCCTCTATATTCTGTTGAGGGAGTAGATAATGCCGTTGTAATCACCGGCGATTTGGTTGGTGAACTTAAGCTTCAAGGACCAGGAGCAGGTGCGTATCCTACAGCGAGTGCAATTGTAGAAGATCTTGTTTCTATTTATACAGCAAACGAGATTCCCACATTAGTAAACGACGTATCGTATTCTTATCAAGAAGCTAGTGATATCCAAGAGTGGTTACTAATCGGTTCGCTAGAAAGTAATCGAGGAATCAATGTGATTGAAAAATGGTTTGTTTCTGAATCAAGTAAAAAGATAAATTGTTGGCGAGTAGTAGCAGAAGGGAAACAAATCAGAACTATCTTGGAGAATCAACCCAATTTGGTAGGGTATAGGTTCATAGATTCACAGTTAAGGCCACTTGTTTCGGCAAAATAGTAAAGGCTTTTTCCGTAAACTTTCTTGCTTTTTTATTGCATGGTTGAGATATATCTCCATTTTTTATTTTTTACTAGATGAGTGTAAATTTGCTTGCGACGCTGTTGAATTTGTCACGTAAGGTTAATTCTAGCGTTGTGTGATTGGAGAAACATTATGAATTGGCTATGTTAGAGAGCTCCTAACGTCGCGAAAATGAAGAAGCTGTATGAATTGGCAACGTTAGAAAGCTTCTAACGTCGCGAAAAAAGAGAAGCCGTAAGAATTCACTACGTTAGAGGACTCCATACGTTGCGAAATTATAGTAACAGTAGGAATTCACCACCTTAGACGACCTTTTCAGTTACTGCAGAGTTTTAGTAAATGTATGAATATAGAAGCAATGGGCAATCTCATAGTAACTAATTTGTCATAATTAAATATCATCTATTGTTTTTAATGTAGGCAAAATAAGATATAGTTAAGATATATTCAATTTTTCGGTTTAGAAAGGATGGTTACTAGTGGTCGATACTCTAACAAAATCAAGAAAAGTAGTTATAATTGGAACTGGATTAGTGGGTTCTAGCTATGCTTATGCTTTATTAAATCAAGGTGTGGCAAATGAGCTAGTATTAATTGACGTGAATAGAGAGAAGGCAGAGGGAGAAGCACGAGATTTAAACCATGGTATGCCGTTTGCTTCCCCGATGAAAATTAGAGCTGGAGGTTATGAGGAGTGTAGCAATGCTGATTTAGTTGTGATCACTGCGGGTGCTAACCAAAAGCCAGGAGAAACTCGCTTAGACCTTGTTTCTAAAAATGCTAAAATATTTAAAGGCATCGTTACTAGTGTCATGGAAGTTGGCTTTAAAGGAATTTTTCTTGTGGCGACAAATCCAGTCGATATTCTTAGCCACGTTACATTAGAAGTTTCAGGTTTACCAAAAGAAAGAGTTATTGGTTCCGGAACAATTCTAGACACAGCAAGATTCCGTTATTTGCTAAGCGAACATTTTGAGATTGATTCCAGAAACGTACATGCCTATATTATTGGGGAGCATGGAGACTCTGAGTTACCAGTATGGAGCCATGTTCAAATCGGTGGTATTCCTTTAAGTAAATATGCCAAAATCGATGATGTAGAAAATAATCCAGAAATGACTAAAATATTTGAAAATGTTCGAGATGCTGCATACCATATCATTGAACGCAAAGGTGCAACTTATTATGGCATTGGATTAGGGCTAATGAGACTGACAAAAGCAATTCTTCATAATGAAAATTCAATCGTTACCGTTTCAACCCTCTTAGAAGGTCAATATGGACTAGATAATGTCTATTTAGGTGTACCTGCCATTGTTAATGAGTACGGGATTAGACAAGTAGTTGAATTAGAACTAAATGAAACAGAGAAGCAGAAGCTTCACAATTCCGCGGGTATCCTTAAAGAAATGACAGATGCAGCACTTAAAGCATTGAAGTAAAGGGGGAGGAGCTAAATTAGCTCCTTCTTTCGTTTGCAAAATAATATAGTGGGAATAGGATAGCTGGAGGGTAAAGGATGAAAACTATTAAGCTTTACACCAAAAGTAATTGTCATTTGTGTGAAGATGCCAAACAATTACTATTAGTAGTAAAAGAAGAAGTAGATTTTAAATGGAAAGAAGTAGATATTTATACAGATGATATTCTTCTAGAAAAATATCAGTTGATGATTCCAGTAGTGGAAGTAGATGGGATCGAAGTTGATTATGGTCAAATAAATTATGATACAATCCTTCAAGCAATAAAGTCATAAAAAAAATGTAGAAATTAGTTGTGGTAAATTGAGGCATCTGATACAATAATTATTGGAAATGGATTTTTTTTGGCGCTTGTGGGACACAATATGACTACCAGGGACATAATTATCCCAGCACCCAGTAATGGAAAGAGGAGTTACGTCATGAGAGCTTTGATCGATCTTCAAGAAAAATTATTCCCTGATTTGCTCGAAGTCATGCAGCGACGATATAAAATTCTGCAATACATTCAATTAATGGAACCGATTGGTCGGCGAACACTTGCTGACACAATGGAAATGACAGAAAGACTAGTCCGTAGTGAAATTGATTTTCTTAGCAAGCATGGATTCATAGGTGTTACCGCAAAAGGAATGCATTTAACTAATCCAGGTTACGAGATACTGGAAAAACTTTCAGAATTTATGAATGAGGTCTCTGGGTTTAGTGTTTTAGAGCGACACATTCAAGAAAAATTGAATTTAGAAAAAGTAATTGTGATTCCAGGTAATAGTGATGAGCATGATTGGGTAAAACAAGAACTAGGAAAAGCATGTGTACATTTCCTAAAGTCACTTCTTAAGTCTGATGAAACGGTTGCTGTAACTGGTGGAACATCCATGGCTGCTGTTGCGCAAATGATGACACCGCTAGAACGTGCGAAAAATTGTATGTTTGTTCCTGCAAGAGGAGGTCTTGGGGAACGGGTGGAAAATCAAGCGAACACAATTTGTGCCGAAATGGCCAAAAAGGCAAATGGGAACTATCGTTTGTTATATGTACCTGATCAACTTAGTGAAGAGTCTTATCAATCCATTATTGAAGAACCATCTGTAAAAGAAGTTTTAAGTCTGATTCGAGAAGCTGCTGTTGTTATTCATGGTATAGGTGATGCCATTACGATGGCAAAACGTCGAAAAGCATCTGAGGATGTTTTAAAAAAGATTATGGGTGGAAAAGCAGTAAGTGAAGCATTTGGCTATTATTTTGATAATGAAGGTGAAGTTGTCCATAAAGTTAGAACTGTAGGTATTCAATTAGAAGATTTATATAAGTCTAATTGTGTCATTGCAGTCGCAGGTGGAACATCCAAAGCAAAGGCAATAACCTCATTTTTCAAACAGGGGAAGAGCAGTATTTTAATAACAGATGAAGCTGCTGCAAAAGAGTTAATAAAGGGAATTTCCCTTTAATTATATATATGAAAAACAAGGAGGAAACAAGAATGACTGTAAAAGTTGGTATTAATGGTTTTGGTCGTATTGGACGTAACGTATTTCGTCAAGCTCTTAAAAATAGTGAGGTAGAAGTTGTTGCAGTTAACGATTTAACTGATGCAAACATGCTTGCGCACTTATTGAAATATGATTCTGTTCACGGAAAGCTGGAAGAAGAAGTAACTGTAAATGGTTCAAATCTTGTAGTTGCTGGAAAAGAAATCAAAGTACTATCAGAACGTGATCCTGCTAACCTTGGTTGGGGAGATCTTGGTGTAGAAGTAGTTATCGAATCTACAGGACGCTTTACTGCTCGTGACGATGCGAAGAAACACCTTGATGCTGGTGCTAAAAAAGTAGTTATTTCTGCTCCTGCTTCTGATGAAGATATTACAATTGTTATGGGTGTTAACGATGACAAATATGATGCTGGAAGCCACCACGTAATCTCAAACGCTTCTTGTACTACAAACTGTCTTGCACCATTTGCAAAAGTACTTAACGATAGCTTTGGTCTTAAACGCGGTATGATGACAACTGTTCACTCTTATACTAATGACCAACAAATCCTTGATTTACCACATAAGGATTACCGTCGTGCTCGTGCTGCTGCGGAAAACATTATTCCAACAAGCACTGGAGCTGCAAAAGCAGTGTCTCTAGTACTTCCTGAACTTAAAGGTAAATTAAATGGTATGGCTATGCGTGTACCTACTCCAGACGGTTCATTAGTTGACTTAGTTGCAGAACTTGATAAAGATGTAACTGCTGAAGAAGTGAACGCTGCATTCAAAGAAGCTGCAGAAGGAAAACTTAAAGGAATCCTTGGTTACAGCGAAGAGCCATTAGTTTCTGCTGACTACGTAGGAGATCCTCATTCTTCTACTATTGATGCACTTTCTACAATGGTTATGGAAGGCAACCTTGTTAAAGTAGTATCTTGGTATGATAACGAAATGGGTTACTCTACTCGTTGTGTAGATTTAGCTGTATTCCTTAAAAAACAAGGTCTTTAATTAGATCTTGTATAGAAAATAGTAATTTAAGGAAATTTAAATGGGAGGGGGATCAATCCTCCTCCCATTTTCTCTATTGTAACTTGTACAGTTTCGCTTAGAAGCTTACATAAGATTGAAAGAGCCCAAGGAGGTAATACGATGAATAAGCAAACGATTCGTGATGTAAACCTTAGCGGTAAAAAGGTATTTTGCCGTGTTGATTTCAACGTACCAATGAGCAATGGTGAAGTAACAGATGATACTAGAATTAAAGCAGCGTTACCTACGATTCAACATTTAGTTGAACAAGGTGCACAAGTAATTCTAGCTAGTCACCTAGGTAGACCAAAAGGTGAGGTAGTAGAAGAATTAAGACTAGATGCTGTGGCAAAACGCCTAAGCGAACTGCTTAATACAACTGTTACGAAAACAGATGAAGTTTATGGTCCTGAAGTAGACAAAGCATTAGCTGAGCTTAGTGATGGCAGCGTATTGCTGATTGAAAACGTACGTTTTAATCCAGGTGAAACTAAGAATGATCCAGAATTGGCAAAAGAATTTGCTAAAATGGCTGATTTCTATGTAAATGATGCATTTGGTGCAGCTCACCGTGCGCATGCTTCAACTGCTGGTGTGGCTGAACATTTACCATCTGCTGCTGGTTTCTTACTTGAAAAAGAGTTAGAGGTTCTTGGAAAAGCTTTATCTAATCCAGAACGTCCATTCACTGCTATTATTGGTGGTGCAAAAGTTAAGGATAAGATCGGTGTTATCGATAATCTTTTAGATAAAGTAGATAACCTTATCATCGGTGGAGGTCTTGCTTATACTTTCATCAAAGCACAAGGGCATGAAATTGGTAAGTCGTTACTAGAAGAAGATAAGATTGATTTAGCAAAAGAATTTATGCAAAAAGCGAAAGACAAAGGTGTCAACATGGTTCTACCGGTTGATGCAATTGTTGCTGATGACTTTTCTAATGATGCTAATATCAAAGAAGTAGATATAGATAAAATTCCAGCTGATCTTGAAGCGTTGGATATTGGTCCTAAAACTCGTGAAAAATATGCTTCTATCGTTAAAGATTCGAAGCTAGTAATCTGGAACGGACCAATGGGTGTATTCGAACTTGAAGCATTCGCAAACGGTACAATTGCAGTTGCAGAAGCATTAGCTCAAACTAATGGTTACACTGTTATTGGTGGAGGGGATTCAGCTGCTGCAGTTGAAAAATTCCACTTCGCTGATAAAATGGATCACATTTCTACTGGTGGTGGTGCTTCCCTTGAGTTTATGGAAGGTAAAGTATTACCAGGTGTAGATGTATTAAGTGATAAATAATTAAGGAGAGGTGTTAGCATGCGTAAAAAAGTAATTGCAGGTAACTGGAAAATGAACAAGGTGCGTTCTGAAGCAGTACAGTTCATTGAAGATACAAAATCAAACGTGCCTGCTAGTGACAAAGTAGAGTCTGTTGTTTGTGCTCCATTTCCTTACCTAGCTGAATTAGTTGAAAAAGCTGCAGGATCTGATGTGAAAATCGCTGCACAAAACATGCACTTTGAAGACAATGGTGCATTTACTGGGGAAGTTAGTCCGGTAATGTTAAAAGATATCGGTGTTACTTATGTTGTGCTTGGTCACTCTGAGCGCCGTGAGTATTTCGCTGAAACGGATGAAACAGTAAACAAGAAAACACACGCAGCTTTTAATCATGGCCTAACACCTATTGTTTGTGTTGGTGAAACACTTGAACAACGTGAGAACAATGAAACAATGACACTTGTAGAAGACCAAGTGAAAAAGGCGCTTGCAGGTCTAAGTGATGACCAAGTTAAAGCTACTATTATTGCATACGAACCAATTTGGGCGATCGGAACTGGTAAAACAGCTACTTCTGAGCAAGCCAATGAAGTTTGTACACACATCCGTAAAGTTGTTGCCGAAGCTGTATCTGCAGATGCTGCTGAAGCTGTTCGTATTCAGTACGGCGGAAGTGTAAAACCAGCAAATGTGGATGAGCTATTATCTCAATCCGACATTGATGGTGCATTAGTAGGTGGAGCAAGCTTAGAAGCTGATTCGTTCTTGAAATTAGTGGAGGCTGGTGCGAAATGAGTCAAGATAAATTAGCCGCACTAATTATCTTGGACGGATTCGCTTTCCGTGATGAAGTTAAGGGTAATGCGGTGGCACAAGCTAATAAGCCAAACTTCGATCGTTACTGGAACCAATATCCACATAACCAATTAGTGGCTAGTGGGGAAGCTGTTGGACTTCCTGAAGGTCAAATGGGTAACTCTGAAGTTGGTCACTTGAACATCGGTGCAGGAAGAATTGTTTATCAAAGCTTAACAAGAGTTAATCTTTCTATTCGTGAAGGTGACTTTTTCGATAACGAAGTGCTTTTAGAAGCTGTAGAAACAGCTATTCAGAGAAAAAAAGCACTTCACGTGTTTGGTCTCTTATCTGACGGTGGTGTTCACAGTCATATTGAACACTTGTATGCAGTCTTAAAATTAGCTGCGAAGAAGGGTCTTAAAGAAGTTTACGTTCATGGCTTTTTAGATGGTCGAGACGTCGGCCAAAAATCAGCCAAGAAGTATGTGCAAGCTCTTCTTGATGAAATGAAAGAAAATGGTGTTGGTAAACTTGCTAGTTTATCAGGCCGTTACTATTCCATGGACCGCGATAAGCGTTGGGACCGTGTGAAAAAAGCTTATGACGCGATGGTTTACGGTGAAGGACCTAAATATAAGGATCCAATCGAATTAATTGAGGATTCTTATGCTAATGGAATTTACGATGAGTTCGTTCTTCCTTCTGTATTAACAGATGAGAACGATCAACCAATTGCAACAATTCAAGACGAAGATTCTTTAATATTCTATAACTTCCGTCCAGATCGTGCGATTCAAATCTCTCGTACGTTTGCTAACGATGACTTCCGTGACTTCGATCGCGGGGAACATGCACCTAAAAACTTGTATTTCGTAGGGTTAACTAATTTTAGTGAAACAGTTGATGGATTTGTTGCATATAAACCAGTCAATCTAGATAATACTGTTGGAGAAGTTCTTTCTCAAAACAATCTGAATCAGCTTCGTATTGCTGAAACAGAAAAATATCCTCACGTAACCTTCTTTATGAGTGGTGGTCGTGAAAAAGAATTTCCTGGTGAAAAACGAATTCTAATTGATTCTCCTAAAGTAGCTACCTACGATCTTAAGCCTGAAATGAGTGCTTATGAAGTGACAGATGCATTACTTAAGGAATTAGACGAAGGTAATCAAAATGCTATTATTTTGAACTTTGCTAACCCAGATATGGTTGGTCACTCTGGTATGCTAGAGCCTACAATTAAAGCGATTGAGGCTGTAGATGAGTGCTTAGGTAAAATTGTTGATAAGATTATCGAAAAGGGTGGGCATGCTATTATTACTGCTGATCACGGTAATTCGGACGAAGTTGTGAGCTTAGATGGGAATCCAATGACAGCTCATACAACCAACCCTGTTCCAGTTATTGTAACGAAAGAAGGTATTGAGTTACGTGACGGTGGAATATTAGGTGACCTTTCCCCAACATTACTAGACTTACTAGAAGTGGCACAACCTAAAGAAATGACAGGTAAATCTTTAATTAAAAAATAATATTAATTGATATTAAAAGGAGAGAAACAAACAATGCCATACATTACAGATGTTTATGCACGTGAAGTATTAGACTCTCGTGGTAACCCAACAGTAGAAGTAGAAGTATTTACAGAATCAGGAGCATTTGGTTCTGCTATCGTACCAAGTGGTGCGTCAACTGGTGAATATGAAGCAGTTGAATTACGCGATGGTGACAAAGCTCGTTACCTTGGTAAAGGTGTTTTAAAAGCAGTTGAAAACGTAAATGAAATTATTGCTCCAGAACTATTAGGTCTAGACGTTACGCGTCAAGTTGTTATTGACGAATTACTTCTTGAGCTTGATGGAACAGAAAACAAAGGTAAATTAGGTGCTAACGCTATCCTTGGTGTTTCTATGGCTGTAGCTCATGCTGCTGCTGACCATGTAGGTGTTCCACTTTACACTTACCTTGGTGGATTCAATGCGAAAACTCTTCCAACTCCAATGATGAACATCCTTAACGGTGGAGAGCATGCTGATAACAACGTTGATATTCAAGAATTCATGATCATGCCTGTAGGTGCTCCAACTTTCCGTGAAGCACTTCGCATGGGAGCTGAAATTTTCCACAGCCTGAAAAAAGTTCTTAGTGGAAAAGGTCTTAACACTGGTGTTGGTGATGAAGGTGGTTTCGCACCAAACCTAAGCTCTAACGAAGAAGCTCTTTCTACAATCATTGAAGCGATTGAAGCTGCTGGTTACAAGCCAGGAGAAGAAGTGAAGCTTGCAATGGACGTTGCATCTTCTGAGTTCTACGAAGATGGAAAATACAACCTTAAAGGGGAAGGCGTAGTACGTACTTCTGCTGAAATGGTTGACTGGTATGAAGAAATGACAAACAAATATCCAATCATCTCTATTGAAGATGGTCTTGATGAAAACGACTGGGAAGGTCACAAGTTATTAACTGATCGTCTTGGTGATAAAGTTCAATTAGTAGGTGACGATTTATTCGTTACAAATACGAAGAAACTTAAGCAAGGTATCGAGCAAGGTGTAGGAAACTCTATCCTTGTTAAAGTGAACCAAATCGGTACACTTACTGAAACTTTCGATGCTATCGAAATGGCTAAACGTGCTGGTTACACTGCAGTAATCTCACACCGTTCTGGTGAATCAGAAGATGTAACAATTGCTGATATCGCAGTTGCTACAAACGCTGGACAAATCAAAACTGGTGCTCCATCACGTACAGACCGTGTTGCGAAATACAACCAACTTCTTCGCATTGAAGATGAATTAGTAGGAACTGGCCAATACCTTGGTCTTGCTTCTTTCTACAACTTAAATAAATAATTGATTTACACGAAAGCTGCTAGTGGGGAAAACCTCGCTAGCAGCTTTTTTAGTTTGGCTAGAGGGTGTAGAGGTTTATGTGCCGACTTAGGAGACAAATGTGCCAATAAGGGGGAGTTATGTGCCAATAAGCAGTGTTTATGTGCCAGTTAGGCAAGTATATGTGCCAAAAGCCAATACTTATGTGCCACACCACTATAAAAGCCTCATGAGAGTGTCTCATGAGGCTTCACATATTAATCCATCGTACGGGATGTCATTTGTTGATAAGTTTGTTTTTGCTGATCTAACTCTCTACGAGCAAGATCAAGTGCTTCTTGATTCTCAGTGACCTGTGCTGCCTGTTCTAAGGAACTCTCAGCACGTTTAAGAGAGTTTTGGATCTGTTCCATTACTTGACTATTTGGATGGCTCTCGGCTTGTGTAATCGTGTTTTGAAGATGCATAATGGATTGTTGAGCCTGTGCTAGCTGAGTTTGGTCCTTCATTGTTGAGATATTGTTGTTTTTCAACATGTCCAACTCCTTTTGAAAAATCACTTCTGTCTTAATTTGCTTTAAATGACCAACAAATATTCATATAGCCTAATGACTTTGCATGGAAGGTTGTCTGAATTTCATAAAATCTAGGTAAAATAAACCATACTAAATGTTAAAAATACTTTACTTAAAGTAAAAAATATATTACCATATATTATACATATTAAAAAGGAGGTTTTTGATTGGGATTAAAAACAACGGGTTGCCTTCAAAACCGACTTGCCGTTCTCCGGGCAGAAAAAAAGTGGTCACAGAAACAAGTAGCAGAATATGTCGGTGTAAGCAGACAAACGATCATCTCTCTAGAAAATAATCGTTATAATCCTTCTTTAAAATTAGCTTTTGAAATAGCGCTTCTTTTTGAAAAAAATATTAATGAAGTTTTTCAATACGAGACAGGGGAGGAAGAGTGATGTTAGTTTTATCAGTGATCTTAGTTCCTATATTCCTAATTTGCCTATTTGTGTCATTGAAATTTATATGGGGAGAAGAAGGGAAGGATGAGCGAGGTAAGCAAATTATTACAACCTCCTACATGATGTCATCACCCATTTTCCCAATAGGTTGGCTAATTGTGGAGAGCTATCATAACTATGTTGATTCACTATCGTTTAGTGTTTACCGCGATTGTATTTGGGTATTAGTATTACTTACATTTATTGTTCAAGGATCAGTTATTTTTAAATTCAAAAGGCAAATGTAATACAATTCCAACAAAAAAAGGAAGCCACAGATGAAATACCTAGAGGCTTCCTTGATTGTTATTATTGATTTGTTTTCTCTCTAATAAACGCTTCTACTTCATCAGCAGTGTCCATAGAAAGTAATTGATCTTTGAAAGAAGCAAGTTCCTCTTTAGAAAGATCTCTAATTTGTGTACGTGCAGGTAAGATAGATGTAGCACTCATACTAAACTCGTCCAATCCAAGACCGAGCAAGATTGGGATTGCAATAGAATCACCGGCCATCTCTCCACACATACCAGCCCATTTGCCTTCTGCGTGAGCAGCCTCGATAACGTTATTAACAAGGTTAAGGATTGCAGGATGGTACGGCTGATAAAGGTAAGAAACACGCTCGTTCATACGGTCAGCAGCCATTGTGTATTGGATTAAGTCATTTGTCCCAATACTAAAGAAATCTACTTCTTTAGCAAATTGGCGTGCAATAACTGCAGTAGATGGAATCTCTACCATAATACCAACCTCAATATCATCTGAAACCTTTACACCTTCATTAGTTAAGTTAGCTTTTTCTTCTAAAAGAAGTGCCTTAGCTTGACGGAATTCGTTTAGTGTAGCGATCATTGGGAACATGATTTTCAAGTTTCCATAAACACTTGCACGAAGTAATGCACGTAACTGTGTGCGGAATATATCGTCACGTTCTAAACATAAACGAATGGCGCGGAAGCCTAAAAATGGATTCATTTCTTCCGGTAACTTTAAGTAGCTAAGCTCTTTATCGCCACCGATATCCAACGTACGAACAACGACAGGTTTGTCACCCATTTGCTCTAAAACTGATTTATAAGCATCAAATTGTTCGTCTTCAGTTGGAAGTTGACTTTTACCCATGTATAAAAACTCTGTACGGTAAAGACCAACACCTTCACCACCGTTATTAATTACACCAACAACATCCTCTGGTGTACCGATGTTAGCTACTAGCTCTACATGCTGATTATCGGCAGATATAGTAGGTTCGTCTTTTAATTGTGCCCATACTTGTTTTTGTTTTTCGAAATCTTCTTGCTTCTGCTTATAAGTAGCAAGTTCGTCTTCGGTTGGGTTTAAAATAACTTCCCCATCAATCCCATCAACAATGATCATTTCATCACGCTGAGCAGAAGAGGTAATCGTTTTTGTCCCAACTACTGCAGGAATTTCTAGAGATCTAGCCATAATTGCAGAGTGAGAAGTACGGCCACCGATATTAGTTGTGAATCCTTTAACGAATTGCTTGTTTAATTGTGCAGTGTCTGAAGGCGTTAGATCCTCTGCCACTACAACAACTTCTTCGTCAATTAGAGCTGGATTAGGGAATGTTACGTTAAGTAAGTGAGCCATCACTCTTTTGGTAACATCTTGAATGTCAGCAGCACGCTCTCTCATGTACTCGTTATCCATTGCTTTAAACATGTCGATGAACATATTAGCTGTTTCATCAAGTGCTGATTCTGCATTAACATTTTCTGAATTAATTTTATCTTGGATTGGGTTGATTAATTCAGGATCGCTAAGAACAAGTAAGTGAGCAGAGAAAATTTCTGCATGCTCGTCTCCAAGAGATTTACGTGCATTTTCTCTGATTTTTTCTAGTTCTTGTTTAGAGATCTCGAGCGCTTTGTTTAAGCGCTCGATTTCTGCTTGTGTGTCATCTACTTTCTTTTTTTCAAAAGAAAGGTCCGGAACTGCAAGCTTATAAACCTTAGCAATTGCAATTCCGCTTGAAGCTGCGATACCGCTTATATTACTCATTAAGAATTACTCTCCTAGTCCTTCTGATTTGATTGCATCTACAATAGCATCTAAAGCTTCTTGCTCATCAGAACCATCTGCAACAATTTTGATTTCTGCATCTTTAGGTATACCAAGAGACATTACACCCATGATTGATTTAAGGTTTACTGATTTTCCGTTATACTCTACTGTCACATCTGATGCAAAGTTTCCTGCCTTGTTAACTAGCACTGTTGCTGGACGTGCGTGTACACCTGTTTCGTCTGTAATCTTCATTGTTTTTTCTACTGCCATGAGAAAAACCTCCTAAATAATTTATAATTTTTGTACGGGTAAAATATTCACTCTAATTTTACTCTTTTTTAAGGTCCTTTTTCAAGAAGCCAATTGCAAATGCACAAATTATTGTACCAATTAATATTGCTAATAGATATAGTAATGCATTTCCCTCTACAAGTCCCGCTACAACAATACCACCGTGCGGGGCTTTAAGGCCAATATTAAATAGCATACTTAAACCACCGGCTGCCGCTGCACCTATGACAGCAGAAGGGATTACACGTGCAGGATCTGCTGCTGCAAATGGAATGGCACCTTCTGAGATGAAGAATGCCCCTAACGCATAGTTGGATTTACCGGCATCGCGTTCTTGTTGTGTAAACTTGTTCTTAAAAATTGTAGTTGCAAGAGCAGTACCTAGTGGTGGTACCATCCCTCCAGCCATAATAGCTGCTATAAAGCTATAGTTCCCAGCTTCCAGCATCGCAATACCAAATGTATAAGCTGCCTTGTTAATCGGTCCACCCATATCAACTGCCATCATACCACCTAGAATGATACCTAGTAGGACTAAGTTCGTGTCTCCAAGTCCTTGTAACCATGAAGATAGACCAGTATATATTCTAGTTAATGGTGGATTAATTAGTAACATGATTATCCCGGCAATACCGATACTAAATACTGGATAGAATAGAACTGTTTTTAATCCATCAAACATGGATGGTAGTATTTCTAAAACTTTTTTCACACCTAAAGTGACATAACCACCTAAGAAACCAGCGATTAAACCACCTAAGAAACCAGAACCCCCAGACGCTCCCTCAACACCAGATATTGTGATGGCAATCAAACCACCTACCATACCAGGAGCAAAACCAGGTCGGTCTGCAATACTTGATGCAATAAAACCTGCAAGTACTGGAACCATTAAGAAAAAGGCATTTCCACCACCGATAACGTTTAACATGTCAGAAAAGCGGTTGTAGTCTTCACTGGATGGATCAGATGGATTAATACCACCAAACAGGAAGGATAAGGCAATTAGTATCCCACCACCAACAACAAACGGTAGCATGTTTGATACACCATTCATCAAGTGTTTGTAAAATCCACTACGGCCTTTATCCTCATTCGATGAACCTTCATCAGATGAGCCGTTTCCGCCACCCTGATAAATAGGAGCATCTTTATGAAGAGCACGTTTGATTAATTCTTTAGGTTCATGAATTCCTTTTGCAACAGGAACCTGAATGAGCGGTTTTCCTTTAAAGCGCTCTGTTTCAATTTTTGTATCCGCGGCAACAATAATGGCATCGGCTTTTTCAATATCTTCCGGTGTTAAACGATTTTTAACGCCACCAGAACCATTTGTCTCAACTTTAATGGCATATCCCATCTCTTTTGCGGTAGCTTTTAATTTATCAGCAGCCATATAAGTGTGGGCAATACCTGTTGGGCAACCAGTAACTCCTAACAAGAATATTTCTTTGTCAGAAGAAACTTCTTCTTGCCCCTCGGATTCCTCTTTTTCCTTTTGGTCAATTACAGCCATCACTTCATCAATAGATGCTGCTTTTTCAATTTTTTCTCGAAAAGCATTGTCCATTAAGAAAGAAGATAGGCGTGATAATGTTTCTAAGTGCGTTTGATTTGCACCTTCTGATGCGGCAATCATGAAAAATAGGTGAGAAGGTTGTCCATCAAGTGAATCGTAATCAACCCCGTCCTTCGAGCGGCCGAATACGATTGCGGGCGTTTTAACTGCAGCCGTTTTGGCATGAGGGATAGCAATTCCTTCCCCGATACCCGTTGTGCTTTGTGCTTCACGTGCTAGTATTGCTTCCTTATACGCTTCCTTGTCATTTAAACGCCCAGCTTCATCTAATTTGTTAACTAATTCATCAATGACGGAGGATTTAGTTGTGGATTGTAGATCCAGAATAATCGTGTCATTTTTTAGTAAGTCTGTGATGTTCATGTGTACCCTCCTTTAATCTATTTGTTGTAGACTTATTTGTTTTAATAGATTTTCTACGTCCGCTTTAGAGCACAGATCTTCACTAAACGCGGTAGCACTACCGGTAGCAACAGCATATTTGAACGCTGTTTCGGCATTCCCATCTCTGACAAATGCGGATAAAAATCCTGAAACCATCGAATCACCAGCACCAACTGTATTTTTTACATCACCTTTTGGAGCGGTTGCAAAAATACATACTTGGTCGCTAATATAAACAGCACCGTCACCACCCATGGATACAATGACATGTTCTGCGCCCTTTTGATTTAATTGTTTCCCATAATGAACCGCGTCATCAAATGAATCAATCCTAGTATCAAATAACTCACCTAATTCGTGGTGGTTCGGTTTCACTAAGAATAGCTTTGACCCGATTACTTCCTTTAGTGCTTGACTAGAAGTATCTGCAATGAGTCGAATCCCTTTTTGCTCACAAATACTTGCAACTTCCTTATAAAACGTATCTGGTACTGAATTTGGAATACTTCCGGAAGCAACTAAAAAATCGCCTTCTTGAAATTGATCAAGTTGTTCATAAAGCTTTATAAGTTGCTCTTTACTGATATCAGGTCCGGGACCGTTAATTTCTGTTTCTTGCCCTGATTTTAGTTTCATATTAATTCGTGTATTACCAGAAACTTCAATAAAGTCTGTAGTGATCTGTTCTTTCGTTAATTCATCCTTGATAAAAGTACCTGTGAATCCACCTAAAAAACCTAAAGCAGTGTTTTCCACTCCCAAGCGCTTTAACACACGAGAAACGTTGATGCCTTTTCCGCCAGCATAATAGAACGTTTTCTCACCGCGGTTTAAATCTCCAGGCTGAAAATCAGGAACATGAATAATGTAATCCACAGAAGGATTTAAAGTACATGTATATATCACATTGACACCAACCTTTTTTAAATTTTACATACAGACTATGTAGGGCGAATGCTTTTCCTTATATTTTGCTAAACTAGTCACTAGATACGTACTTTTTAAAAATATATATAAGTGGAGCATTTTAGGGGCTTCAGATAAATAATAAAGGAACCCTTTTTAATTTTCAATCAAAATCAATCAAAATATTTCATAATCTATCAATAATGGACAAACAAAAAAGAGTAAGTAATTGGCTGCCTTAAGAAAATATTAAAAAAACTTACAGAATAACTGGTTTCATTCAAAAAAAGCAAACCTAATCTAATTTGATTTTGGTCTGCTCAATATTACATATGCGTTTGCTCTAAACAAAGGATTTTATTAGTGGAAAATTACTTCTCATTTATTTGGTCATTTAGCCAATCAAGAACATCTTGGTAGACCTCGTGTTTATTTGTCTCTTGTAATAATTCATGGCGTGCTTCTGGATAGAAGATTTGATCTACATGATTCATACCGATTTTATTAAATTGTTCCATTACTTTCAGAACACCTTTAGATCTATTACCGACGGGATCCTGTTCACCACTTATAAATAGAATAGGAATGTCTTTGTCCATCTTCTCTATGTTTTGTTTCTGATGAATACTATGTAATCCGTCAAATAAATCATAGAAGAAAGTAGCTGTTGGGATAAATCCAGTGAAAGGATCATTGATGTAGTTTTGCACTTGCTCTTTGTCACGGCTCAACCAATCAAATTCCGTTGTTGTATTCTGCAAATGTTTTTGGTAGTTTCCAAATACGAGTTTATTTAATGATTTTGACGCAGTCCGTTTTCCAACTTTCTTGATGTTGCGTTTCGCAAGTGCCTTACCAAGTATAGTTACAAACGATGGTTGAAAACCTGTTCCTGATAGGATAACCCCTTTTACTAAACCATGGTGTTTTTGGATATACCGACGTACTAGAAAGGACCCCATGCTATGCCCGAACAAAAATATAGGTGTGGAGGGATGTTCTTTTTGGATTAGTTTCGTTATGTCAACTAAATCATCACTCGTTTTCTCGAACCCATTAATATCTGATAGGTGACCTAAATGACCTTGTTTCTCTCCAGTTTTGCCATGACCCCGATGATCATTTCCATAAACAAAAATATTATGATCCACTAAGAACGTAGCAAAATCTTTATAGCGTTCTATATGTTCTACCATTCCGTGCGAGACTTGGATAATGGCTTTAGGAACTGTATAGGGGTCTGACCACTTCACAATGTGTATATTTGTTTGATCCTTTGCTTTTAACCAGGATTCTGTTTGTTCCATAAAAATCACACCCTTTAAAAATTAATTATATCAACTCATTAAAGATAACGTTTACATCTATTTGTGTAAAGAGAAAATTAACTTGCTAAACAACTAGGTGTTATGCTAATCTATCATTATGTATAAGCGCGTCTAGGAGGTGTACGCAACATGGCAGGAGTTGCGATTACTTTATTAGTGATTGATGCAATTGCTCTTATTATTTTAGTTCTTTTACAATCAGGGAAGAGTGCTGGACTTTCTGGTGCTATCTCAGGTGGGGCAGAGCAATTATTTGGTAAACAAAAAGCACGTGGAATTGATGCTGTTCTTCACCGTGCAACATTAGTAACTGGAGTGCTGTTATTCGTTCTTACGTTTGCACTTGGTTATATTTTGTAATTAATGACGAAACATTTTTAATAAAAAATGGACAAGAATCCCTTGCTGCTATGGTGAGGGATTTTTTCATTATTTGGGTATTACATAACTGATAGAGCCAATATTTTGGCATATAAATGAAAATCCTAAATTAGTGCTCATCTGTTAGCATGATTAAATTCATATAATGTAAAGGAAATAATGCAATCTTTGTGAAGTTTTGTGAATACTTTGGTACGATTAACCAAAGTAATAATCAAATACATAGAAATGAAAGGAAAGTGGATTCAGCATGAAAATTAAACTTCCTCAGCCTTTTACGTTTGAAGAAGGGGAAAGAGCGGTATTACTATTACATGGGTTTACTGGACATACAGCGGATGTTCGTATGCTTGGACGATTTTTACAAGGGAAGGGCTATACCTGTCATGCGCCGATCTATCGTGGACATGGGGCGCCACCAGAGGAGTTAATTCAATCCACACCTGACCAGTGGTGGGAAGATGTTCAAGCTGCTTTACAGTATTTACAGGACATGGGACACAAGGAAATAGCAGTAGCAGGCTTATCGCTAGGTGGAGTCTTGGGGCTAAAGCTAGCTTATTCATATCCGATAAAAGGTGTTATTCCAATGTGTGCACCAATGTTTTTTGACAATGAAGCACAGCTTACAAAAGGTTTTAAAGCTTTCTCGACGGAGTTTAAGCAATTGGAAAAGAAAGATGAAGAAACAATCGACCGTGAAGTGGCGCAATTAATGGATGATTCGAAACAACTTTTTCAAGATCTGGGTGGATTAATAACAGAGGTAAAAGAAGGAGTCGACCAAATCTATGCGCCTACTATGGTAGTCCAGGCTCGCAAGGATAAAATGATTAATACTGGGAGCGCAAACTTTATCTATGATAATGTGGAAGCAGAACATAAAGAGATCAAGTGGTACGAAAATTCAGGGCATGTTATCACGTTGGATAAAGAAAAAGAACAGCTACATGAAGATATTTATCAATTTTTAGAATCATTGGATTGGTCTTAAGCCATAATAGTAGTAAACGTTATTTTTATATTACTATCCATTTTATGAAAAGGAAGGTGAGCACTTGAATCATAACGATATTAAAGAGAAGATAGTTAATTATTTTAAAATTAATGCCGACAAGCCCTTATCTGTTCAGGAGATACAAGAGATTTTAAATTTACAGGATGCAGACGAATTTACGATACTAATGAAACTGCTAAATGAACTGGAAGATGAAGGTGAGCTTGTTAGGACAAGAAAAAACCGTTACGGTCCTCCAGAGCGTATGAATTTAGTAAGAGGTAAAATTCAAATGCATGCAAAAGGCTTTGCATTCTTAATTCCTGATGATGAAACACAGGACGATGTCTATATAAATCATGCGGATCTTCAGTCAGCGATGAACAATGACAAAGTATTAGTCCGAATCGATGGAAGAGATGAACACGGAAAGCGTCCTGAGGGCGTAGTTGTTCGTATTTTAGAACGTGCCACTACAGAAGTAGTCGGTACATATGATGCAAACGGAAGCTTTGGTTTTGTTATCGCGGATGATAAGCGAATTCCGAATGATATTTTCATCCCTAAAAATGCAAATAATGGAGCGGTAGATGGTCACAAGGTTATTGTAAGAATAACAAAGTATCCAGAAGCGCGAATGAGTGCTGAAGGGGAAATCGTTCAGATTCTGGGACATAAAAATGATCCAGGAATTGATATTATTTCGATTATTTACAAAAATGGGATTACCATTGATTTCCCTGATGAGGTACTGGAACAAGCGGCAAACGCACCAGAACAAATTCATGAAGATGAAATAAAAAACCGTAAAGACTTACGAGATGAAATGATTGTTACGATTGATGGTGCAGATGCTAAGGACCTTGATGATGCCGTTACAGTTAAAAAGTTAGATAATGGTAATTATAAGCTAGGTGTTTATATTGCCGATGTAACTTACTATGTGGGAGAAGGCTCACCAATAGATAAGGAAGCAGCAGATCGTGCAACTAGTGTTTATTTAGTTGACCGTGTTATCCCAATGATTCCGCACCGGTTATCAAATGGAATCTGTTCCTTAAATCCACAAGTCGACCGTCTAACTTTAGGCTGTGAGATGGAGATTAACGCTCAAGGTGAGGTTGTCAGCCATGATATCTTCCAGAGTGTAATCAAAACAAATGAACGTATGACGTACCATGACGTAAACAAAATTTTAGTAGACAAAGATCAGAAGCTAATGGAGCGTTACAACGAGTTAGTTCCAATGTTTCAAGATATGGAAGAGCTCGCAGAAGTTCTTCGTCAGAAGCGCTTTGGTCGTGGGGCAATTGATTTTGACTTTAAAGAAGCAAAAGTGCTAGTTGACCAAGACGGTAAAGCGGTTGATGTGGCTATCCGTGAACGCTCTGTAGCGGAGCGTTTAATTGAGGAATTTATGCTGTGTGCCAATGAAACAGTTGCTGAGCATTTCCATTGGATGGATGTTCCATTTATCCACCGCGTTCACGAAGATCCAAGTCCAGATAAACTGCAAAGCTTTTTTGAATTTATCGGTACATTAGGGTATGTCGTGAAAGGGACATCCAACGAGATCCATCCACAGGCCTTGCAGAAAGTGTTAGAAGAAGTACAAGGAACCCAAGAAGAAATGATCATATCTAAGCTAATGCTTCGCTCGATGAAGCAAGCAAAGTATGATCCAAATGGCCTTGGACACTTTGGTTTAGCTACGGAATTCTATACGCATTTCACTTCGCCGATTAGACGTTATCCTGACTTAATCGTCCACCGTCTAATTCGCACCTATTTAATAAATAAGCAACTAGATGAAAAGACAAGAGCGCATTGGAAAGAAAGAATGCCTGAAATTGCGCGTCATTCATCTGAAAAGGAACGTGGAGCGGTAGATGCAGAACGTGAAACAGATGACCTTAAGAAAGCTGAGTTCATGCAAGACAAGGTTGGAGAAGAGTTTGATGGGGTAATCAGCTCTGTAACAAACTTTGGATTATTTGTAGAACTTGAAAACACTGTCGAAGGTCTGGTTCATGTCAGCTATCTAACCGATGATTATTACCACTTTGATGAGCGATCCTACGCCATGATCGGGGAGAGAACAGGAAACATCTTCCGGATTGGTGATGAAATTACAGTGAAGGTTGCGAATGTAAATATAGAAGAGCGTGCCGTTGATTTTGAGATAGTCGGAATGAAACCTCGGAAAGAACGTATCAGCCCAGGTAGGCCGAAAGTTATCAAAACAAAGGGCTCTGAAGGTAGTAAAGCTAGAGGTAAGGGTAAACCAGCTGGTGGAGGTCGTGGTAAGGTCAAGCCACCAAAAGGGTCTGGTAAAAAGAAAATGGGTAAAAAGAAGAAAAGAAAATAGAGGCCTCATCGCCTCTATTTTTCTTTGAACTTTCCGTATAACACCCAGCCATCGCTCTTTTCAAAAGCTTCTTTATTGGGAATGTTTTGATACCCTTGTAGTGAGAACTCTACCCATCCCTGAATTTGTTCTGGATGGTGTTCTACATAATAAAAGATAGTCTCCCAAAAACCTGGCTGCTTAAAATGATCATTCCAAAAATATTTCACCTGCGCAAACCAATCTTGTTTTTGATCATCTCTAATAATAAAGAAACGTGATTGATCATGATTTTGGAAAAAGTGGGAATCCTTTAAATGCTCATCTGTCACTAACTGTTCCGTATAAGGAAATGGGTAGTAGCATTCATACGGGAAAACACCAAGCGCGTTATCATATAAGTTAGATAGTAAGCTCTTCTTCTTTTCCAAGGAATCGACTTTGTTCCAAATTGGGCCATTTAGACCTTCGATTAAGTTTGGATTTTGAACGGCTAGAGAATATAACTGTGTAACCTCATCAAATCCTAATTTCTCTAATACCCGTCTTGCTGGTTTATTGTTGATGTTAGTATTAGCTCCGATCCACTTAACAGTTGGGTCCCTTTCTAACTGTGTTCTTATTTGTGATAAAATTTCAGTGGCATGCCCTTTAGAATGGAAACGTTTATCACTGCGTAACCTACCTAACATCGCATATCCACCTGGAAACAGGGTATAGCCTGCAATCGCTAGTAAATCTTGGTCAGAGTACAGCCCGAACATGCCATTTGCTTCTGAACTAACTAAATCCGGGAAAATAGTAAGTATGTAATCATCTTCTATATCGGTGTGCATTTGTTGAACTAGTTGACTATCCTCTAAGGTTAATTTTCGTAATTGTAAAAGACCGCTATCCATCATATTCCCCCTCTGAAAGCTGAAATAATTTAGGTTTATATTTTTTTCTACCTTATATTCTCACATGAAAACTATTCATGTCTATTCAATAAGCTTCGAATTAGTTGGAATCATGGCTTGATATCTGTTAAAATAATGGCACGTAGCATTAGGAGGAAGTAGTTATGCCAAAAGGTCAAGGGAAAGTTATTGCACAAAATCGTAAAGCTAATCATGATTTTTTTATAGAAGAAACTTATGAAGCTGGTCTTGTATTAAAAGGAACGGAAATAAAGTCCATTCGAGCCGGGAGAGTTAACTTAAAGGATAGCTTTGCGCGTATTGATAGAGGAGAAGTTTACTTGATGAATATGCATGTTTCTCCTTATGAGCAAGGAAACCGATTCAATCATGATCCAACACGGACCAGAAAGCTATTACTTCACCGTAAGGAAATTGATAAACTGATTGGTGAAACACAACAAGCAGGATACTCGTTAGTGCCGTTAAAGATGTACATTAAAAATGGTGTGGCGAAAATTCTAATAGGTCTAGGTAAAGGGAAGAAGAAGTACGATAAACGAGAAGATTTAAAACAGAAGCAAGCGAAACGTGATATTGACCGGGCGATTAAAGATAATATGTAACAAACATTACCAGTTCTGTTTGCTTGAAAAAATACGTAGGTTTGTTATAATAGGTTATGTCGCTAATCGCGATATTGACAATTAAATAAGCAAGTGTGCTTGACTACTTGTTTTCCGCACGACTCATTTTATAATGGGGACGTTACGGATTCGACAGGGGTAGATTGAGCTCAGGTTGCGCGTAGAGGTTACGTCTCTTAAAACGTTACCGCCAATAATAACTGGCAAAGAAAACAATTACTCTTTAGCAGCTGCGTAAGTAGCACTAAAGGATCCTTCCTACCATCGCCCATGTGGTAGATAGAAGGGTCTCAACTTGAAGTGGGCTACGCTGTTGTCCTCCGCCTGGGGATGGACAGAAGAGATTAATCAGGCTAGCTCCTTGGATGCCTGTTGGTAGGCGGAAGAGAGAGCGAATCGCTAATATACCAACTACACGCGTAGACGCTTGAGTGGCGATATCTCTGGACGTGGGTTCGATTCCCACCGTCTCCACCAATACATAATTGGTGGTTTTTTTGTTGCGTTTTTTAAAAGTGTTAACTATTTCCTTGAAAAGTAAGTTTTTGCATTAGTGGCTTTGCTTGCAACTTTCCGATTTTATGTGTTATCCGACGCAAAGATAGTTTGTCAAAGCTGGATTAAACTTAAAGCCTAAAGTAAAGTGATAACGATTAAGGCCTTTTCGCCAAATAATGGTATACACTGAATATAATATTAAAAGTGCGGGAAAAGAGGTTTCGCATAAAATGATCAAGAGGAAAAAATTATTTTTACTCTGCTTAATGGTATTAGCATTATTAACATTGTCTGCATTTCTAAATTATAATTCGCTTAATTATACGAAAAACGCATGTACAGAAAACAATATGACACCAAAGGTAGATAAGAGTTTTTTTGCATTTTATTGGAATGTTTCCTGTAAATAATTATATTTTGACTTCTTAAACAAACGACACGATTCCTTATAAAGGATCATGCTTTATATGTGTCCGTTTTGTATAAGAAAAAGCTGTTCAGACTATGATAGGATCATAACGGAATGATGATCTTAGAAAAAAGTGAGGATGCGCGATGATAGCAAATACTGAAGAAGATTTTAATGGATTAAAAGAAATTGGTAAAATCTGTGGGAAGATTCGAGATAAATTAGTCCAATGTACTAAACCTGGAGTTATTACGAAGGAACTTGATGAAATTGCGAGGGAGCTTTTTGATAGCGCGGGAGCTCAATCTGCGCCAAAAGGTGAATACGATTTCCCTGGATACACATGCATTAGCATAAATAAAGAAGTAGCACACGGAATTCCTGGGGAAAGGACCATCCAAGAAGGTGACCTTGTAAATATTGATGTTTCAGGTTCTAAAAACGGGTACTTCGCAGATACTGGAATTTCCTTTGTAGTTGGGAAGGGCGAGATAGTTTTGCAGAAAATATGTGACGTTGCTAAAGAAGCATTCGATGCCGGACTTGAAAAGGCGAAACCAGGTTCGAAAAAAAGTGCTCTCGGAAAAGCTGTACATAATGTGGCGAAACAGCATGGCTTAACTGTCATTAAAAATCTTACTGGACACGGTGTTGGACGCTCGATTCATGAGGAACCAGAACATATTTTAAATTTCTTCTCTCGTTGGGATGATGAAATCTTAAAAGATGGCATGGTAATAGCCTTTGAGCCGTTTATCTCTACCCTTGAAGAAGAAGTCTACCAATCCGATGATGGTTGGACTTTCCTAACTGAAGAAAGCTATGTAGCTCAATACGAACATACGATTATTCTTACAAAGGAAGGACCGATTATTACTACGTTGTAAGAGTATTGATAGAATAATCAGGCACTAATACTAAATAAGCACAAAGCAAATAGAGACCCTTTTATCCTTAATTGATATACTAGGGACTTCAACAGTACTTATGCTTTTCATCACTGTCGTAAATTGTAGCTCAACATGGTAAAATACATCACATATCTACACGGAAAAGAAAAGTATAAGTCTGAACTAGAACGACCATTAATAATCACCCAAAGTGAACCACCTGTAAAATAGAAAATTCACAGGTGGTGACTGGTACTGAATGCTCAATCGCTAAGATCATCATAGTTAATCATATATGCAACACCATTAACTACATCTCCGCAGATGTGCCAATCCCAAGAAGCATTATTCCGCTTATAGATGGGTTCCCAAAAATCTCGGCGTTTCCGCTCCAGCTCTTTGATATATTCGTGATATTTCTGAAAATCATCAAATGTATGGCACTCAACATGAATACGATCTAAAGCGTCATACTCTATCTGAAGTTCTCTAAGGCTTCCTACTTCCTCATCTGTTAACTTATCAATAACTCTTCCGTGTTTTGGCTTGGATTTATGGACATTTTTCACTACTAGCTCCCCCTTTAACTTATGTAGTTTGTACTATTGTAAACTTTGTTGTAACGTTATTATTTCATTATATATTACCAAAAAATTACAAAAGGTACACCTATTTTTAAACTTTCTACTTTTTATTAAGGTGATACTAAATTCAATTGGTTATCTCCTTTTAAACTAATTGGTTATGTTTATTTATACCAATTTATATTTAATTATAAATACAAATATTTATTGTGATTAATTTTAAAGCGTTTGTATTTCAAAATATATTAATTCATAATATACTTGAAAATGTATTTTTACATTAATTACTATACTTTTCTTTACAAGCCTTATTAAATTTAAAAAATATATCGAAAAACTACTCTAACTTCTTTTATATATTTATATAGTGTTGTGAACAGTCTACAAATGAATTTCCTGTTCAACTAATCACTAAAAACTTGTATTCAGAATGGAAAGTATCTAATGATATGCAAATAACGAAAAAATGAAATTAATTTTAAAGATTTATAAAGGTTATAAAAAAAAATATGAAAAACGATGAAGTGGAGATGCTTAAAATGAAATTTGTAAAAAATGATCAAACTGCTGTTTTTGCCTTAGGAGGACTAGGTGAAATTGGTAAAAATACGTATGCTGTGCAGTTCCAGGATGAAATAATATTAATAGATGCCGGGATGAAATTTCCTGAAAACGATTTGTTAGGTATTGATTACGTTATTCCTGATTATACTTACCTCGTGCAAAACCAAGATAAGATAAAGGGGTTATTTATCACACATGGGCACGAGGATCATATTGGTGGTATCCCATATCTCTTAAAAGAAATAAATATCCCTATTTATGCTGGTAAACTTGCAATTGGGCTTATAAAAAATAAACTAGACGAACATGGTCTTTTACGAAATGCTGAACTTCATACCTATAATGAAGATGATGTAATAAAGTTCCGTAAAACTTCAGTTAGCTTTTTTAGAACAACTCACAGTATCCCTGATTCGTACGGGGTTGTAGTTAAAACACCACCTGGAAATGTGGTTCATACTGGAGACTTTAAATTTGATTTTACTCCAGTTGGTGAACCTGCAGACCTAGCTAGAATGGCTGAGATAGGCAAGGAAGGGGTACTATGTTTATTATCTGATAGTACGAATAGTGAGGTTCCTGGATTTACTTTGTCAGAGCGTGTTGTGGGAGAAAGTATTAATGACATTTTTAACGGTAATGATACCGGGAGATTAATTTTTGCAACCTTTGCTTCTAATATGTATAGATTACAGCAAGTTGTAGAGGCGGCTGTAAAGTATAATCGAAAGGTAGCTGTGTTTGGCAGGAGTATGGAAAAATCTATAACGATTGGACTAGAATTAGGTTTTATTAATGCTCCGAAAGATACGTTTATTGATCATCAGCAAATAAATCGCCTTCCAGCACATGAGGTTACAATTCTATGCACTGGTTCGCAAGGAGAGCCAATGGCTGCTCTTTCTAGAATAGCTAACGGTACACATCGACAAATCCAAACTATACCTGGTGACACTGTTGTATTCTCTTCTTCTCCAATTCCTGGGAACACGGTTAGTGTTAGCAGAATTATTGACAAGCTTTATCGTGCAGGTGCAGAAGTAATTCACGGACCATTAAATGACATTCATTCATCAGGACACGGGGGACAACAGGAACAAAAGCTGATGTTAAGATTGATTAATCCTAAGTTTTTCATGCCAATCCATGGTGAATACCGAATGCTAAAAGAGCATGTTAAACTTGCTCAATTGTGTGATGTTGACCCGAGTGATTGCTTTATTATGGATAATGGTGATGTACTTGCACTAGGTAAAAATGAGGCCTCTATTGTAGGTAGAATCCCATCAGGATCCATTTATGTAGACGGAAGTGGCATTGGAGATATAGGAAATATCGTATTAAGGGACCGTCGCATTTTATCTCAGGAGGGCTTAGTAATAGTCGTAGTAAGTATTAATATGAAAGAATTTAAAATTGCTTCGGGTCCTGACATTATTTCTAGAGGCTTTGTATATATGAGAGAGTCTGGTGATCTTATTAATGAGGCTCAAAAAATCGTTTCGACACATTTAGAAAAAGTACTGGAAAGACGTACAACGCAGTGGTCTGAAATAAAAAATGAAATCACTAACACAATCGCTCCCTTTCTTTATGATAAAACAAAACGTAAACCAATGATTTTACCGATTATAATGGAGGTTTAAACTATAATAAATTTATAGAAAGACCATCAAAAATATGGCACTTCCAGACATAGGAAGTGCCTATTAACGTATTTCAACCTACTAATCATTTTATTGCAAGTAAAATTAACTAGTTTTATATTTATGGACTCAATTAGACCTTCTGTTTTTCATGCGAATACTTTATTAATAAAACAATATTATGGTGGTGGCATAATGTTTTTAATGGTTTTGAAAGAATCGGGTTAAACGTTATATGGCCTAACTACTTTGGTAGAAAGTATATCGGTAGTCTTAATGGATTTGGAGTTACAATGGGGGGGGAATTGGTTCTGCCTTTGGCCTATTACCTTTTGGAATAGGATTTGACCTATTCAGCAGCTATACGCCGGTATTGTTGTTTACTTTGGCATTGTGTGTGCAATAATTGCTAAAAAGCCGAGCAAAGAATCGGAAATGAATCAAAATTAACAATCCCCCACTTGGATGTGGGGATTTCGATTTATATCCTCTCGCTATTTTTTAATCTTTCTATAAGTTCGTGTAAATCATCACGCTTAATTCGCCAGTGCCGTCCAATTTTAAAGCCGGGTATCTTGCCTTCTTGTACTAATTTATATGTAGTCATCTCACTTAACTGCAAATACTCAGCCACTTGTGAAATAGTCATAATTTCCTTTTCCATCAAAGGTCGCCCCCAAACTAATTTCATACACGTATCATAACATATTGCCCGTTTTATTACATAAAAACTCTCTTTATTTATATTAAATTATAAAAGAATATACTCAATTATACTTTATCTGTGCTGATACTAAAATCTTGTTTAATATAGATTCCCCTCTTTTAGAGTTCTAGCTATTGGGGTGCTTTCAAAATAGGGAAAGGGAAAGTCACTATTACTTTGTAACGAAACAGGTAGTGAAACAACTCTTTTATTTTGTAGTACAACGATATTAGTGACTAAATACAATTCATTAAAGACGATCACTTATTTAGTATGACCGGTTTATCGCATTTGACTCTTACTGCGCAGCAATGAATGGCATAATTTTGGTAAATAAGAACAGCAATTCGTTGTTTTCTGTTATGATTTTAGTATGAAGATTTCTGATATTGTGAAGTTTTTCATTTAAACTAATGGTGCAGAATTATTCAATAGTGAAACTTATATTTTTCTATTTCGTAAAAATTTATAGGGGGCCGTATTTGGAAGGAGCAACTATGCTTTTTCACTATTATTAGCCAATAAGGAGGAATTTGTAATGATTTGGTTAGGAGTAGGAATTGTGATAGCAGGATATTTAATTGGTGATGGATTAAAAAATTTTAAAAATCCTGACTCAAAAAATATTTTAGAATCATTAGATGAAAATGATGACCACGAACTAATTAAAGAGAGTGATGTTCATCACTTTATCGGTATTTCTAAGGAAGATGCAAAACATTTGATTGCCGAACACCCAAGCATTCCGCATATTGTAATTAACAATAAGGTGTACTATCAAAAAAACAAATTACGTGAATGGTTATTAAAAATAGGAAGTTGACCATTATCAATGGAACTTAAAGAAGATGACCCCTGTTGAATACAGAAATCATCTTGTGGCATAACCTTTTTTAAAATGTCCTTTACAAAGGGTACACTTAAAACTCTGGCTAAACTTATATTGCATTCCTATTATGAAAAAGCGCCGGATTGTGAAAGCTTATTTATAATACACAGTATGATTATTTTTTGATAGGAATAGGTAGTGGAGCAACTCTTGTATTACACAGTAGTCACCATCTTCGAAATAATGATCTTAATTTTTAGATGACTTTGTGCAAGAATTTATTTAAGCTAACTTTGCAATATAGCTATACAAGTTGTAAAAGTAAAATTAATGTCTAATTAATAGAAGTCAAAGATATTAGAAGAATATATCTTTGTTCTATACGAATAAGAGGATTTTGCTAATTAAAACGGTACCGACTCTATTGTAATAAATTCTCTAAGTATTGCTTATTATGAAGAATACTAGGATTATCAGGTTGGTATCTACGGGCAATCTCATTATGTTCGTAGGCTAGTGTGTTGTTCCCTAATTGTGAGTAACAAACGCATAATTGTAAATGCGGAAGCCAAGTCCAGCATGCATGGTTAATAATCCCCAAATTATCAATGGGCTTTTCGAGTTGGGTGGCCAGTTTGTACCAAAAAAGAGCTTGATCAGTGTGGTTATTATGAAGGAATCTGTATCCTAATCTGCAGCAAAAATCTGCTCTAGGGGAGTCGTATTTAAAAGATTTTAAAATAAAATGAAGCTCGTTCTCATAATCCCCTATTGCATAGTAACAATCGGCGAGTCTGCCACATGCAGTAATATAATCTTCTACCCACCCATTATTTGTTGCTAAAAATTGTTTGTAGTATTTTATAGCATCCTCAAGCCTATCGTGTTCAAGCAATTCGTTTGCATAGTAGAATATGTCTCGTGGAGAGAATTGTTCGCCGTTTTTTAGTCGGTTTTCATAGAGAAGGAGATTACGGTCAGAGTCGTGATGTATGCTGCAATGGGTAACAGCAACCTCGCTGTGTAGAATATTTCCCCAAACTTCCAAGTACTCGTGCACTGGCCCATGCCATTGGAAGTTGTTTTCTCTTTTTACAAGGCGATTACGTCGGAGGCTTGTAATTACTTTTCCGTTTTTATCTAAGTTTAGATTATAATGCATGGTGACTGAATCAATGGTTGTGTCAAGTTCCTCTTTTAACTTTAAAAATTTTTGGCGATCATCTTCCATTAAAACATCATCCGCATCTAACCAAAAGGTGAAATCCATTTTGGCATTTTTAAATGCAAAATTACGGGCCGCAGCAAAGTTATCAATCCATTGGAAGTCCAGAATTTGTTCCGTGTACTGTGATACAATCTCTTTCGTATTATCGGTTGAACCTGTGTCTACTATAATAATTTCATCTACAAGGTCTTTTACTGAATCAAGACATCTTGCGATAGTGTCCTCTTCATTTTTTACAATCATGCAAAGACTAATTGTAATCATGTATAATCAACTCCTTTAATCCCTGATCTTGCTATTTTCAAGATATGTCAAACGGCACTGTATGGTGTATAATCTTGGAATTGATTTCATGATAAATAGGCAATTGCCCCTCATTTCATGTTTTTACAAAAAATGAGGGGTGATGGATTAATAGTTGTTCGAATATACAAATTATTAAAAACCGTTTCTACTCTGCAAACCTACGAGTTTGTTCTTTAAATGTTCTTTTCTATCCTTTTGGGTTGTTTGATTAAATTTTAATACAAACCCACACTAGTTTTATAGTGCTTACTTATCCATTCAACTTTTTAAGGACAATAGAAGCATTTACGTTTGTTTGTGTTCCTCCAGCTGAAGTCTGAAGAGTCACTGCTGCAGAAGAACTATGGTTTCGAAGGGTTAAAACATCCCCAGCTGACACGGCGATTATAGCCTGACCGTTGTTTTGTTGTGTTCCGGCTCCTGAACCATAGACTGTTTCTGTGACAGGTGAACCATTTAAAAATAGTGAGAATTGGTTTGGTTGAACACCCGATACCGAGAAAGTAACCTCGTAGTCTCCCGGAGTGGTAACTAGAATTTGTGAGGTTCCAGGAGTATGGGTAATTCCAGGTGTAATGATTCCATTTGAACCAAAAATGACGTCAGCCTCTATGGGCACAACCTGAGCACCAAGATTATAAATATAAGCGTACTGGGATAATCCACCCGCAGGTCCGGTAGGTCCGATAGGTCCAGTATCCCCAGTGGGTCCAGTAGGTCCGATAGGTCCAGTATCCCCAGTGGGTCCAGTAGGTCCGATAGGTCCAGTATCCCCAGTGGGTCCGGTAGGTCCGATAGGTCCAGTATC
>NZ_JACLZI010000005.1 GCF_014280935.1 Aquibacillus kalidii
TTGAGTACTTCTCCATTGGCTCCACAGGTAGGACTCGAACCTACGACCGATCGGTTAACAGCCGATTGCTCTACCACTGAGCTACTGTGGAATAAAGAATTAAACGCGCCCTAGAGGATTCGAACCTCTGACCCACAGCTTAGAAGGCTGTTGCTCTATCCAGCTGAGCTAAGGGCGCAATATAGTTAAAAGCATAAGTTGCTTTTACTAATAACACTAGATAATGTATGTGAATTCTTGAAGTGATGGGCCTAAGTGGACTCGAACCACCGACCTCACGCTTATCAGGCGTGCGCTCTAACCAGCTGAGCTATAGGCCCCTTAATGGAGCGGGTGAAGGGAATCGAACCCTCGACATCAGCTTGGAAGGCTGAGGTTTTACCACTAAACTACACCCGCACATAAAAAATAACATCTCGTATTAATGATGTTCAATTTTTAGGATATGCAATAAAACAATAATTTGTTACATAAAAGGTGGCTCGGGACGGAATCGAACCGCCGACACACGGATTTTCAGTCCGTTGCTCTACCGACTGAGCTACCGAGCCTTAACATATATGGCGGAGGAGGAGGGATTCGAACCCCCGCGAGCCGTGAAGCCCCTGTCGGTTTTCAAGACCGATCCCTTCAGCCGGACTTGGGTACTCCTCCGTTGTAACAATTATTTTCTCATGGTGGACCCTGCAGGATTCGAACCTGCGACCGATCGGTTATGAGCCGATAGCTCTAACCAACTGAGCTAAGGGTCCTAAGTAGCGGCGGAGGGGATCGAACCCCCGACCTCACGGGTATGAACCGTACGCTCTCGCCAGCTGAGCTACACCGCCAAAAGAAAAAGTGGAGCCTAGCGGGATCGAACCGCTGACCTCCTGCGTGCAAAGCAGGCGCTCTCCCAGCTGAGCTAAGGCCCCAAAAACTAAAATGGTCGGGAAGACAGGATTTGAACCTGCGACCCCTTGGTCCCAAACCAAGTGCTCTACCAAGCTGAGCTACTTCCCGAAATGGCGCGCCCGAGAGGAGTCGAACCCCTAACCTTTTGATCCGTAGTCAAACGCTCTATCCAATTGAGCTACGGGCGCATGGTGCCGAGGGCCGGACTTGAACCGGCACGATAGTCACCTACCGCAGGAT
>NZ_JACLZI010000006.1 GCF_014280935.1 Aquibacillus kalidii
CACGAGGTGAAGATCCCGGAAGAGCGGTCTTTGCTCTGAGGAAGCTGAGGCCGTGCCCACGGAAAGCGGAGTATTCTGCCGGAACGAGTTCAAGCTCACATTCAAAGGGGTTTAATAAAGTTACTGGAGATTTTCTCTCAAATATGCACTTAAATAATCTACAAAAAGAATATGAAAACCTAATAAATATTTAGAATGGGTTTAGTAGTTGCTCTATCTAATACGTAAATTTGGTTTTTTTAGCTATAAATGCTATTCTATGTAAAGATATGTAATTAGAAAGAAGGGAAAGAATATAATGGATATAAATTTAGCAAAAATGATTGATCATACGCAATTAAAACCTGACACTGACCAACAACAAATAGACAAAATTATTAATGAGGCAAGGGAAAGTGATTTTGCCTCTGTTTGTGTCAACCCATATTGGGTTTCCTATTGTTACGATAAATTAAAAGATACAGATGTGAAAGTCTGTACAGTAATTGGATTTCCATTAGGAGCAACGACATCAGAAACAAAAGCATTTGAAACGGAACAAGCTATTAAAAACGGTGCAACCGAAGTGGATATGGTTATTAATATTGGTGCATTAAAATCAAAGAGGTTTGACGTGGTTGAAAATGATATTAAAGCAGTAGTTGATGCTGCTAATAAAAAGGCTCTTACTAAAGTTATTATTGAAACTTCTTTATTAACTAACGAAGAAAAAGTTATAGCTTGTGAACTAGCAAAAAAAGTTGGTGCAGATTTTGTTAAGACATCAACTGGATTTTCTGGTGGCGGTGCTACTGTTGAGGATATTGAATTAATGAGAAAAACAGTTGGTCCTGAAATGGGAGTTAAAGCATCCGGAGGAGTTAGAGATCGTGAAACTACGGAAGCAATGATTGAAGCAGGAGCAACACGAATTGGAGCTAGTTCCGGCGTTCAAATCATTGCTGGGCAAAAAGGAACAACTGATTATTAAAATGATTACAAAAACAAAACCCACATTATTGCGATGGGTTTTGTTTTTGTTTTAGAGAATTAGTTAATTAAAGGCCTTCTTGCCGTGTAATTTGGTAATGAATTTTGCGAAATAGGATATAAACGGTAACAAACATAATACTGAAATTACATTAAATAGGACAGAAATATGTGCAAGTTGTTCTTTGACATCTTGTGACAGTACTTGTGCCAAGTCTGTTAACCATCCTAAAAACGGGATAAACATTATGACGCCGAGAACGTTAAACCATATGTGTGACATAGCAACTAACTTAGCTTCTTTTTTCGTACCAAATGAGGCTAGCAATGATGTAACACATGTCCCAATATTTGCTCCTAGAACAATTGCTATCGATGTTGGTAGAGCAATAAGGTTTTCGTGTAAAAAACTCATTGTTAATCCCACAGTAGCACTAGAAGACTGTATGACGCCACTTACGATCGTTCCTATCCATACGCCAATAGTTGGATGGTTACTAGCATAATCTAGGCTCTCTGTAAGAATTGGAATACTAGCAATATTTTGTGCCAATGATTCAAACCCGTTCAATGCAACAAATATGCTACCTAATCCAAATAAAATAGAACCAATAGAGAATAATATGCGACTTTTAAAAAAGATTAAAATGACACCAACTATTACAAATGTAATTTCTGGTATATAGTTTGAAAATGCCATTAGCTCCGCAGTAATAGTAGTACCTATATTTGCACCTAACATTATTCCAATTGATTGTTTAAATGAAATAAATCCAATACTTACAAAGCTAATAGTTAATACCATTATAACGGAACTACTTTGTAGGATTGCGGTAGCAGCTAGTCCTGTTAAAATACCAAAGAAAGTATTTTTTGTGAAAGTTGCCAAAAAGTATTCCATTTTTTGATAGGAAAGTTGATACAATCCGTTACGTAGAATACTTAGTCCTAAAAAAAATAACATGATATAAACAGCTAACAAAGAAATTAGATCTCCCAACGTATTCACCTCACTAGCCATTGTATGGACGAGTTCTCCAAAGAATGTTACTTTTTTATTTTTAAAATAGAAAAAAATAAGTTATTTCGGAAATAAGTTGACCAAAAAAAAGCATTATATTATAATTGTCGGGAGGCATATGTATTGTACATATGTCGTAACAAACTTGTTGTATGCTTCGGAGGGAGGGAAAATAGCATGTCAAACACAACTCGCGTTCGTAAAAACGAGTCTCTTGAAGATGCTCTTCGTCGCTTTAAACGCAGTGTATCTAAATCTGGTACATTGGCAGAATATCGTAAAAAAGAATTTTATGAAAAACCTAGTGTTCGCCGTAAGAAAAAGTCTGAGGCAGCTAGAAAGCGTAAATTCTAAAGAGGGTGTAGAGTAAAGATGTCATTATTAGAACGTCTGAACCAGGATATGAAGCAAGCGATGAGAAATAAGGATAAACAAACCTTAAGTGTCATCCGCATGGTTAAAGCTTCGTTGCAAAATGATGCAATTAAACTTGGGAAAGATGGATTATCTGAAGAAGAAGAATTAACTGTTTTATCTAGAGAGTTAAAACAGCGTAAAGATTCCCTCCATGAATTTCAAGAAGCTGGACGCGATGATCTTGTAGAGAAACTTGAAGAAGAGATTAAAGTTTTACAAGTATATATGCCTGAACAGCTTTCACAAGAGCAGTTAGAAGAAATTGTTTTAGAAACAATTAAAGAAGTAGATGCTACTTCAAAAAAAGAGATGGGTAAAGTGATGAGCGCTCTTATGCCTAAAGTAAAAGGTAAAGCAGATGGCTCTCAAGTTAATCAATTAGTTCAGAAACATTTGTCCTAATTGAAACCCATACGAGCTGACTAACAAATTTACTAACATATATTTTGATTTTTGGTTAGTAACAATAAAACCTCCAGTCACTGATGTGGCTGGAGGTTTTTATTATTATTTTACATATATAAAGAACATTTGATTAATAAAATGAAACCTTTGAATTAAACTAAACGTAATAAAGGATATACATAAGAAAGGAGGACTGGCGTGAGAAGACAAGGGATAAGCTTTTTTATCTGTATTCTAAGTGTGATTATGTTTATTTCAATACAGCCTACTCTAGTAGAAGCAGAATCTACAGGGGAAGGAAAGCTGGTGTATGTTATTCCAATTGAAAAAACAGTTGAAAGAGGTTTAGAGGCTTTTTTAAAGCGAACGACCCAGGAAGCTACAGAAGCAAATGCAGATCATATTATATTTGAAATAAATACTCCAGGTGGTAGAGTAGACGCTGCGGCAAATATCGCAGAGATTTTGCAGGATTTGGATATTCCCACAACTTCCTTTATAACTGTGGAGGCACTGTCAGCCGGATCCTATCTCGCTTTAAATACGGATCATATATATATGAAACCACAAGCGACGATGGGTGCGAGTGGTGTTATTAATTCGGACGGCACAGCTGCTGATAAAAAGGCACAATCTGCTTGGGTGGCAGCTATGCGAGGTGCTGCTACATCAAAAGGTAGAGATCCAATATATGCTGAAGCAATGGCCAATGCTGATTATGACCTTCCGAAATATGGTGCACCTAAAGGTGAATATTTAACGTTGGATGCTAGTTCTGCAGTGGAAGTGGGTTATTCTGAATCAACAGTGGAACACCGAACCGCATTATTAAATAAATTAAATCTTAATCATGCATCCATAATTGAAATGAAACCTACCCTTGCAGAAGAGGTAGCTCGTTTCTTAACGAATCCTGTTGTAGTACCTATTTTGTTGTCATTGGCAAGTATTGGTTTAATTGTGGAGCTTTATTCGCCAGGATTTGGTATTCCTGGTTCAGTTGGACTACTGTCACTCGTTTTATTCTTCTATGGCCATGTTGTTGCAGGGCTGGCAGGGTATGAAGCAATTATTTTATTAGTATTAGGAATTGTTTTCATTGTTTTAGAGCTATTCCTCCCAGGGGGAATAATTGGATTCCTGGGCATTGGTGCTATTGTTGGCGCCCTGTTTATGTCTACAAACAACATAGGGCATATGACGATGAGCATCGGAATCGCTGTTTTATTATCGATTATCGTTTCTGTTGTTCTTTTTAAAACAATGGGATTTGAGAAAGGATTTTTTAGACACATTGTATTGAAAGATGCTACTACAACGGAAGAAGGCTATGTATCCTCCGTAAATCGCTTGGAGTTAATCGGGCTCGAAGGAAAGTCCGTAACACCTTTACGTCCATCCGGTACAGGTGTATTTGATGGAGAGCGTTTAGATGTTATTTCTGAAGGAGGCTTTATTCCTACAAATTCAGACATAAAAGTAATAAAAACAGAAGGATCTCGTATAGTTGTTAGAGAAATATAACATAGAATATATATTTAGGAGGAAATCAAATGACGATTGAGCAACTTTTGCCTATTATAATTGTGGGTCTTATTGTAATTGTTGTCGCTATTTTATTTACATTTATTCCAGTAATGCTTTGGATAAGTGCGCTGGCAGCGGGTGTACATGTTAACATTTTTACTCTGGTAGGTATGCGTCTACGAAGAGTTGTACCAGCTCGCGTAATTAACCCTTTAATCAAAGCACATAAGGCTGGGTTAGATGTTACGACTAACCAACTGGAAAGTCACTACCTTGCAGGTGGTAATGTTGACCGTGTTGTTAACGCTCTAATAGCAGCGCAGCGTGCCAATATTGAACTTGGTTTTGAAAGGGCGGCAGCAATTGATCTTGCTGGTCGTGATGTACTAGAAGCAGTACAAATGAGTGTAAACCCTAAAGTTATCGAAACACCATTTATCGCAGGTATTTCAATGGATGGTATTGAAGTGAAAGCGAAAGCAAGAATTACAGTTCGTGCAAATATCGATCGATTGGTCGGTGGTGCAGGAGAGGACACTGTAATAGCCCGTGTTGGTGAAGGGATTGTTAGTACTATTGGTAGTTCTGAAAGTCATAGTAAGGTGTTAGAGAACCCTGACCTTATTTCACACAATGTATTATCAAAAGGTTTGGATGCAGGAACTGCTTTTGAAATTCTATCAATCGATATAGCAGACATTGATATCGGTAAAAACATCGGTGCAATGCTTCAAACAGATCAAGCAGAAGCGGATAAAAATATTGCACAAGCAAAAGCGGAAGAACGCCGTGCAATGGCTGTTGCACAAGAACAAGAAATGGTTGCTAAAGTACAAGAAATGCGTGCGAAGGTAGTAGAAGCAGAGGCAGATGTACCTCTAGCATTAGCTGAGGCATTACGTTCAGGACATATGGGTGTAATGGATTATATGAACTATAAGAATATAAATGCAGATACTGATATGCGTAATACTATTGGAAATATGTCTAAAGATGAGAATGAAGAAGAATAAATAAGAGAATCCTCGGGAAGGAGGGTTTCCATGGATGATTTGTTGGGATTACTACCTTTTATCATTGCCGCTATTGGGTGGTTTTTAGCTAAGGCTGGCAAGGACGAGAAGAATACTAGCCCCCTACCTAAACAACAACCAGTTTCGGGTAGGAGTCCTTCTTCGAAACCTATTAGGACGGAAGAAGAACAGGTGTTAAGAGAAGAAACAGCGCCTAAAACCGAAATGCAAACTTATTTTGAAGAAAAGCAGGAGCAGCTTGATAGAGTCAATATGGAGAAAAAGGGCGAAGTAAAAGACATAAGCCATTCCAAGGGAAATATCTATGGTACTATTGGAGATAAGCCTAAAAAAAGTTTTGGCAAGTTAAAGCGTAAAGAACCGAGATTATCAGTCGCTAGAAATATTACGAAAAGGCGTGTAGCTGAAAGTGTGGTTATGGCTGAAGTTTTAGGCCCACCAAGAGCAGTGAAACCGTATCAAAATGTTGCTCAAAATCGAATGAATAAATAACGAAGAGAATGCACTTGATTAATCAGGTGCATTTTTTTGTTGTCTTCTAATAGGTGGTTCAGTAACAAAGGAAAAGTGTTGGGTATTTTCCTCTGTTTCATTCATACACATATCTTAATGGGTTTGAATATATAGATAAGTGTCTTTAGCAATTCTATTGTCATGCTAATAAGATGAGAACAGTATATTTCTTGAAATAAACGTGTTATTTTACTGTTCTGATACAAGGGTTTGTATCATAACATGTATGTGAGGGGAGGCATCATAGATGAAAAAATGGCATCAGCGCATCGGGAACTGGTTGTCCCAAAACCTTGAATTACCTTCCGATGTAGTCCTCGAACTACCTAGAATTACAACAATCGGTCAATTGCATGCATATATTGAAAATCATCGAGGCTTATTACTTTTTACAGACAATGAGCTTCGATTAAATATGGAGTATGGTTACCTGAAGATAACTGGCAAAAATTTCGTACTTAGAATGATGCTGCCAGAAGAAATCTTGTTGGAAGGAACCATTAGCGAAATTGTCTTTATTGAGAGTGACGACTAAATTTGTTGGATTTTTGGATGGGAGGAGAACAAGGGAATGAAGCAAACACAAGGAGTATTCTTTGCAGGGTATGTAACGATAAAAGTTTCTGGACACCATCCTGAACTGTTTTTTGACCTTTGTGCAAGAAAAGGGATAATGGTATGGAGTATTAAGAAAGTTAGTAAAACTGAATGTACAGGTAATATTAAATTAAAGGACATATCGGATGTTAAAGCTTTAAGAAGGAAAACCATTTATAAAATAGCCTTTCGAAACAAGAAAGGCTTACCATTTTTTACGAATAAATTGCTTTATCGAAAACCATTAATTATTGGATTAGTCTTAAGCCTACTATTTGTTACATATCTGTCAAACATGGTTTGGAGTGTCAATGTAAAAGGAGTCAACTCCGAAATACAAAAAAAGATTGAGAACCAGTTAGATGAATATGGAATTCAACCAGGTGCCTTAAAATTTAACATCGGGTCCCCTGGGGAAATTCAACAGAAGCTCCTGAATGACATACCTGAACTATTATGGGTAGGGGTAACCGAAAAAGGGACAACCTATCACCTCGAAGGCGTAGAGAAAACGATAGTGGAAGAAGGAGAAAAGCTTTCACCGCGTAACCTAGTAGCAAAAAAAGAGGGAGTTATCGTTGAATATTATATTTCAAAGGGACAACCTATGATTAAAATAAATGATGTTGTTAAAAAAGGTGACTTATTAGTATCCGGGGAATTAGGGAAGAGTCAAGAGGAAGAGGATAAAGAGGAGGATAAGAAAGGAACAAAAAAACAGTTAGTTGCTGCAGAAGGGGAAATAATTGCTAAGACTTGGTATAAAAGTAATGTAACTATCCCTTTAGAAACGAATTATGAAGTGTTGACTGGAGATAATAAAAAGAAATATTACCTTCGATTTGGTGACTTTATGGTACCTGTTTGGGGATTTAAAAGTCCTGAATATAAAGAAATTCAATTGGAAGCCTCAGATCGTTCTGTAAATTTCTTTAAATGGGAATTACCAATATCATTTGTAAAACAAACGATTCATGAAAAAGAAAAAGTGAAAGAAAAGCGAACAAAAGATGAAGCGAAAGCTGCAGCAATAAAACAAGCTAAGAAAGAGCTGCAGCAAAAGTTAGGCAAAGATGCCGAAATAACTTTTGGAAAAGTTTTGCAAGAAAGTATGGAGAGTGGTAAAGTAAAATTAACGCTTTCTTTTGATGTTTTAGAAGATATCGCAAAATCACAACCTATAGTTCAAGGAGATTGATTATGCCTGAGGATTTAAAAACAATAGACTTACAATTAGATGATCCAAATGAAGCACTAAGTTTATTTGGAACAGAAGACAAGCATTTAAAACAAATTGAAGAACATTTTAATACATCAATCATAACTAGAGGAGAGCAAGTAAGTGTTTCTGGTGTTGAAGAAGATATAAAAGTAATAGAGGAAATATTACATGCTTTACTAACGATAATTAGAAAAGGCTTGACGATCTCAGAAAGAGACGTTGTATATGCGGTTGAACTAGGTAAGAAGGGGAAAATAAACCAATTTGAAACGCTTTTTGAGGATGAAATAACCAAAAATGCAAAAGGAAAATCGATTCGTGTTAAAACATTAGGTCAACGTAATTATGTTAATGAAATTAAGGCAAATGACTTAGTCTTTGGGATTGGCCCGGCTGGGACAGGTAAGACCTACCTTGCAGTTGTTATGGCTGTGAATGCATTGAAACAAGGCTCAGTGAAGCGCATTATATTAACACGTCCAGCGGTTGAAGCTGGTGAAAGCTTAGGTTTCCTTCCTGGTGACTTAAAAGAAAAGGTTGACCCATATCTACGCCCTTTATATGATGCTTTACATGATGTTCTAGGTAATGAACATACATTGCGTCTTATTGAAAGAGGAACCATAGAAATAGCTCCATTAGCGTATATGCGTGGGAGAACTTTGGATGATGCATTTGTTATACTTGATGAAGCACAGAATACAACTGGAGCCCAAATGAAAATGTTTTTAACTCGACTAGGCTTTGGCTCTAAGATGGTTATTACAGGTGATATTACACAAGTAGACTTGCCTAAAGGTGTACACTCAGGATTGAAGCAAGTTGAAACAAGATTGGCAAATATTAAAGGAATTTCCTTTTCTTACTTAAGACAATCTGACGTGGTACGTCACCCACTTGTACAAAGAATTATTGACGCATATGAACAAGAAAAGGAATAAGTGTACAGCATGGCTTAAGACCCAATTTATCTGGGTCTTATTTCTGTATTCAAGGCTGTTATAAAGGGGTAATATAATGAATTTTAAATGGAGAAAATTCGCCGATTTACTCAAACATAATAATATACGGGTTAAGATTGGCTTTCTCGGCTTATTATTAGCCTGCATTTTCTTTTTGCTTACCCTGTCAAATGTATTTACAGAAACATATGATATGGAACGATTTAGCAATGCAAAAAATACAATCCGCTCTCCTATTACGATAGAGAATACAAAAGAAACAGAACGTAGAAGTAGAGAAGCTGTTCAGGCTGTTGAAGACCGTTATGATATTTCGTCTGAGATTACCCAAGAGCGGGTAGAATACATAATAGAGTTATTTGATGCGGTAAAAAAGCTAGAGGAAGAAAATATAACTGAGGGTAAATCGGAAACGACTTCTTTAACTACAGAACAAAAAGTTCAATATCTCCAACAAATTCTTAGTAATGAAATAACGAATAATGTTGATGGAGAAGTTTTAACAAAGCTTGTTACCGCGAGTGATAACGAAAGATCCATCGCTAAGGAGTTATTAACAACTTCACTGTACGATACTTTAAACGAAGGCGTTCGGACCACAACATTAGAAACAGCAATTAGTAACGTAAACCAAAAATTAAGGTATTCAAGTTTAGATGATGACTTCAAACAAGCACTATATACTATTGTTAACTTTGCTATTGTAGAGAATTCTTTCTTTTCCGTAGACCGTACAGAAGAAGCGCAAAAGCAAGCTATAAATAATGTTGAGCCTGTTTATATTAGAGCAGGTGAGGTTATTGTTCGTGAAGGACAAACTATCACAAATGAGATATATGAAAAACTGGCGTTAGTTGGGGTATTAAATAATGATCGCAATATTTTTCCTGTTATCGGACTTATCATTCTTTTAGTGTTGCTATCTGGTGTAATGGTCTACGAGATAGGTGTATTTAGTAAATATAAGGATCTTGATAAAGGTAAATTGGCTTCTATTCTGATAATAAGCACTTTCACCGTTGTTTTAATGAAGATAGTTAGTCTGTACACAACACCAGCAAATCAGATGTTTTTATTAGTTCCTTCAGCAACTGGGGCCATGCTATTAAAAATCCTACTTAGAGAACGTCTGGCTATAGTATTTGCTTTTGTGTATGCCATACTAGGGTGTATTATTTTTAATTCTCAAATACCAGGTTCTTTAAATATGGAAGCAGGTGTTTATTTACTGCTCTCTCAGTTTGCAGGAATTATCTTTCTTGCCAATGTGAAAGATAGAACTGCAATATTAAAGGCAGGTGCAGGAATAGTAGTAATTAATTTATTAACTGTATTAGTATTTTTATTATTATCTTTTGAAAAATATTCAATAGCTGACTCCCTTTTGTTAGGTAGCTTTGCTGTTGTATCAGCATTATTATCAGCTGTCTTTACATTAGGAATGCTTCCTTTTTTTGAGGCGGGTCTTGGAATTCTTTCTGACACTAAATTACTAACACTATCAAGCCCAAATCATCCATTGCTTCGTAAAATTTTAACCGAAGCTCCAGGCACATATCATCACAGTGTAATGGTTGCTAATTTAAGTGAGGCATCTTGTGAAGCTATAGGAGCAAATGGTTTGCTTGCTCGGGTTGCTGCGTACTACCATGATCTTGGGAAGACGATAAGACCACACTATTTCATCGAAAACCAAATGGGGATTAAAAACCCTCATGATTATTTAGAACCGAAACAAAGTGCAGAAATTATCATTAGCCACCCATATGACGGAGCTAAGCTGTTGAAAAAACATAAGCTTCCAAAGGAAATAATCGATATTGCAGAACAACATCATGGTACAACATTGTTGAAATATTTTTATTACAAAGCTAAAGATCACAGTCCAAATGTTTTAGAATCAGATTATCGTTACCCAGGTCCAAAGCCAAGATCAAAAGAAGCAGCAATTCTTTCTATTTGTGATTCAGTAGAAGCTGCAGTTCGATCCATGAACCAACCAGATAAACAAAAAATTGATGAAACAGTAGAATCCATTATTAGTGATCGTCTAAAAGATGGGCAATTAAATGATAGTTCTTTAACCTTTAGGGAATTAGAAACCGTTCAAAAGGCTATCTGCGAAACACTAAATGGTATTTATCATTCTAGAATTCAATATCCAACTGAAAAAGAAGTTAAGGGGGCAAATTAATGATTCATATCGATTTTCATGATGAAACAAATACAATTAAAGAGGAATATGTGGATATGCTCCACCGCCTACTATCATTTGCTGCAGAGCAAGAAAATATTACGAGTGAAGCGGAAGTCTCTGTTAATTTTGTTGATAATAAGGAGATCCAAATTATAAACCGAAATTATCGCCAAATAGACAAGCCAACTGACGTTATTTCTTTTGCTCTAGAAGAAGAGGGAGAAGGGGAAATTAAAGTCATTGGAGAGGAGATCCCGATTGTCCTTGGAGACATAATCATTTCAGTAGACAAGGCACAGGAACAGGCTCTTGAATATAATCATTCTTTTGAACGGGAGTTAGGTTTTCTTGCTCTACATGGATTTCTACATTTATTGGGTTATGATCACATGCAAGAGGATGAAGAAAAAAGAATGTTTGGAAGACAAGAGGAAATATTAGATGAATTCGGGCTTAAAAGACAATAAACCTGTGCGAATAGGTTTCCGTTATGCCGTTAATGGGGTCTTTCATGCATTTCAAAAAGAATTGAATTTTAAAATTCATGTTTTTACTACATCGGTTGTGTGCATTGCAGGATTTATATTTCGATTAACGATGATGGAGTGGGCGATTATTCTGTTAACGATAGGCTCTGTTCTTTCATTTGAACTAATTAATACTGCGATGGAACGCGCAATGGATTATTTGGCGCCAGAGATCCATCCAATGGTTGGACTAGTAAAAGATTTGTCTGCTGCAGCAGTGCTAGTAGCCGCAATAGTGTCCTTTATTATTGGTTGTCTCATATTTTTGCCTAAAATTTTTTAGTCAAAAGAAAACAGTTTTTTGAAAAATCCCTTCTTGTTAAACAAGCAAGCGAGGGATTTTTTTTGTGGACTAGGAAAATATAAGGACACGGAGAAAAAAGATTTGCATAAATTAATCATGATTAGGTTTTCAATGCTAAAGTCTTAGACTTAAATAAATAATATGCTAACTTTTTTAAAGAGGTTTTGTCGAAAGTGTGAAAGGGAAGTAATTTTGTAGTAAAATAAAAATTAATTGACATAATGAATCGATCAGTAGACGGAGGAGACAACATGGAACAGACATATAAATCAGGATTTATCACAATAATTGGCCGCCCAAATGTAGGGAAATCAACATTTATGAACCGAGTAATTGGACAAAAAATAGCAATAATGAGTGATAAACCACAAACGACTAGAAATAAAATCCAAGGTGTTTTAACTGAAAAAGATGCCCAAATGATCTTTATTGACACACCAGGAATTCATAAGCCGAAACATAAATTGGGCGATTTTATGGTGAAAGTTGCAGAGAATACACTAAACGAAGTAGATGCTGTTATGTTTATGATTAACGCAGCAGAGGGATATGGAAGGGGAGACCAATTTATTATTGATCGTCTCCAAAATGTTAAAAATCCAGTATTTCTAATTATTAATAAGATTGACCAAGTACACCCAGATCAACTTCTGCCATTAATTGAACAATATAAGGACAAGTACAATTTTAAAGAAATTGTCCCTATATCTGCTTTAGAGGGGAATAATGTAAACCATCTATTAGAAGTTTTAAAAGAGGAATTACCAGAAGGCCCACAATATTATCCTGAAGATCAGATTACGGACCACCCTGAGCGCTTTATTATTAGTGAACTAATAAGAGAAAAGGCCCTTCAACTAACAAGAGAAGAAGTACCGCACTCTATAGCTGTGGTTATTGAAAATATTAACCCTGATGAAAGGGAAAAACTGTTAATTCAGGCTACTATCATTACAGAAAGAAAGTCGCAGAAAGGGATCATTATTGGAAAACAAGGATCCATGTTAAAGGAAATTGGAGTGAAAGCTCGACAGGATATCGAGAACCTATTAGGAACAAAAGTATACTTGGAACTTTGGGTGAAAGTACAAAAAGATTGGCGGAATAAACAGCATCAATTGAATGAGTACGGATTTACAACCGATGAGTATTGATATACTTGGAAAATATTAATACACATGCTATCGGCTAACTTGGCAATTCTATAAGTAGGTAACAAAATATTATTTTTTGAAAGGTGGGGTTTCTTGTGACCGACTTATCTTGGAAATTCTTTAGTCAGACAGGAAACATTGAAACCTATTTATTGATGAAAGAATTAGAATCTGTCTACGAAGATGCTCCCGAACAAATGAATCAAGATTTTATTAAATTAGAAGATACACATATGCAATAACATCTATTACGTAAGTTCATGTACATCATTTAATTAGATGGCAAAGGAAACAACAAAGGGATTGGTGAATTCTTTGTTTGAAAAAGTAGAGGGTATTATATTAAAAACGCAAGATTATGGGGAAACACATAAAATCGTAACATTATTTACAAAAGAATTAGGAAAAGTTGGTGCAATTGCTCGTGGAGCAAAGAAGCCGAAAAGTAGAATGGCTGCTATTACGCAGCCATTTATATATGGGTCCTTTTTATTGCAAACAGGCTCTGGTTTAGGAACGATTCAGCAAGGCGAGGTACAGTATTCCTTAAGAAAAATTAGAGAAGATATTATCAAGACTGCTTATGCTACATATATTGCGGAACTAACTGACAAGTTATTAGATCCAAATCAACCAGATCCTTATTTATTTCAGCAATTATTTCAAACACTCCAATGGATGTGTGATGGGAAAGATCCAGATGTATTGACGATCATATATGAATTGAAAATGTACAAAAAAGCTGGCTTTTCTCCAGTAGTAAAGCACTGTGTCTCTTGTGGAAATAAGGATAGTGACTATTCTTTCTCAGTCAATGAGGGAGGCTTACTTTGTAGAAAATGTAAATGGAAAGATGAAACAGCTGTTGTTTTACCGATCCCTATTGTGAAGCTACTTTATGTGTTTTCAGAAATTAATATAGAGAGAATTGGTGATATCTCTATTAAAAAGGAAAATAAACAACTTTTACAAGCATTAATGGAAAATTACTATGATCAATATGGTGGATACTTCTTGAAATCAAAAAAGTTTTTAAAACAAATTGATAAATTTATCTAGCTTGACAAATAGGACTATATTGAGTATGATTTAAAACAAATTCGACAGGTAAGCGATGATAGAGAGTAGTACTTATTTTTTCTCTTTTTTAGCGAATCCAGGTTGGTGTGAGCTGGATAAAGAGTGGATAAGGAAGGCGCTCTGGAGCAACGTAATAAAAGTGGCTATTTACGGTCGGTGAATAGCAAATAGGGTGGAACCGCGGTAATCCCGTCCCTATGTCTAATTATTAGACATAGGGACGGGATTATTTCGTTTCTTCCAAATTTGCCTACTTACTGCTAATTATGCGAACCCTGTTTTGCCTATTTTGACTAAACCCTAAATGGAGGTTAACAAAAATGAATGTTCAAACAATGATTTTAACGTTGCAAAAGCATTGGTCAGATCAGAATTGTATTCTAATGCAAGCTTATGACGTCGAGAAAGGTGCTGGAACCATGTCACCAATGACTTTATTACGAAGTCTTGGACCTGAACCATGGAATGTTGCATATGTAGAACCATCTAGACGTCCTGCTGACGGAAGGTACGGACAAAACCCAAATCGTCTCTATCAACACCATCAATTCCAGGTAATTATGAAACCATCACCAGACAATATTCAAGAACTATATTTGGATTCTTTAAAGGCGTTAGGGATCGATCCTTTGAAACACGACATACGTTTTGTTGAGGATAACTGGGAAAATCCTACACTTGGTGCAGCTGGGTTAGGTTGGGAAGTTTGGTTAGACGGTATGGAAATAACTCAGTTTACATATTTTCAACAGATTGGTGGCTTAGAAGCCAAACCAGTTGCAGTCGAAATTACATATGGGATTGAACGGTTGGCTTCCTACATTCAAGATAAGGAGAATGTATTCGAATTAGAGTGGACGGATGGTGTCACTATAGGAGACATTTTTTATCAGCCAGAATTTGAGCATTCCAAATACACATTTGAAGAGTCGAATACGGACATGCTCTTTGATCTATTTTCAACGTACGAAGCAGAGGCGAAACAAACAATGGAAAAAGGGCTAGTATTTCCTGCTTATGATTACGTGTTAAAGTGTTCACATACATTTAATTTACTAGATGCAAAAGGTGTAATTTCTGTAACGGAGAGAACAGGGTATATTTCTAGAGTTCGAAACCTAGCACGTGAAATTGCAAAGCTCTATGTAGAAGAACGAGAAAGATTAGGTTTTCCAATGTTAAAAGAGGGGGTAGAAGCTCATGACAACAACTAACGTGTTATTTGAAATTGGTTTAGAAGAGATGCCGGCACGATTTTTAAATGATGCAAAGTCACAGCTAGAATCGAAAACAATTGAATGGTTAAAAGATCTTCGTCTCCCTTATAAACAGGTAGTAACGTATGTAACACCAAGAAGATTAGCTGTGTTAATTGAAGATTTGGCTGAAAAGCAGCCTGATATGGAAGAAGAAGCAAAAGGACCTGCTAAAAAAATAGCCTTAAATGACGAAGGTGTATGGTCAAAGGCAGCCATTGGATTTTCGAAAGGCCAAGGGAAAAGTGTAGATGATATTTATTTTAAGGAAATAAAAGGTATAGAATATGCTTTTGTTAATAAATATATCGAAGGTCAATTAACAACTAAATTGTTGCCATCTTTTAAAGAAATAGTGTTAAGTCTAAATTTTCCTAAGAATATGAGATGGAGTAATCTTAATGTAAGATTTGTTAGACCAATCAGGTGGATTGTTGCACTAAATAATGATGAGGTTATCCCCTTTGAAATCACAGGTGTTAAAGCATCAAACGTCACGTATGGTCATAGATTTTTAGGTGACACCATGACATTAAGTGAACCTTTGCAATATAGAAATAATTTAAAAGAACAATTTGTAATTGTAGATTCACAAGAGCGAGAAGAATTGATTTTAAAAGGAATTCAACAATTAGAAAAAGAAAACAAATGGAATATTGTTGTTGATGAAGAATTATTAACGGAAGTAAAGCACTTAGTTGAGTATCCAACTGTTTTCTCCGGTAAATTTAGTGATGAGTTTTTATCAATACCGGAAGAAGTTTTAATTACATCGATGAAAGAACATCAACGTTACTTTCCAGTTCGTTCATTAGAAGGCAAATTATTAGCTAATTTTATTGCCGTTAGAAATGGTAACGATCAGTTTATTGATACAGTTGCTAAAGGGAATGAAAAGGTTCTTAAAGCTCGATTATCTGATGCTCGTTTTTTCTATGAAGAGGATCAAAAACAAACAATTGAAGAAAATATAAAAAAATTAGAAAAAATGGTTTTTCAGGAAAAACTCGGAACTATTGCAGAAAAAGTGAATCGAGTTGTCGCTATAACAAAAGAAATTTGTGTTCTTTTAAATGTTGATGAAGTGACGAAGAACAAAGTAATTAGAGCTGCAGAAATAAGTAAATTTGACCTAGTAACTAATATGGTTAATGAGTTTACCGAGCTTCAAGGTGTGATGGGGCAAAAGTACGCCACTTTATTTGGGGAAGATGAAGAGGTAGCTCAAGCGATTAATGAACATTACATGCCGAGAAATGCAAATGGTGAATTACCAGCAAGTATTATTGGATCAATTGTTAGTATAGCTGATAAGCTTGACACAATTATTGGCTGTTTCTCTGTTGGAATTATTCCGAGTGGTTCACAGGATCCATATGCGTTAAGGCGACAAGCGCTTGGAATACTTCAGATTTTAAATGAGCAAAAATGGAATATTCAGGTGGAATCACTATTAGACTCTGTCTTAGAGTTATTTAAAGATTATCAAATTCATACCACAGATCCTAGTGAAGTTAGAGAACAACTAGAAGAATTCTTTAAAGCAAGAGCAGCATATATTATTAAGGATAATCAAGTGGAGCAAGATGTAATTGATGCTGTCTTAACGAAAGGTATTGGTAATTTTTCCTTTTCTATCCAAAAGGCTGTTCTGTTAACAAATAAACGCCAGGAGGAGTCATTTAAGGATGTCCAAGAGGCTTTGGTAAGGGTGTTAAATCTGGCTGCTAAAGGTGAAGACACTGGCATATCGGAACAGTTATTTGAAAATCACCAGGAGGAGCGGTTATTTAACACATACAACCAACTTGTTGATCGGTATGATGAGTCGCTAGCTAACTATAACGCAATAGAGGCGCTACAAAGTCTTAGTGAATTAGCCCAACCTATTCATGACTTCTTCGACCATACGATGGTAATGGCTGAGGATGAAAGACTAAAGAACAATCGTCTATCCCTATTGAATAAAATTGCTAGTAGTATCATTATGTTTGCAGATTTGACCAAAGTACAATGGAAACAGCAAATGTAACGTAACATAACTGGGGAGGATGTTCTTGTTATGGAAAAACCTATCATCTATGTTCTATCAGATTCCGTAGGAGAAACAGCAGAATTTGTAGTGAAAGCAGCCTTAAGTCAGTTTATTTCAGATAGTGAATATACAATGCATAGGATCCCTTATGTAGCCAATAAGGAGGTTCTTAGAGGGGTTGTTTATCATGCAAAACAACAAGGAGCAATAATTGGTTTTACGTTAGTAAATCCAGAATTTAGAGAGTTTTTAAAAAAAGAGGCGCATGAAAAAAATATTGAATGCATAGATATAATGGGACCAATGATTGAAGCAATGGAAAGAGTGTTTAAACGTAAACCTAGAATGAAGCCTGGTTTAATCCACAGATTAGATGAAGACTATTTCCAACGTATAGAAGCGATTGAATTTGCCGTACGTTATGATGACGGTCGTGATCCTAGAGGTATTTCTAAAGCAGATATAATATTAATAGGTGTTTCGAGAACTTCCAAAACACCTCTCTCACAATACTTAGCACATAAAAGACTCAAGGTTGCTAATGTACCAATTGTTCCAGAAGTAGAACCTCCCCCTGAATTATTTCGTGTTCCACCATACAAATGTGTGGGATTAAAAATAAGTTCAAAAAAATTGAATGATATTAGACGGGAGCGTTTAAAAGCACTAGGTTTAGGGGACCAGGCAAGCTATGCAAATATAGAAAGAATTGAGGAAGAACTTGCCCACTTTGAATCGATTGTAGATCGGATAGGATGCCCGGTAATAGATGTCTCTAATAAAGCAGTAGAGGAAACAGCAAACGTAATTTTGAACATGACAAATAAAACGTACTAGGAATACAAGCAGTTATGAGAACCCTTGCTAGTTTTGGCTTGGGTTTTTCTAACTGAAAACTAGAAATTTAAGAGGAAATGTATAAAATCACAAAAAAGACATAGCAATTTCATTTTTTTTGTATTATAATTAATTTTTGTGAAAAAATGTTTCTATAGTACTATTTTTTCAACGTTTTATATAGGTGGAAAAATTCAGAATAGAAAAATATTTAAAAAAGAGAAGGATTTTGCTACTTCTTGTAGAATATGTGACTAAGCCAAAAGTTACAGACAAGGTGAATCGTGTTCTTCAGGAGTTTCTTACTACATCTACATAAAGTTACGACATCTGAGCTTACTTATAAGATTATACCCACAAATATAAACAAGGAAGTTTACAAAGACAGCTATAGAGGAATAACTAGTATTAGCTTTTTGTAAAAAAAATTTAAAATTTGTAAAAAAAATTGTCGAATCGTGAAGGGTTTTCTTATTTTGTATAGAATAATGATTAAATACGGTGATATAAATGCCTTATCAAATTCCAGAAGAAACAATTGAACAGATCCGGCGATCAAACGATATTGTAGACATTGTTGGAGAATATGTTCAATTAAAAAAGCAAGGTAGAAACTATTTTGGTCTTTGCCCTTTTCATTCTGAGAAATCACCATCTTTTTCAGTAACTCAAGACAAGCAAATATTCCATTGTTTTGGGTGTGGAAAAGGGGGGAATGTTGTTACTTTTGTCATGGAAGTCGAGGGTTTTTCCTTCTATCAAGCTATTCAGTTTTTGGCTGAAAAAAGCGGGCAAGAGTTACCAGATTCTGTTTCAAACGAAGAAGATAATTTAACTAAAGATAGCCATGATAGTCTGAAGGCATATGAATGGCTTACTAAATTATATCATCATTTGTTACGCCATACAAAAGAAGGCAAGGAAGGCCTAAGCTATCTAAAAGAACGAGGCTTTACCGATGAGATCATCGATACTTTTCAATTGGGATTTGCACCTAATACAAAGGACTTTATAGCACAGTTTTTAGAGAAAAAAGGGTTTCACAAACAAAATATGGTGAAAGCCGGAGTACTAACCATAAATGATCAAAATGAGTTTTTAGATCGCTTTCGTGGTAGAGTAATTTTTCCGATCCGAAATCATATAGGAAAGAGTGTAGGTTTTGGTGGAAGGACGATTAGCGATCAAAAACCAAAGTATTTAAACAGTCCAGAATCAGAGTTATTTCAAAAGGGAAAGCTTTTGTATAACTTCGACTTGGCTAGAAGTACAATTAGAAAAGAAGAAATTGCAGTTCTCTTTGAAGGTTATGTTGATGTTATTTCAGCCTACAAGGCCGGAGTATTAAATGGAGTAGCCACGTTGGGAACCTCGATTACCGACTCTCAAGCAAAATTGCTTAGAAGATATGTTGATACTGTCATTATTTGCTATGACGCAGATAATGCAGGTATTAATGCAACCTATAAGGCAGCAAAGTTATTGAAAAAAGTAGGCTGTAATGTGAAAGTTGCGCAACTACCAATTGGGTATGACCCTGATGAATATATTTCTTCATATGGTGCAGATCGTTTTAAAAATGAGGTTATACAGGCAAGTGATACTTACATGAAATTCATGATGAAGTATTTAAGAAAAGATTATAACCTAAATTTAGAAGGAGATCGCATACAATATGTGGAACATGTTATTGATGAAATAGCATTAATGGAAAGACCAATTGAAAGAGAGCATTATCTAAGGGAGTTAGCAAATGAGTTTGAATTGTCAATAGAAACTCTAACTCAAGAAATCCAATCACGTAGACAAAAGATAGTTGGAAAACAGGATAACCCAAAACAAAATAGCCATACTAAAGTAATAAAAGACTTTCGTCAATCAACAAAGAAATTAATGCCAGCATATCATAATGCTGAAAGGCAATTACTTGCATACATGATACATGACGGATCGATTGCTGATAAAGTTAAAGATGAATTAGGTGCCTCGTTTAATATTGATGAGCACAAAGTAATAGTTACACATCTTTATGCTTTTTATGAAGAAGGAAATGATCCAAATGTAAGCCATTTTATTGAAACTTTGCATCAGACTACTGTTCAAGGGACTGTAGTTCAACTGGCCATGATACCCGTTCAACAAGATATAAGTGACAAAGAAATTAATGATTATATTCGAATCATTCTTTCGGAACAGAGTGATCATGCCAAAATAAGAAGCTTGAGAGCAGAGCAAAAGCTGGCGGAACAACAAAACGATCCTGTAAAGGCTGCACAAATAGGTATGGAAATTCTTGAGATACAGAAAAGGATAAAAAATTCAAATCATTGAGATAGAAGCAAGTTTTGGAAGGAGGGTCACTCATGGCAAATAACAAGCCATCACGTTCAAAAGAAAATGAGACTGAGCTTACGCTAGAACAAGCCAAAGAACAATTGCTAGAGCTAGGTAAAAAGCGAGGTGTTCTGGCCTATGAGGAAGTCGCAGAACGTTTGTCCAATTTTGAATTGGAATCAGACCAAATGGACGAATATTATGAGTACCTAGGTGAACAGGGAATTGAAGTTATTGGTGACTCAGAAGAGGATCCGAGTATGCAACAACTGTCGAAAGAAGAAGAATTTGATTTAAATGACCTAAGTGTACCGTTAGGAATTAAAATTAACGACCCAGTTAGGATGTACTTGAAAGAAATAGGTCGTGTTGATTTACTTTCTGCTACTCAAGAAATTGACTTGGCTAAGCGTATTGAAGAAGGTGAAGAAGAAGCTAAGCGTCGTTTAGCAGAGGCAAACCTTCGTCTAGTGGTAAGTATTGCCAAGCGTTACGTTGGTAGAGGAATGCTATTTTTAGACTTAATTCAAGAAGGTAACATGGGACTCATCAAAGCTGTTGAGAAGTTTGATTATCGTAAAGGGTACAAGTTTAGTACGTACGCTACTTGGTGGATTAGACAAGCAATTACTCGTGCCATTGCTGATCAGGCTAGAACAATTCGTATTCCGGTTCACATGGTTGAAACCATTAATAAGTTAATTCGAGTTCAGAGACAGTTATTGCAAGACTTAGGCCGTGAACCTACACCAGAAGAAATAGGTAAAGAAATGGAATTAACTCCTGATAAAGTACGTGAAATTCTAAAAATTGCGCAAGAGCCAGTTTCTTTAGAAACGCCGATTGGTGAAGAGGATGATTCACATCTAGGTGATTTTATCGAGGATCAGGAAGCTACTTCCCCATCTGATCACGCAGCGTACGAACTCTTAAAGGAACAACTAGAAGACGTTCTTGATACTTTAACTGATCGTGAAGAGAATGTACTTCGTTTACGTTTTGGACTAGATGATGGCCGCACAAGAACCCTTGAAGAGGTAGGTAAAGTGTTTGGCGTAACAAGAGAACGTATTAGACAGATTGAAGCTAAGGCTCTAAGAAAATTACGTCATCCAAGCAGAAGCAAGCGATTAAAAGATTTCCTGGAATAAATTATTTAAATAGCGAATTAGCTCAGTCATTGTTAACATAGCAATGGCTGTGCATTTTTTTGTCAGTAATAAGGTTAGTGACACATAAAGCCTTATTTTCTAACTTGATTTGGGGTGAAGCTTGTGTCTGATGATAGAACAAATATTATCATCAAAGAAATTCATTATTGGAAAGAACATCATCTTCTACCTAGTCACTACTGCGATTTTCTTCTTGCCCTATATACTCAAGGAGAAGAAAATGATTCAACCGATGTTGTAACAAATAAAGGATTTAACCCTATCCATGTTTTCTTTTATTTAACGAATAGTTTACTACTACCGTTATCATTACTTGTCATTTATTTTACTGAATCAAACATGATAATGCAAATGCTCTTATTAATTATTTTTGTAGCCGCTTCCTTTTTATTTTACCGTTTCTTCAGTAATACCAAGGCTTTAAAAGAATCCTATTCACTGATAATTTTTTTATTAATTATTTTTCTAGCTACTATTCAAACTACAAACCTTATATTTTCTAGTACTATATATTTAATGATCTTAACAACCATTCATTGTGCTATTTGGTTTTACCTTGGATGGAAGAAGAGGCTAGTATTTCTCTCTATTGCAGCCGTTTTAGGGGTCATAACGTTGATCATTTTTAGTATCTTGTAACTTTTTCGATACTTTTCCTTTTCTAAAGTAGTTTTTTCAAGTAAAATAAAGATGGTTTTGTTTATATTAATAAAAGTATGGTTCAGATACTAATAGTATATTAGTATCAAGTAGGACTACCTCGAGACAAGGGGTTTACATAAGGAGGACGTTATACCATGAAAAGAAATCCGGTTATCCCTTTTGCTATTATTGCTGTTTTGGGAATTCTTGCAATGATCGTTCTTTCCATAGTCGGTCTTGACCAACAGGATAAAATTGCAAATGGGGATGAACATCAGGAAGATACTGTATCTAGTGACCCTGAAGAAATTGTACAAAGCTGTATTGGATGTCATGGAACTGACTTAGGTGGCGGTTCTGGTGGACAACCAAGCTTGCAAAAAGTTGGAAGCAAATATTCAGAAGAAGAAATCCTTGATATTATTAACAACGGGATTGAAGGAACTGCGATGATGGGTGGAATTGTTCCCCCAGAGGAAGCAGAAGTTCTGGCAAAATGGTTAGCAGAGAAGAAATAAAGGGGTAAATAAAAGCTTTCTGGTGTTTCAGAAAGCTTTTATTTTTTTTGGTATAATAGCTGTAAATATAACTACTACTAATTATCATAAAGGAGGCAGACGAATTTAATGAATGAGAAGACTCTTTCACAACGCTTACAGCTAGTTGCCTCATTTTTACCAGAGGCTGCATGTTTTGCAGATATTGGTTCTGACCATGCTTATTTACCATGTTTTGTATGTTTAAATGACTCTCAAGCTATTGCGGTTGCTGGTGAGGTGAATGAGGGTCCCTTTCAAAGTGCTAAACGTACTGTAGAGGAATTAGGACTAGCTGATAAAATAGAAGTTAGAAAAGGAGATGGTTTATCTGTCCTCAGAGAAGATGAAGTGACAGAGGTGACCATAGCTGGTATGGGTGGAGGCTTAATTTCACACATATTAGAACAAGGGAAAGATAAATTAACAAGTGTGAACCGCATTATAGCTCAGCCTAATGTTGATGCTAATGTCGTAAGGAAATGGTTCTATGAAAACAACTATGAACTTACAAGTGAACGAATAATTGAAGAAGATGGACATATTTATGAAATATTAGTCGGAGACAAAGGACAAAATCATTCTATATATTCAGAGTTTTACTTAGAAAGCCAATTTCTGTTTGGGCCATTCTTACTCCTAGAAAAGCCGCAACCTTTTAAAAGGAAATGGGAAAGTGAAAAGGAAAAGAAAGAGTATGCTTTAGAACAAATGAAAAAGGCTAAGTTTCCAGACTGGAGAAAAATTAGTCATTTTGAGCATGAAATTAAAGTGATTCAGGAGGTACTAAGTAATGAGCAAGGATATTCTAGCCAGTGAACTAATAAATTACTTCGAGCAATGGGCACCGAAGAATTTAGCTTATGACTGGGATAACGTTGGTCTTCAAGTGGGGACCTTAAATAAACCTGTAAATAAAGTGATGGTAACACTCGATGTCATGGAGTCAGTTGTAGATGAAGCAATTGAAAAGGATGTAGATTTAATTATTGCTCACCATCCAGTTTTATTTAAGTCTCTTAAACAGATTAATATTGACGATCCTAAAGGTAAAATATTATTAAAACTATTGAAACACGATATAACGGTTTATGCCGCTCATACCAATTTAGATATAGTTGATGGTGGTGTTAGTGACATGCTTGCCAAACGGTTAGGCGTTCACAATACTGAAGTGCTAGTGTCATCAGAAACAGAGCAATTGTTTAAGTTAGTGGTTTATGTTCCAGAAACACATGCTGAACAATTAAAACAAGCAATTGGAAACGCTGGTACTGGACATATTGGTAATTACAGTCATTGTAGTTTTCAGACTCAAGGAATTGGCAGTTTTAAGCCGTTAGAGGGTGCTGATCCTTTTATAGGAAATAAAGGAAAATTAGAGATAGTAAAGGAAGCGAAAGTAGAAACTTTAATTACGAAAAAACAAGTTAATTCGATATTATCGATCATCCGTGAGGTCCATCCCTACGAAGAAGTTGCTTATGATCTGCTCCGTTTGGAAAATAAAGGGAATAACATCGGCGTAGGGAGAGTAGGGGTGCTTAAGAATAAAGTGAAACTAAAAGCGTTCTGTGATCATGTTAAGGAAAAATTAGATGTTCCAACCTTACGTGTTACTGGGGATCTGAATCAAGAAATTCAGAGGGTTGCTATATTGGGTGGAAGCGGTGAAGATTATATCCAAGCAGCTATTAAAGCACGTGCTGATGTGTATCTAACTGGTGATTTGACATTCCATGACGCTCAGGATGCTTGGCAAATGGGTTTAAATCTTATAGATCCAGGTCATCATGTTGAAAAGGTTATGAAACAGGGAGTAAAAGACTACCTGGATCCATTCGTCAAGGATACAAATGTAGAAGTACTCATCTCTTCTTCTAACACAGAACCATTTCAATTTTTATAAGAGAGTATCAGGCTTAATGCAAATTTTCCATAGACTCACCAGTAAGAAATTGGATAGGCAATATTACGAAGCAAATTTTTATGTTTTTTCTAATTTCACGACGTTAGCTGCCCTTTAACAAAGCGAATTCTTATTGTTTTTCTAATTTCGCATAGAGAATTCTTGATATTTATCTAATTATCGAAGTTAGAATTCCTTTCGATTCACAATCCACAGCGTCGCATTTGCACTCAGTTAATTAAAGAATATAGTTACTGGAGAGTTTATCTCTATTACGTATTTAGAATGGAAATAAACAAGGATGAGGAGTTTCTCCTCATCCTTGTTATTTTTTGACTTTAACTTTTGGTAAAATTTTATTTTGTGCCACTTTAGATTCCTTGTTCCACGTTTCTTCATTATTCAAATCATAGTTCTCTATGAATTTGATTACTTCTTTAGTAATGGGAGTTGGGGTAGATGCCCCAGCTGTAATTGCCACTTTATTAACCCCTTGCAACCATTCTAAATCAATTTCAGACACATCAGCAATCCTGTATGCAACAGTTCCTGCAACTTCCATTGACACTTGTGCTAATCTGTTAGAATTGTTACTTCTAGGATCTCCTACTACTAAGGTAAGGTCAGCCTCTTTAGCTTGTTCTGCAACAGCTTCCTGCCTAACTTGGGTAGCCATACAAATCTCTTGTATCATTTCTGTTTGTGGATACATTTCCTTGACTTTTTGCATGACGTCATAAACATCCCATTGACTCATTGTAGTCTGGTTTGTTACTAGTATTTTGTCGCTTTCGATATTCAACTTTTTAACATCTTCCTCCGTTTGAACGAGGTGAACATGACCAGGTGCTACACCAACAGCGCCTTCAGGTTCAGGATGACCTTTTTTCCCTATATACACAATTTCATAGTTTTCCTTTACTTTAGCACGAATTAAGTCATGGGTCCGTGTTACGTCCGGACATGTTGCATCGAGTACAGTCAATCCCTTTTCCCTTGCTCTATCTTTCACTTCTGGTGATACACCGTGAGCTGTGAAAATAACTGTACCTTCTTGAATTTCCTCTAGTAATTCAGCTCTATCCTTACCATCAAGTGTAACGACACCTTCATTTTCAAATGCTTCTGTTACATGGGAGTTGTGTACAATCATCCCGAGTATATATATTGGACGGGGTAGATTTGGATCTTTTACTGCATTCTGTGCAATAACCATCGCATCTACTACTCCATAACAATAACCTCTTGGAGCAATTTTAATTACTTCCATTTCGAATCCCCCTCTAAAAATTCTATGTCTTTATAATAATAAAATTAAATCCTATTCCTTACGCAAATGTTAGGTCGCATAGATTAAGATTTTTTGCGCATTACTTTCATTATATAGGTAAAACTATAAGTTGACAAAGGAATTATACGAGCTATTACTAATTAATTATATGAATCAGTGTGCAATTTATGGCAGTCTACCCTATAATAGGTAAGAAAGAATTATGCACGTAGAAGGAGTAATACACATGGAAAACCATTTATTTAAACAATTCGCTCTTAAACCTATCATAAATGAGGTAATTGATAAATTAGAGTTTTATGAGCCAACACCTATTCAGCATCAGGTAATCCCTGCAGTGCTAAGAGGTGAAAGCATTATTGGACAATCTGAAACAGGTTCTGGGAAAACCCACTCTTTTCTATTGCCCTTGATGAGCAAAATGAATACGGATGAAGCAAAGGTACAATTTGTTGTAACATCTCCAACAAGAGAATTGGCTTCTCAAATTTATGATGAGATAAAGAAGATAATTAAATTTGCCAATAAAGAAGAGGAATGGACATCTAAATTACTAATTGGTGGAACAGATAAAAAACGTAGTATTGAAAAGTTGAGGGAGCAACCACATATTGTGGTGGGAACACCAGGTAGAATTTATGACCTTGTAGAAGAAGGAGCGCTTGACATATATTCTGCAAACTCATTTGTTGTTGATGAAGCAGACTTAATGTTGGATCTTGGTTTGATTAAAGAAGTAGACCAAATATTAGTTCGTGCAAATCCCTCGATCCATTTAATGGTATTCTCTGCTACTATACCGGAAAGACTCCAACCCTTTTTAAAGAAGTATTTGGAAAATCCATCCTATTTCAAAATACATGACAAATTAGCACCTGAAAAAATGGAACACCGTTTAGTGCCTTTACGTCACCGTGATACCGCTGAAATGATTCATCGCATCTCAAAGACTATTCAGCCTTATTTGGCGATTATTTTTACGAATGGAAAGGAATTAGCTAATCAGCTAGCTAGAGACTTAAATGAAAAAGGTTTGGAAGTAGGTCTAATTCACGGTGGGCTGAATCCAAGAGAAAGAAAAAGAGTGTTAAAGGATATCCAGAATTTGCGTTATCAATATATCGTAGCTACTGATCTTGCTGCTCGTGGAATTGATATAAAAGGTGTAAGTCATGTTATTAATGCTCAAATGCCGAAAGAAGAAGATTTTTATGTTCACAGAGTAGGTCGTACAGCTCGGGCGGGTATGGAAGGTATTGCAATTAATATTTATAGTGATGATGACCTACCTCTTGTTGAGAAATTAGAGCAAAAGGGATTGGTGTTCCAAAGTTACGATGTAGTTAATGGAGAGTGGAAAGAAACAAAGGCTTGGAATGAAAGAAATAAAAGAAAGAAAACGGAATCGAATATTGAAAAAGAAGCATGGAAACGAGTTCGTAAGCCTAAAAAAGTAAAGCCTGGTTATAAACGAAAAATGAAGTACCAGAAAGATCAAGCAAAACGTAAGTTAAAACGAAATAACAATCCGAATAATCGCTGATAATATGATAAAATAGATAGGAAAAAGTGTGAGAGGGGTAAACCGACGTGAAAATAGGTTCACATGTGTCAATGAGTGGAAAGAAAATGTTATTAGGATCTAGTGAGGAGGCAGCATCTTATGGATCCAATGTATTTATGATATATACAGGAGCGCCACAAAATACGAGAAGAAAACCAATTGAAGAATTAAATATAGAAGCTGGTTTACAACATATGAAAGAAAATAATATAGAGGAAATTGTAGTACATGCCCCTTATATTATAAATATTGGTAATTCTACTAAACCTGCTACATTTGAACTAGGGGTTAACTTTCTAAGAAGTGAAATAGAAAGAACGGCTGCAATAGGTGCAAAACAAATCGTTTTACACCCAGGTGCTCATGTCGGGGAAGGTGCTGAAAAAGGCATAGCAAAGATTATCGAAGGATTGAATGAAGTGCTTTATGCTGAACAAGAAGTACAAATAGCGTTAGAGACTATGGCTGGTAAAGGATCTGAAGTTGGTCGTTCTTTTGATGAATTAGCAAGGATTATAGATGGTGTAAAATATAATGATAAACTGTCCATTTGTATGGATACGTGCCATATCCATGACGCAGGTTATGACGTAGTCAATGATTTTGACGGTGTCTTGGACGAGTTTGATCGTATCATTGGAATTGACCGGATAAAAGTTATTCATGTAAATGACAGTAAAAATGTAACTGGTGCCCAAAAAGATAGACATGAAAATATAGGGTTTGGTCATATTGGATATGATGCACTAAGATACGTTGTCCACCATCCTCAGCTAGTTGATTTACCAAAAATTTTAGAAACACCGTTTGTCGGAGAGGATAAAAAGAACAAAAAACCTCCGTACAAGTTTGAGATAGAAATGTTAAAAGATAAATCTTTTGTGACTGACTTGAAGGATAAAATAATGAATCAATAAAAAAACTCACAAGCTTTCTGCTTGTGAGTTTTTTTATGCCTGGAATTTGGATTAAGAAAGCTTCCTTTGTCTAGTTATAGTTTAGTTATTTTGTCGACTATAAGTGTTTTTGTACTTACTCAGACTACTTAAACCAGGATTCAACACCGTGCTCTTTGATTAGCTTATTAAATAACTTTTGAGCTTGTTGAGCAGTTTTTAAGTCGGTTAATTGTGCTAGTTTTTTAAACAGCTTCATCCTGTCTTGTTCACTTAGAGGATCTAAATTTGTATTACTTAAGTATGAAGAGATTTGATTTGCTTGCTTTTCCGAGATAGGGATCTGATATTGCTTACTATACTCAAGCAATTCTTTTGGATTTACATTTTTTAACTTCTTGTTGATCATTCCCTTTATAAAACTATTCATAGTGTTAGTCTCCCTTAGAACGTATTAGACATTGTATCGTATGTATGATGAAAAGATTCTGTGATTGTTGAAGTCGATTATTTGCATGTTAGATATAAAATGTTTAATATGTTGTGCTGAGGTAAAAGTAAAATAAGAGAACAGTTAAAGCACGGACTAGAAGGAGTGTTATGTTTGAAAAAATTAAATATAGCCGTGGTAACGCTAGTAGTCATAGTAAATTATATAGGATATGTTTGGATAGATAAATATCAAAGCAAGGTTGAGTCTTTGGAGGCTGAAAATCAAGAGTTATTGAATGAAAATCAGCGGCTAGAAGCTGCAGAAAGTTATTCTGAATTACCGACGCCGAAAGAAACGAAGGGGTATAAAAATTGGTCCAAATACGTAAACATATCTGCTGAGATGGAAAAAGACAGTGATGGAAACTTTAAACAAAGTTGGGGCATCTTCCTTGTTAAGGAAGCAGCAAAATATCAAATTGATCCTTTTATTGCCTATGAATTATTAAAAGTAGAAACAGGGGCGACTTTTGATCCTGATTTAATTGGTCCTAAAACTAAATATGGACAGGCGTACGGTATGGCTCAGTTTATGAGAAATACCGCTCCATGGATTGCCGATATGGCAAACATGCCATACAAAGATGAATTGTTATTTGATCCGTATTATTCGATGAAATTATCCTTAGTTTATCTAGATTTTCTAAAGGAGAGATATGGAAATTGGAATGAAGCTCTAACTGCGTATCATCGTGGAATGGGTGGTATGAAGCAATATAAAGAAAAAAATGGTCATGCAAAAAGTAAATACGCTACTCGGATACAGAGAAATGCAGAAAAATATCAATCCGTGGCCACTATTAATTAATATTTCCAAGAGTAGAAAAATGTGCCGTGTAAGTATTTCTTGATAGTCCATATACTATAAAAGCACCTCGACAAAGGAGGGTTTCAACGATGGACAAATCGTATCGTAATACAAGAGACGAAGAAGTCGAAAAGGCCCCAAAAATTGGGGGAGAAGAGCCTGATATCGTAAACTATACACAGCAAGGAAGAAATATTCCCCCTGTTGTAGAAGACGAAGAGCTTTATTCCCTTGATGAAGCATATAAGAGGGAAGCAGAGTTTGCCCAAGAACTTACTGCTGACGAATTCAACAGACCAATGACCACAGGCGAACCAAGAACAGAAATGAAATCGGAAGTAAAAACCGGTTTTGGGTGGTTAGCCGTGATTTTATCTTTATTATCGTTTTTTGTTTGGCCCGTAATAATGGGGGCTGCAGGGATAATATTTGGTTTTGTTGCAAAACGTCGAGGTGCGGATACACTTGGTAACACAGCGATTATTGCTGGTGCCATTTCAATCATTATCACTATGTTCATAGCACCATTTGTCTAGATAGAAAAAGCTGGCTCTTTAGCCAGCTTTTTTTAGATATTTTGTTCTTGTTCTTGCTTTTCTAAATATTCTTTTGCAATTTTGTCCACTTCTTTTTTGAGTTCATCTACCATTATTTCTTCAGGAACTTTACGTATTATTTCCCCATGGCGAAATAATAACCCTTCTCCTCTTGCGCCAGCAATGCCAATATCCGCTTCCCTAGCCTCTCCTGGGCCGTTCACTGCGCATCCAAGAACTGCTACCTTAATTGGAGCTTTTATAGTTGAAATGTATTCTTCCACTTCGTTCGCAATTTTAATTAGGTCAATTTCAATTCTACCACATGTTGGGCATGAAATTAGAGTGGCAGCATTAGACGCTAATCCAAAGGTTTTTAGTAGTTCTCTTGCCACTTTTATCTCTTCAACTGGATCAGCGCTCAAGGAAATACGCATTGTACTTCCTATTCCTTTACTTAGGATAGCGCCCATCCCAGCAGCACTCTTAATACTTCCAGCAAATAAAGTACCAGACTCAGTAATTCCTAAGTGTAACGGATAGTCTATAACTTCAGCAGCTTTTTCATATGCTTCAATTGCAAGACGTACGTCAGATGCTTTCAAAGAAACGATAATATCATGAAAATCTAAATCCTCTAAAATTTTAATATGGTGTAGAGCACTCTCAACCATTCCATCTGCAGTAGGATAGCCGTATTTTTCAAGAATGTGCCTTTCTAAAGAACCTGCATTAACACCAATTCGAATCGGGATTCCTTTAGCTTTAGCTGCATTTACAACAGCTTCAACTTTGTCGCGTTTTCCGATATTACCGGGGTTAATTCTAATTTTATCAGCTCCACCTTCAATTGCCTTTAGAGCTAATTTATAATTAAAATGAATATCAACAACTAATGGAATATTAATTCTTTTTTTAATTTCAGGAATTGCATTAGCAGCACGCTCATCTGGGCATGCTACACGAACGATTTGACAACCAGCTTCTTCTAATCTAAGTATTTCTTTTACAGTTGCCTCGACATCGTGCGTTTTAGTCGTGGTCATGGATTGGATTACAACCTCGTCTTTTCCGCCAACCATCACATTTCCTACTTTTACTGGACGAGTATTTTTTCTATGCGTTAAAGCCATAGGTAAATCGCTCCTTTATATCAATAACTAGTTATAGTTCTCTACATTTAGGAAGTCACTGTACTACAAAAACAACCCAAAGCAATAATCTTATTATGTGCCACTGTTCATTATAATCGTAACAAGCTAAAATGAGAAGTAACAATACTTAATTTTTACTGTTAATTCTTATAGGCAGGAAAATAATATTCCTTGTTCGGTTCTATTAGATGCGGATCTATACCCGGATTTAGTGTTTCGAAATCTAAAATAATTTGCTTCATTAACAACGAGTTTTCATCAGGATTTATGGTTTCGACGATTGATAAAACTGTTTCTCCGGCTGCAACTTTTTTGCTGACAACTTTATATCTATTTGTTTCTTTTTGTTGTTCTTTTTCTGTATTCTCATCTGCTTTTTTGTTTTTTTTCTCAACAGGCTGCTCTTCATTATCCTTTTCCGAAGCACCCTGTACGGTTTCAGTCTCTCTGACAATAGTCCCTACTGTTAGGTCTTTAAAAATACTAACTAATAGGAGAACAACAAATAAAGTAAGCCCTATTTTTTTCAGTATAATCACTATTCATAAACCCCCTATCTATATATTAATTCTACATTTTTTTGAAAATCCTTTTTTTGAAACCTCTCTAACAGAAAAGACGTATAATAAAGAGGACTTATTTTAGGAGTGATGGAAATGTTTAGCTTATCTGCGGATTGGTTAAGTTTTGTCATGGTAGGACTTGGAACGTTATTTCTTATTGGTGAATTATTGGTCAACACGAAAGGAATCTTTGGTGTTCTAGGACTTGGTTTTATAACTATATATTTTTTATCTTACCTGGATCCGAGTATGTTTTTCGTTATGATACTTATTTATTTTATAGGTCTCATACTGATCGTTATTGATGGAAAACTTTTAAATGACGGGACCTTGGCAACAATTGGAGCTGTCTGTATGGTTGTTTCCGTTAGTTTTAGTTCCCCGAATTGGACTGCGGGGCTCTATGCGGTAATTGGCATTATTATTGGAGGGAGTTGTTCTCTCTTTTTCCTTAAGGTATTTAAAAGAAGGAACATGTGGACGAGACTAACACTAATGGATCAGTTGTCAGGAGAAAAAGGATATAATACGATGAATGCAACTTATAAAGAGCTCATTGGTAAACAAGGAATAACTCTTACAGATATGCGGCCTATTGGAACTGTTAACATTGAGGATGCTAACTATAGTGCCATTACAAATGGGCAGTGGATAGCTCAAAGCACTAATATAAAAGTGGATTATGTAGATGGAACTAAAATTCTTGTATCAAAAGTTGAATCTGATAAACAATAACAATGAAAACAAAAGTATTGCTTAAAAAGCAATACTTTTTTTAATGAATCGAAGTCGAAGTGTAGCGAAAAATGATGAAAAAAATAAAAAGTTTGTAAATTTAATGTAAAGAAAATGCGAAAATTCTTTACAAATGGGTCCAAAATCTTAATAATGGAAAAGGTGTTATTAATATATATAAAAAACAAAATGTAATGAGGGGTTGAAAACGTGGCTGATGTTGATGTTCAACAGATGATATTTGAATTCATCGGTGGTCTAGGTATTTTCCTTTTCGGTTTAAAATATATGGGAGATGGCCTACAAAAAACTGCTGGGGATCAACTAAGAGATCTTCTGGATCGTTTTACAAGAAATCCTTTTATGGGTGTTATATCGGGGGCGGTAGTTACAGCGTTAGTGCAAAGTAGCTCTACCACTACGGTACTGACAGTCGGTCTTGTAAATGCTGGATTCATGTCATTTAGACAAGCTATTGGTGTTATTATGGGTGCGAATATTGGTACCACTATGACTGCATTTATAATTGGTATTGATATTAAAGAATATGGATTGCCAATTATAGCGCTCGGTTCGTTCCTTCTGTTCTTCTTTAAAAATAAACGTGTTGCTAGTATAGGACAAACAATATTTGGTCTTGGGGCACTATTTGTCGGTTTAGAGACGATGAGTGGTGGGATGAAACCTCTTAGAAGTTTAGAGGCTTTCTCAGACCTTACACTAAGTATGAGTGAAAATCCTTTACTAGGTGTAGTTATTGGTACGTTGTTTACCGTAATTGTTCAAAGTTCTAGTGCAACTATCGGAATACTTCAAGAATTATTTGGACAAGGTTTAATGAAATTAGATGCAGCTTTACCAGTATTATTTGGAGATAATATCGGAACAACTATAACTGCTGTTTTAGCGGCTATTGGTACTAGTATAAGTGCAAGACGTGCAGCTTTTGTCCATGTTATTTTTAATGTGATCGGTGCTATCGTTTTCCTATTATTACTATATCCATTCACCTTATATGTCGAATATTTACAGCAAACTTTGAATTTAGATAATGAAATGACAATAGCTTTTGCACATGGTAGCTTTAATGTAGCTAATACAATTATCCAGTTTCCTTTTATTGGAGCTTTAGCGTATATTGTGACGAAGTTGATTCCTGGTCAAGATGTGGTGGTTGAATATAAACCAAAACATTTAGACCCTATATTTATTGAACAGTCCCCATCAGTAGCGTTAGACCAAGCGAAAGCTGAAGTAATACGCATGGGTGAATACGCATATCAAGGTCTGGAATCAACCAGTCAATACTTAAATAACATGAACCAGAAACATGCTGACCACGCACTGCAAATAGAAGGTGCTCTGAATAATTTAGATAGAGAAATTACAGAGTATCTAGTGCAGCTTTCGGGTACATCTTTTACAGAAGCAGAAAGTACAAAACATTCTACATTAATGGATTCTGTTCGTGACATAGAGCGAATTGGTGACCATTTTGAAAATATTATAGAGCTAGTTAATTATAGAATATCAAACAAAGTCGAAATTACAGAACAGGCAATGATTGATTTAAACGAAATGTTTGACTTAACCATTGTAACAGTGAAACAAGCAATTTCTTCATTAGACAATATGGACCGCGAGGCCGCGTTAGCTGTTGTTCAAAAAGAGGATCAAATTGATAAAATGGAAAGAAAATATCGTAAAAAGCATATCATTCGATTGAATGAAGGTGCTTGTTCTGGAACAGCAGGTATTGTTTATGTCGATATCATCAGTAACTTAGAGCGAATTGGTGATCACGCAGTAAATATTGCTGAGGAAGTTTTGGGCGAGAAAAAGTAATAAACTAAGGAGCTTCGATTAAATAATCGAAGCTCCTTTATCTATTCTGGTGATTTGTTTATAAAAAAGCCTAAATAGGCTTGAATACCGAGTCCGTACGTGCTATATTATTTTTGTTGTGTGTTTTTCACATTATTTATTTAAAAAAATGTGTTGACTTGTTAATTCGAACATGCTATATTATTATTTGTCGCTAAAGTTATTAAATGAGAAAATGATTATTATTCCACAGTAGCTCAGTGGTAGAGCAATCGGCTGTTAACCGATCGGTCGTAGGTTCGAGTCCTACCTGTGGAGCCATGGCGGTGTAGCTCAGCTGGCGAGAGCGTACGGTTCATACCCGTGAGGTCGGGGGTTCGATCCCCTCCGCCGCTACCATATAATTCAATCATAAAATGGCGGTCGTGGTGAAGTGGTTAACACATCGGATTGTGGTTCCGACATGCGTGGGTTCGATCCCCATCGTCCGCCCCATTTAAAATTTAGGACCCTTAGCTCAGTTGGTTAGAGCTATCGGCTCATAACCGATCGGTCGCAGGTTCGAGTCCTGCAGGGTCCACCATATCTTATTTTTGCGGAGGAATACCCAAGTCCGGCTGAAGGGATCGGTCTTGAAAACCGACAGGGGCTTCACGGCTCGCGGGGGTTCGAATCCCTCTTCCTCCGCCATTACATATTTAATGTAGTAATAAAAATGACTGTGAAAATTAAAAATGGCTCGGTAGCTCAGTCGGTAGAGCAACGGACTGAAAATCCGTGTGTCGGCGGTTCGATTCCGTCCCGAGCCACCATTTCAAACAAGTATCTATTAGATCTTGTTTTTTTATTTTATTTATTAAATGATAGCTTATTAAGGGTTTGAATACATGTATTTTAATCTTATTGGCACCACAGATATTAAATGTCTTTGTTTTCTGTAGATGTTAATGAAAAAAGAATTTCTTAATGCGTAACAGTTGCAAGTATGTTGGCTTTTTTGGTACTCTTTTCCTTAAAGGGAAACATAGTGGTTTGAAATGTTTCTTACATATAATTTCTAAGGAGGAATAAATAATGGCAAAATTTGAATTACCAGAATTACCTTATGCATATGACGCGTTGGAGCCGCATATTGACAAAGAAACAATGAACATCCACCATACGAAACACCATAATACGTATGTTACAAAATTGAACGGTGCATTAGAAGGGAAAGATGATTTAGCTAGTAAATCATTAGAAGATCTTCTTGCTAATTTAGACAGTGTACCAGAATCTATTCGTACTGCTGTTCGTAACAATGGTGGTGGCCATCTTAACCATAGTTTATTTTGGACGCTCCTATCTCCAAATGGTGGTGGGGAACCTACTGGAGATTTAGCTGATAAAATCTCTGCTAAATTCGGTAGCTTTGATAAATTTAAAGAGGAATTTGCAGCAGCTGGTGCAGGTCGTTTTGGATCTGGATGGGCTTGGTTAGTAGTTAATAACGGTGAGCTTGAAGTAACAAGTACTCCAAATCAAGACAACCCTGTTATGGAAGGAAAGACACCTATCTTAGGCCTTGATGTATGGGAGCATGCATACTATTTAAAATATCAAAACAAACGTCCAGATTATATTTCAGCATTTTGGAATGTAGTTAACTGGGATGAGGTTTCAAAGCTTTACGAAGCTGCAAAATAATGTTTTAAGGGATCCTACTTTTTGGTAGGATCCCTTTTTATGCTTTTCTAATTGAATATCTCCAGTCAATTTGAAAACACTAATGTGTAGAATGGAAAAGGAGACTGGAGATTATGAAAAATAAACTAAAAGTACTGGGTGATATAGAAATAGATCGAGATTTGAAGCTACTTCTTACTATCGGTGGATTATATGCCTTAGCAACATTTTTATCAAATACATTTGTTAATATTTATCTGTGGAAACAGTCAGGAGAATATGTAGACATTGCTTTATATAATATCTCTGTGTATATCATGCAGCCTCTTACGTTTATATTGGCCGGGAGATGGGCTAAAAAAGTCGACCGAGTAATTGTATTACGATTAGGGGTTGCTTTTTTATCCCTATTTTACATGACTGTCTTAATAGTGGGAGAAAGTGCTAGTAAGTACAATATGCTATTAGGTGCTTTATTAGGTATAGGTTATGGATTTTACTGGCTTGCCTTCAATGTGTTGACATTTGAAGTGACAGAGCCAGAGACAAGGGATTTTTTTAATGGGTTTATGGGATTGATGCAATCCTTTGGAGGAATGATAGGTCCAGTATTAGCCGGGTATATTATTTCCAGGCTAGCTAATTTCACAGGATACACGATTATTTTCACTATTTCCTTTATTCTTTTTGCGCTCGCTGTTGCAAGTACGTTCTTTCTTAACAGAAGGTCTGCTGAGGGAAATTTTACGTTTAGAAGAATACTTCAAGAAAGAAAGCATAATGAAGACTGGAAAAGGATACTTTATGCGCATACCTTTCAGGGCTTACGAGAAGGGATTTTTGTCTTCGTCATCTCTATTTGGGTTTTTATTACGACCCAAAGTGAATTAGCACTTGGAACCTTTAATCTTATTTTTTCAGGGTTTTCATTTGTGTTCTATCTACTAGCTACTAAGATGATAAAGCCACATATGCGAAAAGGAGCAATCTTTGTCGGGGGTCTCTCTTTATATTTAGCTGTTTTTCTAATCTTGACGAACATGAGTTATACAACACTCCTCATTTATGGTGCAATTATTGGATTATCATATCCAATATTTACCGTCCCATATGCTTCCATGACATTTGATGTGATTGGTAAGGGTTGGAAAGCAGCCGAAATGAGAATTGAATATATTGTAGTAAGAGAAATATTTGTCAATTTAGGACGGGTATCCTCTATTGCCATTTTTTTACTTGCGATTACCTTTTTCTCCCCCGAAGCATCTATACCATATTTGCTGATGACACTAGGAGCAGGACATTTTATTATTTACTTTTTTGTTAAAGGAATAAAGCTCCATGGGACGCCAAGGGAAAAAGAAAATAAAGTACCTCTTGGAAATGAAATAGCGGATCATGAAAACCGTTAAAAGTGGCTAGTAGTAACTACTGCAAAATGATATAATTAGTATACATGTGAATTTTTTATATCAAAGGGTGGGGTAAATGGGAGATAAAAAAAAGAAAAAAAAGTCACAACTTCCCTTTCGTTTAAATATATTGTTTATTTTTGTGTTTGGGCTCTTTTCCTTATTAATATTACAGTTAGGTGTTGTTCAAATATTGAATGGAGAAGAAGCACAAAATGAAATTAACAAAACAGAGAATACGCCTTCTACAAAGCCAGTACCTAGAGGGAAAATGTATGATCGGTTTGGACGGATAGTTCTTGATAATGAACCAGTTAAAGCAATAACTTATACACCGCCAAAGAACGGAGAGTCTGCAGCGAAACGCTTAGAGCTTGCAGAAAATTTAGCGCAATACGTTACTATGTTTAAAGATAGAGAAGAATTATTGGATAACATTAAGGAAAGAGACAAGAAAGAATATTGGTACTTACAGAATGCCAAAGTGGTTCAGGAACGATTAACTAAGAAGGAAAAAGAATTGGATAACTCTGAACAATATAAGGTGATGCTTGATAAAATAACGGATAAAGATTTACAAGAAATAGAATGGACAGATGAGCTACTCAATGTTATCGCGATAAAAAAAGAATTTGATCAAGCATTTGAGTTATCCCCTCATGTTGTGTTGAATGAAGGCATTACAGAAGAGGAATTTGCGCAAGTTGCAGAGCATTTACCTGAACTACAAGGAATAAATGCAGCGATAGATTGGAAGAGGAAACCATTATATGGTGGAACTTTTAACAGTTTTATCGGAGGAATTACTACCTCTGATAAGGGGATCCCACTTGAGAATCGAGATTATTATTTAACACATGGGTACAGTCTTAATGATCGAGTCGGTACAAGCGGTTTAGAACAACAATATGAAAGTGTCTTAAGAGGAAGAAAAGAAAAGGTTCAATATACTACTGATAATTCAGGCAATGTTGTTGGATCAGAAATTGTTGTACAGGGTAAAAGTGGTAATGATCTTGTTTTAACTTTAGATATGGAACTACAACAAGCTGTAGATAAGATTGTGCAAGAAGAGCTTAAGACTGCTATGGGGAAAGTGAATAATAATGGGTATTTAGAAGATGCACTTGTTGCAATGATGAATCCACAAACTGGAGAAATTCTTGCTATGTCTGGTGTAAGATATGATCGTGAGGATAATGAATATAAGGATCAATCTTATCGTGTCATTTATGATGCACATCAACCTGGTTCCGCCGTAAAAGGTGCCACGCTATTAGCAGGTTTCGACTCGGGTGTTGTTCATATAGGAGAAACGATTAGAGATACAGCGATTAAAATAGCTGGGACACCAAAAAAAGAATCATGGACTAACCTTGGCAATCCTTCCGACCTTAAAGCTATTGAAAGGTCGTCTAACGTTTATATGTTCAATATAGCTCTACGAATGAGTGGTGCTAGTTATCAATACAATCAACCACTACGAGGATTTGATTGGGATTCCTTTCAAAGAATGCGAAATTATTTTAATCAATTTGGACTTGGGGTTGAAACGGGTGTAGATTTACCTTATGAAGCAACAGGTGTTGTTGGGCAAGATACGGTTGCCGGTAAAATACTTGACCTAGCGATTGGGCAGTATGATACTTATACTACTTTACAACTAGTACAGTATGTATCAACTATAGCTAACGATGGTTACCGGATCCGTCCTCATTTGGTTAATGAAATCAGACAGGCCGAGCCACAAAAAGGCCAACTTGGACCAGTTGTTAAAAGTTTTAATACAGAAGTTCTGAATAAAATTGGAATTGACGATAAATATATCGAACGTGTTAAACAAGGGTTTATTAATGTTTTCCATGGTTCGCAGGGTACTGCTGCTGGAAGATGGTCAGGTGAATATCGGAAATATAAAGTAGCTGGGAAAACAGGAACTGCAGAAAATCCTCAATATGAAGATGGGAAAATGAAGGCATATACGGAAAACCTCTCGTTGGTTGGTTATGCTCCATATGATAATCCAGAAGTTGCCTTTGCCATCGTTGTACCGAAAAATGGTGGTGGAAATACACAATATGCAGTTCACCATGAAATAGGGAAGAAAATTATTGCTAAGTATTTTGAGTTAAAAGATGAAAGAGCTAAGAATGGTGTGGACACTGACTTGCTCTCTGATTCCAAACAAGAGGAAGACGGGCAAACTAAAGAAGAATAACAAATTAAAGAAGAGTTTTAGGTGAAATCCTAAAACTCTTCTTTTTTTAATAATTCCACTTTATTAGTCAAAACGGAATTACCATAAATCAAGCCAAATAAGAGTAACCAAGATTAGTACAAGATATAAACGGTATGGCATTTTCTACTGTACACAACTTAGCCCCTAGGGAAACGAAAAGGGTTTAAGTTCTTGTTTCGACTAAGAATTACATATTTAGTCAGTACAGTTTCTTAAAAAGAAGACAAGATCCCTAGCTTAAAAATCCCTCATAATAAGTAAGTTTTGTAATTTAATCTATAATGACTACAGCTACAAGCACCTCTCCTTTATTACCCGTTTTTAAATATATAAGTTTGTTTTTACCAAGTAATATTTCTTATAACTTATAATTGTTCCCATTCCGACAAAATTCTATGCAAATTTACATAACCTTTACATTCAATTAACTCTGAGTTAAAAATTGTGCGTTACTATAAAGGTGAGGCAAAGAGGAACAAGCCTTTATCAAATCAAAAACCAATTTAGTAGGGGGAACAAAGAAATGAAGAAAATGAAATTATTTGCACTAGCTGCACTGTTAATGTTTGTAATGGGAGTTCTTGCAGCATGTGGATCAGAAAAAGAGGAAGGCACAGAAAAAAGTGAAGAATCTAAAAATGAAGCAAGTGCAAATGAAGGATCCGAAAAATCAGAAGAAAGTGAAGCATTATCTGGTCCTGTTGCAATTGATGGATCATCAACAGTTTTACCAATAATGGAATACTTAACTTATGAGTACAACCAAGTACAACCTGATGTAAAAACAACACTTAATTCTTCAGGTTCTGGTGGCGGATTTGAAAAATCTACGGTTGGTGAAATTGATTTCAGTAACGCTTCTCGTCCTATAAAAGATGAAGAGAAAGCAACTGCTGAAGAAAATGGTATTGAGTTTGTTGAACTAGAGCTTGCTTATGATGGATTATCAGTAGTTGTGAGTCAAGAGAATGATTTCCTTGAAAATATTACGCTAGAAGAATTAAGAAAAGTATTCTTAGCTGATAGTGGCGCAACAAAGTGGTCAGATGTAAATCCTGACTGGCCAGAAGAACCAATTACAATCTATAGCCCAGGGCATGATTCAGGAACATTTGATTATTTCAATGAAGTAATCCTTGAAGAAAAGCCAATGCGTGAAGGGGAAGGTGTAACACTTTCTGAAGATGATAACACATTAGTTACTGGTATTAAGAGTGATCCATATGCAATTGGGTACTTTGGTTATGCTTACTATGCTGCTAACCAAGATTCATTAAAAGTGCTTGGTATAGATAATGGTGATGGTAACCCAGTAAAACCTAATGGCGATACAATTCAAGATGGTTCTTATTCACCACTTTCAAGACCACTATTCACTTATGTGAACGTATCTTATATGAAAGATAAACCACAAGTTTATGATTTTGCTAAATATACATTAGAAAATGCTGGTGCTGCTGCAGAAGAAGTTGGATATGTTGCATTACCAGAAGAGAAATATCAAGAGCAATTAGATGAAATTAAAGAAAAAGCGGGTAAATAATTATCTGGTTTAAGTGGTGATGAAAACGGGTCAGCCCTAATCAATACTAGGTCTGGCCCTACACCTACGTTTATAGAAAAGGGGTTATTCATGGTGAACGCACAAGAAAAACAAGCATATACCGTTCAGGACAAACGGCAGTATTCCGTTCAAGACATGATAAATAAAAATAAAAATAAAAAAAGTATAACTAATTTTACAGAAAAGGCTGTGCCAGTGTTCTTATTACTGTGCGCGATTATTTCCGTTCTAACAACTATTGGAATTCTATTTACTTTGTTAAGGGAATCCATTACCTTTTTTTCAAAAGTATCACTATCAGATTTTTATTTTGGGACTGACTGGTCTCCGTGGACTGAGAAGTTTGGCGTTGCCCCATTAATTGCTGGGACACTTTTAATTACATTTATTGCGATCTGTGTAGCATTACCAATAGGGATTGCATCTGCAATCTTTTTAAGTGAATATGCAAGTCAAAGAACAAGGAAAATAATTAAACCAATACTAGAAATATTGGCTGGGATACCAACTGTAGTCTATGGATTCTTTGCTCTTACATTTGTGTCCCCATTATTAGGGTCATTTATTACAGAAATGAAAATATTTAATGCACTCAGTGCTGGGATTGTAGTTGGAATAATGATTATTCCAATGATTGCTTCGTTATCTGAAGATGCAATGAATGCTGTACCAAATAGTTTAAGAGAAGGTGCGTTAGGATTAGGTGCTACTCGCCTTGAGGTTGCTATAAAAGTTATTATTCCAGCGGCATTATCAGGAATTATTGCTTCTGTTGTATTAGCGTTATCTCGTGCGATTGGTGAGACGATGATTGTTACTATTGCAGCGGGAGCAACCCCAAATCTAACGTTAGATCCGACTCAATCTGTTCAAACTCTAACTGCTTTTATTGTTCAAGGTGCAACGGGTGATACATCTTATCATTCAACAATATATTATAGTATCTATGCAGTAGGGATTACATTATTTGCATTTACATTAATTATGAATATACTTGCTCAATATATTTCCCGTAAATTTAGGGAGGATTATTAATATGAATCATCAAAATGTTCAACCTAGTAAAAACCAAATAAAAACAAGAGTAATCCAAAATGTTATTTTTCGGTCTTTATTCTTTGTTGCTATTACCATAGCGCTAGTTTTCTTAGCGTTATTAATTTATCGAATATTAAACCAAGGTATTGGTTATGTCACAATAGATTTTTTGAAAAACTTCCCAGCGCCATACATCGATAAAGCCGGAATATTTGCCGGAATAATGGGTTCTTTATCGATGATGGCCATAACAGCACCGGTCGCGGTAGTTGTAGGGGTTTCGACAGCTTTATATCTAGAAGAATATGCAGCCCAAAATAAATTCACTAGATTTATTCAGGTTAATGTTCAAAATCTAGCAGGTGTTCCATCTATTGTTTTTGGACTGCTTGGCTTAACATTTTTCGTGTATTTATTTAACTTTGGATACACTTTAATTGCTGGTGCTTTAACGATGAGCCTATTAGTCCTTCCAGTTATTGTCGTTGCAGCTCAGGAGGCTATTCGATCCGTTCCGAAAGAATTAAGAGAAGCATCAATCGGAATGGGAGCGACAAAGTGGCAAACGATTTGGAGAATTGTACTACCAGCTTCTGTGCCTGGTATATTAACAGGCTCGATCTTAGCGTTATCTCGTGCAATTGGTGAAACTGCTCCATTAATTATTGTTGGAGCGGCTACAGCTATTTACACAATACCAGATTCCTTCTTATCGAAATATACAGTCATGCCTATTCAAATATATAGTTGGACATCAAGACCACAGGCGGAATGGCAAAATGTTGCAGCAGCAGGAATTATCGTTCTACTAGTCATTTTATTGGTCATGAATGCTATCGCTGTATGGATAAGAAATAAATTTCAAAATAGATATTAAAGAGGGGTTAATATGACAGTAATTACTTCTAATCAACATGCATTTGATATTTCGGATTTCAATCTATGGTATGGATCAAGTCAAGCACTTTTTCACATAAATATGGAAATTCCTCGTAACAAGATTACTGCAGTAATTGGGCCGTCAGGTTGCGGTAAATCGACAATGTTAAAAACTTTAAATAGAATGATAGAAATGGTCCCAAATGTGAATACTTCGGGTTCTATAAAATATAATGATAATGACATATTTAGTAAAGGACAAATGGTTGAAGAATTGCGTACACATGTTGGGATGGTATTTCAGAAGCCTAATCCATTTCCAAAATCGATCTACGATAATGTAGCATATGGACCTAGAATTCATGGAATTAGGAAAAAGAAAATACTAGATGAAGTAGTTGAGAAAAGCTTACGGGATGCGGCTATTTGGGATGAAGTAAAGGATAGATTAAATCAAAATGCATATGGTTTATCTGGTGGACAGCAACAACGTTTATGTATTGCAAGATGTTTAGCAATAGAACCAGATGTTATATTGATGGATGAACCAACTTCTGCACTAGATCCGATATCTACTTTAAAGGTTGAGGAACTTATTAAGGAGTTAAAAGATAAATATACGATTGTAATTGTCACTCATAACATGCAGCAAGCAGCACGAATTTCCGATAAGACAGCATTTATGCTTAATGGAGAGCTAGTTGAATTTACAGATACAGATACACTGTTCTCTAATCCTAAGGATAAAAGAACAGAAGATTACATTACTGGTCGTTTTGGCTAGAAGGGAAGTAATGCAACATGGTAGGTAGAGAGCAATTTCAGGATGAGCTGGAAAAGGTAAAGGGTAAAATCATTGAGCTAGCTTACGGTGCAGAAAAACTACTAAATCAAGCAGTTGATGCCATATACAATAGTGATATAGAACTGGCTAAACAAGTTATTGCATATGATAAAGAACTAGATAAGAAGGACATGGAAATCAACGAGGCTGCTATTCTATTAATTGCAAAGCAGCAGCCAGTTGCTTCAGACCTCCGTAGGCTAATTGTTGCTATTCGTATATCTTCAGATTTGGAGCGGATGGGAGATAATGCCAAGAATATTGCTAAATCTACGATCCACCTAGGTGAAGATCACGGTATTGATATTCACAAATCAATAAAGGATATGAAAGATGTTGCTGTGAAAATGATTGATATCTCTGTAAAAGCCTATGAAAACGAAGATATAACATTAGCGAGAAAACTAGGGGAGTTGGATGACTTAATCGATGGTATGTATTCTAATATGCTTCGAGAGTTATTAGAGGAAACAGCTACTAATCCACAAAAAATCCAGCATATAATGCAGATGGCTTTTAGTGGAAGGTATGTAGAGCGTTTCGGTGATCATGCTACAAATATTGGTGAAAACATAATGTATCTTGTAAAAGGTGAGTCATGTGATCTAAATTAATTCATATAAAGAAGCATCATGGGATTCCTTGATGCTTCTTTATATGACTTTTGTTATTGGTTAGCTATTGTCTCTGCTACTTCTTCGTGCGTCATATCACTAGTTAAATTGAACTCACCAATTTGAACTTTGGTACTGTAATTATTCTCCTCGAGAAAAGCACTAAATTCATTTGGATCTTCAATTATTTTTGCGGCATGAAGCATTTGAACGATAGTAGCGAGCGACATTCCAGGTTCAATACGTAGTGTATAAGTTGCTGGTTCATCTTTTTCTATAGCTTTAGGGTCTTCCTCTACTTTTGGATCCTCTTCAATCTCTGGTTGTTCCTCCCTATTGGGTTCTTCTTCCACTTCTGGTTGATTCTCTTCTTTTTTCTCTGCAGATTCCTGATTGGATTGATTCTGATCAGTTTCCGTTTCTTCAACTGATTTTTTGGTAATAAAATATCCTTCAGATTCCAGTTTTTGAATCATTTCATTAGTAGTTAGTTCAATCTGTTTCTCATCATGACCTAGGTAGTACGTAATCAACATGACAATACATGCAGACAATATGCCTAGTGAAAATGCTCTAAGTATCTGTTTCATAGGAACGCCTCTAGCTTTCTTGTGAGAATTGATGAACAATTGAGTTGACATCATACTCACTGAGATTGGTTCGTTTTGCTATTTCATTAATCGAATGGCCTTGTTTATGCATATGGTTGATTCTTCTAATCAAAGGGGTTTGGGTCTGTTGTGTATTAATATTTCCCATGTCTAAAGAATCGTCTGCAAGTAACTCCTCTTCCAATACTTTAATTTTCTTTTTAATTTGGTAAGTTTCCTGTAAAGATGTTATGGACACTTGCTCTAATTGATCTTCTAATTGTTTGAATTTATCCGATAGAAAAAAGGATATTACAAACAAGAATACTGCTACTATTCCTAATGCTATAATACTGTTAATCACATGCTTCCCTCCAGTTTGTACAAGTATAGTTATAACATATCTTATAGACGTTGGAAAATGTCAAAAAAATTAAGCCATAAAAAGTGAAGAACTTTGTCATGTTTGCTTGAAATAAAGAAAGATATTTGGTAATATTAATAAGTCTGAAAATGATGATAGAAATTTGATAATTAGTTATTGATAAAGGTTTGGAGGGATAACAATGCGTGTAAACATCACTTTAGCTTGTACTGAAACAGGCGATCGTAATTATATTACAACTAAAAATAAACGTAAGCACCCTGAACGTTTAGAGCTTAAAAAATATAGTCCGCGTCTGAAAAGATATACTCTTCATCGCGAAACTAAATAATATAATTTGGTTGTATAAAAACGTAACTCTTACCAGTACTGGTAAGAGTTTTTCCGTATCAGGGAAGAAGTGGGACAAGGGACCTGTCCCCATGTCCCGATTGGGGTGGATACATATGGTTGGTAAGGATGATCTTAGAAAACAGGTGCTGTCTAAGTGGCAATCTATTGATCCTTTAAGAAAGTGTAAAATAGAGGAAACTCTGTCACAACACCTATACAATAGTCAGCTTTGGAAACGATCGAAGACAATTGGTATTACAGTATCTCAATCACATGAATGGGACACGAAACAGATTATTAAAGGGGCCTGGAAAAATAACAAAACAGTATGTGTGCCGAAATGTATCCCTAGTACACATGAGCTTGACTTTTATAAAATTGATTCCCTAGACCAATTGGAAGTAGTCTATTATAATCTTCTAGAGCCAAATCCGAATTTGACAGCTCCTGTAGAGAATAATAGTATCGATTTGTTAATTGTACCCGGGATAGTTTTTGATAGACAAGGATACCGAATTGGATATGGTGGCGGTTATTTTGATCGGTTCCTTAATGACTATAAGGGCGAAACTATAGCACTTTTATCTAACTTTCAACTTGTTGAGCGAATTCCTATGGAAGCTTTTGATATTCCAGTCCGCAGCTTGATTACCGAAGAAGGAATATATTAACATCTATTTTTAACGTCGCAGAAGCATATTCTTCTTTCTCAAAGGCCAAACTAATTGTACATTCTAATGAGAAGGAAGGATGTTAAAAATGCGTCTATTTGTGGTGCTTAGTTCTTTATTAGTTGGAGTTGGAATGATTTTTAAATCTAGGTATAAAATTATGAATACATTAATGGCGGTTTCTGTTATTAGAAAAGCATTTGTGTCGATATCGATGAATATGCCCTATATTCGCAAAAGAGTATTACCAAGTATTTTCGGACGTTCAGCATCGTAATTAGCTGAACGTTTTATTTTTGTCGTGTCATAATTGGAGCTACTTTGTAGTAATTCATTTTGGTGCTGTTAAAGTCTTGAATAAGTTTTTTAAAAGGAGTATATGTACCTTCCCTGATTATTAACGGCTTTTAAAAAGATCGTGTTATTATAAAGGATAGGGGGGATATCATGTATTTAAATGAAAATTATTTTTACAATCGTTTAGCTTATCAATTAATTCATGATCATCATTTTGAAATAATCTATATTAACTCTATGCAAACTGAAATGGTGCTTGAGAAAAAAATAAAAGGTTCCTCTCACGTGGTTCGCTTGATGCACCGCCAGTTCGATTGGAGAAACCATTTACAGCTTGATGTGGATCAAACGGTTATGAAGTTATCGAAATTAAAACAGTTTATTTTAGGTAACGGTGTACATGTGCATAATATCTATATTGCAGAAAAGCCCCCTGTAGATGAATGGGAATCGATAAAAAAAACAATCGAATTAAAGAATAGAAAGTTTACTAAACTAAGTACATATTATGCAGACGAGTTAGATAGGAAAGCAGAAATAAATCGTTTTTTTGATTATATTGGATTAGACTTCAAACCAATCGATTATCCTGACAACGAACTAGAAATGGAACGTCTAACCCATTACCTCAAGACGATGGTTGCTGGTGAGTTTCAAAAGAAACAAAACGAAACCGAAAGCCTTTTTCGAAATGGAAAACCTAGGTTAACTTATTTCATACTAATCGCAAATATCATTCTATTTGTTTGGATGGAATTAAATGGCGGAACAAACTCAGCAACTACTTTAATACAATATGGAGCAAAATATAATCCGGCCATATTAGATGGGGAATGGTGGCGGATTATAACTTCGATGTTTATACATATAGGTCTATTACATTTAGTAATGAATATGTTTGCTCTATACTATGTAGGTTCAGCTGTGGAACAGATATATGGCAATATTCGTTTTTTTGTCATTTACTTTTTAGCTGGAATCTTAGGTAGCTTGACGAGTTTTGCTTTAAATCCCCAATTGGCAGCGGGTGCGTCGGGAGCTATATTTGGTTTGTTTGGGGCACTCTTATTTTTTGGATTGATTCACCGTCGGGTATTCTTTCAGACAATGGGGAAAAATATTATTTTTGTTATTGTATTTAATATTATATTTGGCTTCTCCATACCAGAAATAGATAATGGAGCCCACCTAGGTGGATTGCTAGGAGGTTTTCTAGGAGCTAGCATTGTTAATTTACCAAAGAAAAACAAATTTTTGATTCAAGGCATAGCCTTACTATCCTATCTTTGTATAACAACTGGTTTTGTGATCTACGGTACTAGTAATAGTACTGTAGATGAAACACTATTTATACAACAATCCCAAGAGCTAATTCAAAAGCAAGAATACAATCAAGTTATCGATTTAACAACAGATGCAATGGAATATGCAGACACTTATGAAGCAGAACTATTATTTAATCGAGCTTATGCTTACATTAAAGAGAATAGAGTGGAAGCAGCCCAGAAAGACCTAGAAAGTGTGGTGGAAATGAAGCCAGAATTTGCTGAAGCGCACTACAACCTTTCGTTAATTTATAATAACCAACGTAAATTTGAAAAAGCCCTAGAGCATGTGGAAAAGGCTCTAGAGCTTCAACCAAATAAGAGGGATTGGCAGGAATTACATCAACGGTTGCTGGAAGCAGTAGGATAATATTGTATTAACTGCTGCTTCTGTCCGTTCTGATCTTGGTATAATACAATTAAATGCTTCCCTTTTTTATCAAATAAAATTAACGGGACAAAACTTTTTGCTGGTTTATCGGTATTGGAAATGCCTAAAATATAATTTTTATAAAGTCCTTCCCAAAGCTGTCCAATCACTTGGTCAGTTTTTTCTTGGGATATTCCTGGTATTACCTCTTTCTCATATTTATATATGTCAGTTAAAGGTGTAAATATATATTTATCTTCTGGGATTTGGAAGTGATCAATAAGTTGTTTCCAGTGATAACCTAATTGCTGCTGTGTTGCGTGATCCAATGTTTCTTTCCAATCTGTTTGGTTAGAATCATCAGGTTGTTCAAAGGATTCTAACGGGCTGTGTGGTGAATCAATTACATATAATTCATCATGTGACATCTCATGTATGCTCTTAATCTGGTCATCAGGATAATGTATTTCGCCATGGTGAAAGGAAATTGTCTCAAAATGACTGCTATCCTCTCCATGAATAGAGGATTTTAATTCAAGAGCATTTTCATTTTCTTTCCATTTACTTTGGATTCCTTTTAGCCGTCCATCAGAAAATAGTAAAGAAACATCTTGCCTTAGATATATTTTTTTTTCTAGACTAGAAAATACTTTCCACTCTAAATCATACTCATCTTGGTCAGTCTCGGATAACATTCCTAGTTCTGTTCCAAAAGTAGAAAATACCGTCGTTTCATCTATTGGAAAATATTTAATGACACTTATATCTCTTTTGAAATAAATACTAGATGCCAATATTATGGCCATGATGACAGTTGCAGTTATTAATAACTTTTTAGATTTCATTATTTACCTTCTTTCCGTCACCTAAATATGTACAACCTCTTATTATCTTTATATGTTGTTTAATGGACATATATGAAAAAAGAAAAAGAATTTTCTTAGTTTGGGTATGTGATTTTAAAAAAGGTGCAAGCTAATACCTAGAATTAATCTAGGTTAGGGTGAGTTCATGGAACAAGAAAAAAAGCCTCTTTATAGTTCATTCGACGAAAATATTAGATACATGCGAGAACGATTGGGTGTTGATAAGAGCTTTGATGTAATCCAATTAGATTTGGAATATGCTGAAAGAAAAATGGCATTATTCATGATTGATGGATTTGTAAAAGATGACATCCTTCATTTATTAATGAAATTTCTAGCCCAACTAGAACCATCCGATCTTACTCCAGATCCAATGGAGAAGATGTTAAAGAAATATATACCGTATATAGAGCTTGAAAAAGTAGATGACTTGGATGTTGCTACTGATACAGTACTTGCTGGTCCAACTGCATTAGTTGTAGAAGGTATTGATCAGATAATCATGATCGATGCGAGGACCTATCCAGTAAGAGGACCTCAGGAGCCAGATCTTGAGCGGGTAGTAAGAGGTTCTAGGGATGGGTACGTAGAAACAATTGTATTTAATACAGCGTTAACGAGAAGAAGAATTCGCGATCGTTCTTTACGAATGGAATATACAAGTGTTGGTCGTCGATCAAAGACTGATATTTGTCTATGTTACTTAGAAGATGTTGCAGACCCTGATAAGGTAAAGGAATTAAAAGCCAATTTGGATAAAATTGATACAGATGGTTTACCAATGGCTGAAAAAACTGTTGAAGAGTTTTTGGGTGGAAGGCACTGGAATCCATATCCCACGATTCGATATACAGAAAGACCAGATACGGCAGCAGCACATATTTATGAAGGACATATTATTATAATAATTGACGGCTCCCCAAGTGTAATGATTACACCAGCAACTTATTGGCACCATTTACAGCATGCTGAGGAATACCGTCAAAAGCCTTTAGTAGGTGCTTATTTACGTCTGGTTCGTTTCTTTGCGGTAATTGCTTCTTTATTTATTTTACCGCTGTATTATTTGTTTTCTGTCAATCCTGAGCTATTACCGAATGCTATAGAGTTTGTTGGTCCGAACGACTTCGGGGTTTTACCACTACTGCTACAGTTTTTAATCGCAGAGGTAGGGATTGATATGCTCAGGATGGCAGCCATACACACACCTACTGCGCTTGCAACAGCATTAGGGTTAGTGGCTGCTGTATTAATAGGGCAAGTAGCAGTAGAGGTTGGATTATTTTCTAATGAGGTTGTCTTGTATCTTTCTGTTGCAGCTGTTGGTACATTTGCGACCCCTAGTTATGAGATGAGTTTAGCAAATCGGCTAGTAAGGATGTTGTTGTTAATTATAACCGCAAGCTTTGGCGTAGTTGGATACGTGGCAGGTATTACGCTTTGGCTCATTTACCTTCTACGTATGGAATCATTTAGAACGGGGTATTTATGGCCATTCATACCATTTTCCCCAAGAGCTTTCGCGGATATCCTTGTTCGCGTACCAATCCCACTTAAAAGTAGAAGGCCATCCTTTTTAAATCCACAGGATCCAGACCGTTAATCCGGTCTGGTTTTTTCTTTTTAGAAAAGTTAAGATCGGTTCACATCGCTTACTTTGTTGTCTTTGGCGCAGTCCTGGCCGTACGGCGCTACCTGTACCCTCCGCTTTTGTTCTTATAAATGGAAATTTTTTGCATTCTGTCTAGCTGTTTGATAAATTATAAATAGGTTAGGAGAGGGAGGCAAAAAAATGTATAAAAAAATACTAGCTATTTTGCTGCTATTTTGTGTTGGCCTTTTTGTCGCATTTGGAGTCATTATCTACAATGACTTTATAGGGAGTGGAGCAGCTATCACGAAAAGCTCCCAAGCATCTAACATAAGTGAAAAAAATGAAGAAACGGAACAAATTAGCAATGAATCTGAACAAAAAATGGTTACTGAACTTTCGAAAGATAAGCTAAAAAACGGGGATAACGATGAATTAAATCCATTCGGTGATAAAATCGGCTTATCAGAATTAAATGATGCATTTTATCAGGATTATCTTCATAAAATGTCCCATCAAAAAGTGGTGGCATCTGATAAGTGGGGCTTTTACTTAATAACTAATGAACGTATTAATTGGCTTTTAGACGGTCTAAGCAAAACAGAATTAGATCATGAAGACCTTTATAATCGAATCTTAACTAGATGGAGCGAAGGAGATTTCACTATTGCAGATCAAGACCATAATGCTGTATGGCAACTCCAAGGAGGTAACATTGGCGAAGCTACTGGGGTATTAACTGAAGAAGAAGAGAAAGCTTATATAAATAGCGCGCAATAAGCCTGATGATGCAGGCTTTTTTTGTGGTTAAAAATGTTCAGATAAGTAAAGGCACTAGCTCAATCTCCACAAGACTTGTATTAAATCTATCTACAGAAAAGACAAAAGTAAAGGCAAACTTTTCACATAGACCTACCTTTCATAGATTTGCATTTAGGAGTCTTGGCAATGGACCACAAATCTGTCCTAACCCTTTTGTTATTTAATGACTAACAAGGTGGAAATCTCACTTTATTTTCTATTGGATTCTGTTATAATAATGTAGGTGATAAAATGAAAACGTTATATGACGTACAACAGTTATTAAAAAAATTCGGAACGATAATTTATATTGGTGACCGTCTTGCTGACCTCGAATTGATGGAGGAAGAGATAAAAGAACTGTACAAAGCTCAGTGCATCACAAGTAGCGACTACCAAATGGCAATCTTGTTATTAAGACAAGAGGCATCTAAACTTAGATAGAATAGGGGAATTGTCAATGGAAAAGAAAATACTTATTGGAGTAGACATTGGTGGAACCACTGTAAAAATAGCATTAATGGATTTGGAAGGGCTAATGATTGATAAATGGGAGGTTCCTACCAGGTTAGAAGAACAAGGTAGACATGTTCCTGATGACATTTGGAATTCCATAGAAGAAAAGCTTAAAGTAAATAAAATTGATAAAGATAGTTTACTAGGTATCGGTGCCGGTGCACCTGGTTTCATTGAACCAGCTACTGGTATTGTTACAGTTGCAGTTAACATAGGCTGGAAGAATTTTGATTTACGTGGTAAATTAGCGGAATTATCCGGATTACCTGTATATGTAGACAATGATGCTAATATAGCTGCTATTGGAGAGAACTGGAAGGGATCCGGGAAACAAGCAGAAAATATCATTGCTGTAACACTAGGAACCGGTGTTGGTGGTGGAATTATCGTTAATGGAAACATTGTAAACGGTGTAAATGGAACTGCTGGAGAGATTGGCCATATTATGGTTGATCCTGGTGGTGCCCCATGTAACTGTGGAAGAAACGGTTGCCTCGAAACTGTGGCCTCGGCAACAGGAATTGTTAGACAAGCACTTGAAGCAATAAACCAAAATCCAGATAGTTTACTGACAAAGAAATATAAGCAAAATGATAGTCTGACATCAAAAGATGTTTTTGATGCTGTTGAGGAAGGAGATCAACTAGCACAGGATATCATTAATAGGGTTACGGATGTATTGGGACTTGCTATTGCCAATACAGCTACAGCTATTAATCCTTCAATGGTAGTTATTGGTGGGGGTGTTTCAAAAGCAGGAGAATCATTACTGAAGCCATTAAAATTAGCTTTTGACAAGTACTCATTACCTAGAATTAGTGAAGCTTGTAGATTTGCCTTTGCGCAACTTGGAAATGATGCCGGTGTATATGGTGGTGCATTTTTAGTTGCCCAACATCATAATGCTTCGTAACCAATTTTAAGTTTTTGAATATATTGTTAATTGTGTAAATGGGATATGAACAAGAACTAAGATGGAAGTTCTATAATTCGACAAAAAAACAATCTATCTTAAAAAAATATTCCCTTTTGTAGGGTTTATTTTTTTATAAACGTCTATTAGAATAGATTAATGTTAACAAATTGTAATTTTCTTTAAATAAAAATGAAACTTATCAAGGTACTATTACGTCTTAACTATAGTAGCCATTTTGTTTGATTCAAAACTAGCTTTTTAACTATTAATAATTAAAACAGACAATACGATAGGTTAGGAGGAAGGATAGCGTATGTCGGTTAAGCAACTAAAAATACCATTGTTCACATTAGCAAGCCTTTTATTTGGATTAAAGACATATATTGTGTATCGATTTTTATTTAATATATCGTTAGATAATATTATGCAAGAATTTATTCTGTTCATAAATCCATTTGTTTCTGCTTTCCTTGTGTTTGCCCTTAGTGTTTGGTTTAAGGAAAGAAGACAATTGAAATTCATAAGATATACGGCATTAATAGGAACACTAATTATTTACTTTAATCTATTATTCTACCGGAATTTCACGGATTTTATAACGATCCCAGTTCTTTTCCAGGGAAGCAACGCGGCGGATTTAGGATCAAGTATATTTGGTTTACTTCATATCACGGACATCTTGTTATTTATAGATGTTGCAGTTATATGGTATGTAGGTATTAAATTTAAATCAGTTGTTAAAGTTGATTATACAAGAAGAAATAAAGTGATGGCTTTGAGCTTATCTATCGCATTTCTTATTGGAAATTATGTGTTAGCAGAGATTGAACGCCCACAATTATTACAACGAACTTTTGATAGGGAATACCTAGTGAAAAATATTGGGTTGTTTAATTACCACTTATACGATATTGCCTTACATTCAAAGACAAAAGCGCAAAGAGTCTTCGCAGATGGTAATGAAATGCCAGAAATTAAGCAATATGTAAAAGAAAATACAACGAGTGATCAAAAATCTGAACTATATGGTATTGCAAAAGGTAAAAATGTTATTTTTGTTTCACTTGAGTCGTTTCAAACATTTTTGATTAATAACACCATGAACGGGGAAGAAGTTACACCTTTCTTAAATGACTTGATTAATGAAAGTTATTATTTTGAAAACTTTTATCATCAAACAGAACAAGGCAAAACTTCTGATTCTGAATTTCTAGTGGAAAACTCTCTATACCCTTTACCAAGAGGAGCAGTATTTTTTACACATGGTCAGAATGAGTATAATGCTATGCCTGAAATTTTAGGTGAACAGGGTTATTACACCTCTGTTTTTCATGCTAATAACAAAAGCTTTTGGAATAGGGATGTAATGTACAATAATATTGGATATGATAAATTTTTTGATGTAGAGTCTTATGAGGTAACCGAGGAGAATTCAATAGGGTGGGGCTTGAAAGATAAACCTTTCTTTGAACAATCCATTAAGTACTTACAAAATTTACCGAAACCATTCTATTCTAAATTTATTACGTTGACCAATCATTATCCATTTGAATTAAGTGAAGAAGATGCAACAATTGAAAAGTATAATTCAAATTCAAGAACATTAAATCAATTCTTCCAAACTGCTCGTTATACAGATGAGGCAGTGGAACAATTCTTCAATCAATTGAAAGAATCAGGTATCTATGAGGATTCAATCATCGTCTTGATGGGGGATCATTACGGTATCAGTGATTTTCATGATAAAGCAATGAGCATGTATCTTGATAAGGAAGAAATTACAGATTACGATCATATTCAATTACAACGAACACCATTCTTTATCCATATACCTGGTGAAGATGGAAAGGTTATTTCAAAGATTGCAGGTCAAATTGATGTAAAACCAACCTTGCTACATTTGTTAGGTGTTGACACTAGTAAGGACCTTTCATTTGGAACCGATTTATTCACAGATGACCGAAAGGGTTATATTGCGCTAAGAGATGGAAGCTTTATAAGTGATAAGTACATCTATACAAAGGACCAATGTTTTAATCGAGAAACTGGAGAATTACTAGGTGTTACTGATGATTCTTTAGATGATGAAGAAGATCAATCAACAGTTTGTAAGCCAATAAAAGATAAAGTTCAAAAAGAACTTTCTTACTCAGATCAGATTATTTATGGAGACTTATTCCGTTTTTATGATTTTGGTACGGAGGAATAAAGAAGGGAGCCCATTGTATGGGTTCCCTTTTCTGTGTTTTATTTTAGGTAGATAAGAAAGTATAAAAAAACAGAGATGTCTACCTCCGGGTGAGCAAGGTGGCCTGCGCTTTTCTTGTTTTAATGCTATAATAATGGTGGAAAGTTAACCAATCAGATACATACTGAGAGTTCAAAGTAAACATATTAAAAGCATCTATTTCTATAATGCAAGAAATAGATGCTTTAGGTCTTTAGTGTACTTTATCGTGGAATAGTTCCACATAAATTGTAGCGATTGAGAAGAATCCAAACACTGCTGCTGATAAACCAGCAAAAGCTACAGCAAACAGGTTCTTGTTTTTCAATTCTCTAATCACAGCAACTGCGCAAAGAATTGTGACGATTAATAAAAGAATTGCTAAAACCATTTTCTTAACCTCCTCACGAATACCAAACCGTTATTGAATAGGCGTTTTTATTATATTAATATGTAATAGAATATTATCTCTCATACATTCTAAATGAAATAGTTTGATTTGTCGAGGCTAATATCAATATAATTTTTTTCTGGAAGGTGTGATTTTCATGCAAATTAAAACGATTCCCTTAGGTCCATTAGGAACAAACTGTTACCTAGTATATCAACAGGATGACGCAGTGATTTTTGATCCAGGTGGGGATAGTGAAAAATTAATATCACTAATAACCGAATTAGGTGTTATACCTTTATCTATCTGTTTAACACACGCTCATTTTGACCATATTGGAGCTGTGGACGAGATAAGAGATTATTATAATATACCTGTATATGTTCAGCAGAGTGAAGCTAACTGGTTAGAAAATGCAGAACTAAATGGCTCCCTTATTTTTCAAATGGGGAAAATAAGCTGTAAGCCAGCTGAGTATTTTCTAGAAGAAGGAGTTACAAAGATAGGAAGGTTCTCATTTGAGGTACGTCATGTTCCAGGTCATTCACCAGGAGGAGTTGTGTTCATTTTCCATGAAAATAAGTTTGTGATTGGCGGAGACAGTTTGTTCCATTCAGGCATTGGTAGATCTGATCTGCCAGGTGGGAACATGGAACAGTTACTACAAAGTATTAAAGAAAAGTTATTAACATTGGATGATGACTATGTAGTTTATCCTGGGCATGGTCCTGAAACAACAATCGGAAATGAGTCAAAAAATAATCCATTTTTAAGTTAATCCTTTTATTTAGAGTGTTAATGTTCTTACTCGTATATTTAGATTTACTCTCAGTAATATATACTTTTTTGGATGAGTGCTATAACTCGCTTCGGCAGAATACTCCCTCTTCCTCGGGTACGACATCAGCTTCGTCAGAGCAAAGTACGCTCTTCCGGAAATATACTACGCTCAGCGCGAGCACGTAGAAAGCGTAGTATATTTCCGGAACTGTTGGTCTGCATTTACTAAATTAGAATTGTAAGAGTGTAGTTACTACGTATTTCTTCTTGACTGTGGACTTTTATAATTGTAGAGCAGCCGAATAAAGCTAGAAAAAAGACGCTTCCTTTTTAGGAAGCGTCTTAGGGGGATGTGCTCTACTTTGTTGGTTAGGGATAAAGTTAAGCTACTGTATTTAGTATATAAAGTTTATTTTTCTATGTCAAACAATATAAGAGAAGATCTAGCTCTTAAAAATGCAAAAACTCTGATCAAATATGATCAGAGTTTTTTTACTTATTAGTGTCCAAAACCGGGAACTAGTATGAAGTTGGAATAGAACGTAAATCCAATGAAAAATACCGTACAATAGGCACCAAATAAGTACATATACATTCTTTCGGATAAATTTAAGAAACCTACTCCTAAGAAGAAAACTGTTTGTACTAAGAACAAAAATGCCATGTTAGGCATATCCCCTACAAAGAACATAACAGCAAAAATTCCTGTCCAAAAAGCAAGCATTCGGAATACTCTATCCATACTTTCCCCCCTTTAAAAAGGTATGTATCACAAATATTATAAACGAGTCATTACTTATTGTAAATTAAACTTTACCAACATTATGTTAAAAAAAAGTTGCCCTTGAAAAAACAAGGGCAATTCTGAACTGGGCTAGCTGGATTCGAACCAACGCATAACGGTACCAAAAACCGCTGCCTTACCGCTTGGCTATAGCCCAATAACTTATTTACACTAACTAGTGTGACCGTTTTACTATTTTCTATACGTGATTTTTTTAATTAGATTGTTACGACAATCAAACTCTTAGCATTTTTGTCTGTTTGAATTAGAAAGTCATAAGTTGACGTATCCGTTTGCCCTGATTTAAAAGTAACAATTACTGTACCGTTGGGATAGATATATTTTTTCTGTGTTATCTCATTTTCTTTCGTATCGTCCTTTAACTCTGTTTTTGCAAGTTGCGTCAAGTTCTCAATTTTTATGAGCTCATATTCCATCTGGGACATTTCTATATGGTTCTGGTAGGTGGCAATACTTGTGATGGTCATGATCAATAAAATTGAGATGATAAACATTGTATATGGGAACAAAAAACCGGATGAATTAGTATACAGTACGTATGATTTTTTCATATTCTTCTCCGTTTAAAGTCATTACAGTAACCCTCATTCCATATGATAACGGTTTAATGTTCAAACTTTTTATACTTCTCGCGAGTACCTCATGGCCCGTACCGTCTACTTGTCTCCTAATAAGCTGTCCGTATAATTCTATCGTAACAGTCTCACCGTTGTGCTTAGAATACGTAACGGACGAATGAGAGGATGATACTTTAGATGCTTGATTTACTTCACTAGATAGAAAGTGGAATAATTGTCTGACAGAAAGTTCTTGATTAAAAGAATGTTGGTTGATAGTTGATAACAATATGGTAATGGTACTGATTAGAAGCATGGTCAAGGAGAGGGCGACTAGCGTGGATGCGAGCGTGAAGCCTGATTTATTCGCTTGATTGTATTCCATATAAACAATATCTTTCTGTATTATTTTTATCATTCGTCCATTTGGCACATCCTTTAATTAAGTTAGTTTTTTTCTCAAATGAAAAGAATACTTCTATGTTTAAAATATCTCGTTGTTTTTTTATAGGATATTTACTTTCTTTATCAGTATCTAGAATTGTTTTCGTTAGTGCATCATCTAATGCGGAAAGTATTGTCCTTCTTTGTTTTAGCATCATTTCTTCTATAGATATTTGATGGAGGATAGGTGTGATTGTTAGTAAAAGTGAAAACAGGATACAAATACAAGCGATTACCTCTACGAATAAATATCCTTTATTTTTATTTATCAATAATATAGCACCTCCCTTTTCCAAAAGGGAAATAAATGTAATAAGTTTTATAAGCTGTTTTAATGCTGAAGGTTCCTGGGTGGATTAGATTGCCATCACTCGTAAAGGATAAAGGCATACTTAACGTATTTAATTTAACAACCCAATCTTTAGGAAAAGTTCTTTTTATAAGAACTTTTCCATTTACATTTGTCTTAATTTGGTATTGGTTGTTAGTCACATCTATAGTTAAGCTAGCTTTCTCAGCCTGAACCATATTAAACTGTTGCAGGTAGAGAATATCACTCTCAAAGAGTTTATAAAAGCTATTTAATTGATAGGTATGTAAAGTTTTTAATTGTATGGAACTACCAACTACCAATAAAATAGAGATAATGCTCAATACGATAACTAATTCTAAAAAGGTAAATCCCTTTTCTTTCATTGGTTGTTAACGATCTCAATCGTGTTCGTATTAGAAGAGGAGAGTTGTACTTTTTTACTGTTGTTAGCGCAGGTATCTGTCTGTAAATACTTTTCAGTAACAAGTTCATGCAAGTCAGTAGGGGAAGTGTTGTTATGGTCAATCTTGTATGCTTGTAATTGGTTCTCAGCCATTTGTTTTAAGGCGTTACAACCTTTACTTTGGACATCATTATTTTTTTCAGCTAAGTTAGGAACTAATAAAATTAATAGCGTACTAATTATTGCTAGCACAATTAGCATTTCTATAAGTGTAAAGCCTTTTTCACGAATTTTTAACATGATTATCTTTCCTTTCTGTTTTAGATATCGGAAATTAATTGAAACATGGGAAGCATAAGGGACAGATAAACCATAATGATTAATCCAGCGAAGATACAAAAAAATATTGGTTGAATAGAAGTGATTAATTTTTTCGTCTTATCTTCCATTAATTCGGTTAGAAATTCTACATACATCTTTAGGTCTTTAACCAATTGGTCTGAATTCGCGTTTTTTTGAAAAATGGATTCTAATTCCTTTTCTAACAATTTACAATAAGGGAGAATTTGAGCAAATGTACGCCCTCTTGCTAGTTCGTGAATTATGTAATCGGAATAATAAGCTAGGATCGGGTATTGGTTATGGTCTTTGATAATGGATAGACCATCTTTTAAGGAAATACCAGCATGCAATAGGGAGCTTAGATGTAATGAAAATAGCAAGGAATGGTTTAATTTTTGGTAAGTATTAATAAAAGGAATTTTTTCGTATAGGCTCAGGAGTTGTCCAACATTTAGTTTGTTTCTTATCTTGGGCCAACAGAGAGTAATCAGAATAATTACAAAACCAATAACAAAAACAATGTTTAGAAGCCAATCAATGACATGAATGGAGATCAGGTGGATTGTTGAGGATTGACTTGTTGATGAGAATAATTGTATAAAAGAAGGATATACAGATTTCTTTAAGAAGAATAGTAAAATAATGAATAGTAGGAATAGAACAGTAGGGTATCTGGACACTTGCTTCACTTTTTTAATAAAACTTATTTGCTGTTTCAACATTAAACAGCAATGGTGCAAAGCGTGTGGGATATTACCGTGTGCAAGAGCAAAATAGAGAAAAGAAACTATTTGTTTGTTAAAATGTGCATCCTCCATTGCTATATTTAGTGGATTACCTTGTTTTAGTTTAGTTGAAATGCCTTCTACTCTAATTTTGTACGTATCATTCCATTGTAAAACATCCAAAGCGTCAGTTAGTGAATATCCGTTTTCCAAAAGCCTGTTTAATTTATGAAGAAGTTGATGCTGATCCTCTAAGGATAGCTTACGAATCCGTTTGTTTAAGTACCGATTCATCACAAAATCCATAGGCATATGCCTTCTTTCTTAATAGTTGGAATGAGGAGAAATTGCTGTTCTTCCTTATTGGTTCTCCCAAAATAGCTTGTTGCAATAAATTTGAATCAAGTAGTTCTAAGATTGCGGCACGGGAAGGAAGATGGGCGGGAGTTTGTAGTGGTAATAGCTGAAGTGAAGCAACAGCTATTAAACTTTGTTCAAGGTCTGTTTGCTTAATTCCCATTTCAATTAAGCGATGGATGGTTCCTTGTGCATTCTTGGCATGTAGAGTAGAAAGTACCAGGTGGCCAGTGAATGAGGCATGAAAGGCAAATTGTGCTGTTTCCCGATCACGGATTTCTCCAACCATTATGATGTCAGGATCATGACGTAACGCAGCTTTAAGTCCTGCATTGTAAGTAATACCTGCTTTTTCATTTACTTGAACTTGCAAGATGTTCCTCATTTCTTTCTCTATCGGGTCCTCTAGTGTAATGGTTTGATAAGCGTGATTGATTAGAAGGGACTGAAGTAGAGCATAAAGAGTAGTTGTTTTCCCACTACCTGTCGGACCTGTGAACAGAATAATACCTGAGCGATGAGAAATCCATTGTTTGATTTTCTTTAGCTGCTGAGGGAAAAGAAATAACTGTTCAAGTGGAAGGGCATCTTGTTGAGGTAATATTCGAATTGCTAGGCTTTCGGAAGTGTTTACAGGTAGGGTGGAGAGACGGAGAGAAAACTTTTGAGATGTTGTTTGGAAATCAATCATTCCGTGTTGCGGCTTTCGATTTTCACCAATATCCATTCCTGATGAGAATTTATAATATGCGAGTAAAGTTTCATACTGTCTCATCGAAATCGAAGCATGAAAGATTCTTTTACCATGGACTCGAAAGAAAATGTCAGTTAGCTCAGTGGAAGGACAAAAGTGGATATCAGAAGCAGTAGCCTGAATGGCAGAAAGAAGAAGTTTTTTGGAAGATACGGCAGTTAAATTCAATAATGATTCACCTCACTTTTTCTTAATGATACAATAATTCGACAGGGATGTTTTAATTCCTTCTAAATACATAAAAATATTTTTTAAGGGATAGGGGATATTAATGAAAGGTATTTATTTAATTGGTTTTATGGGAAGTGGGAAAACAAGTGTGGCTATAAGTCTGTCCGACAAACTTCAATTACCCGTTCAAGATACGGATCAAATGATAGTTGATTATACGAAATCAAGTATTGCTTCTATCTTTGACAGGTGCGGTGAGGAAACATTTAGGAATTATGAAAGTGAGATGCTAAAAAGAACTGAAGGAGAAGGTAAGATTACTTCTACGGGTGGAGGAATAGTCGAACGAGAAAGTAACTGTGATTGGTTGAGAAGGAATGGATTAGTGTTCTATCTAGATACATCTTGGGATGTGATACTAGATAGACTAAAGGATGATAAATCTAGACCGATTTGGAACAACAATCAGCGAGATAAAAGAAAACTATTAGAAAGTCGGATTCCAAAATACGAAGCAACAGCCAACTATGTTATAAAGACAGATGGAAAAGATCCAGAAGCTATTGCGGATGAAATGATAGCACTTATAAATGCACCCAAATAGGAGATACTAAACATATACAAATTCACAAGAGGTGAACTATATGTCTGGAAATGATTATGTCAAGTTCATGACTCAAGAAATTGTTAAATATATGGATATGAAGCCAGAAGAGCGAAAAAAAAGGAAGCAGGAAAAAAGTCAAAAGGACTTTTCTGTTTCAAATCGATGGTTTGGTATTATCCCATTTGCATTCCGATTACTAGTAAAAAAAAGAAAGTAGCAAGTTCCTATTAGGATACTTGCTACTTTCTTTATGTAGTGGATGTGTGAATTAAATGAATAGTTTGTTGGATGTTAGTTGGGATAGATAGAATAATCCGCCATTGATTACGGATAATTCTATGAAAGGCTGAAACCTATTTTCGATGTCATTCATTTCTTGATCAAACCGATTCTCATATTCTTCATCATCACCACTATTTTGGTAAAAGTGACTTAAAAGTTGCTTTTCTTCTTGTAGATGGTTCCAAGATTCCTGTGCCCATTCATGGTTTTGCTGTTGTAAATATCTTTCTAAGTATTGAATTATTCGCTGGTAGCCACTTTTTAGACGTATAATGGGTGTCATCGTATAACTAAAATCTGCTATGGATGACTGTAAAGAGATCTTATTAAGTTCATCCATCATATCTATTTTCATTGCGCCGTTAATAAGTTGTAACCCAATTGAAATGATTTCATCTCTTTTATGTTTGCCAGTATAGCTGATTTTCATATTAATGACTAACCACGGTACTAAAGCAGTTCTTTGGCTAGTGTTATTTTCCTCGAATAATCGGGTATATTTCCCTTGATTAGTAAGTGTTCTAAAAATTTGATGAATCCGCGGACTCCCAAAATGAACCCATTCTCCTTCTTCTTCTCTTCGTTCAGGATTGGTAATAAAGGAAACAGTCATTGGTTCACCTGGATACCCAAGTTTTTTAACATATTGCCAATAGAATGGGCGGTTCATGAGAATTTCGTCCATTTTATCTGTTAATTGTACGTGTAATTTCCCATTCTCATTTTCCAATATTTCACATTGATTGGCGATAAAATAATCGGTCATAAAGTCATGAAGATTCTCTAGTGCCATTCCAATCCTCCTCAGAATTATTTTGTTGTGCAAATGAGATAACAGAGGATAGGTTTTCTAGCTTGATCCTAGCTTCCCCATCTGTTGCTGACTCTTTGAATATAGTTTGTATTTCTTCTTCCATATTTCCAATGTTCAGATCGGCTAAAATGGAATCTAAATTACCAACCACTCGTTCAAATAACTGGATTTTTTCATATAGTAAGTTAAGTACATGCTCTTCCATCGTGTTTCTAATTGCGAAATTATAAATATTCACATCAGATTCTTGTCCAAAGCGGTGGATACGACCGATTCTTTGCTCTAAACGCATTGGATTCCAAGGCAAGTCATAATTAATCATATTGTTACAGAACTGCAGGTTAATCCCTTCGCCGCCCGCTTCGGTAGCGATAAGAACTTGTGCATGGTTTTGAAACAGTTGTCTCATCCAATCTTTTTTCCCACGCTTAAATCCCCCGCGAAAAGGAACGGAAGAGATTCCATGCTGCTGCAGATACCACTGTAAATATAGTTGAGAAGCTCTGTACTCTGTGAAAATAATAAATTTCTCATCAGTATCTTTGATTAACTCGACTACTTTATCAGCTTTTGCATGATGTGGCAGTTGTTCAATACGTCCTAGAAAACTTTCATAATCTGTTCGATTTACTATTTCTTTATCCTGATTTAGCATTTTCTTTAGCGACATATAACAGGCTTCTCTAGAAGAACAGAGTTCTCTAGTATAAGTAATGGAAGAGAAACTAGCTGAGTCTTTGGAGATCCTTGTTAATTCATCGTAGGCCTCTTGTTCTTCTTTCGTAAAGTCAATCCATACTGTCTCCACTTTTCGTTTTGTCCAATCTATACCTGTATCCTGCCTCCGGTTTCTCACCATTACTTTTTGTATTAATTGTTTTAAATGTGCATCATTAAATAGGTTTTTACGATCCTTACCAAACTGATTAGTGAAATCCTCATAATTTCCAAGATAACCAGGTTTTAAAATAGATACAAGATTAAAAATGTCACTCAATTTATTTTGGACCGGCGTGGCTGTTAATAGAAGACAATACTTTTTCTTTAAGGAACGGACAAATTCATAGTTTTTTGTTTTGTGATTTTTTAATTTATGGGCTTCATCGATTAAAACAAAATCATAGTCTTGTTCTAGAATGATATCTTTATGTTGTTGTCGTTTAGCTGTATCAATAGAGGTTACTACTATATTTTCCTGATCCCATACAGGTCTTTTCCTTTGGGAAAGGGCAGGTATATAGAATTTCTGATTTAATTCATTAACCCATTGGTTTACAAGTGATGCAGGTACAAGAATTAATGCTTTTTTTACTAATCCTCTAATCATATACTCTTTTAATATTAAACCTGCTTCGATTGTTTTACCTAGACCAACTTCATCTGCTAGAATTCCTCTACCATTCATTTCTTCCACAATTTGTTGTGCGCATTCTAATTGGTGCTCTAGGAAAGTCATGTGTGGTAAATGATTTGGTGCGGTTAACCCTTTGAATTCTTTTGTCATTGTAGCTAAAGAAGAATCATAGGACATTTTAAATAGATTCCAATTGGTAAATGGCCCATCATTTTCTAGCTTGGTATTTAATTCGTCAATAAATTCTTGGTCACGTTTTAATTGGATATTCATAAAAAAGCCCCTTTATTTGACTATTTAGGTTTTTTCAAAAATTAACAACACAATAGAATGGTGCTGTGATATAATAACTTTAATTATTGGTATGAAAAGTAATCTGTTGATCTACTTTGCCTATACATAACTACTAGTATGCCCAGTTTTCTACAATTTAAAAATAAGCGAATGAGAACAAGAGGAGAGACCACTAAAGTGGCGCCGAAGGAGCAAGCATAAATATGCGAATCTCTCAGGCAAAAAGACTCTTGTTTGACGCAACTCTGGAGAATGTTTACTTATGGTAAACTACCCAAGAAGAAAGCTATGTTAAATGGCGAAACTTTCTGGTTCAAGGACAGAGACTTCATCTTTGGTGGAGTCTCTGTTTTTTTATGTGGAAAGAAACAAAGGATCGTTAGAGATTACTTTCTGTACAAGGTAAACACGTAAAAGGAGGACTACTAAAATGACTCAGATAAAGCGCACCCCGTTGTATCCGGAATATGAAAAACATGGTGCAAAAACAATTGATTTTGGTGGATGGGACATGCCTGTTCAATTTTCAGGTATAAAAAATGAACACTTTGCAACTAGAAGCGCAGCAGGATTATTTGATGTATCACATATGGGTGAGATTATCGTAGAAGGACCTGACAGTGAAGCTTTCTTGCAACAGATGTTAACGAATGATTTATCTAAGCTTAATGAAAATCAGGCTCAATATACGATCATGTGTTATGAAGATGGTGGAACAGTTGATGATTTAATTGTATATAAGCTTGAACAAGAAAAGTTTCTATTAGTAGTAAATGCTTCTAACACTGAAAAAGATTTTCAATGGTTACTAGACCATAAAACAGACGGAGTTTCCATCCATGACTTTTCCGAGGATTATGTACAATTAGCTATCCAAGGACCTAAGGCAGAGATGATCCTTCAACAATTAACGGAAGAAAATCTTGAAACGATTAAATTTTTCTACTTTATAGAGAATGTCCGATTTGAGGATGTTACAGACACCGCACTAGTCTCCCGTACTGGATACACTGGTGAAGATGGTTTCGAAATATACATAAACGCTCGTTCAGGAAGGGACCTTTGGAATAAAATCATCGAAGTGGGTGAAAGTCACGGACTTGCTGTAATTGGATTAGGTGCTAGAGACACGCTTCGATTTGAAGCAACCCTTCCTTTATATGGGCAGGAATTAAGTAAAACGATAACTCCTTTAGAAGCTGGTTTAGGCTTTGCTGTAAAAACAGACAAAGAAGTAGATTTTATTGGGAAGGCTGTCTTAAAAGAGCAGAAGATGGCAGGAACAAAGCGTAAGTTAGTTGGAATTGAGATGATTGATAAAGGTATACCTAGAACTGGATATAAGGTCCTTAACGATAACAATGAAGAGATTGGTGAGGTGACAACCGGAACGCAGTCTCCAACATTAAATAAAAACATAGGCTTAGCACTAGTTCATGCTGAATTTTCAAATTTGGATACAGAGTGTTATGTCCAGGTAAGAAAGCGTAACTTAAAGGCAAAAGTAGTCTCTAAACCTTTCTATAAACGTTCTTAAAAATTTAAGGGGGATAATCATGGAATTTCGTTATTTACCGATGACAGCAGATGACAAGTCAGAAATGCTAAGTAAAATAGGTGTTACTTCAACAGAAGAGTTATTTTCTGATATTCCAAGTAGCGTCCGTTTAACAAAAGAATTAGATCTAAAGATTCCAAAAAGTGAAGCAGAATTAATGAAGGAGCTATCCTTATTAGCTAAACAGAACATCACTGTTAAATCTCACACATCTTTCTTAGGGGCGGGTGTTTATGATCATCATATACCTTCTATTGTAGACCACATTATTTCTAGGTCGGAATTTTACACGGCATATACACCTTATCAGCCAGAGATCTCTCAAGGGGAGCTACAAGCGATATTTGAGTTTCAAACGATGATCTGTGAGTTGACAGGGATGGAGGTAGCTAACTCTTCCATGTATGATGGTGGAACGGCACTTGCGGAAGCAGCAAACTTAAGTGCTGCACAAACGAAACGTAAGAAAATACTGGTTTCAAAAACAGTTCATCCTGAATCTCGTGCTGTTATTCATTCCTATGCAAAGGGGCAAGGAATTGAAGTGATAGAAATTGACCATGCGAATGGAATAACCAATTTAGAACTTCTACGCGAACAATTAAGTGACGAAATTGCTAGTGTTGTCATTCAATATCCAAATTTCTTTGGCCAAATTGAACCATTAGCAGATATCCAAAAAATAGTTGCAGACTCCAAAACAATGTTTGTTGTATCTAGTAATCCGCTGGCACTTGGGTACTTGACACCACCAGGAGAGTTTGGGGCTGATATTGTAGTAGGAGATACACAGGTTTTTGGTATTCCAGCACAGTTCGGAGGACCACATTGTGGTTATTTTGCTACAACAAAAAAACTAATGCGGAAGGTTCCGGGCCGTTTAGTTGGTCAGACTGTTGATGAGAATGGTAAAAGGGGGTTTGTGTTGACCCTTCAAGCAAGAGAACAGCATATTAGAAGGGATAAAGCTACCTCCAATATTTGTTCAAACCAAGCATTAAATGCACTAGCATCGTCTGTTGCGATGAGCTCTATAGGAAAACAGGGTATGAAGAAGATGGCTTGGCTGAATATGCAAAAAACACACTACATGAAGAAAATGCTAACCGATAAGGGGATTAGAGTTGTATTTAGTGGTCCGATGTTTAATGAATTAGTCATCGATATTGGTAAATCTGTTACAAAATTGAATCAAGTTCTTTTAACCAAAGGGTTTATTGGTGGTTATGATTTGGAAAAGAGTTATTCGGAATTAACCGGCTACATGTTGGTAGCTGTTACAGAAATCCGTACGAAAGCAGAGATTGATACGTTTGTAGAGGAAGTAGGTGCGCTAATTGACTAATCAAGATTTCCCATTAATATTTGAACATAGTAAAGCTGGAAGAACGAGTTATAGCCTTCCTGAATTAGATACACCAGAATTTGATTTAACAGAAACAGTTGGTTCTGACTATGTTAGAAAATCAGAACCTGAGCTTCCTGAACTTAGTGAACTTCAGATTATTAGACACTATACAGGATTATCTCGACGTAATTATGGTGTGGATTCAGGATTCTATCCATTAGGCTCTTGTACCATGAAGTATAATCCGAAAATTAATGAAGATGTTGCTAGATTAGAAGGATTCAGTCATATTCATCCTTATCAACCTGAAAGTACTGTCCAAGGAGCATTGGAAGTCATGTATGACCTACAACAATCGCTAGCAGAAATTACTGGCATGTTTGAAGTATCTTTACAGCCTGCAGCTGGAGCACATGGAGAATGGACTGGATTAATGATGATCCGTGCTTTCCATGAAGCTAATGGTGATTTTAATCGTACTAAAGTAATCGTCCCAGACTCTGCCCATGGTACAAATCCAGCTTCTGCAACAGTTGCGGGATTCGAGTCTGTCACTGTAAAAACAAACGAACGTGGTTTGGTTGACTTAGAGGATTTACGACGTGTGGTTGGAGCTGATACGGCAGCATTAATGCTTACGAATCCAAACACCTTAGGTTTATTTGAAGAAGAAATAATGGAAATGGCAAAAATTGTACATCAGGCTGGCGGTCGCTTGTATTATGATGGAGCCAATCTGAATGCGATTATGGGATACACAAGGCCAGGAGACATGGGCTTTGATGTTGTCCATTTAAATTTACACAAAACGTTTACCGGACCGCATGGCGGTGGTGGACCGGGATCAGGTCCTGTTGGGGTATCGAAAGAATTAGCACCGTATCTACCAAAACCAGTTTTATTGAAAAAGGAGGGTCAATATGTATTTGAATATGACCGTCCAAATTCTATTGGTAGAGTAAAACCATTTTACGGTAACTTTGGTATCAATTTACGTGCTTATACCTATATTCGGACAATGGGTGCTGAAGGGTTGAAAAAAGTGAGTGAATATGCTGTGTTAAACGCGAATTATATGATGAGAAGCCTACAAGCAACATATGAGTTACCGTATACGCAACATTGTAAGCATGAGTTTGTTCTTTCTGGTAAAAAGCAGAAAAAACTTGGTGTTAGAACGTTAGATATTGCTAAACGTCTCTTAGATTACGGCTATCACCCACCGACTATTTATTTCCCTCTCAATGTTGAGGAAGCAATGATGGTCGAACCAACTGAAACGGAAGCGAAGGAAACATTAGATGGATTTATTGAGACAATGATAGAAATTGCTAACGATGCTGAAAAAAATCCGGAGATTGTCCAAGATGCGCCACATACAACTATTGTGAAACGAATGGATGAGGCAACAGCTGCAAGAAAGCCTGTGTTACGCTATACGAAGAAAGATTAATAGATTATATTGCATTTGAGTGAGGAGGGAAATGAGAGTGAAACAGAGTATTGTTTCGCTCTCATTTTTTAATTATAGAATAACCTAGTGGGTAAAATGTGTTAAAATATGGAAGTGGTTTTGTTTATTGTGATCTGTAGGGGGAGAAACAATGTCGTACTTAATAAATATGACTAAAACGATTTTTTACTATTTGATAGGAATTTTAGGAATTATTCTAATCTCTTGCATTCCTAATTCCATAAAGGAAGGGCTTAGTTTTGATTGGAGATTATACGTTACCAGTATAAAAAGTGTCATAATCAAGTTACTTAACCCAGATCAATGGTATTTCAATAGGATAGACGGGGTAGGAAGGGTGACGAGGGAGCCAATAATAGCTTTTATAAAAGATGACTATCCTTACGTGATGACTATTTTATGTTGTTCATTGCTTCTTGCTTTACTCTTAGGATTTGTTTTTTCGTTTTTGACATTTTTACTACCGAAAAAAATTCAATGGATCATGATAAAAATTCTCAACATATTGGAAGGATTTCCTGACGTTTTATTTATTTTGCTAGTTCAAATGTTTGCTGTATGGAGCTATCAGACAACAGGATTAAAACTTTTTGATTTCATATATTTGGGTAATGAGAAGATCTATTTTGCTCCTATCATATCTTTATCGATACTGCCGACTATTATGTTCTATAAAATTATCATGCTCTTATTAGAGCGTGAGTTGGCGGAGGATTATGTACAACTTGCAAAGAGTAAAGGATTAAAACAGGGGTATCTATTGGCTATACACTGTTTACGGAATATCAAAAATAGTTTGTTTCATCAGTCGAAGTCAGTTGTGTGGGCGTGCTTATCCAGCTTATTTATCATTGAATACTTCTTTAGTTTGAATGGTATTTTAAACTTTATCCTGTTTGATTCTACTCCATTTGTAATTGCTTTTGCGATGATACTAGTATTTTCACCTTTTTTTCTTTTTTATGAAATGGTTGAGATTCTGGTTATACAAAACGGTCACGACATGGTAAATCGTTCATTTAGCAAGTTAACGCCTCTTTTTTCCAAATCGGATATTCGTATGCTAATTGAGAAAATTGGGAAAGACATTGTGTCTGCTTATCGCAGTTTTATAGCGTTATTAAGAAGACCAATATCCTGTGTTGCTCTTTTGTTTGTTATAGGTATGGTAGTCGTTAGTGTGTTGTACCCACATCTAAAAGAACCCCCCATTAAAGAAATGGAACTGCTGTATGACGATAATGGGAAACTGTTGAGTGTAGCACCACACCCACCATCTTCCTACTTTCTACTTGGATCAGATCGCTATGGCTATTCTATTTTCGATCAAATTATGGTGGGGGCTAAGTACACCATCATATTCTCGTTACTAATTGCATTATTACGTGTCGTAATTAGCTATCTGTTAGCTTTTCCTTATCTCTTTTTTGTGCCAATTACAATGAAAAAGTGGATGGCGAAGCTTGCAAATGGAATGCAATTTCTTAGCTTTAGTTTAGTCGCTTATATATTGATTCAACCTGTTGTAACTAAAGACGCAGAGTTTCCATGGCATAACACATTTACAGAAAGAGTGATATTTGAGGTTATCATTTTGGTTATATTTGTCCTACCAATGTTACTTAATATTATTGGGAATGAAATGGACCAATTAATGGATAAGGAATTTATTCTCGCAGCACAGTTGATGGGGACGAGTAATGTAAGACTGTTTATTAACTACATAACACCTAATGTATTTCCTAGTCTTGTCAATCTCTTTAGACAACAAGTCATTCAAGTATTGTTTGTCTTTATCCATCTTGGCGCACTAAGTGTGTTTTTTGGTGGGACTATCCGAAATGTAGGAGCACCACCTCAATCGTTCACAAATGAATGGGCAGGAGTCTTGTCTTTATTGAAAGAGGGATTAATGACAAATAGATATTGGCTGATCCTACCAACCTTGCTTGCTTATTTACTGTTTATTTTCTCTGTACAAATGATTACTTCCGCCATTATTTCACATGAACAGAGCAAAGTAGGAATATTTAAATGGTAGAAAAAATACAGCGAGCGGCGTTAAATTATTGTTATTTTAAAATGTAGTAGTAACAAATAATAGCGATACCGGTATCAAAATTAATAAAGATGCAAATAAAAAGGTATCTCGTAGGAGATACCTTTTTATTAGAATGATGCTTTTTTTGATTTTTTAATTTTACCATTCCATTGTTTAAATCCACCCTTAAGGTGATTCAAGTCTTGGTATCCCTTTTTATTGAGTAACAATGCGGCCCTCATAGAACGTGTGCCACTCTGACAATAAAGATATACCGGTTGGTCTTTTCGTAATTCTATTAATCGTTGACGCATTTGAGATAACGGGATATTTCGTGCACCTAATATATGCCCTGCTTCAAACTCTTTTGGTTCGCGAACATCTATCAATTGTGCTTTACGATACCCTTCACGAAATTGATCCTCTGTTAACGTATTTAGTATTTTCCTTTGTTTAAAGTATCTATAGACGCTAAATAAAATAAAAGCTACTAAGATTCCGATTAAAATGTATAGTTCCATCCTTATTTCCCCCAATTATTTTCTGTAGAAGTCCTTTATTTATTATATATGATTATACCATTTTTTAAACCCTTTTTCTTCTTCAAAACCTAGATAATCAAGTATTTAAAGTATATTAATAGAACAATAGCGCAATACGACTGTTGTTGAGGGGGGGTGTTTTGGTCGTTATACGGTGTTTGATTGTGGAAGTTATAAAAGAACTAAATTTCCGGACAAAGGATTAGGAATTTAAAAGCAATTAATTTGGAAACTAAACAAGCAGATATAAAAGTAGATAAAGAGTTCGTTTCTGTCTTAGATAATGAATTAGAAGCAAATAAAACACAAGCTCTTGGTGAAAGACGAGTTGGACTTTTATAGGAAAGCTATCAGAATAAGCCACATGTAGTGTTAATGGATACGATTCATGAATTAGAAAAGACTAATGTTATAATTGGTTCCGAGGATGGAGATACTTGTCCCGTTTGCCGTAAAGGTAGGTAGAGGATATTAGTGGATGTAACCATGTACAAACTGTAATGCACAACTGAAATGTGGGTTGTAATGTAGGTAGGGGGGCGACTAATTAATGGTCGCCTTTTCCCATGTCTATTAAAATTATTGTAAGAATTCCAATAGACTGATATTTAATATAATTTTTGAAAATGATATAGCTTGAATTTCTAGTTGTAAGATCGTAGATATGCTTGTCTCGTTGTGAAAACTGGTGTATCCTTTAATTGATGGAATAAAGCGAATAGGCGAATGGAGGATCAACATGCCAACACCAAGTATGGAAGACTATATCGAGCAAATATACATGTTAATCGAATCAAAAGGATACGCAAGAGTATCTGATATAGCAGAAGCACTTCAAGTACATCCTTCCTCCGTTACGAAAATGGTTCAGAAACTAGACAAAGATGAATACTTGAATTATGAAAAATATAGAGGTCTTATTCTAACATCAAAAGGGAAAAAAATTGGGAAACGTTTAGTTTATCGTCATGAACTGTTAGAACAATTCTTGGAGATTATCGGTGTTGAAAAAGAAAATATATATGATGATGTAGAGGGTATTGAACATCATTTAAGTTGGAATTCAATCGATCGGATTGGGGACTTACTACAGTATTTTGAAGATAATCCTAGTAGAGTGGCGGAGTTAAAACAGGTGCAGCAAAATAACAGTTAAGCTATACATAGCAAATATAAGTCTCGGAGTAGTATTTAATATAGTTAATAAGTTTATTAAGATGAAAAAGGTGTATCGTTCCAAAAAGTTGGAACGATACACCTTTTTTTAATCATTAAGCTTGTTGTTTTTTTCTAAATTTAGAAATTACTTCATAAACAATTGGAACGATGACTAGTGTTAGAATGGTAGAACTTGTTAAACCACCTATTACCGTAACACCAAGCCCTTTAGAGATTAATCCGCCGCCTTCTGCTCCTATGGCAAGTGGGATTAATGCTCCAACTGTTGCGATTGCTGTCATTAGAATCGGGCGTAAACGTGTTGCGCCAGCTTCAAGTAAGGCATCACGAGTAGATAAGCCTTCTTTTTCCATGTGCAGTACACGGTCAATTAATACAATGGCATTTGTTACTACAATACCGATAAGCATTAAAGCCCCGATCATTGCAGAAACGCTTAATGGCTCATTTGCTATCCATAGAGCGACTAATCCACCAATAATGGTAAATGGTAGCGAGAATAGGATAGCAAAAGGTGCTAATCCCCCACCGAAAGTTACTACTAACACAAAGTAAACAATCGCAATCGCTGCCAGCATAGCTAATCCTAGTTGTGTAAACGATTCTTTAATTTGTTCCGTTACACCACCAAATTCTGTTGTTACACCATTAAGGTCTAAATCATTTATTTCATTTTCCACTTCTGTCGATATGGCAGCGACATCGTTGCTTAGTACATCTGCAGAAATGGACGCATACATTTTCCCGTCACGACGTGTAATAGTGTCAGGTGATTTACCTTCTTCAACATCCATCACATCGGATACCTTAACAGAAGTTCCAAGTGGAGTTTGAATAATGGTGTTTTTCACATCGTCAATACTGTCGTAAGACTTTTCTTCTACTTCCACATAAACGTTAATATCTTCACCGTCATGCTTTACAGTAGTTAAGATAGGTGTATCGCCTGTGCTGCTAAGACTCATTCCAATCTGAGCTGATGTTAAGCCGTATTGACTCAATTTTTCTTGATTAGCAACAAGGGTATATTGATCATATGCTTCAGACAGGCTTGATTCAATTTTATCAAGATCCTCTTTTTCCTTCATAACAGGAATAATTTTATCAACAGCAGTTTGAATTTCTTCAATTGAGTCACCATAGACAAATAATTCTAGACTACTACCGCCAGTACTAGCAATTTCAATGGTACCCCAATCACCTTTTTCAGTATCTTGATTTAATTGATCAATAAGATTAGAGCTTTCCTCACTGAAGTTTTCAAAATCACTATCATATTCAACGAAGAACAATGCTGAGTTATCGCCACCCATGCCCATCATAGACATAGAGCCACCGCTACTCCCGATAGAATACTGATACGTTGTAACACCATCACGGCTGCTTAGTATATCCTCTGCACTACTAGCAATCTTTTCTACTTCTTCTTGTGTTTGTCCTGGCTCTGGACTATAAGTTGCCATCACCATTTTTTGTTCATCTTGAGGCAAGAAACTTACTCCAATAATAGGTACTAAAAATAGACTAGCAACTAAAACGACTGTAGCACTACCAAAAGTAATCCACTTATGATTTAGTGCCCATTCTAATATACCTTTATAGAAGTTTGCGAGCTTACTAGGTTTTTCTTCATGTGTAACTTTTGCTACATTGCCTTTCCCGTCTAATGACTTCTTAAATAAAGAGTGGGCAAGCATTGGAACAATCGTAACAGCTACTAATAAAGAAGCTAGTAGAGCAAATACTACTGCTAATGCAAACGGCAAGAACATTTCCCCGACTTGCCCGCTTACTAATCCTAAGGGTAGGAATACAGCTATTGTAACAATAGTAGATGAACAGATAGGAATAAACATCTCTCTGGTAGCTTCCCGTATTAGGTCTTTTCCTTTTAGCGTTTCACCTGCTAATGCCATTCTTCGGTAGATATTTTCAATGACAACAATGGAGTCATCAATAACCCGCCCGATGGCAACTGTTAAGGCACCCAACGTCATAATATTTAATGTGATATCCAATTGTTGTAATACTAATATTGCCATTAATAAAGATAAAGGAATGGAAATAATAGATATTACTGTCGTTTTAACACTTCTTAAGAAGAGCAAAATGATGATAACGGCAAACAACGCTCCAAAGAGTGCTTTATTTAGCATGGTACTTACTGATTCTTCAATAGGCTTTCCTTGGTCAAAAGTTGAAGTTACGGTTACTCCTAAATTATCTTCAAATTGAGTAATTTCATCTTTCACAGCATTTACAACATTTACGGTATTCGCTTCTTGTGCCTTTACAATCTGAATACCAATAGATTGTTCACCATTCGTTCTAGAAATCGATTCTGACTCACTAACAACCTCAATACTAGCAAGCTCTTGTAAAGCTATAGTAGGTAGTTGAATAGAAGCTACAGCTTGCTGATTAGACTGGGGTGCTGTTTGATTCGCTTCAGGTTGCTCAGCATTAGTTGGATTAGTCTGTCCTTGTTGAGCAGATTGTGGTGTAAATGGTATTTGTATATTTTTAAAGTCGTCCACTGTTGCAACATTACCATCTATTACTAAGTTTTTCACTTCACCGTTAAAATTAGTTAATCCTAATGGAAAGGATAAGTTAGACCCCTGTATGACTTGTTTTACAGTGTCTTCCGTTAAACCATATTGTTTCAGCGCATCTTGATCAAATTTCATACTAACTTCTTGAACCTGTTGTCCAGAAACTTGAACATCTGCAACGCCTTCAATCCCCTCAAGAACAGGCAAAACGTCATCTTCTACAGTAGTTGTTAATTCTTCAAGTGTAAGGTCAGGATTACTAATACTTAACGCCATCACTGGAAAAGCGTTTAAGCTAAGGCGAGACACTTGAGGGTCATTAGCACCATCCGGTAAAGCTATATTTGATAGTGCATCTTCTACTTCTTCCGCTGCTTGGTCCATATCTTTGTCAAAATCGAATTCGATTTGAACAGAAGATGCATTGGCTAGGGAAGAAGAAGTGACCATTTTAACTCCACTTAAGTTTTGAAGCTTTTGTTCAATTGGCTCCGTTAACTCACTTGCAACTTCACCGGGTGCTGCACCTGGATAAGTAGTGATGACCGATACGTTCGGTAAGGTTATATCAGGCATTGTTTCTTGTTTCATATTAAGTCCTGCGTATAACCCTGCAGCTGTTACCATAATGGTAAGTATCCATATGGCAAACTTATTGTTGAGAGAAAAATTAATTATCTTCTTCACTAATGACACTCCTCCTAATATTGTTGACTGACTAGTCATTGCTTCGTATAATATAACTGATAAGTCAATTCGATGCAATCATTTAAGCATTATCTTTTGGTTAAAATTAAGTAAAGTTAAAGCTCTTTCGCATGTTTAAAAGAATTAACGTTTTTAATTATTCCTGAAGTTTGCTATTCTTGATATAGTAATAAGTAGTATTTAAAGTGACTGGTTGGTCATAATAGGTAAAGGTCGTGGAGTAATGAATGAAAAGAAAGAGAAGATAATTACAACAGCAATAGATTTGTTTGCAGAAAAGGGTTTTCATACGACTTCGATCCAAGAAATTTCAGAGAAAAGTAATGTGTCAAAAGGAGCATTCTATTTACATTTTCACTCTAAAGATGAATTATTACTAGAGATTTTTAAGTATTATTATGAGTTAATGAACACGAAGATTCGTGAAGCGGTTGATCCAAATCTTAAGCCAAAAGATAATTTTGTAAGACAAGTTCAAGTTCAAATTGAAGAGATAATGAAACATTCGAGCTTTATTATTACGCAGCTTAGAGAACAAGCGATTACACTTAATAAAGATTTGTTCGATTTTATTCGTTTAAAGGAAATAGAAATGCAAAAGTGGTATGAAGATGAACTAATAGCTATTTATGGTCCTGAGGTTATGCCATACGTAATGGATATAATGATTATGTATGAAGGGATAAAAAGTAGTTATTTACAGGTATTAATTCGCGAACAAATCACAGTCGATTTTAAAAAGCTATCAGAGTATACGGTTAACCGATTGGACACTCTTGTCACACAACTCTTATCCGAACAAGAAATTCCAGTGGTTACGAAAAAAATGATGAAGGACACTTATTCCAACATTACTTCGCCACAAGCACAAATCAGAAATGAAGTGACTGAAGATTTAGTTGAAATGGAGAAAATTTTGCGGGAACTTAGCTATAGTACAAGCAAAATGAATGAACTACAAGGTGTCATTGATTTCTTACTAGCAGAAGTAAAAAAGGAAGAGCCGAAAAAGTTTGTTATTCAAGGTATGTTGGCTAACCTCAAAGGGATACCAGAGTTTGATAAGCACCGAAAGTGGATTTCACAAAAGTTGGATGTAAGGTTATTATAGTAGCAATGAGTAAAATTGAATATTCGTTTTAACCTGTAAAGGGGAGTAGCTTTTACAGTAAAGTCGTCATTACAGAGAATTAATTTCTCTCGGCTTTATTGGCAACTTTTATTGTTAGCAAGACCTTTACCTATTTTTAGTAGGTAGGGGTCTTTTTGTTATTAAAAATATAGTTACATGTATAAGACTGAACGATAAACCTAAAATTTCACAACAAGGAGAATAACAAATGGATGTAAAAAAAAATCCTAAGAAACCTTTGCTTTATTATTTAGCTATCGTTACTGTAATTGTTGTTATCTTGAATGCGTTTGTATTTCCACTTCTTTCACAGCAGAATATCCATGAAGTGGATTATGGGACTTTTATGAAAGAAGTTGAATCTGGCAATGTAGAAACTGTCGAAATCAAAGAAAACCAGGTTGGATACACTCTGACCAATGATCCTGATTCTAATAGTATCTATCTAACAGGACGAATGGAGGATCCTGATCTTGTAGATCGCTTGTATAAACAGAACATCGAGTTTACGAGAGTTATCCCAAAAGAGGCATCTCCGCTAATATCATTTTTACTGTCATGGGTATTACCGTTAATATTGTTTGTTGCAATTGGCCAGTATTTCATGCGCAAAATGCAAGGGAAACTTGGTAATGGGGCAAACGCAATGCAATTTGGAAAAAGTAAAGCAAAAGTATATGTGGAAGCACAAACAGGTAAGACATTTGAGGATGTTGCTGGCCAAGAGGAGGCCAAAGAAGCACTAGAAGAAATTGTTGATTTTCTAGATAATCCAAAAAAATATACAGAAATAGGGGCTAAGATCCCTAAAGGGGCTCTATTGGTTGGCCCTCCTGGTACTGGTAAGACATTGCTAGCCAAAGCGGTTGCTGGCGAATCGAAGGTACCTTTCTTCTCGATATCTGGATCAGAGTTTGTAGAGATGTTTGTCGGGATGGGGGCTGCTAGAGTACGAGATTTATTTAAACAGGCGCAAGAAAAGGCACCTTGTATCGTCTTTATTGATGAAATTGATACAATTGGTAAAAGTCGTCAATCAGGGGGGTTAAGCGGTAATGACGAAAGAGAACAAACGCTAAATCAGTTGCTTACGGAAATGGATGGATTTGATGCTGATAAAGGAGTGGTTATATTGGCTGCTTCAAACAGACCAGAAAGTCTTGATAAAGCCCTACTTCGTCCTGGTAGATTTGACCGTAGGATTCCTGTGGAGTTACCTGACCTAGTTGGTCGCGAAGCTATTTTAGATGTGCATGCAAAAAACGTGAAATTATCTGATGATATTGATTTTAATTTAATAGCAAGAGCTACATCGGGTGCTTCAGGAGCCGATTTAGCGAATATTATAAATGAAGCAGCACTAAGAGCTGTCAAATTAGGGAGAAAACAGATCAATCAAACTGATCTGGAAGAATCAGTAGAGGTGGTAATTGCAGGCTATCAAAGAAAGAATTCAGTTATTTCAATGAAAGATAAGCTAACTATTTCTTACCATGAGATAGGGCATGCATTAGTTGCTGCTAAGCAATCAGACTCGGCGCCAGTTCATAAAATCACCATAATACCAAGGACATCAGGTGCTTTGGGGTACACGATGCAAGTGGAACAAGGAGAACAAGTTTTGTTAAGTAAGGAACAAGCGTTAGACAAAATTACTACTTATATGGGAGGGCGAGCAGCAGAGGAATTAATATTTAATCGGATAACATCTGGTGCAGCAAACGATATAGAACAAGCAACTAAGCTTGCTAGAGCGATGGTTACGAGATATGGGATGAGTGATGAGTTTGGTATGATGGCACTTGAAACAGTCAATAATCAGTATCTAGGTGGGGATTCTTCCCTGTTAGTATCAGAGGGTACAGCGTCAAAAATAGACGACGAGGTTCTGACTATTATTAAAACAAGTTATCAAAAAGCCATGCAAATACTGAACGAGAATAAAGAGAAATTACATGAGCTAACAAAATATCTTCTCGAAAAGGAGACGATTACAGGAGAAGAATTCATGAACCTTTTATTGGATAAATAGCGATGTGGGATGAGTTACATCTTCACGTGACTGTGAAATTTGGTACATTAACTTAGTCCTGTCATGTATGAAAGGAAATTTGACAAGCTATTTTGATAATTAGTGTTCTAGCCATCTCCATTTCCTTCTATATATAGAAAGAATGGAGATGGTGCTATGAAAATAGATGCAGTGTTTTCTGGTGGTGGGGTAAAAGCTTATGCCTTTCTTGGTGCTATCAAGGTATTAGAGGAAAAAGGGTATTCCTTTAATCGAGTAGCAGGTACATCTGCAGGTGCTGTAATGGCAGGGTTTATTGCTGCGGGTTACCGTGTTGATGAAATTATTGATGTTTTTGAAGAAATAGATTTAGAGAAGTTTTTAGATGAGCCATGGATTGGGAAATACCTCCCTTTTTTAAAATGGTTAAAGTTATATTTCTCTTTAGGATTATATAAAGGAGAATTTATAGAACAATGGCTTTATGAAAAATTTGCGCAAAAAAATGTATATACCTTTAGTGATCTCCCTGAAGATAGATTAAAAGTGGTTGCTTCTGATTTGACTATGGGTAGAATAGTCGTTTTCCCAGATGACTTAGAGCGTTTTTATGGGATTAACCCTGCTAACTTTCCGGTTTCTCGTGCTATACGGATGAGTGTATCTATTCCATATTTTTTTAAACCTGGAAAAATAAAAAACTACCTACACGGAAAAAGTATTCTTGTGGATGGAGGGTTATTAAGTAATTTTCCGGTTTGGGTATTTGATAATGAAAAAAACGTTAAAACAAGACCTTTACTTGGAATGCAACTGAGTGAGAAAATAGGTCGTCTTCCTGCATCAAATATTAAAAATGCGATAGATATGGTTCATGCGATAGTTACAACAATGAGAAAAGCGCATGATGCTAGATACATCTCCAAGAAGGATGCAGCAGACATTATGTTTCTTCCAGTGAAAAATGTAGATGCAACAAACTTTTCTTTAGATAAAGAATCAAAAAATAAACTTATCGACTTAGGAAAAAAACAAGCTATCGATTTTTTGAAGAAATGGCCTTAAGCGTTGAGTCGAAAAATAAAAACGTAAAAATCGAGCCTTTTAAAAAGAGGCTCGATTTTTACGTTTGTGTTTATTTCCTTCAATTACCCTTAAGTGTGTAGCACGTTCCCTTGTCGGTTTTCTGTTGTTTTTTAATGGTGAGGGTTGCTTAGTCATTTTACTGAAGGATTTTTGACCAACCGAATCTTTTTTATATTTCATTTTAGACTGTTTGACTGCTTTTCTATATTTCTTCAATTCATTCGTATTTCGTTTACGAAGAACGAAATAATAGAGTGCTCCGTAGATAACTGCACCAATTGCTACCATTACTAGCAAGTTGATGATCAGGGAAGCCGTATTTGTTATTAGCTGGGTGGCAAATCCAAAAATAGCCAGGCCAATAAGCAAATAGATAAATAGGGATAGTTTATGCCGGAACATTTAAAATCCTCCTTTCATTACTAAATCGCCTACATCTTATTACTTGTATCCCACTATAAATGTAACGTTAATGACTGTGATTTCATTTATGCATTAGTGGTGTAAGCGAATTAACTAATATATCTTTTTAACAAATCAAAATCCCCAAGACCTACATATCTCCCCTTGCAGTGAAAAATATTTATAATGTAAACGATCAATTATAAGATATATAAAGATCGTTACTTTTATAAACACTAAATATATAAGGACGGTGTAAGCTTGTAAATAGGAAGTTAATTAAAAGGTAACCTATTTAAATTCTTTCCTTACAATAGGAAAAATATTCAATAATATTTGACTTTGTTACGAAAGATATATATGCCTATACCTATTAACTCGGTTAACAATAAAATGAGTTTATCCACTACCTACATATAGTTTTTTGTTACCTTTTATTTTACTAGAAAATTCAGTTTAGCACTAGCAGATTAACTTGTTTCTTTTGTATTTGTTGATTTGTCAAGCAATTTAATTTATCGTTATGCAATTTTTAGTTGATTTCGATATAAGAGAAGTGTTGTGCATGGAACAAAGTAATTTTGGTCACTATATAGTTGGAGGTGTTATTTCATGGTTAATGGAAAGTTGGAACAAAACAAACAACAGAAACCTGTTTCTTTATTAAGTAAAGCATTGATAACTGGGTTTATAGGAGGCGTATTTTGGAGTTTCATAGGTGCTATTGCATCTTATTTTAATTTTACTTCAGTATCTCCTGCTTCCTTTATCCTTCGATTTTGGTTACACACTGGATGGTCCGATGGGTGGTTAGGGCAATTAGTATCAATAGTAATCATTGGTGTGCTCTCGACTATTCTTGCTCTAGTTTATTATGTGTTGTTAAAGAATACACAAGGAATCTGGCCTAGTGCCCTTTTTGGTGTTGCGCTTTGGTTTGTAGTTTTTTATTTATTGCAACCAATTTTTCCAAATGTAGAGCACATGACTAAGCTAACTAGTGACACAATTGTCACTACATTTTGCTTGTATTTATTGTACGGCATTTTTATCGGCTATTCGATATCATATGAATATCAATCTAATCTCATTAGTGAAAATGTATAAATAAACAAAAAATAGGCGTCAATTAGTCGTAAAAAACACAAACCTCTCCTAATTATGATAAACTGAAACAGTGAAATAAGTGAGTTTGAAATAAGGAGAGTAATTATGAAGCAACTGTTGCTATTAAATGGTCCAAACCTTAACCGTTTAGGGAAGAGAGAGCCGGGAATTTACGGTAGTCGAACTTTACAAGACATTGAGCAAACTGTTTCTGATCTAGTTCAAACATATGGGTATAAAATGGATGCTTTCCAATCGAATCATGAGGGAGAGCTCATCGATCGTATCCATGAAGCTGATGGAGTATATGAAGGGATTATTTTTAATCCCGGTGCCTATACACATACGAGCGTTGCGCTTAGAGATGCGATAAGTTCTATTGAAGTACCAGTAATAGAAGTGCATTTATCTAACGTTCATAGTCGAGAGGAATTCAGGCATACGTCCATGTTAGCTCCTGTGTGCAAAGGGCAAATAGTAGGTCTGGGTGATCAAGGATATAAATTAGCAGCACTTGCATTACTTCCTGAAAAAGTATAGAAAGGATGAAGATAATGGGGAAACTAACTAAACTCCGTACTTCTATGGAGGAGCAAGGCATAGATGGGTTGTTAATTACTAGCTCTTATAATAGAAGATATTTAACAGGCTTTACAGGTACGGCTGGAGTTGTTTTAGTATCAAAGGAAAAATCGTTACTAATTACAGACTTTAGATACATAGAGCAAGCAAATGAACAAACGTCTGACTTTAGCGTAGTAGAACATAAACAGGCTTTAGGGTTAGAGATTGCTGATCAAGTTAAGCAACTCGGTATTATTAAATTAGGCTTTGAAAAAGATGATGTTTCTTATGCAACCTATGAACAGTATAGTCAAGAAATAGATGCGGATTTAATACCTACACGTGGGCTTGTAGAAAAATTGCGCTTGATTAAGACCGAAGATGAGCTTAATATATTAAAAGAAGCTGCAAAGATTGCAGATGCTGCCTTTGAACATATCTTAAACGTCATTAAACCAGGCGTTAAAGAAATTGATGTTTCTAATGAGCTAGAATTCTTTATGAGGAAACAAGGTGCAACTTCTTCCAGCTTTGATATAATAGTAGCTTCTGGTCTCCGTTCTGCTATGCCACACGGCGTTGCTTCAGATAAGGTGATCCAAAATGGAGAACTAGTAACCTTGGATTTTGGTGCGTTGTATAATGGATATTGTTCAGACATTACACGAACTGTTGCAGTTGGTGACATTAGTGAGGAATTAAACACAATTTATCACACTGTTTTGGAAGCACAAAGAAGAGGAATGGCAGGAATTAAAGCAGGAATAACTGCGAAACAAGCTGATGACTTAACAAGAGACTATATTAGGGAAAAAGGGTACGGTCAATATTTTGGTCATTCTACAGGTCATGGTCTTGGGTTAGAAGTTCATGAGGGACCCGGTTTGTCTTCTCGATCTAGTGAGGTATTAGAAACAGGAATGGTAGTTACTGTAGAGCCAGGAATTTACGTGCCAGGTGTTGGTGGATGCCGTATTGAAGATGATACAGTTGTCACGGATAGTGGTAATATGACTTTGACGTTTGCACCAAAAGAATTAATTACACTACCACGCTAAATTCAAGCTTTATCTTATAGGGTGATTTTACCTTACATCTTAGGAGGAATAGAAATGATTTCAGTAAATGATTTTAAAACGGGTTTAACAATCGAGGTAGACAATGGTATTTGGCAAGTGGTTGATTTCCAACATGTAAAACCAGGAAAAGGAGCGGCATTTGTTCGTTCTAAATTGCGTAATTTACGAAATGGAAGTATTCAAGAGAAAACGTTTCGTGCAGGTGAAAAAGTTAGTAAAGCACACATTGAAAACAGAAAAATGCAATACCTTTATGCATCAGGAGATGTACATACGTTTATGGATAATACTTCATTCGAACAACTTGAGTTACAATCTGCACAAATTGAGTATGAATTAAAATTCTTAAAAGAAAATATGGAAGTTAGTATTATGACTTTCCAAGGAGAAACGCTTGGAGTTGATCTTCCGAATAATGTGGAGTTAAAGGTTACAGAAACGGAGCCAGGTATTAAAGGAGATACAGCTAGTGGTGGAACTAAACCAGCTACTGTTGAAACCGGTCTTATTGTTCAAGTTCCGTTTTTTGTCAATGAAGGAGACGTACTTGTTATTAACACTAGTGACGGCAAGTATGTTTCTCGTGCGTAGATTTAATAGTAAATACTAATTTTAATTAAAAAGCATCTAATAATTCCCAATGCCCTGATCAAAGGCCATTTGAAATTATTTAGATGCTTTTTTCTTACCCTCTGACAAACCTTATAGTATTCAGTAGATAGCATCTAACACTACTTAGTCCCCCAAACAAAACTACATCCCCAAAACATTTCAAATGTTATTACGTAATATGTATAAAATACGAAGTAACTTATGAGGTGCCGCTACGGAAACTCACTTCGCTTTCCGTGGGCTCGCGCTGAGCCTCCTCGGTCGCAAAGAACAC